>NZ_JAMSLW010000003.1:434096-537115 GCF_024643285.1 Parapedobacter lycopersici
ACCGGCGCTTTCGGTTAAAGGTTATAACCAATTAATACAGTGTAAATTCCACCCGGCGGTTCTGTTGCCGTCCTTCGGCGGTTGCATTCGTGGCAATGGGTTGGTTCGGTCCGTATCCGGTCGCCTCAATGCGCGACGGGTTGGCCCCCTTGCTTACGAGGTAGGCTTTCACTGCTTCGGCACGACTCTTAGACAGCCGCAGATTCGTTTGCAATGATCCGGTGTTGTCGGTGTGTCCGGCCAGTTTGAGACTAAAGTTCTTTTCGATCAGCAGTGCAGCAACTTTATTAAGGCTGGCGTGTGAAGTGGCGCGTATGGTAGACTTGCCGGTATCGAATTCCAGGTTCTGGATGGCTTCGTCGACCACACGGCGATCCGCTTCCGTTACAACCACCTGTTGTACCACGGGGGCTTTCGCTTCCGGCAGTGGACAGCCGGCGCCGTCAACCTTGGTTTTTTCCGGTGTATCCGGACATTTGTCAAATTTATTGGCTACGCCGTCGCCATCATCATCGGCAAGGTCGCTGGACAGTTGCGCAAACTCCGCACTGAGTTTCTTGTTCTCCGCCTGCTGGGCTTCCAGGGCAGATTTTACCGCGGCCAGCTCATCATACTGGGCCTGGTATTCCCGACGCATGCCGGCCACCGGGTTGCTGTTGGCCAATGACGGCTTGGTTTTGTCGCCGATGGCAAACTCTACGCCGATATGGGTGTAGGAAAACAGGTCTTTCTGTCCACGTCTGCTAAGGCCGTCGACAACCGGTGAATTCACGGCGTTGAGCCGGTATCCGAGGTCGATGTTAATGTCAGGGGACACGGCAAATTTCAAGCCTGCGCCGACCGGAATAAACGCCTCTGTACGGGTTTCCTGTGTGGTGTTAGTGCCGCCGATGGTGGCGGTTGGCTCGAACGCCATGGCACCGATACCGGCATTCAGGTAGGGTTTGATAATGCCCTGATGATGCCGCCAGTTGATGTTGGCCAGGGTAACATGGGCAGAAAGTGCCGCCGACCAGGGAATGGAAGTTTCGAACGTGTTGCTGTTGTTACTGTTGCTGCCTGCTACTTTGCCTCCGAAATATTCGGCCTGGATACCCAGTCCCGGCAGCACTTGGCGCTTCACGTATATTGCGTAGCCCAGGTTGTGCTCCAGCTTGTTGAAATTTCGGCGGAAGCCGATCAGGTTTGACTGATTAACCAGTCCCAGATTTACACCGATGGACCATGTGCGGTATTCCGACTCGGGTGCAAAGGGGCTGACTTCGTTTACGGTTTGCGCACTCAGGTGCGTGGTGGCCAGTGTGCTCGCGACGGCAAGCAATCCGGCTGTTTTCAGGTTAATACGCATGTTGATAGGATAGAAGTTTAATATTTCATTTGTTGTTTTTACGCGGGGCTGCGCAATTAGCGAGCCAATTAATTTTAATAATCAGTTTAATTTATAGCTAAGGGCAGTAAGTATAAGTAAGCCAATGCGATTAGGATTGCACTTCCAAAACTGAGCAATGTGCCGATGAGTACATATTCCGTGAGTTTCCGGTCTTTACCCTGCCGGAGATCGCCAAACCGGAAAATGGATTTGGCTGCCAGCAGAAAGCCAACGGCCTCCCAATGGTGGGTAATAATGAAGACAAAAACAAAGAGCCGTTCCAGTATGCCGATGAACCGGCCCGCTTTGACTAATGATGCTTCCGGCATTTCACGTGTTTCGGGACTCCATTGGGCAATAAGCATCCGGATCACGACGGCAGGGACGAAGACAGCCAGGGCCAGGGCGGTAACGAACAGCAGAACGGGACCGGTAATCAAGCCGGAAAAAGAAAGTAAAAACGGCTCGTATGCGTATGCAACTACGGCCAACAGCGTTACATGCAGGAATTGATCAATGGAAAAATACCAGATGGCATGCCGGTCTTTTTCCATGTATAGCTTGGCGAGGTCAAATAGGTAATGGGAGGCAATGATGATGAGGAACCCCCATAAATAACGCCGGTCGAAACCAAGTACAATAGCCAATGCAATGGCGTGGATAAGCAGGTGGGCATATAGTTTTGTTGACCGGTATTTGTGCCGCCGTTTGTCGGCCACCCATTGGTCGGGCTGAAAACAGAAGTCGCCGATAATGTGGGCCAGCAATAGCTTGAGAAAAAGGATCATTTTTTTGCCTTTTGTTGGATTAGCTCCCTGAAATACCTGTCCAGATTCATAATTTCTTCATGTCCCGCACGCTGCTGCCGCTCGCTTACCCGCCCCTGGCTGATCCCGATGAGCCGGGCCAGCTCCTGTTGCGTTTTCTGGGGATGCCGGATGGAGAGAGCCATGATTTCAGCCGAGTTGACAGTCCACCGGTCCATGGTCAACAGGGCCAGTTCCAGGCAGAGGTTCATCACGCGGTCTACCTCTTTCCAGGGTGATTTAATGGCCAGCGTGGTTTTTTTCAAGTGGTCAAACAACCGTCCTGAATTTGTGAATGCCTCCCCTCCGGCTTCGCTGATGGTTGGCGCACTGTACGCTTTGGCACCGATACCGATCGCCATCCGTACGTCGAGACCGGCAAGGCTTTTCATTGTGGCTTTAATGCACAGTGCCTCGCTGAGTACATTTTCGGCTGGAGTTATTTCCAGCTGGAAACTGTCGCCCCGGATAATTTCCCAGGTCTGCGGCGAAGGACCGATCCGGCGGAGCGTTTCCTTCAATACAGGTAGCCATACACCTGGGTCGGCCTGCTGGGAATTGATCATGTCTCCTACAATAACTCCAATCATAGTAACCGAATAGTTACCCAAAAATAAGTCATGTCTGGAAATAAAGCAAATTTATCTGCCTTAAAGCAGATATTTATTTTTATCTGTTTATAAGCAGATATTTAAAGTTATCTGCTTTAAGGCAGATAATTAACCGCAGTGTTTGTTGCACAAACAGGCTATTTTCGTTAATTTTGTCAAAAAAAATTCAATAGCATTAGTGTTTCAATGACCAGTAAAGAAATCCGCGAAGCCTTTTTGGCTTTTTTCCAGGATAAGGGCCATCAGATTGTGCCTTCCGCGCCTGTAGTAATCAAAAATGACCCTACCCTGATGTTCACCAATGCGGGGATGAATCAGTTCAAGGATTTCTTTTTGGGCGAGGCGCAGCCCCGGTATCACCGGGTGGCCGATACCCAGCGCTGCCTGCGTGTGTCGGGCAAGCATAACGACCTGGATGAGGTCGGGATCGATACCTATCACCACACCTTGTTTGAAATGCTGGGCAACTGGAGTTTCGGCGACTATTTCAAGAAAGAGGCGATTGCATGGAGCTGGGAGCTGATTACATCCGTATATGGCATCCCGAAAGACCGCCTATATGTCACCATTTTTGAAGGTGATGCCCAGGATGGACTACCCAAAGACACGGAGGCCCAGGATTTCTGGAAAGAAGTTATGGCCGAAGATCGTATCCTGCTGGGCAATAAAAAGGATAATTTTTGGGAAATGGGCGATACCGGACCGTGCGGGCCGTGTTCGGAGATCCACGTAGACTGCCGCCCCGACACCGAAAGGCAGGCTGTAGACGGTAAAACACTGGTAAATGCAGACCATCCCCAGGTCATCGAGATCTGGAACCTGGTATTCATGCAGTTTAACCGCCAGAAAGACGGAACATTGAAACCGCTGCCGGCCAAACATGTGGATACTGGTATGGGCTTTGAACGTTTGGTACGGGTCATCCAGGGCAAGCGTTCCAACTACGATACCGACGTATTCCAGCCGCTGATCGGCTATATTGCCGAACGGGCGGGAATAACATATGGGAGTAACGAACAGACCGATATTGCTATGCGGGTCCTGGCCGATCACATCCGTGCCATCAGCTTCGCTATCGCCGACGGCCAGTTGCCGGCAAATAACAAGGCCGGTTATGTGATCCGCCGTATTTTGCGGCGTGCAGTGCGGTACGCCTATACGTTTCTGGGCTTTAAGGAACCTTTTTTGCATGAATTGGTGCCTTTGCTGGCCCAGCAGTTTGAAGGTGTTTTCGACGAACTGGCTGCCCAGCAGAATTTCGTGCAAAAGGTGGTGCTGGAAGAGGAACAGGCATTCCTGCGTACGC
Organism: Parapedobacter lycopersici; assembly: GCF_024643285.1. GTDB lineage: Bacteria > Bacteroidota > Bacteroidia > Sphingobacteriales > Sphingobacteriaceae > Parapedobacter > Parapedobacter lycopersici. Next base: position 438,189 of record NZ_JAMSLW010000003.1, read on the forward strand.
TGGTAACGGGCATGCAGCGATTTGAGGCATATGCAGCCGGAAATACATCCGTTGCCGGTGATTTCGCGTTTGAACTATACGATACATTTGGCTTCCCTATTGACCTGACCGACCTATTGGCGCGCGAAAAGGGCATAAAGGTGGACATGATTGGCTTTCAGCAAGCGCTTGATGCACAGAAAAACCGTTCACGGGCGGCTACGGCCATTGATACGGGCGACTGGTTAACGATACATGAAGGCGATACCGTGGATTTTGTCGGATACGACGAACTGGAATGCCGGACAGAAATCCTCAAATACCGGCAGGTAACTGCCAAGGGGAAAACGCAATACCAAGTGGTATTGGCCACCACACCATTTTATGCTGAGGGCGGCGGACAGGTTGGGGATACGGGCATATTGGTCGCCGACGATAGTGGGGAAACGATAACCATTACGGATACAAAAAAGGAAAACGGACTGACCGTTCATTATACCGATGAATTACCGGCCCAGCCGGGTGGGATATTCACAGCCAAGGTGGACGCTGCCAGACGCCTGGATACCGAACGCAATCACTCGGCAACACACCTGCTGCATGCTGCGCTGCGCGATGTGCTGGGCGATCATGTGAGCCAGAAGGGGTCGTTGGTCAACGCCGAGTACCTGCGGTTTGATTTTGCACATTTTGCAAAGGTAACGGCCGATGAATTGTTGCGGATCGAACAGATCGTCAACGCCAGCATCCGCCGGAATATTTCACTGCAGGAAAAGCGGAATGTGCCGTTCCAGCAGGCGATTGACAGCGGTGTTACGGCCTTGTTTGGTGAAAAATACGGTGAGTATGTGCGAGTAATTACGTTTGACGACCATTTTTCTAAAGAACTTTGCGGTGGCACACACGTGCAGGCTACGGGGCAGATCGGCTTTTTCAAAGTGACTGCGGAAAGTGCGGTGGCTGCGGGCGTACGCCGTATCGAGGCCATTACCGGCCGTGGTGCCGAACGATTTATTTATGAACAGCTGGACACGATCGGCCAGCTGCGGGAATCGCTGAACAATCCTAAGGATGTTGTCCAGGCACTCAGTAAACTGCGGGAGGAGAATGTGGCACTGCGGAAAGAGGCGGAGCGTGCCGCTACGGACCGGGCACTGCAGCTCACGGCCGAATTGGCCGGCAAAGCTGAAAATATCGACGGGGTTCATTTTATTGCCCAGCAAGTGGAACTTCCGAACGCCGAAACAGTAAAAACCCTGGCCTATGCACTGAAAGGAAAACTCAATAACCTGTTCCTGGTGCTGGGAACTGTCATTCAGGATAAACCCCTGCTTACCGTGGTGGTGTCGGAAGACTTGGTGGAGAGTCGTGGCCTCCATGCCGGAAACATTGTGCGGGAACTGGCACGTGAAATCCAGGGTGGGGGTGGCGGACAGCCTTTTTACGCCACTGCAGGAGGCAAAAACAGCGGCGGACTGGCCAATGCGCTGGCCCGGGCGCGTGCATTTGTAACACAGGTCGACGTTAATTAATAATATATCATGGGAAAATATACAATTATTGCGGTTCTGGCAATACTGGTTCTGGCGGGATGCTCCAATGACGGCGGCTTCGTGATCAATGGCCGGATCGATAATACGGAAACGGTCCAGACGGTTGTGCTCTACGAGGGCGACCGAAAGCTGGATTCGGCTTTTTTGACAGAGAATGGGCAATTCCGGTTTCAGCGGGCAACATCCCAACCCCGGTTGCTGACGCTGGAGGCCGGTAAGCACCGCTATCACCTGATCCTGCAGCCTGGCGATGACGTGGCCTTTGAGGCTGACCTCGCAAATGCCAGCGATGTCTATACCGTATCCGGATCGGAGCTGTCAACTAAAATCAAGGGGTTTGCCGCCTCCCGTGCGGAAAAGGAAAAATTTGCAGCGGACCTCGAAGCGGAATTTGCCGAACAGGCGACTAATTTGCCGGACACAGCGGTAGAAAACCTGCGACAGGAATTCCTGCTGCGGTATCGGGAGGGGATGCAGAAATATACAGGTGATGCAGTACAGTTTGCGCAGCAAAATGATGATCTGGCGGGATTCTACGCCATGAGTACCCTTGATGCGGATATTGCAGAAACGGAACTGGTGGCTTATGCCGACCGTATTGCCGGACGCTGGGACGATAACGCGACCGTAAGGCGGTTTCTAGACGAAACGGCCAAACTAAAGCGACTTGCAGTGGGCCAACCGGCACCTGCATTTGAATCGCTGACACCCAATAATCAGCCAGTAAAGCTTTCCGATTTTCAGGGTAAATATACGTTAATTGATTTCTGGGCATCGTGGTGTGTTCCCTGCCGGGAGGAAAATCCCAATATCGTGGCGCAATACCATGCGTATAAAGACAAGGGGTTCACTGTGCTGGGCGTATCGCTTGATGACAATCCGGGAGCCTGGATGCGGGCCATTACACAGGACGGCCTGGAATGGACACAGGTGTCCGACCTGCGGGCCTGGGGAAGCGACGTGGTGGAATTATACCGCCTGCAGGCCATTCCTACCTCCTATCTGATCGACCCGAATGGTGTCATTGTGGCAAAAAACCTACGTGGACCGGAACTGGCCGCCTTTTTGAAAAAAACGTTGGATTAGTGCATCCTTTACATTAATAAATCGTGTTGTTTAACGATTTATTAATGTTACATTAACGGTTACTTACCATTAAGTACATACTTTAGCCAAAAATTAAGGACCATGAGCACTGCAAAACAAAAGATCCTGGTGGTTGATGACGAACCGGATATCGTGGAGCTGATCGCCTATAATCTGAAGCGTGAAGGCTACCAAGTATATACGGCATCCAATGGACAGGAGGCGGTATCTACAGCTAAAAAGACCATGCCCGACCTGATCATCCTGGATGTCATGATGCCCAAGATGGATGGTATTGAAGCCTGCCGCATCATGCGCGCCATGCCGGAGTTCAAAAGCACGTTTATGGTGTTTCTTACGGCTCGGAGTGAAGAGTATTCGGAAATCGCCGGCTTCAATGTCGGTGCCGACGATTACATTGCCAAGCCCATTAAACCCCGGGCATTGCTGAGCCGGATTAACGCCATCCTGCGCCGGAATGCCCAGCCTGAGGAACTCCCGGCTGAAAAACTGGAGATCGCTGACCTGGTGATCGATCGTGAGGCATTTCTGGTATTTAAGAACGGCAACAAGATCGTGCTGGCAAAAAAGGAGTTTGAACTGCTGTATTTGCTTGCATCTAAACCGGGGAAAGTGTATACCCGTGAAGTGATCCTGAAAAATATCTGGGAAGACTCAGTGGTGGTTACTAACCGTACCATCGATGTACACATCCGGAAATTGCGTGAAAAAATCGGCGAATCGTATGTGACCACCGTGAAGGGTGTGGGCTATAAGTTTGAGGCGTAGATTTCCATAGGTTTTTTCCCGGGAGAACGCTAATTTTACGACAGGTTATGTCGGAGATATTTCGTTTCAAACGGTTTGAAATAGACCAGACGGGTTGCGCGATGAAAATCAATACCGATGGGGTATTACTGGGGGCTATGGCCTCCGCCGATAACCCCGCTAATATGCTGGATATCGGTACCGGAACCGGGGTAATTGCCCTCATGCTCGCCCAGCGCTTTCCGGATACCCGGATTACGGCCATCGAGATTGACCCCGGGACTGCACAAACTGCATGCAAAAACTTTAATGCTTCAGTCTTTGCAAACCGTATTTCCTGTTTCGGCGTTGCTCTCGAAGCGTTTGAGCCTACCACACCGTACGATCTGATCGTTTCCAATCCACCTTATTTTTTACAGTCGCTGGCCAATCCCGATGAACGTAAACGCACGGCCAGACACACGGACATTGTTTTTTTTGATGGAATGCTGGCCAGGGCCTCCGCATGGTTAACCCCCACTGGCAGCCTGCAGCTGGTGCTGCCGCCGGCCGTGGCCGGTCAAGTGGCGCAGCGGGCCGCAACGGAATACGGTCTCCTGATCCAATGGGAGATAGCTGTTTATTCGTTTACCGATGACGACAGCCCGGTACGTAAAATACTGGCGTTGGGTAGGGAAGGGGAAACGGGTATCCGGAGCGATTTTGTGATCTACGAGCATCGTGGCCGGCACAGCGAAGCGTACCGGCAGCTGCTTCGCGATTTTTTTATTATATTTTAGCGTTTTACCTGAATTACCACAACCAAACGATTAAAATGACTCGGATCGGCCTGTTATCGGATACCCATAATTACCTTGATGATACCCTATTGGAACATTTCGAAGCATGTGATGAAATATGGCATGCCGGCGATTTTGGAAGCCTGGCCGTGGCAGATACACTCGCGGCGATGAAACCGCTCCGGGGGGTATATGGAAACATCGATGGCCCGGATATCCGCCGGCAGTATCCCGAACACCTGCGCTTTCGCTGTGAGGAAGTGGAGGTATGGATGACCCATATCGGGGGATACCCCGGCCGGTACAGTCCCCAGGTCAAAAAGGAGATCAATCAGCACCCGCCAGCGCTCTTTATATGTGGCCACTCTCATATCCTGAAGGTAATGTATGACCAGAAATTACAGCTGCTGCACCTTAATCCCGGTGCCGCAGGTAAACAGGGTTGGCACCAGGTAAGGACGCTTTTACGATTTAGCATTAATGGAAAGCGTATTGAACAGCTGGAGGTGGTGGAACTGGCTGGCAGATAAAAAAGTATTTTACACTAAGTGCCCTGTTTTTTGATTTTTTGGTCGTAATTTTGCTTTGTTTTTAGCGAATCCAAATACACTAACTAAACAGCTTTTTATGACGAAGGTCACGACATTGGGACAGTTCATTATTGAAAAACAGGCCGACTTTCCATATGCAAAGGGTGAGTTATCGCGGTTACTGCGCGACGTCGGCATCGCCGCGAAGATTGTGAACCGTGAGGTGAATAAAGCCGGGCTGGTCAACATTCTGGGCGATACCGGTACTACAAATGTGCAGGGAGAGGGACAGAAAAAGCTGGACGTGTATGCGGATGAGCAATTCATATCGGCGCTGAGCAGTGGCGGGGAATGCTGCGTGGTGGCTTCCGAAGAACACGACGAATGCGTTTCGATCAAATCGGAAATATCCAGGAATGCGAAATACATCGTTTGCATTGATCCACTGGACGGTTCGTCAAATACGGATGTAAACGTATCGGTGGGTACGATATTCTCCATCTATCGCCGTACGGCCGCCGACGGCCCGGTGCAGCTCGAAGAGATTTTACAGGAAGGTACCAAACAGGTTGCCGCCGGATATGTCATATATGGCTCATCCACTATGTTGGTGTATACCACTGGAAAGGGTGTGAACGGCTTTACGCTGGACCCCTCTATCGGTGAGTTCTGTCTTTCGCACCCGAATATGCGGATTCCTAAAAACGGAACTATCTATTCCATTAACGAAGGTAATTACGTCAAATTCCCACAGGGCGTAAAAGATTATATAAAATATTGCCAGGTAGAAGATAAGGCTACTTCCAGACCGTTTACATCCCGGTATATAGGTTCCATGGCGGCCGATATACACCGTACATTGATCAAGGGTGGCATTTTCCTCTATCCAACCACATCTTCACATCCCGACGGTAAACTGCGGCTGATGTATGAATGTAATCCAATGGCATTTATTGTGGAGCAGGCAGGAGGGAAGGCAACGGACGGTAGCGGCCGGATCCTTGAGATCCATCCGGAGCACCTGCATCAGCGTACACCCATTTTCATTGGCAGCACGGAGATGGTGGATAAGGTGGAGGAATTTTTTCAGGCAGTGGATGTTGCGGTACCCATACCGGTAACGGCGGCAGGCTAAAGACTATCGCGTACTTCCAGCAGGAAAACCTTTAACCGCTCCAGCGAATCAATAACACGCTGATGCTCGCGGGCTTCACCTTTATTGTTCCGCAGGTAATCGCGGGCGCCCTGAAGGGTATATCCCTTGTCTTTGACCAGATTGAAAATGATTTTCAGGTTAGCAATATCGTCCGGTGTGAACAGGCGGTTCCCTTTCTTGTTTTTCTTAGGCTGAATAATGTCAAATTCGCGTTCGTAGAACCGTATCTGTGACGCGTTTACGCCAAAGAGGGCAGTTACCTCACCCATGGTGTAGTACAGCTTGTTAATTTCACGTTCCTTGTAAGGCATCTTTCACCTGATTTGATTAAACAAACTTAGCTAAATTTCTTTTATTTTCCCGATTCCCGTTTGCCTAATCAAACGATTGGTTCTCCTGGGAGGCCGCTTCCAGTATGGCGGCGTATTCAGCCGGTGTAAGGTCGTTGTAAATGAAATTGATCGGATTGACCGCCCGCCCGTTTTTGTGTACTTCGTAGTGCAGGTGCGGTCCGGTTGATGCCCCGGTATTACCCACATATCCGATTAAGTCGCCCCGCCGCACCTCCTGACCCGCCTTTACGGCTAAACGGCTCATGTGACCATATAGGGTCGTATAACTATACCCATGATCGATAAGTACCCGCCGGCCATACCCGCTGTCCACACCCGCTGCTGCCACGCGGCCGTTGCCCGTAGCGTAGATCGGTGTGCCCACAGGTGCGGTAAAATCGATACCGGCATGCATTTTCCGGATTTTGTAGATGGGGTGTATCCGGCGGCCGAAACCCGAGAGCCCTCCGCGCGTTTTCCGGCTGTCTATTGGTTGTATTGCCGGTATGCTGGCCATCATTTCCGTTTTCGACTCGGCCATCTTCGTAAGATCATCATATGATTTTGACTGAACGTAAAGGGCCTTGGAAATGTAATCCAGTTTCTTGGCCGTCTCGACCATCAGGTCGGAATTGTCGAAATGCTCCAGCAGCTGATAACGGTTTACACCCCCAAATCCTGCTTTACGCACATCGGGATCGATCGGGTCGGCTTCAAAAATCACGCGGTAAATATGATCGTCGCGCTGTTGCATATTAACCAGCGCCCCATCCATTTGCTCCAGACGTTTTTGCATAATGTCGTATTGCAGGGTCATCTGGCTGATTTCGCGTTCCAGCTGCTTTTCTTTTGGTGAATCAATAAAGGTAAATCCTACATACAGCAGAAAAAGCGCACATGCAAATGAGCTGGTGAGAAATCCGACCACACGCAGGAGCCGTGTTTTGGTACTGGTCTTTACTTTCTCATACTTTAAGGTATGGGAGTTGTAATGATACTTCGTTTTTGCCATCCGCTTTTTATTTAGTTTCGTTGGATAGACGGAGCCCGGCCAAAGATAACTATTTAGCGGTAGCAGAAGTGTGAAAAAATGTTAAAACCTAACAGGCTATTTTCAGGGCTTAACCAGCTGGAGGAATAATGCGATTTTTTCCTTTAACTGCCGGCGGTCCACAATGAAATCGAGAAACCCGTGCTCCAGCAGGAATTCGGATGTCTGGAAACCTTTGGGAAGGTCCTTTTTGATGGTTTCCTTAATTACGCGGGGCCCTGCGAACCCGATGAGCGCACCCGGCTCAGCGATATTAATATCACCCAGCATCGCATATGAAGCGGTGACACCGCCGGTAGTGGGGTCAGTCAGCAGGCAGATGTAAGGTAGCTTGGCTTCACTGAGGAGCGCCAGCTTCGCAGAAGTCTTTGCCATTTGCATCAGCGAAAAGGCAGCTTCCATCATCCGTGCGCCGCCCGATTTGGAGATCAGCATAAACGGCATGCGATGTTCCAGACAATAATCGATGGAGCGGGCAATTTTCTCGCCTACTACCGAACCCATGGAGCCTCCGATAAACGTAAAATCCATGCAGGCCAATACCAAATCCTGTCCGGCTACTTTCCCGTGAGCGCAACGAATGGCATCGTTCAGCCCTGTCTTCGCATAGCTTTCCTCCAAACGGTCTGTATATTTTTTGGTATCCACGAAGTGAAGCGGGTCTCCGGAACGGAGTCCGGCAAATAGCTCTGTGAACTGGTTGTCATCAAAAAGAATGGAAAAGTACGCCGCTGAACCAATGCGCAGATGGTAGCCACAATAATGGCAAACATACTTGTTTTCTATCTGCTCGATATTCAGTAACGGCTTTTTACACGATGGACACTTGTTCCATAGGCCATCAGGCGCTTCCTTTTTATTTTCGGTAGCCGTGCTTATCCCGGCCTTATCACGTCTAAACCAGCTCATGCAAATCGTTTTATCGGAGTGCAAATAAACGAAAAAATATTAGGAAACGGCAAAAGGTGAGCTAAAAATGAATGACCCTCCGTGATGATCTGAAAATGAAAATGCGGTTTTTATTACGCAACATGCAGATATAGGGGACGGTAGGATGGGTTATCGGCGGACAATCACCGGTATGGCACGTAACAAAAAAAGGGTAAGCTACTTTTATCGCACCGCTACAACCCATTACCCTTGCTGTGTTCCCACCCTGGGGGAGTTATGAGGAGCTGGTCGTAAAAGACTTACCCACCGCAAAAGTAGTAAAAATAGGGTTACTGACCTAATAAAATTGTTTGTTTGCAGCAACTGATTGGTTGTCAGTGTGATGATAATAGCCGGTAACTATTGCCCGGTAATGCACAGATCACCCCTTTCATTTCCAGTTCGAGCAGCACCATGGCCAATTTGCTTTGCGGCCACATAAGCCTTGAAGCAAGTTCCTCAATACGGGCCTGCCCCAGCTGGTTAATTACATCATGCAAGGCCTGTTCGGTGTCGGAAAGGGAGAAAGGGAGCACTGCTTGTTGTAATGTCTGCCGCAACGGTCCGGCTGGGGTCCAGTTCATCAGGTTTACCAGGTCCTTTCCATTGCTGATCAGGTGTGCCCTATTGGTTTTGATCAGGTAGTTGCATCCGGCGGAAAATTCCTGCCGGATACTGCCCGGAAAGGCACATACGTCGCGATGGTAGCCATTTGCAAGTTCCGCAGTGATGAGTGCCCCGCCGCGACTTGCCGCCTCCACGACCACGGTTACATCGGCCAGTCCGGCGATAATGCGGTTGCGCATCGGAAAATGCTGTTTGTCAGGCCGGGTACCCGAGGGAAATTCGGTAAGCAATCCACCGCTATCCAGCATCTTTGCGGCGAGTTCCCGGTTACTCGCGGGATAAACGCGGTCGAGACCATGTCCCATAACACCTACCGTAGGAATCCCGTGTGCTACGGCGTTGCGGTGCGCATAGCTGTCTATCCCATAGGCCAGCCCACTGACTACCACCACATCGTAGGGAACGAGCTCCCGGATCAGTTCGGTACAGATGAATTTTCCATATTCCGTCGCATTGCGCGCACCCACGACGCTGATGATACGGGGATTGTTTAACTTAGTGGCTCCCTTATAATAAAGAAGCAAAGGCGCATCAAAACAGTCTTTAAGGCGTTTGGGGTAATCCGCCGATTCATAAAAGAGCACTTGTATCCCATGCTGTTCAATGAAGCGGAGCTCGGCCTCCGCAGCGGCCAATACGGCTGATCCGTGGATGGATGCCGATAACTGGGCCCCGATGCCCGGAATAGATTTCAGTTGCGCACCGGAAGCCGAAAATACGGCCTCAGCGCTTCCAAAATAAGAAAGCAGGCTGCGGGCCAGTACCGGGCCAACCCCTTTGATTTTTGTCAATGCAATCGGGTATAATAGGTTCATGTTGATGTGCTAAATATAGCAAAACGAACGGATTTAGCCAAAACACCGTGCCGTTTATTTGCCATAGCGAAGTGCCGGAGGAGGCATCTCCGGAACGGCAATACGTCATTTGGCGTTTAAACCGGTACAAAAGGCACATTATCCAGCGGTTTTTATATTTTTACAACTGCTAATGAATGAATCATCACTGCGCATAAAGGGAATCCGGCTCGTCGGACAGCTTATGATACTGCTGTTTCTGATGCCGTGGACCGCGTCCGGCAGGGAAAGCAGCGGCCAGTTTCCGGATGTGAAAAGTCAAACCACTCAGCAGCGTTCCGCCGTACAGGTCGATTCCCTGCTGAAGATGGCAAAAACTTATCGACTCCGGGGCAACTATGCCCGGAACCGGCAACTCATCCAAGAAGCAAAAGTTATCGCCGATCAACAGGGCAGCAGCGCGCAGCAGGCCGAGGTGTTTGGCGAACTCAGTCGGCTGAATCTATATGATAATGCGTTTTCGGAAGCCAAGGCGTATGCGGATTCCGCAATGCTGGTTGCCCGTGCATCAGCGGATAAGCAGGCATTCATTATGGCCGATGTAGCATTGGCTACTTATTATAATTATTTGAGCATAAGGGATCTGGCTGTAGACCATGCGCAGCATGCGCTGTCGCTGCTGGGAACAGATACACCTGCATTTAAACCACGTATTTATTATATTTTATATGGGGTATACTCCAGCTGGGATGATGTGGAACTGACCAATAAGTATGCCCAGCTTACCGTAATGGAGGCATTAAACGTAGGGGACCGCGACTTGCTCGGCAATGGATATACGGCACAGTCTGTGGGAATGGAATTGCGCTATCAGCAAACGGAAAACCGGGCATATTTAGACAGCATGCTTATCTACCTACATCGGGCTGCTGATCTGTTTTCCGCGTATCCCGATCAGGTAAGTAACCAAACCTATGCGATCGCGAACCTGAATATTGCAAACTACTATTATCAATACCATTCCATTAAGGAAAAAGCAATACAGGACAGCGTGATTAAATACGCTTCTTTAGCAGGCAAAGCAGTTGAACAGCTGGATTTTAATTTTCAGATCCGTGGCAATGTGAACGGACTGATGGCTGAACTGGCCCTCCAGGCCGGTAATTTCAGCGGGGCAGAACGTTACCTGCTGGATGCCTACGAGCAAGTCAGTAATGCAGAGAACCCGCCCCTTTACTCCCTCCTGCAACTGACCAACGGGCTGAGCAAGCTCTATGAACGGATGGGACGGTACGACGAGGCGCTGCGCTACGCCAAACTCAAGGAAACGTATAACAGCAGGATCTTTGATCAGAACCAGGTCATCCAGGCACAGCAGCTGGAAGCGAAGTACGAGAATAAGGCAATTCTCGCAGAAATGGAAGTGGTGAAAGAACGGGAGCAAAACCGAAAAGTCCAGAATTTACTTTTTTTGGGAATTGCCCTGCTGGCATTGGTATCGCTGGTGCTGTTGTATTATTCATTCCGCAATAAAACAAAGCTGTATGCCGAGCATCGGCTGCGATTGCAAAAGGAAAAGGAAGAGGCGGTAGCCATGGCCAATATGAAGGAACAGGAGAAACGTTTCCTCCTGGTCGAAAAGGCAGAGGCCGAACGTAATGCGCGGATGCAGCTCCGCCTTAAACAGGAAGAGGAAGCGCGCCTGAAGGCTGAGCAAGAACTGCTGCAGATGCAAAAAGAGCAGCTGCACCGTGAAGCACTGGCAGACGCACTGCAGATTGATCGCAAAAACCAGCTGCTGCGGGAGCTTAAAGACCGCTTCGATCAGTTGGACGCTACTGATAATCCCGGAACGATGGACAAGATTTTGCGGGATGAACTACGAAATGAAGAAATATTGGATAAATCCACGAAGGAGTTTAGGGACATCCACCCCACGTTTTTTCTGAAGCTGAAAGCGTTATCTACCGCTAAATTGACCGAGCTGGATTTAAAATACTGTGCTTATATCCACCTGAAACTCTCCACCAAGGAAATTTCATCCGTGTTAAATGTGGAGCCCAAAAGCGTACGTATGAGCAAATACCGCATTAAACAAAAGCTCAGTCTTTCGAAAGAGGACGATCTGGATCTGGTATTGCAGGAACTTGTGGATGCGCCCCCGCGTTCCTGATTGCTGCGGGGGCGCATAGTTGAATTTGGTATCCGAGTGGCCCTTGGTGCGATAGTCTATCCGATGAGGACGGTATTAAAACTCAACGTCGTCGGCAATATTTCCGCCTAAGTCCCTGGCGAACTTTTCGCTGTATTCCTTCTGTTTCTTATCCTGGTGGTCAATCATCTGCATCATAACGCCCATGTTGCTCATCCATTTTACACCTGCGGAATTTAACTGGCTGACGTTGAAACCGTAAGTATCCAGAAGCCATTGTGCGCCATCCATGCCGTTGTCGTAAGCCGCCTGCAATGCGCCCTGCAATTCAAAGAAGAAGTATTTGTCGTCTGTCACTTTCTGCAGGTTAGCATTGGCCTCTTCAGCGGGTATGTCGGACGTGGCCGGCTGGTCGGACACCAGGCTGCCCAGTTTTTCATGTGTTTTCGCCTCGCCGTAATATTTCGTGTACACGTTGATCACATTGAATGAACCGTCTTCTTTCATGCGGCTTTCCCATAATGTCCGGGCTTCATCCCACATGGGACGTTCCACGCCCAATGCCGCCGCGATTTGATCGGCAGAAACCCCTTCACCTATTTTCAGCATTCCGGCCGCGTAATCGGCAATGCTGACGCCATGTATCGGCTGCAGCAGCGGGTCATTGGGATCTTCTTTGGCAGTGTTCATGGTAGTCATCCCCACGGACGCTGCACCGGCATCAAAATGATGCTGGACAACCTGCCCGGCCATTGCATTTTTGATCTGGTCGACAAAAGAACCAGCCTGCTCGCCCGCTTCGTTCTTTTGATTTATCAGGTTGTCCGTCAGATTTTTAAACATTTTCTTAAACATGGCAATAAGTTTTAAAAGTTAATATTAAATGTCCTGTAGGTATTCAAACCGTTGGTAATCCGTTATGAGCCGCTGGTAGAATTTTTCATGCTCCGCTTCCATGCCGGGCTGGATTCGACCCATTTCATCAAATACCGCCCGCAGGTAGCGGGTGTAGCTGTCCAGCGCAGCTTTCGCCCCCTTTGCTTCGCGCTCGGCCCGGTATGCTTCCCGGAGACCGTGGTGGCGGAGTTCCGCAAGATCACGGCAAATGAGCTCCAGTAAGCGTGTTTTTGTGCCCGGGTGAAATGTGTTCTGTGTTTTACAGTGTGCACATTCCACATACGTGGAAATGTAGTATAATGCATTGATTTCCAGTTTTCCGCCACATTGCTGACAATGGAAGCGCTCTTTCACCCGGTTGTAATCGTCCATGATTTCGCGGTACTCTTTTTCCAGATCGCGGAGCTGGATGCCATCAAATGCCGTCGTCAGTTGTTGCAGTACGTTGCTATGCCACCGGGAGAATAACAGGGAAGCTTCTGTCTGTTCGAAGAGCCCTGCTTTAGGCAGTACCTCGGTTTGATAGATATGGTCCGCTTTTCGCAGCAGGGACTGGAACTGTCCGATAACGCCGGCCTTGAATTGATGAAAGCCGCGCTTATAGGGGTCGGTATCCTCATCGGCTACCGCCTGGGCATTTTCCTGCGTTTCGCGGTATAATTCGTCCGCCTTCGCAGTTAACTTATCCAGGAATACCCGGAGCCGGTTTACCACACCGGAAGGGGGAGTATCGGTTGAGCGATTACTGTTTTTGTTACTGAAAAGAGCCATCATTATTGTTGTTGGAGTTGTTATGATGTTTAATATGGATGCCATCGGTCATGCGGTGTTCCGTAAATGCATGACCGCAATAGGCACAGTGCGTTAAACCGTCTGGTTTTGCCCTTCCGGCGCCGCAATTGAGGCAAGTTACCGTTTGAGTATGGGCGTGCTCCGCCGTCAGGGGTGTCCGTGCCTGTTCCCTAGCCTGACGCCTGAGACGCGCAATCAACGACGGTGTCTTTTTGTTTTCCATGTGTGGGGGTTAAAGTGCCTCAATCAGTGCTGCCTTTTTTTCTTTGTATTCGGCCTCGTCAATGAGGTGCTGTTCAAAAAGCGCCTTCAATGCCTTCAGCCGTGAAGCAATGGTCTCGATGTCCTGCGGGACCGGACCGGTAGCCGGCGCTGCTGCCGCTGCCGGTTGCTGCGATGCCTGGTTCATTTGATTGAACAGCATGCCCATAGCCACCCCTTGCTGTGCGCCACCCTGTACGGGATGGTGTTCGCTGCTGGTGGCAATCGCCGTGTTGAATTTTTGAAAACGATCCGGATCACTGACCATATTCATGCCTGTTACCTTGTCGTAATAGCGGCTCACCTCATCGGGCAGGCTCGTGCCGGAGACGGTAAATTGCGTGATTTCCACACCGAGGTCATCAAAATAAGGTTGTATCAGCGGTTGAATGCGGCTGTTCAGCGCAGATAAATTGCCGGCGACGTCCAGTACGGAAATGTTTGAAAGCGCCAGTGCCTCACCGAATCTGGGTGCAATAAAATTGCGTAGCTGCTGCTCAAATTCAGCACTGGTAAGCTCGGGAAATGTGCCTGCATATTCGGTGAAAAACCTGGAAAAATCGCGGATACGGACATTGTAGGTCCCAAATGCCCGTACGCGTACCTGTCCAAACTGTGGGTCGCGCATCATAACCGGTGACGGTGTTCCCCAACGAAGGTTGACAAACTGCTTAACCGAAAAGAAATAAACATCGGCCTTAAAAGGACTTTCAAAGCCGTATTTCCATCCTTTTAGCCGAGACAGCACTGGAATATTCTGTGTGTTCAACGTGTGCGTCCCGGCCTGGAAAACATCCGCTATTTTTCCCTCGTTCAGCAGCATAGCCACCTGGCTTTCCCGGACGATAAGCTTAGCGCCGTTTTTTATTTCCTTGTCCCCGTCGGGAATTTTCCACATCATCAGATCAGGCCGGTGTTCGACCCATTCAATAATTTCCAGGTAGGGTAATACGGATGTTGGCTTGCTCATGGTCATGTGAGTTACGTGGTACTAAGTAGGGGATAGCTGGTGTCATGGCGACGGCTATACCGCTTTCCAAAGGTACGCGCAGCACCGGCCAACGACCAAATACCGGCCGTATACGGAGTGACTACACGTCTTTTTTTGGTGTCTATAAAACGACTACAATCAGCCTGTCAGTGGGTGTCTTCGCTGTCCTGTCAGTGTTATGACGCCAAAAAACGTATCTTTGGTAACATCAGCACCACACCATATGAACAATGACCCACAGCCCGAAGTCTGGATGCGTGGCCCGATAGCAGGCGTACCATCGCTCCTGCAGCCGGTAGCCCATGCATTATTGCAGGCAAAAGAAGAGGTAACGCGTTACTTGCAGGGATTTGACGACCGGTTATTATGGGAAAAGCCGGGAGGAATGGCCTCCGTGGGTTTCCATCTGCAGCACATGGCAGGCGTAACCGAACGACTGTTTACTTATGCGGCGGATAAAACGCTTTCGGCGGAGCAACTGAACGGTCTCCGGATGGAGGGCGCGCAGGACCCACTGTTAAACGCTGCTGCACTGGTTGCGGCTTTTGGCAGTCGGGTCGATACCGCAATACAGCAGTTGAAACAGACGGATGAGACCACATTAACCGATATCCGGTACCTGGGCAGAAAGCGGATACCCACTACCCAGCTGGGATTACTCTTCCATGCGGCAGAACACACACAGCGTCACCTCGGGCAGCTGCTGGTAACGGTCCGTCTATTGCCTTTGCTAAGCCGGTAAGTGTTACTTACGCCGGGATGTAGACAATGTGCTTGGTGGAGAAAAAATCTTCGGTAAAATAAGCAGAAAGCGGATGGATTTCCGCCTGCAGCCGCGCTTCCGCAATTTCCTCACGCAGATCACCCCCCTTTAAATAGAGCGTGCCGTTCGGAAGCGCATTGCGGTCTTTTTTCAGGAATTTATTGCGTACCCAGGGATAAAATTCGGCCAGCCGGGTTACAGCACGGGAAACAACAAAATCGTATTTGTCATCGAGTTGCTCGGCGCGGATATGGTCGGCTTCCACATTATCCAGCTCCACGGCGGCGGCAACCTCGCGAACCACCTTGATTTTTTTGCGGATGGAATCCACCAGGTGAAACTGCACCTCCGGAAACAGGATGGCCAGCGGAATCCCCGGAAATCCGCCACCCGTCCCCACATCCAGTATGCGGGTGCCGGGCACAAAGCCGGTAAACTTCGCTATACCCAGTGCGTGGAGCACATGGTGCAGGTATAACTGGCCAATATCTTTTCGTGACACGACGTTGATCTGGTGGTTCCAGTAGGGATATAAATCGCCGAGCAACCGGAACTGTTTCCGCTGTTTGTCGGATAAATCGGGAAAATACCGGTAAATCATGTCAACGCCCGGATCGAGTACAAATGCGGATTCAAAATCTACTTCCACCTTACTTCTTTTCTGAATAGTGCAAAAAAACCATTTATGCAAATATACATGTAATAGCAGAAGTCAAGCAAAGGAAGTGTCCAAATCAGGCCCTTTACCTGTAACTTCCGCATAACCGGGAAATAAATAAGCAATTGCAGCAGCAGCCGCAGCAGGTATCCACCCAGCACAACGGGCCAATATTGCGGAAACGCTATTAACAACGCAATTGCCGTAACATAAAATAAAAAGGCACTGGTCAACTGCGTGGCCAGCATGCGCCTATGTGCCGGTTTATATGCTTTTGAAGCGCCGGCATGCCTCGTCTTCTGGCGATAATATGCTGCAAAGGTTGTTTTCGGTGCACTCCATACGTGTGCTTCCGGATGAATGCAGATGACCGTGTTATGGGGTGTCGCATTCTGATTGACAAACAGGTCATCGTCGCCCGAGGGAATGTGCATGTGTGCCGCAAAACCCTTCCCCCGGAAAAAAAGGCTTTTGGTATAGGCCATGTTGCGGCCGACACCCATGTAAGCCTTCCCCTTAAGGGCATAAGCGAGGTAACTCATTGCTGTGTGGAACGTTTCGAAACGGATGAGCGCATTCAGTATTCCCCGTCCTTTGGCATAAGGTGAATAGCCCAGCACAATTTCTTCACCACCGGTAAAGGCTTGCGCCATATGCCGCAGCCATTGGTCCGATTCGGGCACGCAATCGGCATCGGTGAATACGATATGCTCATACCGGGCACCTTTAATACCCAGTGTAACGGCAAATTTCTTGCCGTGTTTCAGCCGGACATGCTCGGCAATTTCCACCACTTTCAGGTTCGGGTACTGGGTGGCGAGGTCCTTCAGCAGCCACTTGCTTTCATCTTCTGAAAAATCGTTCACCAGAATCACCTCAAATGCGGGATAATCCTGGCTGAGCACTTTTGGCAGGTTCTGCCGCAGGTTTTCCTCTTCGTTCCGTGCGCAGATAACGACAGACAACGGAAGTTCCGCGGCATTGGTTGTCTCCGACGGTACTTTATATGCGGCCAGTTTACGGTATACGAACAGCAGGAAATACAGTTGGATGAGCAGCAGAAGTCCGAATATTCCAAGTAGTAATAAGGGGAGCAGGCCGTCTATTTGGTTGAATACATCCATAGGTTGCCAAAGATAATAGGTTAATTTTGAATTTTAAGCAGCTGTCCGCGTTTATATGCCTGCCTGTCCGTAAGTTGGATATCAGCAGCAATTTAGCTATTTTTGCGCAACATTGAACAGCATGAAATTTACCCTCCAGGCAAAGGACAAACAATCCAAAGCACGTACAGGAAGTATTGAAACCGCACATGGGACTATCCAGACCCCCATTTTCATGCCGGTGGGAACGGCTGGCACGGTAAAGGCCGTCCATCAGCGCGAGCTGGCAGACGACATTAATGCACAGATTATCCTGGGCAATACCTACCACCTTTACCTGCGCCCCGGACTGGAGGTATTGCAGGCGGCGGGCGGACTGCACCGCTTCAATGGCTGGGACAGGCCGCTGCTGACAGACAGTGGTGGATATCAAGTGTATTCGCTGACCGAGGTGCGCAAAATCAGGGAGGAGGGGGTGACCTTCCGTTCACACATAGACGGTTCCAAACACCTGTTTACTCCCGAGAATGTGATGGATACCCAGCGGGTGATTGGCGCGGATATCGTGATGGCTTTTGATGAATGCACACCTTACCCCTGTGAATATAAGTATGCCAAACACTCGATGGCGATGACTCACCGCTGGCTCAGCCGGTGCTGTGCCCGATTTGACAGTACCGAGCCGCTGTACGGCTATGAACAGACCCTGTTCCCGATCGTGCAGGGGTCGGTATATAAAGACCTGCGCCGGCAGTCCGCCGAAACCATTGCCAGTTTCGGTCGCGATGGGAATGCCATTGGGGGGCTTTCGGTAGGGGAGCCGGCCGAGGAAATGTATGCAATGACCGAGATTGTCTGTGACATACTACCCGAAGATAAACCCCGTTATTTAATGGGTGTGGGTACCCCGGTGAATCTGCTGGAGAATATTGCCCTTGGAATCGACATGTTCGATTGCGTAATGCCTACGCGCAATGCCCGTAATGGCATGCTCTTTACGCGGCAGGGCGTCATTAACATCAAGAATAAAAAATGGGAATCGGATTTTTCGCCCATTGATGCGGAAAGCGACCTATGGGCCGACCGGGCGTACAGCAAGGCTTATTTACGGCACCTGATCCGCTCGCAGGAAATTCTCGGTGCGCAGATCGCGTCGTTGCATAACCTGCATTTCTACCTTTGGCTGGTTAACGAAGCACGGGAACGGATTGCCGCTGGCGATTTTTGCGAATGGAAGAACCGGATGGTCCGGCAACTGGGCGAAAAAATATAACGGCCACAGTACGGTAGTCGCTAAACAAAAGACCCGGATGAAACTCATCGACAAATACATCATCAAAAAATACCTGAGCACGTTCGTGTTCACCATTGCCATCTTTGTGGTGGTGGCGGTTATTTTTGATATTTCCGAGCGGCTGGATGATTTCATGAAAAACAAGGCGCCGCTCTCCAAGATTATTTTTGAATACTACGCCGGGTTTATCCCCTTCTACATCAACATGCTGTCACCGCTGATTAACTTCATCGCAGTGATTTTTTTTACGGCCAAGATGGCCGATCAGACGGAGATTGTACCAATCCTGAGCGGCGGCATGAGCTTCAACCGGTTTGTCCGTCCGTATATGATGGCAGCGACCGTGATCTGTCTGCTTAATTATGCGTTCAATGTATATATTATTCCCCGGACCAATAAACTGAAAGTAGGCTTTGAGCGGATTTATGTTAAGCCGGTGGAGAATAATACCAAAAGCTCGACACACATGCAGATCGATAGCAACAGTTACGTCTACATTGATAATTTCGATAACAACCGCAAAATCGGTTACAATTTTGTGCTCGAGAAATTCAAGGGGGAGGAGCTGACGGAGAAACTGATGGCTGACCGTATCATGTGGGATTCCGTGCAGAGCCGATGGCGCATCGAGAACTACACGGTGCGCTTAATAGACAACCTGCATGAAGAAATGATCAAGGGACGGACCAAGGATACCATACTGGACATGCACCCCCGGGATTTTGAGGTTTACGACAACATCTTCACCGCGATGAACATGACGGAACTGAACGACCGGATTGAAAAGGAGAAGACCCGTGGAACGGGGATGATGGTCGACCTGCTGCTCGAAAAATATAAACGTTTCGTCAATCCGCTGGCGGCTTACGTACTGACCCTGATGGGCGTAGCGTTGTCGTCCAAGAAGGTGAGGGGAGGGATTGGTCTCAGCCTGGGGATCGGGATCGGTCTAAGCTTTACCTACATTGTGTTTATCCAGTTTTCGACGATGTTTTCGCTCAAGGGCGGACTTCCGCCATTGGTCGCGGTTTTTATTCCCAACGTTATTTTCGGCCTGCTGGCCATGTACCTGCTGCACAAGGCCCCTAAGTAATCACCAGACCGCAATAGCATAAAAAATGCCGGAGCGGATTCCGCCCCGGCAGGTACACACAATAATACAATACGTTAAACAACCGGCAGGTTATGCGTAACTGAATACGGCATCCTTGCTTTCCAGTTCGGAATATCCCATCAGGTATTCATCTACCTTCCGTGCACATTCCCGGCCTTCCGAGATCGCCCATACGACGAGCGATTGGCCGCGGCGCATATCGCCGGCTACGAAAATACGGTCGGCCGACGTCTGGTAAACCCCTTCCTGTGCCCGTACGTTCCCGCGCTCATCCAGCTCCACACCGAGTTGCTGCAGCAGTCCTTCGTGCTGTGGATGGAGGAATCCCATGGCCAGCAGCACCAGCTCACAGGGAATCTCCCGCGCTGACTCCGCTACTTCCTTAAACCTGACCGGCCGGCCCAGCGCATCCTGCTCCCAGGCCAGGTCGACGATGCGAACGCCTTTTAAGTTTCCGTGTCCGTCGCCAACAAATTCCTTGGTAGCGATACCCCAGAAGCGTTCGCAACCTTCTTCATGTGACGTCGTGGTCTTCAGTAGCATGGGGTAATTGGGCCAGGGCATGGCATCGGTGCGCTCCCTGGGAGGCTGTGGCATCAGCTCAAACTGAGTGACGGTTTTGGCACCATGGCGGTTTGAGGTACCTACGCAGTCCGAACCGGTGTCGCCGCCGCCGATAACCAATACGTTTTTTCCGGTGGCCAGGATGTCCGCTTCGTCAACAGGTGACTCACCCACCCGTTTGTTTTGCTGTTTGAGAAACTCCATGGCAAAGTGTGCCCCGTTTAATTCCCGCCCCGGAATGGGGAGGTCGCGGGGAATGGTCGATCCGCCGGCCAATACCACGGCGTCGTAATCCTGCAGCTCGCTGGCCGGCACATTCCGGCCTACTTCAGCATTGCAACGGAACACCACACCTTCCTCTTCCATCAGTTTGATCCGGCGGTCAATGACCCACTTATCCAGCTTAAAATCAGGAATGCCATAGCGCAGCAGTCCACCGGGTTTATCGTCCCGTTCATACACCGTTACCTCGTGGCCTACCTTGGTCAGCTGCGCTGCCGCGGCAAGGCCGGCTGGCCCGCTGCCAATGACTGCAACCCGCTTGCCAGTCTTTAAATGCATCGGGCGCGCTTTAACGAATTCCTTTTTGAACGCAATTTCAATGATGTGCTTCTCGATTTCCTCGATGGCTACAGGCGGTTTATTGATGCCGAGCACACAGGCCGATTCGCAGGGTGCCGGGCATATCCTTCCCGTAAATTCCGGGAAGTTATTGGTCGATACCAGGATCCGGTAGGCTTCCTCCCAGCGACCATCGTATACCGCATCATTGAATTCGGGGATCACATTGCCCAACGGGCAGCCCGAGTGGCAGAAGGGGATGCCGCAGTTCATGCACCTGGCAGCCTGATGGTTCAGCTCCTCGTCGCTGTACGCCTGTACAAACTCTTTGTAATTCTTTTTCCGTTTTTCAACGGTGTCCTTTTTTGGAAGTACCCGTTCAAACTCCTTAAATCCGGTTGGTTTTCCCATCTTTTCTTACTAAATGTCGTTTATGCCTCTACTAATTTTGACCGCAGCGCATGTTTGTATTCCCTTGGGAATACCTTGATAAAGCATGTCTTTTCCTTCTTCCAGTTTTTGAGAATATAAGCAGCCCGCTTGCTGCCTGTCAGGTGGATATGGCGCTTGAGCAATGCGGTGATTTCGGTTTCGTCCGTCGCTTCCAGCGGATCGAGGTCCACCATTTCCGTATTGCAATTGTCCCTGAAAGTGCCTTCGGTGTCGTATACCCATGCAATACCCCCGCTCATTCCGGCCGCAAAGTTACGCCCGGTTCCACCGAGGATCAGTGCGCGTCCCCCTGTCATGTATTCGCATCCGTGGTCGCCTACACCCTCTACCACTGCCGTGGCGCCCGAGTTGCGTACAGCAAACCGTTCGCCGGCCTGGCCGCATACAAAGAGGTTTCCGGAAGTGGCTCCGTAGAGGGCAACGTTGCCGATGATGATGTTTTCATGCGGTACCAGCGGACTGGAGGCTGCCGGATAGATGGCCAGCTGTGCGCCGGATAATCCCTTACCCACATAATCGTTCGCTTCACCCTCCAGCTCAAAAGACAGGCCCTTGGTGGCAAATGCACCGAAGCTCTGGCCGGCTGATCCCATGAACTTATAGTTAATGGTATTGTCGGGAAGCCCTTCGCTGCCGTAACGCTTGGAAACTTCATTGGAAAGCAGCGTACCAATGGTACGGTCGGTATTCTTAACCTCGAAAGTGCCGAATACCGGTGTTTTGCTGTCCAATGCGGCGGCAGCCTGTTTCAGGAGACCCCAATCCAGGATCATGTCCATGCCGTGGTCCTGCGCCTCAGTCTGGTAGAGCGTTTCGTTGGCGGCACTCGGTGCCACATAGAGAATACCCGAGAGGTCCAGCTTGTTTACTTTCCAGTGGCTGATGTTTTCCCGTTTTTTCAGGAACTGCGCCCGGCCGACCATCTCGTTGATGGTGCGGAATCCGAGTTCGGCCATGATTTCACGGAGTTCCTCCGCCAGGAACTTGAATAGGTTCACAATGTGTTCCGGCTTGCCGGAAAACAGCTTGCGGAGCTCCGGATCCTGGGTGGCTACACCAACAGGGCAGGTATTCAGGTGGCATTTCCGCATCATGATGCATCCGCCCGCTACCAGCGCCGCAGTGGCCACACCCCATTCTTCGGCGCCCAGCAGGGCAGCCATGGCAATGTCGCGGCCTGTTTTAAGCTGTCCGTCGGTTTGCAGTACCACCCGGCTGCGCAGCTTGTTTTTCACCAGCGTCTGGTGCGATTCGGCGAGCCCGAGCTCCCAGGGCAGTCCCGCATGTTTAATGGAACTGATGGGCGATGCGCCCGTGCCCCCGTCATAACCGGCAATCAGGATCACGTCGGCGTGTGCCTTCGCTACCCCGGCGGCAATGGTGCCCACGCCTGCCTTTGAAACCAGTTTCACATTGATCCGGGCTTCGCGGTTGGCGTTTTTCAGGTCGAAGATCAGCTGTGCCAGGTCTTCGATGGAATAGATATCGTGGTGGGGCGGGGGAGAGATCAGGCCCACACCCGGCGTCGAGTGCCGTACGCGCGCAATCCAGTCGTCTACTTTGTGCCCCGGCAGCTGACCGCCTTCACCGGGCTTGGCGCCCTGTGCCATTTTAATCTGGAGTTCGTCTGCCTGTGTCAGGTAATTCGAAGTTACCCCGAAACGTCCGGACGCAACCTGCTTGATGGCCGAACGCATGGAATCACCATTGGGAAGCCGCTGGTAACGGATCTCATCTTCGCCACCCTCGCCGGTATTGCTTTTGCCGCCGATGCGGTTCATGGCAATGGCAAGCGTACTGTGGGCTTCGTGTGAAATGGAACCGAAAGACATCGCCCCGGTAGCAAACCGCTTCATGATGTTTTCAGCGGGCTCCACCTCATCAATGGAGATGGCGGAGCGGTGTTTTGCAAAATCCAGCAATCCCCGCAGGGTGTACATGCGTTCCTGTTGGTTATTGATTAACGCAGCATATTTTTTATACGTGTCGTAGTCGCCCGTACGGCAAGCCTGCTGCAGCAGGTGTACCGTCTGCGGATTGAACAGATGCGCCTCGCCCCGTCTTTTCCACTGATAAATACCGCCCTCGGGCAACAGGTCCTTGCTGTTGCGCGAACTGGTAAACCCACGGTGGTGCTTGCTCAGTACCTCACGGGCAATATCGTCGAGGTCCAGTCCGCCAATGCGCGACACGGCTCCGCAGAAATAGGTGTCAACCACCTGCTTATTAATGCCGAGTACTTCGAAAATCTGCGCGCCATGATACGACTGCAGCGTCGATATACCCATCTTTGAAAAGATTTTAAGCAGTCCGCCGCATACCGCTTTGACGTAATTTTTGGACAGTTGGGGCCAGCTGAGCGGTGTATCCAGCAGCTGTTGCTCTTTCAGCGTCCGGATGGAAGCCAGTGCCATGTAAGGATTGATGGCAGTTGCGCCGAAAGCAAGCAGGCAGGCAAAGTGATGCACTTCCCAGATATCGCCGCCTTCCACAACCAGGCCCACGGCTCCGCGATGGCCCGTTTTAATGAGGTGGTGGTGTACCGCGGATACCGCAAGCAGCGAAGGGATGGCGGCATGCTGTGAATCAATGGCGCGGTCGGAGAGGATAATCACCTCAAACCCATCCTTCACCGCATCTTCGGCATAACGGCACAGGCGGCGCAGCCCTTCTTCAAGTGCTCCCGGCTTGCCCGTTGCGTTGAAATAACATTGCAGCGTCTTCGCCTGGAACACGCCGGTATCGATACTGCGCAGTTTCTCCAGCTCGCGGCTGGTTAAAATCGGATGCTCCAGTGACACGCAATGGCAGTGCATCTTATCTTCCGCCAGGATATTCCCTGCATTGCCGATGAAGGTGGTGAGACTCATCACCAGGCGTTCCCGGATCGGGTCTATCGGCGGGTTGGTTACCTGTGCGAAAAACTGCTTGAAATAGCTTGATAGGTGTTGGGGATGTTCCGACAGTACCGCCAGCGGCACATCGGTGCCCATCGAGCCGATGGGTTCCTTGCCATCGAGTGCCATCGGCACTAGGATACCGTCCACATCTTCCCGGGAATACCCGAACAGCTGCTGGTATTTGAATACAGATTCTTTGGAAAGGTAAGTGAAGGTAACCCGCGGATCTGCCAGTTCCTCCATACGGATTTTATACTGATGTACCCAGTCTTTATACGGCTGAGCGTTTGCCAGGTCGCTTTTAACCTGCTCGTCCGACAGGATTTCGCCCTTTTCCATATCGACCAGAAAAATCTTTCCGGGTTGCTGCCGCCCTTTCTTAATGATCAGGCTTTCGTCGATGGGAAGTGCCCCTGCTTCGGAAGCTACCACTACGCGGTCGTCCGAAGTTACTGCAAACCGCAACGGACGCAACCCGTTCCGGTCGAGCATGGCGCCGATGGTCCGGCCGTCGGTGAAACACAAGGCCGCCGGCCCATCCCAGGGTTCCATTAATGTGGCGTGGTATTCGTAAAATGCCTTTTTCAGGGGATCCATCTGGGTGTTTCCGTCCCAGGCCTCGGGTACCATCATCAACATCACATGCGCGATGCTCCTTCCGCTGTGTAACAACAGCTCGGCTACATTGTCAAGGCAGGCCGAGTCGGATTGATGGCCGTCCACCACCGGCAGAAGAATCTGCATTTCCTCTTCGGTGAAATAGGGGGATGACAGCGACCGCAAACCGGCATAAAACCAATTGAGGTTGCCTGTCAGCGTATTGATTTCGCCGTTATGGGCCAGCATACGGAAAGGCTGGGCCAACTGCCAGGACGGAAAAGTATTGGTTGAAAAGCGGGAGTGTATCAGGCCGAAGGCCGATACGACGCGTGTGTCCGAGAGGTCACGGAAATACGTGCCCACCTGATAAGTCGTTAACTGTCCTTTATATACAATAACCCTGCAGGAAAGCGAGGCAATGTAAACGGTTTCGGACGGTATGCCGGCTGCCCGGATATTTTTAACAATGAGCTGGCGCAGTACATAAAGCTTACGTTCAAAGTCGTCGGTGTTGGCGATGTGATCCGGACGCGATACAAAAAACTGCACGATGTCGGGTTCTACGCTTAACGCCGTCGGACCGATACCTTCCGGATTAACCGGCACTTCCCTGAAACCAAGGAAATCCATACCCCGGTCGGCAGCCGCTTCCCTTATCAGCTCGCGGCAGCGACGGTTATCTTCCGCATCTTTGGGTAAAAAGACCATGCCTACACCGTAATAACCCGGCTCTTTAAGCTGAATACCCAGCGATATGCATTCTTCCCACAGAAACTCGTGCGGCAACTGGATCATGATGCCCGCACCGTCGCCGCTTTCGGGATCACAGCCACACGCCCCCCGGTGCTCCATGTTTTCCAGCATGGTCAACGCATCCCGCACCTGATTGTGCGTTTTGTTTCCCTTTAAGCTGGCAACGAAGCCTACTCCACATGCATCACGCTCAAAATCAGGTTGGTAAAGCCCTTCCTGTTGTTTCAATCTATCAGTCATTCTTTTTAGTTAGCTTAACAGATTGCTAAATTAGTAAATATTGTGTAAATAATTTAATTTTTTTCAAATTATTATTCGTTTCGTTGAGAATAAGCCATTATTTGTATGTATTATTGATAATTTGTTAAAACCAACTTTCGTTTTATGGCTGCCTATGCAAAAAGGAAATAATTTGCCGGATAGGGAAAAAACGCTATTTTCGGTTCGAATAAACAACAAACCAAACAATCATCCAATGAAAATTACCCACACCGACATTTACCGTTTCAGTATTCCAATGGAACCGTTTGCCATTGCAACCGGAACCATGACGTATGCACAGAATACCCTGATCCGGGTATTTACCGATTCCGGCTTATATGGTGTGGGCGAATGCTCCGCATTTCCCATGATCGTGGGCGAAACACAGGACACCTGCCTGGTGCTGGCCCGGGACTTTTCGGCGCTCTGGAAGGGGAAGGATGCATTGGATATGCCCGCGCGCCTGGCTGAGCTCGATGCTTTTATTGCCGGAAATACGACGATCAAAAGTGCATTTGACATGGCGCTGCACGACCTGGCTGCCAAGCATGCCAATGTGCCGCTCTACCAATACCTGGGAGGCACTGTGCGGCCCATCGTAACGGATATCACGGTCGGGCTGGGCAGTCCGGAGACCATGGCCGATAAGGCACTGGCGTTCCGTAACCAGGGAGCGGGGGTACTTAAGGTGAAACTCGGGAAAGACCCGGTAGACGACATCCGGCGCATCCGGGCGATCCGCGAGGCAGTCGGTGATCAGTTACCCATCCGGATCGACGCCAACCAGGGATGGGACTACCCGCAGGCCTCCATGGCCCTGCGCGGATTGCAGGCGTTTGACATCCAGTTCTGTGAGCAGCCGATGCGCCGGTATAACGATCACCTGCTGCCGCGCCTGCGGACGGAAACCACCATCCCCATCATGGCCGACGAAAGCTGTTATGACCACCGGGATGCCGAACGCCTGGCGGCGGCCGGTGCCTGCGATTACATTAATATTAAGTTTTCCAAATCGGGCGGCATTGCGGAGGCCATGCGCATCCACGACACCGCATCCGCACAGGGCATCCCCTGTATGATCGGCGGTATGCTGGAGAGCCGTATTGCGCTATCGGCAAAAGTCCATTTTGCCTATGCAGCCCCCAATGTCCGGTTTTTCGATATGGATACCTGCCTGCTGGGCCACCTGGAAGACCCCGCCGTAAACGGGGTACAGTTTGATGGCTACCGCCTTTCGCTGCCCGACCTGCCCGGCATCGGCGCGGATGCCGATGCGGATTTTCTCCGTCAGTGTGCGCATTGGTCGGTCTAATATGGCCTTCCACATATCCCTACGAATCCCTACCTTTGCTCGTTGTAACAGACAGGCTATTATTAATAAGTGATTACGATTAACAAGCGATTACGATGAACGCAACAAAAAAGGGACCCATATCCCAATTCCTTGAGAAGAATTACCTGCATTTCAATGCCGCGGCGCTGGTAGACGCCGCAAAGGGATACGAGGCACACCTGGATGCCGGCGGGAAGATGATGATTACCCTGGCCGGTGCAATGAGTACAGCCGAACTGGGCATTTCGCTCGCCGAAATGATCCGTCAGGATAAAGTATCCGTCATCAGCTGTACCGGGGCAAACCTCGAAGAAGATATCATGAACCTGGTTGCCCATTCCCACTATAAGCGGGTACCCCATTACCGCGACCTGAGTCCGCAGGACGAATGGGAATTGCTGGAAAACCATTATAACCGCGTTACGGATACCTGTATCCCGGAAGAGGAAGCATTCCGTCGCATCCAGCAGCATATCCACAAGATATGGAAGGAAGCCGAAGCGGCGGGCGAACGGTACTTTCCCCATGAATACATGTACAAGCTCCTGAACAGCGGCGTGCTTACCCAATATTACGAAATTGACCCGAAAAATTCGTGGATGCTCGCGGCGGCGGAGAAGAACCTGCCGATCGTTGTTCCGGGATGGGAAGACAGTACGATGGGCAATATCTTCGCCTCGTATGTGATCAAGGGTGAACTGAAAGCGTCAACCATGAAAAGCGGGATCGAATACATGACGTACCTGGCCGACTGGTACATTAAAAATTCCGGTGGCAAGGGTGTCGGCTTTTTCCAGATCGCCGGCGGCATTGCGGGTGATTTCCCGATCTGTGTCGTACCGATGCTTTACCAGGACATGGAAATGAATGATATTCCGTTCTGGAGCTATTTCTGCCAGATATCGGATTCCACGACGTCTTACGGCTCGTATTCCGGTGCGGTACCCAATGAGAAAATCACCTGGGGGAAACTGGATATTGATACACCCAAGTTCATTGTGGAATCCGACGCAACGATTGTCGCTCCCCTGATCTTCGCCTGGGTACTGGGCCAGTAACCTTCCTAACCCGTCAGCGTATGGCCTTATCCAATATACAGACTGCCGATCCCACGGCGCTGGGCTGCCTCCTGAATGAAACCATTTTCGGGATAGCGGAAGCCCGGCCGGACGGTGGGGTAGACCATGAAACGGAATCGCCCCATTTTGTCTTTTATGGGGAGAATAAACGCCGGTATCTCTTTCTGGTTGAAGACCGGCACCATGAGTGGATGTCGGCGCCGGCACTGGATGCGTTCTCCCGGACGCTGGCGGCACTGAAATTATCGGTCGGTGATATTGCGCTGCTGAATTTGGCCCGGTTGCCGGAAGTTCCGAAGAAAACCCAGCTGACCGCTTTTTTCCAACCGCGGGCTGTTGTCCTCCTGGGAGCCCCGCCAGCCGTATTCGGACTGGATCCGGGCGTATCAGGGCAGGTGGTGGACAGCGACGGACTGCCGGTTCTCCGGACGGCGGCGTTCGATGAATTGCTGACCAACGACGAAAAGAAACGGCAGTTCTGGACTGCCATAAAACAGTTACTGGTATGATAACCCTTGTTTTTGCCACCAATAATGCCCATAAGCTTGAGGAAGTGCAGGCTGTCGTGGGCGACCGGTTCCACATCCTGACGCTGGCCGAAGTAGGCTGCAACGACGATATCCCTGAAACCGGAAATACGTTTGAAGCCAATGCCGCACAGAAAAGCGCATACCTGCAGGCGCATTACGAATATGATTGCTTTGCCGATGATTCGGGCCTTGAAGTAGATGCACTTGGAAAAGAGCCGGGTGTTTTTTCAGCGCGTTATTCCGGCTCAAGGGACATGGAAAAAAACATTGACCTATTGCTGCAGCGGCTGGGCGAAAACCCGGACCGGCATGCTCGTTTCCGTACCGTTATCTCGCTGCGTATTGGCGACCGTGAATATTTCTTTGAGGGGTCGGTGGAAGGCGATATCGGCTTTGAGCGCAGGGGAACCGGCGGCTTCGGCTACGATCCGCTGTTTACACCACGGGGATTCAGCAAAACCTTTGCCGAGATGACCGCCGCCGAAAAAAATGCCATCAGCCACCGGGCCATTGCCGTGGCCGGGCTTGCGGATTTCCTGCAGCGCCATTATTAACCGGTTGGGACGGCCATACCGATGACCGCGTGCCGGCCCCGGTTCGGAAGTGGCCAAACATTTCCGCCGGTCCGGTGTTGATAACCATAATAACCTCAAATCAATCGTTATGGCAAGAACATTCGGAATCATTTTGGTCGTCATTGGCGTCGTAATGCTCGTGTGGACCGGTTTTTCATTCACCCGCAAAGAAAAGGTCGTGGACCTCGGAGCGGTAGCAATTTCCGCGGATAAGAAGGAACATGTTAACTGGCCGCCTTATGTAGGCGGGATTGTGCTGGCAGCGGGTGTGGTGCTGCTGCTGATACCTGCGGGAAAGCGGACGCGGTAACGATATTGGGCAGAATGGAATTTATACGATGCAGCTGATGGACCGGAACCCCATGCTTCGCTGGCTTATCTGTGCAATTTCGCTGTGCGGGATAGGGGCCTGCCATACCGCAACGGAACGCCGGAGGGAGGTTTCCGCTGAAAACGGGACCGTGTCCCAAACGGCCTGTTACCGCTATGTCAACGGACGCGATACCGTGCACCTGCGGCTGATTACCGACCGGGATAGCGTGAATGGTACGCTGCATTTCAAAAACTACCAGGTTGATGGCAGCAGCGGGTCGGTGAGCGGCCGGCTCCACGGCGATACGCTGGTTGTGTTATACGATTTTTTCGCCGAAGGAATGCATAGCATCACCGAGGAAGCATTTCTGGTGCAGGGCGATACCTATGTCAGGGGATTCGGCGAACGGCAGGAAACAGCGGGAATCCATCGTTTCATCGACCGCCGTACCATTGATTTTTCCGATGGTCAGGCGTTTCATACCGTCCCGTGTGCGGCTGATCGCGCCGATTAAGTGGTCATGATCAGGTAACCGATGAGCAGCACACCGATCACCAGGATTAAACCGACCATGCCGTACAGCAGGCCGGATGTATGTGCGTATACGCCGCGCTCCAGTTGCCGGGCTGTCTGGCGATAGCGGAACAGCGCCAGCACCAGGCACAGCGCCCCTGCGGCAACGAGTAAAATGCCAATGGGGGCGGTATACCCGTATTGGGGCAGCGGCATCTGCTGTCCCAGCATCAGGCCCACCTGTCTGACGAACAACGAAAATTTAACGACAACAAAACCGAATGCCATAATCCCGATGGCAGTCCGCACCCAGGCCAGCAGGGTACGTTCATTGGCCAGGTGATCGTTTACGTGCTGTTTAACCTGCTGTTTTTCCTTGTTTATATTGCTATTCATCATGTACCTCCTGTAAAAATACGGACGGCCCTGCCGGCCGGTTAAATACGCCTGCTAAAATGCTCCGCCGCTCCGCCGTGGCTGCCGGATAACCGGCCAGTTACCCCGTTTCCCGTCGGTGGCCGCCGGAAGTACCCGCTGTTCGCGGTTAACCAGCTCAGCCTCTTCGCTGGCCCGGTAAGCCAGTACGGCGGCAAGGATCACATTGTATTTCAGGTCATCGAACACCAGTTTGTCATAGGTGTCCAGGTTGGTATGCCACGTAATCGTGGAATACCCCCACGAAAGGGCGCTCAGCATAAAGGCCGGAATACCCGCTGCGACGAAGGACGCGTGGTCCGACCCGCCGGCGGGGGGCATACCGGGAAATGTGGTCTCGATATCCCCGCGGACATCATACGGAACGGCAGCAAGCCACCGGTCCAGGAAATCGTAAGCGTGCAGAAACCCGGACCCATTGATGCTGGAGACCCGCCCGGTGCCGTTATCGAGGTTAAAAACCGCCTGTGTTTTGCCCACGATATTGGGGTGGTCAAGCACAAATGCGCGGGAGCCGTTCAATCCCTGTTCCTCACTGCCCCAAAGACCGATCAGGATTGTTCGTTTCGGGTTGGGCAGTATTTTTTTCAATATCCGTGCCGCCTCCATCATGGCGATGGTGCCGGTACCGTTGTCCGTTGCCCCCGTTCCGCCTTCCCACGAATCCAGGTGTGCCGATAAAATAACATACTCCCCGGGTTTTTCTGTGCCCTTAATTTCGGCGATGGTATTGAAGATCGGGACCATGCCGCGCTCGTTGGACTCCGTCGTGATGCGTATCCGCGGATGATGGCCGCTTTCGGCCAGTCGGTATAACATACCGTAATCTTCGAGCGAGAGATCCACGGTGGGAATTTCCGTTGTCCGGGCGCCGAAAATCTTGTTTGATCCGAATTCCCGCGACCAGTAGGAGGTCACAATCCCCGCCGCTCCGGCTTCTTCCAGGACACTGGGCAGCGAATATTCGGAGATTTCCATGAGGCCGATTTTCCGCATCCGGTTTACCCAGGTTTCCGTTTGGGCGGTACGGGCTTCCTTTAACCGTTCAAAAGACGCATCGCGGGCATATTCCTCCCAATTGTGATCCGGCCGGCCGGTCAGCTGGGGTATGGATATCAGTACGTGCTTCCCCTTTACCTGGGGCAACCAAGCGCGGAATGCGCTGGAATCGGCAAAATCAGGTAGCGTGATTACCTCCCCCTCAACCGCCCGGCCGCCGGTAGAGGGACTCCATGCCAGCTGGGTGCCCGCCAGGCTTTTTACCCGTGGGTAAACCATATCAATATGGGAAATGCCGCGCTCCCAGCCACGCCATTCACCGAACGGCTCATTGCGGGCGGGTATGCCCCAGCCTTCGTAAGTCTTCACCGCCCATTCATGGGCAAGGTCCATCTGTGGTGTTCCCACCAGGCGGGGGCCGATCACATCCAACAGCTCATGGGCCAGCTTTTCCAGCTGGGAGTTTTCCGTGGCCTCCGTCACGATTTGTGTCACCAGCGGATCGGACGATGCCGTTCCCTGCTGACTGGCAGCCAATAAAGGGGTAAGCAGGAAAAGCAGGTGCAGCCAGATGGAACTGGTCCGGTAGCCGGGTATTGGAATCAAATGGCAATTGATCATGGTATTATCTTTGGTTGAACAAGGGATAAAGCTCCTGAAAATAATCGGAATAAGCGAATTTTCCAGGGCGACCGGCGTGAATTTTTTAATTTCATGCATCCGGACAAACGTCCGGTGTGCCGTGTGTTGACTGTTTACAGGGGAGGCACGACGCCGGACCACTGTGGTCCGGCCCGGTTTCGATACGCAGCCTGAACATATCCGGTGTCGCTTCCTGAACGGGTCAGGTAAATATTTTCCTTGCAGCTGCTTCGGAGTGAGTCCAGAGTGAGTCCAGGGTGAGTCCACGTTGAGTCCACCTTTTGCCGGTAAATACCGGACTCAGGGTGGAAGCACAGTGACCTGGCCGTTGACTTATTCCGAAGCAGGTAGCACGAAGATACAGACTTGCCCACTTACCGTATCCCGGGGAATTGCTGATGCAGGACTTATTGTCCGAAGTAGGCAAACAAAAATAGCCAACCCGGATCATTTCCGCAGGAAACGGATGCCACCGTATCGTACGGGAATAAAAAACTTCTTTTATATTCGCCTTCTGGTAATGGCATACACA
Source organism: Parapedobacter lycopersici (assembly GCF_024643285.1). GTDB lineage: Bacteria > Bacteroidota > Bacteroidia > Sphingobacteriales > Sphingobacteriaceae > Parapedobacter > Parapedobacter lycopersici. The sequence continues at coordinate 470,842 of NZ_JAMSLW010000003.1, forward strand.
TCGTTTCACAGACTGGTAACCGGGGTTTTTTTGGATTAATTCAGGTGTGGACGGCCGGCCCGGGAACTGAACGGACAATAGCATGGCAAGAAAGAAAAACGTTTCATTGAAGGACATCGCCTTAAAGTCGGGCGTATCAACGGCTTTGGTTTCCTATGTGCTGAATGGCAAGGCCCAGGAAAGCCGGGTAGGGAAGGAGACGGCTGCGCGGATATTGCAGGTAGCCGAGGAATTAAATTACCAGCCCAACCTGATTGCAAAAAGCCTAAGGAGCGGGAAGTCATTTACGATCGGCCTGGTCATTGCCGATATTGCCAATCCGTTTTTTGCAAACATTGCCCGGATTGTCGATGACGTGGCCCGGAAGTATAATTACACCATTATTATAGGCAGTTGCGACGAGAATGCGGAGAAGTCGGCCAACGTGCTCCGGGTAATGATCAATCGCAAAGTAGACGGTTTCATTATCGTTTCCTCGGAAGGGTCGGAAGAACAGCTCCGTTACCTCCAGCAGCAACACATCCCGTTCGTGTTGCTGGACCGGCATTTCCCCCAGCTGAAAACAGATTATGTGGTAACCGACAACCACCGGGCGGCGTACGACGCGGGCATTCACCTGGTGGCCGGCGGCTACCGTAAAATCGGGATGATGGCCTACGATACCACCCTGTTCCATATGCAGGAACGGATAAAGGGCTACCAGGACGCATTGCATGACAGCGGGATTGTGCTGCAGGAAGGCTGGCTGCGCAAAATCAACCAGTTCAATGTAAGCGAGGAGATCAATGCCGCACTGGAGGAAATGCTCCGTGCGGACGACCCGATAGATGCCATGATTTTCTCAACGAATGACCTGGCGGTGAACAGCATCAAATACCTCAACCGGCTGGGTTTGAAAATACCGCAGGTTTTTGCGGCGGTGAGTTTCGGACAGGCAGAGTGGTTCGACCTGTATCAGTGCCCCATTTCTTATGTAAAGCAATCCGTCGACCTGCTTGCGACAAAAGCAGTGGAAATCCTGATTAAGAACCTCGACCGCACGGACGACAACCGGGTGGAGCAGGTCCGCATTAATGCAACGCTGGTGACCCGCGCGTCTTCCCGACCCAAAGCGGACGTGCTGTAGGGATTTGCTGCATGTGCGGACAATTCCGGGTGATACGATCACCAATAAGATGGATATCGCTTTAATTTTCGGTTTTACCGGCCGGATTGCCGGAAACGGAAATGAATAAACAACGAACCGCTGGCAAACGGAATGCATAAGCGCGGGTCCGTGTTGGAATGGGGCAACAGCTATATTACCCGTGATAATCGATTTTCCACAGGATACTACCCCGTATTTTTTTGCGAAGTGTACCAAAACACCGTTACGGTAAGCTACTTTCAGCCTTTTTATTTTTTCTCAAAAAGTTTGCAAACCAAATTTTTAAATTTATATTTGTTAGATAAGTATTGCTGCCAATAGCAAAACCGAGAATAAGATTATTTTTCATTAGTACACGAATTGAGGGCGCTCTTTTCCTTTTAGTACAATTGCTTAATCGATTAATTGATGTAAAGCCAAAGAAGCTTAATCGATTAAATTATTATAAACCTTTATAACAATTCAGCTATGCAAAGACGTGGTTTCCTAAAATCGGCGGTAGTGGGTTCGGCGGCACTTGTCGCGGGTACCGCCTTTTCCCGGGCGCTGGCCGCTCCAGCGGCTCATTCGGCCGCTTATTCTGATTTCAAGATCAAGAAAATCCGCTATTACAGTGCGCCGGGATATAATAAGCCACTGTTTAACCAGGCCCGGGGTATCGTGGAGATCGAGACCGACTCCGGCATCATCGGCATCGGAGAGGGTGGGGCAAAGGATGTGGTGGAACAGTGCGCGCAGATGATCATCGGTGAGGATCCTTTCCGCATTGAACACATCTGGCAATACCTGTACCGCGGCATGTTTTACCCGCCGGGCCGGGAGAAACTGCATGGACTGGGTGCCATAGAGATGGCACTTTGGGACATTAAGGGGAAGGCACTCGGCGTGCCGGTATATGAGTTGCTGGGCGGGGCTACGCGCAAATATGTGGAATGCTATGCCACGGGGTTCCGCGCATCCAAAGCCACGAACGAAGCCGACCGGGCACGCGACTGCATTGCTGCAGGACTGCGGTGTTACCGCATCGGTCCGACCGGAGGTAACGGAAAAGATCCATTTGATTTTTATACGCATGTAAACCAGACCATCGAATACGCCCGGCAGATTGACCAGGCGGTTGGTGGCAATGGCAATTGGGCGATCGATCTCCACACGCGGTTCGACCTGACGGACGGCATTAAGATCTGCAAGGCCTTTGAAGAACTCCAGCCTTATTTTGTAGAGGATATCGTGCGGTCCGAGAACCCGGGGGTATATGAGCAGGTCCGGCAGATGACCAATGTTCCGATCGCGGTGGGCGAGCAGTTCGGCGACCGCTGGGATACCAATGAACTGGTTGAGAAAAAGCTGATTGACTACAGCCGGATGACACTCCCCAATACCGGCGGCATTACCGAATACAAGAAAATTGCGGCCATCTGCGAAACGCATTATGTGGGGCTGATCCCGCATTTTACCGGACCGCTTTCCTCGGCTGCGCTGGTACATGTGCTGGGTTCGAGCAGCCCGACCCGCTGCATGATGGAACTGGCGGGCGGTGAACCCGAACGGCCGGCTTATTTCAACGAAGATTACATCGATTTCCGGGAAGGGAAACTATACTTAAAACCCGAACCGGGGCTCGGGGTTACCTTTGATCCGAAAAAGGCAGATCTCGTCATGGAGATTACGGAAAACACGCCGTTTCCGCATCCGTACCTTAAAAGTCCGGATGGTGCTATCCACAACTGGTGATACGCCAATTTAACACAAGTAATAAACCAACCAATTATGACTATGAAATCAGAACGTTTACAAGTAAACAAGCTGGAGCTGCAAGGCATTCGGCTCGCTTGTTGGTGCCTGATACTGGCACTTTTTACGGTTCCGTCTTTCGCCCGTCAGCAAAATGCCGTACGGGGGCAGGTGACAGCCACGGACGGCAGCGCCCTGGCTGGCGTTAGTGTACAGGTCAGGGGCAGCGGCGCCGGCACGGTAACCGACGGGGAAGGAAATTACACCCTTCAGGCAGGTGCGGATGCTGTGCTGGTATTTTCCTACGTGGGATACAGCACGCAGGAAATCAGGGTCGGCACGCAAGCTACCATCAACGTACAGCTGCAAACCGACCTCGCTGCGCTGGATGAAGTAGTGGTTGTGGGATATGGTACCCAGCGGCGGACCGACCTGACGGGTTCGGTGGCCTCCATCTCACCCACCGAATTTGAGGAACAGCCGGTGTCGCGTGTCGATCAGGTACTCCAGGGCCGGGCAACCGGCGTGCAGGTATCCAACGCCAGCGGCGCGCCGGGAAGTGATGCCCGGATCCGGATCCGCGGCGCGAATTCGGTACTTGGCGACAATAACCCGCTGTATGTGGTAGACGGTTTCGTGGGTGTTGATTTTAATACCATCAACCCGAACGATATTGAAAGCATCCAGATACTGAAAGACGCGGCTTCCACGGCGATCTATGGTAGCCGGGGTGCCAACGGGGTGGTGATCGTAACGACAAAAAAGGGGACAAGGAGCGGGTTTAACGTGACGTATTCGGCACAGGGTTCCCGTTCTTACCTGATCAACCGGTGGGACGTGCTGAATGCCGGGGAATTCGCGGATATTGCCAATACACGCTCCGACGATATGGGTATTTCCCGGATTTTTACCGACCAGGAGGTGGCCGATTTCAAACAACGTGGCGGAACTGACTGGCAGGACCTCGTTTTCCGTCCGGCCTGGGGCCAGCAGCACCAGCTGACGGTTTCCGGCGGGGGTGAGAAAACTACCTACATGGTATCCGGAAATTACCTGAACAACGACGGGATTATTAATAATTCCGGCTTTAAAAGGTATATGTTCCGTTCCAATATCAATTCCAACCTAACCGATGATATCAGCATCCGGGTGAATGCGACGGGATCACGCACGGAAAACAGCAACACGAACCTAATGAGCGGCACCGGCAATCCGGTAGTGCAGGCCCTGTCGTGGGCGCCGACAACCTCGGCCTATGATGCCGATGGCGGATTTACAGCCGCCGATCCCGTCGGGTCGGTCATGGTCAGTCCGGTTGCGCTGATGTATGACCGAGCGAACCTCAACCAGGGAAACTTTGTTAACCTGATCGGTGGCCTGAATTACCACCTGCCGGTGGAAGGGCTGACGCTCGACCTGCAATACGGCGTGAATTACCTGAACCGGCAAAGCCAGTCCTATAACGGCCCGGTGGTCAGCCGGAACAATCCGAGCGCCTCGCGGTCGTCGGCCGAGGACTGGACGTTGCAGGGCACGGCATCGTTGTCCTATAACCGCGTATTCAACGAAGCGCACCGTGTGGATGCGGTCGCTGTTTTTGAAACGCAGCAGTTCGTCACCAATAATTTTTCGTCCACTGGCAATGGACTGAAATTCCCGTCATTGGAATACTATAACCTACAGCTGGCCAACTCCTTTGCCGTGGGAACCGGGTTCAGCAAGTGGACCCTGCTTTCTTACCTCGGCCGGGTGAACTATGCGTTCCGCGATAAATACCTGCTGTCGGTGGCTGTACGGCACGACGGATCCTCCAAATTCGGCGAGGGCAACAAATACAGTACGTTCCCCACCGTAGGCATCGGCTACAACCTGGCCGAGGAGACATTTATCCGGGACCTCAATGTATTCCACTCGCTGAAACTGCGTGGCAGCTGGGGAAAGACCGGCAGCCAGGCCATCAACCCCTATGCTACGTTGTCCTCTTACAACACCAACGCGCCGGTTGCGTTTGACAATTCAGGCATTGCAAGCGGCATTATGCTGGGCAACCCGGGGAATCCGAATCTCCGGTGGGAAACAACCGAGCAGGTGGATATAGGGCTGGAAATGAGTTTCTTCCAGGGGCGTCTTGCGCTGGAAGCCGACTACTTTAATAAAAACACCACCGACCTGTTGTTAAATCAATCGCTCCCGGCATATGTGGGTGGCGGATCCCTGACCAAAAATATCGGCGAGGTGCACAACAAGGGTTTTGAAGTAGCGCTGCGTGGCATCATTCTCGACTCAGACGACTGGAACTGGACCAGTAACTTCAATGTTTCACGGGTCACGAACGAAGTGGTCAGCCTGGGTGGGATTGCCCCGCGCATCGGCCAGGGCACCGGAGTTGGTGCGGGCATGTCAACCACCAACGAATTCATGCTGATTCCGGGTTATTCGCTCGGTTCGTACTGGGGACTGAAGTACCTGGGTACCTGGAAACCTGGACAGGAAGCCGACGCTGCCGTGTTTAATGCAAAGCCGGGCGACTCCAGGTATGAGGACATCAATGATGACGGAGAGATCACGACGGACGACTTCCAGGTGATCGGCCGGGGCATTCCAGCGACTACCGCGGGCTGGAACAACACCGTTTCCTATAAATCATTCACGCTGAATGTATTCTTCCAGGGGGTATTTGGTATAGACAAGCTTAATTATACACGTGCAGCGGCAATGTCCGGAAGCGGGGATGCCCGGCAGTACATCCTGTCGGAGATCAAGGACCGTTACATTCCGGGGGTAAATGAAACGTCGGATATTCCGGCATTCAGCGCTACCAATGTCGTCTATACCCAATCGAGCCGGTTCATTGAAGATGGCAGTTACATCCGGCTGAAAAACCTGAGTCTATCCTATAAGCTGCCGACCCTGAATAAGCTGGGTATATCCGTTTTTGTCAGCGGAACCAACTTATTTACCATTACCGATTATAAGGGTATTGATCCGGAATCCAGCAACATCGGCTCCGGTACGGATACGGCACAGGGTATTGATTACGGGGCATACCCCAACTCGCGTACCTATACGGCCGGCGTTAACTTAAGTTTTTAACGATCATGAAAGGAATTAAGATCATGAAAAGAAATTTAATATGGGCATTGGGCGCTGCCGTGATCATGGTGGCGGGATGCAAGAACTATTTGGATGAAGATATCCGGGGTGGGTTGCTGGGCGCCCAGGCGCTGGAAAGCCAGGAAGGGCTGGAAGCTGCGCTGACCGGTGCATATAAGGGCTGGGCAAACACCTGGGGCTATGGGTTTATCCATGCCACAGGCATTGCCGCCACCATGGGGGGCGACGATGTGACTACCCATAAGGCGAGTAACAAAGCGGATTTCCGGGAGTTTGACCAATTTGCCGTACCGGCCACCAACCAGCGTACACAGGCGCTGTACAACGGGTGCTATAAAGCGATACAGGGCGCAAATAACATCATTGCGAACTACCAGAATACCCAGGGTGATGCGGCAACCATCGATGCGATTGTCGGTGAAGCATATTTCATCCGCGCGGTTTCCTATTACTGGCTGGTCCGGTTATATAAGGATATTCCGCTTATTCAACAGGCAGAGTTTTCGGAGGACCTGCTGGCCATCGGAAAAAGCGGTCCGGAAGAAGTGTATAACTTAATTGTAGGCGACCTGCAAAAGGCTGAAGAGCTGGTTCCCAATACCAAACGTGATCCTGGACGGCCAAACAAGGGCACGGTGAAGGCCTACCTGGCCGATGTTTATTTAACCATGGCAGGCTGGCCGCTCAAGCAGACGGATAAATATGCCCTGGCGGCCGCGAAAGCCCGTGAGGTTATTGAAAATAAGGACCTGTACGGTTTCCGGCTGCTGGATACTTATACCGAACTGTTTGAAAACGATCCGGAAAAGAACGGAACGGCCGAATCAGTTTTCCAGATTTCCACCTTTATGGGCGTTGGCTCCACAAACAATGCGAATTACGGATTCTCGGCCATGCCGGGTGAAGAGGGGGGATGGGACGACTTTTTTGCGGAGCTTAACTTCTTCCGTGATTTCCCTGAGGGCCCGCGCAAAGACGCAACGTTCCGGACCACATTCGTAAAAGGTGACGGCAGTACCATATCGTGGGAAGACAGCCAGACGCAACACCCCTATTACTATAAGTATTACCAGAAGGACGAAGTGAAGAACTGGGCATCGCAGATACCGGAATCCATGATGCGCTACGCACATGTGCTGACCATTTATGCGGAAGCCCAGGCGCGTGCCACCGGTACGCCGGATGATCTGGCATACGAGTGCATCAATGCCATCAGGCAACGGGCTGAACTTGATCTTTTTGAAAACATGTCGGGTCCGGAGTTTGCGGATGCGGTGGTGCAGGAACGCGCATGGGAATTTGCTGCGGAACGCACCCGGTGGTTCGACCTCGTGCGGCTCGAGCTGGTGGCGGAAGCCAATAGCAATAAAGACGCTAACGACCTGCAGCCGATTGGCACGCTCACGGAAGAAAACTACGTTTTCCCGTTACCCTTTTCGGAAACATCAGCCAACCCGAATCTATAATTTAAATTTGGACGCCAGGCGCGGGATAACCCCGGTTATCCTCCGCCTGGCACTTTTTTGACATCAGATGAAATTGCATACGCTTTCTGTATTAGCCGTTACCCTGTTATTTACCGCCTGTCAGTCAGCCATTGATCCCTTAAACAGGGATTGGCCCGCGTATGGCGGGAACAAGGCCGGCAATCGATATGCCGACTTAACGCAGATTAATAAAACCAATGTTGATTCACTTCAGGTAGCGTGGATTTATGATTCCGGTGACAACGACGGTACCACCGGATGGACGCGGATGGTGGAATGTCAGCCAATTGTGGTGAATGGTATTTTTTATGGAACGACAGCTACGATGAAGTTGTTTGCCGTGGATGGCGTTACGGGGAAGGAATTGTGGAAATTTGATCCGTTTGGCCAGTCGGATAAAAAGCCGGTATTCCACCCGATCCGGGGAGTTGCCTACTGGGAAGACGGTGATGACAAACGGATTTTATATGGCGTGGGCCCCGTACTGTATGCCATTGATGCGACAACGGGCAAAAAGGTAACCGGTTTTGGCGACGATGGTGGAACGAGTCTGTATCAGGGACTGGGCGACCTCGACTCGATCGGACGCGATGTGTCTAAACTGCTCGTGGATTTAACCACACCGGGGGTAGTCTATCGTGATCTGCTTATTATCGGATCACGGGTATCCGAAGGCGGCGATGCCGCGCCGGGGTATATCCGGGCGTTCAACATCCGGACGGGCGAACTCGCCTGGACTTTCCGGACCATTCCATTGCCGGGCGAAGAAGGGTACGAATCCTGGGCACCCGGTGCATATAAGAAAATGGGCGGTGCCAATAACTGGGCGGGCCTGGTAGTGGACGAAAAGCGGGGCATGGTGTATGCCGGGACCGGATCCCCTTCCGTCGATTTCTATGGCGGCGACCGCGAAGGGCAGAATCTGTTTGCAAATTCGGTGCTGGCACTGGATGCCGGGACCGGAAAGCGGATATGGCATTTCCAGACCGTTCATCACGACCTGTGGGACCTGGATCTCCCCACACCGCCGAACCTGATGACGGTCACCCATAACGGCCGTAAAATTGATGCGGTTGCCCAGGCAACCAAGGATGGCTATGTATTCCTGTTCGACCGGGAAACCGGTGAACCGCTGTTTCCGGTAGAGGAAGTACCCGTACAGGGCTCCTATGCCCTGCCAGGGGAACACCCGTGGCCTACACAGCCCCGGCCCACGAAGCCGCGGCCTTTTGCCATGCAGGTGCTTACGGAAGACAGCCTGACCAACCGCACACCCGAGGCCCGTGCTTATGTGCTCGACCGATTCAGAAACAGCCGGTACGAAGGCCGTTATACCAATCCCAGTATGGAAGGTACGTTGTTTTTTGCGTTCGGCGGAGGCGCGGAATGGGGCGGCAATGCGGCGACTCCCGACGGCATCCTGTATCAGAACTCCAATAACATGCTTTGGTGGCTGCAGATGCGCGAGAACCCGAATTACGGCCAGACAGCGGCAGCCCGGTCGACCGGACAGGCACTGTTCAACACCAACTGTGCATCCTGCCATGCGATTTCAAAGGAAGGTGCCGGTAGTACTGCTGCCCAGGCTATTCCCAACCTGTGGAACGTCGGCGATCGCCTGACGCGGAAACAGATTACCGCGCTGGTCGAAAGCGGCAGCGGACGTATGCCGTCCTTCCAGCACCTGGAGCGGCAGGAACGCGAGGCCATCATCGATTACCTGCTGCAGGGGAACAAACCGGATGCGGAACGTGATTTTCATGCCGGACCCGCAGATCTTGCGAACACGGGAGCCGATTTTCCGTATATTCCGCCCTATTTAAATAATGGGAATATCCAGTTCCGCGATCAGGAGAATTATCCGGCGATTAAGCCGCCCTGGGGATTGCTCAATGCCATTGATATGAACACCGGCGAATACCTGTGGCAGGTGCCGCTGGGGGAATACCCCGAACTAAGGGCACAGGGCATTCCACCAACGGGCACCGAGAACCACGGCGGTCCGGTGGTGACGGCTGGCGGACTGGTTTTTATTGCCGCAACTTATGACGAAAAAATACGGTCGTTTGACCGCGATACCGGTGAAATTTTATGGGAACATCAGCTGCCGGCGGGTGGCTTTGCTACGCCCATTACGTATATGATTGACGGTAAACAATACGTTGCCATCGCTGCGGGCGGTGCGCGATACGGGCTTAAATCCGGAGGGACTTACGTGGCTTTTGCTCTTCCATAATTGCATTTAACAAAAAACTAGATAAGAAAGGAAATATGATTACTGCTAAGATTAAAAATTACCGTTGGTACATACTGGTGCTGTTATTCGTGGCCACGACCATCAACTACCTCGACCGTCAGATTATCGGGCTGTTAAAGCCCATTTTGGAAGCGGAGTTTGACTGGTCCGAAACGGACTTTGCCTATATTGTGATGGCATTTACTGCGGCCTACGCCATCGGCCTGCTTTTCTTCGGCTGGTTTGTCGATAAGGTCGGCACCAAAAAGGGATACTCCATCATCGTCGGCATCTGGAGCCTGGCAGGCATGCTGCATGCCGTGGCCAGGGGTGCCTGGGGTTTTGGTATCGCACGTTTGGGACTCGGCCTTGGCGAGGCCGGTAATTTTCCGGCGGGGGTAAAGGCGGTATCCGAGTGGTTTCCGAAAAAGGAAAAGGCGCTGGCCACCGGTATTTTTAATTCAGGCACCAGCGTTGGTGTTGTTGTTGCGTTATTGCTTGTTCCTTGGATATTAAGTCATTACGGCTGGCATGAGGTGTTTTTGATTACAGGTGCCCTGGGATTTATCTGGATGATCTTTTGGCATTTTATGTACAGTGTTCCAGCTAAAAATAAATGGATTACCGATGAGGAGCGCGAACTCATCCGTACCGGACAGGAAGAGGGGGAAGTACAGGAGAAGGTGTCGATTAAATGGCTCAAGCTTTTCTCTTTCCCCCAGACATGGGCATTCGTTGTCGGAAAGGCATTTATTGATCCCATATTCTGGTTTTTCCTGTTCTGGCTACCGGCCTATTTTTCGAGTACCTTTAACCTTGACCTGACCAAGCCGAGTCTGGAGCTGATGATTATTTATACGTCGACCACGGTGGGCAGTATCGGTGGCGGCTATTTGTCGTCGCTGCTGATCAAAAGGGGATGGCCTACACTCAAAGCCCGGAAAACGGTGTTGCTGGTGTTTGCGCTGTGTGAGATCTCCATCATTTTGGTTCAGTTTGCATCGAACATGTGGATGGTGGTGGCGCTCATCAGCTTGGCGGTTGCTATCCACCAGGCATGGGCTACGAACGTATTTACCATCGCGTCGGATCTATTCCCCACACAGGCCGTCAGCTCGATTGTCGGGATCGGCGGAATGGCAGGGGCCGTTGGCGGAATCCTGTTTCCGATGCTGGTGGGCACACTCCTGGATTACTATGAAGGGCTTGGCAACATTACGGCTGGCTACAATATTTTATTTACGGTGTGCGGATTTACGTATCTGATTACTTTTGCGATCATCCACCTACTGACGCGAAACCCCAAGCGTGTGAAATTGGAAGATATTGTGAGTCAGTGATATATAGCAAACAAATTAACCAATTAAATCAGTTAACTAAAATGTAACAAATTATGACAGCAAAAAGAAAACCTAGTATGTCGAGAAGGGCTGCCATCCAGTCGGTGCTTGGTGTGGCGGGTGCAACCGCCCTGTCTCTTCCGCAATCGGTCTATGCCATGCAGGATGGGAAAGGCAGGCCAATGGCCGGACAGATCAAAGGGAACGGGGAGGTGAAGATCACAAAGCTGGAAACATTCCTCGTCAAACCGCGGTGGATTTTCCTGAAGATCCACACCGACGTGGGCGTGGTGGGCCTGGGTGAACCGCTGCTGGAGGGACGGGCACTGACCATCCAGACTGCTATCAAGGAAATTGAACCGTATCTGATTGGTAAGGACCCCCGGAATATCGTACACCACTGGCAGGCCATTTACCGGCATGCTTTTTACCGTGGCGGCCCGATACTGACCAGTGCGCTCAGTGGAATTGACCATGCGCTGTGGGATATTAAGGGAAAGCTGCTGAATGTGCCGGTATGGGAGCTGCTCGGCGGTCCTACGCGCGACCGTGTGCGGGTCTATGGACGAGCGTCCAATGCCGAACAGATGAGGCAACGCAAAGCGGAAGGGTATACCGTCATCAAGACTGGGGTAGCGAAGGAGCATCCGGCTGATTTTGTGGAAAACCCCAAATTCGTGAAGCATGCAATCGATAATTTCGCATCGCTCCGGGACGCGGGTGGGGACGACATGGATATTGCGATTGATTTTCACGGCAGTATCCCGCCGCAGACATCCAAGCTGCTCATTAAGGAAATGGAACCTTATCAGCCTTATTTTATCGAAGAACCCTGCCAGGCGCAGAACCTGGACGTACTGGCGGAGATTGCCCGGAGCACCCATATTCCGATTGCCACCGGCGAGCGGGTCTATACGAAATGGGGATTCCGCGAGGTACTGGAAAAGGGGGCAGCCAGCATCATCCAGCCTGATCTTTGCCATGCAGGGGGAATCACGGAAGGGCGGATCATTGCCGGAATGGCGGAGGCCTATTACGTGCCTATTGCACCGCACAACCCGATGGGACCTATTTCGCTTGCGGTAGGACTTCACCTGGCAGCCAGTGTGCCTAATTTCCTGGTACAGGAGCAGGTTTCCCTTGGAGAAGGTTACCTGAAAAACCCCTTTCAACTGCAAAAGGACGGCACCGTACTCATTCCACGGGGTCCGGGTCTCGGCATTGAACTCGATGAGGACCAGCTGGCCGACAAAATCGGACACGACTGGCGGAATCCGGAATCCTACAATGCATTGGACGGCTCGGTGGTCGATTGGTAATCGACCGACACGATTAAATCGGGCTTTTTGTCCTTTTGTTTAATCGATTAAACCAAATAGTACTAACCAATTATTCATTTTAAAACCTTTTATCATGAAAACAAAAAAATCGCTTTTTTATTGGTTTCTGATAATGAATCTATGTCCGCTGGCCAGTTTGGCAGTGCCGGGTAATCCGGCTCCGGAAAAAGGGGATCATTGGGTTCAGGAGGAGATCAATGGCACGGTTACGGACGCCGAAGGCACGCTGCTTTCGGGTGTTACGGTCCGGGTCAAGGGTGCGGAAACTTCGACGGTTACCAACGACAACGGGCAGTATGCCCTGCGCAATGTACCGGCCACGGGGGTGCTGGTATTTACGTCGGTGAGTTTTGTGGCACAGGAAGTTCAGCTGGAATCCGGCCGGACCACCTACAACGTGCAATTGCAACGGGATGAGCGGCAGATCGGCGAAGTGGTGGTGACGGCGCTTGGTATTAAGCGCGAGGCGCGGTCGCTTGGCTATTCCACGGCAACCGTGGGCGGCGAGGACCTGAGCGTTAACCGGACCTCCAACCTGGTGGGATCGCTGCAGGGAAAGGTATCGGGGGTGAATATTTCAAGCATGTCTACCGGTCCGGGTGGAACCAGTAAAATCCGGATCCGCGGCCAGTCTTCTTTCAGTGGCCAGAACAGCCCGTTAATTGTTGTGGATGGTGTACCAATCAATAACCAGAACTATGGCATCGGCGGGGATTTCGGTAATCGGGCGGCCAATAATTCGGATGGCGGTGATGGGTTATCGAGCATTAATCCGGATGATATTGAATCGCTGACCGTGTTAAAAGGAGCGACGGCGGCTGCGCTGTATGGCTCGCGGGCAAAGGACGGGGTGGTCATGATCACCACCAAGAACCGGGGGGAAGGACAGGGTTTGGGACTTCAGTATAATGTCAACTTCACGGCCGAAACACCCTTGGATTTTACGGATTTTCAGTACGAATACGGTCAGGGAGAAGGCGGCGTGCGGCCTACGTCCCCGTTCCCCACATCCGGGGTGTGGAGTTTCGGTGAAAAATTTGAGCCGGGGATGACGCAGATCCTGTTTGACGGAGAAGAATGGCCTTATGAACCCGTAAGGAACCGGATACGCAGGTTCTATAATACGGGGAAAAACCTGACCAATACCATTACGCTCTCCAACAACGGGGATAACGGCGGATTCAATCTTTCGCTGTCAAACACGGATAACCGGGGTATTGTTCCCAATTCCGAATTTAACCGGAAGACGGTTAACCTGGGATTCATCCAGACCATCTCGCGGAACAAGAAACTGACGGTACAGGGGAATATCAATTATTCGAATGAACAGAACCGTAATCCGCCGCAGACCAACACCCAGGATTTTGCAACGGCTACGGTGATCAATACCCTGGCCAATTCGATGCCCTTCGAGGCGCTGGAGCAGAACCAGCTGATGCCCAACGGCGATGAATTTGTCTTTTCGCGCTTCCTGGTGAGGAATAACCCTTACTATTCGGTAAACCAGCATTTTGAAAACATCAAACGCGACCGTCTTTTTGGCAACATTCTGCTCAAGTACCAGTTTGCGGACTGGTTGTATGTGCAGGGCCGCATCGCGCAGGATTTTTATAGCCGCGACCAGGACTACAACATTCCGAACGGCTATGCACCGATTGCTGAAGCGCCGGTAGGTTTTGTGAATGGCGCCTATACGCAGGATACGCGACGGTTCAGGGAGCAGAACTTCGATTTCCTGGTCGGGGCAAACCGCACGTTCGGTGATTTCAATATCGACCTTACCGTTGGAGGTAACCAGCGGTTTGAGCGGATGGATTACAACAGCGTAACGGTTACGGATTTCATTCAACCGAACTTATATACGATCATGAATGGCCGGGTGAAGGATCCGTTTTACAGCATTTCGGAGAAGAAAGTCAACTCGTTATATGGAGCAGCCACCGTCGCCTTCCGCGAATACCTGTATATCAATGCCACGGTGCGTAACGACTGGTTTTCTACGCTGGCGCCGGGAAGTCGGAGTATCCTTTACCCTTCGGTTACCGGTAGCTTTCTGTTCTCGGAGGTATGGCAGATGCCCGATTGGATCAGCTTTGGAAAACTGCGCGCAGCATTTGCCCAGGTGGGTGCGGATAACGTGGCGCCCTATTCCAACGCATTGTATTATAGCGTGAATAACAATTTAATACCAACACCGTCGGGTCAACAGGTGCCTGTGGGCCAAATCAATACCGGAACAATCCCCAATGCCAACCTGCGCCCGCTGCGGGTTACGGAGGCCGAGGCCGGTATCGAGCTGCGGCTGTTCAACAATATCGGGCTGGACCTGACCTACTACCGGAAAATCACGGAAGACCAGATTCTCGCCGCTCAGGTGTCGGACGCTTCGTCTTATACCACGCGGCTGATCAATGTGGGTAAAAGTATGAACCAGGGGGTGGAGTTCCTGATTTCGGGTACGCCGGTCCAGACCGATGCCTTCCGCTGGGATATCGCATTTAATGCATCTTTCAATACGTCCGAAGTACTGTCCCTTGGCCTTACCCCGGCCGACACGATGATCACCGTGGGTGGCAGCGGCGGCAGTACGCTCCGGCAGGTGGTGGGAAAGCCACTCAGTCAATTGTATGTGTTTGGCTACCTGCGCGATGAGCAGGGGAGAAAGGTGTTCGACGAGAATAGCGGCCGTCCCATGCGGGATCCCGATCCGATCAATGTCGGTAGTGCACTCCCGAAATATTTCGGCGGGATTACCAATACGTTCAATTACAAGGGAATATCGCTTTCGACGTTGATCGACTTTAAACTCGGAAACAAAATGATCGGCGGCTCCAATATGAACTACATCCGCCACGGGCTGCACAAAGTGACCCTTGGCGGACGGGAAGAAGGTTATGTGATCGGCGAAGGGGTAAACCCCGATGGCGGAATAAACGAAACGCAGTCGGCATTGCAGCCGTTCTACGAAAGCACCAATGTACTGGGGATATATGAAGACCTGGTATTCAACGGCGGCTACTGGAACCTGCGGCAGGTAACATTAAGCTATGATTTCAGCAAGCTGCTGCCGACCAATTTCTTTGTAAAGGGCTTAACACTGAGCGCGGTATCCAACAACGTCCTGACCATCAAGAAATGGACGGATAACATGCATCCGGAAATGGTAAGCAGCAATTCCGACAACGCTGTGGGCCTGGACTTCTGGCCCAGCCTGCCGCTTACCAGAAGCTTTGGATTTAACCTCAGCCTGAAGTTGTAGTCCTGATTCCTGACTTATAAAACAGCTTATTATGAAAGCGAACAACATCATCAGTTTAATCTGCTTCACCGGCCTGATTGCATTTTCGGGCTGTGAAGCGGGGTTTGACGATATTAACACCAATAAAGTCGATCCCACGAGCCTGGATGCGCCATTGTTGCTGAACCAGGCGATCCTTGATGCCAATTACCGCGATGGAACCGCGACACTGGGCATGCTTACCTATCACTTCGGCATCGTGCAGCAGATCATCACACCTTATGGCAGCTCACTGGCCGGTGCAAATTACAACCAGAACAATACGGCAAATACCAACCGGCTCTGGGTTAATTTTTACCGGAATGTCCTGAAACAGTTGGTGGATGTGGTAAACCGCACCCAGGGCGATGAAAATCAGTCGAACCTGTATAATGCCGCCCGGATATGGAAGGCGTATGCATTCATGATCCTGACCGACTCGTACGGTGATATTCCGTATTTTGAAGCCGGAAAGGGGTACCTTGAAGAATTGATTACGCCGAAGTACGACGCACAGCAGGCGATTTATATGGATATCCTGAAGGAACTGGAAGAGGCCGCGGCGTCGCTGGATCCGGGAAAACCGACATTCAATACGGAGATCCTGTACGGGGGCGATATCACGCAATGGAAACGGCTGGGTTATTCCCTGATTCTCCGGGCGGCTATGCGCCTGAGCAAAGCCGACCCCGGTACGGCCCAGACGTATGTCACAAAGGCGGTAGCCGGCGGCGTCATGCAGTCCAACGCGGATAATGCAACGGTCAGGCATACCTCGCTTTATAACAACTACATGGCCTGGTACCTGTCGGCCCGGGAAAAGACTAATTTTTACCTGGCCAAGCCATTTGTGAGCTTCCTCCAGGAAACCGACGATCCCCGGCTGGCAGGTATCGCGGTCCGCTATGTGGGTGCCAAAGGTGGACCGGATCAGGAAATGTCGCGGGCCTCAACCGATCCGGATGTACAGGTGGGCATGCCGATGGGCTATGACGACGTTTCCATTAACACCACACTGGAGGAAAACGGGGTGGCGAGCCTGTGGGATTATTCACAGGGCAACCTCACCACCATCTTCCGTGTGGATGCACCGGAATACCACGTTACTTACTCACAGACCCAGTTGCTCCTTGCGGAAGCTGCGGTAAGAGGATGGGTTTCGGGTGATCCGGCGACTTACTATGCGACCGGTGTACGGGCACATATGGAACAGATGGCCGATTACGGACCGGGCGCTGTGGTTGAAGAAGCGGCGATTTCGGGATACCTGACAACCCATCCGTTTGATGCCGCAAATGCATTTGACCAGATCAATACGCAATACTGGGTTTCGTCTTTCCTGAACGGACCGGAAGCTTTTGCCAATTTCCGGCGTAGCGGATATCCGGAACTGGAACCGAATCCGTATCCTGCATCTGAAACCCCGGGTGCATTCATCCGGCGGATGCCTTATCCGGACAGCGAAGTGATCGTTAACCAGTCGAATGTGGCCGAGGCTATCAGCCGGCAGGGCCCGGATAACCTCAGCACCCGTGTGTGGTGGGATGCCGAATAATTAAATCATTCAGTTACCTAATTTTTAATGCGATGAAACAACAAACAGCAAACAAGGGGATGAGCCGGCGCGAATCCATGAAGCTACTGGGTATCGGCTCTGCTGCCGGATTGATGGGGCTTGCAGGCTTCGGATCAAATGCGATGGGGCAGGAGCGGGATACGCCTTCTTATGCGCGCGCCACCTCAAAAGTGACGATCAGGAGTGTTAAAGCAATTGCTACGGCACCGCAAGGACCCAACCTGGTTGTCGTAAAAGTGGAAACCAGCGAACCGGGATTATATGGGCTTGGCTGTGCCACATTCACCCAACGTGCGGCTACTGTCGTTACGGCGATTAATGAATATTTACATGATTTCTGTGTTGGAAAGGATGTCGACAACATCGAAGACATCTGGCAGTCTGCCTACGTCAGTTCCTACTGGCGTAATGGTCCGGTACTGAATAACGCGCTGAGTGGCCTTGACCAGGCATTATGGGATATCAAGGGGAAGCGTGCGGGAATGCCGGTGTATCAGTTGCTTGGCGGAAAGGCGCGGTTTGCCATCGACTGTTATGCCCACGGCAACGGCCGGACACCCGAGGAAATTGCCGACGATGTACAGCGGTTTATGGACCTGGGCTTCCGGCACGTGCGGATTCAGCAAGGGGGTTACGGTGCGCTGAACCTGGCGGAGGAACCGGATTTCCGGGTCGCCGGATTCGGCGGGGAAAAGGATGCATACATGAACCAGCGGGTTTACCTCGAATCCGTGCCCAAGATGTTTGAAGCGGTACGGAAGAGGTGCGGGGATGAGGTGGAGCTGCTGCACGATATCCACGAGCGTGTGGAGCCGATGGATGCCATCAACATGATCCGGAAACTGGAGGAATACCGGCCTTTCTTCATTGAAGATCCGTTCTCCCCCGAGAATATAGCGTGGTTCAAACAGCTTCGGATGAGCACGACGGTCCCTATTGCCATGGGAGAGCTGTTTAACAGTCCACATGAATGGAGGCAGCCCATGGTTGAACAGCTGTTTGATTACATCCGCGTGCACGTATCCCAGGTGGGCGGCATTACGCCGGCAATGAAAATCGCACGGCTGGGCGAGTGGTTTAACGTCAGGACAGCCTGGCACGGACCACCCGATGTTTCCCCTGTGGGGCACGCGGCACACGCCCATATTGATTTCGCGATATGGAATTTCGGTATCCAGGAATCCGTGAGCTTTAACGAGGCCATGCTGGAAGTATTTCCGGGTAGCCCTACGATAAAAAACGGATACATGTACGTCAACGAGGCGCCCGGACTCGGGGTTGATATCGATGAAAAGGCAGCTGCCAGGTATCCGGCACATTTCAAGCCCGGAAACTGGCAGGTGCGGAAACGCGACGGAACCATTATCCGCCCGTAATGCGGGTTCACCCGGTGCCCATCGGGGTGTGGGTACCGGGTGTTTCTAATTAGGCATGCGCAAGTTGATGATAATTTGTATTTTCGCAGGCTTAATCCATTAAGCTGGCGCAATGAAAATCGTATTCAGCTTATCAAACAGTGTTAATTCTTCTTTATAGTATAATGCACCAGATACCAAATTATATTTTTTGCTGCGATTGGGGGACATCGTCATTGCGCCTGCGTCTGATCGATCGGAAAACGTTGCAGGTTGTCGGCCAGACGCACACGGACGAAGGGATCGGGCGTTTATTCGCCACTTGGTCGGCCCGGAAATCCGGGGGTGAAACGCGCCAGGAACACCTGCTCCGGACATTAAACCGAAGCATAGCTGCAGTACAGCAGCAGGTCGGTTTTTCTGTCGACACCATACCAATGGTTATTTCCGGCATGGCTTCATCTTCGATCGGGTTGCGCGAAATTCCTTATGCGCAGCTCCCGTTCTCAACGGCGGGTAAGGATATTTCTGCCGAATACTTGGCTGCCACAGCCGGATTTACACATGATATTTACCTGATTTCGGGTGTTAAGAGTGATGACGATGTGATCCGGGGAGAAGAGATCGAAGTCATCGGATTGGCTGTAATGGGCGAATTGGATGCCCCGCAGTTTGCCGGGGAGCATATTCTCGTATTACCCGGGACGCACTCCAAGCACATCCTGATCAAAGGAAAGCAGATTGTGTCATTTAAGACGTTTATGACCGGGGAGTTTTTCAGCCTGTTGACTGAGCACAGCATCCTGAAGGATTCCGTGGCCAGCGCTGACAGTGCCGGACTGTCGCACCCGGCAAACCGGGAAGCATTTGACCAGGGCGTGCAGACCGCGGTGTCAAACGACCTGCTGCACGCCTGTTTTCTGGCGAGAACCAATAATTTATTTGGTAAATTTACCAAAGCGGAAAATGCGTTTTTTCTGAGCGGCCTGCTGATCGGTTATGAACTGCGGGACCTGGCAAAAGGGCCAAAGGCCAGCCGCCTGGTAATCTGCTGCGGCGAAAAGCTGCTCCAGCAATACCGTTATGCCTGTCAGGGCTTGGGGTATGACCAGGTGACCTATGTTCCGTCGGAGATCCTGGAACAGGCTGTCGTGATGGGACAGATTGAAGTATTTAACCGATTTAATAAAAACGAATTCTGATGGATAACAAGGCATTTAACTGGCCCCGCTTCAATCAGGTGCCGATTGTGGGCATTATTAGAAACCTGTCTTTGGCACAGGTACGTATGGTACTTCCGCTGTATGTGGAAGCCGGCCTGAACACCGTGGAAATTTCGCTGACCACCCCCGATGCGCTGCATATCATCGAAGAGGCGAATACCCGGTTTGGTGCGCAGCTGAATATCGGTGCGGGGACGGTATGTGACATGGACGAACTGCAGCGCAGCCTGGATGCAGGTTCGACGTTTATCGTCAGCCCAATCACGGACGCGCAGTTAATTAAATCCTGTGCGGACCGCGGCATACCGGTATTTCCCGGAGCGTTTACACCCACCGAAATTTATCAGGCATGGAAAGCAGGGGCTACCATGGTTAAAATATTTCCGGCGTCCCTGGGTGCACAGTATATTAAAGACATCAAAGCTCCGTTTCCGGACATTAAGCTGCTCCCAACTGGTGGGGTAGGACTCGATAACCTTGCTGATTTCGTTGCGGCCGGTGCGGAAGGTTTTGGTATTGCTTCCCAGTTGTTTGACAAGCAGGCGATTGCGGCAAACGATCAAAAGGCACTACTGAATCATTTTATGCAATACGCCCGCTTTTTCCAGCGCTAAGCAGACGGTTCCCCGCACATAGCGGGGAAGCTGAAACTTTACGTTCCATCAACATCGCGATAAAAAAAATACTCGTACCTTTGTTTCTATGATGGAAAAGACAGCAGTTTTGGAGCAATTTGACGTATATGGCATTCGGAAAGATTTTCCAATTCTAACCCGCACCGTAAATGGGAAACCGCTGGTGTACCTGGATAACGGGGCTACCACACAGAAACCCCTGCAGGTGATCGACGCCATCCGGCATTATTATACCGAATTGAACAGTAATGTTCACCGTGGAGTACATCACCTGAGCCAGCTGGCAACGGACGCATTTGAAGTAACCCGGCATCAATTGAAGGGATTCATCAATGCGGCACACGATCATGAAATTATCATCACGAAGGGGACAACGGATAGCATCAATCTGGTAGCCAGTAGTTTTGGTAGCGCATTTGTAAAAACCGGTGATGAAATTATCATTTCTGCCATGGAGCACCATTCCAATATTGTGCCCTGGCAGTTGCTGTGTGAGGACCGGGGCGCGGTGTTGCGGGTTGTTCCCATCAATGCGGCAGGTGAACTGGATATGGATGCTTACCGGGCATTGCTTACTGACCGGACAAAGCTGGTAGCGATTACGTATGTATCCAATTCATTGGGCACCGTTAATCCCGTACGGGAGATTATTGAAGCAGCGCATGCCAATGGTACGCCCGTACTCCTGGATGCGGCACAGGCTATACAGCACATTGCAATAGATGTGCAGGCATTGGATGTTGATTTTCTGGCGTTTTCAGGTCACAAAATGTACGGCCCGACGGGGGTAGGTGTACTGTATGGTAAGGAAAAATGGCTCGATGCAATGCCACCTTATCAGGGCGGCGGCGAAATGATCAAAGAGGTTACTTTTGAGAAAACCACTTACAACGAACTGCCCTTTAAGTTTGAAGCGGGAACCCCGAACATTGAAGCAGGCATCAGCCTGGCTGCGGCGATCGGTTACATACAGGACATTGGGATGGATCGCATCGCGGCATACGAGCATGGGTTACTGGAATATGCAACAGCGCGGCTGCTTGAAATACCCGGTATCCGACTCATCGGGACAGCAGCAAATAAGTCAAGCGTGCTTTCTTTTTTGGTGGATGGCGCACATCCCTACGATGTGGGGGTCATACTGGATAAATTAGGTGTGGCAGTACGTACGGGACATCACTGTACACAGCCATTAATGGACTGGTATGGCATCCCCGGCACGGTCCGGGCTTCCATCGCGATGTATAATACCAGGGAAGATATCGACACCCTGGCTGCCGGTGTACAAAAAGCGGCCTCCATGTTGGTTTAACATGGGCGACTGGTTTTTCAGGCATATCATTTAGGCACGACTACGGATCTCCGACCATAGACCAAACAAAAATGACCATAAACGAAATACAGGACGAACTTATAGCGGATTTTGCTTTTTTTGACGATTGGATGGCGAAATATGAATACATCATTCAATTGGGCAAGGAACTGCCGCTCATCGATGCGCAATACAAGAAGGATGAATACCTGATAAAGGGCTGCCAGTCCAAAGTATGGCTGCATGCCGATTACCGGGATGGACGGGTGATTTTTACGGCTGACAGCGATGCCATTATCACCAAGGGACTGGTTGGCCTGATGGTTCGCGTACTTTCGAACCATTCGCCGCAGGAAATTGCAAATAGCGAATTATACTTTGTCGATCAGATCGGTCTTAAGGAACACCTTTCTCCGACACGGGCGAACGGACTGCTGTCGATGATCAAGCAGATGAAACTGTATGCCATCACGCTCCAGGCAAAAACGACCTGATTCAACTCATTCCCGTTCCCTTATTCGAACCATTTCAGCACGTCTTCCTTTGCGGGCATAGCAACGTCCAGTTTCATTTTTTTCCGCAGTCCACCCATATCATTGAATACTTTGTTCGGGTTGGCTGCCTGGAGTGCTTCTATGGTGTTCAGTCCCATTTTCTGCAGTACCGGGACCCACACGGCCGGTATACCGCGTGCCTCGTAATCCGCTACGGACACCTGTTTAACGGTTTTTTCGGGACGCATCTGGGGGAAAAACAAGACATCCTGAATGCTTTGCTGGTTAGTCATCAGCATAGCCAGCCGGTCGATGCCAATGCCGATACCGGCAGTGGGAGGCATGCCGTATTCCAGGGCCCGCAGGAAATCATAGTCGATGAACATGGCCTCATCATCACCCCGTTCCATTAGTTTAAGCTGTTCCTCGAAGCGCGTACGCTGGTCGATCGGGTCATTCAGTTCGCTATAGGCATTTGCCAGTTCTTTGCCATTGACCATCAGTTCGAAGCGCTCCACCAGCCCGGCCTTGCTGCGGTGTTTCTTGGTAAGCGGGCTCATCTCCACGGGGTAATCAATGATGAAGGTGGGTTGTATATAGTGATGTTCGCATTTTTCGCCGAAAATCTCGTCGATGAGCTTGCCTTTGCCCATGCTGTCGTCGGTAGCAATACCCAATTGCCTGCATACATCGCGCAACCCCGATTCATCCATTTCGGAAACGTCAAATCCGGTATGTTCCCTGATTGCATCGTAGATACTCACACGCGGGTATGGTGCTTCAAAATTAATTTCATTGTTGCCGACCTGTAGCGTAGTGGTGCCGTTGGTGGCCATGGCGACCTGCTCAAAAAGCTGCTCGGTGGTTTCCATCATCCACAGGTAATCCTTATACGACACGTAAAATTCCAGTACCGTGAATTCGGGATTATGGGTACGGTCCATGCCCTCGTTCCGGAAATTCCGGCTGAATTCATAGACCCAGTCGTAACCGCCGACAATTAGGCGTTTGAGGTAAAGTTCGTTTGCAATACGAAGATAGAGCGGAATATCCAACGCGTTGTGATGCGTAATAAATGGACGTGCCGCCGCACCACCTGGAATGCTCTGTAATACAGGCGTATCCACTTCCAATGCGCCCCGCTCATTGAGGAAGTCCCTTATGGCGGTTTTTACTTTCGATACTTTTACAAACGTATCGCGCACCTGTGGGTTTACCACGAGGTCGACATACCGCTGGCGGTAGCGGAATTCCGGATCGGTAACCGCATCAAATGTCTTGCCGTCCGCAGATTTTACCACGGGAAGCGGCTTCAATGATTTGGCCAGCAGGGTAAATCGCTGTACGTGAATGGAAATCTCACCCGTTTGGGTCGTGAACACAAATCCCTCAATGCCAACAAAGTCACCGATATCCAGCAATTTCTTGAATACGGTATTGTACAAGGTCTTATCATCATCGGGGCAGAGGTCGTCGCGCTTAAGGTATACCTGTATTCTTCCCGTGGCGTCCTGAAGTTCGATAAATGAAACGCTGCCCATCACCCGCCGGCTCATCATGCGCCCCGCAATGCGGATGTTTTTATAGCTGGTTTTATCGCGTTCGTAATTCGCCAGGATATCTGCCGCATTTGCGTTGACTTCAAATGCTTCGGCCGGGTACGGATCGATACCCAATGCGATTAACGCCGTCAATGCCTGCCGGCGTTGCTGTTCCTGTTCGGATAATGCTGTATTCATGCGGGTGCTGATTTCTTTGGCGCAAAAATAGCATTTTATGCGAAATTAAATGAAACGCATGTAGCGTTGGCCGGTGCGGTTTCGTTTGTTTTAATAAAACAGGAATTGCTTATCGAAACATGGTGCATGGACTAATTTTTAACTAGGCAGGCTACATACGGTGGATGTTTGATCCACCGCCCGGTTTCGGACCGGGGAGGTGGACGGTGAATGAACCGGTGATATAATCATTTGAATATAAAGCCAGTTTATCTAAGTTTGTAACGTTTAAAGAGTGAGCCGATTAATCGTATTGTAGCTGCATAGTGAGTATTCACATTCGATATTTTAAGAGAAAGCATGCGCTGTCTTTGGAAAGTGCGGTGAAAGACTGTGCCCAGCATGGAGGGGAGGGGAGCCAGGCATTTATTTACAGGAGCTGCTACGGATATGTGCTTTCCATTACGTTACGCTATGTGAAAAATGAATTTGATGCCGAGGAGCTTACCAATGAAAGTTTTATGCGGGCATTTAATAAAATAGCCACATTCAGCAGCAAAGAGGAGGGGCCACGTTTTGAGAAGTCGTTCCGCTCCTGGCTGGCCCGGATTGCCGCTAATATTTCCATTGATTTTCTCCGGGCCAAAAAGCAGCTTGTTGCGCTGGATGACATTAGTGAACAGGAACTTGGTCCGAACCAGGTCAATGTATCCGGTGATCTTGAAGTTGCGGATATTCTGAAGCTGCTGGAACGGTTGCCGGAAATGCAGCGGGCGATATTCAATCTGTATGAAGTGGAAGGTTACTCGCACGAGGAGGTTGCTACCATGCTGGAGATTCCCGAAAGCACTTCGCGTACGTATTTAACACGGGCGAAGAAAAAATTAAGGAAACTGTACTTGGAGTCAATAGATATTACAGCGAAGTTTTAATGGACGAAACGGGAAAAAATAGAGAATTAATCGAGCATATCGCGGATAAGCTGCGTAATCATGCCGAACCGTATAGGGAAGGTGCCTGGGAGCGGTTTTCTGCGCGTTCCGCTGGCCGGCCGCGGAAGCAGGTTGCCTGGCTGGGCTGGGCTGCAGCTGCAGTGGTGCTGTTGGCTGCCGGCCTGTTTTGGTTTACCGGGCCGCAACGTGATATGCGTATCGCCCGGCAGGCCCCGGCAGCGTCACCGGTGGTTTCCGGCGTACAGGCCCCGGAAGTTAATACGCCCGAACCCCAGGCAATACCGCCGTCCGTGGTTGCTGAGCAAAACCGTACGGATGTGCGGGGAGATAGCGAGGCGGGTACGGTGCCACTTCCGTTGACCGCCCGGAAACGGCAGGCACCGGTTGAACCGGAGAGGGGAAATACATCGGCATTGCAGCCGGTACTTGCACGTGTTGCCGCGACAGCAGATACGCAACAGATGGCTGCTGTACCGGAGATGCAGCAACGCGTTGCAGAAACAGCAACGGATACATCCGCGGAGACCCTGGTGACAGCGCCCACGGAAACGAAGCCGGAACCACCAGCGGAATCGGAGCACCGTTCGTCCGTTGAACAGCTGCTGGCGCTGGAACCCGGACGATCCGACTATATCAGTACGGTACGTAACGACGATCGAGAAGCAGCTGATAAATGGGATCTCGGCATCGTCGTCGCTCCATCAATGACCAGTGAACGGTTGAATATGGGAGGCGGTTTCGCTGTGGCCTACCGGGTGTCCAATAAAATTTCGCTGGCCTCGGGAGTTTCCCTCAACGACCTGGGAGTTGCCCAGCAACAGGTCGGCCGGCCGCATGTTCCCCAGATGAGCCTGGATTCACCTATGCCAGGGCATGAACCGGGTATTCAGGAACCTTACAGGAGCAGGGAAGTCACCTCGGTAACCAGTACATTACTTGCCATTGATGTTCCGTTAAACCTGCGATATCATGTTACCGAAGGGTTTTATACGGCTGTAGGTGTGTCTTTTCTGGGTATCCTGAATGAAAGGAGAACCAATCATTTTGTCGACCACATGAATCAGCCGACGGATCAATCCGGAAACCTGAAGGCTGTCCATTCGGCCGAGCGGTCCAACGAACAACCGTTACAGGGCAAGGGGTACGCCGGATTTGTTAATTTTTCGATCGGCCGGAGCATTCCCATTTCATCGAAGCTCTCCATTTCCCTGGAACCTTACTTTAAACTTCCCGTTGGGCGGCTATCCCGTGAGGATATGGACCTGACCAACGGCGGGATCCGGATTGTAACCGGATTCTAATGCCATTATAACTGATCGATACGTACCCAGTCCATGCCGGCTGCAATGGCGCCCTGTACACCCGGATCACCGTCCTCGAATACCAGGCAATCCTGGGGATCGACACCCAGCTGTTCCGCAGCCAGTAAAAAGGGATCAGGATGAGGTTTTCCGTGTGCAGTGTCACCGGCGCAGACCAGTGTTTCAATCGTGTCCAGCAATCCGATTACCGTCAGTGTTTTCGTAACGGTATTGCGGCTGCCCCCGGATACTACGCCAACACGTACTTTGCCAACATGGCTTTTCAGGTGTTCCACTACAAATGCGATGGGTAACGTATCGGTAATGTATTTTTCGATAAATATAGCCGACTTTTCCGCGGCGAATTCCCGCGCAATTAACCGGCTTCCATACCGGCGGTTGATCTCTTCGACCACGAGTACCGTTGGCCATCCGGCCAATTCATCAATGATGACGGTATCCAGCGTTACACCATGCCGCGCCGCGGCTTCGGCATATGCTGCTTTATGTGCGTCCATGTTATCGGCAAGCGTGCCATCACAATCGTAAAGGAAAGCACGGTAGTTTTTCCGGTTGCTGATACGGGTTAATGCATCCAGTTGCTGTTGTATTGTCATATGTTGCTGTATCTCCATCATCTATGTTTCCTTCGCTTTATTTCTTTGGTGATGAGTGCAAGTTCCCGGCTTACCTGTCCGACAACGGCGGTATTCTCCGCCGCCCTGCGGAAGAGATAAGGCATGACGGCCTTTACCGGTCCGTACGGCATGTACTTAGCCACCCGGTAGCCCGCTTCCGCCAGGTTAAATGTCAGGTTGTCGCTCATGCCCAGGAGCTGGGCAAAATAAATATGCGGATGGTCACGCGGTAGGTTCCGGCGATCAATTTCGGTGGCCAGTAACAGGCTGCTGGCCTCGTTATGCGTGCCGGCCATCATACCCAGGCGATCGATGTGATCCAGGCAGAACCGTACTGCATTGTCGTAATCACGGTCGGTTGCAGCTTTGTCTGGCTGGATGGGATCGGGATAGCCGAGTTCAGCTGCCCGTTCGCGTTCCGTTTCCATATAAGCACCGCGCACCAGCTTGGCGCCGAGAAAGAAGCCGGCTGTTTCCGCCAGGTAATAATCGGCTTTAAGGGAAGCCAGCTTGTCGTTTCGGTAGAGCTGATAGGTATTGTATACGATCGGGGTCTGTTTATTGTATTGCTGCATCATTTCCCGAGCAATGTCGTCGATTGCCTGCTGGATCCACGAATGTTCGGCATCAATCAGCACACTTACGCCTGCATCATGACAGGCCCTGCAGATCCGGTCCACCCGGTGCTTTAGTCGGTCGTATGCCGCGGCCTCCTCCATATCCAGGGTTTCCCCGCGGTTTATTTTTTCCAGTACGCTGAATAGACCCAGTCCCGAAGGTTTAAATACCGAGAATGGAATATGTGTATGGGCCTGGGCATAAGCTACCGTCCGCAGAATCTCTTCACAGGTATGGTCAAAGTCTGTTTCCGAGTCTTCTCCTTCCACTGAATAGTCCAGGATGGTGCCTGTATGCTGGCCCGCCAGGTTTTGGATAGCTGCTTCACATCCCGAGATAGTTTCACCGCCACAGAAATGCCGGTAGATTGTCCGACGGATCAGCCCGGATACCGGCAGACCGATACGTAAGGCGAATCGGGTAAACGGAGTTCCTATTTTTACGAGCAGCTGACTGCCGAGCAGCTTGAATAGCCAATACGCCCGTTTAAGGTCATTGTCGCTTCTGCCGCGGAAGGCTATTTCCGTATTATCAAAGGAGAGGGGGTGATCCTGTGTTTCCTGCACCATTCAGTCAAAGAAGTTTAGCCGCAGCAAAAATAGGAATAAAAGGGCGCAGTTCAAATGACCGCACAAGGGGTGTGTTAGGGGACCTGCGGGCGGTCCTGCGTGAATCACTTTACAACCCTATTTGTAAAACGGATGTAATTTAAGCGGAATTCCAAAATTTTTCCTGTTTCCATATGTTACTTTGACAAAAAATAATAGAAAAGCAATGAAATTAAAACAGGTAACATTGGGATTGCTGGTTATGGGGTTAGCCACTTCCCCGGCTTTGGCACAACATATTGTTCAGCGGAATCTGCCCGCGGTGGTTTTGAATACCTTTCAGCAACAGTTTTCGAAAGCCCGGAATGTCGAGTGGGAGAAAACAGCCTCCGGCTCATTTGAGGCTGAATTTGAAATGGGATTGATGCAGCGCGATCACACGGTGTATATCAGTCCGGATGGTAAACTGGAACGGCATATTGAAGAAATTTCCACCGCATCTCTGCCTGATGCTGTTAAAAAACAGTTAGCCGCCGAATATGGCAATTACCGGGTGAACGACGCGAAAAAAATCGAGTCGGGTCAGCAGGTCACCTATCGCGTTGAACTGGAGAACCGTATGGAAGAACTGGAACTTACCTTTGATACTGCAGGAAAAGTGCTTCAGGAGCGGGCGGATTAGGCACTTGATGCCTATCCGCGTATCGCCGCATGATTACGGTTTCAGCTGCCGGATAAATTCCGGGATTTTTTCCAGGTAATCCACCTCACCCAACAACCGGACAAACGCGCTGCCTACGATGGCACCGTCGGCAAAGTCGGTGGCCCGGACAAAGGCCTGGCGATCGGAGATCCCGAATCCAATCACTACAGGGTTGGTAAGTTCCATGCGTTGGATCCGTGCAAAATAGGCATCCGTGCTTTCCGATACGGTCAGGTTTTTACCGGTAGTGGCCGAAGAAGAGAGCAGGTAGATAAAACCGGTCGATAGCTGATCGATCTTGCGGATCCGCACCTCGGTTGTTTGTGGGGTTACAAGGAAGATGTTGCTGAGTCCATTTTCCTGGAAAATGTCCCGGTAGTGTGTTTCATATTCATCCATAGGCAGATCAGGTACGATCACGCCATCCACCCCCGCAGCACGGCAGTCGCGGCAAAACCGTTCAATACCGTATTGCAGCACCGGGTTCACATAACCCATTAACAATACGGGTATAGTTACCCGCTGACGCAGGACCTTAAGCTGGTCAAACAGCAGCGCCAGCGTCATCCCGTTTTTCAGCGCGACTTCCGAACTGTGCTGGATAACGGGACCATCCGCCACCGGATCCGAGTATGGGAAGCCGATTTCCAGGAAATCAGCCCCGGATTGCTCAAGCGCCTCGGCAATATCCAGGGTGCTGTCCAATGTAGGGTACCCGGCGGTAAAGTAAATAGAAAGGATGCGTTTGTTGCCTTTAGCGGCAAATAAGCTGTTAATTCTGTTCATGGTTAAAACCCGAAATACTTCATGTAATTATCCAAATCCTTATCTCCCCGGCCTGAAAGGCAAACAACGACGTTGTCATCTTTGCGAAACGTCATTTTTTCCAATTGGGCCAGCGCATGTGCACTTTCAATGGCAGGTATGATTCCCTCCAACCGGGTAAGCAGCAGACCGGCCTTCATAGCTTCGTCGTCTGTAATGCTGCTATATTGTGCACGCCCCGATGTATAAAGCCATGCATGCTGTGGCCCGATACCCGGATAGTCAAGTCCAGCCGATATGGAATAAGGTTCTACCACCTGACCATCTGCCGTTTGCATTAAAATGGACCTACTGCCATGCAACACACCCTCCCGGCCCAATGCCGTAGTAGCTGCTGACTCTCCGGATTCCACACCCAATCCGGCGGCCTCTACAGCAACCAGCCGCACCGTAGGCTCATCAAGAAAATGGTAAAACATACCGATGGCATTGCTGCCGCCACCTACACAGGCAATGGCAAAGTCGGGGTTTTCGCGTCCCGTCTGTTCTAGCAATTGTCGCTTTGTTTCTTCGGAAATCACCGATTGGAAACGGGCTACCATATCCGGGTAAGGATGCGGACCCACCACCGACCCGATGATGTAGTGCGTATCCACCGGATTATTTATCCAGTCGCGCAGTGCTTCATTGGTTGCGTCTTTCAGGGTCTTGCTGCCGGAGTTAGCAGCTACTACTTCGGCGCCCATCATTTTCATCCGTGCCACATTGGGTGCCTGCCGTTCGATGTCGACTGCGCCCATGTAAACGACACATTCCAATCCTTTCAATGCACATACGGTTGCGGTAGCCACCCCATGCTGTCCGGCGCCGGTTTCGGCAATGATCCGTTTTTTCCCCAGGCGCTCGGCAAGCAGGATCTGTCCGATAGTGTTATTTATCTTATGTGCACCCGTGTGGTTCAGGTCTTCCCGCTTGAGGAAAACATTGGCCTTATACCGTTCGGATAGGCGCCTGGCCAGGTAAAGCGGCGAAGGCCTGCCAACGTAGTCTTTCAATAACTGGTTGAACTCGGCCCTGAAATCAGGGCGCTGCATGATTGTCAGGTACTGCTGGCGAAGTTCTTCCACATTGGGATAAAGCATCTCGGGAATATATGCACCTCCGAAATTGCCGTAATACCCTTTTTCGTTAACCTGGTATTTACTCATCGTGCTATCAGTTGAAATGTTTTCTTCAGTAATTCAATGTTCTTAACACCCGGGCTGGTCTCAAATTTAGAGTTTAAATCCAGGGCATAGCACCGGGAGTCATTCAGCCGAAGGGCTTCCTGGATGTTCTCGTAACGGAGCCCTCCGCTCAAAAAATACGATTTGGCAGACGGATAATCTTCCAGCAGTTTCCAGTCGAAAACCTTTCCCGTCCCACCATATTGGCTGCTTTGGGTATCGAACAGGTAATAGTCTGCCGCATCTTCATAGGGAATCAGACGGGACCAATCGTATGCGGCTCCGATACCGAATGCCTTGATGACCTTCACATGCTGCGCCCGCAGGGCCATGCAATAGGCAGGAGATTCATCACCATGCAGCTGTACGGCCTGGAAATCATACGCATTGATGGCCGCCTGTACTTCTTCAAGTGGGTGGTTTACGAAAACCCCCGTCTTTTTTACCCCCTGTAACGTTTTCACCCATGCGGGGTCCAGCTGGTCGACAAAACGACCGGAAGGTACATGGAAAATAAAACCGATATAATCCGGCTGTAACCCGATCACATCCAGGATGTTTTCCCGGTCCTTCAGTCCGCATATCTTTATTTTGGGTTTCATCTTCCTTGCCAGCTAACGGCTGTCAGCCGTTTTGTATTATTTTGCTTTTATTCTTATTCTGTGCCAATCTTTTGTCCATTGGTTCGATGCGCCATATCAAAGGCATTAGCCACAACTTATCGACTGCCCACCAGTTTCTTTAAGCAGCCCAGGGCATTCTTCCCGACCAGGGATATTTCTGCTTCATAATAACAATCGCCAAAGCTTTTCTCCGGATGGATAGTCTGGATGGCAATAGCCGCATTGGTCAATACCACCATGTTCTGGGTGTCAGTTCCGTCTCCGCTCAGTACACGCATAAAAATGTCTGCGGCTTCCTTTATTGTTTCCCCTCCGGTTATCAAGCTGGGGTCGATGGGTTCGAAACCCAATTGCTGAACGGTATGGTACTGTTCCCCGCGGCCGCTGATGGTTTTGAAGTCGCCCGTGAGTGAGATTTCATCGTAACCATCCAATGCATGCAATATCGTATACTGTTTGTCCGTATGCTGGTACAGATAACCATACAGACGGGCAATCTCCAGACTGAATACACCAACAGACTGATAGCGGGGATTAGTAGGATTAACCAACGGACCGATCATATTAAAAAAGGTCTTCACGCCTAATTCACGGCGTATGGGGGCGACGGTCTTCATCGCCGGATGGAAGAGCGGTGCATGAAGAAAACAGATGTTAGCCGTGTCCAGCTGTCGTTTAATTTCACCCTTATCATTCGTGAAAACATGACCGAGATATTCGATCACATTCGATGATCCGCAACTGGATGAAACACCATAATTACCATGTTTGGCTACGGTGTAGCCCGCCCCGGCCACAATAAACGACGCCAGGGTGGAAATGTTAAACGTATTTTTACCATCACCGCCCGTACCACATAGATCGATCAGGTCATACCCCGGAAAATCCATTTTGAGACACAGGTCATACATGGCATCACGAAAGCCGGCCAATTCTTCTACCCGTATGCTGCGCATACCGTATGCCGTCATAAATGCTGCAATCTGAGAAGCGTTGTACTTACCTGAGGCAATATTGGTCAAAATCTCATAGGCTTCATTTTTCGTGAAGGTTTTATATTCAAAAAGATGTGTTAGAATCTGTTTCATGCAGTGTAATAGGTAAAAAAAAAGCTCGCCTATATTGGCAAGCCGTTATGATATACTGTATAGTGATTACGATAATCAATAAGCGCTGCCCCAACAATTAACTGCCGGGCCACCACCACGTAATATATACTGTTAAAGAAGTCATTTGATTTCAGTGAGGCAAATATGGTTGTTTATTTTGAAAGATGCAATAGGCAATCAGGTTTTTTTCGGACGGGCAGTTAACAAAACTGCCCCGCAGTATGCGGGGCAGTTTTATATTAATATTCGTCTTCGTTGAAGAAGAAATCATCCTTGGTCGGATAATCTGGCCAAATCTCCTCAATGTTTTCATAGGGCTCCCCATCGTCCTCAAGAGCCTGCAGGTTTTCAATCACCTCGACAGGCGCTCCCGAACGTATGGCGTAGTCAATGAGTTCGTCTTTTGTTGCTGGCCATGGTGCATCTTCCAAATGCGAGGCTAACTCTAATGTCCAATACATAACTCAATACTTTAATTTAATTTTGCGCAAAAATATAATATTTATATTATGTTTTTTAAATTTTTTGATAACATTTTTAATAGATGGTTTAAGTAGTTATTTATTAAGGTGTTAGGTGTGTTATGTGTGTGCATTGTATACGTGCAAACACTAAATATGCTCAAAATCGCTCCCTTTCTCCCGCAGCGCTGCAAGCCGGGGTGAAACTTGCTTAATGTCGTTGTTCGGATAATCGTCCTCAATTAAACCATCGCGCATCCGCACGATGCGGTGGGCATGTTGGGCAATATCTTCTTCGTGGGTAACCAGGATAATGGTATTTCCTTTGGAATGTATTTCTTCAAGCAATCCCATGATTTCAACCGATGTTTTGGTGTCCAGGTTTCCGGTAGGCTCATCGGCGAGTATGATCGAGGGATCATTGATGAGTGCCCGGGCTACTGCCACGCGTTGGCGCTGTCCGCCGGATAACTCATTTGGCTTGTGGTCTACCCGGTTACCCAGTCCTACGCTTTCCAGCGCCGCCTGTGCTTTTTCTTCGCGGTTCTTCTTGCTTAATCCAGCATAAATCAGCGGGAGCGCCACGTTATCCAGTGAGGTAGAACGCGGAAGCAGGTTGAACGTCTGGAATACAAATCCAATTTCCTTGTTTCGGACTTCAGCGAGTTCATCGTCCGTCATGTCACTTACGTTAACTCCATTGAGGACATATTCTCCGCGTGTCGGTGTATCCAGGCAGCCCAGGATGTTCATCAGGGTGGATTTCCCTGATCCCGAAGGCCCCATAAGCGCCACGAATTCACCTTTATTGATTTGGAGGGTCACCGATTTTAATGCATGGATGGTTTCGGCCCCAATGACATATTTGCGCCCGATATCACTGATTTGAATAAGTGGCTGTTGTGACATAACTGTATTTTATTTTGATAAGACGAATGAAAAGAAAAAATGTTACAGTCCCCCGATCCTGTTCCATTGTTCCCGGATCCGGTTATATACTTCATCTCGCAATTGGTCGGCCCCAGCAGGACCGGAATCGTTAACGACAATGGGAGCCAGTACTTCCACGCGAACGACGCCGGGCCTGCTACCGAACTGACGGGCTTCATCCCAATGGAGCTTCCACGCATTTTGGATAACCACGGGGATGATAGGCACTTGTGCCTCAACGGCCAGTTTAAACGGCCCATTTTTGAAACTATAAAGTCGCGGGGGAAACTCTTCGCCTATATGGCCTTCCGGAAAGATAGCCATGCTTTTACCCCGCTGGATATGCCCAAGCGCACGCTGGAAAGCCCGAAATCCTGAAATTTTACTATCGCGTTTCAATGGAATATCAATTGTGCGGAAAAACATTCCCGTTACCGGATTATTGAGCAATTCCACTTTACCCACGAACGAAAACCCTGTCGGACAAAGCAGAACAAGCGCTGTGATGTCCAGATTGGAGGTGTGATTCGCACAGATAATGTGCGGTTTCGACCAATCAATGGCCGTTTCGTATCGAAAGCGGTAAAAAATACCTACCATGGCTGAACTCAGTACGCCAATGATGCGGCGGCATCGCGCTATGCCGTTAAAATGACGTTCCGGATCCCGGGCAAGTACCCACAGGACCGGATAAAATAGGGTAAAGAAAAACAGGACGGATGCCAGATATAGGTAGCGATGCAATTTTCTTAATAAATGTACCATCCTTACCCTATTATGCCATCAATCGAGCGCTGCAAAATATTTATGGAACAGCGGAATGGTTTCAATCCCTTTCAGGTAATTGGCAATGTCGTACTTTTCGTTAGGCGAGTGGAGGTTATCGCTATCGAGACCAAAGCCCATGAGTACCGTTTTCAGGCCAAGCACTTTTTCAAACAAAGAAACAATTGGAATGCTGCCGCCACCGCGTGTGGGGATTGGCTTTTTTCCGAAAGCGGTTTCGATTGCTTTTTCAGCTGCCCGGTAGGCCTTGCTGTCAGTAGGTGTAACCGCAGGTTCACCGCCGTGATGCGGTGTTACTTTCACCTTTACATAATCCGGTGCAATGCGTTCAAAATGTTTTACAAATAATTCGGTGATTGCGTGCGAATCCTGGGTGGGCACCAGCCGCATGGAGATTTTGGCATGCGCTTTTGAAGGTAACACCGTTTTAGCCCCTTCTCCGATATATCCGCCCCAGATGCCGTTCACTTCAAGGGTAGGCCGGATGCCGGTCCGTTCGATTGTTGTATATCCCTTTTCACCCCAAAGCGCGTCAATACCGAGGTCCTTTTTATATTCAGCTTCATCGAAAGGTGCTTCGTTGAGCGCCTTGCGTTCCGCATCAGTGAGTGCTACCACATCGTCATAGAAACCCGGAATAGTAATCCGGTTATCCGCGTCATGTAATGATGCGATCAACTTGGCCAGTACGGTAGCGGGATTGGCCACAGCACCGCCGTATACACCTGAATGCAGGTCCCGGTTCGGGCCGGTCACTTCCACTTCGAGGTATGACAGTCCACGGAGGCCGGTCTCCAGTGAAGGCGTATCAAGACTGATCATCGCCGTATCCGAGATCAGCACAATATCCGCGGCAAGCCGCTCTGTATTCGCTTTTACAAATTCACCCAGGTGATCGGACCCCACTTCTTCTTCCCCTTCAATCATAAACTTGATATTGCAGGCCAGTGTGCCGGTCGCTTCCATCAGCTCAAGTGCCTTAATATGCATATAAAATTGCCCTTTATCGTCGCATGCGCCACGGGCGAATATCTTGCCGTCACGTACGGTGGGCTCAAAAGGAGGAGTTTCCCAAAGTTCCAGCGGGTCAGGCGGCTGTACATCATAATGCCCGTACACCAGTACAGTAGGTCGATCCGGATCGATGATTTTTTCACCGTATACGATCGGATGGCCCGCAGTAGGGCATACTTCCACTTTATCGGCCCCTGCATCGCGCAGTTTTTGAGCCACGAATGCTGCGGTTCGGCTTACATCATCTTTATATTTCGGGTCCGCGCTTACCGAAGGATATCGGAGCAATTCAAATAATTCGTCAAGGAAACGCTGTTGATGGGTAGCTACGTACTCTTTTATTTTTTGCATAAGTCGTGCGATTAACGGTTCAGGACAAAACTACATAATGTATTGATGAATACCATACTGTTTTACCGATTCCTTCGGACGATGTGTTAAAAATAGTTAAATAAGTTATTGGTTATTTGATATATACTTTATATTCGTATTTTTACGATTAATTCGTAGTTACGAAAGAAAAGAACCATGACCATAAATCTAACCAATGAAACAATTATTCATCGCGCTGATTGTCATTAGTACCGGCTGGCTGTCGGCCGTCGCACAGGAGCAGGGATTTGCTGTTCAAGGCGTTGTAATCGATACGGTATCGGACGTCGGATTGGCACAGGCTTCCATTGTGTTGATGCAAGCACGTGATTCCATGCTTTACCGGTTTGCACGAACGGACCAGAGAGGAAATTTCCGAATCGACGGGTTAGCTGCCGGTGAATATTTGCTGATGGCCACATATCCGGAATATGCTGATTATGTGGAACAATTTACGCTGGACAGTGCCGTTGGGACGATCGATTTTGGCAGCCTGGGGTTGGTATTGCGGACGAAATTACTGGAGGAGGTACTGGTAAACCGCAGTCAGGCCATTACCATCCGCGGCGATACCACGGAATACGATGCAGCAAGTTTTGTGATCCAGCCCAATGCAAAGGTGGAGGACTTACTTAAGCAGCTGCCGGGTATTCAGGTCGACCAGGACGGCAAGATTACGGCGCAGGGACAGACCGTAAATAAGGTACTTGTGGATGGTGAAGAATTTTTTGGTGACGATCCCGTGCTGGTTACTCGCAACCTTCGGGGAGACATGGTTGACAAAGTCCAGCTGTACGACAAGCAAAGCGACCAGGCCGAATTTACGGGAGTCGATGATGGAGAACGCACCAGAACACTAAACATTCAGTTGAAAGACGACCAGAAAAAAGGGTATTTCGGTAAAGTGGATGCCGGTGCCGGTACCAACGACATGTACCAGGGACAGGTTATGTTTAACCGCTTTAACGACAAGCAGCGGTTTTCAACATTTGGTACCCTGGGCAATACCGGCCGTACAGGGTTGAACTGGCAGGATGCGCAACGGTACGCACCCTCCGGTTCAATGACGTTTATGGACGACGGAGGGATTATGTTCACATCGACCGGGGGCCAGGACGACATTGAATCGTGGAGTGGGCGCTACGACGGACAGGGAATTCCCTCCGCGCTCAACGGGGGCGTTTATTACAGCAACAAATGGAATGACGGCAGGCAGTCCATCAACGGGAATTACAAAATAGGAGAACTGAGCGTGAATGGATCGGGCGCTACGATAACCCAGAATGAATTGCCCGGCGGTGCGATCCACACAGTAGCTGATCAGACCTTTGACCGGCGGATATTCCGGCAGCGGGGCGGGGCAATTTTCGAAACACAGTTTGATTCGACGTCGACACTGAAAGTAACGGTGGATGGGACATTGAAAAACGGGGAAACCGCGGCGTTTAATCAGTCGATGGGTACGGATGCCTTCGGTGGGATGCTCAATGAATCGATGCGTCGTACCACCAACGATACGGAAGGGCAGGACGCCTATCTGACAGCGTTGTGGACAAAGAAGCTACGTAAGCAGGGGCGGACGCTTTCCTGGGAGGTCAATGAAACTATTAATCAAAGTAGGTCCAATGGTCGGCTGTATGCCGCAAACTCCTTTTACGCGGATGGCGTAATAGACAGCACCTCTCTCGTAGACCAAATGAAGGTAAATGACAGCAGAAACTCCGTGTTTAATTCAAATATCACCTATTCGGAGCCGTTTACCAAAACGCTTTCCATGGTGGTGAATTACAGGCTTTCAGCGAACAACGGGACCTCCCTCAGGCAATCTTTCAACGAAACCGGAACGGGAGGTTATACGGATCTGGACTCATTGTACAGCAATGATTTTAAATTAAACCAACTTGCCAATCAATTGGGGGCAATTCTTAATTTTCGGAAGGGGAAATCCACGCTTAATGTAGGCACCCGGATAAGCCGTGTGCAGTTTAACCAGACCGACCGGTATGCCGACAATCACTTTGGGCGTAGTTTTACCAACCACAATCCGCAATTGACATGGCAATATCGTTTTTCGCAGCAGAAATCGCTTCGTTTTTCCTACAATGGCAATAACACCCAGCCAACCATCAACCAGATACAGCCTGTGCGCGTAAACGATGATCCGTTAAATATTGTATTGGGAAACCCCAATCTGAAGCCTTCGTTTACTAACCGGATTAACCTGAGTTACAACTCATTCAGGGTGATCGGAAATCAGTATATATATTTCTCCGGTAGTTTTTCCAATACCGGAAACCCCATCGTCAGCAATGTGAACACCGATGCTGTCGGACGGAGTGTCCTTCAGTATGCCAATTTGAACGGGAAGTCGCCCATGAACTACAGCTTTTATTCCGGCTTCAGTAAGAACATCAAAAAGATCAATGTCGATGTTGGCGGTGGACTGGAGGCCAACGGCAATACCTATTACAATTTGACTAATGGGGAGCTGAACAAGACCCAAAATTCAACTTATTCGGGTAACCTGACGATCCGGCAGTACATTCAGAAAAAATACGGTTTCAATATCAATTTCGGTCCGTCCTATACGTATAGCAGGGCATCATTGCAACAGCAACGCAACAATGACGGATGGGGACTGAATGGACGCTTTGGTTTCAGCATCTTCCTGCCCTGGAAACTGGAAATCACATCCGAAGGCCGGTATACCTACACCGCACCTACGGCGCTGTTTGATGAAAATTTTGAGCAGTTTATTGTTGATGCTTCGGTCGGGAAGAAATTCC
Organism: Parapedobacter lycopersici; assembly: GCF_024643285.1. Classification (GTDB taxonomy): domain Bacteria; phylum Bacteroidota; class Bacteroidia; order Sphingobacteriales; family Sphingobacteriaceae; genus Parapedobacter; species Parapedobacter lycopersici. Next base: position 509,663 of record NZ_JAMSLW010000003.1, read on the forward strand.
TTAAGGACGAGACACTCCGTTTTTCCATCGGGGTAAATGACCTGTTTAACCAGAACAGAGGTTTCAGCCGGTATGCCAATAACAACATGTTTACACAAAACAGTTACACCACGATTACCCGTTTCCTGTTATTTTCACTCACTTGGGATTTCAGTAAAATGGGAGGAGTATCCGTACAAAATTAACGATCATGAGAATCAAGATTTCCTTTCCGTTAGTCTGTTTGGTGGGTTTGATGCTTTCCTGCCAATTGCTACAAGCGCAATACGCACACTTTGTTAAACAGGGTGTAGTCGCGTTTGAGAAACGGGTGAATATGTATGCCAAGATCAAGAGCAGGGTGGGCAGCAATTCATTCATGGAGCAGGCTTTTGAACAATATCGGCGGAACAATCCGCAATTTAAGACATTCAAGTACCGTCTTGCCTTTGATGGCGACCGGACGCGCTTTTGGCCGCTGGATGATCAGGCTACGCCATCGGCCGGCTTTTTTGGTAACGACCCTTCCGTAGACCTGGGAAATACCATCGTAGCCGACCTGCTCGCGGGGCAGCGCATCAGCCAGAAAAGTGTGTATGAGCAGACGTACCTCGTTACCGATAGCATCCGCCGTATCCAATGGCGTATTACCAACGAAACACGGGAAATTGCCGGTTACCAATGCCGCCGGGCCAATGCGGTGGTACTTGATTCCGTATACGTAGTTGCTTTCTATACCGACCAGATTCCAGTATCGGGTGGCCCGGAATCATTTGCCGGGTTGCCGGGTATGATACTTGGTGTTGCGCTTCCCTACGAGAACACGACTTACTTTGCAACAAGTGTGGAAGACCGGCCTGTTACAGCTCAGGAACTGGAGGTGCCAAAAAGGGGTAAAGCGGTCAATTACGGTCAGCTGCGTGCCGAACTGGAAGCCAGCCTGAAAAACTGGGGCGATTACGCACAGGCGATACTTAAAGCGATGTTATTGTAGGGGCTACCCAAACCAGTTGGTTAGCCATTGCGGAAAAATGCCAAACACGAGGGTGGCACCGGATAAGATCACGATTAGCCACAGCAGTCCGCCAGACAACGGGGCGGTTTCCATGGTCTGGTCGGCATCCGGCTTTTTCAGAAAAGCATTTAATGGTACTTTAAAATAATAAAACAGCGAAATGACCGTAGTGAGTGCTCCCACGATTAGCAGACCGATCATACCCGGATTACCGGTTGCCTGCCACCGTTCAAATACAACTGAAAATATCAGTAGCTTACTTACAAATCCCGCAGTAGGGGGGATACCCGTCAGCGAGATCACGAGAATCACGAAACAGACCATGGCAAGCGGAACGCGTTTGCCCAAACCGTTGTATGCGGCAAGGTCGGTAGCGCCCGTCCGGGATTCAATATGATCAGCGAGCATGAATACCCCCATATTCATAATTGTATATACCGCAAGGTAAAACAGCAGGACCGTATAATCACCTGCGGAATAAGCCAGCGCCGCCATCATCAGGAAACCGGTGTGTCCGATGGATGAATACGCCATCATACGCTTCACATTTGCCTGACGCAGGGCAGCCAGGTTACCCAATAACATGGTGGCAATGGCAGCCACGAGCAGCATGGTATGCAGCGACTGCGCCGGGGCGCTGCTTTCCGGCCAGGCATACAGTATCCGCACCAGCATCGCCATCCCCGCAATTTTTGGAGCGGTCGAAAGAAATGCGGTCACGGGAGTGGGAGCCCCCTGGTAGACATCCGGACTCCAGAAATGGAAAGGTACAAAGGATAGTTTGAACCCGATACCCGTAAAGACCAGCAACAATGCCAGTGTGGTCAGCAGCGGAGGTGTGGCCGTCAACCCGTCGATAAAAGGTTGCGCCGTGAACTCCAGGCTGCCTGTGAAGCCGTATAGCAACGACAGTCCATATAACATGACCGCAGAGCACACCGCCCCGAATAACGCATATTTCATCGCAGCTTCCGTCTGCCGCGCTTCCTTGGCGAGGTAACCCACCATAATATAGGAGCCAATGGAGACCAGTTCGATGGCAACAAACAACATCAGCCAATGTGTAGCCATCACCATCAGGTTAAGCCCGATGTGAACCGCAATCAGCACGCTGTATAAATCAGCCGTTTTTTTCCGGTGTGCGGTAAAATCCGGGTTGGCAACAATCGATAGTGCAAACAAAATGCATGCGGCGGCGATGAATATCCGGATATATCCGGCAAAGGCGTCGGGCAGTACCGTGCCAAAGAGCAGATTTTCCGCAGCCGGTGTACGCAGTTCCAGTCCGCTGCATACGGCCGCTGCAATCATGCCGAGCAGCGCAACAGCCAACGTGCTGTGCCGCCACAGCCGGTCAACAAATACACCCGAAAAAATACTGAGAACGAATGCGGCGATCAGCACCAGTTCAGGCAGTAAGCCCGGTAATCCGGAAATGACCTGATCCAGTAATGATGTGATATGGAACTGTGTTGCCTGCATAGCCTGTTAGCCTCCGGTTACCAACGATACCAGCGCCAGCACCGAGGCGTTGATTTTTTCCAATGCAAATGCTGGATAAATCCCCAGTGTCAGTGCCAGCATCAGCATGGGCAGCATGATCAGGGTTTCCCGTGTACTGGTGTCCTTCAGCACCGCCAGCCATTCCTGGCCGCCTTTAAACCGGGGTTGGCCAAAAAACATCCGTTGCAGGGTCCACAGAAAATAAGCAGCACTGAGCAGAATACCCACCGAACCTGCAATAGCCATCCACCGGGGCAAAACACCATGGGCACTTTCCGAATTGAAGGTTCCGATGATAACAAAAGCTTCGCCGATAAAAGCAGAAAATCCCGGCAATCCCAATGAGGCAAAGAACGTCATCGCCACCAGCGCCGTATAACGGGGCATTGTTGATGCCAATCCCCGGAAATGGTAAATATCACGGTCGTGTACCCGGTCGTAAAGCACCCCGACTAGAAAAAACAGTGCTGCCGATAGAAAACCGTGGCTGATCATCTGGAAAATTCCGCCAGCCAGTCCTTCTGCCGTGAGCGATGCGGCGCCGAGCAGCACAAACCCCATGTGTGATACCGAAGAATAGGCGATCATGCGTTTCAGGTCGCGTTGCGCCAGGGCAACAAACGCTCCATACAGGATGGACACGACGCCGATCAGTCCGAGCCACCAGGCCGATTGAAGGGCCATATCGGGAAAAATACCAAAGCAGATGCGTAGAATGCCATATCCTCCTATTTTGAGCAATATCCCCGCCAGGATAATGGATATTGGTGTAGGGGCTTCCACGTGGGCATCGGGGAGCCAGGTATGCAACGGCACGATGGGCACTTTGATGGCGAACGCCACAAAAAGTACAATGAAAGCCAGTAGCCGTGCCGGCACACCAAACAACTGATTTTCGGCTAACCAGGAAAATAGGCTATTAGGTGCATAATTGCCCGGATCCATCATGTGCAGCATGTTGAATGTATGTGCACCGGTTTCCGGATTGGTCACGGAGAAATACAGTCCCACGATAACCAGGAGCATGAACACCGATCCGAATAACGTATAAAGGAAAAATTTAATGGCTGCATACTCCCGCCTGGCACCCCCCCATATCCCGATGAGGAAGTACAGTGGCAGCAGCATCAGTTCGTAAAACACATAAAACAGGAAGAAATCGAGTGCCGAAAAGACACCCATTACCGCCATATTGAGGATCATCAGCAGTACAAAATAGCCTTTCAGCTGTTTCTGCATGTTCCAGGAAGCGCCTATGGCGATGATCATAATCAGCGCTGTTAAAAAGAGGAACGGCATGGAAAGTCCGTCGACCCCGATAAAGTAGTCGATTTCCAACCTGCCCATACCTCCCATATCCAACCGGATCCACGGCAGATGCTCCTTAAACTGATAGAGGCGTTCCTCGGTAATGCCGGCTCCTTTCGGGTGAAACCGATAATACATATATCCGCTCAGCAGCAATTGCAAGCCTCCCGTGACCAGTGCAATATACTTGTATGCCGCTTTTTGGACAGTAGGGATAAGCAGCATCACCACGGCAGCCAGCAGCGGCAGAAAAATGAGTATGGATAACAAGTGCGGATTCATGCGTGAATGATCATTTGATAGAGCAAAACTATCAATACTATAAAAAACATGGTAAATAAATAATACTGTACCCTTCCCGTCTGTGTCCGTCGAAGCACATTACCCAGCCCATAGGCTATTTTACCGATCAGCCGCACCGTACCATCCACCACATATTGGTCCATCCACCCGGCCAATGCTGCCAGTAATCGGCCCAACCGGCCCAGTCCGTCAATCGTCCCATCTACCAAATACCGGTCAGCCTCCCTTAACACATGAGACAACCGCAATACAGGTGATATGACCGCTAGGTCATAAAGTTTATCCAGATATCCCTGATTGAGCGACAATTTGTATAACAGCCCCGTCGTCCGCAATGGATAAGCGCCTTTTACATACCATTTCCAGGCCAACCAGGCCATCAGCAGCGCAATGAGCGTAGCGGTAACCGGAACCAGCGTGTGCGCGGCAGGGAGGGTAGGCGGCAGGGTGTCCGGTACCATTCCCTGGGTCAGCCACGCCCGGCCTACATCGAAGGGGTGCAGCGAAAATACGAGGAACAGCGAGCAGGCGGCCAGGAATAGCATGGGCACCAGCATCCATTTACCCACTTCGTGAATCTGTGTTAACCGGTCGATAGCCGGCGGTGCCACGAATACTTTAAAAATCAGCCGGGCAATATAAAAGGCAGTCAGTCCAGCGGCTGCAAACAGGAAATAGGGCAGTAACCGGAGCAAGCCCGGCTGAATGGCACCCCATTCCAATGCGTGAACCAACAGGGCATCTTTGGAGAGAAATCCGCCCGTCAGCGGAAAACCGCCCAAGGCGAGGGCAGCAATTGCCATCACCGTAAAGGTAAGAGGCATCTGCCGTCTGAGTCCGCCCATACCACGGATATCCTGCGGGTCGATCTCCAGCCCGTATTGCTTATTCAGGTGCTGCATTTCGTGGATGACTGCACCGGCGGCCAGGAACAACAGGCATTTGAAGAATGCATGGGTAGCCAGGTGGAATAGGGCGGCATGATAAGCGCCCATGCCAATGCCGGCAACCATGAACCCAAGCTGTGAAATCGTTGAGAAAGCCAGTATCTTTTTAATGTCGTATTGGGTCAATGCAAAGTATGCCGCCATGCAGGCCGTGAAGACACCGATACAGGCCATCACCATAAGCGCGGTTCCGTTAAACAGCGGAAATATCCGCGCCAGCAGGAATACCCCCGCGGCCACCATGGTTGCGGCATGGATAAGTGACGACACTGCTGTGGGACCCTCCATGGCATCGGGCAACCATACATGGAGCGGAAACTGTGCCGATTTGGCGATTGCACCCAGCAAAAAGGCCAGTCCACTTAAGGTAAGCCAGATGGCCGGCATGGAACGGCCGGAGGCTATCCATTGGCCATCCGCCACTACAGATGCTGCAACAAGGCCATGCGGATCAAAGAGGGTGCGGATGTCCAGGGTGCCGAACTGCGCGTACAAAATGGCGATGCCGATCAATAACCCAATATCCCCGATGCGGTTGACAATAAACGCCTTTTTATTTGCCTGCACGGCCGTATCCCGCGTAAACCAGAACCCAATGAGCAGGTAAGAGGCGAATCCAACCAGTTCCCAGCAGACGTATAGGAGAAACAGGTTGTCGGCCACTACCAACGCCATCATCGCAAAGCAGAATAGCCCCAGGTACATCCAGTAGCGGTGAATACCCGGATCGCCTTTCATGTAGGCCACGGAATAGAGGTGTACCGGCAACGCGATCAGCGGTACAAGCAGCAGCATGAGTACCGACTGGTTATCAAGCAGCAATCCTACGTGAAACGGCGTTTCGCCGATAACAAACCACTGCCATTGCCCGTGCACCGGGGCATTACCCCACACCTGGGCGAATACGTAGGCTGCAGTCAACAGGCTGCCGGCAATTGCAGTAATGGCAATTGCACCGCTTTGGCTCCGCCTGCCCGCTATTGCCGATAACAGCGACCCTGCAAAAGGAAGCAAGACAGCTGCAAGAGCTACAAATGGGAGATATGTCACTGAGGGCTGCGGCAAGGTGTTATTTTTCTTTTAGATCGCGGATATCTTCCGGGTTAATGGTCTTATAGTGCTGGTATACGTTCAGGATGATGGCCAGTGCCACGGCAACCCCTGCGGCAGCCAGCACAATCGCAAACACCGCAAATACCTGCCCCCCATAATGCGTACTGTCGTATCGGCCAAAAGCAACGAGGTTCAGTATCGCGGCGTTGATGATCAGTTCGATTCCCACCAATACCATAATGGCGTTTCGCCGCGCCAGTACAGCATACATACCCGCCGCAAAAATGCAGGCGCTGACGACTAGGAAATGCGTAAGTGTAATCATGTCTGGCCTCCTTTCCTTGCCAGGTGGGCGGCCCCCATAAGGGCCATCATCAACAATACAGAAATCACTTCAAAGGGGAGGAGGTAGCGCGTCATCAGGTGGATACCCAGGTGCTGCACAGTACGGTCCGTTGGCGTGATTACAGTGCCTGCCTCGCGTGCGGCCGCAATCCATTGCGGTTCATGCCGGTCAAATTGCAGGGCGGCATACAATAACACACCCAGAAACAGCAGCGCAACGGTCAGCGCCTGCCATACCGGGAGCGCAAAAAAGTGCGAGGTACCGGCCTGGAGCTGGTTCAGCAGTTCCTTGTTGGATAACATGAAAGCAAACAGCAACAGCACCAATACACCACCCACGTAGATCAGAATTTGCGTGAGCGCCACGAAATCGGCCAGGGCAAACACATATAAACCCGCCATGGCAAACAACACCACAAAAAACAGGAATAATGCACGGGCTATATTGCGCATGCTTACCAGGATAAATGAGGTGCCCACCGCGACGGTTGCAAAGCAATAGAACAATATACTTTCCATCATTTATGCTTTGCTGCCTCCTTCTCAGCCTGAAACCGGGTCCATTCCTGCTTTCTGGCGTCCACCTCTTCGGGCGTCATGTCCGAAAAGGAATAAGTCAGCTCCGCAAGTTGGAACGTACTCCGGTCATATTGGTCGGTCATGGTAATACATTCGGTAGGGCATACCACCGTGCAAAGTCCGCAGTACATGCATTTGGCCATGTCAATATCAAACTTGGCAGCATACAGCCGTTTCACACTGCCGTCCGATGTCTTTCCGATCACGCCGGTGGCTTTCACCGCATCGATAGTGATGCAGTCGACGGGGCAGGCCTTGGCGCATAGGTCGCATACGATGCAGTCGTCGATTTCGACGTCCAGCTGATAACGGGCTACCTCGGGGATCGGCATTTTGGTTTTTGGAAACTGTACCGTGGTAACCCCTTCCTGCTGGTCGAAATAGGACGCTTTACGCACATCCACTTCCCTGCGCGACCGGCGTGCGCCAAAGAAGTGCCGCAGGGTTATTGTTAACCCTTTTACTGCGGTAACGAATGCCTGTAAAGCCGTCTTTAACATTTCTTTATAAGCTTGTATTCACGGATACTTTTGACTGCAAAAGTACCCAATCAGTCCTTGATCAAACCATCACCATCACCCGCCATATCCCCGAAATCGCCATGCACAGGAATCCCAGCGGTGTCAGCACTTTCCAGCAGAGTGTCATCAGCTGGTCGGCACGAAGCCGTGGAAGTGTCCATCGGATCCACATCTGCACCCCCACAAAAAACAAGGTTTTCGACAGGGTCCAGAAAAATCCCCATATTACCCCCGTCGTCCAGTCGGCCAGCTTAAGCGCACCGATATTGGGCAGGGGTGTATTCCAGCCGCCGAGGAATACCACTACACCGATCATCGCCACCAAAAACATCATGGCGTATTCGGCAAGGAAGAGAAAAGCGAACCGCAGGCCGCCGTATTCCGTATGGAACCCGCCCACCAGTTCCGATTCTGCCTCGGGGATATCAAAAGGTGCCCGGTTGCATTCCGCAAGCGAAGCGATGAAAAACAGCACATAAGCCACCAGCAGGTGGGGTGCCTGAAAAACATTCCACGCCAATATTCCTCCGATCTCCGTAACTTCCCACACACCCAGAAAGTGGAGCGGGACCGTGGCGCGGATCCCCTGGTTGGCTACCATTTCCTGCATGTTGAGTGTCTGGGCAACCATTACAGCCGCAATCAGTGCGAGGCCGGCGGGGATTTCATACGATACGATCTGCGCCACCGCCCGGAGTGACCCCAGCAATGAAAACTTATTATTGGAGCCCCATCCGGCCATCAGAATACCGATAGCATCAACCGAAACGACGGCCAGCACATAAAACAAGCCGATATTCAGTGCGGCAGGAACCCATCCCGGAGCCCAGGGCATGGCAATAAAGCCAAAGAACACCGCCATGAAAATGATGACCGGAGCGGCGATAAACAGCACCTTGTCGGCTGCTGCAGGTGTAATAAATTCCTTTTGAATCAGCTTGAGGATATCCGCAAGGGTCTGCAGGCTGCCATACCTGCCCGTTTCCATCGGGCCCAGGCGATCCTGGACAAAGCCGGCAATTTTACGTTCCGCATATACGGCCGCTAACGCAAACAATGCGATAAACCCAAATAGGGCTAAGCCGATACCGATATATGTGATGTAAAAAGCCAATTTATTTTACATGCGAATAATTCGTGCAAACATAAGGATTTGAACGGATAATATATAGTAGATTGATAGATTATTTTGAATCATTCTAAAACGGCGGGAACATGTTTTTTAGGCAGGAAATGCCGCATTAATTTCCAATTCCACCGGATGAATCCTAATTTAGGTGCTTTCTGCCGGACGGCGAAAAGATGAACCTGCGTGCCCGGCCGTTTTGGGACGGGTTTAGTAAGCGAAGGATAGGGATTCCGGATTACCGGGTATTTAGCCTTCCATAGCAGGTAAAAAGCAACGTTATATTACAAAATCCATATGAGATTCAAATTTGTGCTATTACTGCTATGCTGGCTGTTTACGGCCAGCGCATTTACAGCGGAACCCAGTTACGGACAGTCGGATGACCGATTATCCCTCAGGCAGCGTGATCAGGATAAGCCATTAAAGATCATGGTAATAAGTGATCTAAACGATAGCTATGGTTCCACAACATACAGCAACGAAGTAGCTGCCGTAATCGACAAGGTGAAGACAATTAAGCCTGACATAATATTGTGTGGCGGCGATATGGTGGCCGGTCAAAAGGCTTCCCTGACGGAAGCGCAGTTAACGGCCATGTGGGAAGGTTTCAACCAAGCCGTGCTGAATCCGATTGACAGCCTGAAGATTCCCTTCGGATTCACGGTAGGGAATCACGACGCTTCACCAAGCTACCAGAAGGACAGGGCCGCGGCCAGCCAATTCTGGAATCAGCACATCGGAGCCACCAACCTCACCTTTATCGACCGCACCCATTATCCCTTTTATTTCAGCTACAAACAAAACAATGTTTTTTTTATCAGCTGGGATGCATCTTCGGAGACCATCACGCCTGAAATGCTGGACTGGATGGAAGGCCAGCTGAAAAGCGGAACTGCAAAGCAAGCAAGGTTACGCATCCTGCTCGGACACTTGCCCCTTTACGCGATAGTAGCCGACAAAAACAAACCGGGTGAAGTTATCGCGGAAGCCGATCGAACGCTCGACTTTTTTAAGGAAAATGGAGTGGATATCTATATCAGCGGGCATCAGCATGCCTACTTTCCTGCACGTAAAAACGGCGTGGTTTTATTTAACTCCGGTTGCCTGGGCGGCGGTCCGCGCCCGATATTGGGGCACGATGAAGGGCCCACGAAAGCGTATGCGATTATTGACATACCGGCAACATCCGCCGCGCGGTTTGATTTTAATGCGTTTGTCCCCGGAACAGATTCATTGATCAACCTGCAAGACCTACCGGAATCAGTACTCGGATTCAATGGCCTGATTCACCGGATCGATATAACCGATTAATGGAACTGCAGCGGGTTTAGTCGCCCGCCGGGACATCACCGCGGCAAACCGTACCACTATAAACAACGCAGCCGGCCCATTTTGAGCCGGCTGTATATTTATTTATGCCGCTAACTGATTAACTTCAATTAACGCTTTTCAATCGATACGTAGTCCCGGATTACGCTGCCGGTGTACACCTGCCTCGGGCGGCCGATAGGCTCCTTGTTCGCCCGCATTTCCTTCCACTGTGCAATCCATCCCGGCAGGCGGCCCAAGGCGAACAGCACCGTGAACATATCGGTGGGGAAGCCCAGCGCCCGGTAAATGATTCCGGAGTAAAAATCCACATTCGGATAGAGCTTGCGGTCAACAAAATACTGGTCCTTCAATGCCGCTTCTTCCAGTTCCTTGGCAATATCCAGTACTGGATCGTTGATGCCGAGGCGCTCAAGTACGTCATCACATGCCTTTTTGATGATTTTGGCCCGTGGATCAAAGTTTTTGTATACGCGATGCCCAAATCCCATCAGGCGGAACGGATCGTTTTTATCTTTTGCCTTGGCCAGCCATTTGGCACTGTCGCCACCGTCGTTCTTGATATTCTCCAGCATTTCGATGACCGCCTGATTGGCCCCACCGTGCAGCGGGCCCCAAAGGGCGGAGATACCGGCAGATATGGAGGCGTACAGGTTGGCATTGGAAGAGCCCACGATACGTACCGTTGAGGTCGAGCAGTTTTGCTCGTGATCGGCATGCAGGATCAGCAGCTTGTGCATGGCACTTACCACTTCCGGCTCAATTTCCACATCTTCCGTAATCTGGCCAAAGGTCATGTTCAGGAAGTTATGCACGAAATTCAGTCCGTTACGCGGATACATCACCGGATGTCCGAGCGACTTTTTATAGATCCATGACACAATTGTCGGCATTTTAGCCAGCAGCTTAACGATGGTCAGGTCCTCTTCTTCTTCTGTAGGATTCGGGTCGAGTGATTCAGGGTAAAAAGCCGATAGCGCGCCAACCAGACAGGAGAGCTGGCCCATCGGATGCGATTTCGACGGAAACCCGTCAAAAAACTTTTTCATATCCTCGTGGATCAGCGTATGCCGGTCGATTTTCTTGCGGAATTCCTCCAGGACAGTTGCAGACGGCAATTCGCCATAGATCAGCAGGTAAGCCACTTCAAGAAATGTTGATTGCTCCGCCAATTGTTCAATCGGGTAACCGCGGTAACGCAAAATACCTTTTTCACCATCCAAAAAAGTGACTGCGCTCTGTGTTGCGCCGGTATTCTTAAATCCGGGATCCAATGTAATTGCTCCAGTCTGATCCCGTAATTTTGAAATGTCGATAGCCTTTTCATTTTCCGTTCCTGTGATCACAGGAAACTCATGTGTCTTACCGTCAATAGATATTGAAGCTGTCTCTGTCATAATTTTTTTTGGATGAGATGCAAATGTAATGAAATTGCACTAATAAAAAAGTTAACGACGTAATATTATTGCCATTTTTTGTAACTAAATAGCGATTTAAACGGCTCCCTTTAAATTTAGGAAACTACACCCCGCTTCACGCGATTGATATAAAATAGGTGCACCGAAAAAAAAGTTGTTCCCTTTTTTGGATATTACGATTTTTTCGTATATTTACGACAATAGCGTAATATTATGGAAAAGCTAACCATACAGGAAGAAGAAGCAATGCAGCTGATCTGGCGCTGCAATGGGGGGTTTGTCAAGGAACTGCTTGATGAAATGCCCGACGGAAAAGTGCCTTACACTACATTGGCGTCAACCATTAAAAACCTGCAGCGCAAAGGCTACGTAAAGGCAGTGAGGTATGCCAATGCGTACCGTTATGAGCCACTGTTGACGGAGGAGATCTACAAGAAAATGTTTATGAGCGGATTCGTGAGCGATTATTTCAGGAATTCCTATAAGGAACTGGTGAGCTTTTTTGCCCGGGATAAAAAAATCAGTACCGAAGAGCTAAAGGAAATCATCAACATGATTGATCAGGAAAAAAGCAAATAGCCATGCCCGATTTCGTCATTCATCTGCTCAAAGCCAACCTTTCGTTGGTATTCTTTTACCTGGGGTACCGGCTGTTGCTCCGCAGGCTCACGTTTTATCGCCTCAATCGGTTTTACCTGCTGTTTGGGTTGCTGTTTTCTGCTGTATACCCACTGGTAGATATCAGCGACTGGCTGGTAGCCCGGCAGGATACAGCCCCGCAGGTAATTTATCTTATCTCCGATTGGCAGCAAATGCCGGTCAGGGCCTTTAACTGGTGGCCGCTGCTTACTGCGCTGTTCTGGCTGGGTGTTATTTACTTTGGCTGGCGACTGCTTGTCCGTCTCCTCAGCCTGCGGAAACTCCATACCGCTTCACAACCTGCGGTCTGGCGGCTGTTCCGTTATCGGCAGGTATTTCATCCGGTGGCACCGTTTACGTTCTGGCGGAACATTTACCTTAACATTCACCAGCACGACGAGCCCGAACTGGCCGAGATTTTCAGTCACGAGCGGATTCATGCGAAAGAGCTGCATACCCTGGATGTATTGCTGGCCGAGCTGTGCCGTACCGTTTGCTGGTTCAATCCCGGTGCATGGCTCATCCGGCGCGCCATTCATGAAAACCTCGAATACATCACCGACAGTAACGTACTGCGGCAGGGGGTGGATAAAAAGACCTACCAGTACCACCTGTTAAAGGTGAGCCAATATACCGGCGACCAGCCGGAAATTGCCAATCATTTTAATTTTAAAAGCCTAAAAAGGAGAATTGCCATGATGAACAGAAAACGGTCATCCGCATTGCAGCTGGGGAATTATGTTTTTGCACTGCCGGTAATTGCGGTGCTTGTACTGGTGTTTAGCGTTTCGCGGGCGTATCAGCAGGAGCCTGTAGTCGAGGAGATCGGAAACCGGAATTCCGCATTACCCGGTCCGGTGGCGCCGCCCCGGTCCGATACGATCCACATTCGGGTCGATCAGCCGAAGGATGGGATGGAGGCCCACCATCAGCCTGACGAACACAATCAGGATCCATCAGCTGCCACCAAACCGCCGGGGGCCGTCAGCATAAGCTCTCCCGGCAGGGGTGGAAGCGGACCGGTTAAGGCTATTTTTTTTGATAAAGCCGATTCTGCCCGCGCACCGCTTATTATTGTAGATGGTATGCCCGTGAAGGATACCGACTCCCTTCAGAAAATGGCGGCTGATAACATCGCCAGCATCAGTGTTTGGAAAGATGAGCGGCTGGCCACTTCGTTGTATGGTAAGGCGGCAGAAAACGGATTGGTCGTTATTAAAATGAAACCCGATACGGCAGCCATTGGCATAACCGTCCGGGGAAACCGATTGGACACGGCCATAAATGCAGGAGCGACCGGGTTATCAGCAGAAAAATTTGCGGCGATTCACAGCGCGCAAAAACCGGACTTCAACGGCGCATTGATCATCATCGATGGCAAGGAAAGCACAGCTGCAGCATTCAGATCGCTCTCAACCGATAAAATCACGTCCATTAATGTATTAAAAGGCAATGCGGCTAAGGAAGCGTACGGCGATAGGGGGGCAAACGGTGTAATTGAGGTAGCCGTTCAGTAGTAAACGGTATAGTCAGTCGATTTACGTATTAAATACATTCATCGTCCGTTCCAGGCCGATGTCGATAAAACTGTTTGCTGCCTGTACAGAACGCTCGATCAATGCCGGCAATTCCAGCAATTCATCGGTGTCAAATCCGCTCAGCACATAATCCACCTGCCGTCCTTTCGGAAAATGATCGCCGATGCCGAACCGCAGGCGTGGATATCCCTGGCCACCACACATAGCCTCGATGCTCTTTAACCCGTTATGCCCTGCACTGCTGCCCTTGGCCCGCAGCCGGATCTTGCCGAAGGGGAGGGCCAGCTCGTCAACGATTACCAGCACATGCTCAAGGGGGATTTTCAATTCATGCATCCAATAGTTCACCGCCTTGCCACTTAGGTTCATGTAGGTCGTTGGCTTGATTACATACACCCCGTGCCCGCGCTGGCGGTATTCGGTATAGTAGGCATGCCGCAGCGTGGAAAACGTGACTTTCGCCTGCCTCGCCAGTTCATCGGCGACCATAAATCCAATGTTATGGCGGGTATCCGCATATTCAGGGCCAATGTTACCCAGCCCTACGATTAAATATTTTGTTGCCATGGGAACGCAAACATACTGAATTTGATGCATCACGAAAAAAAAACACCGGCATTACGTGCCGGTGCTTCTGTATTGTGCAGCGGGGTATTTCCCCGGACTGTATTATTTTTTATCCTTCGCTGCTTCCTGCTCTGCCTGGCGCAATGCACGCGACATGATTACCGATACGATGGTGTCATCGCTGTTGTTCAGTACTTTGGCATTTTCAAGCTGGATTTCTTCCACGCGTACGGATTTGCCTACCTCGAGTGCGCCAAGTGGAACCTCGATGTATTGCGGAAGGGCATTAGGTAACGCTTTTACGCGAAGATTACGCAGTTTCTGCACCAGTTTACCCCCCATCTTCACGCCCGGTGATGTACCGGTAAGTTTGATCGGGATGTTAACGGATACTTCCTTCTTGTCATTCAGTAAAAGAAAGTCAACATGGCGCAGTTGATCAGTTAATGGGTGAAACTGTGTTTCCTGGATGATAGCCCGGTGTTTGTCACCGTCGATATCCAGGTCGATGAAATGAACATCCGGCGTATAGATGGCCGGCTTCAAATCAGCTGCGGATACGGCAAAGTGGTACTGTTTTTCGCCACCATAAAGCACTGCGGGTACTTTTCCCTGGTAGCGCAGCTCTTTCGCATCTCTTTTCCCTACGTTCTCTCTTAGAGAACCGCTAATAGCAATTGATTTCATTTGTTATACGATATAAAATTAAATTGAGGCCGCAAAGGTATGAAAAAAGTTGGAATTTAATTTAATCAACTTTAAACAAATCACTGATTGAGCCGTGTTCATTTACGTTTTTAATGGCGTTGGCAAACAGCTCGGCGGTAGAGAGTACCTTGATTTTACTGCTTTGCTGCTTCAACGGGATGGTATCCGTAACGATCAGCTCGGTCAGCGCCGAGTTTTCGATGGTTTCATAAGCCTTGCCCGATAACACCGGATGTGTACAGACGGCCCGCACGCTTGTGGCTCCGTTTTCCATAATCAGGGAGGCAGCTTTTGACAGCGTGCCGGCTGTGTCGCAGATATCGTCGATCAATACAATATCCTGGCCGGTTACGTCACCGATAATCGACATGGATTCGATTTCATTGGCACGTTTGCGTTGTTTGTCGCAGATGACCACCTCGGCATTGAAATACTTGGCAAAAGTACGTGCACGATAAGAACCACCCATGTCCGGCGAGGCGATGGTCAGGTTGGGCAGGTTCAGCGATTTGATGTGGGGTACAAAAATTACCGAAGCATCCAGGTGATCCACCGGAATATCAAAGAAACCCTGGATCTGTGCCGCATGGAGGTCCATCGTCATGATCCGGTGGGCGCCGGCAGCGGTAATCAGGTTGGCAATCATTTTCGCGCCGATCGCAACCCGGGGCTTGTCTTTACGGTCCTGGCGTGCGAAACCGAAGTAAGGAACCACTGCAGTGATGTAATGCGCAGAAGCCCGTTTGGCCGCGTCAATCATCAGCAATAACTCAAAGAGGCGCTCAGAAGGCTGGTTGGTCGACTGAATCAGGAATACGTCGCATCCGCGTATGGATTCGTTGTAAAAAGGCTGGATTTCTCCGTCGCTGAAACGGGATAAGGTCATTTCACCGAGTTTTTTTCCGTAAGACTGCGCGATTTGCTCAGCCAGTTCCGTAGTACCTGAACCGGAGAAAAGTTTTACCTCATTGAATTGCAAAGGCATGGCAATAGTTGTTTTTTGTGGGTTAGCAGTGGGATTGGGATATTATTATTCCGATGTTAAAGTTACATTAAAAAATTACGGATTGCCAAACGGCAATCCGTAATTTTTTTTTGTTGCCCGACCAGGATTCGAACCTAGACAAACAGAACCAAAATCTGTCGTACTACCATTATACTATCGGGCAATCCGGATCTGTTTTACCGCCCTTGCGAACGGGACTGCAAATATAGGGTGATGGAATAATTATTGCAAAAATATTTTTCTTTTTGCTGGAAAGCGCTGATACCCTCGGAGATTGCCTGTTGTAAAGCCGGCAAACATACCCCCTTAAGCCCCGTTTTTTGTATTTGTACGGATTCAGTATCGGGAAAACCTGCCGGATCGGCTATCGTACCGGCCCGGCTGCGCCTATACCCGCCGAATGTGTTAAAATCCGAATAATATATTTGCATTACCATACTATTCCTTATTTTCGGGGCGTAATTTAATCAAGAACCATACGCGACATTTATGAGCTATACTCGGATTAACAATATTATCGGATGGGCATGCGGGCTGATCGCCACGCTCGTATACGTGCTGACGGTAGAGCGGACAACCAGCTTCTGGGATACGGGTGAGTTTATCGCCTCCGCCTATAAAATGCAAATTGTCCACCAGCCGGGTGCGCCGCTGTTCCTGATGTTGCAGAACGTATTTTCAAACCTGGCTTTCGGCAATCCCGAGCGCATTGCCTACTGGATGAACATCGGATCGGCCATTACCAGCGGCCTTACGATTGTTTTCCTCTTTTGGAGCATCACCGCCCTTGCGCGCAAAGCACTGTGGAAACCCGGGGCTGAACTCACGCAGGGTAGCCTGATCCAGATTATGGGCGCCGGTGCAGTGGGTGCACTCGCATATACATTTTCCGATACATTCTGGTTTTCGGCAGTAGAGTCGGAAGTGTATGCCATGTCGTCGCTGTGTACGGCGGTTGTATTCTGGGCCATCTTAAAATGGGAACGCCACGCCGATGAACCCGGCGCTGATAAGTGGCTGATTTTCATTGCCTATATTATGGGGCTTTCCATTGGTGTGCACTTGTTGAACCTGTTGGCCATTCCGGCCATTGCGGTAGTGATTTATTTCCGCCGCACAGCTAATGCCACCGGAAAGGGGGCCATCCGTGCGCTGCTCATTGGCTGTGTCGTGCTCGGCCTGATCCTGTGGGGCATTATCCAGTACCTCATTAAATTTGCTGCATATTTCGACCTGTTCTTCGTAAATACACTGGGACTGAGCTTCGGTTCCGGCGTCGTCGTATTTGCCGTATTGGTTGCCGGAGGACTCGCATATGGTATCTGGCATT
This sequence comes from Parapedobacter lycopersici, assembly GCF_024643285.1. Taxonomy (GTDB): domain Bacteria; phylum Bacteroidota; class Bacteroidia; order Sphingobacteriales; family Sphingobacteriaceae; genus Parapedobacter; species Parapedobacter lycopersici. Next base: position 526,880 of record NZ_JAMSLW010000003.1, read on the forward strand.
CCATCCAGCGGGCCAAGCCATTGCTGAATGTGATCCTGTTGTCTGCTGCGTTTATTGTTTTCGGATACAGCTCTTTTACCATGATCCTCATCCGGGCGAAAGCCGACCCGACACTGAACAACAGCGATCCGGATAATGCATTTTCGTTCCTGGGTTACCTCAACCGCGAACAGTACGGTGACGAGCCGAAATTCAAGGGCCCTTATTTTGATTCGCGCCCCATTGATATTTCCTATGGCAGCAATACCTACCGTAAGGGTGCCGAACGCTATGAAGTGGCCGGCCAGAGCTTTGATTACGTATACGACCGGGAGACCATCTTCCCCCGGATATACAGCACACGCGATGGCCATCCGCAATACTACCGCAATTACCTGAACCTGGGCGAGAGTGAAAAGCCTTCATTTGGCGATAACCTCCGCTTTTTCTTCAATTACCAGGTGGGCCATATGTATGGCCGTTACTTCCTGTGGAACTTTGCGGGAAGGCAGAACGACCAGCAGGGACATGGCGATTTCACTACGGGCAACTGGATCAGCGGTATCAAGCCCATCGATCAGTGGCATGTCGGTGGCCAGGATGCGCTGCCTGAATCACTGAAGTCCGATCCGTCCAATAATAAATTTTACTTTTTACCCCTGATTCTGGGACTTATCGGTGCGTTCTGGCACTTCAAGCACCGGCAGAAAGATGCGGGCATCGTAGGCCTGCTGTTTTTCTTTACCGGGCTGGCCATTGTGCTGTACCTGAACCAGAGCCCGCTGCAGCCCCGTGAACGGGATTACGCCTATGCCGGATCGTACTACGCCTTCGCCATATGGATCGGCCTGGGGGTGGTGGGCATCAGTGGATGGCTCACGAAGAAACTAAATGCGCGCACGGCCGCTATTGCCGCCACGGCGGTCGCCCTGCTGGCCGGACCGGTGCTGCTGGCCAGGGACGGGTGGGACGATCACGACCGGTCGCAGAAATACCTCGCCCGCGACATCGCCAAAAATTACCTGGAATCCTGCGCCCCCAACGCCATCCTGTTTACCTATGGGGATAACGATACCTACCCGTTGTGGTATGTACAGGAGGTGGAAAATGTGCGCCCCGACGTGCGTGTAGTCAACCTGAGTTTACTCAGTGCCGACTGGTATGTGCGTCAGATGAAGGCGAAAGTCAATGAGGCGGAGGCACTGCCCATCACCATTCCGGATGAAAAATATGTAAAAGGCGTGCGCGATGTCATTTATTACCAGGACGCGAGTATACCGGGATACGTAGACGTGGCAAGCCTTGTGGCGCTGATGCTTTCGGACAATCCGAACGACAAAATCCAGCTCCAGAGCGGCGAACGCGAAAACTTCCTGCCCACGAAAAACCTGCAACTGACCATTAATCGGGATGATATCATCAAAAATAACGTGGTGCCCGAGCGGTGGCAGGATAGCATCGTGGATACCATGCAATGGACATACAACCGCAATTACGTATCGCGTGCGGAGCTGGCCATGATGGACATCCTGGCCAACAATAACTGGAAACGGCCCATTTATTTTGCCACCACGGTACCGGCTGATAATTTCATGGGACTTGATAAATACCTGGTGTCTGAGGGCTTTGCCCTGCGGCTGATGCCCATTGAGGTGGCCGACAACACGGCACAGCAGGGGCTGGTAAATGCGGAAGCACTGCATGACCATGTGCTGAATAAATACGTGTGGGGGAACATCGGGAACTCACCCTATATTGATCCGGAATCGTATCGGATGATCAGCCTGATCCTGAACAATATTTACTCGGCGCCGGCAGAGGTGCTTGTTGCCGAAGGCAAGCTCAATGAGGCAAAGGAACTGCTTAACAACGCCCTGGAACACATGCCTAAGCGCCTCTACCGCATCATGGACAGCTACGCCTATTCATTCTTCGTGCGCAGCCTGTATGCTGTCGGTGAAACCGAGAAAGCCAACGAACTGGTGACACGCAACGTGGATTACCTCGAAGAGCAGCTTCGGTATTATGCGGCCATTGCCGAAACCAAACCCAACCTCGAAATGCAGAACATCCAGTACAGCATGTTCACGTTGAACAGGTTTGCGGAAACCACACAGGAACATGGGCAGGCCGACCTGAACGCGCGCATCATGAAAATTTTCGGGCAGTATGAAACCCGGTTTTTTGGAGGCGCGGGATAGCCCGGAATCGCTAAGTTAAGCTCATGAACCGAATCGACCGTTTATTCGGCATCCTGACACTCCTGCAGTCAAAGAAATATTTGACGGGAGAGCGGATTGCCGAGCGGTTCGGCATCAGTATCCGTACGGTGTACCGCGATATCCGGGCACTCAACGAGCAGGGAATACCTGTCGGATTTGAGCCGAATAAGGGTTATTTTGTAGTAGACGGCTTTTTTCTGCGGCCGGTATCCTTTAGCCTGGAAGAGGCCAATGCCCTCCTCCTGATGGAGAACCTGGTGACAGGCTTTGCCGATAAATCCATTCAGAAACATTATTCAAGTGCCCTCAGCAAGGTGAAAGCCGTTATGCGCGATTCGCAGAAGGAAAAGCTGGAATACCTGACCATCAGTACCGGGTTCCAATTTCCCCAGCGGTTGCTCAATGAGGCCAATGAACACCTGGCCACGCTGCAGGAAGCCGTAACCGCCCGTACCATACTGGACGTCCGTTACTGCAAGGCAGATGGCTCGGAAAGCAACCGCCGGGTTGAACCGGTCGGACTTATTTTCTATGCCTTTAGCTGGCACCTGATTGGCTGGTGCCACCTCCGCGAAGATTACCGGGATTTTAAGGTGTCGCGCATGGTGCATGTGCAGAACAGCGGGATGCCCTTTACCAAAACCACCCATCCGCCGATTGCTGATTTTATGAACCAGCTGCCGGTGGATTATTGATGTTAAAAAATGTTAAAACCTCATTAACAGCCAAATAAAACGCCATTATTGGTTACTTTAGCGTAGCAATTAGGATCGCCTACCAAGGCCGTTGCGGTGGAGTTTGCCGCACGGATAGGGCGGGGGGCGGCGCCGGGCCCGTTAACCCTTCGGGAAAGGATGCAGGCCGTTCCGGGTCTTCCCCGGGACTGCTTCGGGGTTCCTTCGACCCTTATTCGGTATTCCTTCGGGGGTTGTTCGGGGCTCGCCGAAGGATGGTCGAACAGCGCCCGAAGCCGGGTCGAAGCCGGGTCGAAGCCAACTCGAAGCGGACTCGAACAGCAGTCGAAGCGGTCCCGAAGCCGGGTCGAACAAGGGTCGAAGGAACCCCGAAGCGGTGTCGAAGCGGACTCGAACACATGTCGGACAATAGGTGATGAAAGGCTTTTGGCCGGGAATGATGCCGGACCGGAAGCCGGGATCGAAGCAGGATGCCAATAAAGTTTAAAAAATAAAAAAAATATAGTAGGTTTGCGCCATATTCAGCGGTGTTTCCACATGCGATACAACAGGCCTTTTGAAGTCAATTCCAGATGAAACAATCCATTTTATTAGACGGCCCGAAATTCCAGATCACCATTCAACGGCTTTGCCATCAATTGATTGAAAATCATGGTGATTTTTCGGATACGGTAATTATTGGCATCCAGCCGCGGGGAATTTACCTGAGCCGCCGCATCGTGGAGGAGCTCCGCCAGGTGCCGGCATTGTCCGATGTGCCGTACGGAGAGCTGGATATCACGTTTTTCCGGGATGATTTCCGGCGGCCGGACAGCGGACCGCTGGTACCCAACAGCACACACATGGATTTTATCGTGGAGGGGAAAAAGGTGATCCTGATGGATGATGTGCTGTGGACCGGCCGTACCATCCGGGCGGCTATGGATGCCCTGCAGGCCTTCGGCCGTCCGGCGAAGATTGAACTGCTGGTACTGGTTGACAGGCGCTTTTCGCGGCAATTGCCCATCGAACCGGATTACATCGGTATACAGGTGGATTCCATCGATTCGCAGAAGGTCAGCGTAAGCTGGGCCGAAGTGGAAAAACGCGACCGGATCACACTGCTTACCGATATTAATAATTGATACATCTATTTTGAACCTGCTATTCAAACCGTATCCATGACAGCCTCAGCAAGACAAATCAGCACCCGGCATCTTTTGGGAATCAAGGACCTCAATGAAGCGGATATCCAGCTTATCTTTGAGACGGCCGAAAATTTTAAGCAGGTACTGAACCGCCCCATAAAGAAGGTGCCCTCGCTGCGCGATATTACCATTGCCAACGTTTTTTTTGAAAATTCCACACGCACTCGGCTGTCATTTGAACTCGCTGAAAAACGGCTGTCAGCCGATATCGTTAATTTTGCGGCCTCTTCATCTTCGGTCAGCAAAGGGGAAACGCTGATCGACACGGTCAACAACATCCTGGCCATGAAAGTGGATATGATCGTCATGCGCCACCCTTATGTGGGGGCAGGGGTATTCCTCAGCCGGCACGTAAAGGCGCAGATTGTAAATGCCGGTGACGGGGCCCATGAACACCCTACCCAGGCCCTGCTGGATGCTTTTTCGATCCGCGAGCGCTACGGCGACGTGGCCGGCAGGAAAGTAGCTATTATCGGAGATATTCTCCATTCGCGCGTGGCGCTGTCCAACATCCTTTGCCTGCAGAAGCTGGGCGCCGAAGTGATGGTATGCGGTCCGACCACGCTGATTCCGAAACATATTGCCGCACTGGGCGTGCGTGTTGAGCACGACCTTACCGCGGCGCTGAAGTGGTGCGATGTAGCCAACATGCTGCGTATTCAGCTGGAGCGACAGGATATTGCTTATTTCCCCTCGCTGCGTGAATATTCCATGTTGTATGGATTGAACAAACGGCTGCTCGACTCGCTTGATAAAGAAATCACCATCATGCACCCCGGACCCATTAACCGGGGAGTGGAATTGACCAGCGATGTGGCCGACAGCAAACACGCCATTATCCTGGACCAGGTAGAGAACGGGGTAGCCATCCGGATGGCTGTACTTTACCTGCTTGCCGGAAGGCAGGAGTAGTTTTTGGCAATCGGCGGTCGGCGGATTTGCCGATGACACGGGGCGGGGATGAACGGCTGAAAACGGAAACAAATAGTGAACAGCAATTGTATTTTTCTGCCTATTTTTTCGTTAGCATATTAATGTTATCAACATGTGTGAACAACTTTTGAGGAAAACTTTTCCGTTTCGCGTTAAATTAGCGAATTAGATTGGGCTACGTGTATTTTATGGCCCCAACTTTGTTTGTAAAGAGGGCAGCGGGGCTCCCGGGAAATGGAAATTGAGGATCAAGCTATAGATAATTGGATCGTATGTTTAATAAAGTTTACCAGGTAAGTGTAATACTCGGTTTGGCTGTTACACCTGCCCTGGCGCAGCAAAGTGCCTGGCAGGAAATCAACCAAGCCTATAAGTCGGGAATGGAATTGTACCAGCATGGGAAATATGCCTCGGCGGCCAAGCAATTCGATAAAGTGGAGGATATGCGGATTTATTCCACATTGCAGCAGGATGAGCATGTAGAACTTTCCCTCTTGAAGGAAAGCGCGCGTTTTTATCAGGCCATCTGCGCATTGGAACTGGGCGAGTCGGATGCGGAGACCCGTTTCCTGCAATACATCAAGGATTATCCGGAAAGTGCGAATGCGAAGGCAGCCTACTTTCAGATGGGCCGTTCTTATTTCGCACGGAAAGATTACGACAAGGCGATCGAATGGTTTGAAAAACTGGACAGCCGCAACCTCGCAGGCAGTGAAAATAAAGAATACCGGTATAAGCTGGGGTATGCCTTGTTCATGAAGGGTGATTATGCCGCCGCAAAACCGCTGTTCCGGCAGCTAAAGGACGAAGGCGGAACCTACAACGAGGCTTCCGTGTATTATTATGCCTACCTCGCTTACCTGGACGGGGAATATGCTATTGCGCTGGCCGAATTCGAACGGCTGAAAGGCACCAAATTCTATGAGAACAGTTATCCGTATTACCTGTCGGCGCTCTATTTTCTGGACGGGCGGTACGACGATGTACTGGAATACGCTGTCCCGATACTCGAAACCACCCAGCAGGAAAACGAAACCGACATGCTCCGCATTGTAGCAGCTACTTATTTTGTGACAGGCGACCTGAAAAGCGCCGAAGCTTACTACGATAAGTTCCAGGCCAGGGATCAGGGAAAAACACAGAACAACCAGGATAATTACCACATTGGCTACATCGCCTATGAAAACGGCGATTACAAGAAGGCTATCGCCGAATTGGAAAAAATGGAAGAGCCGGATGCATATTACCAGGCTGCCATGATTACCCTGGGCGACGCTTTTTTGAAAACAGGCGATAAACAGAGTGCACGAAATGCATTTTTTCGGGCGTCAAAGCTTGATTTTGATCCGAAACTGAAAGAAGAGGGATTGTTTAACTACGCGAAACTTTCCTATGAACTGGACTTTCACCAGGTTGCGCTGGATGCCGCCCAGGAATACCGGGATACGTATCCCAACTCGCGCCCGGAAGAGACCCGTACCCTGCTTGCAGAGACCCTGCTGGGTACCAGCAATTACCGGGCTGCCGTGGACCTGCTGGAATCCGTCGACCGGCGCGGACCGGAAGCCAATGCAGCCTATCAACGGGTAACGTATTACCGTGGACTGGAATTCTACAACGAACGGGCTTTTGAGAACAGTATTTCGATGTTCATGCGGTCGGAGAGTGTTCCCGTTGATCCGCGGATTGCCGCGTTGGCGACCTACTGGAAAGCGGAAGCCATGTACGAGGTACGGAAATACGGCGAGGCGGTACAGGCCTTTTCCCGTTTCCTGCGGATGCCGGCGGCCCCGGAAACCGACGTGTATGCCTACGCGAATTATGCATTGGCGTATGCAGCCTTCCGTAACAACAGTTTTAATACGTCGGCCAATTATTTTGAACGGTTTCTGTCGACCGGGGGTAACTCAATCGACCAAAACGTACGCAACGATGCCATTGCCCGTTTGGGGGATTCGTACTTTTCGATGCGCAATTACGGCCGGGCGATGCAGTATTACGACCGGCTGATCAATAGCAAGGCCCAGAGCCAGGACTATGCCCTGTTCCAACGGGGGATTATCCAGGGACTCCAGGGCGACAACAGCACGAAGCTGAGCACCCTTCGGTCGGTGATCCAGCAGTTCCCGAACTCGAACTATGCGGATGACGTTGCTTTTGAGATCCCGTATACCTATTTCACGATGGGCGACTACGATACGGCGATCGAGGGGCTGCAGCAGATGATCGAAAAATACCCGCGCAGCAGCTATGCCCCCCGGGCGCTGATGACAATCGGGCTGGTGCAGTACAACAAGGAGGACAACGAAGCGGCCATGGCGACGTTCAGAAGGGTAGTGGAGGAACACGCCACGACCGATGAGGCCCGCCAGGCACTGCGCTCCATCGAAAATATTTACCTCGACCGCGGCGACGCATCGGGCTATATTAACTATGCAACGAGCACAAGCCTGGGCGATCTGTCCAAATCGGAACAGGATAACCTGGCCTTCCAGGCGGCACACACACTGTTTGCCCGTGGACAGTACCAGGCGGCTGTGGAGGCCATCAATGCGTATTTTGATAAATTTCCGAAACCGGGCCAGGAGAAACATGCCCGTTACATCCGTGGGGTGAGCCTGTACCGTACCGGCCATCCGAAGGAGGCGCTGCACGACCTGAACATTATCCTGAACGACTGGACGAGCCAGTATACGGAGAACACGCTGCTCACGGCGGCGGAACTGTACCTCGGACTGAAGCAGTACAACGAGGCCATCGTACACCTGAAGAAGCTGGAGCTTACCTCGGAATACAAGGCCAATTACGGTTATGCGGTGAACAACCTGCTGGTGTGCTACTATGAAATCGGCGATATGGAGCAGGTGCTCAAGTATGCGAAACTGATCAAGGAATACGACCGCTCCTCGGAGGAGGATATCGCACGGGCCCACCTGTACACCGGCCATGCGCTGCTGAAGGAGGGGAATGCCAAGGAGGCAGCCAAGGAAATGAACCTGGCGGCCCTGAAGAGCCAGACGGTGGTGGGAGCAGAGGCGCAGTACTACGTTGCCCAGCTGCAATATGAGGCCAGGGACTACGATAAGGCGATTGAGAGTGCCTTTGATGTGATCAACAACAGGTCGTCATACGACTACTGGGTAGCCAGGAGTTTTATTGTGCTGGCCGACGGCTATGCGGGTAAAGGTGACGATTTCCAGGCGAAGAGTACCCTGGAAAGCATCATTGAAAACTATGGAAATGATGAAGACGGCATAATCGTTTCGGCTAAGGAACGGTTGAATAAGCTCAATAATAAGGAATAGGAATTTAAACGGACGATGATAACGCAAGAATCGATCGGCTTCAGATACCTGCTTACCGCAGCTTTTTCGGTCTTCCTCGCTATTGGTTACGCGCAGGAAGATGAAAAGCAGCCGATACCGGAGCAGCCGAGTGAGCAACAGGGGGAACGGGCACCCGTCACGATCGATTCGATCGATGTCGTGCGTGACTACCGGCCCATGCTGGCGGATGCCGTAAAGATTCGCCGGACCCCGGATATGGATATCAACCGCCAGGTACTTGAAACCGAGCTGCGCAGGATTGCGGCCACTACTTATTTTGAGAAGAATGCATTCAGAAAACCTTATTACGGCAGGTTGCAGGAACGGCATAAGGACGCAGCGCCGGACAATATAAACAACTACCGGATCGGTTACTTGGCTTACCAGAACCGCGAATTCGAAAGAGCGGGTACCATTTTGAAAAAACTGCCGAAGTCGGATGCCTTTTACCAGAGCGCGCTGATTGTGCTGGGCAATATTTCCATGGAAACCGGTGATAAGGAAGGGGCACGTGATGCGTTTGTCAAAGCATCCGAACTGGATTTCGACCAGGCATTGAAAGCGGACGGACTGTTTAACTATGCCAAAACCTTATATGAACTGGACTCCCCCAGCGTAGCCCTGAAAGTCGCTACGGAATTTGTTACCCAGGAACATGCGGATATTGCTCCAGGGGATGAGAAAACAGAAACTCCTGAAACCCTGCTGGCTGAAATTCTGCTGGGTACGAGCAATTTCGAGGCTGGCGTAAATATGCTGGAAGCGTTCACTAACCGGGACAGGGAAGCGGACATAACCTATCAAAAGGCGGCGTATTACCGCGGACTGGAATTCTATAACGAACGGGCCTTTGAGAACAGTATTTCGATGTTCATGCGGTCGGAGAAATTTCCCATTGATCCGCGGATTGCCGCGTTGGCGACCTACTGGAAAGCGGAAGCCATGTACGAGGTACGGAAATACAGCGAGGCCGTGCAGGCTTTTTCGGCTTTCCTGCAGAAGCCGGCCGCACGTAATACCGATGTATATAATTATGCAAACTATGGACTTGCGTATGCGGCTTTCCGTAGCGACAATTTCAGCACATCGGCCAATTATTTTGAACGTTTTTTGACTACTGATGAAGGTTCAAGGGAGGAAAATGTACGAAATGACGTGATCGCCCGGCTGGGTGATTCCTATTTATCCATGCGCAATTACGATCGGGCCAACCAGTACTACGACCGGCTGATCAACGAGCAGGCGCCTAATCAGGACTATGCCCTGTTCCAGCGGGGGATTATCCAGGGGCTTCAGGGCGATAGCAACACGAAGCTGAGCACCCTGCGTTCGGTGATCCAGCAGTTCCCGAACTCGAACTATGCAGACGACGTTGCCTTTGAGATCCCGTATACCTATTTCACGATGGGCGACTACGATACGGCGATCGAGGGGCTGCAGCAGATGATCGAAAAATACCCGCGCAGCAGCTATGCGCCCCGGGCGCTGATGACAATCGGGCTGGTGCAGTACAACAAGGAAGATAACGAAGCGGCCATGGCGACGTTCAGAAGGGTAGTGGAAGANGCCCCGGGCGCTGATGACAATCGGGCTGGTGCAGTACAACAAGGAAGATAACGAAGCGGCCATGGCGACGTTCAGAAGGGTAGTGGAAGAATATGCCACGACCGATGAGGCCCGCCAGGCACTGCGCTCCATTGAAAATATTTACCTCGATAGCGGCGACGCATCGGGCTATATTAACTACGCAACGAGTACGAGCCTGGGCGACCTGTCCAAATCGGAACAGGATAACCTGGCCTTCCAGACGGCATACACACTGTTTGCCCGTGGACAGTACCAGGCGGCCGTGGAGGCCATCAATGCGTATTTTGATAAATTTCCGAAACCGGGC
>NZ_JAMSLW010000004.1 GCF_024643285.1 Parapedobacter lycopersici
TCCCCGCGAAACACCCCCCTCCGAAAAATCAAGCGCCCCCGAATGGCGCTCCAGGTGCCGCGAATAATAATCCCCGCCGGCGCCGGCCGTACCTCCGCCGAACTGCCACAGCTCCCGGACAAACTCCTCGTAATAAACCCCGTCCGGGTGCGACAACAGCAGCTCCGAAAGCTCCCTGTCCTCCGAAGCACTCAGCTCTCCTGCTGCCCTGCGTGCCAGCAATGCAACGATCCTTTTCTCATCCATAAAATTTAAAAGACACCCCCTCGGCTTATAATTATAATTCGGGCCTTTAACTTAAAGACATCTCTTTTCAGGAAACTCCCTAAAGGAAAATTAACTTTTTTTCAGGGCAGGTAATTACCGGTCCGGACGCAGGTGGTTATGCGGGTGTGCGGTAGCAGGTGCGTCCGGCTACCCTTCGGGGCTTGTTCGGGACTTGTTCGGGATTTCTTCGGGGCTCGTTCGGGCATTCCTCGAAGCGTTTCGGAATGCAAACGGTTGCACCCGAAGCAGCCCCGAAGCCCGGTCGAAGCGGTCCCGAACAAGAGTCGAAGCAGCCTCGAACAAGTCCCGAACAAGCCTCGAAGCGCACTCGAAGCCGAGTCGAAGCGCCCCCGGACAGATCCCGAAGCCGGCGCGGACAATGCCCGCTCATGCCAGTCGGCAACAGGGAGATAAAAGTCAACGGGTACTCCCGGATCAGTCGCGGTCCAGGCCCAGTAAATGCCGGTTCTGCGCTTCGTCTACCTGTCCGCCCGCAAAATCGTCAAATGCTTTTTCCGTAACCCGGATGATATGGTCCCGGATGAATACCGCACCTTCGCGGGCGCCATCCTCGGGATGCTTAAGTGCGCACTCCCATTCCATTACTGCCCAGCCCTTGAAGTCGTACGCGGTTAGTTTACTGAATATGGCCTTAAAGTCGACCTGTCCATCGCCAAGCGAACGGAACCGTCCGACGCGGTTTACCCAGCCTTCGTATCCGCCATAGACCCCTTGTTTGCCGGTAGGGTTAAATTCGGCATCCTTGACGTGGAACATCCTGATCCGTTCATGGTAGTGGTCAATATAAGCCAGGTAGTCCAGTGCCTGCAGCACAAAATGGGAAGGGTCGTATAGCAGACAGGCCCGGGGATGGTAGTTTACCTTCTCCAGGAACCGTTCGTAGCTTACGCCGTCGTGCAGGTCTTCACCCGGATGGATCTCATAACAGACATCGACGCCATATTCATCGAATGTATCCAGAATGGGGCGCCACCGGTTAGCCAGCTCGGTAAATCCGGTATCCACGACCCCCTGCGGCCGTTGGGGCCAGGGGTACACCATGTGCCAAAGCAGGGCTCCGCTGAACGTTGCATGGGCGGTTAATCCGAGGTTATGGGATGCCTGTGCAGCATATTTCAGCTGCTGAACGGCCCATTCCGTCCGTGCTTTGGGTGCGTTATGGTATTCCGGTGGTGCAAAGCCGTCAAATAGCTGGTCAAAAGCCGGATGCACGGCAACCAGCTGTCCCTGGAGGTGAGTGGACAGTTCCGTAATCTCCAGTCCCATCTCATTGATCATGCCTTTGATCTCATCGGCATAGGTTTTACTTTCCGCTGCCTGTTTCAGGTCGAAATAATCAGTTGCCCAAGTCGGAATCTGCACCCCTTTAAACCCCAGGTCCTTTGCCCACTGGCAAATGGATTTGAGTGTATTAAACGGGGGTTGGTCGCCCAGGAACTGGGCAAGGAAGATGCCGGGGCCTTTGATGGTCTGCATATGCGTTGAGTTTTTATAGTTAACAATGTATTCGATCGGGCCAGACAGCCGTGATCAGGCCCTAACCCGATAACGGCGCAGCACGCTGCGCATGGCCTGCGTTGCGGCGCGATGACGGGAAACCGGAACGCACGGCTAAACCGTGAAATCCGTCCATTTATCGTTGCTTTCGTTGCTTTTCAGCAGGCAATCCAGAAAGGCCATCCCCCGCACCCCGTCTTCCACGCCGGGAAAGTCGTACGGCCCTGCTTTCCCTTCGTTCCGCCAGGGCTGCAACGATAACGCCAAGCCTCTGTAGAGGTTCGCAAATGCTTCCAGGTATCCCTCGGGGTGCCCAGCCGGCGTCCGGCAAAAGGCACGCGCTTCTTCCGAAAGGTACGCGGCGGACGCCCGATAAACCTGGGTAGGCTGTTCCAGCCATTTGACCAATAGCGTATTCGGTTCCTGCTGGTTCCACTCTATTCCGCCGTTTTCGCCGTAAATCCGTATTTTCAATGCATTCTCCTCCCCTGCCGCAACCTGCGATGCCATCAGCACGCCACTTGTGCCGTTATCAAACTGCAGTAATACGCTGCCATCGTCGTCCAGCTTCCGGCCGGCGACGAAAGTCTGCAGCGAAGCACAGAGCCGGGTTGCCCGCAGGCCGGAAATGTATTCGGCCAGATGCAGGGCATGCGTACCAATATCCCCCATGCAGCCGCTTTGCCCGGACTGCTGCGGGTCGGTGCGCCACGCAGCCTGTTTGTTGCCGGTGACTTCGGATAATTTGCTAAGCCATCCCTGCGGATATTCCACGTAGATTTTACGGATGGCCCCCAGTTTTCCTTCGCGGACCAGGTGGCGGGCTTCCTTTACCATGGGATACCCCACATAAGTATGCGTAAGCAGCAGTGAGCAGCCGGTTTCGGTCACTTTTTGCTGAAGCTGCCTGGCTTCTTCGAGGTTAAATGCCATGGGTTTTTCCAACACGACGTGGAATCCGTGTTCCAGGGCCATCATAGCGGGCCCGAAGTGCATATTATTAGGCGTCACAATGCTGATAAAATCCATGCGTTCGCCCTCCGGAAGCCGGCTTTCCGACTCGATCATTTCCTGATAGCTGCCATATACCCGGTCATCAGGCAGCAGCAGCGAGCGGCCGCTCGCCTTTGATCGGTCGGCGGACGAGCTGAACGCGCCGCAAACCAGCTCGATCCATCCATCCATTGCGGCTGCAATACGATGTACTTCTCCGATAAAGGCACCCTGTCCCCCTCCTACCATGCCCATTCTGAGCTTGCGGCGATCTGTTAAATCTGTCATCATCATTTATATTGCTTTTCTACATGAGTTACGTCGTTCGTACGGCTGTGCGGGGTTTTCTGCCGGATGCTATCCAATCCCGAAAAGGCAACCGTTAAGATACCAAACATACGCACAAATAGGAAAAAAAACAAGCATGGCGTGGGTCCAAACACAATGCCAACGTTGGTATAGTACCATAAAAAAAACTAGGTCAGGTTGAACTCCTGTTTAAGGATATGGACCAGTTTGCGTACCGCATTGACCAAATGTGCATCCACCGTTTTGGGTGATATTCCCAATATATCTGCGGTTTCTTTGTAGGAAAACCCTTCCTCTTTCACGAGTTTAAAAACCAGTTTAGCCTGATTCGGAAGCTTGGCGATGGCCCGTTCGAGGCCCGCCTTCATTTCCCCCTGTATCAGGATTGCCTCGGGTGAGGCGACCGTACCGAGCTGGATATCCACGTCGATATCATTCAGGGAGACCACCGTTTTACCCGATTGCTTTTTGACGTAATTGAGTGCCATATTCCGGGCGGATATAAAGGCATAATGCTTGACGTTATTAACAGCTGTCAGCGTTTGCCGACGCTGCCATAGCATCAATAAAACGTCACTGGCAATCTCCTCAGCGGCCATTTCCGATTTAACGATTCCGTAACAGAATTTAAGCAGGGGGGCAAACAGCAAAGCAAATACTTTCCCATAAGCATCCTCCGAATTTGCCGAAGCCATCTCCTCAACCAAAAGGGGTAGCGCTGGTAGTGTGTTTGACATGATTTTATAATTGGTATTTCAAATATAGGATATCTGCCGACCATTTTGCAAATATTAATCATATTTTAATTCGTGGTGAATCCATTGTCCGATAACCGGGGTGGGTTACAGGGAAATAGGCTGCGGGAAAGTGTTAAAAATGGTTAAAAGGGCTTATTATTATGCTCAAATACATTATTTTAGCCATGTTTAAGTAGGTCGACCTGCTGGTATGGGAAAAATAAACACGTGTTTTTTGATGGGGTTTGCCGCTGTTTTGGCCATTGCACTGGAATCGTGCCACCGGGGGAAGTCGCAACCCGTGGCCAGATCGTATGATGCCTACCTCTATCCCGAAGGCCTGCAGGGCGTAGTTCCCCCGGGCGTGACCGGGAACGACAGCATTCAGCTGGCCCATGCATACATTGAACAATGGATCCGCCAGCAGGCTTTGCTTCATCATGCCCAGCGCAACGTCAGTATTAATTCGGAGCGACTGGAGCGGCAGGTAACGGAATACCGGAATGGCCTGATCGTCTACGAGTACGAACAGGCACTGGTAAGCCAGAAATTGGACACGGTGGTTACGGATGGGGAAATCCAGGCCTATTACAAGGCCCGCGAGGCCTTGTTTACGCTGAAGCAGCCGATCTTTAAAATGTCTTATGTGAAACTTAAACCGGATGCACCGGAACTGGACCGTGTAAAGCGATGGTTCCTGTCGGCCGATTTTGAAGACCGTGACCTGCTGGAGAAGTATTGCGCGGTATACGCATTGGATTACCAGCTGCAGGATACCGGCTGGCATTACGCTTCGGAACTGGCCAATCGCGTTCCGTTTGCCCGCATCAATGAGGGCGATTATGGCAAAACCGGCCGAATTTTTGAAATAATTGAAAATAATGAATTATATCTGATAATTTTGCACGACTCAAGATTCGGGGATGACCGGTCGCCGCTCGCATTGGAGTATGAAAATATCCGGAACCTCATATTGAATAAACGCAAAATTGAGCTGATCGACCAGATGCATAAACTCATTATGGACGATGCACGTAAGAAAAACAATATAGAAACATATAACTGATGAGTAAATATACCGGTATTCTCTTGCTGTTTGCGCTGTTTGGCGCACCCCGGTTTGCAGCAGCCCAGTCTCAGGTCATTGATGAAGTTGCGGCTGTTGTTGGATCAAACATTATCCTGCAATCCGAAATAGAGATGCAATATGCCCAGTACCTGGCGCAGGGTAATAAAGCAAATGAGGACTTTAAATGCTACATTCTTCAGCAGCAGCTTACCCAAAAGCTGCTGGCACAGCAGGCTGCGATCGATTCGATTGAAGTGGGGGAAAGTGAAGTTGATGACAACATTAACTCCCGGCTACGGTATATGTCCAGCCAGGCCGGCGGACAGGAACGCCTGGAACGTTTCCTTAACCGCTCGCTGCTCCAGTATAAAGAAGAAATGCGCCCAAGCGTATACGAGCAGTTGAAGGCGAACAAGATGCAGCAGAATATCGTGGCAGACATTGACGTAACGCCTTTGGAAGTAAAGCGTTATTTTGAGTCGCTTGATAAGGACAGCCTGCCCTATTTCAATACCGAGGTGGAAGTGGGCGAACTGGTGGTATATCCTAAACTCACCCGTGAAGAAAAGCAGCAATACCGCGATCGGGCCGAGGACCTGCGTAAGCAGGTTGCAGACGGGACGGACTTTGCGACCGTTGCCCGGTTATATTCACAGGACCCGGGATCAGCCCCGTATGGGGGTGATCTTGGCTTCAATACGCGTGACGGCTTTGTAAAGGAATTCTCGGCGGTGGCATTCCGCCTTAAACCCGGGGAGCT
The DNA here is from genome assembly GCF_024643285.1 of Parapedobacter lycopersici. Lineage (GTDB taxonomy): Bacteria > Bacteroidota > Bacteroidia > Sphingobacteriales > Sphingobacteriaceae > Parapedobacter > Parapedobacter lycopersici. Next base: position 5,654 of record NZ_JAMSLW010000004.1, read on the forward strand.
GTCGCCGGTATTCGAATCCGAGTTCGGATTCCATTTCCTCGAAGTGCTGGAAAGACGCGGGGAAGAAGTGCGCACACGGCATATCCTTGTCCAGATTAAGCCTACCGCGGCAAGCCTGGAACGGGCCAAGAAGGATATTGACAGCATCCACAACCTGATCGTCACCAATAAGCTGGACTTCTATACGGCAGCGACCCTCCATTCAGACAATAAGGAGACGAAATATAATGGCGGGATGCTGCTGAATATGGAAAACCAGCAAAGCCGCACTACCCTGATCCCGGCCGACAAGCTGGATGCCTCGGTCTTTACCGCAATAGACACCCTGCAGCCGGGTGCGTATTCAAGACCTGCACAGTTTACCGACCAGACCGGCAAAACCGGCTACCGTTTTACCTACCTCAAGTCGCGTACCGCACCCCACCAGGCTAACCTGGAACAGGATTTCGCCAAAATCAAGGAAGCCGCACTGCAGGATAAGATCAACCGCAAGCTCAGCGAGTGGTTTGAAAACCGGAGACAGACAACCTACATCGACATCAACGAGGAATATTACAACTGCAACGACTTAAAAATCTGGCTTAAAAATAAGGAAGGGGCGCTGGCCCAGCAGTAATTTTACCGCTCGAAAAGCATTTCGATTATCACTTTCCACTGGAAATCAGCTTGCAGCTGCCATATCCGTACGTAATTGCATTTCATGATGTTGTCTGCAATGGCCACATCCGCTGTACCGTAAGAATAGGCCAGCTCACCGCTGTATGACCGGCTGGCCACCAGCGACTCTGCACGGATCGCCACGTCCTGCTTCTCCAGAAATTTCATCACGGCATCTTTACCGTCCAACGGTGCATTCCACGGAAAAAAGAAACGGGCATCTTTCGCCAGAAACTCGCCATAAGCGACTTTGGCATTTGACTTCAGCACGGCGGAGAGCAGCTGGTCGTTCTGCATGACAATTTCCTTGCGCTGGGCAATCCGCTCTTTGGTACGGAACCGCGTATAACCAGCGGTGTCAGGTTCTATATACTGGGGTTTCAGTTCACTGCCGTTGCCGTGGTGCTCAATCTGCGCCCGGAGATCCACTTTCCACCTGCCTTTTCGGTCGCGCCGCCACACGGTAAGGTACTCGCCATACCGCTTAACTGCCCCGATCCGCTGAAAAGAAAGCGTTCCCGAAGTAACGCCCCACTCCATGCTTTTGGAAATGGCAGCAAAAGTGGGTTCCCAGGTGAGCACATCGGGGATATTCGGCCGGTTATTCAGGTATTCAATCGCATTCACGGGTTTCGGGGTGAAGAACGTCGAGTTTTCATCGACAACCGATAACAGCGCCGTGTGGGGCCCTTCCGTGGCGGATAAGCGGGCGGCCGTCCGATCGGCAGCCAACAGACTGCCCACTTTGCCAAGCACCTGTGGGAATGCCTGAATGGACCCTACCAGAAAACAACACAGAACGCCGTATTTCGTAAACCTCATCATGCTTATTTATTTGATCGCTGACACCGATCAAATCTTATTCCAAAGTGTTCCCTCTTTACTGTCTTTAAGTTGGATACCCATCGCACTAAGACCTTCCCGGATACGGTCGGACGCCGTATAATCCTTGTTTTTCTTTGCTTCGTTGCGTAAAGAGATGACCACTTCCATTATTTTTTCAAAATCGTCCGAATCAGCCTGATCGTCAATCAGCCCCAGCACATCATACACAAAATGTTGCATCAGCAGCTTGATTGCTTCCAGGATCGGCTCGTCTACAGCCAGTTTGCCGTCATAAATGCTGTTGATCATGCGGACCGCCTCAAACAGTTCGGCGATCAGCACCGGACTGTTGAAATCGTCGTTCATGGCCGCATAACAACGGTCCCTTAACTCATCGATCCGGATGTCCGACTTTTTGGCGGTCGCCATCAGCTTGGGCAGCAGCGCCATGGCATTCATCAGCCGCCGGTATCCCTTATCTGCCGCATCAAGGGCCTCATTGGAAAAGTCGAGCGTGCTCCGGTAATGTGCCTGCAGCATAAAAAACCGCACAGCCATGGGAGAATATCCCCGGTCGAGCAGCGGGTGGCTGCCCGTGAACAGCTCTGCGGGCAAAAATCCGTTGCCGGCAGATTTCGACATGCGGGCACCGTTAACGGTGAGCATATTGGTGTGCATCCAGTATTTTGCAGGCTGCGTATGGTTACAGGCCTGCGACTGGGCAATTTCATTGGTATGGTGGGTAGCGGCCAGGTCCATTCCCCCGCCGTGGATATCAAACTGTTCGCCGAGGTATTTGCTGCTCATTGCCGAGCATTCGATATGCCATCCGGGGAACCCAATGCCCCACGGTGAAGGCCACCGCATTATGTGTTCGGGTTTCGCCTTGATCCACAGGGCAAAGTCGAGCCGGCCCCGCTTTTCGTCCTGCCCGTTCAGTTCACGGGTGTTGTTCAGCATGTCGTCCAGCTTGCGATTAGTCAGGATGGTATAATTATGTTCCCTGGTGTATTTCTCGACGTCAAAATAAACGGTTCCGTTTACTTCGTATGCGTATCCGTTGGCCATGATCTGCTTGACCATTTCGATCTGCTCGATGATGTGACCGGTGGCCGTTGGTTCAATGCTTGGCGGCAGCGTGTTAAAGAGGCGCAGCATGTCGTGAAAACCAAGGGTATACTTTTGCACGATTTCCATCGGCTCCAGTTTTTCCAGCTTGGCCTTTTTGGCAAATTTATCGTCCCCTTCGTCGTTATCGCCTTCCAGGTGGCCGGCATCGGTAATGTTGCGTACGTAGCGGACTTTATAGCCGAGGTGAAGCAGGTAACGGAAAATCAGGTCGAATGAAACAAACGTCCGGCAATTGCCCAGGTGCACATCACTGTACACCGTCGGCCCGCATACGTACATCCCTACGAAGGGGGTATTTAACGGTTCAAATTGCTCTTTTTTTCGTGTTAGCGTGTTGTATAAAACCAGCTGATGATCCATGTGGGCGAAAATACAAATTAAAGCTGAAAGCCGGGAGAACCCGGCCCGCCGGAAACCGTAACTTATTTCTGACGAAAATATAACTGGATGGGCACTCCCTCGAAATCAAAATGTTCGCGGACCTTGTTTTCCAGAAACCGGGCATACGGCTCTTTGATGTATTGCGGCAGGTTGCAGAAAAATGCAAACATGGGTGATTTACCGGTCAATTGGGTAATGTACTTGATCTTAATGTACTTGCCCTTGGTCGCTGGTGGCGGGTACTGCTCAATGATGGGCAGCAGCACATCGTTTAACCGGGAAGTCGGGATTTTCTTCACTTTATTCTCGTACACCTTGGCAGCGGCCTCAACGGCCCTGAAAATACGCTGCTTCTGTGTTACGGACGTGAAAATAATCGGGACATCGGTAAAGGGGGCTATTTTTTCACGGATAAGATCCTCGAACACCTTTGTGGTCTTATGATTCTTTTCAATCAGGTCCCACTTATTAACCAGGATGACCACACCTTTCCGGTTCTTTTCGGCCAGGTGGAAAATATTGACATCCTGTGCCTCTACGCCTTCTGTGGCATCGAGCATGAGGATGACGACATCGGAATCTTCCAATGCCTTGATCGTGCGCATAACGGAGTAAAACTCAATATTCTCCTTGACCTTCGCCTTACGGCGCAACCCGGCCGTGTCAATCAGGACGAAATCATGGCCGAACTGGCTGTATGGGATGCGGATGGAATCGCGGGTGGTTCCGGCGATGGGTGTTACAATATTCCGGTCCTTTCCGATAAGCACGTTAATCAGGGAGGATTTCCCGACATTGGGACGCCCGACGATGGCGTATTTCGGCCGCTCGTCCTCCACCTCCTCTTCAACGATAAGGTGCTCGGCAACATCATCCAGCAACTCCCCTGTTCCGGAACCGGTGATGGACGACAGTGGATAGATTTCACCCAATCCAAAACTATAGAATATGCTGGCCTCCTGCTGCAGCAGCGGGTGATCTACTTTGTTGACAACTACAAATACAGGTTTCTTGCTGCGTCTCAGCACATCGGCAATGTCGTCGTCCAGGTCGGTGATTCCGGTCGTCACGTCAACCATGAACAGGATCACGGTTGCCTCATCAATGGCAATACGCACCTGTTCCCGGATGGCCGACTCAAATACGTCTTCAGACCCGTGCACGTAGCCTCCGGTATCCACTACGGTAAATTTCTTGCCGATCCATTCGGCCTGCCCGTAATGCCGGTCGCGGGTGACGCCGCTGAAATCGTCGACAATGGCTTTTCTGCTCTCCGTCAACCGGTTGTAGAGCGTGGATTTTCCGACATTGGGACGTCCGACAATTGCGATAATATTTGCCATATTGAATACGTTTGCCGGGCCGTGGTGCGTGGTATTGTTCCATGCGCCCGGAATATAAAACGCAAAGGTAAGATAATTTATACTACCCCTCTCGAATAAGCTTCAATATATCGTCCAAATAAGTACGTTCGTTGGCCAGTCGGGGCACCTTGTTCTGGCCGCCGAGTTTTCCACGTACTTTCATCCAGCGGTAAAAAGTGCCAGCCGGAGCCTGGTGGATCACCGGAAAACGGAGCGCCATGTCGTTAAACCGCTTGGCATCATAATCTGAATTGACTTCGCGCAGTGTAGTATCCAGCACCTGGCAGAAGGCATTAAAATCAGCCGGTTCCGCTTCAAATTCAATAATCCATTCGTGTGCACCGGCCTGCTTTTCATTAAAATACACCGGACCTGCGGTATAGTCCCGTATGGTGGCGTGCGTGGCATTACAGGCCTTTCGGAGTGCATCATCGGCATTGTCTACGATCAGCTCCTCGCCGAACGTATTGATGTATTGTTTGGTACGCCCGGTAATCTGTATGCGGTAGGGATTCAGGCTGACAAACTTAACCGTATCGCCAATCAGGTATCGCCAAAGCCCGGCATTGGTGGAAATGATAAGCGCGTAGTTTTTATTTAACTCGACTTCATGAAGACCAAGGGTCCTGGGGTGCGCATCGTGCAGGTTTTCCAGGGGCAGGAACTCGTAATAAATACCATAGTCCAGCATCAGCAGCAGGTCTTCCGAATCAGACCGGTCCTGCAGGGCAAAATACCCTTCGGACGCGTTGTAATTTTCCAGGTAGTACATGCTGTCTGAGGGAATCAGCTTACGGAACTGCTCCCGGTAGGGTTTGAAACTCACGCCACCATGGCTGTAAAACTCCAGGTTGGGCCATACCTCCAGGAGGTTGTCCTTTCCGGTGATTTCCAGTATCCGTTTTGCCAGCACCACATTCCAGGTGGGTACGCCGGCCAGGTTCGTGACGTTTTCCCGAATGGTTAGCTGTGCCACGGTTTCTATCTTTTCCTCGAAGTTCGGATTCAGCGCAATTTCCAGGTTCGGTGTCCGATGAAATTCGGCCCAGGACGGCAGGTTGCGCAGGATGATGGAAGAAAGGTCACCGTAATAGGAATCCGAATTAAAGCTATTGATCTGGGAGCTTCCGCCCAGCACAACGGATTTACCCGTGAGTATCTTTGTGTCCGGGCGGTTATGGCAATAGACCGACAGCATGTCTTTGCCGCCCTGGTAATGGCAATCCTCCAGCGCTTCCTCGCTTACGGGAATAAATTTACTCCGGTCGGCTGTCGTACCGGAGGATTTGGCAAACCATTTGATATCAGAGGGCCACAGGATGTTCTGCTCTCCCCGGATCATGCGGTCGATATATGGCTTTAGGCTGTTGTAATCCTGTATGGGTACCCGCTCCCGGTAGTCTTCGGGGGTCAGAATGGAGTTGTAATCGTACTTTTTGCCCCATTCCGTAGCTTCAGCTGTGGCAATCAGGCTTTGGAACCACTCTTCCTGTACTTCATGTGGATATTTCATGAAAAGCTCGATCTGGTGGATACGCTTCTTCATGATCCAGGTGAAAATCGAGTTGATTATAGCCATACGTTCATATTAGCTTTCGGTTATCGGCATTCAGCCCCGGTTTCCGGCTGCCAGCGGTTTTTGCTGATGCCCGGTGGCCGGTTAAAGTTTTTTTCTTCTTAACTCAAAATTCCGCCCGAGGTAAAATTTCCGTGCCATTTCATTTGCCGCGATTTCCTCCGGGGTGCCGGCCAGCATAATTTTGCCTTCCGTAAGCAGGTAGGCCCTATCGGTAATGGACAGCGTTTCCTGCACATTGTGGTCGGTAATCAGGATACCGATGTTGCGGTGCTTGAGCTTGGCAACGATCGACTGTATTTCCTCCACAGCGATGGGATCGACCCCAGCGAAGGGTTCGTCCAATAGGATAAAATTCGGATTGGCAGCCAGCGCCCGCGCGATTTCGGTGCGGCGGCGCTCTCCCCCTGACAGTAAATCGCCCCGGTTATGGCGAACCCGGTTCAGGCTGAATTCGGCCAGTAGTTCCTCCAGTTTTTCTTTTCGTTGCGCTTTATCCGGATAGTGGATTTCCAATACCGCCATGATATTGTGCTCAACCGACAGTTTCCGGAACACAGACGCCTCCTGTGCAAGGTAGCCGATTCCTTTCTGTGCCCGCCGGTACATGGGGTCCTCGGTGATTTCCTCGCCATCGAGGTATACATGGCCCTCGTTGGGTTTGATAAGCCCTACGATCATGTAAAACGAGGTGGTTTTGCCTGCCCCGTTAGGTCCCAGAAGCCCGACAATCTCACCCTGGGACACCTCAAAAGAAACGTCATTAACCACGGTACGCTGTCGATATTTTTTTATTAGATGTTCCGCTTTGAGTATCATGTATTGATGGTCTCTTATTTTTCGTAACCGGTTCGCTGTGTGTTGCTGTTGCGATGCCTGCTGCTCATTCCGTACACGGGCATCTGTATGCTGTTTCTCCTGTCAGATTCTGATGTCTTTCAGGTTAAGTTGCAGATTTCGCTTATCGCGCCATATATTTTCATCCACCGTATAGCAAACGTCAAACGGTTTGCCTGCATTAATCAAATCGGCATAAGCGCCCAGTCCGAAACCAATGCATTCAAAACTCACATTGCCGGCCTGGGTAATCGCTAATTTGAGGTGATTGCCGCCCACCACGGCAGCACCGCCGCAGGCCTGCACCTGCCTGCTTAAAAACAAAGGTGCCTCATTCTGCGGACCAAACGGCTCAAACTGCCTCAATATCCGAAAAAATTTTGCATTAATATCGGTTAATTTCAACTCTGCCTCGATGGTAAATTCCCTTTGCAGCATGTGCGGCAGGATACTGGCCGACACGACATCCTCAAACCGCTCCTGGAACAACGGGATATTCTCCAGCGGCATGGTCAGTCCGGCCGCATACTTATGCCCACCGAATTGATCGAGCAGATCACTGCACTCACGCAGTGCCTCATATAGGTCATATCCGACAACGGACCGTGCAGAACCGGCGACATGTCCATTGGTTTGAGTGAGCACCACGGTAGGCCGGTAATAGCGTTCTGTGAGCCGCGAGGCGACGATACCGATCACGCCTTTGTGCCAATCGGGTTTAAACACCACCGTAGTCATCCGGTTCCGGAGCATTTCATCCGAGTCAATGATGGCCAGTGCCTCTTCCGTAATCCGCAGGTCGAAATCCTTCCGCTGGGAGTTCTGCACGTCAATACTGCTGCTGAACCTGGCGGCGTCCTGCAGGGATTTGGCTGTCAGTAATTGTACCGCGTCCTTGGCGTGATCTATCCGGCCGGCGGCATTAATGCGCGGCCCGATCTGAAAAACAATATCGTTAACGGTAAAACTGCTGTTCCGGTTATTGGACAGATCAATAAGGGACTGCAAACCACAGCAGGGGTTATTATTCAGTTTTTGGAGCCCATAATAGGTGAGTATCCGGTTTTCGCCGGTGATGGGTACAATATCCGAGGCTATGCTCACGGCCACGAGATCCAGGTACTGGTAGCACAGCTGGATATCCATGCCGTTTTTGAGGATAAAGGCCTGCACCATTTTGAAGCCGATGCCGCATCCGGAGAGTTCCTTATACGGGTAGCTGCAATCGGCACGCTTGGGGTCCAGTACCGCAACGGCATCAGGCAGTTCCTCTCCGGGCAAATGGTGGTCGCCAATGATAAAATCGATCTGCTTTTCCCGGGCATAGGCCACTTTATCCAGCGCCTTAATGCCGCAATCCAGTGCGATGATCAGGGAGAAATCGTGCTCGGCTGCATAATCAATGCCCTGCCGGGATATACCATAGCCTTCCGCGTACCGGTCGGGCAGGTAGTATTCCAGACGGGAATGGAATTGCCTGAAGAAGTTATATACGACCGCGACCGCAGTCGTGCCGTCCACATCGTAATCCCCGTAAATCAGCACCTTCTCGTTATTGCCGATCGCCTGCTCAATGCGGGCGATTGCTTTACTCATATCGCGCATCAAAAACGGGTCGTGCAGTGCAGACAGGTCCGGACGGAAAAAGCCCCGCGCCTCACCGAAGTTACTGATACCACGGTTAACCAGCATATCGGCCAAAACGGTGTGGATGCCCAACTCCGCCTGGTGCCGCTGTGAGGTCAGTGGATCATGACACGATGCTATTGCCCATCTTTTTTGCATATCTTTGCACACTTACGATTGTGTAAAGATACAGTTTGGGACGGTATTTACCTAACATAGGCATGCCTGCCCCTACTCCGGATTGTGTAACATACAAGCGTTCAATACCATATAAAAAATGCAAGCATATTCGTTATACGAGGGTTCGTTTTCTGTTGATACATCGAAAAAATTCGTCCCATTCGATCCTGGCAAGCATGATAAGAAGGACCGTCCCGGTTCGCTCTTTATCCATGTACACCCGTTTTTGGTGGCTTCCGATAACGGACTGATTTTATTGGATACCGGTCTGGGATTCACCGACGATAACGGGGAGCTGCTGCTGCATAACAATATACGGAAATTGGGATATGAGCCCAATGACGTACGGTATGTGCTGATGTCGCACCTGCATAAGGATCACGCCAGCGGTATGGTAACGGAGAACGAAGGCGCTTTCCGCCTGGCGTTTCCCGAAGCAGAATATATCATCCAGCGCGGGGAATGGGAGGATGCGTACAGCGGAAAGTCGGACTCCTATAAAACCGAAATATTTGATGTATTGCAACGAAGCGGCAACCTGCTGCTTGTGGAAGGGGACGGCATGCTGAACACCGAAGTAAGTTATGAGGTATCAGGCGGACATACCCCCCACCATCAGGTGTTCCATATCCGGACACAGGGTGAACATTTTTTCTTTGGGGGCGACGAAGCCCCGGAACCGGAGCAGTTTTTTCGGAACTTCGCCGCGAAATATGATTTTGACGGACGGAAGTCGATGGCGCTCCGGCAGCAGTACTGGGAGCAGGGAGCTCCGGAAGGATGGGTGTTTTTCTTCTATCACTCTACCAATATCGCAGTCGGCCGGCCGGAGTTAAAGGAAAATGGGGACTATCGCATTGTTGAAGCATAGGCTGACAGCCATATGAAGTATCACCAAATTAAGTCGTATCTTTGTAAAATTCAAATTTAGGGAGAGACAGTTATGTCAATTGTAAGAGAATCGGACCTTATTGGTATAGGAAAAAAATACCAGATTGAAACGGACGCAGGCGACAGCATGGTCGTGGTGATCCATGACGATGGCCGGCGCGAACTCTATCGCTACGATCAGGAGGAAAGCGAATCAAAATGTGTGATGACGCTCTCCGACGAGGAATCCAGGCAGGTGGCCGGAATCATCGGTGGCCTATCTTACAAGCCAAAAGCGCTTGAAACCATCGAAGTTGCATTGGACGACCTGATTATTGAGTGGTACAAAGTGGAGGGACATGCTTCCAGCGTTGGCAAAACAATTGGCGACCTGGAAGTCCGCCAGCGCACCGGTGCATCCATCATTGCCGCAATAAAGGAAGACGACACCATCATCAATCCGGGGCCGAACTACTCCATTACCGCAGACACCACGTTGGTTGTTGCCGGTAAGCGAAATCACATCAAGCATTTAAAAGAGGTTCTGCAGTAAAATAAAATAGGTTAACGGAAACCGTATGTCGCATACCCTGATATTAGAAGTAGGAATTGCCGTTGGCTTGGTAGCGTTGGTTGGACTGATTTCCAACAAGCTCCGCTTTTCGGTCATCCCCTTCTTTATCCTGATCGGGATGGTACTGGGTCAGCATGCGCCGCAGGTTGGCAACATTGACCTGACGTTTACCGAAAGCAAACCCTTCATTGACTTTATGGGGCGCCTCGGTGTATTGTTTCTGCTCTTCTACCTGGGATTGGAGTTCTCCGTGGGCCGGCTCATCAAATCCGGAAAATCGATTCTTTCGGGGGGTACCTTCTATGTGATCCTGAACTTCTGTTCGGGGTTGCTGATCGGCTGGCTGATGGGCTTGCCTTTTAAGGAAACGATGGTGCTGTGCGGTATTATGACCAGCTCTTCAACGGCCATTGTAGCGAAGGTGCTGACCGACCTGAAGCGTACTGCAAACCCGGAAACGGAGGTGATTATGGGTATGATCATGTTTGACGACCTGTTCATAGCCATGCACATTTCCTTTCTGTCGGGATTGATACTGACAGGCAGCAGCTCGTTCTGGACCGTAGCGGGTACCTCACTGCTTGCGCTGGGGTTTATTCTGGCGTTTCTGATCCTGGGCCGGAAACTGGTACCGGCGATCGATCGCATACTTCAGGAGAAGTCATCCGAGATATTTATCCTTGTCATTTTCGCATTGCTCTTCATCGTTGCCGGATTTTCGGAAACCATTCATGTGGCGGAAGCCATCGGGGCATTAATGGCTGGGTTGGTACTGGCCGACTCACAGTACATCAAGCGCATTGAACAGATGGTGTATCCCTTCAAGGATTTCTTTGGCGCCATGTTTTTTTTCAGCTTCGGACTTTCAATTGATCCCCTGTCGCTTGGCGGATCAGTCTTATGGGCAGCTGTAGCAGCCGGCGTTACGATACTGTGCAACGTTGCTTCGGGTTTTTTTGCTACCCGCTTTTCGGGATTGAAAAAGAAGACTGCGTTCGATATCGGGTTTACCCTGTCGGCGCGGGGCGAGTTTTCCATCATCATGGCCAACATTGGAAAAGCCGGGAAACTGCTTCCGGTTATCCAGTCATTCGTGGTGGTATACGTATTAATTTTATCGATCGTTGCGCCGTTGCTGACCAAGGAGTCGCGCAATATCTGGAGTGCCTTATTCGGCAAGGATAAATCGACGCAAAAACCGGTAAAAACCTTAAGCGATTTAACGCGGGGGCAACCGCAGGATAATCCGCCTACATAAAGCCCAGTTCCAGGCGGGCGACATCACTCATCATGCTTTTATCCCAGGGAGGGTCAAACGTCAGTTCCACCAGCGCCTGCTTAACGCCTTCAACCTCGCCTACTTTACGTTGTACTTCATCGATGATATCCCCTGCCACCGGGCAGCCGGGTGCCGTAAGTGTCATGACAACTTTTGCCGTGCCATCTGCTTTGGTAATCAATTCATAAACCAGGCCCAACTCACAGATATTAACCGGGATTTCAGGATCGTAAACCGTTTCCAATACTGCCTGGATATCAGGGGCCAGCTTTAATTCATCCATGATGATCATGTGTTCCTCCGTTATTTAATTCAACAAATTTACAGCTTTATTTTCAAATCAGTTTACGCCTTCCCACCAGTGCGAAAACACCTGCGTAGAATCATCCAGGTGAACCACCTGGCCGATCATCGGGGTAAGCAGCCGGAGATCGGTCTTTTCGGCCGCCTGGACGATTTTGATTAACGGCTCATCCCACGCATGGGTAGCCAATGGAAACTTCGACGAATGCACGGGAAATACGTTTTTCGCCTTCAGGTCAGCTGCGGCACGCAATACCTCATCGGGCATGGTGTGGATGTGCCGCCAAGACTTATTGTACTGTCCGTTTTCCAGAATTGCCAGGTCAAAACCGCCGAACGTGCGTCCAATTTCGGCAAAATGGCTGTCGTACCCGCTATCGCCCCCAATGAAAATACGCATCGACGGAGTCTGTAACACATAGGAGGTCCACAATGTCTGGTTCCTACGGAACCCACGCCCGGAAAAATGGCGTGCGGGGGTGGTATAGGCCATAAAATGATCATCCAATGCGATCGTCTGGTTCCAGTCTTCTTCATGAATGATGGCGGGATCATAGTCCCAGTATTCCAGGTGTGCACCAACGCCCAAAGGACAAATAACAGCCTTAACCGTTGAGCGCAGCTTCTTTAGCGTTTCATGATCCAGGTGGTCCCAATGGTCATGCGTAATAAAAAGGTAATCGATCGGTGGCAGATCACTCACCGCATAAGCGTCCGTACCCGCAAAACTCCGCGTGGTGAACGAAAGCGGCGACGCTCCGCCACTCAATACCGGATCAACCAGGATTCGTTTTCCATCCACCTGCATGAAATAAGAGGAGTGGCCAAACCAGATCAACACTTGTTCATCAATAGGCAAATTCCGTAAATCGGTTTCGACATGCGGGATCGTGTCTGTCGGCTTGATACGCGGATCGCCCCCAAAAAAGAATTCGCGCATTACGGTAAAGAAATTGGCACCGTCCGTAAAACTGGGTGTGGGACTCAGGTTCTGAAAAGCTCCGTTCTTATAATTGGGTGATCGTTTGATGCGTTCCAGCCTGTCCCCTGTCGGCATCTTCCCGAATTTAGGCTGCTGCATGAATATCACTGCCGCGAAGGCAAGGGCAACGATGGCAAAAAATAAGGTCATTAGGGTCCGTATTAATTTCTTCCTCACTGGCTTAAGCTTATGCTTCAATGGATAAATATAGCCAATCCCTGTTAACCAATAACCGTGGGTATCCCATATTTGACATTTTATATACAATACCGTATCTTTCGCTATAATTTAAACAACTGGCGGAGCGCTCCGCCAATGCCCCATGAAAAGCATCCTCACCGCGAAGCAAATGCGGGCTGCCGATCAACATACGATAGAGACGGCCCCAATTTCTTCCATTGATTTAATGGAGAACGCTGCTACGGCTTTTGTTACGGTAGCACAGACGCTTTTTACCGATAAACATACCCCTATACTGATTTGCTGCGGCACAGGGAATAACGGCGGTGACGGCCTGGCGGCGGCGCGGCTGCTGCAGGTCGCCGGATATGACTCCCTGCATGTGTGGGTAGCCCGTTTTTCTCCGCGTGAAAGCGACGATTTCGCCATGAACCTTCACCGGTTGCGTCAAACGCCTATTCCGGTTACGGAATGGCTGCCCGGAGATGAATTACCGCCCATCACGCAGGAAGTGATCGTTGATGCCCTGCTGGGTTCGGGGTTGAACAAACCCTTGACGGGCGACTGGCTGCGGCTTGTACGGCATATCAATCAAAGTCAGCAACGGGTCGTCGCGATGGACGTGCCTACCGGAATGCGTGCAGATGGTGTTATACCCGATACGGAAGAAACTGTTTTTGCCCATGATGTCGTTACCTTTCAACGTCCGAAAATCAGTTTCTTTTTTCCCGAATCAGCGCAGGCAATGCATCGTTTCCATGTAGCCGATATCGGATTAGATGAAACGTTCATTGAACAGCTGCCTACCGGCTTTAAATTAATAGAAGCAGCGGATGTCCAGCAGATTTACCGGCCACGGAAGCCTTTTACACATAAGGGTACCTATGGACATGCGCTGATTGTAGCCGGCAGTGAAACGCATATGGGTGCCGCGTTGTTGAGCTGCGGGGGGTGTCTGTTCAGCGGGGCCGGACGAACCACCGCGTGTATTCCTGTGAATGGGCTGGCAGCGCTGAATACCCGGTATCCCGAAGTCATGTATTGCACTGATACGGCGTTACGCGACCAATGGGAAGCTGCAAATGCGGTCGGTATTGGACCGGGACTGGGAAGCCGGGCTACACAACTGGCGGATATCTTTGACTATCCGGCGAAGCCATTGGTATTGGATGCGGATGCACTGAATTGGCTAAGCGAACAACCTGCATTGCTGGACAGGCTGCCGGAAGGATGTATACTGACACCCCACATGAAGGAATTCGACCGGCTGTTCGGTCATCATACCGACTGGTGGAGCCGGGTACAGACGGCGAAAGAAAAAGCGGCCCGGTACCGGCTTGTTATCATACTGAAAAATCGGTATACCTTCATCATATTGCCTGAAGGCCATGTACTCATCAACCCCACCGGCAATGCGGCCATGGCTACCGGCGGAATGGGCGACGTACTGACCGGTATGCTGGTTGCGTTTCTTGCGCAAAAGTATACGTCAGCCGAAGCCGCCATATTGGCGTGCTATACCCATGGTGCCGCGGGAGACCGGCTCAGGGCCGACAGACAGGCGATAGTACTACCAAGTCAGCTAATTAAACAGATAACCAGCACGTTAGGATCGTTAACTAACGACCTGGATACTTAACCCCCCCTAAAATTACACAACCGTTTGCATAACGGAAACTGTTGCAAAACCGACTTTCAGTGTGTATTATTGATCGCTAATCGATTCCTTTACACATGCGACGCTATCTTTTTATCGGCTTAATTTACTGTATCGCGGTGGGCGCGGTGCGGGCACAGGAACGTTGTCCTATCATCCCCCAGCCTGCCCATGCCGAAAGGCACACGGGATATTTCTCCCTGGATAAACATACGCCGATCGTTGTCGAGGACCCGGTGGCAGCACCTGCGGCCCATTTTCTGCAAAGGGAAATGCTCCGCCTTATGACAACACCGTTAGCTGTTCATGCTGACGAAGGCAGCCTGCCAGCCATCCGTATCGGGATTGACCCGTCCGTAAAGGGAGAAGAAGCCTACACCCTGCAAGTCACGGCCGAGGGCATACGCGTTGCGGCAAGCACACTGGCTGGTTTACGCTATGGTATCGTCAGCATGCTGCAGCTGGCCCAGGGAGAAGCGACACCCACCGCTGTACTGAAAATTCCGGCCTGGGAGCTCGCGGATAACCCGCGGTATGCCTGGCGGGGATTAATGCTGGATGAATCGCGTCATTTTTTCGGAAAGGCAAAAGTCAAGTCGATTCTCGACTGGATGGCTTACTATAAACTCAACCGTTTCCATTGGCATCTGACGGATGAACCTGCCTGGCGGTTGGAAATCAAGCAATATCCATTGCTTACGCTCATCGGCGGTATCGGCAGCTTCACCGATGGTACGGCACCTGCGGCTTACTATACCCAGGAGGATATCCAGGAAATCGTTGCATACGCCGCGGAGCGGAATATTGTTGTTATTCCCGAAATAGACATGCCGGGGCATGCAACCGCTGCCAACCGGGCGTATCCGGAGTACAGCGGCGGCGGTACGGAGGCACACCCGCATTTTACGTTCAATCCCGGTAAAGAAGCGACTTATGCCTACCTTACGGATATCCTCCGGGAAACCAATAGTCTTTTTCCGTCGCAGTTGCTGCACCTCGGCGGCGACGAGGTCAGTTTCGGCAGCGCTGCCTGGCAATCGGATACCGCAATCCAGGACCTGATGGCCCGGGAGGGACTGAAGACGAATCAGGATGTAGAACGCTATTTCATGAAGCGGATGGCCGACTCGGTATACCGGCTCAACGCGAAGCTGCTGGCGTGGGATGAGATGGCCGATGCAGGCCTGCCTACCGACAACACCATCATTTTCTGGTGGCGGCAGGACAAGCCGGCACAGTTAAAAACAGCATGGGCAAACGGTTACCAAACCATTATCTGCCCACGCCTTCCGCTATACTTTGATTTTGTACAGGACAGCACCCACCGATTCGGCCGCAGGTGGGATGGCACCTTTAATCCATTGGAGGCAGTATATACCTATGAAGTCGATGGCCTTACCTCGACAGCTGCGGAGCGCGATCTGATTCTGGGCGTGCAGGCTAATGTCTGGTCAGAGCCCATACCCAACGGACAGCGGCTTGACTTCCTGCTATTCCCCCGCATTGCGGCCCTGGCCGAAATTGCGTGGACACCGGACGAAAAAAAAGCATTTGAACCTTTCAGTCTGCTCCTGAAGGAGCATTTAGCCCTATACAGACAACACGGAATTTATTATTATGATCCATTCCAGCCCAACGCCAATCCCGAGCCTGTCGTATACCGAATCGACCGGGATCTGTCCGTGGAGCGCAGGTAATGGCTCTTTTATTTTAATTGATATGAAACGATTTATTTACGCATTGGCCTGTGCTTGCTGTGCATTTACGCCCATTGGACTGCTGCACGCCCAGCAAAGCCGGATTACCGAAGAAATACATTCGATCAAGACCTATCCTTTTGATGATCCTAACCCAGTCCCGTTTCTCACGGAAGAGAACAAGAAAAAAATATATCCGTATCACGGATTTGATGGTTACAGTGTGGAAGGGGTTGACCGCGACTGGAAAGTAGTCAAACTGGAAAATGACTATATCGAAGTGTATGTGCTACCCGAAGCGGGTGGCAAGGTATGGGGCGCGATTGAAAAATCAACGGGCAAGGAATTCTTATATAAGAATGAAGTAATGAAATTCCGGAATGTTGCACAGCGCGGTCCGTGGACATCCGGCGGTATTGAATTTAATTTCGGTTACATTGGCCATACACCGTCTACTGCTACGCCGGTCGACTACATCACGAGGCAGAACTCGGATGGCAGCGTAAGCTGCATCGTTGGTGCCATGGACTTGCCTTCGCGGACCCACTGGCGGGTGGAAATACGGCTGCCGGCGGATAAAGCATGGTTCGAAACCAATGCCACCTGGTATAATCCCACACCGTTGGTCCAGTCGTATTACAACTGGATGACCGGCGCTGCGCGGGTTTCCGACGACCTGCAGTTTTTCTATCCGGGCAGCATGGAATACGAACATAATGGTACGGCGTTCCCCTGGCCCGTGGATTCGCTGGGAAGAGACCTTTCGTGGTATGCCAATAACGATTTTGGGTCGCATAAATCTTTCCACATTGCCGGAACGTATAACGACTTCATGGGTGGCTATTATCATGATTCGGATTTTGGCTTTGGTCATTGGTCGCTCCATGATGAGATGCCGGGAAAAAAACTGTGGCTTTGGGCGTTATCAAGAAACGGCGGTATATGGGAAGACCTGCTTACCGATGATGACGGCCAGTACATGGAATTCCAGGCCGGCAGGGGCTACAATCAATATTCCCCATCCCGCATCAAAACCCCGATTACGCAGCTTGGCTTCTCCCCCGGGACTACAGATCAATGGCGTGAATTATGGTTTCCTGTAAAGGAGACGGGTGGCTTGTCTGCCGTATCGCCCTCCGGCATCCTGTATGCAGCGGAGGCGGATGGAAAAGTCCGCATTTCAATAAATGCACTGGCTGTTACGGAATCGCCCGTGGTATTGCGTGTCGGTACCGACACCTTGTTTTCGGAAACCATCCGACTCCAGCCGATGGAGGTTTATACAACCACGGTAAATGTGCCGGCCGGCCGGAAGTGGGCAGTTTCCGCCACGGCAATGAACCTCAGGTACGGACCCGCCGAAGCGGATACCCTAAAACGGCCAACCGCCTCGGCCTCGCCGGTCCGTTCCCTCACCACCGCCTCTCAGTATTACCAGGAAGGCGTGGAATCCAAGGAATTCCGTGATTACGAACAGGCCAAACATTACTTTGCAAAAAGTATCGAACTTGACCCGTACCACCTGGATGCGCTGACGGAACTGGCGGCAATGCAATACCGCAATGGCCGCTATGACTCCACCCTCTATTACGCCAACCGGGTACTTCGTGAAGACACATATCATCCCTCGGCTAATTTTCAGGCAGGCATCGCCTATGTAGCCAAAAAAGACTGGATCAATGCACTGGACTGCTTTGGCTGGGCCTCGCGTTCGGTCCAGTATCGAAGCGACGCCTTTGCGCGTATGGCCGCCATCTACCTGCAGCAACACCAACCGGAATTGGCGCTGCACTACGCGGATAATGCTATTGCTTATAACAACCACCATGTATTTGCGCTACAAGCAAGGGCATTGGCATTACGGCAGCTGGGTAGGGCTGCGGATGCTGCCGCGAACCTAGTGCAGTTGTACGATGCGGATCCGCTGAATCATTTTGCACGTTATGAGGAATACCGGAATGGCAACGCAACGTATGAATCCTTCTCATCGGTTATCCAAAATGAATTTGCCTGGCAAACGCATCTCGAAACGGCACTCACTTACCTCAGTCTGGGCGCGAAGGAAGAGGCCATGGATATTATTGCACGTGCTCCTGAGCATCCCCTGATTGCACTGTGGGGGGCCTATCTTGCACAGGATGCGACTCGTCTGCAAGCCGTCACTTCAGCCCCTCCCGATTTTGTGTTTCCCTATCGCCTGGAAACACTGGAAGCATTGGAATGGGCAGCCAATCAGCACCCACACTGGAAATTCAACTACTACCTGGCACTCAATTACCAGGCCATCGGTCGCGCGGAAGACGCCGAACAACGGCTAAAAGCCTGTGGAAACGAACCGGATTATGCACCTTTTTACCTAACCCGCGCTGCGCTTCTCCATGCTGGCCCCGAAATGACTGAAAAGGATATACTCCGCGCCTACCATTTTGCCCCTGATGACCGGCGTGTGAGGACATGGATGATTGATTATTACCACCGGGTGGGAAATAATGTGGAAGCACTGGCCATTGCCGACCGCGCATGGCATGACTTCCCCGACGATTATTCCATTGGCCTTTGGCATGCACGGCAGCTGCTGCTTGCCGGAAAACCAAAGGAGAGTTCTGCCATTTTAGACCAGATTCATGTATTACCCTACGAGGGGGCCAGTCAGGGACGGGTCGTATACGAACAGGCATTGCTGATGCAGGCGGTAACCCTGATCAAGGCCGGCAGTTACAAGCCGGCTATGGAGTTGCTGGAAAAGTCCCGGGAATGGCCCGAACACCTGGGCGTAGGCAAACCATATGATTCGGATGGGCGTTTTCAGGATTACCTTACAGCGTATTGCCTAACCAAACTGGGACGCACCAAGGAAGCCGGAGCATTAAACCAACAGGTAATTTCCTATACACTCGACAATTCCAGGCGGTCTACTTTTGCCAACCTACTGGGATTGATGGCGCTGCAACAGGCTGGCCGGCAACAACAATTGAATACGTTACTGGAGCAGCTCGCCCATAATCCGGCAGCGGAAAATCAGTGGGTACTTGAAGCATTTAAAGGCAGTGGCACACCTGCATCAGACAGGTCAGCGACGTTTGGGGATAATCCGTATTATTCGATTATATGCGGTATCTTGGAGTTACGTCCTTGAGCTGGAGAGCTGTTGATCAATCGGCGGAAGTGGCTTCGGAAAAGTAGGTTGTAACGGACTGAACCTGCTTTTCTGTGAGTATATCCCTGAGTTGTTCAGGTGTAGCTGCTCTGATTTTCTTTACCGATTTGAATTGCTTCAGCAGCTTTTCCGCAGATGTTTTACCAATGCCGGGAATGTTCTCCAATTCAGTCTGGAAGGTCTTCCTGCTCCGTTGATTGCGGTGAAATGTGATACCAAAACGATGTGCTTCGTCACGCAGGTGCTGAATGATTTTCAGGGTTTCCGATTTTTTGTCCAGGTACAGGGGGTATTGATCTCCCGGATAATAGATTTCTTCCAGTCGCTTGGCGATGCCGATGACGGTCATCTGCTTGTCGATTCCCAGTAGCTTCAGGCTTTTCAATGCGGCGGAAAGCTGTCCCTTGCCACCATCGATAACGATCAGCTGCGGGAGCGATTGCCCTTCGTCCAATAGCCGCCGATACCGGCGGTGCACCGCTTCCTCCATGGTCGCGAAATCATTTGGGCCTTCCACGGTTTTCACGTTAAAATGACGGTAGTCCTTTTTGCAGGGCTTTGCATCCCTGAATACCACAATAGCTGAAACCGGATATTTCCCCTGAAAGTTCGAGTTGTCAAAGCATTCGATATGCCGCGGAAGCACATTCATCCGCAGGTCGTGCTGCATCTGCGTCAGTACCCGCTCGGTCCGCAGTTCAGGGTTGAGCTTCTCATATTGATTAAGCCGTTCCTTTTTAAAATAAAATACGTTCTTCTGTGAAAGTTCGAGCAGTTTCTTCTTTTCACCCAGTTTCGGGACGGTGAAGCGGAGTTCACTGGCCTCAATATCAATATCAAACGGCACGATAATCTCGCGTGATGTGCTGCCAAAGCGACTGCGGATTTCAGGTATGGCCAGGTTAAGCAATTCCTCATCACTTTCGTCCAGCCGCTTTTTCATCTCTACTGTCTGCGTTTGAATGATAACACCATTCATCACCTTAAGGTAGTTGACGAAAGCATAATTCTGCTCTGACGCGATGCTGAAAACGTCCACATTGGTGATGGATGAAGTAACGACAGTTGATTTACTCTGGTAGCGCCCCAGTAAATCCAGCTTGTTTTTCAGTTGATGCGCATACTCAAAATTCAACTCGGCTACCGCCGCATCCAACTGTCCTTTCAGCCGGCGGATCACCACGCCGATTTTTCCGTTTAATATGTCACGGATGTCTTCCAGATTTTTCTCGTAGTCGGCTTCACTTTGGTATCCCTCGCAAGGTCCCTTGCAATTGCCTATCTGGTATTCCAAGCATACCTTAAACTTTCCTTTATTGATGTTTTCAGGGGTAAGCGCGAGATTGCAGGTGCGCAGCGGGTAAAGCTCCCGGATGGTGTCCATAATCGCGTGCATCATCCCGACAGATGCATAAGGCCCAAAATACCGGGAACCGTCCTTGATCATCTTCCGTGTGGGGAATATCCGGGGAAAGCGCTCATTCTTGATGACAATCCAGGGATAGGTCTTGTCATCTTTCAGCATGACATTATACCGGGGCTGATGCTTCTTAATCAGGCTGTTTTCCAGGAGCCATGCGTCAATTTCGGTATCAACGATTGTGAAGGTAATGCGGTTGATCCGGCGGACCAATACGCGCGTTTTGCCGTTAAGCTGACTGTTCTTGACAAAATAAGAACTAACCCGGTTCCGCAGGTCCTTTGCTTTACCGATATAGATTAATGCACCCTGGGCATCCCAGTACTGGTACACTCCCGGGCGGTGTGGAATTTCTTCAAGTGCCTTGCGGTAATCAAACTTCGTCATATTCAGTGGTCGGTAGCCAATGGTCGGTGGTCGGTCACTTATACCCAGTCACGGACCATCCATCACCAAAACTCAAAACCCAAGCCGGTCATCCAGCTGCTGATCGCTCGGTTCACCGTAAAACTGCTGATACTGGTTGCAGTCCAATTCACGCGTAAGCCCTCCTTCCGGCAATGGGAAATCTTCTTTGGAATAGTGAAGGGTCGTATCAGCGTATATTTTTTGCATATACAGTCCGAAAATCGGTAACGCCGCCTGTGCTCCCTGGCCTGCGGCCATGGAATGGAAACTGATGCCCCGGTCTTCCGCTCCTGTCCATACGCCGCTTACCAACTCGGGGGTAACCCCAATAAACCAGGCGTCCGAGTTATCGTTCGTTGTTCCGGTCTTTCCGCCCATAGGCGGAGTCAGGTTATACCGCCAGCGCAAACGCCCCCCCGATCCGCCATCTACCACACTCTTCAGCATATCTACCATAATATAAGCGCTTTCGCTGTTAAGCACCTTGGTTACCTTAGGTGCCTTTTCATAAATTGGCATCCCATTCTTATCTTCAATACGCAGAATGTAGATTGGCTCGATCCATACGCCGTGGTTTACAAAAGCCGAGTACGCACCCACCATATCATAAATCGATGCCTCATAGGCACCCAACGCAATGGAAGGGTATTCGGGTACTTCGGAGGTAATGCCCATCCGCTTGGTCAGGGTAGCAACCGCCCGGGCGCCAACTTCATTGATCATGTATGCCGTGGCAAAGTTCTGCGAGTTGGCCAGCGCCCTGCGCAGGGTGATGGGACTTCCCACCGATTCGCCCCGCGGCGACCACGCATTGGCGCCGCTTCCGATGGTCAACGGAACGTTAGGTACCTGAAAACACGGTGAAAAGCCGTTATCTATAGCTACTGCATACGTAAATGGCTTTGCCGTTGAACCAACCTGCCGGGTTCCCATCTTTACCTGGTCGTACTTATAATGTTCAAAGCTGATACCGCCCACCCAGGCACGCACATAACCCGTATGGGGTTCCATGGACATGATGGAATTACGCAGGATTAATTTATTGTACCGAATGGAATCCATCGGCGTCATTACCGTATCCCGGTCTCCCTGCCACGTAAAGACAGTCATCGGTACCGGGGTGTTAAAGTCCTTTTCTATTTCCGCCGCCGATTTACCAGCCTGTTTCAACATACGGTATCGATCAGACCGTTTCATTCCGGTTTCCAGCAGCGACGCTTTGTCGCCGCGGAACGGATCAACATTACGCCATTGGCGGTCAAAATCCGTCTGCAGTTCGGTCATCCATTCTTTTTGCGCTTCCTCTGCGTAACGCTGCATTTTCGAATTGATTGTCGTATAAATCTTCAGCCCGTCGCGATCAAGGTCATATGGTGTACCGTCGGCCTTCGTGATAGACAATTTATTAAATTCCTGTTGAATATCCCGCTTCAGCACCGCCCGGAAGTAGGGTGCCGGACCATCACCATAATTCGAAATCCGCATATCCAGTACCAAGGGCTCCTTTTGCAGGCGCTGCGACTCTTCACGGGTAATAAATCCTTCCCGGCGCATGTTTTCAATGACGACATTGCGCCGCCTGATCGCATTCTGCGGATACCGTACCGGAGAGTATATGCCGGGTCCCTTAAGCATCCCTACTAAAACAGCCGCCTGGGTAACATTGAGTTTATCGGGTGTGGTATTGAAGTATGTCCGCGCAGCCGATTTAATACCAAACGTGTTATAGGCACCAAAATCGACCGTATTGAAATACATGGTGATAATTTCTTCCTTGGTATAATTGCGCTCCAGGCGTACAGCTGTAATCCATTCCTGAAATTTCTGGATCACCCGTTTCACCGTATTCCGGGCGCGTCCTTCGGAAAACAGGTTCAGCGCCAGCTGCTGGGTGATGGTACTAGCGCCCTGCCGCTTCCCGACGAGGTTATAAAAGATAATACTGAATGTACGCCGGTAGTCAATGCCCGAATGGCGGTAAAAACGTTTGTCTTCCGTCGCAATGAGTGCCTGCACTAGGTTGGGTGACAGCTCATTATACCGTACGTTGGATCGGTTCTGGACAAAATAAGTACCCAGTACCGCAGCGTCTTCGGAAATAACCTCCGAAGCCAGGTTACTTTTCGGATTTTCCAGATCACGGAACGTCGGTAATTGGCCAAACAGTCCCAAACCCACACTGAAGATAAATAAGAACCCGAGCAGAATAACCCCAATCAATAATTTCCAGAAATTGCGGGTGTAACGACTGATGTCTTCCTTGGTTAATGTATTTTTCTTTGCCTGTTGCTTCATTCTAAATGATTAATAATCCTCGGATGCAGGGTACCGGCCCACATCCATTACGCACTTTCCGTTTCTATTCCTGTTCGTGATAGCTGGTATAGTAATCGTCTATTTTGTCAAAATCAGATAACGTGCCAAAATTATCTTCCGTAATCAAAAAGGTATTATATAGCGTCGCCGGTATTTTCATGATGTCGGGAAGCAATGGCATAATCCGTACTTCGTAGGTCTTTGCGTCCTCATAATTCAGAAACGGCCCAACATAAACGAGCTGATTTTCGTCATTCACCGGCTTAAGCTGGTGCATAATATTCCGGCCGGTATACCGGGTGCGGTTGAACTGTCCGATACCATAGCGTGATGGTGCCAGGTTTACCCGCTCATTCATGACATTAATAACGAAATAATAAACTGCTGAATCAGGCAATAACTCCAAATTGCGATACGCGTTTTCCCCATCGTCAGTAAACTGGGCTTCCCTGGCGAGCTGCTGACGGGTAAGCGTACCCCCATTAGCCAGGGATATCCGTTCGCCGATTCCGGTTTGGCCTGCGGTCGATACCGCCAGGCTTCGTCGCGGGACCGGCCGCTCCGGCCCATGGTTAATAATCAGCTGGGGCCAGGGTGTGATGGTGGGCTCATCGATAAAGCGCATCCGGTTTTCATCGATGCCCTGTAATGCATGCCTTCTGCCGGCTAATGCTGCACTGTTTTCAGCGATGTAAGCTAAATGCTGATGAACAAGGGGGCTGATCAGGCTGTCGTCGGGAAATACATCAACCAATTCCCTGAACGCATTTTCAAGTGTATCAATTCCCGATGTCCTGCCCAACGCGAGTGCGCGCAAATAGGCCAGCTGCACCAAGGTGGGCTGTGGTTCCTGCACCTGTCCGGAGATGCTGTCTACCAGCTGGATAACTTCCTGAAATTGCTGATGGGTATAAGCTGCATATGCTTCTTCGTATTCCTGGTCAAGCAACTGCTTTTGCGATTGAAGTTTAGCAAGATACATCGGATCAAGAAGAATTCGACTGTACAGGGCATCCGGAAACTGGGTCAATAATTTCTCCTTGTATGCTGCGGCACGGGCCTGGTCGACACCGTTGTACAACAGGTAGAGGTTATAGTAGATCAGGGCTGCATCCTTCGTCTCCGGATATCGGTTCAACAGGTCTTCATATGTGTCAATTGCACCCTTATTATCCAGCAGTTCGTCCCGGTACAATTCGCCTACACGAAGCAGGGCGGTATGTATTTGATTATTGGCTGCCGCCTGCTTTGATTCTGTATCCGGTAGTTCGTTCAGGTAACTGTCCCGGAATTGCTGTACCCAGGCCGCACTGTCCACAACCACGGAATCAACTGCCGATCCGGCCGCTGCCAAATCCCCCGTTTCCCGATTGTCAGTTATCCCCCCGGCCGTCATATCGCTGAACCGCCAGTTATCCTGTAATGGCCGGTTACCCCACCGGCGCTTAAACTCGGTCGTGCCCATGCCCATGGCATCCGGATTATTGAAGTAAAACCGATTATCGGTATATGTGGTAGCCGGACTGAACAACGTTTCTTCAAACGGTGAACGGACTGTGTTCTGTCGTTGTTTTTCATTTTTAGCCTGGCGCCCGTCTTGGATTTCAACATACCGGGCGATGGCCAGGCTGTCCAGCTGTGCGTGACGCTGTGCCTCCGGAAGCCCGGCGAGAACAAACAGGCTATCCTGATGGCTTACCACCTCCAGCTGTGTAATCAACTCATCAAGATTCGCGACTTTACGCTGCACCGGACCGGCATCGGGGAAATCCATCGGAAGGTACATGCCCACGCTATCGTAATATAATTTCGCTGTTGGGTATTGCGCCTGGTCAAAATAATGGTCGGCCAGCCGCAGGTACGTACGCGTCGTCTGGTACCGGTTATCACCCTGCTGCCGCAACGCCTGTTCATAATTTACCAGCGCCGTCGTCCAGTCACCGTCAGCAGAATACATTTCAGCAATCTGATAGTAGATCTGGTCCCTGTATTCTTTATTTTTCCCATCACGGAGCATGCGTTGCAGTAGCCTGATCCGATCTCCGGTTGTGGTATCTACCGTTCCCGGCAGGAAAATACGGTTAAGCCCCGCGTGAAATGCCATCTCATAGGAGGCATTGCTATTCACAACCCGGCTATAATGCGGGTAAGCTTCCTCCGGCCGTCCCTGGCTTTCGAGCAGCTGGCCAAGTAGAAAATGCCAGCGTAACCGAGTGGACTTATCCTTCGTGTGCTCAAGGGCCTGCAGCAACATGGTAATCGCCGACGCTTCATCCTGGACAAGTAAATAATATTTTGCCTGCGTAGCAAAGGCCAATCCCATGGAATTCGGATCCGATTCCAATGCCGTAAACACGGTATCCAATACATTACCGCTTTCCGTAAGGTTGCCAAGTTGCATCAGTGCGCGTGCCTTCCACACCAACGCCGCCTGCCGGTATTCCGGCATGTCGGCAAATGTGCCGGCAGTGTAACTGAAATACTCCGCCGCATTGTAATAATTCCCCTTGAGGTAATTTGCCTGGCCGGTAAGCAGGTATGCTTCGCTGATGTACTTGCTTTTGCTTTTTTTATTGATGATAGTGAGTGCCTTACCAATAACCGAATCCATCAACGGGCTATTGGATGCTGCGGTAATGTCAGTGGGTTCAATGAAAACCGGCAACCGCTGTTCGTAATTTTCTACGTAGCCAGCGGTATTGTCGTACATCACATCGTGAATGATTTTACGGCCATGGTATACGATGTTGTACCTTGCCGTAAGGTTCTCCATCATATCGTATTGGGGTTCCCGTTTTCCTGCACATCCCATGCACGACCAAACCGCAACAATCGCCACAGCCACCCGTTTATACGACATGGAGAAAATATAATCTTTCAATATAACGTTCTTAATTTCATCACAAATTCATACCGACGAAGCTTATCGCCACAATATAGCGATAATGGCACATGTTATCAATTACCGCATTAAAACTCACGGAGATTTAACAAAACTTAACCATTTTCGTCACATATAAAATGAATATCTTTGCAGGGATACGCATGCAAAAATATCATTTATTTTATCAAGTTGGCTAAACACCGCAACAAACTCTCCCAGGCACTCCATCAGCGCTATAAGCTTGTCGTACTCCACGAAGAGACCTTCGAGGAAAAAGCGTCGTTCAGTGGCAAACTCTGGTATTGGATAACGGGACTGTTGTCGGCAACCGCCGTACTGGTCATCCTCACCATTATTCTCATCCGCTCCACTTCCTTACGGGAATACGTGATCGGGTCTTCACTGAGCGGATACGAACGCAGCCAGTTAATGGATGCCTATTCCCGTATCGATTCGCTGGAACAGATCGCGCTTGCCAACGATTTGTATTTGGATAACCTGCAGGCTGTCATCAGCGGCCGTGTCGGTGAAACGGTTGAACGTCCAGATCAGGAACCAGGTACCGGGAATGAACCGGCAGAAATCCCCGAGTCCAAAAGCGTACCGCCGTCGGAAGACGAGCTGGCGCTACGTGAGTTGATCGAATCCGGCGCACCGTATGATCTGCCAGAGCATTCGGGGCCCGCCCGCTCCGGTATCTCATCCTATACTTTTTACAGCCCCATTAAAGGGATCATCAGTTCCAGCTTCAGTGCCGGGGAACAGCATTATGCGGTCGATATCGCCGTTAAGATGAACGAACCGGTACGGGCGACCCTGAGCGGCCATGTGGTCTTCGCATCGTACACACCCGAAACCGGATACGTCGCCATTGTACAGCATGGTAACAACCTGCTTTCGCTCTACAAGCATTGTGCATCAATTATAAAAAAAGTTGGTAGTTTTGTCCGTGGAGGAGAAGTAATCGCCTTTGCAGGCGATACAGGCGAGTTAACTACCGGACCGCACCTCCATTTCGAATTGTGGTACAATGGTAATCCGGTAAATCCTACTGATTATATCGCTTTTTGAAACCCAACTATGTCACCTAAATATCATCAACATGTTCGTGAACAAAAAGAACGAAAAAAACCAGGACCAGCAACGAAGCTTTAACCTCATCGCCACGGGGACGGATATTAACGGAAATATCATGACATCCGGCGACCTGCGCATTGATGGGAGGATAGCAGGAGATGTTTCGTGTACCGCCAAATTAATTATCGGGGAAAACGGCATTGTCGTCGGCAACATCCATTGCAAATCCGGAGAAGTGTCAGGCACGGTCGAAGGGCGTATTATCGCGATTGAAAACCTGCAACTGAACCAAACGGCAACGATAAAGGGCGATATTGAATCCGTGCACTTCATTGTCGAAAGCGGCGCCACGATTACCGGACATTGCTCCACAAATAAAAGTCTGGAATCGACCAACCGCCTGCCTGAAGTGAAGTTGATTGACTATGAGAAAGCCGAAGCCATCGCTGAATGATTCCCTGCGCAAATACGCTTATTTTAGCGGTGTAGGCTTCCAGATGTTGGCCATCATTGGTTTATTCACCTACATCGGGTACCGTATTGACAGCGCAAAGGACAATGAAAATAATGTGTGGACCGCCATCTTTGCACTTGTCGGGGTGTGTATCAGTATATATACCGTAATCCGCGCGGTAACGCGGAAAAACAACTAATACAGACTTACCCGCCGCGCTGTGCCGGGCCTAAGGAGAACCGTCTCGAAATTGTGAACCCCCATCGGAACTGGCCTTTGCGCCACGATGTGGTCGTTTTGGGAATGTATTGCATTTCCTGTATTGCCGTGGCATTGGTAAAATTCAAATTAAATACATGACCCCCGGTTTCAATTTCTAATCCGATACCCAATGGATTGTATAACGTGGTGATGGCATCCGCATACCTTTCTTTGCTCGCCGCCGACCGAAAAGGTAGGAAATAATCCATCACCAACGCCATACGCCTGCTTACCTTCAGCCTTCCTCCTATCCCCAGGGCAAACAGATTATTTTCTCCGTCGTAATCGGCGGTGGTGTTTCTCCGGATGTATGTAGGATGCAATGCCAGTGACAGACCGGCACCGAATTTCCGGGCGATAATCAGCTGAACTACCGTATTAAGGCGGTCTGAAAACCCGTTATATGAAGTAGCTTCGCCAATGTTCTGGTCGGCCTTTACCCCGGGTATGGTCAGGCTGGCGTACGCAGTCATGGAAACGGGTATGCGCCCGTCAACGGTCTGTCGCAGCAGGCGGTATTTCACATTTGCTTCATACAGCTGTGATACCCGGGTAGCGCCTTTGGCACGTGCAATTCCAACATTCAGGTCATCCGTTATGCCATATTCGAATCCGATTTTAATATCGGTGGAGTTGTCGAGGCCAAAAAAATTTGTTGCTCCGCCATTGGCTCCGGCAATATCGCCGAAACGGTGGTCCACTTTAAAATCAAGCTCATGCCGGTGGATGGTCTCAACAGACTGGCTGTTAATGATGCGTGTTGTCTTGAACGTGGCGTCTACCACCTCATGCATCCGGTTGGTGTCGTTGCCAAGGGTGCTGTCCAGATTGATCTGCGCCGTCAGGGGCGTGGTCGCCGATGAAGCGATCATCAGCAAAAAAATACCGCGCGCAATGATTCGTGATGTATACATAAAAAAATAGATTACTGTATGCGATAGGTTGCGGAAACATCCACGTCTACCACTTCTGCGATGTTCTTAATGACTAACCGGGGAATCTCGATGCCGTGATCGGCTACTTTCACCTTAAATTGGGCAGCTGCGGTTATCAAAGCACCTTTTACCGTCACGACGGCCTCGGTGGTGTAAAATTTTCTGACGCCATGTATTTCGAGATTTCCCGATACCGTTACCGGATAGGCTCCGTCACTGTTCCAGTCGACATGGCCGCTTATTTTTCCGCCAAACGTAGCATACGGAAATTTATCACTCGCCAAATAAGTTTCATTAAAGTGTTCCCGCATGAGCTTCTTCCGAAATTCAAATGAGCTGATCGGCACGCGGAATGCGATTTCGTAACTTACCGTATCAAGGACCGAAGCAGCCTGTTGTGTTACCGCTGAAATATTCTCCAACGGTGCTTCCGAAAAGAACGACACGCGACTTTCCCGGTCAATCAACAAGGCCTGTGCTTCCGCTTCAGCGCACAGCACCACGACAAAAAAAACGGTAAGGCACCGGATCATTGCGGCGCCCCCTTTTCAATCCACGCCTTGAGCAAGTCCAGTTCACGATTTGTGAGGCTTCCGTTTTTGGGCATAATCCGCCGCACTACTACCACATCGTTAATACGTGCCAGATTGGCTGATACGGAATTGTAGCCCGAAAATGTCCATAATGATGTCCCTTCCCCGTTTCCGGTATGGCAACTGCTGCATTTCGATTGCAGGAGTGAACCTACAAAGTTGTCATATGTTACGTTTTCCGCCGTTACACTGCCGCCCCCCGGCGGTTCGGGTGCGGGGCTATCACTGTCCTTACTACATCCCAAAAGACCAAGCATCATCAACCATAGCCATGATGTCTTCCATAACTGCTGTTTCATAAGTAAATTGTTTGTGTCCTTATTAAATGCTGCTGTAATCCCTGATATGCCGTTATCACACAAGGTTACGGTGCCAAGGCTTCCGGCGAATCGGGATTCAATACCGGCCAAATACCTACTTTGGGGAAATCCACACCCTTGGTTTCTCCACGGGCAGCATCCTGTCCAAAATAATAAAGCGGCCATCCCTTATAAGTCAACTGTGTCCGTCCATGTACGGTGATTTCTGCGAAATCCGCCAGATTGGCCCCTGAAGGCAACGATCCGATTACAGCTTCATAAATCGACCATACACTATTGTTGCTGAAATCAGGTTTTGTGAAATTATTGGTGTTATACCGATCCTGCACAAACCCATAAAGCGTGCGCCCATAGCTATCAACGAAATGCTGCGTCTGGCCTTCCCCCGGAGTCAGGTCACTCATATACAGGGTTCCGTCGCCGCCAATCAACTGATGCTGGACCAGCATCACCGTGTAATCAGGCTTCGCAACAAACCAATTGCCTCCTACCCCATCGCCTTCAATTTCACCGGGAGCATCGTCATTGGCATAAAAGTACAGTGGCCGCCCTTTGTAGGTCGTCTGTAATGAGCCATTCGTTAACGTAATGGTACCGATATCTTCAGGATCGACTCCCTCGCTTTCGGCGGCGTGGCTACTATAGTACGCCGGCCACATTGAGCGGCAGTTTCCTTCGCAAGCCGTATTTCCATCAGCATCGCGCGAGAAAAAATACAACGTCATGCCGGCACTATCCGTCAGCACCGCTCCGAACGTGGCGTCTGTCTGTACAAGGATCCCCATTTCCTTTGGTTCCGGTTCGGGCTGATCGTCGTCCTTACATGACAGGACCGGCAGGCAGGCCACTGTGGCCACCAGCCATACGGATTGAATGAGATAGTATTTCATTTCTTCATTTTTAATTGTATCCGCCGGATTAAGCTACTAATCGCCATAACAACCCGTCCCACAGCTTCACCGTGAAGCTCCTATTCCGAAGCGTTTATACCGACAATACGGGGCAAACTGTGCGTAGGTTGCCTCCTTTGCGTGCAGAAAAAAAATAATTGTTCCCGGGCAACCATTTGCCCGGATCTAACGTATTATTGCTAAAAAGATCATTTAGCTTGCCGACGATCAATCAGGATGAAACTGTACGGAAGCATATTGCCGGTTGCCTGAAATACAATAGAGACAGTCAATATGCCTTGTTCAAGCATTTCTACAGCTATGCTATGGGGATATGCCGGCGTTATGCCCGGCAGTCGGATGAAGCTTCGGATATCCTGAACGAAAGTTTCTTAAAGGTTTTCAACCACCTTAAGGATTACGATACATCAAAGCCATTTAAATCGTGGATGGGAAAAATTATTACCAACACGGCGATTGATTACTACCGTGCCAGCCTAAAATTCGGGCAGCAGGAAGACGTGAATGATTACGAGCACATCAGTGATGACGCAGGCATATATGGAAAATTGGCTTATAACGACCTGCTGGCAATGGTGAGGTCACTTAGTCCCGCATACCAAACGGTTTTTAACCTGTATGCAATCGATGGGTATAATCATAACGAAATTGCGGAATTGCTGGGCATTACCGTGAATACATCCAAATCAAATTTGCACAAAGCCCGCAGGAGGCTCCAGGAACTGCTCAACGAAACAACGAAAGAAAGCATAACGGAACACCTGTCCAAAGTCGCCAGGGATAGCAAAAAGAATATATAATGGAAGAAAGACATCCTATAGATCAGTTTTTTACGGACAGGTTGACTCAGGTTGACATTCCTTTTGACGAAGGTCAATGGACGGCACTGTCAACGAAGTTGCATGCACGCAAGTCCCTTCCGCGCTTGCTTTGGATCGGGGGCGGGGTGGCAGCTGCCGCAATAATCGCCGCCATCCTTTTATTCAATGGACACCATACCGTCGACAACGGGCAGGTGGTTCCAACCGAGCCGATCCTGGCTGTGCAGCCCGGCGACTCAGCTGCAGGTAATACCAGCCAGGCACCTGCGGTAACAAAGGCCTTGTTACCCCCCATGGGGGAAGCTTCACTACGCTCATCCATTAAGACCGGTGTTAATCCCCCTGTAAATCCGTTAAAGAAATCCGGCGACAACCTGGTGCCTGTACAGGGATTGGTGCCAAGCGCTCAGCCGACTCCGCTGGCTAGTGGAATCATCCTATCCCGTAATACATCGCGCATGCCCACGGCAATTTCACAAACCGGCGGGAATGAAACGACCGGCAATCAGGAACCTGAGCAGCAGGAAACTCCGCTCCATAGGGGATGGACATTAAGTATCGCCGCCGCGCCCGACCTGTCGGGAACACGGCCCCTTACCGGAAGATTTGGTGGTCAGGTCGGATTGGCAGCCACCTACCGGCTAACGACCAAGCTTAGCGTAACCGGCGGTGTATTTTACGGACGGAAATTATACCGTGCAGACTTCGGCGATTACCGTCCTTCGGTTCCGTGGCCGAATTCGCAGCTCACTCCCAGCCTGGTAGCGGCAGATTGCGCCGTGCTGGACATTCCCCTGAACCTCAATTTCACTTTCGCGCACCACCGCCATTCCTCCTGGTTCGCCTCGGCCGGCCTTTCCAGTTACCTCATGTTACGTGAAACATACGACTACACTTATCCGCCACATACATATGGCGGGGCGAAGGAATATACCCTGCGTAATCAAAATCGTCATATCATGGGCGTGGGCAATGTGTCTATCGGTTACCGCCGGCAGCTCGGTGCTGCCATGGGCATTACCGTACAACCGTTCGTTAAGGTGCCGCTCACGGGAATCGGCAATGGCAATCTCAAACTCTACTCATCGGGTGTAGCCATATCAGCAGATATCGACCTCTCCCGAAGTAACTTTCGATAACATCCGGCAAAGGCGTTGTAATTGGTTTGGGTCCGTGGGGATTATTTTTTTTCAATCAGGCACACGGCATAAGCCACTACCCCCTCCTGCCGACCGATAAACCCCATCGTTTCATTGGTTGTCGCTTTAATGGAAACATCTTCTTCCGAAATGCCGGCCGCCGCGGCAATTTGGTATTTCATCGCGGGGATGTGAGGTTTTATTTTGGGTGCTTCCAGGCATAGCATGGCATCAATATTACCCAGGCTCCATCCCGCCCTTACCAGCAATTTCACACATTCCGACAACAGTACAAGGCTGCTTATTCCCTTCCAGCGGTCGTCGGTATTGGGGAAATGGTAACCGATGTCTTCCAGGTTGGCTGCCCCAAGGATTGCATCGCAGATCGCATGCACCAAAACATCCGCGTCGGAATGTCCGAAAGCACCGGCATGGTGGGGAACCTGGACGCCGCCCAGCATAAAAGGCTGCCCTTCCCGGAGCTGGTGCACGTCAAAACCGAATCCTACTTTTATTTTTGTCATGATGCAAATCGCTTAATGCGCCAAACTTAGCCAAATGATTATACAATCTCAAATCAATTCCAAAGGAAGCTGTTCCGCCCATTCGCTTAAACTTTGCCGATAGGTTTGCGATTATGTCCAATATTTTTTTAATTTTGGAAGTTAGATACCGTAACAGTTACTAACCATTACGATGAAGATAACGACATTTCATTTTCCTTTTTTTCTGCTGTTCCTGAGTGGCCTGGTACTTGTTTCCTGTAATCGGAACGGGGTATCGTCGAAAACGGGTGTTCCGTATAACGATCCGTATAACGGAGGGCTGCAAATTAACAGAAAAGTAAAAGAAGGTCCAGGACCCGGCTTAATCGTGATTGAAGGGGGTACTTTTGTCATGGGAGGCAGCCTGAATGAAGACATTACCTACGCGCACGACAACCTGAAACGTCGGGTCACTGTGGCGTCCTTTTATATGGATGAAACAGAGGTTTCCAATGCCGACTGGCTGGAATACCTGCACTGGCTTAACCAGAATTTCCCGGACGACAACGAGCTTTATTACAATGCACTGCCGGACACGCTGGTATGGCGCCATCCGCTTTCTTACAATGAACCGTATGTCGACCTCTATCTGCGGCACCCTGCCTATCAGGATTATCCCGTAGTAGGCGTTACCTGGGAGCAGGCAAACGCGTACAGCGCTTGGCGGACCGATCGGGTCAATGAACACATCCTGCGTGAGCGGGGAGCGTTAGTCGACTATCGCGCCTTATCCGAGTCCCAGTCGCGCCCGGGTGAGCCTTTCAACACCGACATTTACCTTAACGGCCAGTACCGCGGCGAGGGAATCGATGGTGAGCGGATGCCCCAGGACAACCGGCCGGGAGCTGAAGATGGCGCGCGCCGGCCCGTGCGTATGGAAGACGGGATATTGAAACAGCCTTACCGCCTGCCTACCGAAGCTGAATGGGAATATGCGGCGCTCGGCCTGGTAGGAAATACCGAATATGGAAATATCGAGAGCGGAAAGGTTTATCCGTGGAATGGATTGGGTGTTCGCTCCGCTAAGCGCCGTACCCAGGGACTCATCATGGCCAATTTCAAACCCACGGGAGGTGATAACATGGGCGTTGCCGGCTACCTCAACGACGGTGGCGACATCACGGTATCTGTAACCAGCTACTTACCTAACGACTATGGCCTGTATAACATGGCAGGGAATGTCAACGAATGGGTAGCAGATGTTTACCGGCAGTTATCCTTCGAGGACTTCCAGGATTTCAATCCGTTCCGGGGCAACGTGTACATGGACAAACAGTATGAAGATGCGGAAAAAGGCATCATTGCAAAAGATAGATACGGCCGCCCGATAAAGGTACCCGCAAAGGCGCCGCGTAAACAAACCTGGGAAGAACTGCAGGCCGCAACAGGCGATTCGGCACAGAACAGCTTCGACTATGATGTCCGCGGGTTTGCTGATGAAACCAACTCGGAACTGTATGGTGTGACCACGCTGATCAACGACAAAGCACGGGTTTATAAAGGCGGTTCGTGGAACGACCGTGCCTATTGGCTTAACCCTGCAACCCGTCGCTTCATGCAGCAGGATCAATCGAATGCGATGACGGGCTTTCGCTGTGCCATGACCCTGGTTGGTTCGCCGGAAATAAACACCAGAAGTAAACCCACTTTTCCCGCCAACCGTTCAGCCGGCCAGGGCGACAGGAAATTCCTGGGTTTATTTTAATTAGCACCAGCTATTTTACAAACGTACGGAAAAACAGAAGCGCGGAACTATCCGTAACAGTGGAGAAAGACTATCACTAAAAGACCTGCGCGTGGTAAAGCCAAAGCTATACCGTGCGCAGGTCATTTTAGTTATTTTCAGTTAAGTTAACGACCCTATAAGGGGTTAACGCCGCGGCGGTTGCTACTACTCCACCGTCACGGACTTTGCCAGGTTCCTGGGCTGGTCTACATTACATCCCCGCAACAGTGCGGTATGATAGGATAATAGCTGCAGCGGTATGGTAGCCAGCAAGGGAAGAAATGCCTCATCTGCATCCGGGATCTCGATCACATAGTCTGCCAATGCCCTTACCGCGGTATCGCCCTCGGTTACAATGGCTATCACACGTCCCTTACGGGCTTTCACTTCCTGTATGTTACTGATCACTTTTTCGTAAGAAGAATTCTGTGTCGCGATAACCACCACGGGCATTTCCTCATCGATCAGGGCAATGGGGCCGTGTTTCATCTCCGCAGCCGGATATCCTTCGGCATGGATATACGAAATCTCTTTCAGTTTCAATGCCCCTTCCAGCGCCACGGGGAAACCGACGCCGCGTCCCAGGAAAATCGCATTGGTGGCATCCTTGATTTCAGCGGCAATATACTGGGTTGCCTGGTCACACGCCAATGTCTTTTCGACCAGCGTGGGAATGTCTTCCAATGAGGTAAGCAGCTCCACCAATTTACTCTGTGCGAGCGTTCCACGCAGCTGCGCCGCATACATGGCAATTAGTGTAAGCACGGTAACCTGTGCCGTAAATGCCTTTGTGGATGCGACACCGATCTCCGGACCGGCATGGGTATATACGCCACCGTGGGTCAGCCGCGGAATAGAAGACCCCACGACGTTGCAGATCCCCAATATGGTGGCTCCCCGCTCTTTAGCCAATTCAATTGCCGCCATGGTATCCGCCGTTTCCCCGGACTGCGAAATCGCGATCACGATGTCCCGCTCGGTGATAATCGGGTTCCGGTAGCGGAATTCCGATGCGTATTCAACACCTACCGGTATGCGGGCAAACTCTTCAATGAGGTATTCCCCGACCAGGCCGGCGTGCCAGGAAGTTCCGCAGGCCACGATAATAATGCGTTCGGCATTGCGCAGCTTATCGGCATATTCTTTAATACCGCCCAACTGTACCTTCCCTTCCTGGGGATATATCCGTCCCCGCATACAATCGCGGATGGACCGGGGCTGCTCATGGATCTCCTTCAGCATGAAGTGGTCATATCCCGCCTTTTCCAGCATCTCCAGCTGCATTTCCAGCTTCTGGATGTATGGGGTCTGCACCTCATTATCGATGGTCTTGATCAGCAGTTCCCCTCCGTTGATAAAGGCAATTTCCCGGTCTTTGAGGTAAATTACATTGCGCGTATATTCAATGATGGGCGATGCGTCGGAAGCAATGAAATATTCGCCGTTACCTACACCGATCACCATGGGACTTCCTTTACGGGCTGCAATCAGCTGCTCCGGGTGTTCCCGGTCGGTAACCAGGATGGCATAAGCGCCGATGACCTGCGTCAACGCAATCCGTACAGCCTCCAGCAGGTCTGTCTTTTCTTCCGCCAGGATGTCGGCAATCAGGTGAATAAGCACTTCCGTATCCGTGTCACTCTGGAACACATGTCCCCGGCTGGATAATTCCTCCTTCAGCGGGCCGTAGTTCTCAATAATCCCATTGTGTACAATAGCCAACCGGCCGTCTTCGGAAAGATGCGGGTGTGCATTCCGGTCGGACGGTTCACCGTGGGTAGCCCAACGGGTATGTCCGATACCGGTCCTGCCCTGCAGGTTTGCACCCGCTGCAGCAGCTTCCAGATCACTCACCTTGCCTGTCTTCTTGTAGTGGTTAATGTGCTGCTGGTCCACCAGGGCAACGCCCGCACTGTCATAACCCCGGTATTCCAGCCTTTTGAGTCCTTTTACAATAATTTGCCATGCTTCACGCTGGCCAATGTAACCTACAATTCCACACATAGTTTTATATTGAATTTATCGACAATTTAAGCTTTTCGGTTCATGCGCAATTATGTTGCCAAACAGTCCGGGAATTATAAAAAAGAAAAAGGGACATCCAATGGGCTGTCCCTTTTTCTTTTTGCGATTAAAATCGCTCAATTGGATTTTGTGTAATAAATATTCAGTTTCATCTTATATTCCGGGTGATTTCCACCGCCAATAACCGCCCGGCTGCCGGTATTGAGTACCGATTGATACGGTACATTCCGGTCCCCTTCCGATGCCGGTGCAATGAAAAATTCATTGTTCTTTATCCGGTCGCGCAGCAGGTCCTGTACAAAAGAAGTGATGTGGAAAATATAACGCTGCTTGTCTTTATCGTAGACGCCGCCGAAAGCCTGCCAATAACCATTGGAGCGGTACCACAGGCTGCGCGCGTCACCGGAAAACCGCTGACCGTCACTCCGGCTGTCCCCATCCGGCACAGGCTGCCGCTGGTTGGCAATGTCCTCGCGGTAGAGGGTAAGTCGGGGCGCATAATAACCGAAATCATCCCCTGTCGCCCCCTGATCTACATAAATGACCAGTTCAGCCTTGTTGATCGCCATATCGAGTCCTTTGAGGGAATCAATATGCGGCAGGCTGAGCTTGGCCCGGAGCCCGGCAGGTGCCTGTAAGTATAATGTCTCAAAATTGCCGGAAGGATCAGCTAACTGAGCAGCGACCTCGGTTGTATACTCGTGTTTAATGGAAGAAGAGATACGTGCCGCAAAGCTACTCGATGCGGATACAGTTGTTGGCAGAAACGTGCGGAAGGTATCAATTGCCGCGTCGTCGCCGTCCTTTCCGTTCGGCTGCCGGTAAACAAGCTCGATCCCGGTTACATCCGTTGCACCGCGAAACGTGATTAATCCTCCCGTACCGGTCATTGAAGCTTCATCTACACTGAGGTAAAGCCCTTTCACGTGGTTGCTGAATCCTTTCTCGGTGGATATCGATGCAGAATCGACCGATTCACTGAACAGGTTCCTGAAGAAAGCGGCCGGCAACGCCATCCTTAACTGGGGGTCGGCCTTTACCAGCGAATCCTTTTCGTCAATGTGCTTATATACACTCACCGTATCCCGATAGGCAAACCGGCGCACCAGCTTCGTCGCCAGCACCTCGTCGCTCACTGCCCATTCTTTGTCGGAATAATTGCCATCAGTATATACCTCCGCCAGCTGGCGTACCTGTAAGGTAAACGAGGAGCCGGTAGAATCGCCAAAATATTCATTCCCATACGGCAGCACAAGGATAACGGAGTCAATTTCGGCATCTTCACGGATACGGGGTACGCTGGCCGGCTTACCGATTGCCAGCGCTAAATCGGCTGTTGTCTTGCCAATGACTGGGTCGTTAAGCAATCCAAAGGTCGTCTGATTGAATGAATTTGACCTTGCGCTGTCATCCTTAAGCGTTACGGCATGTAGGGTGAGCGTATCGGTCAACACGCCGACGATTTCATCGCCGGGCTGTACATCCAAACCGATACTGGAGGGGTTTTCACAGCTTCCCAAAACAAAAAGACTTATTAACAATGTCAATAAGTCTCTATTAAGATATTTCATCCGAATCATTATTATTTAATGGTCTGATGGAACACCCATGTCACGCAGTCGGATTGCAGCCAGGTGTGTTTCATCCACAAAGAAATTATACAAAATTAAGCCTCTACAGCTGTTTCAAGGTCTACCCTTGAAAACTGTTCGTAAAGGTTGCAATAATTTTCGAATTCTTTGTCGTCTTCCATTTCAAAAATCTGGATATCGCTCTTTTTAACAATATTTAACACTTCTTCGTCCAGCCCGCTGTCGGTAAGTACCGCCACATCGGAATACGCCAATGCACCCTGGTACAGTCCCGTATAGTCACCCGCACCGTAAGGCGCGATGTCATCGGCCGTCATGTTTCCGGTCAGGGCGATATCAGGGAAATTTTCGCCCAGTGAGCTATTGAATTCTTCCTTGTATAAGGAATAGACCACGCGGGCGTCCTTAAACGTCGGGTCGTCCTTGTACGCAGTTTTTACATAAGCAGGTACCAGCGCGCTCATCCAGCCGTGGCAATGGATCACATCCGGTGCCCATCCCAGTTTTTTAACGGTTTCCAGTGCTCCTTTGCAGAAGAACACCGTACGTTCATTGTTGTCTTCAAAAAACTCACCACACTCATCACAGAACACATGCTTGCGTTGGAAATACTCCTCGTTGTCCAGAAAATAAACCTGCATGCGCGCAGCGGGTATCGAGGCTACTTTGATAATCAATGGATTGTCATTGTTGTCGACAACAATATTCATCCCTGAAAGCCTGATCACCTCGTGCAAGCGGTTCCGGCGCTCATTGATATTGCCGAAGCGCGGCATCAGGATGCGGATTTCATATCCTTTTTCCTGCATGGCCTGCGGCAATTGACGGGTAATTTCAGAAATTTTACTTAGTTCGAGGAAAGGCGACATCTCGTGGGTAACAAACAAAATCTTCGTTTTTGCCATCTCCAAAATATTTTTGTTTTTTTATTAGAAAAGTAAAATTGATTCGCAAAGGTAATCATTTTTTGTCAATATAACAATAAGTTAGCGGTTACCCTCGGGAGATGCGGCAAAAAATAACCATTTTTGCGGGATAAAAAATTACGCGTTTGAAACGATTCAACACCCGGAAAACACTGCGCCACCACCTTCAACAGGTTCGGAAGGACCGGCTGCGCGTGGCCTTTGTCCCTACCATGGGCGCGCTTCACCAGGGACACATTACACTCATCCATCATGCCCGTACACTAGCCGATGTTGTCGTGTGCAGCATATTCGTAAATCCCACACAGTTTAATGACCCGGAGGACCTGAAGAAATACCCGCGCCCGATTGACACGGACATCCGGCTGCTTCAGGAGGCCGGCTGCCACGTGCTGTTCCAGCCCGAGGTCAGTGAAATGTACGGACCTGACGAGCACTGGCATATGGATCTCGGCCGACTGGACGAAATCCTGGAGGCAAGTCATCGTCCCGGCCATTTCCAGGGTGTCACCCAGGTCGTCAAAAAACTTTTCGATATCGTACAGCCGGATATTGCCTGTTTCGGACAAAAAGATTTCCAGCAATTCAAAGTCGTCGAAAGACTGGTTGCCCAGTTTCAGCTGCCGGTCAAGCTGGCCATGGTCCCCACCGTCAGGGAACCCGACGGACTCGCCATGAGTTCACGCAACGTGCGGTTATCGGCAACCGGACGACAGCAGGCACTGGCCCTGTACCGCGCATTGTTGTGGATAAAAACGGATATGACGGCAAAGGCACCGTCAACGCTCCGTGAGGAAGCCATCCGGTTCCTGGAAAGCAGTCCCGGTGTCCAAGTGGAGTATGTCGCCCTGTGCGATGCACAGACACTGGAAACCATCGATGAATTTACGGAAACCCGATCGTCCGTGGCCCTGGTCGCCGCGTGGGTGGATGGCGTCAGGCTGATTGACAATATGCTGTTGAACTAACCGAAAATACTGTCCAGAATCAGGTCTTTCACCGCAATGGGGGTTATCAGGTCCGTACTCTGCCTATCTGGCGTGATCAGCACCGGAAAATATTCGGGCGGAACGGCAATTGCACCGTGGGAGCCTTTTACCAGCGTGGCATCCAATGGAATGACATCCATCACGTACCGGAAGCCGAGTTTCTTCCGCAGCAGCTTATACCCCGCGCGGAGTTTCGATGTCATGAACATCTCCACCGGGTCATAACCCGGTTTCTTATGGATGTCCACCACACGCGCATAGTCAGGCGCTTTCCGGTCATCCAGCCAGAAATAGTAGGTAAACCAGCTGTCTGGTTCCGCCACGGCTACCAGGTCGCCGGCCCGCCCGTGGGCGATGTGATGTGCCTGCTTACCGGCATCATCCAGCACCTGTGCAACCCCCGGTACGTTTTCCAGCAGTTCCGCCACCTGTTTCTTCGTTGCTTCATCCGTCACGTAAACGTGGGCTACCTGGTGATCGGCCACAGCAAACGCCCGGGAGGCTCCTGCGTCCAGCAGTTCCAGTCCACGCTCAACACGGATACCCAGAAGCCCCGCTTCCCGCAATATCCGGTTAATGTGAACCGGTCGGGAGACCGGTACGATACCATATTCGGATAAGAGGATCACCCGTGCCCCGCGCTTCTCGTAAAACGTAACCAACCGCTGTACCAAGGCGTCAATTTCCAGCAATTCTTTCCCGATCCGGTCCGTATCTGGACCGTATTTCTGCTGGCAGTAATCCAGGTGGGGCAGGTATACCAGGCTCAGTGTCGGGCTATATTTTTCCTCGACATACATCGATGCTTCTGCAATCCATTCGGACGATGTAATATCCGCTCCCGGTCCCCAGAAACTGAATAGCGGAAATTGCCCGAATTTCTCCTG
Source organism: Parapedobacter lycopersici (assembly GCF_024643285.1). GTDB lineage: Bacteria > Bacteroidota > Bacteroidia > Sphingobacteriales > Sphingobacteriaceae > Parapedobacter > Parapedobacter lycopersici. The sequence goes on from NZ_JAMSLW010000004.1 coordinate 47,159, forward strand.
CAATTCATCCCGCAGTCCGGCCGGATGGGAATAGCAGTCCGGCATTTTCCGCCCGTCGGCCAGGTAATTGGGGCGGGGAGTTACCGAATAGTCGGCGCCGGAGTACATATTGTACCACCAAAACAGCTGGGCACAGGTAAAGTCAGCATTCCGCTGCCTGGCAATGTCCCAGACCGATTCGCCCTGGACCAGCTTATTCGACTGTTTCCAGAATTTTATTTCGCTGTCCGTCCGGTCGTACCACCCATTTCCCACAATCCCGTGGTCCGTGGGCCAAAGCCCGGTTAAGTAAGTCGACTGCATAGCAGTGGTCACCGCGGGCAGGTGAGGGTTAATCCGGCTCAGGTCTGCCCGTTCCAGGTACGATTTCAAAAAAGGTGTTTTATCCCCGATCAGCGCCGAAGATAGTCCCACAATATCCAAAACAACCGTTTTTCTCATGAGTTAACCGTTTTTTTCAGTTCATCGAGCACCCAGTTCAGTTCGCGCGAAATGGAACCGGCAATGGGCAGTTGCAGGTGCGGGGGCAGTACCTGCCAAGTATAGGTTTCCACTTCCAGGTGGCCCGTCAGTAATTGATCCCGTTGCAGTTGCAGCACGCGGGCAATATCGGCCCGGGTAGATGTTAACAGCCCCAGGTCTTCGAAAAATACCGGCACATGGAAGTGTGCCCTCCATTCAGTCGCCTCCGCATCATAAAGCCTTTCCTGTGCTTCCGGCAGGTCCCTGAAGCGAAGCACCGAACCATCCCGGTGCCTGGCCAGTACCTGATGCAGGTAAGTCGGTTCGTCAAAAGCCATAAACGCTTCGCCGATGGCCCGGCGCCCGTTTTGGTCGGTCGGTAAGTGCGCGCCGACTGCAGCGCTGAGCTGGAATTTACCGATCTGTATACCGTGCCGGGCCAGCGCTTCAATAACCCGCGCATGCACTTCATATCCCAGGGCAAAATGACACACGTCATAACAGAGCCGGATGTGTTTTTTCACTGCCGCTTCGGCCGCCGCGGGCGTAAAGCCGAAACGGCTGGTCAATGTCGAAATCCCCTCCGGTACCAGTTCCCCTTCAAACCAGTCGATAAATTCGAGGCCGCTTTCCAGCACTCCGTCCGGTTCCGGTTCAATGTCCAGGTGTAAGACCTTTCCCTGTTCCCGTTCAATTTCGACAAGCCGTCCGGCCACGTCAGCAATATGCTGCGTGGCCCGCTTCCGCATGGCACTCCAGTCGCCGGCCGTCGCGTTATACCAATGACGGTACGCCAGCGGCGATGTCGAGATGCCGCCATCCATGCCCTCCGGAAGTAATTCAGCAAGCAGGTCCGCCAGCCGCAGCGTATAGGCAACGCGCTCGTCTGTCGTCCAGTCGGGCGCATGTACATCCGCTTTCACCACCTCGTCATGGAAAGCCCCGAAGGGAAACCCATTCATCGTAAATACATATCCCCCCTGATCGGTCAGCCACGCCTTAAATTCGGCCAGCGTCTGCGGGTCGCTCAGCTCCCTGCTGGCCCGGTCCGACAGCCGTAAACCGATCCCCATCGGCTGATCAGGAGCCACCTGGGCCCGGATCACCGGAAAATGTGCTTTTAGTGCGGCGAAATGATCCCGCCAGGTCTCCCCTCCATGAATATTGGTGCAATAGGTAAGATGCCCATAAGGTGTCTGCATTGCGTTATAATTGAATGGCAAAATCGTTGTGAAGCATGGCGGCCGCGGTGATAACCCGTTCCGTATCCATGTCGTTCACCTCCATACCCCTGCCAATGCCCTGCAGCAGCATAATGGTCAGCCGTCCGCCAAGGTGCTCCCGGAACTCGTCCAGTCCGACCAGCAACGGATGCGCTCCGCCCGTCGCGTTAATCAGCGGATGGAACACCGGCAGGCCCAGCTCCTGCAATACCTGGATAATCCGTTGGGCATCCGACTGCGGCAGGTAACCTGCCAGGCACGAATAGCTGGCATCCAGCGCAATGCCGATGGCAACCGCTTCGCCGTGCATCACCGAAAAGGCCGAAAGCTGCTCCAGCTTGTGGGCGCTCCAATGGCCGAAATCCAGCGGCCTTGATGAGCCGAATTCAAACGGGTCAGCTCCCGCAATATGCTGCAGGTGCAGTTCCGCACACCGGTAAATCAGGTATTCCATGGCTTCGGCGTCGCGCTCGCGAAGCGCCGCGGTATGCTGCACAATCCATTCAAAGAAATCAGCGTCCTTAATCAGCGCCACTTTTATTGCTTCGGATATCCCCGAAAGCCAGGCACGGTGCGAGAGCGTATGTAAAAATGAAAAATCGTTAAATACGGCAAAGGGCGGACAAAAGGTGCCGATGAAGTTCTTTTTGCCGCGGTAATTCACCCCGTTCTTCACCCCGATTCCCGAGTCGTTCTGCGACAATACGGTCGTCGGAATCCGGATGTGCCGGATACCCCGATGCGCGATGGCTGACGCATAACCCACGGCGTCCAATACGGCACCGCCGCCGATGGCAATTACATAAGAATGCCGGTCGATACCGTAGCGGTCGACTGCCATGATAATCTGGTCGACTACCTCCTGGTTATTCTTGGCCTCTTCTCCCCCGCTGACCACCATCGGTCCGCTCACCAGCGAAACGCCGGGTACCGTTTCAAAATAGGCCTGGATCTGCGTTTGCAGGCGGGCATGATGCCGCATGACTCCTTCATCCACCACCACCAAAGCCCGGGCAGCCGGAGCCCCGGGGTGCGCCGCGAGAAATTGCCTGAATAACGGATTGGTCGCCGCAAATAAGTCACGGGTAAAATGTACCTGATACTGATAGCTGACCTGAAACGACTGCTGGATAACTTCTTTAATCATACTCCTGAATAAACACGTATTGCTTCCAAACCTGAAAAACGCGTTAAGTAACCGAAAACATTTTTGACAACCAAATGGATATAGGAAAAAGTGACAATACAACGACGGTAAGGCCCCACATACCCGCCGCGGCCACCCAGATGGCGTTCATAAAAATCAAGGCGAGCACACCATATTTTACCGATTTACGGATATCCAGCGGGGCCTTTGTCCGGATAGCCTTAACCAATGGCGCATAAATTGTAAAAGCAAATATCAGCAGGATCAGCCAGCCAAACCACGCTGCACCCTTCCAGAGGCCGAAATAGATGATCAATCCGATGACCGCTGCATACAGCAGCGCAGCAAAAAGCAACGGTGCCCGCTGCCCCCCGTGAACCTCCCCCCGGCTGACCACCGTAATGGCCGCAATATAAATTACCGGAATAACCGCCAGCCACCAAACTACAGGGAGTACGCCCGCAAGCAGGCTCATGCCAAGCAGCAGGTTCAACCCCCGGCACATCCCCATGGCAATGGGTCCGGTTACCACGTGGTGTTTTGCCCATTTATCATATAACAGACACATCAGCACAATGGATACTGCAATCGCACCCGAAAGCAGGCTCACCGCTGCAGCCGAAAAGACGCCCACTGCAAACCATGCCGTACCGAAAATCATCGCCCGGTTCAGCGGTACCCGTCCGCTGGGAATCGGCCGTTCGGGCCGCTCAACAGCATCCAGCCGGGCATCAAAAATATCGTTGAAAATCACACCGCCACCATATAAGCCGATGGTCGAAACCACCAGCAACAGGAGCGCCTGCAGGTCGAGCTGTCCGTTCCAACCGGCGAAATAAAGAGCCGAAACCGCAGTCCCGGCCATCACATCGGAAATAGCCGTCACAACGTTGGCCGGACGCATCAGCGTTAAATATGCCCTCCATTTCATGTCCGTGTTCCGGAATTAGGAAATCACAATGGAACCGACATTCCGCCGCGGCTGCTGTCCACCCCGCAGGATGGAATTGCCTTCAAATTTCTGGCCTTGGTCAATGGGGGCCTGCTCCTGGAGCATCGCCTCGTCAAGCTGGCCGCTCCGGCCAAAAGCGGCGATGGCGTTTTTGTAACATACCGCCTCAATTGTTTCCCTGGAAATCCCGCTTTTCACCATCAGGGCGGCAGTTTTTGGCACAGCCAGTGGATCGCTGATCCCCCAGTCGGCAGCAGAATTTACCATGATCCGATCAGGTCCGTATTCTTTTACAATTTCCACCATCCGCTCATTGCCCATTTTCGTAAACGGATAAATTGTAAACGCAGCCCAGAATCCCCTGTCCAGCACTTCCTTGACGGTTTCTTCGGTATTGTGGTCAATAATCACCATCCCAGGGTCCAGACCATGTTCCAGCGCAATATCCATGCTTCTGGAAGTACCCTTCGTTTTGTCGCGGTGGGGTGTGTGTACCTGTACAGGCAACCCGGCTTCCCGGGCAAGCTCCAGCTGCAGGCGATAATATTTTTCCTCGGCAGGTGTCTGGTCGTCGAAGCCGATCTCGCCAATGCCAACCACCCCCTCTTTATGGATAAAGAAGGGAAGCACCTCTATCACCTGCGCAGCCAGGGCTTCGTTATTGGCCTCCCGCGAATTCAATCCAATGGTGCAGAAATGCCGGATACCGAACTGGGAAGCACGGAAACGCTCCCAGCCGATCAGGCTGCTGTAATAATCGCGGAACGTATCGATGCCGGTCCGCGGCTGCCCTACCCAGAACGCCGGTTCAATAACGGCGACAACGCCTGCATCTGCCATGGCCTGGTAGTCGTCCGTGGTTCTCGACACCATATGGATGTGCGGATCAAAAAAACGGAATCCTTGCACCAGGTCCAATTCCAGCGCAACACGCTGCCCCATCGATGCCTGGTCACGATCACTATAATTACACATAGTATCTTAATGGTAAACTTCGGCTGGCGGACCGTTCGGTTAGCCGGCCGTATTCAATAAATCTGTTAATTCGCTGTTTTCCCTGAGCAGTGCCTTTGCCGGCGCATAATCACTCCGGTGGAACGCTACCGCTATTGCCCGGCTGGTCCCGGTGTCCGGATGCTGCTCCAGGATATTCCGCATCAGGCTGTATGCACGTTCATCCATAAAAGGCGCAACCAGCAGCCACAGGTGCGGACTGATCGTCCGTTTGGCTGCATGAAGTTCATGGGCGTAATCAACCAATGCCGAGGCCAATCGCGCATTATTGCGTTTTTCCAGCCCGACAATGCGCTGCATATCGGCTTCGGTAAAAAAACCTTTCAACACCAATTGGTTCCAGGCGCCTTCATCCAGGTAAGCTGCCGCATAAGGATTGTCGGCCATGATGGCTTCCCGGACAGGCCCGATATTGCTCCTGATGCCTTCGGTACACCGATGGCGCCAGGCTTCAGGGTAATGGAATACCGGTAATGCGGAATATAACGCCACCAGCTCCTCCATTTCACCGTACAGAAAAAGCCGTTCGATTAATTGTACATAAGCCGCCTGTTCCAACGGAGGAATATGCATCAGTGTCCACACCCGCAGGAGTCGTGCCGGTATCCAGTCCTTCACCAGCAGAGGGAGCTGATTTCGCCCCGGACCGGCGGCGCCGTCCAGCGAGATCCACCGTCCCTTATCGGCCGGTTTCACGATTCTGGAAATCCCCGTAAACACACGTGCGAGCAGCGCAGGTTGCGGATCTTCGGCAATGCGGCCGAGATTGCCGGTTAATACCTGCCAATCCGCATCGCCGATATACGGCTTCACGTGGCTGGCAATTAATTCATCATGTGCAATATGCGTGGCCGAAAACTGATCTTCAATAGGACTCATACCTTTAGTCAACATCACTCAATCAAAACCGGATCCCGTTGGCATCCGGTCAGATCAAAGGTACGATTTTTCCAATCATCGTCAACACGCCCGCGCAAATTCCGGAGGTGTTCCCTGCATCATCCTACGGCTCACCCCGCCGGTTCCCAACCGGGTTCATATTCCCTGCGCCAATATTGCTGGGCCCCGGGATTGTCAAGAATATGGCCATTGGCGGGATTGATGTGCAGCAGGCTGCCGCTTCGCTGGGCAATATTGCCCAACTGGACCAGCAAGGTGCTCATGTGGCCGCTCAGGATGTCTGCATGCAGCTTACCTCCGTTTTTTATGCCGTCAAAAAAATTCTGGATATGCCCCGCATCCAATGCCTGGGACGGATTGGTCAGGTTCCTCGAGTCGACGTTGGCATTATGCTCTACACGCTTAATCACCTGGTTCTTCAGGTCATAAATGGTATAACCATTATCGCCATTAATCTGGAGTGCTCCGGTTTCCCCATAAAAGATCACGCCCACGCTGGAACCTTCCACACTGCGGCCGTTGCAGCTGTGCCCTTCCCAGGAAATCAGCCCTTTATTACCGAAATCAAGCTGGATAACCTGTGTATCGGGTGTTTCCCAGTCGTCTTGATAACGGTACCGTCCGCCCAAAGAGCTTACCTTTTCCGGGTAATCCACCTGCAGCCCCCATCGGGCGAGGTCTACCATATGCGTACCATTATTGAGTGCTTCTCCCGTTCCCCAATGCCAGAACCAATGCCAGTTATAATGGATAAGATTGTCCTTGAATGGCCTCCGCGGGGCCGGTCCCTGCCATAATTCATAATTCAGCCACTCCGGTATTGCCGCCGCTTTTCCCGTGCCGATGGAGGCGCGGTTATTGGTGTACCACGTTTTTGCGAAATAAGGTCTGCCGATTGCGCCATCGTGCAGTGCCTGGATGCCTTCCATGACATTGGGCCACGACCGCCGCTGGTTACCCATCTGGATCACGTTCCCGTACTTCTGCTGTGCCGCAACTAACAGCTCTCCCTCGTGCGGATTATGGCTGCAGGGTTTTTCAAGGTAAACATGCTTGCCGGCCTGCGACGCTAAAATTGCCGCCGGCGCATGCCAGTGGTCCGGCGCCGCTACCACCAATGCATCCAAATCAGCATAAGTAACCAGCTTCCGGATATCCGGCTCGGCTTTGGGGCGGCGCTGCTGGTTTTTCTCCACCGCTGCCCTGCATTTTTCAGCTGCCCGGGTATCCACATCACATACATAAACAATCTCACAATTGGGCTGCAGGGAAAAATTCTGCGACAGGGCCAGCCCACGGGCATTGACACCCATCATGGCCACCCTGATCCGCTCGTTAGCCCCAATGATCTGGCGGTAACTGGCGGCGCTGAACCCCGGAAGGATTCCGCCAACCGATAATGCCGCCGTACCGATGGCGGTTTTCCTGATAAAATCCCTGCGTGTGTTGGTTCGTTTTTTCATAATCCGGTATTATTTGAATGTGTATGTTCATTTTTAGACCGGCAGCGTGCACCTGCATGCGCCAATGGTCGTCATTGCCTGCTGGCAGGTGCCGGTCTGCGCGCAGCGACCTCCGCCCGCGATACCCGGCTGGCCTGCGGTCCAAACCGTTTCCGTACATAGGAAAGTATAATCGCAAGTTCCTTATCCTCCAGGAAATGAAAAGCCGGCATTTCGCCCCTGCCCTCCAGCACCAGGCGGATCAACGCGTCCGCATCCGCAGCAGCCACCGGTCCGGCCTGGTTAAGCGGCGGGAATACCCCTTCCACACCCCGTCCGTTGCCCTGGTGGCAGGAAGCACAGTAATCGGTATACAGCAGTTCGCCACGGCTCACCACATCGGATTGATTGGCTATCGCAGCGGGCGTGGCCTTCTGCTTACGCAGCTGCTGCGCCGTAGCCTTTGACAACCGGATAATCCGGTCGTCGCGCGCTTCCGCAAATCCGTTCGGGTTCCAGTCGCGGTTACTGGTACCGATGTAAATATCGCCGTCCGGGGTTACGCAAATGGAGCGCAGGCGACCGAACAGTTGCTGGAATAAGATCGTATCGGCCATAATGCGGCTCCCATCTGCATCCAGTTTCAGCACGTGGAGCCCATTTCCCTTCAATGTAGTCAGCAGGATACTGTGACGGAATTCCGGCAGGATATCCGACTCGTACAGGGCCAGTCCGGCAGGACCGATAGTGGGTGTCCAGGCCCGCAACGGCTCCTGGATAATACTGTCGCGGGCTACTGCCCTTTCCTCGTCTGTATCGACAAATCCTTCCACCACCGGCCATCCGTAATTTCCTCCTTTTATGATTTTATTGACTTCATCTGCAATCGCGTCCCCGTGTCCGGAGCTGTACAGCTGTCCATCGGCGGCATACGCCAGGCCCTGCGGATTGCGCAGGCCCCATGCCCACACCGGACTGCCGGGAATCGGGTTATCCGCGGGGACGCTGCCATCGATCCGGTACCGTAGTATTTTTCCATGGGGCACAAGGACATCCTGTGCATTCCCGTGCTGCGCGCCATCACCCGTTGCCACCATTAACATGCCGTCGGGTGCAATCACGAGCCTGGCACCGTAATGTCCGTTCCAGGCAGCATATTCCAGTATTTCCAGCGGGGCGGCGAGCGTATCGCCGGCATAGGTATACCGCACAATCCGGGATACCGGTTGATCCGCCGCATTCTTCGCCACGTAGGCAATAAAAACATACGGGCTGGCATCCATATCCGGGTGCAGCGTCATCCCCAGCAGTCCGCCCGTCCGCTGCCGGTAAACGTCCTTCAGGGAGAGCAGTTCCTGCTGTATGCCCGTTTCGGGATCGATCCGGCTGATTTTGCCCGACTGTTCGGCAACCCAGAGCTGTCCGCCCGGACCCGCACAGATTTCCCACGGCACGTCCAGGCTATCGGCGACCGTCGTCATGGCCAGCGTGGTAGCCCCATAGGTAAACAGCGCCTCGGCTTCCTGCTGCGTTGGTTCGCATCCCAGGCAACCGATGGCCAGCAAGGCAATCAGGCAGTGGTACCTCTGTATATGGATCAATGGATTCAACATCATCTCATCCGTGTTTATCCGTTTTTAGAAAAGCCTGTACAAATGCAACATCAAGTAAGTCCGGGTACGCCGCGAATATCCGGTCGAGCTCCGTATCCTGGCCATCAGATAACGTTTCCTTCGGATCCAGGCACCAGATACCGGCCATCAGACCCTCCCGGCGCAGCACTTCATGGATGCCCGGAATGCAACCATGGAATTGATGTGCAGGGTCAAAAACAGCGGCATTGACATCGGTAAGCTGCACGCCCCGGGCCAACAGCTGCCCGGCATTATGGAACCCGGATTCCCGGCAGCTCCGGATTTCATCCAGCAGACGCACTGCCGCATGCGTTCCCACAGCCCACTGCCCCAGCAGTCCCCCTACAAAATGCCTGGCCACGGTATGTCCATCTACTTCAAAACGATAGTCCGTCAGCAGGTCGGCAATGATATTATCATCGTTACCGGTATACAGGGCAATCTTTTTGCCCGACCGGTCAAAACAAGCCGCCCGCATGACGTCCAGCGTCTGGTAGCGGTTGAATGCCGCTACCTTGATGGCCAGTACGTTGGGAATGGCAATAAATTCAGTCCAGAAATCATAAGAAAAAATCCTCCCCCCCACGCTGGGTTGCAGGTAAAACCCGAAGACGGGGATGGTTTCCGCCACCACCCGAGTCCGTTCCAGCAACTGTTCTTCAGTAAGCTCCGGCAGTCCGCCCATGCTCAGCAATCCCATATCATAGCCGCAGCTGCGGGCGATTTCCGCTTCCTTTACCGCCTGCCGGGTATCGCCGCAGATGCCGGCGACCTTCAGGAACGGGCGTCCGATGTCCGCCTGATCAATCTCATCAGCCGCCAGCCGCAGCACCGGCTCATAGAGGTTAATACCCGGGTCGCGGATGGCAAACTGTGTACTGTGCACGCCTACAGCGATACCTCCGGCGCCCGCCGCAATGTAATATCGCGTCAGCAGCCGTTGCCGGTCTTCATCCAGCTTCCGCCCGGCGTCCAGTGCCAGTGGATGGGCAGGGATAACCGTACCATCCAGCAGCAGTTTATGTTTTTCTTTCGAAAGCATGGGTTCCATAGCTTAAAACTTACCTTCTCTTTCCTGAAAATGGGTTGGCTTGTCAAGCAGTTCACCCCCCCGGATAAGCCAGTCGGCGGTCAGGCCGATCATCTCCTTCAGCGTCACTTTCGGGTAACCAAAAAGCCGGTGGGCTTCCGCTGCGTTGCTGAGCAGCGCCGTTGGTTCCTCGGTATGGACAAACACCGGTTCGCGGTTAAACAGGGTCCCGAACTGCTGTGCCAGCCACCGTACCGAAACCGTTTCGGGTCCGGTGACATTCAAAATCTTAGCCGGTGCCGCACAGTGCAGCAGTGAACGTAGCGCCACCTCGTTTGCATCACCCTGCCAGATCACGTTGACGTGGCCGGTTGACAGGTCAACGGGCCGTCCCGACTGCACGGACCTGGCGATCTCCAGCAATACACCGTAGCGGTAGTCAATCGCATAGTTAAGTCGGTAAATCAGCACCGGAGTGCTGTATTTTTCCGAGAAATACTGAAAAATACGTTCGCGCCCGAGGCAGGACTGACCGTATTCCCCCCGGGGATCGGCCGGTTGCTCTTCGGAAGAACCGCCTGCCGAAACCGGCAAAAAGGGATACACATTTCCGGTAGAAAACGCGACGATACGGGAGTTACGGTACTTTTCGGCGACCCGCCCCGGCAGGTAGGTATTCATGGCCCAGGTGAATGCAGCGTTGCCCGTTGTTCCGAATTTCTGGCCGGCGAGGTAAATGACATTGGGTACATCCGGCAGTTCCGCCAGCGCCGCGTCATCCAGCAGGTCGGCGGCAAGGGTCTCCACCCCCGCTGCATCCAGTGCCGCGCGCGCTTTCGTATCTGAAAACCGGGAAACACCGATGATACGCTGCCCGGTTCCTGCCGCATCGGCTGCCCGGCGGGCCAGTTGCGCCATGGACGGGCCCATCTTTCCACCCACACCCAACAACAGGATATCGCCGTTGATGCGGCGCATATCCTCAATCAATGCTGCCGAAGGGGTCAGCATCCGTGTTTCCAGCTCTGCCAGTTCATGCATAACAATTACGTTAAAAACAGTTCATTAAAATTATAACAGGCCAGCAGCACCAGGGCCAGCAGTCCGACGAATCCGCTGTACCGGACAAACGGTGTATTGACATATGTGCCCATGAGCGCCCTGTTACTCGAAATCAGGTACATTGCGGTACCGATAAACGGCACCAGGAAAATCGTTACGCTCTGGGCAAACACGATCAGTTCCAATGGTGGTTTTTCAAATCCAATGGCAATGGCACTGCCCGCCGTCATTACAATGGCAATCAGCAGCTTCACTGCTTTGGCATCCAGCCGGCTGCCGTAACCGAGGCCGTCGGCAAGCAGCGACCCCCCGATGGTGGCGTTGCCGATCAGTGAAGAAAAAGAGGCTCCGAACAATCCCACCAAAAACAGCTGCGAGGCATAACGGCCGAACAGCGGTTCAAGCGCCCGCGCCATGTCGGACGCATTGGTTACGCTGATGCCCCGCCGGTTCAGCACCGCCGCCGCACAGATCATGACCACGGCACTCATGACACCCAGGATCATAATGCCCGTGAAACCGTCGTTGCCCTGTTGCCCGGAGGCCTGTCCGATCTTTTTCCGCTCCTGCACAAGGTAACTCTGGTAAAATGCACCCACAATGGAAAAACAGGAAGCAAAAAAAGCAATGATCAGTCCTGTTGAACCTTCCGGAACGGAAGGGTGGAAGCCGGCAAGCAGCTCGGTAACCGTGGGTTTAGCTAAAAACAGCGTCGTGAGAAAGGAAAAAAGCATCAGGGCCACAATGGCGATCATCAGCCGCTCCAGTGTGCGGTAAAAATGTCGGAAAAAAAGCAGGGCGATCCCAATGACATTAAACAGCAGGATCCAGGGTACCGGCGATGTGCCACTTGCCTCCGCAATGGAAATGCCTACCCCCACGGAATTGCCCGCCTGAAACGATGTAGCCACCAGAAACACACCGACACCCACCAATCCCGACACCCATTTGCCATACTGGGCACGGATTGTCCCCAGCAGCGTTTGCTGTGTGGCCAGGCCGATACGGGCGGCCATCGCGGTGAAGATGGTCATGAAGAAAATAGCCACAACAACCACCCACAGCAGGGCATAGCCATATTGGGCCCCCATTTTGGAGGTGATGGTGATTTTGCTCGGACCGAACACAATTGCCGCGGTAACAATCCCCGGACCAATCGTGGCCAGCCAGCGCCGCAGCGGAAAACTGCCGCTGCTTTTCGGTTCCTGCGGGGTTATTGCCATTGCTGAATCTTTCCGGTTTCTGCTGAACGGTTGGCCAGCATCACAGCCTTTGCCGAATCACGACCCGTTTCCACGTTGGAAAAAGGTTTCTTTCCGGTACGTATGCAGTCGGCGAAATCAAGCAGCGCGTAGGCCGTGGGATCCCGGTTCTCGGCATCCTGGTTTTCAAAAGCAAGCGGCACCGGTTTTCCCTGTCCCCAGGATTCGCTGGTGGCTCCGGTCACGCCGTCGACCGTAGTCCGTTCTTTTTTATTGTTTTCAGGATATACCAGTGCCCCGGTACGCTGTATTTCGATGGTTCCCGCTGTCCCCAGCACCCGTATGGAATAACCGTTATAGGCATTGGTCAGTATCGAGCTCACGTTAGCTCGGACACCGCCTGGATAGGTATATATCGCCCGGATGTTATCGTAGGTTTCCCGTCCGTCCTTCCAGTAGTCGATGCCCCCGACAGCGGTTACCTGCAGGGGGTGGGCACCGGCGAACCAATTCAGGATATCCACCTGGTGGGCACACAGTTCCGTCATCAACCCACCCGAATACGCCTTGTACATGCGCCAGTTGACCTGCCGTTCAAGCGCGGCGTCCGGCACCGGACGCCGCCAGTCCGAATTGCGGTGATACTGGCACTCATACTGCAGCACGTTTCCGATCCAGCCTTTCCGGATGGCCTCGTTGACCTTGTGGTACAGCATAAAATAGCGGTATTGGTGACCGATCTGCAGTACCTGTTGCGGGTGATTGGCAGCTATTGCCACCAATTGGTCAGCCTCATCGGGCGTATGGGTCATTGTCTTCTCCAGGTAAACGTGCTTGCCCGCCTGCAAAGCGGCGGTGGCCGCCTCGAAATGAAGGTATTCCGGCAGGGCAATCACCACACCGTCAACCGCCCGGTCGTCCAGCAATTGCCGGTAATCGGTGTAGCGCCTGACTGCTTCGGGGGCGGCCGCCGACACGCCGAGCTGCGTTTCCATGATATCGCAGCAAGCCACCAGTTCCATGCCCGGCAGCGTCCGTAAGATATTGGCGATGCCCCCGCCCCGGTTTCCCATACCGATAATGCCCAGCCGGGTGGTTCCGTTTTGCCGCGCACCAGCGAACGCGGGCAGCCCCAACGCCAGGCCGGCCAGCGTCCATGAACCGGCCTGAATAAAAGTTCTCCGTGAATACGTATCGTAATAATGTGCCATGATGATCCTCGGGTATGGTTGGTTAACGATTCCAAAGCGACACCGATGCGCCGCCGCGTTTCCTGCTTTCGTCTGCCGCCTCAATAAACGCAACCAGTTCCAGGGTTTCCTTCGAATCAACCGGCGGTACACCGCTGTCAAAAAAATCAACAATCTGATACAGCAGCGGGATATACCCGCCGTATTCCCCGATGGCCGCCTGTCCTTTTTCGCCGAAGGCCGTCCCCCCGTAGCCGGTCCGGCCACTCCGGATTCCCCGGAAAGTACCCACCCGCCCGTCCGACCACGTACCTACGACGATGTCTGTACCCTCGCTGTAAACCCGGGTAACACGTTCACAGCCCGTACCCAGTAATGCATACAGCATTTCGATGCCATGGATGCCATACCACAATAAATCCGGGTGGGTAGGCTCGATGGGTGCCGGGCTATAGGTAGCCGCGCCGGTAACCGGACCAATCAGGGCGCCGGACCTGATTTCAGCAATGTTTTCGGCGTACCGCAGTGATGAGGTGGAGAATACGGGAACCCGGTGGGTGGCTGCCGCATCAAAGATGGCCTGTGCATCGGCCAGCGACGCCGCAATCGGCTTATCAATAAATACCGGCTTGCCTGCCTTAAACACCTCCAGTGCCTGCTCCAGGTGCAGCCGGCCATCGTTCGTTTCCAGCAACACCGCGTCCACGCCGGACAGCAGGGCCGGAATGGAATCCACTACCTCCACGCCCAGTTTTTTTACTTCATCGATATAACCCGGAATCCGGGAAAAACTGCTTTCAATGGTTTTGCTTCCGTATGGATAGGCTGCAACAGCCCGGTATCCCTTCAGCTTTGGATCCGGCGACGCCGCATTGAGTGCCTTGGCAAAGGCAATGCTGTGTGAAGTATCCAGGCCGATAATGCCAACGCGCTTACCCGGCCGGACCGTATTTCCCAGCAGAGTCACCTGCCCGAGTGATACGCCGAGCCCGGTTACTGCCGCCGATTTAATGAACGTCCGTCTGCTTTGGTTAGTTTCTGTCATGATGAACAATTAAGTTAGGGTACACGCAGCGGTATGCGGCACCGATGCTGGCAGCGAGCCGCCGGCGGATTCATAATCAGGTTACGGTAACGTACACGCTAAGAAAGAAAATAAAGGTTACACTTCCAAATTTATTTCGACATCCGGCAGTTTCCGGCAGCAACACGCAATGATTATATTGACTGGGTATTGTGCATTCGCCCAACATTTATATCTTTGATGTCTACGAGATCACACCAACGAACTTAAACAGTATTGCTCATGAAGAAAATTTATTCCTTTTTACTGGCTATGTGGTGTTTAGTTACCTATGCCCTAGCCCAGGAAACCACCCCTGTACCGGCCATTATTCCCGCACCGGACGTGTTGCAGGTAGGCGACGGAAATTTCACGCTTAGCGCAGCAACGCGCATTGCGTATGATAGCGACGCAGACCGGGAAATTGCCGTATTTTTCCAGGCATATGTCCGCGAAGCGCTGCAGCTGGATCTTCCCGTCCAGCCAAACGCAACCGGCGCTTCGGTCATCCATTTTGCGTCGAAAAAAGCCGGAGATATCACCAACCCCGAGGGATATGAACTGGTCGTGTCGCCAGGCGGGATCGCGCTGCATGGAAAGGGTGCCGGACTGTTTTACGCCATGCAGACCCTGATACAGCTCCTGCCATCCGATGCTGAAGCAGGTCTGATGGTTCCGGCCGTGACCATCCGGGATGCGCCGCGGTATGCTTACCGCGGACTGCACCTGGACGTGGGCCGCCACATGTTTCCCATCTCCTTTATCAAGAAATACATCGACTTCATTGCCGCCTATAAACTCAACACGTTCCACTGGCACCTTACGGACGACCAGGGCTGGCGCATCGAGATCAAAAAATACCCCAAACTCGCCGAGGTGGCTGCCTTCCGTGACCAGACACTGATTGGCCGGAACCGCCGGCCGGGCATGTATGACGGCGCCCGTTACGGTGGTTTCTACACCCAGGAAGAGGCAAGGGAGGTTGTAGCTTATGCGGCAGCGCGTTACGTCACGGTTATCCCCGAAATTGAATTACCGGGGCATGCCCAGGCAGCGCTGACGGCATACCCCCACCTGGGGTGCGGTGAAAACCCGGGACCCTACCACGTGGCACAGCACTGGGGTGTATTTGAAGAGGTGTTCTGCGCCGGCAAAGAAGAAACGTTCACCTTTCTGGAGGATGTGCTCGATGAAGTCATTGCTATATTCCCCAGTGCATACATCCACATCGGCGGCGACGAATGCCCGAAAGACCGCTGGGAAACCTGCCCCTACTGCCAGAAACGGATCAAGGACGAGGGATTAGCCGACGAGCACGAGTTGCAAAGCTATGTGATCCACCGCATCGAAAAATACGTCAACAGCAAAGGACGCCGCATCATCGGCTGGGATGAGATCCTGGAAGGCGGATTGGCACCTGATGCCACGGTAATGAGCTGGCGGGGCGAAGCAGGCGGCATTGACGCGGCAAAACTGGGACACGACGTGATCATGACGGCAAACAGCTACGGGCTTTATTTCGACCACAAACAGGGACCTGATGTCAACCGGGAGCCACTGAACATCGGTGGTCTCTCCACCCTACAAAAGGTGTATTCCGCTGACCCGACTCCCCAGGCCCTGTCAGCTGCCGAAAAAAAACACATCATCGGCGTACAGGCCAATGTATGGACGGAATATATCGAAACGCCGAATAAGGTGGAATTCACGATTTTTCCGCGACTTTTCGCCCTGTCGGAAATCGCATGGACCGACCCCGCAAAGAAAAACTGGCAGGACTTTTCCACCCTCCGGGTGCCCGCGCACCTGGCCAGACTGGACCGGACGGAAACGGTATACCGGGTACCTGAAGTACTGGGATTGCAGGATACGGTTATTTACGCATCAGAACACACGTTTAACCAGCTGAGGTCCTCCGTAGCAGGCGGGAAAATCTATTATACGATCGACAACTTTGATCCGTCCGATACCGACCTGGAATATCGCGAAGCGGTAAAAGTGGTGGTACCCCCGGGTGAAGAACGGGTATTTAAAGCCACGGTGATCGCACCCTCCGGCCGCCGGAGCAATTACGTGCGGGCGGTGATCGTCAACTCCAAACGGCCCGATATGGCGATGAATTAGGCGCCTTTAGACCCGATTACCCAATGCTGTCCCCTGTGTTTGTCCGGCAAATACAGGGGACAGCTGCATTATATGATCCGGTTATTTTCCCGGGCGGGCCGTAAACACGTCATTGTAAGCCGTTTCCAGCGCGTCCCGCAGCAATTCATCCGGAATCCGGTGCAGTTCGAAGGTCGTCCACCCCTGCAGCCCCCACTTGTTGGGAACCGGGTAAATGGCACCGTTGCCAAACGTCGAAAAAACACCCTGATCACGCACCGGCAGCTTTATATTCGCCGAATTGGACACCTCATGCAGGGTGGCAAATATCCGCCTTTTTTCCACCTTATAGGCCATCCGGTCAAAATGAGGGTTTTCAACCGTGCCCGGAAATGACAGTGCAAATTTCCTGAATACTTCCGTTGTCATACGCTGTTAGGCTATTAATTAAGTTATCCCAAATTTACGAAAATTACCGGCTGCTACAAGCAGCACCGGCACGTACATGCCCCGGGGCATCACCGGGCTTGCTTCGGAATGCGTCCACGGTGAGTCCACCCTGAGTCCACGTTGAGTCCACGTTTTGCCGAACGCAGGTGGACGTATAACGGACACACCGCGGGCACAGGGTCGATGCATTCCGGAACAGGTATCAGCCGGTCCCGAAGTGGCCCTTACGAATGGCGGCTCCCGCCGCAGCAAATGGCGCCTTCGGAAAAAAAATGATTTTTTTTTGAAATGTTTCCGGTATCCGTTCGTCTATACTCATAAGCAGCTAATGGAAACGGCAACAAGGACATATCTCATGAGCGATGAAAAACAGCACCACATCTCGACGGCTGTAAAATCTTATGGAAGGGTGTTACTCGGCTTTATCCGGAAACGCGTGGCCAGCGATGCGGATGCCGAAGATGTGTTGCAGGATGTCTGGTTCCAGCTGAGCTCCATCATCAACTCACAGCCCGTGGAACAGCTGGGCGCCTGGCTGTACCGCGTTGCCCGGAACAAAATTATCGACAGGCACCGAAAAAAAAAGGAGCATACCTGGCCCGCCCGTACGGATGATGATCCCGCATTACTGGAAATCGCGGACGCACCGGCGGCCACGGATGGCAATCCGGAAACGGAATATCAGGAACGGATGATGTGGCAGCAGCTTTACCTGGCATTGGATGAACTGCCTTCCGAACAGCGGGATGTCTTTATCTGGCATGCCTTGGACGGTATCCCGTTTGCCGAAATCGCTGAATTAACCGGCGAGCCAATAACGAAACTGGTGATGCGCAAACGGTACGCCGTGCTGCATCTCCGGCAACGGATGAAAGTATTTTACGACGAACTGACGGATCATTAACAACAAGTATTAAACCATGCGGAATAACGCAACAGCATGGATATCAATGGACGAAATATTAATAACGAATTAATCAATGAAAAAAATATTTAAAAGCAGGATGCGGTTTGTGGTCATTCCCATCCTGGCAATTGCCTTCCTTTTTCTGGTGAGCTACCTGGTGATGGTCCTGTGGAATTACACATTACCGGGGCTCCTGGGCGTAAGTACCATCACGCTATGGCAGTCTACAGCCCTCTTCTTCTTATGTAAAATTCTCTTCGGCTTCGGAAAAGGCGGTCCCAAGCGGGGAGGTCCGCCCTGGGCGGGCAAATACCGGGGTGCCGGGTTCAGGGATCTCAGTGAAACGGAACGGGAGAAAATGAAAGCCCGAATGCGCGCCAGGTGGTGCGGATGGGAAGACGCAGACCCTGTACGGGACCGGGAAGAAGATACCCAAAATCATGAAAAATAGCTACCATGGATCAAATACTTATATTTAAAACGGATGTAAACGCACGGGAACATGTACAACGGGCGGAAACTGTCCTTCGGTCAATCACGTTTGTCAAACATTGGAGTTTTGACCTGGAGGACTGCGACCGGATTTTACGGGTGGTTACTGCCGGTATGCAGCCGGCGCTGATTGAAGGGCTGCTCCGCAACGAAAACATCTACTGCGAGCACCTGGAGTACCAGCTGTAGCCCATTCGGGTCAGCGCATGAGCTTCAGGTTACGGAAGTGTGTTTTCATCATGCGAAGCCCTTCGGGCATACGCATGAGGTTCAGTCCGCTGCGGACCGCATTTGCTTTGCTGATCTGATACAGTAACCGCCAATGCCGGCAGACTTCCTTCCAGGCGAAAAATACAGAATGCGCAGGGTCATAGATATGGGCGGGCTCGCTCGCTGCGCCATTCAGCTCAATAATCGAAAAATTCGTTCCGGCACGGAGGTCGTCCCAGCTTTTGAATTTAACATCCATGCGTCCGTAATGAAAACCGGGGATCTGCTGGAATAGCTCATCCATGGTTTGCCGGAGCGCGTGATCGGCCTGATGGCTGGCATCGGTAAACTTGGCTCCCCGGCAGTGGCTGCCATAAGGCAACGTATACCGCAATCCCTTGGGCAACACCTCATCCAGCCGCGCACCGTAAGTCGTGCGGAGCCGCGGCAGCTGGATAAAATACCGGTCTTCTTTTTGCAGGAGCTGTTCCATGCTCGATACCCCGTCGCCGGTTACCGTCAGGTAGTTTTTATGGACGATACCGGAAATATGCCCGTGCGCTTCACCGGGAAAACGGTAATAAAACACACCGGCTTCGTGTTCGTAATCCACAAACTCCTGGATGAGGAAATCCACCTTGCTGCTCCGGCAGTAGGCTTCCAGGTCGGACACCGTGTGCAGGAGTTTCACCTGTACACCCCTGTCGCCGATATCCGGTTTGGCCATCAGGGGAAAATGCAATCCGTTTTCGTCAAGCGATTGCCGGAGTGCATCGCTGGCAATACCGGCAGGGTAAAGCAATGTTTTCGGGTAATAGGCTACGGGAATGAGGCGATAGATTTCGGTCTTTTTGGCCAGTGTAAATCCGGCGTTCGGCATGCCGGGATTGGCGGCGCTGAAGAAAAACAAGGTGCGTGCACGGAGGCTGAGCCACAACCAGTAGGGAATAACCGGCGCATAAAAGACATATACCGGCCAGTATTCCCAATGGCTGGCTCTGATGAAGGTCTCCTTTAACATACCAAACCACCGGTGCCGCAATGGCCGGGCCGGTGGTGGAGTTACGGTTTCAACGGCTTCTGGCCTTTGAATGCCCGTTATCGTCTCTTTATCGCGCATATCGGCGGATATGTTTATGTACCAGTGCCGTGCTTCCGCAGGCCACTGCTGGAATAAACGCTTTCTTCCCTTAATTATTGCAACAGGTTAACCAGGAAATTATCCGATGATTTTTTCTGCGCCACCACGCGCTTTCAGGACAGGCCAACGGTTTGTAAATTGCCCGGTGACGGCAACGGCCGACGCCATGCTGTCACCGGACAAACAGGTGATTACCGCGATATTAGTCAATCATCAGGAAGTTGCCGTTCCGATCAAATTTCAGCTCCATCCGATTGGAGAGCCGGACTTCCTGTCCGCGGTCATCCAATTCCCAGCTGACGACGAACATATCCGGATATTGGGTTTTTACATAATCGAGAATGGGTGCGGGAACGGTACTGTCCGGCAGCTTTGCAACACCTTCCACACTGCGGATCTCCCCTTTTTTACCGAATTCCAGCTGGTAGCCTTCGGCCAGGTAAACCTCATACGTGGTCTTCATGTCATCCCGTTCCTTTACCACCTGGGTAACTTCATGTGCCGGAAAATGCTGGGTCAGGTACATACTGGCTTCTTTCGGCAGTTCATCAGCTCCGACAACGCTGGTCTTATCACAGGAAGTGAAAGCCAGCATCAGGATGCTGCATACGGTCATCAAACGAGTTGTTTTTTTCATGTTAACTTGCATTTTATTACGATTTTTGACCTAAGACAACTGTCCGGCGCTTTACCCCTACTCGTTTTTAAAATATTTACCAGCTATAGCGAATACCGGCCGTAAAGCCGGCAATCCAGGCTCCTTTTCCATCGTGAAACTTACGTATCGTCCATGGTTGCTCTTCAGCTAATACCTGTCCGTTTCCGGAAACAATACCAAGCGAAGGTCCGCCGTACAGCTCCAGCCGCGGGGTCAGCCGTACCCGCGGCAGCAACGCCATGTCGTACCGGAACTGCTGTCGGTGAAAATCGGTGTTTGTGCTGCCCGTTAACTCGGCATCCAGCCCTACCGGTGCCCCGGCAATCAACCGTGCTCCGATACCAGCCTGTACCTGGTATGGAAGCTGCTGGCCTGCCAGTCCGTACCCGAGTCCGATGATGCCATAAAGTACGCTTCCCCCCGACCGGAAACTGAGCCGGAGATAGCCCTGTTCGTCGCCTTCCACCGAGAGGCTCCGGTGCCCGTTTTTGATGAGATTGACCAGTCCGATGGGGTAGTCGCTGCTGTCGGCCAGGTTGACCAGTGCGGCCAGCTGGACGCCGTCCACCTTTCCGGCACGGTTCATGATGCCCGCCAGCTGCATGCCTGTTATGTGTTTTCCCGTAGCGTTGTACAGTCCGGCCACCTGCATGCCCTCGAATGAACCTACCACGCGATTGGCGATCCCCGCCGCCTGAATCCCCCGTACGTCGCCGCCGACCAGGTTAAATAGGCCAGCGGCCTGGGCATAGGAAACGTCCAGCTCGTTGACCGCGAATGCACCGGAGAGCTCCACGCCACTTACCCCGCCGGCATGGCCTCCAATGAGGTTGACCGACACGCGGCTGACCGTCCGGCTACTGGAAAGGCCCTGGGTACTGATGCCCGGCAACAGTGAAAACTGGTACGACTGTTCCGCCAAAAATGCACCGATATTAAGCTGCTGCACGCGCTGTTTCGAATTGGTAAAAAAACGGCCGAAGCGCGTCCGCCAAAGCGGCATGCCACTATCGTGTCCGGGATAATACCGGAAAGTAAGCTGCCGGTTCCTGTGGCGCACTTCCACCGGCATCAATATCACGAGCGTGGTATCCCGGTAATCTTCCTTGCTCACCCCCATCCATACCGTTGGGTCGGGTTTCCGGATCTCCAGTTTGAAATAGCCCTGCCCGTCGGACAACGCCGATGCGAAGGAATGTTGATCATAGACACTCACATTGGCTACACCCGTTTGCGTCTGCGCGTCGGTGATGCGGCCCTCCACCACCAGCAGCTGGTCCGTGGCCTCTCCTATTTCGATGGCAGGCTGCAACCGGTTGGGCGAATACCGGATGATTACGTAATCCGACAGTTCTTTAAAGTCGTATCCCGGCCCCAGCAGGCGCAGCAGAAAGTCGTGCAGCGAGCCGTGAAAAGCAGGCACGGAAATGATGCTGTCCGCCGGCACGCGGTCACTGCTGTATGAAAAATGGAAATTTCCACCGGCACCCAACGTTTCCAGGATGGCAGCGATGGGCTGCCGCGTGATCTCCCGGACGGCAACCTGCTGCTGCAGGTGTTGCGCCCGGACTGGGCCAGCTGTCAGAATGGCTAATAGTAAGCTGGCGAGGAAGACAAAGCCCCCGCGGCAGGCGGGTTTGTCCGCTATCGGATCACCCATGTACCCCCCTCGTTTACCACCGTTACCGCCAATGTTTCTGCAACAACATGCAGGATCTGTTCCAGCGAATCGCGTTCATAGGTTGCCGTCAGTGTCAGGTTTTCCAACTCGGGGCGTTCGATCCGGATGGGCTGTCCATAGGCTTCCGACAGGACTTCGGCAACGCGCCGGAGGGAGGTGTTTTTCAGTACAAACCGGTTTTCCACGTAGTATTGGTACAGGCTGTCTTCCACGCGGTCTACGACAAATATGTCGTCGTCCGGATTGATGACAGCGCGCTGTCCTGCACCGAGCTGCCGCACCCACGTACCGTACTGCACCCTGACCCGGCCGGATGACACGGTGACCGCTACCCGGTCGCCCATTTTCCTGATATTAAATGACGTGCCCAGCACCGTTATCCGGGTATCACCCACGGTTACCTCAAAAGGTTTGCTTTCGTTGCGGGCGACATCGAAAAAGACCTCACCGGCACCCATACTGACCAGCCGCCTGCGGGCCAGTGCCGTGGGGGCAACATGGATGGAACTGCCCTTATTCAGGGTAACTACGGTACCGTCCGGCAATGTATCGCGCAGCACGGCGTGCGTGGAGGCTAGGTCCTTACCTACAAAACGTTCCGCCGGCGTATACAGCACGCCATAAAGGATCGCGCCCACCGACAGGAAGGCCAGCAGTATCGCCGCAACGCGCATCCATCGCATTGTGACTGTTGGCCGCAACCGGGTCTGCCGCTGCTGTTCGGCCAGGCGTCCTTTAAACCGCTCCCATGCTGCGTCACTGTCGCGGTGGGCGGGCATCGCCGCGTCATGGCTGAGTTTCCATGCTGCCTGCAGCTGCTGGTAGTGCCGCTCATTTTCCGGATTTCCGGCAAGCCAGTCCTGTACCACTTGCTGCGCCTCGGCGTCGCTTTCGCCCAACATATATTTTACCAGGATTTCGTCGTTCATAACTTAAAGAGATTAATCAGCAAAAAAGCCAGGCTTACAAGAAAGTCGGCCAGTTGCACGCGCAGTACTTTCAGGGCCTTTCCCATGTGCGCTTCCACGGTCTTGATCGATATTTGCAGGCGGTCGGCAATTTCCTGGTATTTCAGTTCCTCGAAACGGCTCAGTTGGAAAACGGTACGGCATTTTTCCGGCAGTTGCTGCAGTGCCTCTTCGAGGCGGTGCTCCAGCTCCCGGTCATCCGTGCTGTCCGTCACCACCCCAACGGATTCCCCCTGTCCCTGCACATACCGCTGATGCAAGTGCCACCGTTTCTTACTGTTCAGACTTTCATGATAAATAGCCTTATAGAGGTAGGCCTTCCAGGAAACCTGGATGGCAATGGCCTCCCGCTTCTCCCAGAGCCTGAGGAAAACCGTCTGCACAATTTCCTCAGCCAGCGCCTCGTCGTGGACGATGGTGTAGGCATAGGCAAATAACGGATTGTAGTATTCCTTAAACAACCGCTCAAACTGCCTTTCATCCATGCGGGGCACGTCGCCGGTATGTGTTGCCAATGGCTCTTCTTTCAATCGTTTGTGGTTTTTGTACCTGTGACAATCCATCGCGCGGTTACCCTTACCTGCGCCGGAATTATTTTGCAAATTTAGCCAAATAACGCCGATTAATAGCCGGCATGCGGCGTGCAGTATTATACAACCGGCAACCGTCATCGGTGTTTCCGCTTGCAGATGGGGCGTAACAATCCTGTAACATCGAGCACCTCCGGCGATAAAAAAAAGAAGAATCAATTGGATTGACCGTTAAAAAGTGCAATTTTGTGTTGTATTTATATTGCATTACATCATTCTTTACCAATAGAAAACTGCAACTATGAAAAATCAAACTGAAAAGACAAGCATCGTAAACGGGCGAAGTAACTGGTGCCTTGCGCTGCTTTCAGGACTGGTACTCGCTTCCTGCAACCCGGCCGGCAGCGGCAAGCTGGCTACAGACACCGACAACGGGGGATTGAAATTACCCGAAGGCTTTGGGGTATTGGTCGTTGCCGACAGCCTCGGGGCAGCACGCCACCTGGCCGTAAACGCCAAGGGTGACATCTTTGTCAAACGCCGTAACATCGAAGACGGACGGGGCATCGTGATGCTTTCCGACACCGATGGCGACGGCCGGGCGGATAAGCAAACCGGGTTCGGCGATTACAATGGAACCGGTATTTTTCTTGACAGCAATTATTTATACGCGTCGTCCAACACCGACATTTTCCGCTATGCGCTGGATGAAAATGGCCACGTCATTGATCCTAATGCGCCGGACACCGTGGTTACGGGACTTATCGATCGTCGTGCGCATAATTCCAAGCCATTTACCATTGATGGTGCCGGTAACCTCTACGTAAACATCGGCGCTTATTCAAATGCCTGCCAGGTACAGGACCGGACCAAAGGTTCCCCGGCTATGCAACCCTGCCCTATTCTCGATTCTGCCGGTGGCATCTGGCAGTTCAGGGCCGACGGCATCAGGCAGACTTATGGCGACGGTGAGCGTTACGCCACCGGCCTGCGCAATGTGATGGGTATTGACTGGAATAACCAGGCCAACACCCTCTTTGTGACGCAGCATGGACGGGACAACCTGCATGATCTGTTCCCCGAACTGTACGACACCAAGGCATCGGCGACTTTACCCGCGGAAGCGTTGTTCCGTCTCGACAAGGGAGCTAATGCCGGATGGCCATATACCTATTACGATCAGGAACAGAAGAAAATCGTCGTAGCCCCCGAATACGGCGGCGACGGCAAGAAAGAAAGTACGGAAGACTACCTTACGCCCGCGGTCGCTTTCCCCGGCCACATGGGTCCGAACGACCTCCTGTTCTATACAGGAGATATGTTCCCGGAGAAATATAAAAACGGCGCCTTCGTCGCCTTCCACGGTTCATGGAACCGGGCACCGGAGGAACAGGCCGGTTACATGGTTGCTTTCATTCCGTTCAAAGACGGCGCTCCAAGCGGTGAGTGGGAAGTATTTGCGGACGGTTTCGCCGGTGTGGAAAAAATAGCCGCCCCGGATGATGCAAAACACCGCCCCTGCGGTCTTGCACAGGGGCCGGATGGCTCATTGTACATTTCCGACGATGTTACCGGCAAAATTTACCGCGTTATCTATGAAGGTGGTGCATAACCGCACGCTGTTCAGGGGCCTATTGGTTGCATTGGTAGCCGGTGCCTGCATGGCCTGTGGTGGAAACCAGTCAAAAGACAGCGGCACTGCCGCCACCGTAACGGATACGCCCGAAACTGTGGAGCAGGAGCCGCCGGTACTCACCGCGGGAATGACAGCAGGGAAAGCCATATACGAACAGAATTGCGTGACGTGTCACCAGACCAACGGGAAAGGCGTTTCGGGCCTGAACCCGCCGCTGGCCGGTACAGATTACGTAACGGGAGATAAAAACCGGCTGATCGGCATCGTTTTGAATGGTTCAAATGTGGGACTGGAAGTGAACGGCGCGGTTTACAGTAATGCCATGCCTGCTCATGCTTTTTTGAGCGACGAGGAAGTTGCGAATGTACTATCGTACATTCGCAACAGCTTCGGAAACCGGGCGGATACCGTATCGGCGGCACTGGTAAAAGAAGTCAGGGCTTTGCTTTAATTGCCCGGCGGCTATTCCAGGTTCTTCAGGATTTTTTTCAGGTCAATGCCCTTGCCCAGCACGGGTTTAAAGATGTCTCCGTTTTCGCGGATACGGTCCAGCGCATTAGCCAGGTTGAAATCCCGCATGTCCAGGCCCTGCTTTACCTCATCCCAATGCAGTGGCATCGATACGGTGGCACCCGGTTTGGGTCGCAGGGAGTAAGGAGCCGCTAAGGTGGCGGAAGGCCTGTTCTGTAGAAAGTCGATATAAATTTTTCCTTTCCGCTTGTCTGTCATCCGCGCTACGCTTGTAAAATCCAGCTGTCCGTTTGCGTGAACCGCTATCCATCGGGCCAGTAACTGGGACTGGTCATATGTATATTTTGCGCCCAATGGAATGTAAATGTGCAGGCCCGTGGAACCCGATGTTTTGCAGTAACCCGGAATATTCACTTCATCGAGGACGTCTTTGATAACGCGGGCTACCTGGATGACCTGCTCAAATGTATTGCCTTTATCGGGGTCGAGATCCAGGATACACCAATCCGGATGGTCGGGCTTGCGGATCGTGCTGCTCCAAGGATTCATTTCAATGGCCGCGAGATTAGCCATATAAAGCAAGCTGGCTTCGTTATTACCCAGCATAAAGTTTTTCCGCCGGTCTTCATCCTCCGAACGGTACGGGTATTTATCGATCCAGCCGGGCACCTTGCCGGTGACATCTTTTTGGTAAAAACTCTTACCCCGGATGCCATTGGGAAAACGGTTAAGGGATTGCGGCCGGTCTTTCAAATAAGGTAAAATATACGGAGCCACCTGATGGTAATAGTTCAGCAGGTCGCGTTTGGTATAGCCTGCATCTGGCCAGAACACCTTATTGAGATTAGTCAATTTCAGTTCGTGTCCGTCTACGGTCACGACCGCTTCCTTACCCGCGGTATCGAGTAGCGGTTTCCGCTGTCGGGCGGTTGCCGTACGTTTTTTGGGTGTTGTCATCGCTTTGGGTTTTGCCAGGGTTTCCACCGTATGGCCGGACCGTACGGATTTATTATTTTCCGTGATATCGGTATCGCCGGCATAGCGGTCTTTCAATTTGATGAGCAGCCAGGCATTTTCCGCCCGGCCTTTTGTTCTGGCCAGCGCATACTCTCCCTTCAGTTTACTGCCGTTGAGTTTAAATTTCATGGCTCCTTTATGCCATTGCCGGCGCATCTCCCGGTCCTGCTCGGTTTTGGTTCCTGCGTTCCCGACCGGCTGGTAGGTACCCTCGTCCCAGATGATCATCGCACCTGCACCGTAGTTGCCTTTGGGGATGACACCTTCAAAATTCCGGTAGTCAAATGGGTGGTCCTCCGTCATCATGGCCAGCCGCTTAACAGCCGGATCGATGGAAGGTCCCTTGGGCACCGCCCAACTTTTGAGCACACCTCCCATCTCCAGGCGCAGGTCGTAGTGCAGGCTGGTTGCCCGGTGCTGCTGTACCACAAAGCGGAGCCGGGCATCCGATGGTTTGCCCCCCGTAGGTTCCGGATTATCGGCAAAGGTCCTTTTTCCATAATATTCGCCCAGCGATGCTGCCCCAGCTTCCGTTTCCGCTTCGATTTCGGTCAGTGGCTTGGGCAGTTCACGGACAACCTGTGTCGGCTTTTTATCGTCGCGGAATCCTAAAAAAGTAGCAGGTTTGCGGATCCTGCCGGATTTGGTCCATGTAGCAAACTCAAAATTGGCGATCAGTTTCGGTTCGACCCAGTGGGATATGGCTCCCTTGGTGTCCAGCACACGGTTTACAAACGGGGAGGTATCGCGCTCCAGGGCTTTCAGCTTATCCAGGATTTCACGCATTTCCTTTTCCTTGTAGCCGCTGCCACTGCGGCCGATCCAGACCAGCCTGCCGTCTTCATAGGCGCCGAACAGGAGGTTTTTGAATGCGCGGCTTTTGTCGGAATCAGCCCAGCCGCCGATCACAAACTCCTGCCGCTTGCGCGTCGGTACTTTTAGCCAGTCGTTGTTACGTATTCCCTCCTGGTAGCTACTTTCACGCCGTTTGGCAATAACCCCTTCCCTGTTTTCTTCAAGCACTTTCCGGTATAGCGCAGACCCGTCGTCGACGCTCTCACTGAATTGGAGTACGCTGTTTTTTTTTACCAGCAAACGCAGCAGCTCTTTTCGCTCGGCAAGTGGCAGCGGCCGCAGGTCATTACCGTCGAGCCAGAGCAGGTCGAATACGCAATACCGGATTGGCGTTCGCTTGCCGTTATATAATTGCAGCGCATCAAAATCAGCCATGCCGTGTTCGTCGAAGACCACGACCTCCCCATCGATAATCACCTCATGGCCCAGGTCTTTCAATGCCGCTTCAATCAGCGGATACCGTTTGGTATAATCAAGCCCGTTCCGCGATGCCATCCGTACGTGCTTTTTTTGTACAAACGATACAATGCGGTAGCCGTCCCACTTAATTTCATACAGGTATTCCGGATTGTTCAGCGGCTGTTTAACCAGTGTACAAAGCATAGGTGAAATCCGGTCGGGCATTTCTGTTGTCGTTTGTCGTTTTGCAGCCATATTGATGCCCTATTTCGTAGTAGAACAAACGGAAATAGAAATGGTTGAGCCGCATTACGGTATGGGAACAGTATATTGAAGGTGTCGAAACGGACAAAAGTGCCTATATTTATTCATCGTATAACTATTTCCCATGATGAAAAACGCATGTATTTACGGGCTG
This sequence comes from Parapedobacter lycopersici, assembly GCF_024643285.1. Classification (GTDB taxonomy): domain Bacteria; phylum Bacteroidota; class Bacteroidia; order Sphingobacteriales; family Sphingobacteriaceae; genus Parapedobacter; species Parapedobacter lycopersici. Next base: position 75,416 of record NZ_JAMSLW010000004.1, read on the forward strand.
GTCATGATCGGACTCAGCATCAGCCTTTCTTCCCGGGGGCAGCAGCTTGCGCCCGGTTTTGATAAAGCGGAGTTCCGGGAATTGCTGTATATTTCGGCAAGGACCGGCGCTTTTGACAGCAGCTATTACAAGGATATTCCCGAGCCAGGTTATCACATGGCCTACCGATCGGCAGTCATGGGGCTGGATAACCGTTGGGAGCTTTGGTTAAATGACCGTTCCTCGGCAGTCATCAGTATCCGGGGTACTACGGAAAAGGCGGAAAGCTGGCTGGCCAACTTCTATGCGGCCATGGTACCGGCAAAGGGACAGCTGCAGATCAGCGAGCGGGACACCTTTACGTATGCACTGGCCGACCATCCCCGGGCTGCGGTGCATGTGGGCTGGCTGGTTAGTCTGGCTTTTCTGTCGCAGGACATGCTTCCCAAACTTGATTCGTGCTACCGCGCGGGTATAAAAAACGTGATCCTGACCGGCCACAGCCAGGGCGGGGCGATCACCTTTCTGCTAACGGCGTATCTGTATAACCTGCAAAAGCAGGGAAGATTGCCTGCGGATATCCGCTTCAAAACCTACTGCAGTGCCAGTCCCAAACCCGGCAACCTGTATTTTGCCTATGCTTATGAGGTGATGACGCAGGGTGGATGGTCGTACAATGTGGTTAACGCGGCAGACTGGGTGCCGGAGACGCCGATGTCGATCCAGACCCTGGCGGATTTTAATGAAACCAATCCCTTTGTCAATGCGGATATGCTTATCAAAAAACAGCGGTTCTTAAAGCGGCTTACGCTTCGGTACGTATACAACCGGCTAAACAAACCCACCATACGCGCCCAGCGGAATTATGAAAAATTCCTGGGGAAAATGACTTCCAAGATGGTTAAAAACACCCTTCCCGGATATGTACCTCCCGATTATTACAGCAGTAACCATTATGTAAGAACCGGAACCACCGTGGTTCTGATGGGCGGTGAAGACTATTACAAACGGTATCCGGACAATCCGGAAACCCCATTTGTGCATCATGGCCACCACCCGTACCTCTATCTGCTGGCCCAACCCGGCAGCCATCCGTAGCCTGTTATCCGGCGGCTAAAACAAAATGGTGGCTTTCGCCTTATTATAAGCAACAACCAGGGACAAGCAGCTATGAAACGGTTATTACAGGTAAACGACAGGGGGATTTATTGCGAGCGGGCCGACGTATATATAGACCCCTGGCAACCGGTACAACGTGCGCTCATCACACATGCCCATAGCGATCATGCCCGGAGGGGTAACGGGCAGTACCTTTGTCACCATGATACCGCTCCGATCTTAACCCTAAGGCTGGGTACCGATATCCGGATCCAGCGCGTGTCTTACGGTGAACCGATACAAATCAACGGGGTGACATTCAGTTTTCACCCGGCCGGGCACATCCTTGGGTCTGCGCAGATCCGGGTAGCCTATAAAGGCGAGATCTGGGTAGTAACGGGCGATTATAAATTGCTCAACGACGGGTTAAGCCAACCTTATGAGCCTGTAGTTTGCCATCACCTGATTACGGAATCTACCTTTGGACTGCCGGTTTACGCGTTTAAGTCCCCTTTTGCTGTCTATAAAGAAATAAAGGACTGGTGGCGGGAAAATCAGCAGGCAGGTGTGAATACGGTATTGCTCTGCTATGCGCTGGGGAAAGCACAGTCCATTTTAAACCAGCTACGTGAAGAAACAGACGTTCCCATCCTGCTGCATGGTGCCGTCGCCAATGTAAATGGAGCTCTCGCCGCACGGGGCTATCATTTCCCGGGGCAGTGGATGGAAACGGAGCCGGTGACCAAGGCACCGAAAGGGGCATTGATTCTCGCTCCTCCATCAGCCCTCGGATCGCCCTGGATGCGGCGGATGGGCAATTACCGGGTAGCCCTGTGCAGCGGATGGATGCAACTACGCGGCGCGCGGCGAAGACGCGGGGTGGATAAAGGGTTTGTGCTTTCGGACCACTGTGATTTCCGGCAGCTTAACGAGGCCATTGATTTAACCGGGGCCGAACACATCTATGTAACGCACGGCTATGAAAGCCAGTTTACCCGCTGGGTGCGTGAGGAACGGGGATTACCTGCCGAGATCATGAACACCTTGTATGAGGATATGGAACTGGAAGAATTATGAGAGTGTTTGCACAGCTTTTTGAAGCCATTGACAGCTCGACCAAAACCAGCCGTAAGGTGGCGGCCATGGTCGACTATTTCGACCGCGTATCCGACGAAGAAAAATTGTTTGCCGTTGCGCTGCTGATCGGCAATAAACCAAAACGCCCGGTAGCGACCACGTCGCTGCGGGAATGGGCTTCCGCACTCGCGGGCATTCCATCGTGGCTCTTTGAGGAAAGCTATTACGCTGTTGGCGACCTGGGCGAAACGCTGACGCTGCTTATGCCGCAGCAGTCGCGGCCGGAGGAAACGCCTACACTGAAGGCCGTATTTGCGACCATGACCGCACTGCGGAAATATAGCCCGATGGAACAGCGGGAAACGCTGTATACCTTTTGGACAACGCTCCGGGGTACGGCGTTGTTCCTCTTCAACAAAATGCTAACGGGCAGCCTGCGTGTCGGCGTTTCGCGTAAGCTCGTGATCAACGCGCTGGCAAGGCACCTGGACCGGGATGAGGCAACGGTAGCCCATCAGCTGATGGGCAAATGGGACCCCTTGACTACCCGTTTTACCGACCTGTTTCCCCAACAGGGGACAGCGCTTCCCCATCACATCCCCTATCCTTTTTACCTCGCTTATGCGCTGGACCGGGAACCAGCCGATCTGGGCGATATCAACAACTGGCTCCTGGAGAAAAAACTTGACGGTATCCGCGGCCAGCTGATCCGCCGCAACGGGGAGTTATTCATCTGGTCGAGGGGCGAGGATTTGCTTACCGATAAGTTTCCTGAGTTTGGACCGCTTACGACCCTTTTGCCGGATGGTACCGTCATTGACGGCGAAATTATCCCCTGGAAAGACGGTCATCCATTGCCCTTTGCACGGATGCAGACGCGTATCGGACGCAAAAACCTTTCGGCAAAAATGCTACAGGAAGTTCCCTTGGTGATGGTTTGCTTTGACCTGCTGGAATACGAGGGCAGGGATATCAGACATGAACCGCTCCTGATCCGGCGGGCGCAGCTTGCGGCACTCATCGATAACCCCGCACTGCAGCGCATCCTGCTGCGATCGGAAGAAATGGCATTCCCCGACTGGCAGGCGGCAGCCGACTTCCGGGAACGGGCGCGGCAGTTTCATTGCGAAGGGCTGATGCTCAAACAATGGCAAAGCGCTTATGGCGTGGGGCGAAGGAAAGGCGACTGGTGGAAGTGGAAAGCCGACCCGTTTTCCATCGATGCCGTCATGATTTATGCACAAAGCGGCCACGGCCGGCGGGCAAATCTGTATACCGATTATACATTTGCCGTGTGGGACGGCGACACACTGGTTCCCTTTGCTAAAGCCTATTCCGGCCTGACCGATACGGAGATCAAATCACTTGACCGCTGGATTAAGCAGAACACAGTCGAAAAATTCGGTCCGGTCCGGCGCGTCAAGCCCGTACACGTTTTTGAAATCGGCTTTGAGGGCGTTCAGGCAAGTAACCGCCATAAGTCCGGTGTGGCGCTTCGGTTTCCCCGTATGCTTCGGTGGCGGCTGGATAAAACGGCGGCCGAAGCCAATACGAAAGACGATTTGCTGGATCTTTTACGTTTATATGGACAATGAACGCTTTTGCCTCCGCATATTTTTTCAATAAACAGTGGACACCGCACCCTTTTCAGGAAGCCTGCTGGGCCGCCATGGCCCAGGGAAAATCCGGACTGTTGAATGCGCCCACCGGTTACGGTAAAACCTTTGCCATGTGGTTCGGCATCCTGGATCATTATTACCGCCAGGACACGGGGGTTGGCCGCCGGGGATTGCATACACTCTGGATCACGCCGCTCCGTGCGTTGTCAAAGGAGATATTACTGGCTACGCAAGACGTAAGCCGGGAACTGGAACTGGATTACCGCATTGAGCTGCGTACGGGGGATACACCGACCCACGATCGGCAGCGGCAGCGGCGACATCCGCCCCAGGCGCTGATTACCACGCCGGAAAGCGTACATCTCCTTCTGGCGAGCAAAGGATACCGATCTTTCTTTGAAAACCTGGCTTTTATTATTGTGGACGAATGGCATGAGTTGCTGGGCAATAAAAGGGGGGTATTGGCCGAGCTGGCTATCCAGCATCTGCGGACCATCCAGCCCGCGCTTATGACCTGGGGTATTTCCGCCACCATCGGCAACCTGGCGGAAGCAAAATCCATACTTACGCGTGACGATGGGAGCGCTTTGATACGGGCGGATATCGAAAAAGCGATCCGCCTGGAGACCCTGTTTCCGGACGAGCTGGATAAATACCCGTGGAGCGGCCACTTAGGCACCAGATTGGCAGCTAAAGCGCTGGACGTCATCCACGCAAATCACACCACGCTGCTTTTCACCAATACGCGGTCACAGGCAGAAATCTGGTATCAGAAGTTACTGGAAGCTGATATCCGCCTAGCGGGTCAGCTCGCGCTGCACCACGGCTCGCTGAGCGAGGAACTCCGGCTGTGGGTGGAGGACATGCTGCGGCAGGGAGAATTGAAGGCGGTTGTATGCACCAGTAGCCTCGATTTAGGGGTAGACTTTCCCGCGGTGGACTGCGTGATCCAGATTGGGTCGCCGAAAGGGATCGCCCGGTTTTTACAACGGGCTGGCCGAAGCGGGCATCGACCCGGCGCCGTCAGCCAGATTTATTTCCTGCCCACACACTCGCTGGAAATCATGGAGGGGGCCTCGCTCACTTATGCCATCGGGCAGCACATGATTGAGGAACGGATTCCTTTTATCCGCAGTTTCGACCTGCTCATCCAGTTCATGATGACACTGGCGGTAAGCGACGGCTTCCGGGCCGACGCACTTTTTGACGAAGTGACCCGGACACATTGTTTCGAAAAGATCACCCGCGACGAGTTTGATCAATGTTTACTGCTGATTACACAGGGGGGCAACACGCTGCACGGCTATGATGAATTCCATAAGGTGGTGGTGGAAGAAGGCCTTTATAAAGTGGTATCCCGGAAGGTTGCCATGCAGCACCGCCTAAGCATCGGTGCTATTGTGTCCGATATGATGATGCGGGTGGTGTTCAAATCCGGCAAGTACCTGGGCGTGGTGGAAGAATGGTTTATCAGCCGCCTGTCGGTGGGCGATGTATTCTGGTTCGGCGGCCGATCCCTGGAATTGCTATATATCCGCGAGAATGCCGCTGTGGTAAAGCCATCCCGCGCTACCCGGGCGGCTGTCCCTTCCTGGCTCGGGGGAAGATTTCCCATATCCGTGGATTATGGAAAATCGCTCCGCCATGTGCTGGACAATCCCCATAGTGCCTATCCCGAACTCGCTTTCCTGCGGCCGCTGTTTGATGAACAGCAGGCCCGCTCGCATTTGCCCCGGGAAAACGAACTACTGGTCGAATACAATCAATCCAAATACGGGTACCACCTTTTTGTATACCCATTTGAGGGAAAACTCGTACATGAGGGAATGGCCGCTATCCTGGCATACCGGATTGGGCAGGCCCACCCCCACAGTTTCAGTATCAGCAGCAACGACTACGGGTTTGAACTCCTGTCGGCCGAGCCTTTTGAACTGGACCGGCAACAGGTGGTCCAGTTGTTTGATCCGGCGGCCCTGATGCACGACATCAACCACGGCGTCAATGTGGAAGAAATGGCAAAGCGGACTTTCCGCGATATTGCATCCATTTCCGGACTGATGTTCAACGGATATCCGGGAAAACGGCAGAAAACGAAACACCTGCAGGCACACGCTTCGCTTTTTTTTAAGGTTTTTGCCGAATATGAACCGGAAAATCTGCTGTACCAACAGGCATTCGATGAGGTGTACGACCTGCAGTTGCAAATGGCCCGGATGCACCGGGCTTTCCTTCGGATGCAACAGCAGCAGCTGATTTATATGAAAAATGACCGGTTTTCACCTTTTGCATTCCCTATCTTTACCGAGTCTTTCCGGACAAGATACAGTAATGAAGACTGGGCAAAACAATTGGAAAAACTGAAAAAGGAATTGCATGTTGGGTAACGCACTCCCGATTACCCTGGGCGGGATAGCGGTATACCTCCTCCCCCAACGGGCCCTGTATATCCCCGCGCACCAGTTACTGGTTATCGCCGATTGGCATCTGGGCAAAATACAGCATTTTCGGAAAAACGGGATATTTATCCCTCAGAACACCCTGGCGAATGAGCTTCAGCAGCTTACTGCGTTAACGGCAGTATATCCGACACGGCATGTATTATTTCTGGGCGACCTGTTCCATAGCAGCTGGAACCCGGAATGGGATATGCTGCTCACTTACTTAGCGGAGCGTACGTCATTAACGTTCAGCTTGATCATCGGCAATCATGATATCATCGATTTTGAACGCAACGGTTCCGGTCATTTAGCGCTATATGATCAGTGGGAATTGGATAATCAGCTGATCTTTACCCATCAGCCAATGGCGAGTGTCCCCGAAGGTTTTATCAATGTGACGGGTCATGTACACCCCGGTTATACGATCCGTGCAAAGGGAAAGCAGCGGTACCGGCTGCCGTGTTTTTACCGGGAACGGCAGACCTTTATCCTGCCGGCATTTGGCAAATATACGGGATTGCATACAGTATCGCCGTCTGAAGACGCAGCCATTTACCTAATCTTGGGCGATGAGGTGGTGCATCACCGGCCCCGGTTTAGATAGCGTCTACCTCATCGACGGCGACGTCCTTTATAAATGTATCGTAGAAGGGGTTATCCTGATCGGAATAAGTGCCATAAGCATTGAGCAGGAATCCTTTTTCACCATCAGCCGCCTGTATGGCATAAACAATGGCCATGTCGGCCGGGTCGGACGCCCCCTCAAACCGGTAAATTTTGACGATTGTCAGCTGGCTGGCTCCATAGGTCTTCTCCCCGCCTTCCAGCCGGGCACCCGTTTTGGTTATTGTTAATTCCCGTCCGTAGCCTTTTTCCTTAAGGCGCGTCAATACCACGGAAAGTGGTGTCATGGTTGCGTATGTACTCATCATGTAGTTCTTTACTAAGAGAACAACGTGATGCAGTGAATGTTTTAGCAGGTCGCCATCAGGCGCCGTTAATCCTTCAGAAAACGGAGTAACGGTTCAATGAATCGGCCAAAAGCCTCGATATGGGGCATGTGGCCCACATTTTCAAGTTCCACTAAGCTGGATCCTGTTATACGTTGCTGCGCGGCCTTACCCAGGTGCTGGTAAAGGCCCATGGTTGCGCGGACAGTTTCGGACACCTGCTGTTTGCCAATAGCGGTGCGGTCGCGCGTACCGATAATCAGTAAGGTAGGCGCCTTAAGCTGTTCCATTTCATAGTAAACCGGCTGGGTGAAAATCATGTCTGAGGTAAGCGCATTGTTCCAGGCAACCAGTGGATAGTCCGGGTGATCTACCCACCCGGTCAACAAGTATACCCATTCATCGTATTCCGGGCGCCACTTGCCGTCGTAATAATTGTCCAGCTGGTATTTCTTGACCGAATTGAAATCGGCATTCAGCTCTTTTTGGTATAACTGATCAATGGCCGTGTATGGCGCTACCAATTTCCAGTCTTCTAACCCGATGGGGTTTTCGAGCACCAGTTTTTTAACCACTTCAGGGTACATCAGGGTAAACCGCATGGCCAGCATGCCGCCCATGGAATGGCCCAGTAAATAAACCTGGCTGATGTTCAGCGTTTCCAGCAATTTCATTGTATTTTGCGCCAACTGCTGGAAGCTATACTGGTAATGTGCGGGTTTGGTGGACTTTCCAAATCCGATCTGGTCGGGCACCACCACCCGGTAGCCGGCACGGGTGAGTGCATCGATGGTGGTTCCCCAGTAAGCACCGTTGAAATTCTTGCCGTGAAACAGCATCACCGTTTCACCGTTGGGCTGTTCGGGGTGTACGTCCATGTAAGCCATCTGCAGCGATTGTTGCTGGTTTTCCAGCGCCAGCAAATGCACCTCGTAGGGATAGTTATAATTGGAAAGATCAATATCCAGCACTTCCCGCTGCTGGCCATGGGCCGATATCGATAGGATGACCAGGCCCAGGATGCAAAAAAAGAATCGCTTCATCGCCATTGGATTAAAAGCCGTTATTCCAGGTAAAAATCAATCAGCGCGGCGGCATAGGTGTCTTGCCAGCCATCCACAATGTCATCATAAGCCTCATCGGGTATGTTGGACTGCCGGACTTCCATGGACGTACCCTGCTTGTGTTCATGGAGCTTAATGGTAACGATCGATTGCTCCGTTTCATTGCCGAAATACCATTCCTGCACTATTTTTTTGTCCGGCTCAAATGCCAGGTTCTTTCCGACAATAGACCCGCCCCACATGGAGAATTCGGTATCGGGAACCGCCTCCATCTGCGCCTCCTCACCGGTCCACAAATGAATCGTGGTTTCCACCGTTAATGCCAGGTAAACCTGTGACGGGGACGCAGGTATGATAAAGTATGCTTTATAATCTTTCATCTGTTTTTAAGCAAATTTACATTTTTTATCCTACACCGCTGCCTTTGAAGTTAGTGACTTCGGTCAAAACCGAAGATCTTAATTCGTTCATCGTCGTTACCAAGCAAAATGTGTTTTATCACCTGCGCGGCTATCATGCTGAATGTAATGCCATTGCCCCCATAACCCAACGCAAAAAACATACGGTTCTTACCGGACCATGAACCAATATAGGGGAGTCCGTCTTTTGTGGTACTGAACGTACCGCACCATGCCATATCGACTTCAAACGGAATGTCTGGGTAGATTTTTCCAAATTGCTGTTTCAATTGTTCAACCTTAGCGCGAAGCTGCCTGTCCCTTCTGTCTGCGTCCTTATAGGAAATGTCCGCACCGCCGATCATCATACGATTATCGGATGTGGTACGCATATAAAAATATGGTTTCCGGGTTTCCCAGATGAGGCTTCGCTCCGGCCAAAGCTGGTCTTCATCCACAGGCTGGGAAATCAGGGCGTATGTCGAATTCAGATCCATTACCTTTTTCGGCAAAAAGTACCCTGCTTCGAATCCGGCTGCAATCACGACATATCGGGATTGTATCCGGAAACCATCTGCCGTTACCAGGTCGTAGCCTCGCTTCGTTTCCTGGTATCCCCTGATTTCCGTTGGTGAAAACACGCGGAGTCCATGCTGCTGTTCATGATAGTGCAATAGATAAGTAGCTGCCCGATAACAATCCATTTGGGCGGCCTCCGTATTTTTCAGGGCAGCGGGTGCTTTAAGCCGGTGTTTCTCCCAAAGCGCCTCTGCATCAAGCCAGGTAACCGGAAGTCCATATTGCTGCCTTGCGACCAACTCGCTTTCGAGTAACCGCCTTCCTTTTTTATTACTTGCCAGGTAAATACTCGACACACGACTGAAATCGGGGTTATAGCTCACTTCGTTAAATACGTCTTCGATGTCGGTAATCGCCTGCAAACTTGCCTGATAAGCTTTCACCGCCACATCAGTTCCTAATAAACGCTCCATATCCACCAACGGAACATCGATTTCGTATTGCAGTAGGGAAGTACTTGCGGCGGTGCTGCCTGTTGCGACCATACGTTTATCAAAGACGGCGCAGTCAATTCCGGCACGACAGAGTTCGTGAGCGGTTAATGCGCCTGTTATGCCGGAGCCGATAATGGCTACATCAACCTGCATATCGGCCTTTAATGGATTGTAATGATTGACTAATTGGTTTTTTATCAGCCAATAGGGTAACCCGGAATACAGATCCATATGCTTAAGTAAAAATTACGAATGGTTATCAATTGCCTGCCATTATCCCTCCATATCCAAAAACCATTTCTTGGCTCTGCGGATAGCCTCGCGATACAGCAACGGCCCCTCGACACGTCCGGACGCATACAGCTGGTTCGCGATTTCCACCGCCTTTTCCTGCACATTGGGATTTAGGTTGTCCTCGTCGAATGGAAAGTTATTTACAGTCCACTTTACGTTTTCATTCTGCCGGTAAATTTTCATGCCTGACGTTTTTAAAAGACCATGAAACGCACCGCGGACAATTTCCATTTTTCCCTTCGTTCATGCGTATCACGCCCTTTTTCTTACAACCCCTGACCGGGTTAATTGTTTCGGCGATCGTCGTATCCGCCGGATGGCAACTGTGCCAGCGTTATTGCATATTCCTGCCGCTGCATCATGTGTACCGGAATCCGGCACCCTCAGAATTTTCATGAAAAATACTGTATCAGGTGTTTTCCGCGTCTATTTCCCTCGCCAACCCTGCTTCCTCTTCCAGTGTTTCAGCGGCCTGATTCCCGTCTTCTTCCTCCAATTCCGTTACCAGCTCCATGATGTCATCGGGCGACAGGTAAAGCTCGGCGATTTTATCCCGATAGCGGGCCGGCAGTTCCGTATGATCCAGAATGAAATTTTTTGTTGCCACCAGGTGTGGCCCCATGCCGTGATTGGTGGCAAAGGTATCGGCTGTGCGTTCCGCTTTGCGGATGTATTTCTTCGAGAGCCCGTACGAAATGCCGAACACAGCCATGTCCAACGCGCTCCGGCGTTCGTAATCCATAATGTGACCCAGTTCGTGCCCGATCCAGCCAATAAGCACGCTGTCCGGTATCTGACGCAGGGGATCCACATGATGCTTCAATTTAAACACAGGGTTAATGAGTACGGAGTAAGCGCGTTTGCGTTTACGCTTCAGCAGCGATCCCACGACCGGTCGCGCAGCCATGACCGAGCGTTTTAAGCGGCGTGTGAATACAAAACGGATGGTTGTTTCCTCCAACTCCGGATAATGGGAAAGTGCAGTAAGCACCTGCCGTTCGATTGCATGCGGAATCTGCTTGTTCTTTTTATAAATGGAAAGTTCACGGGTAGTATCCGGTTGGGCCGGCAGTTGCGATGTCAATAAAGCAAATAATAAAAACGTCATACTTATGTAACGGCGTTTTCCATAAAAGGTTTAATATGGCGCAATCCGCATCAGCCGGGTATCAGCTGCACATGAAAAGCGAATGCACAACGAAACAGTTTGGCAACCTGGCTGTTAATACCAGTAAATTAACCACAGAAACTATGCGTGCAATATGGACCGGAGCCATCGGATTTGGTTTGGTAAATATCCCCGTTAAGCTGTTCAGCGCCACAACGGCCAGCCGGCCCGACCTGGACATGCTGGACCGTAAGGACCATGCGCGTATCCGGTACAAAAGGGTAAATGAAAATACCGGCAAGGAAGTAGACTGGGATAATATCGTCCGTGGCTTTTACCTGGATGATCGGTATATCATCCTGGAAGAGGCCGATTTTGAAGAGGCAAGTCCTGAAAAAAATAAGATTATCAACCTGCAATCCTTTGTCAGGGAAGAAGAGATCGATCCGATTTATTATGATACGCCGTATTACCTAGAGCCCCAGAAAGGCGGGGAAAAAGCCTATCGGCTATTGCTGAAAGCATTGGAAAAAACAAAAATGGCGGGCCTGGCTACTTTTGTCATGCGTACTACGGATAACCTGGCGGTTATCCGGCCGCACGACCAGTTACTTCTACTGAATACCTTACGTTTTGAAGAAGAAATCCGTGAACCGGAAGACCTGAAATTACCGGGTGCCATACGCCTCAACAAGGAAGAGATGAATATGGCCGTTGAATTGATCAAGCGGCATAACCGGACCTTTGACATCAGTGGCTACCGGGATGAATACAGCAAGGATCTGATGAAAATCATCCAGGCGAAGGCGAAAGGCAAGCGTCCGGCTATCCGGAAAATACAGGTGAAAAACACCAAAGCAACCGATCTGCTGGAACAATTGAAAGCAAGCCTGGCTTAACACAGACATCTCGAATAAACGGCGATTATTAATCATATGGAACCTTTTGATTGGCAGCAAATTTTCATCAATGAACTAACTGGTCAGTTCGTTCTGGAAATCATCTTTCGAACGGCCTTTATGTTTGTCGTGGTGCTGGTCATTCTGCGGCTCTCGGGCAAGCGGGGCATCCGACAGCTTTCAATCTTTGAATTGGCTATTATCATCAGTCTGGGTTCGGCAGCCGGGGATCCAATGTTCAATGAAGACATTGCCGTGCTGCCTGCCGTCATCGTGTGTATCACTACCATTGGCCTGTATCGCGTTATTACCTGGATCACGCCCAAATCTGAAAAGTTTGAGCGAATACTGGAGGGTGAGCCGGTATATATTGTGGAGGAAGGAATTATGGTCTTTAAGGACGACGCCAAGGATACGCTATCAAAGGATGAGTTTTTTGCTGAACTGCGGGAAAAGGGGGTTGAGCACCTTGGCCAGGTAAAAACAGCCATCTTGGAAACCAATGGGAATATGAGTGTGTTCTACTACCCGAATGAAGAGGTGAAGCCCGGGCTTCCCATCCTGCCAAAAATATATAGCCAGCGCACGGCAAGGATAGACAAGACAGGGGTATACGCCTGTGCGTACTGCGGCCGGGTGGCCCGGCTGTCCAGTGGCCAGCACAACTGCGCGAGGTGCCGGCATAACGAATGGATAGAAGCCCAGAAATCAAAACGCACCGATTTACCGTAACCCCTGGATTATTTTACTTTTTTTCAAACAAAATAAAGGCAGTTCTGTTTCTTCAATTACAACTAACACTACTAAAATGAAAATATAACGCCATCATCAGTTAAAAATCTTGTTCGTATGAAAAGAAATTTACCGGGATCATAAAAATCAGTGTGTCAAACAGGTCATGCTACTGGTTAACGTGAATTGCGCAAGGTGATACTGTCGGTTGAACCCTGCGATTAACGGAATAATGAATAAATAAATTATCGATTATGAATAAGATAGAATTTAACACCTTAGTAGTCAGAGAAGTTGGTTCATTGAATAATTACGCATTATATTTTACGCATAACGAGGAAAATGCACACGATCTGGTACAGGACACCATGCTTAAGGCATTTTCCTACTACAATAAATTCAGGGAAGGCACCAATTTACAAGCCTGGCTTTACACCATTCTGAAGAATACCTTCATTAATTATTACCGCCGCCAGACCAAGACCAACAGCATCATTCTTAAATCAAACGAAATTTCATCGGCTGATCTGTTCAAAAGTGCCTGTAATAACAGCGCGGAGGGAAAGTTTATGATGCAGGACATCCAGTCTGCATTATCCAAACTGCCCGAAGAATATTACCTGCCATTTTCCATGTATTTTGAAGGATACAAATACCATGAGATTGCCGAACATTTCCGCATACCCATCGGAACGGTAAAAACACGGATCCATGTAGCCCGTCAGCAGCTGAAGAAAAAACTGAAATGCTATTCACAGGCAGCTGATTAATTAGCGTTACCCTTATCCATAACGTGCATGATCTAATCCGGAGACTGTATGCAGATACATCGCACGACACGTGCTGCCAATATTGTCATTATATCAGCCGTATCCATTATTGCACTTTATATTGCCGCTCCGTTTCTGATTCCACTGTCGCTCGCTGCGCTGTTAGCTATGCTGTTTTACCGGTTCAGTGAATGGCAGGAGCGGAAAGGTATACCCCGTGGACTATCCGCCCTGTTTTCGGTGCTTGCACTGCTGGGTACGGTTGTATTAATCGGCGTTATTTTGGCCTGGCAGATCAGCGGCCTGACCGATAATTTCGACAAGATGAAGGAGCAGGTCGTTTCCCAGTTCCGTGCGCTCCGTGAATGGATAAGCCGGTCGACCGGCATTGATTTCGTACAGCAACAGCAGTTGGTTACCCCGCAGGCACAGGGTGGCGGGTCCCAGGCCGGTAACCTCTTCCTGAAGTTTATCAACAAATTAACCGGGCTGCTGGTTGATGCCGTACTGGTGGTGGTGTATACCTACCTGCTACTGTATTACCGCACACACATTAAACGATTTATCCTGAAAGCGGTTCCCCAGTCAAACCGGAACCATGTCCGCACGATTATCCGCAAATCCGTCGATGTATCGGGCGATTATTTAATCGGTCTATTTAATATGGTGGCCATTTTATGGGTTATGTATAGCATTGGATTCAGTCTTGTTGGGCTGACGGGCGCAGTGTTTTTTGCCATATTATGCGGCATTTTTGAGATCGTTCCGTTCATCGGTAATCTCGTCGGCAACCTGGTAGCGGTGCTGGCCGTACTGTCCCAGGGTGGCGACGCCGCGATGGTGCTGGGCATCCTGGCGGTTTACCTGACCATTCAGTTTCTGCAAAGTTATATCCTGGAGCCGCTTGTCGTCGGACAACGGGTAAACATAAATCCGCTATTTACCATCATCGCACTGGTGATCGGCGAATTACTTTGGGGTATTGCCGGTATGGCGATGGCCATTCCCCTGCTGGGAATTGTAAAGATAGTATGCGACAACGTACCTGAATTACATGCTTACGGGGCCGTGATCGGTCCGATCAGATCACGGGGTGACTCCACATCGGTATTGAACTTCCTGAAACGGCTTTTACCGGGAAAATAGCCGCTTTACCTTTTTTCCATGTGGGTACGCAAAAATGCCAACAAATGGGTTTCTGACTGTTTCAATGTCGGCAACCGGCGGTATTGCCTGCTTTTAAAAAGATAGGGCAGTAACGTGCCATCTTCATAGGCAGCCAGGAGATTATCCGGCACATAATATTGCCTGCAAACGGAACGTGTATTACCCAGGCGTTCGGAAACCGCATCAAGCACCTCAATAATATTGGCTTTGCAAGTTTTGTCATCGGTATATTCGGGGTATCCGGCCAGCAGGCGGAATGTCCAGAGGCCGGCATACCAGGTCCGGTAGTCCTTCGACGAAAATGCAACAGCCGAATTTCGCTGGAGGTAACTGTTGATATCACGGGCGCGGAGCCGACATGGTTTACCTGCCGCGTCCACGTACTGAAAGAAGAACGGCCCGGCCAATTGTTGCACTTCCATTAACCAGGCCGCCAACCGGGAATGCTGAAGCTGTATTTCATGATATACTTTCTTTTTCCCGCGGAAACAGCACGTAATGATATTGTCCGAAATGTTAATGTGTTTCTTTTTAAGCGTGGTTAATCCATGGCTGCTGTAGCGATGCAGGTATTGATCACTGCCCACCCGAATCAGTGTTTCTTCCATCACCCGAAGGGCAATGGCGATGACTTTTTCCCTTATTGGCGTGTGGTACCGGATATCGCGGGCCATCCGCCGCCTGATACGCGGCAACGCTTCGCCGAAGGCCACCATCCTTCGAATTTTCTTCTGTTGCCTTTCCGCTGTCCACGCGGGATGATAAAGATATTGCTTCCTGCCCTCCTCATCCAATCCAGTGGCCTGTAAATGTCCTTTTTTACTGGGGCATATCCACACCTCACCCCAGGCGGGCGGAATGGCCAGTGCCTGGAAGCGATCCAGTGTCTTTTCATCGGTTATCCGATTGTTTTCGGGGTCTGCATAATAGACACCCCTACCACGTTTGACGCGGGTATAGCCCGGTACGTTATCCGGGATGTACCGTAATTTGGTTCGTGGCACAGCAGGCCGGGGTTCATCGTCCCTGCTCGGTTTGTCCATCATATGCAGCGATAAAGTCGAGGCCTTCCTGGGTGATCTCCAGCATTTTATTACCGGGAAGCTGACTGTCTTTCATGGCATAGGTTACCAGATAGCCCGCTCCGCGCAATTCGGTTACGGCACTAAACAGTTCCGAAGGGTCGACATGAAGCTCCTCGGCAAATTTTTGTATTGAGCCAACCGACCACCTTCCCAATAGCTGCAACAGCTGTTGCGCAACATAAGTCATCCTGTATTTCCTCCATGTACATATACACGGCCGGGGATGGAATGTTTTAGGTTTTCTATTTTTTTCCGAACTGACCCTGGACCTCATTAAAGAGCAGTGCCATCTTAAAATTTTCGAGGCTTCGAAAAGACGCATCGTCATTTCTGCCGTCATGTCTATTCCGATCCCTCCGGCCTGAATCGGATAATTGTGCTGAACCCAGGGAAGAGGCAGCCAGCATAGCGCCTGCCAAATTACGATGTACTTTGTTTGCTTTCATACCAATCTGTGTTGATTCACTGAATTTATTAAACGACTCCTTGGGGTCAATGCCCCTCAAACATATACATCGATGGATTAAAGTTCAAAAACACTAAAAACTCACCAAATTAGGAAAGGCTCTTAGGGTAATGTTCATTGATCGCATCAATCACGTCATATATTTCAAACGGTTTGCGTATGTACGCATTGGCACCACAGCTCGCTGCAATATCCTGAATCTCCCGGACCGCCGAGATCATAATGATCGGAATCTCTGCCGTGTCTTTATTTGACCTCAATTCCCGGCAAAGATTGCTGCCCCAGCACCAGCTCAGTCCCTCATCCATGAGGATAAGGCCTACCTCCCCACCTGCCAGGTATTTATACATTGACTTTCCACTATCTGTGATCACTTCATAATGCTCGTATTGTATGATTTCGGAAACGATTTCTGCCATGTCCGGATCGTCTTCGATGTAAAGAATTTTTTTCTTCATTGAAGTAGTGCGCTGGAAAAATGTAAGAATAATTTAAGTTTATATCCCCTAAAAAACGATTATATACTGCTCAAATGGTTACTTTGGGAAGTATACAATATATACGTCTTTTTGTTTCAAAAATTTTTACAAGATAAACATATTTATTCAGCATTAAAAATGCCGGATCAGGTGATTGGCGATCTCCGATATGGTCTGCAACACGATGGTTTCGGGATTTCCTTCGAATGTTTTCCGAAGGCTAACCTCTCCACGGCTGTCCAACAGGTGGATAAACATGGTACCTACCGGTTTCGCCGCACTCTCGCTGCCACCGGGATGCGTCAGTCCGGTAACAGCGATGTAGATGTCCGCGTCGATGCAGTTTTTTAATCCGAGGGCCAGCAGGCGGGTCACCTCACTGGACTCAGCGGTGTGGCGTTCAATGGCTGCCATCGGTACCCCGAGTAAGGCATGTTTGATGCAGGCGTCATAACACACGATAGACCCTTTTAAAAATGCCCCCGCATTCGGCGCAAGCGTAAATTCGGCACACAGGCGCCCCCCTGTCGCACTTTCGGCGAAAGCAACTGTCAGCCCCTTATCAGCAAGTAACCGCGCACAACGGACCACCTCGGGCAAATGCACCGGATCGTTTTCGTATACCTTCCGCATGTATCTGGTTAATCCCGGTCTTTATCCGATCCGGCCGGATCACGATGTATGCGGTTTCCGCCCCCCGGTTTGGAATTGCCCTGTTGTGAGCCGGTTCCTTCGGGAAGGGTATTCAACTGTTCATCCTGCGGGTCAATGCCCCCTTCGTAATTCTTTTGCTCCTTTTTGTCTTTGAGATCGTGTCGTGCCCGAATCAGGTCGCTCGCCTTTTTATTGGGCAGTGCTTTTCCTCCGGCGGAGAGTGCCTCACTTTCTTTCTTAATTGCCATAAGTAGCTGTGTTATTGTTTTTCCTTAACAGTGCAGGTTGCTTAAATGTTTTGAAACGTACTGGCGATAACATCTTTTGGATGGAAAGTGGCCGGTTGCATTAACGGATCCCATTAAATTAAAACTACACATCCGGTAAATTGTTAGTGGTATACAATTCAGTAATAACTTTCAATGATGACGAATCAAAGCAATTCAGGAGAAGGGAACCATAACACCGGCACAGCAGGGGAACAGGGGAATCCGGCCGACCGTTACCCCAGTCCGCCTTTCCCAAAACAACCCCAGGAAATCCCCGGAAAGGAAAGCGACCTGGTGCCACGGGCCGACCATGGAGAAAAGACCTACCGCGGATCAGGCCGGTTAACGGGCAAAAAAGCCATTATCACCGGTAGCGATTCGGGAATTGGCAAAGCTGTGGCCATTGCATTTGCCCGTGAAGGAGCAGATGTGCTCATCAGTTACCTGGCCGATATGGAGGATGAGGATGCCGAAGATACCGCGGCTTACATACGGGAAGCCGGACAGCAGGCGGTATTGCTTAAAGGTGACATCAGCCGGGAGCAACACTGTCAGCACATTATCGAAACAGCGGTAAGCGAATTTGGCACCATTGACATACTGGTCAACAATGCCGCGTTCCAGATGTCGCGCAAAACCCTGCAGGACATCTCTGCCGACGAATGGCAAAAAACATTTGCCGTCAATATTCACAGCATGTTCTACCTGTGTAAGGCGGCCGTCCCGCATATGCGCCCCGGATCAAGTATCATAAATACGACATCTGTCAATGCTTATGAACCAAATGCCACGCTCCTCCCCTACGCTGCAACTAAAGCGGCAATCCAGAATTTTTCTGCTAATCTCAGTCAGATATTGCTGGAGCAACGGAAGGGAATCCGGGTCAATGCGGTTGCACCCGGACCGATTTGGACACCGCTCATCCCTTCCACGATACCGGAACATGAACATTTTGGTGAAAATACCCCGTTTAAACGGCCGGGCCAGCCTGCGGAAGTGGCAACCGCGTATGTATTTCTAGCATCAGACGAAGCCAATTATGTATCCGGAGCAACGTTGCCGGTAACCGGCGGAAGGATTACGATCTGATTGCGGGTATGGATTAAATTGATTATATTAAGCACCAAGTAAATATGATTGCGCATGATGGACGCGATGCCCATCAGCGTGAAACCAAAGAAGCGTGAGTAAAACCATTATTGTCTCCAACCGGTTACCCGTCAGGATTTCTGAAGGCACAGACGGACCGGAACTCCAGCCCAGCGAAGGCGGACTGGCCACAGGGCTGGCATCTATCCATAAACAAGAAGGAAATATCTGGATCGGGTGGCCCGGATTATACATCGCGGATGCAGACCAACAGGCTTATTTCCGGACGGCACTGAAAAAACAGCAACTGGTGCCGCTGTTTCTGACGGAGGAAGAAATCAATGGATTTTACGAAGGTTTTTCCAACGAGGTGCTCTGGCCGATTTTCCATTACATCAGTACGTATGCCAATTACGACATCAATAATTGGGAAACTTACCAGCGGGTAAACGAGCGTTTCCGCGATGCCGTGCTGGAGCATGCGGGTGCGAACGACACCATCTGGATCCACGATTACCAGCTGTTGCTGCTGCCGGGACTGATTCGCGAGGCATTGCCGGATGCTACCATTGCCTTCTTTCAGCACATTCCATTCCCTTCGCAGGAACTTTTCCGTTTGATCCCATGGCGCAGCGAACTGCTGGGCGGCATGCTGGGTGCCGATTTACTGGGTTTTCATACCTTTGATGATGTCCGGCACTTTGTAAGTTCAGCCACCCGGCTCTCGCCGATACACAGTCGGTTTAACCGCCTGGAAGTGGACGGGCGCGCCGTTTTTGCTGAACCTTATCCCATGGGGATTGACAGTGAAAAATTTGCCCGGCTTTCGATCGACAAAGGGGTGTTGAAACGGGTCAGGGAGTTGAAACAGAATTTTGACGGGCAAAAAATTATTCTTTGCATTGACCGGCTTGATTACAGTAAGGGCATCATACAGCGACTCAACGCTTTTGAACTGCTGTTCAGTGAACATCCCGAGTACCTGAAAAAGATTACGCTGTATATGGTGGTGGTTCCCTCGCGGGACACCGTGCCGGAGTACCGCAGATTAAAGGAGCATATCGACCAGCTGGTTGGTAATATTAATGGGCGGTATGGTACATTCGACTGGTATCCGATCGCTTATTTTTATCACGGTTACCCCATGGAAGAGATTACCGCGCTGTATAATGCCGCTGATATCTGCCTGGTGACGCCGATGCGCGACGGGATGAATCTCGTCTGTAAGGAGTATGTCGCCTGTCGGAAGAATCTCGATGGTATTCTGATCCTAAGTGAAATGGCTGGGGCATCCAAGGAGTTGATCGATGCGCTGATCGTAAACCCGAATAACATTCACGACATCAGGGATGCGCTGCTGACGGCGTTGGACATGCCCCGCGAAGAAGAACGACGAAGGATGGAAAACATGCGCGCATTGGTGTTTAAATTCACCGTACACCATTGGGCCAGATTATTTATGAACCGATTAAAAGAAATCAAATCATTGCAACAATCTACAAAAGCCAGGCTGGTACACGAGGAAATTAATGACCGGATTATTTCAGCTTACCGGCAGGCGTCCAGCAGGTTGCTCCTGCTCGACTACGACGGAACGTTGGTCGGGTTTCACGACGACATTGACAAAGCCTCTCCCGACGAGGCGCTTTACACGCTTTTGAACGCCCTGGACCGCGATGTGGCCAATCACATGGTGATTATCAGCGGCCGAAAACACCAAACACTGGACAAATGGTTTAATGGAACCAGGTACAGCCTGGTGGCGGAGCACGGGGTATGGACCAAGGATCCGGAAACACCGTGGCGGCTTAAATCCGGATTGTCCAACCGATGGAAAGAAGAGGTCGGCGTCTTAATGGAATCGTATGCCGACCGGACGCCGGGCGCTTTTGTAGAGGAGAAGAGCTTTTCGCTTGCGTGGCACTACCGCAAAGTAGAAACCGGCCTGGGGATCCTCCGAGCCAACGAACTGATTGACAGCCTGAAAAATTTCTCTTCAACCTTTGGCCTTCAACTGCTGGATGGTGACAAAGTGGTAGAAATAAGGAGTGCCGAGGTAAATAAGGGACGGGCGACACTGGATATCCTGCATGGCAACCATTACGATTTTATACTGGCCATTGGCGACGACCGCACCGATGAGGACACATTCGAAGTGCTCCCCGATACGGCCATTACCATCAAAGTGGGGGACGTGATGTCCGCTGCCCGCTATTATGTAAAGCGGTGGCAGGATGTGCGGCATTTGCTCGGATCACTCATTCAATAACAGACCGGCAGACTTCCGTTTTACGGAAGAAAGATCGGACGATCCAACTTCATGGAAATCCGGTAGGCTGCGTTCATCAACCCTACGTGGCTGTAGGCTTGTGGAAAATTCCCCCACTGGCTTCCGTCATTTTCATCGACATCTTCACTGAATAGCATCAGGTGGTTGGAATAACTCAATAGCCGTTCAAATGTCGAAACAGCTTCGTCAATGCGTCCGACACATGCCAGTGCTTCCACATACCAGAAAGCGCAGATTAAAAACGTGGACTTCGGCCGGCCAAAATCGTCGGCATGGAGGTAACGGTAAAAAAGGCCCTGGGGGGTCTTCAATTCCTTTTCCAGCGCCCGTAGGTGATGCTGCGCCCGGTCGGAAGCCGGATCGAGATAATGCATCATGATCAGCTGTAACGTACTGGCGTCCAAGTGCGGGCTATCTACCGCATTGGTATACACCTGTCGTTTTTCATCGTAACAACGTTCAACATACTGGGTGGCCCGCTGCCCAAGTGCCTTGGCGCGCTGGATGAGCTCGTCGTCACCGATGGCCACGCCGATTTTCTGGGCTGCAGCACAGCCGGCCCATTGAAACAAATTGGAATAGCAGTGATGATTAGCGAAATTCCGGAACTCCCATATCCCCGCATCCTGTTCGTCAATGGTCTCTTCTATTTTTTTAAGGATGTAATCAACCCACCTGGCAGTGTCGGATCGTTCCCTGAATACAAACCGGTGATCGGTATACAACGGCAGTAGGGCAATCATAGCCTGTCCGTATACGTCATTCTGAATGTGCTCATAAGCCTGGTTGCCTACCCTGACAGGTTTATTCCCCTGATAACCGGCGAGGTGGTCAAGCATTTTTTCGCTTAGCTTCAGCTGCCCGTTAATTCCATAAAGTGGCTGCAGCCGACCGGTGTCGGCATGTGTGATATCGGTAATGTAATGCGCATATTGTTCCATTTCCTCAAACTGGCCGATGTGGTTCAGGGCCGAAAGGACATAGTAGCTGTCCCGCAACCAGCAATATCGGTAGTCCCAGTTCCGGCCACTGCCGGGATATTCAGGCAGACTGGTGGTACTCGCCGCGATAATCGCACCGGTATCTTCGTACTGGTGCAGTTTTAAGGTAAGCGCCGAACGGATCACTTCTTCCTGATAAAAAGTCGAGATGGTCGCATGCTTAATCCAGGTACGCCAATAGGTAATGGTTTCCCGCAGA
This sequence comes from Parapedobacter lycopersici, assembly GCF_024643285.1. GTDB lineage: Bacteria > Bacteroidota > Bacteroidia > Sphingobacteriales > Sphingobacteriaceae > Parapedobacter > Parapedobacter lycopersici. Next base: position 97,554 of record NZ_JAMSLW010000004.1, read on the forward strand.
AATTCTTCCACGGTCCGCTCAAGTGGAGCTTCCAGGGGATTGCCGTACGTGAGTACGAGGTACTTGGTTTCACTTAAAACGATCGGGGTTTCTCCGAAAAAATGACTTACCGGTATATTGGTTGTAAGCCGCAACTGTTCTGTACCATTCCGGAACTCCACGTGGTTGCTGCCCCTGTACTTTTCAAAATGCCCGAGACCATGTGCATGCACCGGCCGGCACTTGATATGGATCCGGGGCCGGTCGGTCGTCAGCGGTTCGATTTTCCGGATCAGCATCAGTGGCTTGAAATATCGCTGGTACTGCCTGAAGCGCGGGGCAAAATCCGTAATCCGGTAAGTGCCGTCACCGGTTGTTATTTCGGTGCGGATGATATTGGTGTTTTCGATGTAATACTGTTTGCTGCTGTAATCACCCACGGGAAGTATGGAGAATTCTCCGCCCTTATCCTCATCGAGCATGCTTCCAAAAATAAATGAACTGTCAAACGATGGCCAGCATAACCAGGAAATATTAGTGTTCATCTGCACGTGAGCCATAAAGGCGCAATTTCCGATAATGCCGCTTTGGTAAAGGTGTTTACTCATGTTGTTATCATTCAAATTATTATGCTATTCGTCCATTGATATATGGATACCCTACTGAATACGTTGTGTTACTTCGTTGTCCATGGCTTCGACCTCCATCAGGTGGAACGGTTGGATTTTACCCTGTCTGGCCAGCACCGGCAGGGATACGTTCCAGACGTTCGTACCATCCGCAGTCTGCCCTTCGTATTGGCCCATATGTGCATGCCCATGAAAAACTGCGGCCACTTTATTGCGCTGCAACGGCTCCAAAAGGCGCGAAGATCCCAGGAAAGGATAGATCTCCAATGGTTCCCCCTCAACGGTGGCTGCCAGCGGTGCATAGTGCATGATGGCGATCTTGTTCAGGTGACCATGGTGCTGCCCCAGGCGGGCCAGGGCACGTTCCAGTTTGAGCGCCTCTTCCACGGCTTCCTGCACGAACGCTTTCATCATACCCTCACCGAATTTAGCGAGCATATGGTTGCCAAAACCACCGCCAAAACCCTTTATCCCTGCAAAACCTATCCCCTGTATAATGGCTGATTCTCCATCCAGGACCTGCACACCTGCTTCATTAAGCACTTGTTTGATTAGTTTTTGACGGTCCTTTTCATAATCATGGTTCCCCAATACCCCCACGACAGACAGGTTACACCCTTTCAGTTCTTCCACCAACAATGCCGCCTCATCCTCATCACCCGTATCCGTCAGGTCGCCTGCTAACACCAGGATATCAGCCTCCTGACAGATTGCCTTGAAGTAATCTTTCCATTTTCCGCGATCGGTTTCACGGACATGCAAATCGGCTGTGGCCGCAATGCGGACCCGCTTTTTTACTGCTTCCATTGTATTCATACGGTTTTAATGGTGTATGCTTTATATCCCCACGATTTGATATCGGTTGCATACTGGGTTTGATCAATTAATGGTCCACGGCATACTTTTTCAACGGGTGGGGGCAGCTCGTATTGTTCCCGGGCCCGGGCCAGCAAATCGTGGTACAGCCAATCGGGAATGATATCCCGATAATCAGCCGGATAAACGAATTGGAAAATGGTCAGCTGTGAAAGTAGCAGGTGCCAGTGTGCATCAAGCCGCTGCAACAGGCGCGACCAATCCAGGTTACGTCCGTATTTCAATAAAATATGATTAATGTCGGCGCTGTCATTTCTTTCCCGGTTCTGAACGTATATCTTGCACCAGATCAATTCTTCCGGGGGAATGAATTTTACATCCAGGCCGCAGAAATCGCCCACCTGCGCATGATCGAACCATACATCATCCACCGTGCAGATGTTGTTTACGGTATCAAAAATAATGTCAATAAAATAGTCATTTTTAAAAATCTTGGCAAGCCACCTCACGTCCGTCAGTTCCGTACGGTATCCGTTGCTGGCAAAACATTTCAGTATCTTTGGATAATCTGCTGCCCTGCAGAATACATCCAGGTCTTTGGTATCCCGAAAAATGCCGGTATATTGAACAACCGCGAAACCGCCGCCTACCATAAAGTCGCATCCTGAATCGAGCAATAATTTCAATGCATCCCGATAAATAGTTGTCAGTTCCTGTTTCACTACTTTCATATCCGTGATTGCTTTTATTCGGGGTTATCCGTTGTTTTCCGGATAAGAAGATGAAGTTTGGTGATGTTATAATCAAGTTCGTCCCGCTGGCTTTGGAGCATATCGCCGAGCGTTTCGTCCTGCAGGTCAGCCTGGGCCATTTCATAGGCCAGCTGCATCGCCTGCTCAATGTGCATAAGTTGCACCGTGGACGGCCGGTCGCGTATGGCCGCCACCTGCCTGCACCAGGTTTCATAGAATGCCGGCCGGTCAGATTCATTCCCAATGTCCGACAGTTCACCATAGCCAGTTAATGCCTCAATGAGGGCCTGCTTGAACATGCGCGCTTGGGCAATCAGGTCTTCCAGTGCTGACCGCAATTCGATCGGATTGCCTGGCACATGCCGCACCAGCTCTTCGTACAGCGCGATGCGTTCTTTATGGATTGCGATCAGTGCAATAAGTATTTTATGCTGACTTTCATTATGATCTGCCATGTGCGGAACGTCTGTTTGTCTGTTAGGGTAACAACCGTAGCCCGTTTTTGTTAACATGAATTCGAAATTGGCTGTTTTTTAAAACATCTGGCAGAAGCTGCTGTTGCTTTTAGTAAACACACATAATATAGACGACGATGACTTCTTATTTGAACACTTTACAACAAAAAATAGCGATCCTGAAAGCAGGTGCACTAATTCTGCTGATTTCGGTTGGCCTGATGGCATTATCCTGTGGAAACCGCGGACAAAATGAAGAACGATCGCCTTACCTTGACGGGTCAGCCGGCGATTCCATGTTAACAGATACACTTTCGGATGACTCCCCGACGTGGGGCGACACCTCGCGTGCCAGGAGCAGAGATTCGTTAAAAACCACAGATTCCATGCAGAGTCCTTCGTTTCCTTAAGTTTCTCCCTACATTTTTTTACCTTTGCGACAAATCATAATGCATGGACTTATTACCGCTTACGGCTGTTTCTCCTGTTGACGGCCGCTACCATAACGCCACGAAGGAACTGGCGGACTACTTTTCCGAATATGCACTCATAAAATACCGGGTGTTTGTTGAGGTCGAGTATTTTATTCGTCTTTGCAATAGCGGTATCCCGCAGTTGCGGCATTTCGACGGTACACTTAATAGCAGATTAAGGGCTATTTACGAGCAGTTTTCACTCGAAGATGCGCAATGGATCAAAACGAAAGAGAAAGAAACCAATCACGACGTAAAAGCGGTCGAATATTTCCTGAAAGACCGTTTCGAAGCGATGGGGTTGACCGATTCGCTCGAATTTATCCATTTTGGATTGACTTCACAGGACATAAACAACACCGCCATTCCCTACTCCTGGAAGAAAGCCCTTACTGAGGTTTATCTGCCACAGCTGAATGCGCTGATCGATGCGCTGGACCGCCTGGCTACCGATTGGTCGGAGGTACCTATGCTTGCCCGGACACATGGACAGCCAGCTTCTCCTACGCGGCTGGGAAAGGAAATCCGCGTTTTTACCGAACGGCTGATCGCGCAGCGCCAGCAACTGGAAGCAATACCCTATGGTGCTAAATTTGGGGGGGCCACCGGCAATTTCAATGCCCATAAGGTCGCCTACCCGGAAACGGACTGGGTTGCTTTTGGCAATGCGTTCGTTGAGGACACGCTTGGCCTACACCGTTCAAAAACCACCACCCAGATTGAGCATTACGATTATTTTGCCGCGCATTGTGATGCGCTGAAACGCATTAATACGATCTTGATTGACCTTTGCAGGGATATTTGGACGTATATCTCCATGGATTATTTCAAGCAGAAAATCACCAAAGGCCAGATTGGCTCGTCGGCTATGCCCCATAAGGTGAATCCCATTGATTTTGAGAATGCAGAAGGCAACCTGGGTATCGCCAGTGCGTTGCTGGAACACCTGGCAGCTAAATTGCCGATTTCCAGGTTGCAGCGCGACCTGACCGACTCCACCGTACTGCGCAACATCGGCGTTCCGATGGCGCATATATTGATTGCAATAAAATCGACGGTCCGTGGGCTTCAGAAACTTATTCTGAACGAAAACGCATTAAAGGCCGATCTGGAGCAAAACTGGGCTGTAGTGGCTGAAGCCATACAGACCATACTGCGACGCGAAGGCTATCCGAAACCCTATGAAGCGCTTAAAGAACTGACACGCATCAATGAGGCCGTGACACAAGAGGCAATTGCTGGCTTTGTTGACGGACTTAATGTCGATGAGCGCGTGAAAACCGAACTTAAGTCCATCACGCCGGCGAATTATACAGGGGTTTAAACCGTCCGTTACCGGTCTGCGATATCGTCGATGGCCTGCTGAATAGTCGGGTCATCGGCATTAATTGCATAATAGCTGGCGATATTACCCTCTGGATCAATGACCATGTACCGCGGGATCCAGTTCAGGTCGATGTAATTCGTAAATGCATTTTTCCATCCGGTTTTAAACCAGTAATGCTCCCCTTTTAGCTGATATTTTTCAATCCCGCCGGTCCAGCGTTGCGCTTCACGGTCCAAGGAAAGGAACAAAAAATGAACATCCGGATTAGCCCGCTGGAGCGCATAGAGCGCCGGGAATCCCTTGATACAATCAGGGCACCAAGTGGCCCATACGTATAGCAGTACGGTCTTTCCCCGATTGGCAGCCAATACCTGGCCCACGGTAGTCTGCCCGCCGTCCACTGCAAATAAAGGCTGGGCCAGGGCCGAATCTACTAATACCGTTTTAGACGCTGTGGGTGCTTCCTGACCATTGGCTATGGTAACAGCCATAAATAACCCCACTAAAAATAACTGGATCGCTTTCATCAAATCAAACCTAATTAACTATATAACATCAAAGATACAAGTCCTGATTATTCCTATAGACTAATATCACGAAAAATTACCTCCTGACTACCATCCTGGATTAAGCATTCGATTAAAGGACAAAGGAAGATTATCTGCTACGTGCCGTTATCCGGGCTACAAAGGCTTCCCGCCTTCTGGTGGACACTTCAACAGTGGACCCATCGTTCAGGGTCACAAAGCCACTTTTGTGGTACTTATTGACATGGTCCAGATTGATCAGGTGCGCATGGTGAATCCGGAAAAAACCCCGGTTCTCCAGCAATTGCTCGTACCCTTTTAATGTCCTTGATACCAAGAGTGGTTTCGCTTCCCGTAAAATAAATAACGTATAATTACCCTGGGCCTCGCATCGAATGATCTTATCGATTGAAATAAAATCCCACCCTTCGGCAGATGGTAATGCAATTTTGGCCTGCATACCAGGCGGATGATCTAAATGCTCAAATAAAAGTTCATATCGGGCAGCCGTCTCTTTTTTGTTGATATTGTCGGTTACTTTCCGCAGGCTTTCCATCAAATCGTCACCATCAATGGGCTTGAGCAGGTAGTCCGTCGCGCTGAAGCGGAATGCCTGCACGGCATATTGATCATAGGCTGTAGTGAAAATAACGGCTATCCGGCTAATATCAAGCTGGCGCAGTAGGTCAAAGCCCGTCTCTCCCTGCAGCTGAACATCCAAAAACAGCAAGTTGGGCTTCAGCTCTTCAATAGCAACCATCCCCTGTTCGATATTCTCAAACGCGCCCAATAGCCGCACGCTATCTTGAGCATGGTATTGCAGGAGCCGCTGCAGGTGCTGGATACAGTGCGGCTCGTCGTCTATGATAACGGCATTGATCATGTGTATTTGATTAAAATTGTAGGGACAACGGCAGTTTCACCGTTACAGCCAGTCCATCGGGCAAATCGTCAAACAAAATAGCCGATGGTTTATTTTGATGCGTGCCCGCAATTGAAACCCGTGCTTTTGTCAGCGCAATTCCCATGGACCGTTTCGCTGTAGTAGACCGCCCGTTTACATTCGCTCTTCCTATACCATTGTCTTCCACGGTATAGCAAAGTGATTCTTCTTCTTTCTGCACCCGGATTTGTATATGCCCCGGACCTTTTTTGGGCAGGATTCCATGCCAGATACTATTTTCGATCAAGGGTTGCAGGATCAGCGGCGGCACAAGGGTATTTTCGGGATCGATGTCAGCGGCGACGTCTACCCCGTATGTGAATTTTCCCTGTAATCGCATTGATTCGAGCTGAATGTATCCCGTTAACAGTTCCAAATCTGTGGTTAAGGGAATTTCCTTATGCTCTGAATTTTCCAGAATCTGCCGAATGAGTTTGGCAAATCGGGTGAGGTAACTTCCCGCGGCATCAAAATCCTGTTCAGCAATACTGTTGCCAATGGCATTCAACGCGTTAAAGATAAAATGCGGGTTCAATTGGGCCCGCAACGCTTTCATCTCCGTGTCGGCCACCAATGCTTCAAATTCAGCGATCTTCTTAAGCTCATCGCTGTCGCGTTTACGCTTGTACAAGCGCCAACCAATAGCAAATGCACCCATGATCACCAAAGCCACGCCAATGACGGCATAGGTGATGCTTCGTTGGCGTATCATCTCAGCAACAGCTGCCGCCTCCTGTTTCTCCAACGCAAACTGCATTTCCTTTCGGGTGATCTCCGCTTTTTTTCCATCATTTACAGCACTGTCACGAAGAGTGATGAACTGTTTATAAGCGTGCAACGCCTCACCTGGCCTGTGTTGGCGTTCGTGGATGTTACTTAACGTCTGCCAGGCATTAGCTTGCCATTCGAGGGCAGCTACTTTTTCCGCCAGTGCAAGTGCCTCTTTGCTCCGGTCTTCGGCCTGGGCATATTGGTGCCGATTGAACATGATTTCAGCGATGCTATTGAGCACGTTGGCTTTGATGCCGTCGCTACCCAATTGTTCGGCGAGCTGTAAACAGCTGTTGAAATGCCCAAGCGCCAACTCGTCGTCACCCTGTTTAGACAGTGCCCTACCCAGGTTATTTTGGATAGCCATTTCAAATCGCTTATTTTTAATATACTGGGCTAATGGAAGTGCCTGGTTCAGACTAGCGATACCCATCGATAGTTGTTGCTGTTCGATATACACACTGGCCATGTTTACTGTGGCAATAATGATCCTCGTCGTGTCCCGGAGTGCTTCGGAAACGGCTAATAAGCGCCTGTAATGGTCAAGCGCCATATCGTATTGTTTAAGATCGCTGTAGATATTGGCGATGTTGTTATAAATAGAAGCCTCGAAAGATCGGTCCTGCAACGGTTCTGCAGCCTTCAGTGCTTCGTGAAACCGGTCCATCGCACGTATTGGATCTGATTGCTCGTAGTATATAACGCCTTCTTGCCGTAAGGCATACGCTTTACCCTTTTGCCATCGGAGATCGTCGGTTAACCGGGCTGCCTGTTTTACATATGTTAAGGCTTCCTGTGGATCATTCCAGACAAGCGCATCCGCGATATTGAGCAGTAAGGTTACGCGGGTTGTATCGGCTGAGGAAAGGCTGGCCAATTCATTCTTAAGCGAATCAACGGGCGTTTGCCCCGTAGCAGATAAACAAATCATTGAAACACAGGTAAAGGTTGCCAGTTTCTTCATTTGCAGAGATTTCTGAATCAAACTTACAGAAAGATAAGGGTATATACAATTTAAAATAGCGCAATGCCATGGGGTGATCAGCCCGCAGCGATCAGGCCCATCACACATATTCATCCAGCATCAGCAGTTAATCATTATGAAGCGGCAGTTAATCATTGTGTGTTGTTTTTTTCATAGAAGAAGCTTCTATTTGAGAAAAAGAAAAATCACCACGATGGACAATTATCCTTTACGTTTTATCGCCATACTGGTTTGCCTGGGACTTTTGGCAAGTGCGTGCAGTAAATCGAATGATGGACCGATTGAAAAAACGGATGCTCCCGGGGCGTACTATATTCGATATAAAGCCAACGGAGTGAACCACGAATACACAGATAAGCAACTAGTCTACGCAATATTTCTTACGCTACCCGATACTGATGCCCGGCAATGCCTTATACAAGGACGTTTGCAGGAAAACGATCAGAATAGGGATGCGATTTTCCTTGCCGTTACGGATGCCGGACCACTCAAGACAGGCACGGTCTACCAACTTTCGGAACGGCTTGAGTGGCCCGAATACAATCAACGTATTTCGAAGGTCTTCGGTTCGCATTACAGCGCATCGGCTGAAAAGTACCATGCGCAGCTTTACCAATCACCATCACTTCCATTTGAAGTGAAAGATGTTGCATCTGCCCAGTTTAGCCAGATTAACGATACAACCGTCAAGGGCACGTTTTCGATGCATGCTTATACAACGTATCCAGACCTGAAAGAAGTGATCATTACCGATGGCGAATTTTATGTACCCATCCTGCTATCCAACCAGAATCGTTAACACATATCGTATTATGTTATTTTCCTTTATTACTCTGCTCGTACTCTTCCTCATCGTGGCCGCCAGTTCCTACAATGGATTGCAGAAATTGGCGCAGGATGTACGTGAAAAGGCTTCCAATGCTCAGGTAGCAATCAGCAAAAAGTTAGCATTAATTAACCAGTTGATCGATGTGGTGAAAAATTACCAGGAAGGTGAACAGCTGATCCAGCTTAAGGTATCGCAGGATACGTCGGCTACCAACCTAGCCAACTCCTATCAGCAATCCGGCACTGTACTGGCCACGGTTCAGGGAATTGCCGAAAAATTTCCTAACCTAAAAGCCAATGAACAGTATCACCGGTTGGTGGATAGTATACAGCAGTGCGAGCAGAACATCCAGGAAAGCCGCGAAAAATACAATCACGCCGTTAAGGAATACAACACAAAAAGGTTACGGATTCCAACAGTATTCATTGCCAGGGCAATGGGGTTCCCTGAAGCACCTTATTTGCAGTTTGATGTATCGGGGATGAATGAGGTCACTTCACTACAGGATTTCAAAACGGACGATGGCGAGCGGTTACAGCAGTTATTTACAGGAGCAGGTAATAAGATTGCCGATTTAGCCACACAAGCGGGCAAAACAGGTAGGGAACTCGTTAATAAGGTGAAAGAGCCGCAGCAGGATCCAGCGCCTCCTGCTAATGACGCCGACTAGCCTCCCTTATTCATTTCCCGGCGATAAGCGTATAAGCCGGCCCATGTATGCGCTTCCCGCGTTCCAGAACCTACAACCTTGATACCCATTGCAGCCGTTTGCAGGTCCGGGCGTCTTTTACGTGGCGAATCTGACTGAACTATCATCACATAAATGTGCTCGTATACGCACGTAACATGTAGAAATCTACCCTTTGACCTCACGCTGACTGAAATACACATGGAATTTAATACCTTTGTAAAAACAGTGTATAAAATGGCTACTATTAACGTATATACCGAATATACCCCTAATCCGGCAACCATGAAGTTCCTGGTCAACAAATTATTGATCAACGGAAGTCTGGATTTTCCGGATCAGGAAAAAGCAAATGCCTCCCCTTTTGCGCGCGAACTTTTTAAGTTTAATTTCGTGAACGGGGTATTTTTTGCCAGTAATTTCGTAACCATTACCAAAACCGACGATGCGGAGTGGGAAGATATCGAAGCGATCCTCAAGGATTTCGTCAAGGGTGCGGTAGAAGCCGAACTTAAGGTGCAGGAAATTGAAAAAGACGAAAACGTAAATTTTGAAGGCACGGAAACGGAGATCAAAATTCAGCAGATCCTGCACGATTATGTAAGGCCGGCAGTAGAACAGGACGGCGGCGCCATCAGTTACAAATCCTTTGCGGAAGGAACCGTGGTTGTTGAACTGCGTGGTTCGTGCAGTGGCTGCCCATCATCGACCATTACGCTGAAAGCGGGTATAGAAGGCCTGTTAAAGCGGATGGTACCCGAAGTACAGGAAGTGGTAGCAGAGGCTATGTAATTCCACCGCCGATATGAAGTCTGTTGTTTCTCCTTTTCTCTTAAAATATAAGCTACCGGGAGTACTTTTTATGTTGGTTGCGACTTTTTTCGCTGCCTGCAGCAATTCACCCGGGCAAAAAGAATCTGCCAGCGCAACCGGAACATTACAGGATACTGCAATTCGATCCCAGAAAAAAATCAAAAACATTCTTTTTTTTGGCAATAGCCTTACTGCCGGATTGGGTCTGGAGCGTCAGGACCTTGCCTTTCCTGGAATTATTCAACAACGGATTGATTCCCTCGAACTGCCGTACCGGGTAATTAACGGCGGATTAAGCGGTGAAACATCGGCAGGCGGAAACGAACGCATCGATTGGCTGCTCAATGAGGAGATAGCTGTTTTCGTACTCGAACTGGGGGCTAATGACGGACTCCGGGGCATCCCGACAGATGAGACGCAGAAAAATCTACAAAGTATCATTAACAAGGTAAAAAAGAAGTATCCGGATTGTCAATTGGTACTGGCTGGCATGATGGTGCCGCCGAGTATGGGAGGCACCTATGTACAGGCCTTCAGAACCATATTTCCGGCACTGGCCAAGGAAAACAACATGGCGTTTATTCCGTTCCTCCTCGATGGTGTGGCCGGAGAAACAGCGCTGAATCAGCAGGATGGCATCCACCCAACCGCAGAAGGCCACCAGATACTGGCAGACAACGTGTGGAAGATATTGGCACCCATGCTATAATCGCCACACCATATCCTTCCAGTCGGTGCACCGTGTTACCCAATCTGACATCTTGCATCCCATATCTAACCTAAAATAACTAACTTTAGCACCAAAATCTGAAGCAAGTATATAAAATGAGCGAAGACATCACCAAACTGGAAAAAATTGCATCGCAGGTCAGGCGCGATATCGTGCGCATGGTACATGCTTGTCAGTCGGGACACCCCGGTGGATCATTAGGCTGCACTGACTTTTTTGTAGCCCTGTATTTTAGCATCATGAAGCGGAAACAGGGATTTGAAATGGATGGCATTGGAGAAGATCTTTTTTTCCTCTCCAATGGTCACATATCCCCCGTGTTCTACAGCACACTGGCCCGCGCTGGGTATTTCGAAGTCAGTGAACTGGCGACATTCAGAAAAATTGACTCCCGTCTGCAGGGTCACCCCACTACCCACGAGGGGCTTCCGGGCATCCGTGTAGCATCCGGATCATTGGGACAGGGACTTTCCGTGGCAATCGGCGCAGCACTGGCAAAGAAGCTGAACCACGACGATAACCTGGTTTATGCGCTGATGGGAGACGGTGAACAACAGGAGGGACAGATTTGGGAAGCAGCCATGTACGCCCCATACAATAAGGTGGACAATCTGATTGCTACTATCGATTATAATGGCCAACAGATCGACGGCGCTACGGAAGACGTTTTATCGCTTGGCAATCTGAAAGCTAAATGGGAATCTTTTGGCTGGGATGTAATGGAAATGAATGGCAACGTCATGGCCGAAGTGGTGTCAGGGCTTCAGGAGGCGAAAGCACATACCGGCAAAGGAAAACCGGTATTAATCCTTATGAAAACCGAGATGGGTAATGGTGTGGACTTCATGATGGGGTCGCACAAATGGCATGGCGTGGCACCGAATGATGAGCAACTCGCCGCTGCACTGGCCCAATTGGAAGAAACCCTGGGAGACTATTAACGGATAACCATGAAAAAATATACATATACTGAAAAGAAAGATACCCGTTCAGGATTCGGGGCAGGATTATTGGAAGCTGGCCGCCGCAACGACCGGGTGGTTGCATTGTGTGCTGACTTGATCGGTTCCCTCAAAATGAACGATTTTATCAAAGCGTTTCCCGAGCGGTTTTTCCAGATCGGAATTGCTGAGGCCAATATGATGGGCATCGCAGCAGGGTTAACGATTGGCGGAAAGATCCCATATACGGGGACGTTTGCCAATTTTTCAACCGGACGCGTTTATGATCAGATCCGGCAGTCGATCGCCTATTCCGACAAAAATGTAAAAATATGTGCTTCACATGCCGGGCTGACTTTAGGGGAGGACGGCGCCACGCACCAGATTCTGGAAGATATAGGGCTGATGAAAATGCTACCCGGAATGACGGTAATCAATCCATGCGATTATAATCAGACAAAGGCGGCTACTATGGCCATTGCAGATCATCATGGCCCCGTTTACCTACGTTTCGGTCGGCCGGTTGTTCCTGTTTTTACCGATGCCAATCAAAAATTTGAAATAGGCAAGGCATGGATGGTTAACGAAGGTAAAGACGTAAGCATTTTCGCCACTGGCCACCTGGTGTGGGAAGCGATACAGGCCGGTGAGCAGCTAGCCGATCTCGGTATTGATGCAGAAATTATTAATATTCACACCATTAAACCACTCGATGAGGAGGCCGTGCTGCGGTCGGTAGCCAAAACGGGTTGCGTGGTCACTGCCGAAGAACACAACCGGCTCGGTGGGTTGGGCGACAGTATTGCCCAGGTATTAGCCAAACACCGGCCTACTCCCCAGGAATATGTGGCGGTAAACGACAGCTTTGGCGAGAGCGGTACACCGGCGCAATTAATGGAAAAGTACGGCTTAAATGCAGCGAACATCGTGACTGCCGTACAACGGGTAATTAAACGAAAGTAATCCCTGCGTGTGTGGCTTTGCGCACGCCTGAGCTATGGAAGACGCCCAAATACTGGAAAAATTTGCAGATGAGCGTACACGTGACGAGGCGTTTGCCCAGTTATTGAAAAAGTATCAGCAAAAGATTTATTGGCATGTGCGCCGGCTGGTCATCGACCACGATGATGCCGATGACCTGGTACAGGATATCTTCGTCAAGGTGTGGAAAAACTTGGGCAACTTCCGGGAGGATGCGCAACTATACACCTGGCTTTACCGGATTGCCACGAATGAATGTATCACATTTTTGAACAAAAAGAAACAGCGCCAGCAAATTTCCCTGGATGATGAGAGTTCAGCATATCTGGTTGATTCACTGGCCGACCATACGTATTTCAATGGAACCCAGGCGCAGCTGAAATTACAGCAGGCATTGCTGACCCTTCCTGAAAAACAACGACTGGTCTTCAACATGAAATATTTTGACGATTTGAAATACGAAGAAATTTCAGAAATTGTCGGCACCAGTGTCGGGGCGCTGAAAGCCTCTTACCATTTGGCAGTAAAGAAAATAGCACAGTTTTTTGAGGCGCATGATTAAACCTTCGGATACCATTTGTATCTAAGCAGTACCATGAAGGAAAAAGATACACACCATGATTTGAACGGATTGGAGGAATCAGCCGGTTCCCTGCAGGCCACTCCATTTACCGTGCCGGATCATTATTTTGAAGAATCAAATCGCCGTATCCTTCAACGGTGTCAGCACATCGTTGCTTCAGAAGCTGCATTCACTCCACATGCGGAGTATTTCGATCAACTGCAGGACCGAATACTGATTAAAGTTGCAGAGGAAAAATTAAGGGAGAAAGCCGGCGCTTCGGGCTTTACCGTGCCAGCGGGTTATTTTGAAGTCTCCCAAGCCGCTCTACTCAACCGGATAAGCCAGGATGAACCGGTGCTGGCAGTTCCTCCCGTCAGAAGAATAATCCCCCGGACATGGCTGCGATATGCCGCAGCGGCCTGTGTGGCAGGTGTATTGGGTATAATGGGATATCTCGGATTAGTCAACCGCGAAGAGAGCCGTTTAGCAACGGTATCTGATCAGGAAATACTGAGTTACCTCGAGTTTTACGGCGAGCCAGCCGATATCACATATATTGCGGAGTACCTGGACCGGGACGATGACATTGCCGTCGAATTAAACGAATTAAGTGAAGAGGATATCGAAGCATACCTCAATAATACGCTGTAAAATGACCATGGCTAACTATTTCAAGATCGTGATCGCTGTACTGCTGTCATCCATAGCAACCAGTGTATGGGCGCAAGAGAGCCGGGCAGCGCGTTTTGAGCGGATCGAAATGGAAAAGATTGCGTTTATTACGAAAGAGCTCGACCTCTCACCGGGGGAGGCGGAAAAGTTTTTCCCGATTTATAACCAATACCGGGCAGAGTTTTCCAAACTGCGGCAGGAAAAACGGGACAGGCGCCCAGCCGCTCGTACTTACCTGCAAAGCCAGAGCCAATCGCTGCAACCTAACGGATTTAATTCCAGCCGTGATGTCCTGGCATTTGACGCCAAGGAACTGGAGCTTAAGAAAATTTACCGCCAACGCTTTTCCAATGTCATTGGTGCGGCACGTGCTTCGCAGTTTTTTGCCGTGGAAGAAGAATTCCGCAATTACCTGATGCGCGAACTACAGCAACGCAGAAACGGACGGGACCAGGAATAACAAGTCCACCACGATGAAGTATGCTTAATAATCGCCAGCTTTTCTTATTGAACACTGCCCAGACTTCGGATGCCCCACGACTTATTGAGGTCGACCGGGCCGAGGGAGTCTATCTCTTTGGCCCCAACGGCGAGAAATATATCGATCTGGTGTCCGGTTTTGCCGTCAGCAACATCGGTCACCGCCACCCCGAAGTGCTGGAGGCCATATCTGATCAACTCAACAAATACCTGCACGTAACGGTTTACGGCGAATTTGTCCAGGCACCGCAGGTACAGCTGGCTACCGCGCTACTTGCATTACTTCCCCAGCAACTCAACAGTGTCTACTTCACCAATTCCGGAACCGAAGCCACGGAAGGGGCAATGAAAATCGCTAAAAAGTTTACTGGCAGGCAAGAGATCATTGCGGCAGACAAAGCATATCATGGCAGTACTCAAGGCGCGCTGAGCCTCATTGGAAACCCCGAATACCGACGGGCTTATGCTCCCCTGCTACCGGGTATCCGATTTATCCGATATCACGATTTTGATGACCTCGACCGGATTACCGATGCCACCGCAGCGGTTGTACTTGAAGCAATACAGGGTGAGGCAGGCATTCGGGTGCCAACTCCGGCATATATGCAGGCCGTCCGCAAACGCTGTGATGAAGTGGGTGCCATACTTATTTTTGATGAGATACAGACCGGGTTCGGCCGTACAGGCCGGTTATTCGCTTTTGAACACTATGGAATAGTACCCGACATCCTGCTGCTCGCCAAAGGCATGGGCGGCGGTATGCCCATCGGGGCGTTTATCGCCAATAAACGGATCATGGACGTCATCAAAGAAAACCCCATATTAGGGCATATTACCACTTTCGGCGGCCATCCCGTCAGCTGTGCAGCGGCGCTGGCATCGCTTCGCGTAATCACCGGAGACAGCCTCCTGCAGCATGTGGAGGAAAAAGCGCAGTTGTTCCGGCAACGATTGCAGCATCCGGCAATACACGAAATCCGCGGAAAAGGCCTGATGTTGTGCTTGCAGCTGGACACCTTCCGCCAGGTGTCCGCCGTCAGTGCCTATTGTGCCTCCCATGGTGTAATGATCGACTGGTTTCTGCATTGCGAAACCGCCTTGCGCATCGCCCCGCCACTCACCATCAGTGAGACAGAAATCATAGCTGCCTGCGATGTGATTCTGGCCGCACTCTCCCAAAAAGACTGACCGCCTTTTCCCTATATGCAATAAATACATACATATGCGTATTCATCGCACTGCTATAGCTGCGACAAATGCGGTACTTCCGCCCTTATACCACCCGGACCAGTAATCCCTTCAGGTACTCCCCTTCGGGAAACGAAGCCCTTATTGGATGGTCTTCCGGTTGAGAGAACTGATGGATAAACTGAATTTCCTTATCCGCATCCAACGCCGCCCAGGCGAGCACCTGTTTAAATGTACCCATATCCATGGCCGCCGAGCAGGAGAACGTAGCCATCAAACCGCCGCTTTCCAGCAGCAACAGCCCCCTTCTGTTTAACTCTTTGTAAGCGCGGGCCGCCTTATCGAGGCTGGAGCGTGAAGGGGCATATTTCGGCGGATCAAGTATCAGGAGATCGAACCGCTCCCCAGCATCCGCAAAGGCACGTAACTGCTTGTTTACGTCGGCTTGGATCATCCGGTGATTATTGCGGTCAAATGCATTCTGCTCCATGTTTTTTCCCAGTGCCTCAAGCGCCAACGCCGAGCTGTCAACGCTGATCACTTCACGGGCACCACGGGCTAGCGCATTAAGTGAAAACCCGCCCGAATAACAAAAACAATCGAGTACCCGTTTATCACGGGCATATCCGGCGGTAATCAACCGATTATCGCGCTGGTCGCAATAGAAACCCGATTTCTGCCCTTCCACAATATTTACACCATAGTAAATTCCGTGCTCTTTTACCGTTACCCATTCCGGGGGTAATACACCTGCCAACAACCCATTCTCCGTAGTCAGCCCCTCATGTTGCTGTGCCCGGGCATCACTGCGCTCATATATCCCATGGGGGTGTAGCAGTGAATTCAGTTCATCAATGATGACCGGTTTCATCCGCTCCACGCCGGAGGCATGAACCTGCAGTGAAATAAAATCAGCATAACGGTCCACAATTAAACCAGGTAGGTAGTCAGCTTCCCCAAAGATAAGCCGAAAGGTATTGGTATCCGCCGACTGCAGCAGAGCTGTCCTTGCATGCACGGCACGTCGTATTTTTTGACGCCACCACTGCTCATCAGGAGGGCAGTCAACACGCCACTCAAGCAACCTGATGGCCACCCGCGATTGGTCGTTGTAATAACCATAGGCGACAAAATCACCTGCATGATTAATCACCTCTACCAGTTCTCCATTTTCCGTGGCCTCCGGCGACCGCTCTACAGCCCCCGAAAATATCCACGGATGATACTGAAAAGCCGCCTTGTCTTTTCCCTTTTTGAGTTGTATGGTATGCATGAACCGCAAAAATAATTTTTTGGAAAACGTGATAATCAATTTTTTTTCAAAAAGGTGCAACGCCCCATTGATTTCAACGTCTATTGATCAAGTGAATCAGAAGCAGGGGAACCATCAGTGAAATCATGTATTTTTGAATAGTATAGCAAAACACAATTAATTGAAAGCCTCATTCAATGATGAACACTATGAATTGGTATTGGCCTGTAAACGGGGTGATCGCCAATCACAATTCAGGTTGTACCATTTATATGCAAAAGCGATGTACAATACGGCGCTTCGCATTGTACAGGACGAAGCGGAAGCAGCAGATGTATTGCAAGAGGCATTCATCGATGCGTTTTCCCGGCTGGATAATTTTCGGCAGGAAAGCACCTTTGGCCTCTGGATGAAGCAGATCGTGGTCAACAAATCGATCTCCGCATTGCGCAAACGCAAAGTCACCTGGTGTCCGATTGAAGACGGGGAGCATGTAGCTGAAGAAGATACCGAAGAACAGGATATTACCTTCCGGGTCGAAGCGGTCAAACAAGCCATCGACAGACTACCCGAAGGTTACCGACTGGTACTGACACTGTATTTACTCGAAGGTTACGATCACGAGGAGATTGCACATATTTTGCATATCAACGAGGCGACCTCCCGGAGTCAGTTTTTACGGGGTAGGCGAAAATTGCTGGATTATCTGGCTAATTAAGATCGAAAGCGAGTTTAGGAAAAAGAATAAAGATAAGGAGATGAAACAGCAGCTAAAAAAATTCATACAGCATAACCGGGCAGACTTCGACCATGCCAATCCACCGGACGGGCTTTGGTTATCCATTGCAACGGCACTTGATGCACAGCAAAAAAATCAACCCCCGGTCCGTAAATTCTGGAAAGGGCGATTGATACGGATAGCCGCCACAATCGTACTGGCAGGGATTGCAGGTCTAACGATCTATCACTACGGAAGACAACAGGCATATGACGATTACAGCCGCATCAACCCCACGCTTGCAGCAGAGCAGCAGGCTTATGTACGGCTGGTAACACAAAAGCGGGATTCCATTGCCGATTTTGCAGCCTCGAACCCTGCGCTTTATGGCGAGTTTTCCGAGGTGCTCCGTCAGATGGAGACCAATTATAATACGTTGAAACAGGAACTTTCGCAGAGCCCCAACAAGGAATTAACCCTGGAGGCAATGATCCGCAATCTGCAGGTACAAATTGAAGTACTTGGCCAGCAGATGGAAATTATGAACTATGTAAAAAAAGAAAAACATAATACCACCAAAAATGAACAGATTTAACCCATACCTGTTATTCACACTGCTCCTGTTACCCGCAGTCCCCGTGTTGGCCCAATCCCACAGCAGTAATAAGGACCGCGATGATGCAATCCGGGATATCAGCGAAAACGCACGCAGGATCGGTATGGAAGCATCAGATGCCATCAGGCAGATTGATATTCCGGCATTAGTGAAAGATGCGCAGCAACTGGCCCGGGTATCCGAAGTACAGCGGCAGGAAATCACGGCCCAAATAGAAAAAATAGATGTTCCGGCACTTGCGGAACAGGCCCGGTCACTGGCCGTTGCGGCAACGGATATGGATTGGCAGCACCTTTGGGAACAGTCCCACGTCACCGCTGCTTTTGCATTCCAAAAGGAAAAACGCATTGAAAAGAGCTATCCGGTTACCAGCAGCCATTCGCTCCATATCGACAATCGGTACGGCAAGGTGGCCGTACACAACTGGGATCGAAACGAGATCAAAGTAACCGTCAGGGTACGTACCGCTGAAAGTTCGGAAAACCGGGCTCAGGAAGCATTGGACCGGGTATCCATTGACGAATCCAAAACAGGCAACCGCATTGCTTTAAAAACAGTTATTGAGTCGGCTGAATCCGGTAATTGGTGGTCGATGCTGACGTCAGGAGGTAATAGCCGGGCGTTGAATATTGACTATGAAATTTACATGCCCCGGAAGAATGAGCTTGCCGTTTCCAACAGCTACGGTGCTGTTGAACTGGATGACCGCGATGGCCAGGCACATATCTCCGTAAGCTACGGCAGCCTGGCAGCTGGCCGGCTGAATGCGCGCGGAAATTCCCTTTCCATTGCCTATTCCCGGGGCGACGTTGCTTATGTCAATGAAGGTGAAGTATCGGTGCGGTACGGCGGTTTCACCCTGGGCGAAGCCGAACGGTTGACCTTAGCCCTGAGTTACACCAGCGGGAGTGAAATCGGTCTGGTTAACCGGGAGGCCGATATTAGCTTAAAATATAGCGGAGGCTTTGAAATGGGATTAGGGAAAAGCATCCAAAAGGCCAATGTCGCTGCCGCTTATTCCAGTGTTGACATCAACCCCTCTCCCGACGCAACATTTAATTTCAACGTAGCGGTAAGCTACGGTGGATTCGATTACAACGACCAGCATGCTTATATCAATAGCCAGTCGGGTGGGAACACCTCAAAGAGCTATACCGGCTACTGGAATAAATCAGGCAGCAATTCGGTCAGCATCAGTTCCCGGTATGGCGGCGTACGGCTCGATTAATTGCCAAATCGTTTCCGCATAACGGCGTATAGCTTATCGACGGTCGCCGGTTTTTCGGCCCAGTTATTCTTCTGCGCATAGTTGGTCTGCAGAAAAGCCTCTGCCGAAGCAAAATCATCGTAGCGATTGAGCAGTTCAATCGCTTCACTGTAAGCCAGGCTATACCCATTGAACAGATCTTTGATAAACAGCAGCTTATCATTCAGGCTAATGGCTGATTTCAGATCGGTTATCTTAGCCCCGTCGCCCCGCTGCATACCCAAAACCGGATTGCTTCCGGCCTTGCGCTGGGCCGACATGATTTCGTTAATGGACAAGGGTCGTTGCGGCTTTTCTTCTACCGGGGCGGGCAGATCCGCTTCCGTCGCGGCAAATGTTTTCTCCTCGATAGTCACCTCCTGGGTAGCCTCATTGGCATCCCGTTGATCGTCGGCGATGGGCTGACCGGCTTCCGGCTGAACGGGTTCATCCTCCGCATCATCGGCCACTGGTACCGATGCCGCAGGGGCAGATTCCTGTTCATCACTATACCCCTGAGTCGCCGCCGACTCCGCGTCGTCCGGTTGGTCCTCCTCCTGTTCAGCAGACACTGTTTCCTCCGGACTGTCTTCTTTCGTCTCCGCTGTATCCTCCACAGGCTCGTCTGCCGGATCCTGATCCACTATTTCTTCCACAGGCTCCGCTGCTTCCAATGGCTCGTCGGGCTCATCTTCTACTTCATTTGACTGCGATTCCGGTGTAAAGATGATTTCATTTTCCTCATCTGCCGGTTCCTCCGTTGCTTCATCCGATTCCCTGATCCCGTCATCCGCCCCCGGATCAACCTGTTCCTCCGTAGTCGCTTCTTTGCCGTCTCCGGATACCGTTTCATCGTCCGCCGGAAAGACAGCGGCATCCGCAATATCCCGCTCAGCGGTTTCCGTTTCAGGCGATTGCTTTAATTCTTCTTTCAGCAGCTTATTATAAACACCAACATGTGCTGCAAAATAGTTTACCGTTGCTTCAAACAAATCCGTTTTCAGCGTATCGCCTTCCGTGCCCGTTCCAAGCGCCTGCATCTGGTCGTTAATATCTTCCAGCAATACACCTATCTTCTCAAAAATCTGCTGTTTCGTAGCCATATCATTGATTATGTACACATTTGAATATCCATCAAACTTAGCTAAACTTGCGTTGATATACAAGTCAAAAGCGGCACCTAAATTGATGAAATTTAATATTAATTTGGATATTAGCGGTTCCGTTTATGCTCCTGCTTCACAGCAAAGGGCTAAGCGGGTTGATAAAACCCACACGCCATGTTATTTTCAGAACATCGTTTTATGCATAATGATGCACGCTACGGCAGCATAGAAGTCATCTGTGGATCTATGTTCTCGGGAAAGACCGAAGAACTTATCCGCCGGATGCGCCGGGCACAACTCGCCCGCCTCGATGTCGCGGTTTTCAAACCCAGGACCGATACGCGGTACCATGCAGCCGATGTCATTTCCCACGACAGCAACAGTCTCAGGTCAAAACCGATAAACCATGCATCGGATATTTTATCGCTCGACAGCTCAATCAGGGTTGTTGGCATTGATGAAGCCCAGTTTTTTGATGATGGGCTACCTGGTGTGTGCAACACCTTGGCTAATCAGGGTATACGCGTGATCGTGGCAGGGTTGGACATGGATTTTAAAGGTCGGCCCTTTGGCCCGATCCCGGCACTGATGGCAATTGCCGAGCACGTCACCAAAGTGCACGCGGTGTGTATGCAGTGCGGCGCCCCGGCAAATTATTCGTTCCGGATTGCCGATAATGACGAAAAGTTACTGTTGGGCGAAAGGGAGAGTTATGAACCACGCTGCAGGGTCTGTTTTTATCAACTTGTTTAACAAAAATTAACATAAAAAATCAGGCTACCCAAAATATTGCGTGTATCTTTGTACCAAAGGATATCCGGTAACAGACCGACTATCCCCAATAAGAAGACTTTTCATAATTTTAGGTTTATAATTGGTTAGTTTGAAGCCTCCTGCCCATCAGGAGGCTTCATCATTTTGTATGGTGCCTGAACTAAAGTTTGCTGGTCAGCTCCAAGCTCAGAGGCTCCACGTCGGACCGGAACCGGTGAACCAGATTCCCCTGTTCGTCAATCAGGAATTTCTCAAAATTCCATTTGATTTCACCAGTAAAATCCGGGTTGTTTGCCGTAGTGAGATACTGGAACAATGGTGAGATATCCGAGCCTTTCACGCTACTCTTTTCCGCCAGCGGAAAAGTTACGCCGAAATTCTTCTGGCAAAACCCCAGGATTTCCGCATTACTCCCCGGCTCCTGTCCCCCGAAATTATTTGCCGGGAAGCCAATCACTACCACCTTATCCGCATACTGCTCGGCCAGTTCCTGTAGTCCCGCATACTGTTTGGTGAAACCACATTCCGAAGCCGTATTAACGATCAAGATTTTCTTGCCCTTATATTGGGACAGTTGAATCGGCTGGCCTTCTACGGATGTAACCGTAAACTGATGCACATTATCGGCAGATGCCATCACCGACATGCTTAATAATAATGATAACCATTTCATTGCTTTACGTATTTAATTAATCATGTGTTATTGTTGCTAATCCCTATGGATTAGGCTGTGTTTCGTAGTAGTGTTCACGTTCGACGATAAACTTGAACAATTCCTCGATGGGACTCTTGAGTATTTTCCCGGCCTTAACCCCGTATTGTTCACAGACCTGGCGTAACTGGTCACGGAAATAAAAGGCAATAGCGCCCACAAAATGACATACATAATCGCGGTAATCCGGAAAAGGTTTGATATCGGTCATCACAAATTCCCGGAACCCGTCCCGTAATATCCCATCGATATAAGGGTGGTCGGCGTGGTCACTCATAAATGGAGCGAATGAAGCCAGGTATGCATTAGGAGAGGCCCGTTGGTATACATTTTTTATAACGGCCTCCTTATTCAGGCGGAATCGTGCGTCAAAGCTATCCCGCAGATCAGCGGGCATGGTCTGATACAGGAACCCCGTAATCAGCTTTTTACCAAACCACACGCCGGAACCTTCATCGCCGAGGACATAACCCACACCCTGACGGGTAGGTAGCACTTCTTTCCCGTCGAAAAAACTGACATCGGACCCTGTCCCCAGGGTAGCAATGTAGCCTTTCCGGTCGCCACACGTCGCATATGCCGCACCGATCAGTTCCGTTTCCACAGAAATAAACGCGTTGGCAAACAGCGGTGATAGCGCATTGGACACCAGCTCACGCCGATCCGGGCTGGAGCAACCGGAGCCAAAAAAATACACCTCCTCAATATGATCCATATAAGGTTGAATATCCGGCACATGCTGGATAATCTTTGCGATTTCCTTTTCATTCACAAAAAAAGGATTAAGCCCCTTTGTCGTAAACGACAACGTGTTGCCGTCAGGCAGGGTCAGCATCCAATCCGATTGTGAAGAACCACTATCAGCAACTAATATCATCGAACCCTCAACTATTTAGCCAGTTAGCTTTACAACGAATAATTGTTAACACAAATTTACACAAAAAAAGAAGAAAACACAGCGCATGCCCGGGTCTCCGCGTCCGGAGGAACGGTGTTCCGGTATAGCGTCGGAGGAAAAAGATATTGCCGCGCACAGGTATTGGTATCCTACTCCATTTTCAGGGCACCGGCAATCTGGTGCAGGGATATTTCAGCCAGCTTTGCCTGGTACTGCGCGGTGCTGTACCGTGCACTGGCATCCACGAAATTACGCTGTGCCTCCCGGAATTCAAGTGGCGCAATACTGCCCAGTTTAAATTTCTCCAGCGTAATATCCATATTCTCCTGGGCAATGGCCCTGTTATTTCCTTCCAGCCGGACGAGATCGAGGTTCATCAGATACGTCTGGAATGCGGTAAGCAGTTGTGCTTCAATATTTTTCCTCACCTGATCAACCAGGATAGTGGCCGATTCAATACCCAGCTCGGCATTCTGTTCATTCCGTCGCTGTAAAAATCCGTTAAACAGGTTAACGGATGCCGTAATGCCGTAATTAAAATTATTGTTCTTTGACTGGGTGGAAAACCCCAGTTCTGTACGTGATCGGGACCGGGTGTATGCCGAGGAAACATTGACTACCGGATAGCGGTTGCCCTTTACCAGCTTAAGTTCCAGTTCATTGATTCGCTGGTTAATCTGTGCTGATTGTAATGTCGGGTTCTGATTATGTGCCGAAAGTAATAAGTTTTCGTAATGCACATCGCGGGAAATGATCACTGTATCCACCACACCGAAATCCGTGTCAACCGCACGGCCTAGCAGTTCATTAAGCCGGACATGGGTACTGTTGTACAGGTCGCGCTGACGCAGCAGATTCGTGGTATCGGTATTCAGATCGACCCGGGCCGCCAGCACTTCCAGCTTGGACGCGCGCCCGATCTGGTACTGGTTCTGTGCCGTCTGTAACCGGAAGGCCGACAGTTCCAATGCGGTCTGCGTGGCCGCAATCAGCTGTTTCTGCTGCACGAGGTTGAAATAATTACTGACGACCTCATACACCGTATTCAGAATGGAAGCCTGCAGGTTGGCCTCACCCAAGGTCCTGAGGGCTTTCAGTTGCTCATAACGGGTAAACATCCGCATGCCATCGAATATGGTCCAGTCCAGACTCACCCCATAAGCGTTGGAGTGACTCTCACCATTACGCACCGAGCGGGTCTCGCCATCCAGCAGTGTCTGCGTGGTATTCTGGATGCCCGCAGCGGCCGACACATTGGCGCTGACGGTCGGCAGCATCCCCGCGTTGCCGATATTTACATTATTTTCGGCAACAGCGACATCGGTTGATACCAATTGGATGTCATAATTGCTTTCGAGTGCCAGTGCAATGGCTTCCTTCAACGTCATGATCGACTGGCTCTTCCCCAAAAAAGGAAGTACCAGCATGACACAACACAACAATATCTTCATTATCATAAAAGAATCAGGCCGTCTATCCATCTCGTTCAACTAGGCGTGAGTCATACTTACCACCTCCTGCTCCACCTTCTCCGCCTCCTGCAGTTCACGGTTTGCTTTGTATTCCCTCGACCACATGGCATACACGGCCGGAATAACATACAAGGTAAGGATCAGTGAAAACAGGGTTCCTCCCACAATAACCACCCCCATACCGATGCGGCTTGTGGCCGCGGCACCCAACGCCAGTGCAATCGGAAGTGCACCCAGTGCAATGGCCAGACTTGTCATCAAAATGGGTCGTAGCCGTGCCTCAGCGGCTTCCACAATGGCCTGTTTCAACGGTACTCCTTTCTCTTTCAGCTGGTTGGCAAACTCCACAATCAATATCCCGTTTTTCGTGACCAGCCCGATTAGCATGATCGTACCGATCTGACTGAACACGTTCCATGACTCTCCGGTAAGCCACAACGAGAGCATGGCGCCGGCAACCGCCATGGGAACGGTCAGGATGATAATGAATGGGTCCAAAAAGCTTTCAAACTGCGCTGCCAGGATCAGGTATACCAGCAATAATGCCAGTCCGAACGCAAACGCCGTGTTGGAGCTGCTTTCCGTAAAATCGCGTGATTCACCGCCCAGATCCGTTGAAAAGCTATCATCAAGCACTTTGCTGGCGATACTGTCCATGGCGCTTATCCCATCTTCAATCGTATGCCCCCGGGCGAGGGATGCAGAAACGGTGGCCGACATAAACCGGTTGTTATGATACAGCTGCGGCGGACTACTGTGTTCAGCCAGGCTCACCAGGTTATCCAGCTGCACCAGCTCGCCCGCTGTATTACGCACCGATATCGTGGCCAGGTCAAACGGCGAACTCCGGTCCTGGTCCATAAACTGGCCGATGACCTCATACTGTTTGCCATTCATAATAAAATAGGCAAAACGCTGGCCGCTGAGCGATAGCTGCAACGTTTGTGCGACATCCAGTACGGAAACCCCGAGGCTCTGCGCCTTTTCCCGGTTGATGCTGACATTCAGTTCCGGCCGGTTGAACTTCAGGTTAACATCCACATTTTCAAATGCCGGATCAACCGTCGCCAATCGCATAAATTCTGGAATTTTTTCTTCCAGTTTTTCAAAATTGGGCGCCTGGATAATGTATTGGATGGGCATGCCCGCGCGGCGGCTCACCGAAATGGTGGGTTGCTGTGAGATAAATGTACGGGCCTCGGTGAAACGGTGGGTTTGCCGGCTTAATGCTTCGGCAATTTCATCCTGCGAGCGCACCCGTTCATCCGGTGGCACCAGTACAATGCGCATCCGTCCCGTATTGGGCGATCCCGTACCGGAGAAACCGGGCGAGGTATTGACCATATTGACCACTTTTTCCGGCACGGAATCATTCACCAGTGTCATGAGTTTCAGCATGAAACGGTCCATATACTCAAACGTACTCCCTTCCGGGGCCGTAATACTGGCATTGATTGCCCCCCGGTCCTCATAAGGTGCCGTTTCCTTCCGCAGGTGTACCCAAAACCAGGCAATCAGTCCAAAACAGATCGCCAGGATGGGAAAGCTCAGCCATTTGACATGCATGAACCGGCGCAGGGAAGCGGCATATCCCGACGTCATTTTTTCAAAGTACGGTTCCGTAAAATGATAGAACCTGGAATGTTTCGGCCCTTCGCTCCGAATCAGGTAAGCATTGAGCATGGGTGTAAGGGTCAGCGATACAAATGCCGATATGAGTACGGCCGAGGCGATGACTACGCCAAACTCCCGGAACAGCCGCCCCACAAAGCCCTCCATAAACATAACCGGCAAAAAGACAGCCGCCAGCGTAACAGAGATCGAGATGACCGCGAAAAAAATCTCATTGGCCCCTTTGATGGCCGCTTGTATGGGCGACATCCCCTCTTCCACTTTCTTATAAATATTCTCGGTGACTACGATACCATCATCCACTACCAATCCCGTGGCCAGCACAATGGCCAGCAAAGTCAGCACGTTGATGGAGAAACCACATAAATACATGACAAAAAATGTGGCAATCAGCGAAACCGGGATATCGATCAGCGGCCGGATCGCAATTCCCCAGTTCCGGAAGAACAGGAAGATAATCAGAATCACCAGCACCAGGGCAATCAATATCGTTTCGGCGACTTCCAGCACAGATTTTTTGATAAACAGCGTGTTATCCATTGCGATATCCAGCTGCACATCGGCGGGCACCTCGTTTTTGAGCTGCTCCATGCGTTCATAAAAGGCATCCGCAATATCAATGTAATTCGTACCGGGCTGGGGGATGATTGCCAATGCCACCATCGGGGTGCCCGACTCCCGGAATTCGCTCTCCAGGTTCTGCGGACCGAGAACGGCACTGCCGACGTCGCTGAACCGGATAATGCGGTCGCCGTCGGATTTGATGATCAGGTCATTGAATTCCGTTTCCGTGGTAAGGTTACCGATCGTTTTGATGGTCAGCTCCGTATTATCCCCAATGATTTTCCCCGATGGCAGTTCCACATTCTGCCGGTTCAATGCGTTCCGTACATCCAGTGGCGTCAGGCCATATGCAGCTAACCGCATTGGATCGATCCATAGCCGCATGGAATAACGCTTTTCTCCCCAGATCTGCACCGAACTGATTCCCGGCAGGGTCTGTAACCGCTGAGCCAGTACATTGTCGGCAATATCCCCAAGGTCGAGCGGCGAGCGTGATTCGCTCCGGGCCGTCATGACAATGATCGGTTCGGAGTCCGCATCCTCCTTGGAAACCACCGGAGGCGCGTCAATGTCCTGCGGCAGGCTCCGCATCGCCTGTGATACCTTATCCCGTACGTCATTGGCCGCCTCCTCAAGGTCTTTGCTCAGCAGAAATTCGATATTGATACGGCTTGACCCCTGGCTGCTGGTCGAGGAAATATTACGGATGCCGTCAATCTGGTTGATGGACCGTTCCAGCGGTTCCGTAATCTGCGATTCGATGATATCGGGGTTCGCCCCTGAATAACTGGTCCGCACGGACACAATCGGGGGGTCTATCGACGGGAATTCCCGGACACCCAGAAATGTATAGCCGATAATGCCAAAAAGGATGAGCATCAGACTCATCACAATGGTCAGCACGGGTCTTTTAATACTGGTGGAGGATAAACTCATCGTCGGTTAATTATTTGATTCAATTAGATCAACCTGTACCGGTGTACCGTCGGCCAATGACATCAGGCCGGAAACCAGCACCGTATCGCCAATGGCTATCCCCTCATTAACCAGCACTTCACTGGCCGTGCGGTTCTCCGCTTCCACCGGGGTGGCCTTTGCCTGGCCGTCTTTAAACAGGTAAACCTGTTTTCCATTCTGTACGGGGATCACTGCCTGTGTGGGAATCAGCACCGCCGTGTCGATGCGCTCCAGTGGCAATTCAATACGGGCAAACGAACCGGGAAATAGCCGTCCCCCCGGATTATTGGCCAGCGCACGGATGCTGATCGTACGCGTTGCCGGATCGACCCCGGGTTCAATTGCGTAAATCTTAGCATCGTATTTGGTGTCTGAGCCACTGACCGAAAATTTAAGGTCCTGCCCGTCGAGGATCTGCGTACTGTATTTCTCCGGCACGGAGAACAGGATTTTCACAGGGTTGATGCTCAAGAGATTGGCCACCACAGTCGTGGGCGTGAGGTATTCTCCCTCAGAGACCGACCGAAGTCCTACCTTGCCGCTGAACGGCGCACGGACGGTTGTTTTGGCAATCTGTGCACGGATCAATGCCGTTTGCGCCTTGGCCGATTCAAAATCAGCATGGGCCACATCATATTCCTGCTGGCTGATGGCTTCCTTTTCCAGCAGCAACCGCGCCCGGTTTTCGTTATCTTCTGCCAGTTTTTCACGGCTTTGGGCCTGAATCAGCTGGGCCTGCAACTCGGAATCATCGATGTGCAGCAACAGCTGGCCTTTCTGTACCATGGACCCTTCCTGGAAGCCAAGACTCCGTACAATGCCCGACACTTCACTCCGGATCTGTACTTGTTCATTGGGCTCAATGGAGCCCGATAGGGTAATGATGTTGGCAAAGGCACGAGGTTCGACAACAAGGGCGTTCACGGTCATGGGACCACCCCGTTGCCCCGCTTCGGGAGCGGCTACTTTTGCCTTGCCGTTACGCGTCAGAAAGTAACTGACAAACGCCACGGCGACCACCGCTATCGCAATATAAAGGTAATTTCGTTTCATTTTTAGTATCTGGCATGCTAAACTGTGTTTTATTCGCTTTAAGGAATAATAAATATACACACTTAACATGTCAAAACTACTGTTCTCGACCGGGTAATTAATACCTGTATCACATTTTTTACAGCAAAACCGTTAATTCCTTTGGCACATCGTCCTATACTTATACTTTTGCATTACGCCTAGTCTGACATGAGCATGAAAAAATTTTTTACCAATCTGTTTATCTTTATGGTCACCCTCACCGCCCCCGCCTTTGGCAACACCTACATCCGTTTCGAAATTTCTTTCAAAGAACCCCAGGCACATTATGCCGAAATAAAAATGGAAGTCTCCGGCCTGAAGAAGGATTTCATCGATGTAAAAATGCCTGTATGGACACCCGGGTCGTATCTGGTGCGTGAGTACGCCAAACATGTGGAAGGTGTAGCAGCACACGATGCTTCGGGCAATTCCCTTGAAGTAGGTAAAATCAATAAAAATACCTGGCGTGTTGCTTCGGGTAAAAGTGACAGGGTGGTCATCAACTACCGGATTTATGGCTTTGAGGTGTCGGTACGCACCAACTTTATTGACGACAGCCATGCATTCCTATCGCCTGCGGCGACTTTCCTGTATGTGGACGGAATGCTGGATCATCCCGCGGAAATTTCAGTGGTCCCCCACCCTGCATGGTCTTCGGTTTCGACCGGACTTGAGCCCGTGGCCGGAAAACCCAACACATTCGAAGCTGCGGATTTCGATCTGCTGTTTGACTCACCCATTGAAGTCGGCAACCAGGATATCATCACGTTCGAGGCCGCCGGTGTCCATCACGAAATTGCCATGGTGGGCGGCGGCAACTACAACAAAGAACGGCTTATCCGCGACTGCTCGACCATCGTTGAGGAATGTACACGGGTCTTTGGCGTAAATCCCAACAAACGTTATGTATTTATCGTGCACAACTACCAATCGGGCGGCGGCGGACTGGAGCACCTCAATTCAACCGTGCTGGGTGCCAGCCGCAACGGCTACCAGAACGAACGTTCCTATGTGGGATTCCTCGGTTTGGTGGCCCACGAATACTTTCACCTATGGCATGTCAAGCGGCTTCGCCCCATCGAGCTCGGGCCTTTCAATTACGATACGGAAAATTACACCCGGTCACTGTGGATCATGGAAGGCTTTACCGCTTACTTTGACAACCTGATTCTCCGGCGGAGCGGCTTCCTGACCGAATCTGCGTACCTGCAGGCGCTGGTCAACGATGTCAATGCCGTTGAAAACCGTGCGGGCAACCGGATACAGTCTGCCGCACAGGCCAGTTTCGACGCCTGGATCAAGTATTACCGCCCGGATGAAAATTCGGCCAACACATCGGTATCCTATTATAACAAAGGGGCGTTACTGGCCCTGATACTCGACCTGCGGATACTCGAGGCGACCAACGGGACAAAACGGCTTGATGATGTGCTGAAAGCCGCTTACCAAACTTTTTATGTCGAAAAAAAGCGAGGCTTCAGGGAACCGGAACTTCAGCAGTTGATGGAGGAGGTGGCGGGCACATCGCTGGCCGATATTTTTCAGGCCGCCCACACGACGGAACCGATCGACTATAACCGCTACCTGAATGCAGTGGGTTACGAACTGGTGGATTATCATGAAGACCGGAATATCCCCGAGCTCGGATTCGCTACCTCGGTAAACGACGGGCGCATTATGGTATCCGCCGTCAGCCGCGGTACCGGAGCCTGGGACGGTGGTATCAACGTACGCGACGAGGTGATTGCCATCAACGGCGAACGGCTCGACGCGGGCGGCAAAGAACTGAACCGGGTGATGCAGACGGCAGCGGTAGGTGATGTGTTGCAGGTGCTGGTATCGCGTGATGGCCGCTTGCGGGAACTGACAATCACGTTAAGGCAGGAAACAAAGGGTGCATTCAACATTATGCCGCTATCCGGTGCAACCGAAGAACAGGAACGGCTGGGCAACATCTGGCTTTCGCAACCCCAGCAGTAGCCGATAGGCTGCCGGCATTCCGCAGGGGGACGCCGGCATCATCCGTATCCTTAAAAGACAAACCGGATAGACAGGCCGATCCCGTCGAACCGTACGCCCGATTCAGGTGTCAGTTCCATCGTGGGCTTCCAGTCAAGTGAAAGGTTGATCGGCGCCGTGGGGATTTTATAATCGGCACCGACTACGCCATCGAAGCTCCAGGCCATGCCATTTTCGTCCGTGTCTTTATAACGGTATACACCGAGTCCGCCACCGAAGCCGTAATACCATTGCAGGCCTTCCACATCGATAAACGTGATGGGACGGTGAATTTCGTATAATCCCAGCAACTTAAAGATGGTGAAGTTCCGGTTGCCCTGAAAATTCACAATCCCGTCTATCGCATTACTCTCCGTAAGAAAATGCTTATAGGTAATCCCGTTTGCCACACCAAAGCGACCACCCACAGCCCGTGAATAGGTTGGACCTTCCTGGGCCAGCGCCGTTTGCTGTGCAACCCCGATGACCATCAAAACCACTAACCAAACAAATCCTTTTCTTTTCATGCGATAACGAGCTAATATGTAATGTAAACGATAAACGAAAGTAGGCTATCATAGCCTTTTTGTCAAAACAAATGCCAAATGTAGGCTAATTCTTCGATTTCAGAACGACAATTTCAGCGAATAATTGTTATCTTTAGTGTATTATATCTCAAACACGATAAACCGGGATAAAATAACCTGATATGGCAGCTCCAATGCGCATTTTTGACATTCTCCCCCATTATAAGGCCAACCACGCCAAATCCGTAATGGTCGCCGGAAAGGCGAATGGACAGTGGACAACCTACTCCACGGACGACTTCCTGACCCTTGTCGACCAGCTCAGCAGGGGACTGGCAGCCCGGGGGATCGGCAAGGGAGATAAAATTGCGTTAATGTCCGCAAACCGGCCGGAATGGAATTTCTGCGACTTTGCGGTCAGCCAGTTGGGTGCGGCGATTGTTCCGCTCTATCCCACATTGTCCAGCCAGGACCTCTCGTTTATTATCCACGATGCAGATGTAAAAATCATCCTGTTAAGCGACACCGAATTACATGAAAAGGTACAGGAAGCGCTTAAGCAGCACGAGCTGGCTGTTCCCATTTATACGTTCGATCCGGTAAAGGGCCAACCCTCATGGCAGCAGCTGATTGATGAAGGCAAGCAGAGCAACATTGACCTTACCCCTTACCGGGAGGCCGTGAACGCGGATGACCTGCTGACGCTGATCTATACTTCCGGTACCACGGGTAAACCGAAGGGCGTATTCCTCTCCCATAGGAACGTGATGAGCAACGTAGACGACTGCCAGCACCTGCTGCCCGGTTTCTTTAAAAAAGCCATCAGTTTTCTGCCGCTGTGCCACATTTTTGAACGCATGGTGGTGTACCTCTACTTCCTGAAAGGTGTGGAAATCCATTATGCCGAAAGCATGGACACCATTGTGGCCGACATCAATGAAGTAAAGCCGGACGGGTTTACCACGGTTCCCCGGGTGCTCGAAAAGGTATATGACCGTATTGTGGCCAAAGGCAAAGAACTCTCGGGTGTGAAGCGGCACCTGTTCTTCTGGGCACTGCAACTGGGGCTCCGTTATCAGGAGCCGGGTAAAAACAGCTGGTGGTTTGCCCTGCAGCTTGGGATTGCCCGCAAACTGGTATTCAGCAAGTGGCAGGCCGCATTGGGTGGTCATATCAAACTGCTCATCTCCGGCGGTGCAGCCCTGCAGCCCCGTCTTTCGCGTGTTTTCTGGGCTGCCGGAATACCCGTTCTCGAAGGGTACGGGCTTACCGAAACATCACCGGTAATTGCCGTGAACAGCCTGGAGAAAGACGGTGTAAAATTCGGTACCGTAGGCCGGGTGCTCCGGAGTGTCGAAGTCAAGATTGCCGGTGACGGTGAAATCCTCTGCCGCGGACCGAACGTGAGCATCGGCTATTACAAAAATGACGCGGCCACCGCCGAGGCGATTGACAGCGAGGGGTATTTTCACACCGGCGACATCGGCGAACTGACTCCCGACGGATTTCTGCGCATTACAGACCGGAAGAAAGAGATGTTCAAAACCGCGGGCGGCAAGTACGTTGCCCCCCAGGCACTGGAAAATAAATTCATGGAATCCACACTGATTGCCCAGGTGATGGTGGTGGGCGAAAACCGGAAATTCCCTTCCGCACTGATTGTGCCCGCATTTGATGAACTTGAAAAATGGTGCAAAGTGAAGGGAGTTCCATTCAAATCAAGGGAAGAAGCCATTAAATCGGACGCGGTTATTGACAAATACCAGCGTGAAATTGACCGGCTCAACCAAGGGTTTGGCCAGTGGGAAAAGGTAAAGAAGTTTGTGCTATTACCAAAGGAATGGACGATTGACGCC
Source organism: Parapedobacter lycopersici (assembly GCF_024643285.1). Lineage (GTDB taxonomy): Bacteria > Bacteroidota > Bacteroidia > Sphingobacteriales > Sphingobacteriaceae > Parapedobacter > Parapedobacter lycopersici. The sequence goes on from NZ_JAMSLW010000004.1 coordinate 130,500, forward strand.
GGCGAGCTGACGCCAAAGCTGAGCCTGAAGCGCAAAGTCATCCTGCAGCGCAACGAAGCCGTGATCGACGGCATCTATCCGGAAGAATAATGGTGCTTTGTTAACGGAGAAGGCTCCATTTTCAATGATATTGGCCCATGAAAGTTTTTAGTATTTCCTTTTATAAAGAAATAGGAGAGCTCATAATGGAGACCTACCGTTCGTTTTCAAGCGACCGGGCAATGAAGATGAGCGCTTCCCTGGCTTATTATACCCTTTTTTCCATTGCGCCGCTGCTCCTGATTGTCATCTGGACTGTCGGGTTTCTGTATGGTGAGCATATCGCCGGACAGGAGGGCGTGCGGACCGAGGTATTTGACGAGCTGACCTCCCTGTTCGGCGCTGATGTCGCTGTACAGATCCAGCAGCTTATTGAAAAGATCAGTTTCGCCGATGAATCCGGCATCGGCATTGCCATTGGCATCGGCACACTGATCGTAGGCTCGACCACGATCTTTATGGAAATACAGGACTCGCTGAATACCATCTGGGGCTTAAAGCCGAAACCTAAAAAGGGGTGGCTGAAAATGCTGGTTAACCGTGCCCTTTCCTTTTCCATGGTACTTGGTCTGGGCTTCCTGTTGATTGCTTCCCTCCTCCTGAATGGAATTATTGTTGCACTGAGCAACCAGATCGGACAATATTTCCCCGAAATCTCCCTTTGGATGGTGGAGTGGATCAATATCGGACTTACATTCCTCGTGATTACGACGCTGTTCGGCACCATTTTCGGTGTGCTGCCTGATGCACGTCTGCGTTTCCGTGATACCGTCGGCGGCGCCATTTTCACCGCGCTGCTGTTCATGCTGGGCCGGTACCTGATTTCATTGTACATGCAATACAGTGCGCCGGCATCGGCTTATGGGGCGGCAGGCGCCGTCATTGTACTGCTCCTATGGATCTATTATTCGGCGGCAATCCTATATTTTGGTGCTGAATTCACGAAAGCCTACGCACACCGGTACGGCAAGGGTATTTCACCCGCTTCCTATGCGGTAAGGATCGTCCAGCAGGAACTCGAAGTCGAGCCCGGGACTCCCCCGCGCCGCGGCACATAGTCACAGCGCCAGTTTAGTTTATCGTATACCGGTAAATCGTCCGGCCGATGTTGCCGTGTACATCAGTACCCTCTACAACGACGCGGTAGCTGCCTTTTCCATCGGCATTATAAAAACTAACCCGGGCCTTCCCGTCGTCACCGGTAGTTACATCCGGATTCCAGTATATCGTGGAGCGGATGTCGTTTACCGCGCGGCGTTCAGGTGTGTCGTATTTAGGCACATAGAATTTGCGTTCCTTGACATATCCCAACGGTGTGAGGTCAATGATGTTGCTTTTAGGCAGCATGCTTTCAATTTCGCTCAACGACATCCGGGGTGCCTTTTCTTTCTTTTTGGTGTATATGGAAACGACACCATTATTCTGGTAGCTGCGGCTTACCACGCCCAGTTCATCACGCATAAATATCTCAATACCCTCAATTTCGGCGGGCATAATGCCGTTCAGCGCATTTACATCCACGGCCATGCCATTGAGAAAAAACTGTACCGGTATCCGTCCGCCGGCATTGTAATCACGCGTAATGTAGAAATTCTGGTTGCGATCATCGTAAGTAATCCCCGTCAGCACCGTACGCAGGCACATCATCAGCACGTTGCAGCCCTTCAGGCGGTCCGGCTCAATGCGATGGTCCGCCATACTCAGTCCCGATAGGGCGGGATAGTCTTTATGCGTGAATGCCGGACCGGTCCTGCCGGTCACCTCCACTTCTTCCAGCAGAATGGAAGTCCGGTATTCGTTGCGGCTGTTGCTGAGGTAAGGGGCGAGCGATGTGTCGATGTTAAGCAGGTTATCGGCCCGGTAGCTGCTCGAATCGATCGCCGGAAACTGCGTAGGGTTTACATTAATGACCATATTCCGGTAATTATCATTACCGCGCGCATTGATCGTCACCCGCACGGAGTCCGTAAACACGAGGTCCTTAAAAACAAACTCCCCATTTTCGTTGGTATAGGTATCCGTTCGGAAACTCCGCTCGGGTATGGAGAGCAACAGTCCGCCGTTAGGCACCGGTTTCCCGTTATTCAGGCGCAGCACGCCCGAAATCTCGATCCCCTGTTCCGGCAGGAAATACACCTGCGGATACTGGCCCGCCAGCACCTCTTCATACGAAAAGCGGCGGTAACCCTGCGTCAGCAGCAGCAGATCCAGTGCCTCCCACCGGATACCGTCCGGCCCGTTAAAATAAAAATTCGGCTGCTCCACATATCCCTGAATATCCGACGTGAGCAGCAGGTTACTGAGAATCGTAACCGCCTGATTATCATCAAAGGGAACCTTAGTTTCGTCCGTCACTGAAATCGAATAACCGCCCGCGGTCGGATCGCCATTGTTATTTACTGCAATATCAAGGTTCACCGGTTCCTTTGCGTTGTAAGCCGGTTTATCCGACTTGACCTGAATATCAAGGGGTTTGATATTTTCCACAAAAGCCAGCCGCTCGCTGATGGGCTTGCCGTCCGATGTAAACAGGGTAAACTGGGCGATGCCCGTTGGAAAGCGGTCCTTCGGCAGGTTGATCAGCACGGAGGAATTCCGCAACGTAGCCTGGGCGGCATAGCACAGGATACCGTTGCTTTGGGCGATCACGTAATACACCTCATTTTCGTGGGTCTTGTGAAAAGCTTCATTGGCCACAATAGCCAATTGAATCTGGGCCGTATCAGCCTTTAGAAATGTCAGGCCGATACCTTCGGCAACCACCGGCGGCAATGGATAAGTCCGTTCCTGCCCGTTTTCAAAAGTTACGTTGGCGGTATAGGAATTTCCGGCCTGGGGAACGAACGTAAACTGTCCCATGCCCAGGTGTGTATCGGTGAAGGATACTGCGGTCTGATTACCCGGACCGACTACCTCGCCTTTCACGGGGAGCCCCAGTCCGTCATTTCCAACCGCCTTAAAGGCTATTTTCTGGGTCAGTCCCGCGATCAATTCACCACCTTCCGGAAAGAACTGCACGTCTGCATCCCAAAGGGCTGCCTGAAGCGGAAAATTTCCGACAAGCGGCGATGCCGACCCGCTCTGCGGGGATAATGATACGTGCAGGTTGCCCGCGCGCAGCAGTTCCCGGTCATTTCCATTAATATTAATAATGACGTTCCCCATGGCATCCGTTTCCCCTTTACCATTGTCAAGGGTCTCCCAGCCCGAAGTCACCTGCCAATTGATTTTTCTGTTGTTCAGAATCTTCCCTTCACGATCCCTGAATTGAATGGTAGCCTGCGAACGGGCGTTTTTGCCATTGCTGACATCCTTGAATGAGATGGTGTGGTGCAGGTTATTATTAAGCACATCGCCAATCGGGATAATCTTATTGAAGAAATAAGCCGGGTCAAAATTGACCATCCATTTGGTATAGGCGCGGAACCGGTAATTGCCCTGGGTATACCATTCCTGGTCGAGCACCAGGTGGCCGTCACCCATCCGGTCGGTAAGCGGGATACGCAGCGACTGCATCAGCGAATCGCGGCCGTTCATGACCTCCACATATACCACCTTGCTCAGGTCGTAATCGTACATATTACTGTTCAGGTAGGCCTTAAACCATATGGTATCGCCGACTGCATAATAAGGTTTATCAAAGTGAAGGTGTACCTTTTCGATCGGGTAGGCGTCCAGCAGTTTCTGGGTACGCTCAACCAGCGTATTGATACTAACCGTATCCTGCCGGGCAAACGCAGCTACGAAAAACAGGCTAAAAAATAAACAGGAAACGATTTTTTTGATCAGGCTCATTCAAGTCAATATTAGCTTTGCACACCCGGCTAATATATTCTTTTTTGCCCAATCACGCCAATGCTTGCGGCAATTTTAACATTTCATCACACCGTTTTATGCTGGCGTGCCGCTGCTTTCTCTTCTACTGCGGCAATAACTGTCGGAAAGAAATCCGTGCCGTGCAATTTCCCCGCGTGGCGCAGTCCGCCCGGACTGAACACGTTTATTTCCATTAACTTATCCCCAACCACATCGAGCCCAACCAGGAACATACCGTCCTTCCTGAGTTTCGGAGATACTACCTCCACAATTTCCCGGAGCTGTTTGTTCAGGGTCGCCTTCTTTGCTTCGCCCCCCTGGTGGATATTGCTCCGGATGTCTCCCCCCTGCTGAACCCGCCGGATAGCGGCCGGTTTGCCATCCGTCTCCAGCACCTCCCCATTCATCAAAAACAGCCGGATATCCCCTTTCCGGGCTTCCGGCAGGTATTCCTGGGCGATGGCAAAACCATCCCTGCAGATGGCTTCTACGATCTGTTTCATGTTTTTGCTGTCTTTTTTATCAACGAGAAACACATTCTTCCCGCCGGATCCTTTCAGCGGCTTAAGAATAATTTTGCGCTGGTGGTCGCGGTAAAAGGCCTCCACATCAGCTATATTCCGGGTAATGATGGTCGAAGGGCGTACCTTTTCCGGAAAATACTGCAGGTACATTTTACTGGATGCATAAACCAGCCCATGGGGGTCATTAAGTACAGTAACGCCCTGTTCGCTGGCAAGCTGGCCAAAGGAAATACCGGCATCCTGCGCCCATGGCCGGCTTTCCAGGTCCGCTGCCGGGTCATTCCGGAGGAGTAGTGCGTCCAATTGTTTCGCACTGACCGGTTCCTTCTTGCTCTCACGCAGGGCCTCCAGTAAGGTGGCGGGCGACCGGAATTCCCGATCCGGCAGGCTGCGCGCGTGGGCTCCCATCTGCCCGTTAGCCAGGTAAGCCAGGTCGCCCACACCGATATAATATACCCGATGACCCATCCGATGGGCTTCCAGCGCAAGTCCGGTAGTCGTATATTCAGCCCCTTCCTTGTGTGTTTGATTAACTAAAAATCCAATGTTCATGTTGCGTGAGTTAACGATAAAAGGGTTAATTAACCGATCATTTTAAAAATGCTGCCACCGTTTTTGATATCATCCAGCCGGTCGATGAATGGTTTATCCAGAAACCTGGGGCGCAGTGGCGACGGATTAAGCAGGCCGCGGTGCATCAGTTCCTCGATGACCGGCAAATAGTCCTGCCTGATTTTGCCAACAAGCAGTTTGGTGATATCCTTTCCCTGCTTAATGTACTCGATGACGTTGAGCAGGCCCTTCAGGTATACCGCATCCTTGGTGAGCCCTCCGCCGCGGTATACCCGCATGGCAATATGAAATGCTGTTTCCGACTTAAACTGATATTTATCCGTCAGCATAAAAAAAGTATCCGAAAACGAATTGCCGGCAATCATGTGGTATACGGCCACCACGCGTGCCGCAAGTATACGGATCCGCTCATTGGTAAGCCCCCCGACCAGGTATTCCGCAAGTACGGCAAGTCCTTCCTGCAACTGTTCATAACCCGGTACGCCCAGGTAAAACAATTTTAGCGGCTGCGCCATCCCGTTGTAGTAGGTTACCACATGCGTACCGATCTCATGCTGGACCAGCGCAAATGCCCGGGCCCGGGAAATCCTGTACCGGCTGCTGACATTCAGCGTGCCCCGGGAAACCATCACCCCTTCCACATCTTCCCGGATCCGGACGGCCGTCGATACCTGTCCGTACTGCTGTTTTAAGAATTGCAGTTCGGTTTCAGCCAGGCTGGCAAACTCGGCTGCCTGCAGCATTTCACGCTGTTTCGGCAATTCGCTGGGTTCGGCGGCGACCAGTATGGCGCGGGCCGTCTCAAGCAGGCTTTCCTCGATATTTCCGAAAAGCTGCTGGCTGCTGTAGAGGAAATCGGGCTTCTCCCGCTCACCGAGCATGTTCAGCATGCGGTCGATCTCCTTCCGCTTGTCGCGGAACAGATACGCAAGTGTCGGGTCCGAAATGTGCTCAATAGGCAGGTTGTACAGTTTGCGTTTAATCAGCTCGGGGTCTATCGGCATCGGACGGTAGTGGAACGAAGGTGTCCCGAGGTACTTGCTTTTGGAAAAGCCGGCCCACTCCTCTTTCACGTTGATCGGTGTTACCAGCAACAGAAAATCAAACAGCTGGGTATACTCGGCCAGCTTGTCATCAATTTCCCATACCAGTTCATGCAGCTCCGTCGTTCCCAGCATTTCAAAATGCGCCGCATTGTACGATGTCTGCATGCGCACAAATTCAAAAAAGCTTTTTTTCAGTGCTTTGCCAAACCCTTCACGCAGTTCCCGCAGGATCAACGGGTAAGGCAATCCGGTTTGCTGGTCGATGTAAATGGGGGCGATTTCAAGGCCGATCAGGATAATCTCACTTTTACGGGCTTCCTCATTGCCCATCAGCGCATCATAGTAAGGCGGCGCAGGCATTTTTTTCTCCCGCTCCAGCACGGCCTCCATCTTGCTGCTCTGGCTCAGCCGGATTTCCTGCAATTCGTTCCGCAGTTTTTCGGCCACCGGCAACGCGCTTTTCTGGTTCAGGTGAATGGTAAATGCCGCAGCATCCGCCTGATCCGAAAGCCATACCTCAAGCAGCATGAAGCCGCCAAATTTATCGGCCAGGTTATTGGCAATCGTTTTGATCGTCAGCCGGGTCGATTCATCATCCGGGTGAGCGGACGAAACCAGGTATGCCGATTCCGTTTCGCCGAGTGTAGGCGTAAATGTGTCTTCAGCCCCGGGCGGTATCCGATAAACCAGCAAAAAAGGCACCGGGCGATCCAGGTGCAGTTTTCCGCCATTCGGCAGGTCCATATGCAACGGGTTACCCTTTTTGAGTTTGTCGGCAATACGGTTGATGTATTTTTCAGTGGTCATCGGGCCTTTCCTTTTGCTTTTTATCAAGCATATCCAGTAAATACGGGATACTGCACTGCAGCAGCTGTTTCAAGTCGTTCAGGTGCTGTATGTCCACCCTGCCGGTCCATTCGTCCATAAATACTTTTTTAAACTCCAGCGATAAAACACAACCGTACGATCCGTACCGATCATTTATCCATTCCGAGAATCCACCGCCGCCAAATTTGATATTCTCCCGTACGTCAGCCTGGTGATTGCCAATCCGGTGGTGCGTTAAAAAATGGGTGAAACGCTCGCCGAAGGTTTTCCATATTCCATGATTGTGTGCCGTCCCGATATTGATTTCCGGGTTTTCCGCCGGATCGGCTTCGGCATCGGGCGATTCGCGCCGGTAATTGTAACTGTGGATATCCAGCACCACAAAACCACCAAATGCCGCTATCGTGTCGTCCAGCAGCGCAGCTATATCCCCGTAAAAGGCATCGTATTGCTGCAACAGTTCCTGACACAGGGCGTCGGGCAGCTCCGGCTGCCAGACCTGCAACCCCCATGCGTCCTCGGGCCGGTGGTATATAGCGCTGTCGCGACGGCGGTTTAAGTCGAGCTGAAACCGCGATGTCCGTACCGTTACCCGGTTCACGGGCAGCATGGCCAGGTAATCCGTGTACGGGTCCTCTTCCCGAAAACGTTCATGTTCCTGCAGGGTTAGGTACGCACGCAGTGCGCGGTCAACAGTATGGCCATCGTGTATCGCCGCAGCGACAATGGGACTTTGTGCCCTTGTTATCGAATAGTGTAACTTCATATCCGTTATTCCGATGGTTCATCATCCCCTCCCGTTGACTCCGTAATCGAAAATAGTAACACACAAGCTACCTAAATGTTTGATCGTGTCCGGATGGCCGAGATGAACCTTGGCATGTATTCTGACTTTACCTATAACAACCGCGGCTTACTGAATTGCGGCAACAGTATCATCATTAACAACAGTACCAGCTATTAGAACATTAAACGAAAAACAGCTATGAGCATCAAAATCGTAAATAAAAACAACACACTAATAATCAGCATATTAATAGGAATATCCAGCTTTAATTTTTCGAGCTGTACCATCGGATCGTCCAAAACGAACGAACGGGAACAGGCTGCGCTGGCGTTGCCCGTACACGTCGTCGACACGTCCACAGCCATTACCGTAAGGGACTATCTGGGAACGATAGAAGGCACAGCCAATGTAGAAATACGTCCACAGGTTGAGGGCATTTTGGAAGAGATTTACGTGGATGAGGGAGCCTTTGTAAAAAAAGGTCAAAAACTTTTTAAGGTCAATCCGCTGCCTTACCAGGAGCAGCTCAATAATGCGATCGCCAGTGAAAATGTAGAGAAGGCCAAGCTGGAAAATGCCAAGCTGGAAGTCGAGCGTTTACGGCCACTGGTAGTGAATGAAGTAATTTCAGAAGTGCGGCTCCGTACAGCTAAATCGGAATACGATGTAGCCAAAGCGTCGCTCGACCAGGCCACTGCCGCCGTTGCCACGGCACGGATTAATGTGGGATTTACCACCATAAAGGCACCGGTAAGCGGCTACATCGGACGGATTCCGAAACGGATCGGAAACCTGGTTACCAAAAGCGATTCGGAACCCATGACCGTATTATCCGATACGCACGATGTATTTGTGTATTTCGCCATGAGCGAATCGGATTTTCTCTACTTCAACAAAAGACAGAATCAGCCGGAAACGGAAAAGACCGCGCAGGAAGACACATTGGGCAAATCGAAGTCGTCCGACCTGATTCCTTACGTATCACTCGTGTTGGCTGATGGAGAAACCTATCCGGAAAAGGGTGTGGTTGACGCGGTCAATGGACAGGTAAACCGTACCACCGGAGCCATATCCCTGCGCGCTACATTTCCCAACCCTGATAATATCCTCCGCTCCGGAAACAGCGGCACGCTGAAGATGGAAGAAAGCCAATCCGGCGTATTGTTAGTCCCCCAGGTTGCCACAACCGCTTTACAGGACAAAATATTTGTCTATACACTGACACCGGAGAACACCGTAAAACAACGAGCGATTAAAGTGGGAGGAAGCAGCGGTTCCAATTACATCGTGGAGGCGGGCCTCCAGGTGGGCGACCGGATTATCCTGACCGGTTTTGATAAGCTTACCGACGGCATGGAGATTCAGCCCATTATAAAAAACCTCTCGGGCAGTTAGTACACCTGGCTTCTTACTGATTTTTTAACAGCTTTTAATATTGCCGTGCGCATGTAACAGCCTCCCTCGGGCTATTGCGCAGGCAGAACAAGTTACTTTTTATGCTGAAAACATTCATCAACAGACCGGTCTTAGCTACCGTAGTATCCACGTTGCTCGTCATCATCGGGCTGGTTAGTATGTGGCAGCTGGCCATTACCCGTTTTCCGGAAATTGCCCCGCCAAGTGTTACGGTATCCACGTCTTATCCCGGTGCAAATGCCGAAACGGTGGCCGGTGCCGTGCTCCTGCCCATTGAAGAGGCGATCAACGGCGTGCCCGACATGACGTACATCCGTTCGTCGGCCACCAACTCCGGGTCGGGCAATATCAATGTCTTTTTTGAAACCGGAACCGATCCAAACCAGGCAGCGGTGAATGTACAGACCCGTGTTTCAAAGGCCAACGCCAATATTCCCGCCGAGGTAATCGAATCGGGCATTACCGTAGAGCCCCGGCAGAGCGGGATCATCATGACCATCGACATCTACAGCGATCACCCCGATACGGTATACGACGAAACATTCCTCCAGGCTTATGCACAGATTAATCTCATGCGTGAGCTATCACGCGTGGATGGCGTCGGGCAGGTCAGGCGCGTCGGCGCGCGTGACTATTCCATCCGTACCTGGCTGAACCCCGAAAAGATGGCACTCTACGGGTTGGTGCCCCAGGATGTGACCGCTGCAATACGCGACCAGAATTTCGAGATCGCTCCGGGTAAATTCGGTGAAACCTCAGATGAAGCTTTTGAAACCATTCTCCGGCACAAAGGCCGGTTTACGCTGCCTGAGGAGTTCGAAAAGATTGTCATCAAAACCAATGAAGATGGGTCAGTACTCTACCTCCGCGACATTGCCCGGGTTGAACTGGGCGCTACTAATCTCGGGAGCGACAACAAGGTAAACGGGTATCCCGGACTAACGCTGAATATCATCCAGACATCCGGCTCAAATGCGCGGGAAATTGACATTCAGATCAGGGATGTGCTGGAACGGCTATCCGGAAATTTTCCGGATGGCATCCACTACAACATCAGCTACAGTGTACGCGACCAGATTGACGAGTCGATCAGCCAGGTACAGCACACTATTTTTGAAGCCTTTATCCTGGTCTTTCTCATTGTATTTATTTTCCTGCAGGATCTCCGTTCTACGCTCATACCCGCCATCGCGATACCGGTATCGCTCGTCGGTACGTTCTTTTTCCTGCAATTGTTCGGGTTTTCGATCAATGTGCTGACCATGTTTGCCCTCGTGCTTGCGATCGGGATTGTGGTCGACGACGCCATTGTGGTCGTCGAAGCCGTACACCAGAAAATGGAACGGACCACCCTCGGCCCCCGGAAAGCCACCCTGTCGACCATGGGCGAAATTACCAGTGCCATCCTTTCCATCACCATGGTCATGGCCGCGGTATTCTTTCCTGTGGGCTTCATGAGCGGGCCATCGGGTATATTCTTCCAGCAGTTTGCCTATACGCTGGCCACGGCCATCCTGATATCAGCACTGAATGCCCTCACCCTTACGCCCGCACTTTGCGCGCTGCTGCTCAAACGGCCGAAGCACCTGGATGAACAGGCACCCGACGCCCCGCAGGAAAAACAGGCATTATCGGGAGTGAACCGGCTTAAAGACCGGTTCTTCACGGCATTCAACACAGCCTTCGATTCCTTTTCCAGCAAATACATCGGGTCATTGCATTTCCTGATCAAACGGAAGGCACTCAGCATCGCGGGATTGGTAGTCATCACGCTACTGGGCATCTGGGTGATGGGCCGGACACCATCGAGCTTCATCCCTACGGAAGATGACAGCTTCATCACCTATTCCATGGCCATGCCACCGGGAGCCTCGCTCGCCCGTACAACAGACGCATTGGCCAAGGCCGACAGCATTCTCCAGCAGCGCGAAGCAATTGAGGGAATGACGACGGTTTCCGGTTATAACGCCATTGACGCGAGTGCCAGCTCCGCATTTGCTGTGGGGTACATTAACCTCAAGCCCACAAAGGAGCGGGGCGAAATCCGGAACATCAACGCCTTTATGGATACCATACGCAAGGACCTGGAACAGATTAACGAAGCCTCATTCAGCGTATTCCCAAGACCTACCGTACAGGGATTCGGTGATTTCTCCGGCCTGGAGTTTGTGCTGCAGGACCGGATGGGCGGGTCTATGTATGATTTCGGGCTGGCAGCAGATTCGTTCATCACCATCCTGGAAGGCCGGAAGGAAATCGCATCCGCCTACACGACCTTCAACGCCAACTTCCCCCAATACGAACTGGCCATTGACCCCGTGAAGGCAAAAGCCCTGGGCGTGGATGTCAACGACCTGATGCGTACCGTCCAGGGGTATTACGGCCGTGTGCGGGTGAGCGATTTTAACCGGTTCGGGCGGCAGTACCGGCTGTACATGCAGGCCGATTTCGAATACCGCCAGAATCCGGAATCATTCAAGTCCATCTTTGTTCGCAACGACAAGGGGGAAATGGTGCCGGCCAACACACTGATCACCCTGAATAAGGTGATGGGGCCCGAAATCGTAAACCGTTATAACCTGTACAATGCCATTGCGATCAACGCCAGTCCTGCGGAAGGTTACAGTACCGGCGAGGCCATGGACGCCATGGAAGAAGCGGCAGCCGAACACCTGCCGGCAAATTACAGCTATGAATGGACGGGAATGAGCCTGGAAGAACGGCAATCGGGCAGTCAGACCACGCTGATTTTCACACTCAGCATCCTGTTTGTCTATTTCCTCCTTGCGGCACAGTATGAAAGTTACATCCTGCCGCTGGCCATTTTACTGTCGGTACCCGTGGGATTAATCGGTGTTTATGCCGCCGTAAACCTCGTGGGACTTGAAAACAACATTTACGTGCAGGTCGGGCTCATCATGCTGATCGGCCTGCTGGCCAAGAATGCCATCCTTATTGTGGAATTTGCTGTGCAGCAACGCCGGGCGGGACTGAGCATTCTAGAGTCGGCAATTGAAGGCGCGCGCATGCGTCTGCGCCCGATCCTGATGACCTCCCTGGCATTTGTGGCCGGATTGATTCCGCTGATGTGGACCGTCGGCCCTTCCGCCCAGGGTAATCATTCCATCAGTTTCGGTACGGCCGGCGGGATGCTGGCCGGCGTTACGCTGGGTATTTTTATTATCCCCGTCTTGTATGTGATATTCAAGCACCTCGACGAACGGGTTAAAAACAGGCTGAAAACGGAAGACGAAGACTGAGGGGCGGACCATTGAAAAATAAAATAATGAACAGATGAAACAATCCAGTATGCAATATAGCCGATTAGCGTTGCTTTTTATTCCGCTGCTCGTCGCGTCGTGCAACGTAGGGAAAGATTATGTCCGACCGGATCTGGATCTGCCGGATACGTACCGGCAGGCCGATAGCCTGAACAGCGACACCACCCATATCGGCGATATCCCCTGGCGCGACTTTTTTACTGACAGCACCCTGGTCGGACTGATTGATACCGCCATCGCCAATAATTATGACATGCAGGCGGCGCTGAAAAACATCGAGATCGCCAACCAGTCGCTTCGGCAGTCGCGGGCGGCTTTCCTCCCCGAAGTGGAGGCACAGCTTGGCGGTGTCAATCAGCAGTGGCGGTCGCGTGATTATTATTCCAATCCGTCGTCCAACTGGTACGAACGGCCCGGCGAGGGCGAGCCACCCGAAAACCTGTATCGATTGCAGTCGCAGTATTCTTCCGAAATCAATGTCAGCTGGGAGCTCGACATCTGGGGTAAAATACGCCGGCAAAAGGAAAGCGCGCTGGCCGAATACTTACAAACCTATGAGGCCCGGAAAGCCGTGCAGACCGCACTCGTTGCGGCCATTGCCGATGGTTATTACAACCTGCTGATGCTGGACGAGCAGCTGGAGGTGGCGCGGCGCAACCTGCAATTAAACGACAGTACGTTACACATTGTCAAATTGCAGCGCGATGCGGGAGAGGTAACTGCCCTGGCTGTACAGCAGACAGAGTCGCAGATGCTGGTCGCCGCCTCATTAATCCCCCAGTTGGAACAGGAAGTCACCGTACAGGAAAATACACTGATGGCCCTGACAGGACGAATGCCGCGGGATGTTGTGCGCTCCGGCCGGCTGGATGATTTTGTTACCGAGGATAACCTGGCGTCAGGTGTTCCGCTGTCTATGGTAGCCAACCGGCCCGACGTGCGGGAGGCCGAACTGGCCCTCCGGTCGGCCAACGCACAGGTGGGGGTAGCCCAGGCTTACCGCTACCCTGCATTGACCATCAATGCTTCGGGCGGACTGAATGCGATGTTACCGCAGAACTGGTTCAATATTCCGGGTGCACTCTTCGGCGGAATTATCGGCGGGGTTACGCAGCCGATATTCAGTGGACGGCGGTTGAAAACCCAGCACGAAATCGCCAGGCTGGAGCGTGATAAAGCGGAGCTTGGTTTCCAGCAGGTGGTGCTCGATGCCGTTAACGAGGTAACCAACGCACTGGCCATGATAGACAAGTTACATGAACAGTATGAAATTGCGGAAAAGCGGGTAACTACTTCCCGTTTGGGGGTTAAAAATGCAAACCTGCTCTTCCGGAGCGGTTACGCAACCTACCTGGAGGTGATCACTGCCCAAAGCAGTGCACTTACCAGTGAATTGGACCTGGTGGCTGTAAAACAGCAGCAGCTGAATGCCAAAGTAGCGCTATATAAGGCGTTAGGCGGTGGGTGGAAGGATGTCCGTGAGGATAACAGTTAGCTCGGCCTGCAGGGATTTTCCCTTATCGTTATTGTACCAGTGCTGCAGGTCGGTCTTCACCCGTTCGAAATCCGCACCGGTCGCCAGCAGCTGCTGATACACCTCCTGGCATGCGGCCGGCCGTGGCCCCCAGGTAGCCAGGTCTTCGCCGGCGCTGTTCCGGATGATCAGTTTCGGAATGGATTTACTCCCGGCGGTAAGGTATTCGTTGATCCGGAAAGGCGCGGAATCGCGCAGCTCGTAGGTCACTGAAATCAGTGGGTTATGCGTACTGGCGAGGTGCAGGAAAGGCAGGGAATGTGCCGCGTCGCCACACCAGGGTTCCGTAATCACGATCCATTGCTGTGGATGGGAAATACGCGTTACCGCGTCAACAAACGCTGGATCCAGCTGCCCTTTCTTTAGCCAACGGTTCATCCTCGACCAGTTGAGCCGCGTATAATCAAGGTACTCGGGACGATCATAAGGTGCCGGTGGCTTGGGGTTATTCAGGATGCGTCCGAACTCGGACAGGTAAGCGGTAAAATCCATAACAATGTGCTATTTGCTGCGCTGCAAAAATACGCATTGCCGATGAGCGGCCGGTCTTGCCAATGTCAAAACTGGTGCAGCAGCTAACGCAGCATCTCCCGGTCTTTCCGGGGCAGCCCGGCCACCACCAGGTCGTAGCTATGGTCAATAAACCGGGCTAATGTCCGGTCATCCAGCTCACCGTTACACACAACGGTGTTCCAGTGCTTTTTATTCATGTGATAGGCGCCTGACACCGAATGCGGATGCTGTTCGCGCAGTTCCAGCGCATACGCCGGATCGCATTTTACGTTAAACGACAGGGGCTGGCTATCCATCCCGGTCAGGAGGAAGATTTTTCCCGTCACCTTAAACACCAGGGTATCCGGTCCGAATGGACAACCCTCCGTAACCCCGGGCTTCCGGAGGCAGTAATCACGCAATTGTTCGATGTGCATGGGCGAGTTTACTAATGAACATCAATTATACGGAAAAAGCAGCAATCCAACCAGCGGTCTCAGTTGTTTTCCACATTCCGGTCGCTTCCTATCCGTCGTATATCCGGGAGGTGTTCGAGTGCGCTTCGACTGTTCTTCGAGACTGGTTCGAGGCTTCTTCGAGACTCGTTCGACCCCTGTTCGACTCCGCTTCGGGGCTGCTCGGCATGCAATCCGTTGCGTTCCGAAGACGTTCGAGGGATCCCCGAAGAAGCCTCGAACCAGTCTCGAACGATAGTCAACGCAGGCCGCAAGACGACTGCAATGTCGGTCGGGTACAATATAGCAGATTACGCAGCATTCCATGCTGCAAAAAATGACACAATGTCAGGATTCTGTAACCCGACCTGTACTTTATACGTTAAACTGCAAATAATTGGCACGGTACAGGGATTGGCACAGCCATTGATACACATTAAAAGGTAAAATTTTGTTCATCAACGTATAAAAGGAAAATTAAGATATGTCAAAAATTATTGGAATCGACTTAGGGACTACCAACTCCTGCGTAGCCGTGATGGAAGGCAACGAGCCGGTAGTGATCACGAACAACGAAGGAAAGCGCACAACACCGTCTATTGTGGCTTTCGTGGAGAATGGCGAGCGCAAAGTGGGAGATCCTGCCAAACGTCAAGCCATTACTAACCCCAAAAAGACCGTATATTCCATCAAACGGTTTATGGGAACTACCTACGATGAGGCCAGCAAAGAGGCTAACCGCGTACCGTACACCCTTGTTAAGGGCGACAACAACACCCCCCGGGTGGAAATTGACGACCGCAAATATACGCCTCAGGAAATTTCTGCGATGATTCTGCAGAAGATGAAAAAAACCGCTGAGGATTTTCTGGGCCAGGAAGTAACTGAAGCCGTGATTACCGTGCCGGCTTACTTTAACGACGCCCAGCGGCAAGCAACCAAAGAAGCCGGTGAAATTGCAGGCTTGACCGTAAAGCGCATCATTAACGAACCTACGGCCGCTGCACTGGCTTATGGATTGGACAAGGCCAATAAAGACATGAAAATTGTCGTGTTTGACTGCGGTGGCGGTACCCACGACGTTTCCGTGCTGGAGTTGGGCGATGGGGTATTTGAAGTAAAATCCACGGATGGCGATACGCACCTGGGTGGTGACGACTTTGATCAGGTTATCATCGACTGGCTGATCGACGAATTTAAAAGCGAAAACAACGATTTCGACCTCAGCAAAGACGCGATGGCGCTGCAACGGTTGAAAGAAGCTGCTGAGAAGGCCAAAATCGAACTGTCAAGTTCCTCTTCCACGGAAATTAACCTGCCGTACATCACGGCCGACCAAACCGGGCCCAAACACCTGGTGCGCACATTAAGCCGTGCGAAATTTGAACAGCTGGCGGACGGGTTGATCAAACGTACCATTGATCCCTGTAAATCCGCATTGAAAAATGCAGGCTACTCTCCCGCCGATATCGATGAGATTATTCTGGTGGGTGGTTCCACCCGTATTCCGGCCATACAGGATGCCGTAAAAAAATTCTTTGGCAAAGATCCGTCAAAGGGTGTAAACCCGGACGAGGTAGTTGCGCTCGGCGCCGCTATCCAGGGCGGGGTATTGACCGGAGAGGTGAAGGACGTATTGCTCCTGGACGTTACCCCACTGTCATTGGGTATTGAAACCATGGGCGGTGTAATGACCAAACTGATTGAATCGAACACCACGATTCCGACGAAAAAATCGGAAGTGTTCTCCACCGCGTCTGACAACCAGCCTTCAGTGGAAATCCACATTCTGCAGGGCGAGCGTCCGATGGCCGCGCAAAACCGCACCATCGGCAGGTTCCACCTGGACGGTATTCCACCCGCACCGCGCGGCATACCACAGATCGAAGTAACGTTTGATATCGATGCCAATGGTATTCTGCATGTATCGGCCAAGGATAAAGCTACCGGCAAGGAACAGAAGATCCGTATTGAAGCTTCTTCCGGCCTGTCGGACGACGAGATCAAGAAAATGAAGCAGGAAGCAGAAGCCAATGCCGAATCCGACAAAAAGGCGAAAGAGGAAATCGACCTGCTGAATGCAGCGGATGCGCTGGTTTTCTCCACCGAAAAGCAACTGAAGGAATACGGCGACAAGATCAGTGCCGACAAAAAAGCACCGATCGAAGAAGAGCTGAAAAAATTGAAGGATGCGCATGCCGCCAAAGACTTCGCTGCGATTGAAACAGCGCAGGCTGCACTGCAAAATGCCTGGAATGCGGCTTCGGAAGAATTGTACAAGGCGTCACAGGACGCAGCAGCTTCCGGACAGCCAGCCGGTGATGCCGGTGCCGGACAGCAGGCAGGCGGTGGCACGGATGATGTGACCGATGTGGAATATGAAGAAGTGAAGGACGACGATAAAAAATAGTCGGACGAACTGATAAAAACAAGCCCCGCAGAAATGATCTGCGGGGCTTTTTGCTTTAGCGTTAAAAAAGCTTTTCAGGATAAACACCGTCCCGGACCAGCCGGGCAATGCTTTCCTGTACAATGGGTTTATCCTCCTGATAGGTTACACCAAACCATTTTTCCGAGGTGGGCAGTACCTTAAACCGTGCTTTACCGCTTTTAATAAGCGCGTCAGCTACCAATGGAATGAAGAACTCTGCCTTGGGGTTGTGTTCATTTGCAGCTACAAAATCTTTGAACAGGGCCTCGGTTTCCGCGAAAACCGCCGGCGTGAATCCCCAGAAGTTCATGGATACACGGCTGCTCCGCGGTAATTCGGTTTCCTTGCCATCTTCCTCGTAAAAGATCCGCTTCTGTCCGTCCACGTCTTTAAAATAGACCTTGATGCGCTCATCAATACCGGTCATGTTGCCCTCATCGTCCACCTGGCAGACCCCCCTGGACACCGAACCATAGTCTGAAAGTGTCTTATCTATCTGGTATCCCATCAGGGAAAAGGTATCATCTTTTACGCCGGCTGTCAGGAATTTCGACATTTTTTCGAATGCTTCGTAGCCATAAAAATCATCGGCATTGATCACGCAGAAAGGCTCGTTGATCTGGTTACGTGCGGAAAGTACTGCGTGGGCAGTACCCCAGGGTTTAGCCCGTTCGATTTCCTTATCGATGCCAAAAGGCGTAAGGTCAAAATCCTGAAACACGTAATCAGTGGCGATCCGGCCGTTCAGTTTCGGCTCAAAAATATCACGGAACTTTTCCTCAAATTCCCGGCGGATAATAAAACTGATTTTGCCGAAACCGGCGCGTATAGCATCGTAAATGGAGTAGTCGATAATGGTCTCTCCATTGGGGCCAAAGGCATCAGTCTGTTTCATGCTCCCATAACGGCTCGCCATTCCGGCGGCAAGAATCAATAATGTCGGTTTACTCATGTTTAACTAATGTATGTTTTTAAAGCAATAAACGGAATTTTCCATCGATTGTTGCCAAACTTAGGCAAAGTTGCTTCGATATGCAAACGATAATCGCAGGATAAAAACCAACGGGAATAAATCACGCTGCAACCCGTTAAAACCCCGCTTTTAGCGGCAATGTACCCCTTCTGTTACCGCTTGCGGCGGAACATGGCGGCCAATATGCCGTTTGCAATCCTGCCGAGCAGCTTTACCCCTTCGCGGGCCAGGGTTGCCGAGGCCGCTTTGGTCGCGGCTTCCATCGGGGTTTGCCGGGTACTTCCCCGCCGGGCCGTTGGTTTTGTGCCTGTGTTTCCCTCCCGGACCTCTTCCGCTTCCCGGGCTCCCTCCCGCTCATCCAGCATCTCGCTGGCACTGCGCCGGTTTACCGTTTCATGATATTTGGCATAAAAAGGCGAAGCATTAACCAGCTGCTGGTAGGCAGTCCCTTCCAGGGGCCCCATCACAGCGCGGGGCGGGATCAGGTGCGTGGCCACTACTTCGGTGGGAATTCCTTTTTCGTTGAGTACCGTAATCAGCGCCTGTCCCGTTCCCAGGGAGGTAAGCGCACGGTCTATTTCGTAAAAATCGGAATGGGGATAAGTACGTACCGTCTTGCGGAGTGCTTCGGCATCGTTTGGTGTAAACGCCCGTAGCGCATGCTGCACCCGGTTTCCCAGCTGGCCCAGTACCGTTTCGGGGATATCCGTCGGTGCCTGGGTACAGAAGAATACACCCACCCCCTTGGAGCGGATCAGGCGGACAATCTGCTCAACCTGCGAGAGGAACGGCTTGGGTGCGTCTTTGAACAGCAGGTGGGCCTCATCAAAGAAAAACACGAGCTTGGGCTTATCCAGGTCGCCTACTTCCGGAAGGTTCCTGAACAGCTGCGCTAAAAGACTCAGCAAAAACGTCGAGAACAGAATCGGCTGGTGCTGAATATCCGAAATATTCAGCAGGCTGATGACACCTTTTCCGTCGACACGCTCAAACAAGTCCTGGACATCAAATTGCTTTTCGCCGAAAATATGGGCAACGCCCTGTTGTTCAAGCGCAACTATTTTCCGTAGAATGGCACCGGAAGTGCTGCCACTGATGCGGCCGTAGGTCGCTTTAATCGCTTCGGCCCCCGGCCCGTCTGAAAGATAGGCCAGTAGTTTCTTTAAATCCGCAAAATCCACCAAAGGCATCTGCTCATCTTCGGCATATTTAAAAAGTGCGGCCAGCACACCGGTCTGCGTATCGTTAAGCTGCAGGATCCGGCCCAGCATTACCGGACCGAAATCTGTCACGGTGATGCGCATCGGGTTGCCTGTCTCTCCCGACAGGGAAAATAATTCAACCGGGAAGCCGGCAGGTACGAAGGGCCATTTTAATGCTTCCCCCCGCTCGACCAGCGCGGGATTCGATGCGCCCGGCTGATGCAGCCCGGACAGGTCACCCTTCACATCCAGCATGAATACTGGCACACCGGCATCCGAGAGCTGCTCGGCAATCAGTTGAAGTGTACGGGTTTTCCCCGTTCCGGTGGCACCGGCAATGAGCCCATGCCGGTTCATCATTTTTAACGCCAGGTTTACTTTGGCATCGGCAACAACCCGGCCATCCAGGATTCCCGCACCGAGAAAAATAGCAGCACCCTTCGGGTGGTAGGAGGTGGTAATTCGCGTTATAAATTGGGTTTGATCACTCATGGGGTTAAACTATACTGAAACTAACATTTAAAACAAACGGTATCGATAACAGCTGAAGGTCTTTTAATCCGGATCCTGCTGATAAAGCAACTGATGTAAGTCATGCAATACCGTTGCCGGCATTTTGACCACCGCCCTGTCGTAAGTCATGAGCCCGTTGGTTTCGATCTCGACATCGGTGGTTTGGGTATACACGGCAGCGGAGAGGCCCAATGGAATCAGCCGGACCAGGTCATTCACCAGTCCCTGATAACGTTTTTGAAGTTCATCGGCATTTTTGAAACTCTGGTACCCCCAATTGTCCTGCTGTTGCCAGGTATGGCCGGTGATAGGCAGTCCCAGTCCACCGAATTCGCCCAGCACCAGTGCCTGATTGGCACCGAACAGCTCCGGCCGGGGCATCACGGCATCAGGATAATTGTGGACATCCAGCACGTGACCCACGCCGAAAAAATTCCCTCCGCTGGCGCTGTTGACCAGCCGCGAAGGATCGTGTGCCATGGTCCATGCCGTGATGTCCCGGGTTTTAAACTGCCCCCATGCCTCATTAAAAGGCACCCATACCACAATGCAGGGGAAATTATAAAGCGCATCCATAATCGCTGTCCATTCCTTTCGGTAAATGGCTTCAGATTCGGGGGTACGTTCCTTATCGTACTGTCGTCCGGATGTCAGGCCAGGCCGCATATCCCAGTGGTTGCCGCCCAGGTCGCCACTCGGCATATCCTGCCATACAAGCAAACCCTCGCGGTCACAATGGTAATACCACCGGGCGGGTTCCACCTTGATGTGCTTCCGGATCATGTTAAATCCCATTGCCTTGGTCTTTTTGATGTCGAACAGCAGCGCTTCGTCCGTCGGCGCAGTATATAACCCGTCCGGCCACCAGCCCTGATCGAGCGGGCCATACTGGAAGAGGAATTCATTATTGAGCAGTATACGCTGGATGCCGTTGGCATCTTTGCCCATGGAGATTTTCCGCATGGCAAAATAGCCCGAAGTTTCATCTATTGGCTTTTTGCCGCGGATCAGCGCGACCTTCAGGTCGTACAGGAAAGGATCGGCGGGCGACCAGTGCCGGGCATTGGCGATGGACAGCAACGCATCGCTGCCTGCAGGCACAGTTTCCTCCGCTATTTTCTCCGTGCCGTTCCAGGCGGAGACCCGGACCTGGTCGCCCGGCTGCGCCGATTCGACCACAGCCTGCACCAGCACTGTCCCCTTGTCAATGTCAGGCGTATGATTTGTAGCCACCACATAGGTTTCCGACACCCCTTCCAGCCACACCGTTTGCCAGATACCGGTAACCGGTGTATACCATATGCCATTCGGTTTTACGACCTGTTTTCCATTGGGTTGCGGCCCTTCATCCGTTGGGTCCCATACACCCACCACAATTTCCTGCGGTGCATTCCCCTTTTTCAGCAGGGGTGTGATATCGAAAGAAAACGGGTCGTACCCCCCTTCATGGACACCGGCTTTTTGTCCGTTGACATAGACCTCACAGCGCCAGTCCACCGCACCGAAATGCAGCAAAACCCGCTGGTTCCGGATCTCCTTATTCACTGTAACGGCGGTGCGGTACCAAAGTGTCTGTGTTTTACCTACCGGTTTACCTACGCCGGACAGGGCGGATTCGACCGGATAAGGCACCAGTATCTGCCCGGTGTACGATGACGGCCGGCTGTCCAGCTTACCGGGACTGATCTGATAATCCCAAAGTCCATTGAGGCTTTGCCAATGTGCGCGGACCAGCTGGGGACGCGGGTATTCCGGCAGGGGGTTCCCAGGGTCCACCTGTGCCGCCCAGGGCGATTTGATTTTATCGCCCACGGCTTGCCATTTCGGCTGCTGCGCATATAGCGGGGAAAGCTGTACCGCCAATAGCAGCAGTAACAGGATATAATTACGGCGCATATGGGTCATGTTTTTGTAACAATTTACACAAAGAAACAGTATGGAACGTGTTTTTTAATATTTTTGTATTATTGGCGACGAAAGTTACATAACTTGTTGGGAAATGTCAACGGGGATAAAAAGGAAAATATACGCTAAATTGTTTTTTGCCATCTTCTTTACGAAGATGGTCATTTCCTCTGCTCCTATTTTTGTCCACGGTTTTGATCGCCAGGCGTTGCTGCAAGTGGTGTTGCAGCTGGAGATTGAAAACAACAACGGCAAAGGCGGCATAGGTGACCAGGCAAAGGACCTGTTTTCCAAATTCTACGCAAAGGACCTGATCTTTTCACATTCCGACCTTCCGTTGCACTACCTGAACAGTACCAATTTTATTGCAGACGATAAACGGCACATCCGTGCATTTTATCCGGCCGTACCCACCCCTCCCCCGAATTGTTAAATTTTTTACGCTGAACGGATTTCCGGGCTTAACAGCCTGAAAATCGATGCCGGATGATACCGCTATAGGCAGGTACTGTGCGGCAGGGAATTGTAAAATTCATTTAACAATTAGATTTATTTATTATGTTAGGTACACGTGCGTCCGCGTTTTTAAAATTATCAAAGCGGGACTTAAAATACGATTTACCGGCCAGTATCGTGGTGTTTTTAGTGGCACTGCCCTTATGTTTGGGTATTGCACTGGCTTCTGGCGCACCCTTATTCGCCGGCATTTTAACGGGGATTATTGGTGGTATCGTGGTCGCTTCGCTTAGCGGTTCGCAATTAAGCGTGAGCGGTCCGGCGGCGGGATTGACCGTCATTGTACTCGGGGCAATCCAGCAACTGGGTGCATACGAGACCTTTTTACTTGCTGTCCTTATTGCAGGAGCAATGCAGTTTGTTCTGGGGATAGTGAAGGCCGGAATGATTGGCAATTTTTTTCCATCTTCTGTCATTATCGGTATGCTGGCTGCCATTGGTATTACGATTATTCTCAAGCAGATTCCTTATGCCGTGGGATACGATTCCAGTTTCTTCGGCGAGGAGAGTTTTATCCAGCTCAATCAGGAAAATACATTTTCGGCGCTGGAGAAAGCCATGGGAGCCATTCACCCCGGCGTACTGATTATCTGTGCGGTATCCTTGGCCATCCTGATCTTCTGGCCGAGAATCAAGAAACTTAATGTGGTGCCTGCGCCGCTGCTCGTCGTAGTGATGGGTGTGGTGCTTGGCCAGGCCTTTACCGGTACGGCTTTGGACGTGGGAAACGAACACATGGTGGCTGTTCCCATCGTGAATTCATTCAATGAATTCCTCGGCTTGTTCACATTCCCTGATTTTTCACAGCTCTTCAATAAGGACGTCTGGATTATCGGTTTCACAATTGCAGTCATCGCCAGCCTGGAAACCCTGCTGAGCCTGGAGGCGGTCGACAAGATCGATCCGTTCAAGCGGGTATCACCGACAAACCGTGAGTTAGTGGCCCAGGGCATCGGCAACATGACCAGCGGCCTGCTGGGCGGTATGCCGATGACAGCCGTTATCGTCCGTTCCTCAGCCAATGTCAATGCCGGAGGGCGCTCGCGGCAGAGTGCGATTCTACACAGTGTCTGGCTGCTCATCGCCGTACTGGCCATCCCGACCGTCATTAACCTGATTCCGTTATCGTGTCTGGCAGCTATCCTGCTGCACACCGGATATAAGCTGGCCAAGGGTTCGATCTTCAAGCAGATGTGGCATAAAGGATTGGATCAGTTTATTCCATTTATTGTGACTATATTAGCTGTTGTTTTCACCGACCTGCTAACCGGAGTAGCCATTGGACTGGTAGTTGGTATATTTTACATCCTTAAAAACAACCTGTCGAATGCATTTGAATACGATATTGATGTCAATGACCATGGTGCGAAAATCACGATCACACTGGCAGAGGAAGTATCGTTTCTGAACAAGGCGTCGATACAGAAGTCGCTTTACGGTCTCCCGAAACGGATCAACGAGATCATTATTGACGGTTCACAGAGCCGTTTCATCGACAAGGATGTCATCGAAGTCATTAAGGATTTCGAACAGAACGCCGTAAGCAAGGGGAAAACAATTGAACTGGTAGGCATCGTAAACAAGAAAAATGTGCCGAATATCAAGCGTTTTACACAGACCATCCTCAAGAATAATGTTCCTAAAAAAGAACGGATCAAACAGGAAGAAGAATAGTTCAGCGAAGGTGTATTAAATCTTCGGGTATAAAACCCCGGAGCAATCATTTTAATAATCATTGTAATCAATACTATATGTTAAAGAAACAATTAAATAATCCCGTACTAAAAGCAAGTTTTGAAAAGATATTAGCCGGTAACGAAATATGGATCAAGGAAGTACAGGAGGATAAGACAGGAAAGCTCCAGCAGCTGGCCAAGGGGCAGAATCCTGAGATTTTATGGATTGGCTGTGCCGACAGCCGTGTACCGGCCAACCTGATTACGAATACGCTGCCCGGAGAGGTTTTTGTGCACCGCAACATCGCCAACATGGTGGTGCATTCCGACATGAACATGCTAAGCGTGCTTGACTATGCGGTGAATGTGCTCAAGGTAAAGCATGTGATTGTGGCAGGTCATTACGGCTGTGGCGGGGTGGCAGCTTCGTTAAGCCGCAGTCAATTTGGTGTAATTGATAACTGGATTTGCCACATTAAAGATGTTTACCGGCTGCACCGTGAGGAAATTGACGGCATTGGCGAGCACGAGGATAAAGTAAACCGCCTGATTGAACTCAATGTGGCTGAGCAGGTGTTCAACCTGTGCACCACCAGCATTATCCAGAATGCGTGGAAGGAACGGGATGACCTGGCTGTGCATGGTATGGTCATTGACATTGCAACCGGTAAACTTGTTGACTTAAACATCACGTTTACGGATATGGAGGGACTGGGCGAAGTATTTGCCTACAAATAGCATCCCCTATGCGTTTGCCTGAGTTCCCGGGGGGCCAAAAGCCGGGAATTCATTTTAATATGAAACCCCGCCGGACCGGCGGGGTTTCTTCATAAATAAATAATGGTATTGCAGGCAGGTATCGGGTTACTCCTTTTCCATGAACGGGTATCGGTAATCCGTTGGCGGATCAAATGTCTCTTTAATCGTACGCGGAGAAACCCAGCGCAGGAGGTTGATCATGGAGCCCGCTTTGTCGTTGGTTCCTGACCCCCTCGCACCCCCGAAAGGCTGCTGCCCCACAACAGCTCCGGTACACTTGTCGTTGATGTAGAAATTTCCGGCTGCATGACGCAGTGCGTGGGCAGCCTGGTCGATCGCATAGCGGTCCTGCGCGATGACGGCTCCCGTCAGGGCATAAATGGACGTCTGGTCGATTAATTGCAATGTGTTTTCCCAATCCGCGTCGTCATAGACGTAAACAGTCAGTACCGGGCCGAACAATTCTTCGCACATGGTGACGTAATCCGGACGTTTAGCCACGATCACGGTAGGCTGTATATAATACCCCTCCTGTTTGTCGTAAGTGCCCCCGACAATAATTTCCGCATCTGTATCCTGTTTTGCCCGGTCAAGGTAAGCAGCGAGTTTATCGAACGATTTTTCATCGATTACCGCGTTGATAAAATTGGAAAAGTCCTCTACCGGGCCGATGTTAAATGACCGGATATCGTTGACCATCAATTCCCGGAGCTGCGGCCACAGCGATTGGGGAAGATATACCCTTGATGCGGCGGAGCATTTCTGTCCCTGGTATTCAAAGGCACCCCGTACAATGGCCGTGGCGGCTGCCTTTGGATCCGCAGAACGGTGTACGACAATAAAATCCTTGCCGCCGGTCTCGCCCACAATCCGCGGATACGACCGATAGCGCTGAATGTTTTCCCCGATTGTTTTCCATATGGTCTGGAACACGCCGGTGGAACCGGTAAAGTGTATGCCCGCAAAATCGGGATGCTGGAAGATAACGTCGCCAGCCGTGGGACCATCGACATAAATGAGGTTGATCACGCCATCGGGTACTCCGGCTTCCCGGAAAACCTCCATCAGTACATTGGCTGAATAAATCTGTGTATCGGCCGGTTTCCAAACCACCACATTGCCCATCAATGCGGCTGAGGTGGGCAGGTTGCCCGCAATGGCCGTGAAATTAAACGGCGTGAGGGCGAATACGAACCCCTCCAGCGGCCGTTGCTCGAGCCGGTTCCAGGTACCCCGCGGCGAAATAGGAGGTTGCTGTGCGTAGATCTCGGTCATGTACTTTACGTTGAACCGCAGGAAATCTACGATTTCGCAGGCGGAGTCGATTTCGGCCTGAAACGCATTTTTGGATTGGCCCAGCATAGTTGCTGCATTCAGCTTATAGCGGTACGGACCGGCAATGAGATCGGCCGCCTTTAAAAATACAGCGGCCCTCTGTTCCCATGGAAGGTTTTCCCAACGGCTTTTGGCTGCCAGCGCCGCGTCGATCGCCTGCGTGATGTGCTCCCGGCTTCCCCGGTGGTAATGACCCAGCACGTGTTTATGGCGGTGCGGCGGATGAAGGGAAACCCGGTCATCCGTACGGACTTCCCGGCCACCGATATACATCGGAATATCCGCTTCCTGCGCCATGGCCGTTTGCAGTGCCTGCTGCAGCAGCTTCCGCTCCCGGGATCCGGGCGCGTAGGAAAGTATGGGTTCATTTACGGGTTCGGGGACATGGAAAAAACCTTTTAACATGGTATAATCTTTTGGGTAAGACAATACAAAGGTACCAAAAGCCGGCGGACTCTGCAATTTATCCGTCTGTCCATTTGGTCGGGGTGTCCTTGAATATGAATCAATTGCGGGGCCAACACCCGGTGTTTCACCAATCCGGCAGGTTAAAAACCCTTGCCTTTAGCCGAACCACCACCGCAGTAAAAACAAACAGCGGCTAATATGCCGATGGCATAGCCGCTGTCCGTTGTGATATTTTAAGGCGCTCAGCCTTTATTTCGCGTCAGCATAACGCTTGGCTACTGCATTCCAGTCGATCACGTTAAAAACCGCATCGAGGTAGGCCGGCCGTTTATTCTGGTACTTCAGGTAATAAGCGTGTTCCCATACGTCAATGCCCAGAATCGGTGTTCCTTTTACTTCTGCGATATCGAACAGCGGATTATCCTGATTTGCCGTTGATGTGACCTGTAATTTTCCGTTGCCATCCACGATCAGCCAGGCCCAGCCTGAACCGAAACGCGTGGCACCGGCAGCCTGAAGTTGTTTTTTCAGTTCATCAAACGAACCGAAGGCTTCGTTAATCGCTGTTGCCAGTTCGCCTGAGGGTGCACCGCCGCCGTTTGGCGACAGGATGGTCCAGAATAACGAGTGGTTAAAATGCCCGCCGCCGTTATTGCGTACCGCAGCTGAGTATTTGGAAATGTTCTTGCTGATTTCCTCTATGGAGCTGTTTTCCGCGTCGGTGCCGGCAATGGCCTTATTGAGATTATCCACGTAAGCTTGATGGTGTTTACCGTGGTGGATTTCCATGGTTTCCTTATCGATATGGGGTTCCAATGCATCTGTGGCGTAAGGTAGCGCCGGTAATTCAAAAGCCATAATATATATAGTTTTAAAAGTTAATAATTATTGAGTAAGTGATAGACAAATATAACGAAAATAACGGGCATTTTGTTTTGGATAACGCAGCCGCCCGCTACTTCAACCGTTTATTACGGAAAAATGACGTGACCAGTTCGGCACATTCATTGGCCAAAACACCGCCGACAATGGTTGTTTTGGGGTGCAGTATGGCATCTCCAAATCCGGAAAATCCCCGTTTTTCATCGAGTGCCCCGAACACGATCCGGGAGATCTGCGTCCAGTAGGCAGCACCTGCGCACATGACACACGGTTCAACGGTGACATACAGTGTACAGCCCTGAAGGTATTTGCCGCCAATGTAATGGGCGGCGGCGGTAAAGGCCTGCATTTCCGCGTGGGCAGTTACATCGCCCAGCCGCTCGGTAAGGTTATGTCCTTTGCCGATGATCCGGCCATTATAGGTAATCACCGCACCGATCGGAACTTCATCCTGTGCAAGTGCCTGTTGGGCCTCCTTAAGGGCTAGTTTCATGAAATATTCATCAGAAACAGCATCCTCGGCATCTTCAAAATTGATGTATTTCATTCGTCGGATATTAACTGGCAGTCCATTATTCAGATTAACCTGGCTCCATTAGGCACCTTTCGCTCCACGGTACTGAGCACAATGTCTCCCTGTTCATCTGCAAAGCCAGTAACCAGACACTCCGACATGAAATTGGCAATCTGTTTTCTGGGGAAATTAACAACGGCAATAACCTGTTTGCCGATGAGGGCTTCCGGCTGGTAATGCGCAGTGATCTGTGCGCTGCTCTGCCGGACTCCCAGTTCACTGCCGAAATCAATTTTCAGCTGGTAGGCTGGTTTTTTTGCTTTGGGAAAGGCGGAAACGGCGATAATGGTACCTACACGAAGCTCCACTTTTTCGAAATCGGCCCAGGAGATCTCTTCCATTTGCTTAGAGCCGGTTACTTTCCAGGTCGACCAGCCCTTTACTGAGCGTGTACCGGATATAATCCCGGTTGCGACGCACCCGCTGGGCAAGCCTGCCGATCAGTTCGTCCTCCTGCCCCGCCTGAAATTGCAGGTCCTCTTCGGTCAGGTGATTGTATTTCCTTGTAAACTTCAACTTCAGTATTTCCCATTCTTCGGGGCTCATTTTAAATGCTGCCATGTCGTTTGATTTCTACAAAAATATAAAATCCCGTAATGCAGGCAAAAGTTTAGTAGGGTTTACATTTTCGGCTTGAATTTTGCGGACCCTTGGAAAGTAAACATCAGGTACCATACAATTACATTAAAAAACTAAATGGGATTATTATGAAGAAGTATTTTATTCTACTCTGTCTTTTTACTGCAACGGTTTTTGTAGCCAATGCACAGCTGCTGCCGACATTCCAGTTCGGTGTTAAAGCAGGACTTAACTTTTCCAACCTGAAGTCGGAAGATGGCGGATGGCTGGATGCCAGCACCCGTACGGGATACCAGGCCGGGGTATGGGCACGGATCGGCGGTGCGGGAATCCATTTCCAACCCGAACTGTACGTAACCGGCAAAAGCTCGGAAGCCAAATTGATTGAAGAAGATAAAAAAGGTAAAGTGACTTTTACTTCGTTGGATTTACCCCTGCTACTGGGCACGCGGATTGGATTTGGACCCGCGGGATTACGCATTGTTGCCGGTCCCGTTGTTTCGTTTGTTGTAGATAAGAATATTGGCGAATCTTTACGCCAGGTTCCAAAATTCAGCGAGTATAAAAACCAGGCTTGGGCGGTAACGGGCGGACTTGGACTGGACATCAGCAATTTCCGGGCGGATGTTCGTTATGAGCATGGCTTAAGCGAACTGAGCAAAAATGACAACGCCCCGCAAAAAGTAAATCTTTGGACGGTTGGAGTAGGTTATCGCCTGTTCTAATCCATCCGGCTACGTTAATAATTACTGCGCCAGGTTTAACAACCTGGCGCTTTTTTTTGGGTATATTAAACTTAGAACAGTTCTAAATTACTGATTTTTTTGGTTTGGTTTCACCGATATTAAATCTATTGGTAGTTTTGCTTACCAAAATTAATATTTCAAGGAGAATGAGTAAATCTAAACAGGTGTTGTCTTCTTCGTTGGGGAAGAAACTGATCATGAGTTTGACCGGGTTGTTTCTGTGTAGTTTTTTAGTGGTGCACCTCATTGGCAACCTACAGCTGTTCTATAATGACCAGGGCAAGGCGTTCAATGATTATGCGTATTTTATGACCCATTTCACGCCGATTAAGATCATCTCTTATCTTCTGTATACGTCGATCGTGGTACACGCGATATACGCATTGGTGGTGACCATCCATAACCGGAAGGCGCGGCCGGTTGGCTATGCGGTTTACCGCGGATCGGAAAACAGTGCGTGGAGTTCCCGGAACATGGGCATTTTAGGCACGGTGCTGCTGGTATTCATTGTAACGCACATGAGTAATTTCTGGTGGAAATACCATAACGACAGTGTACCCTATGTGGAATACCGCACCGATTTAAAAACAAATCAGACCACGGTGACCGAGTTGGTAGCAGGTGAATTCACGGAATACGTAAGTTACGTGGATAACGAAGTGGAAGTCATCAAGGCCAAAGACCTCTACAAGCAGGTGGCATTTGCATTCAAGGAATGGTACCTGGTTGCGTTTTACGTGCTGGGTATGGCCGCTTTATCATTTCACCTGATCCACGGCTTTAAAAGCGCATTCCAAACGCTGGGATTTGACAACCGGAAATACATCCCTATTATCCGTTTCCTGGGTATCTGGATTTTCGGCGTGGTTATTCCGATTGCTTTCGCAGCTATGCCGCTGTACTTCTATTTTTTAAAATAAGCTAATTACCGTGCCCAAAAGGCCTTCTTAATAAAGAATCTGTTATGTTGAATTCCAAAGCACCAGCAGGGCCACTGGCCGAAAAATGGTCAAAACATAAGTTTAATCTTAAACTGGTAAACCCTGCCAATAAGCGGAAATATACCATTATCGTGGTAGGAACCGGGCTGGCAGGTGCCTCGGCTGCAGCCTCATTAGCTGAGCTGGGCTACAATGTAAAATCATTTTGCTACCAGGATAGCCCCCGCCGGGCACATTCCATTGCTGCCCAGGGCGGTATAAACGCGGCAAAAAATTACCAGAATGACGGGGACAGCGTTTTCCGTTTATTCTATGATACGGTTAAGGGCGGTGACTACCGTTCGCGCGAGGCCAATGTTTATCGCCTTGCGGAAGTTTCCGTTAATATCATTGATCAGTGCGTGGCACAGGGCGTGCCGTTCGCACGCGAATATGGCGGCCTGCTCGATAATCGTTCATTTGGCGGTGCGCAGGTTTCCCGTACGTTTTATGCCCGTGGCCAAACGGGACAGCAACTTTTACTAGGTGCTTATTCAGCACTTAACCGGCAGATCAGCAAAGGGAAAGTAGAAGCATACAACCGGCATGAGATGCTGGACCTGGTTACGATTGACGGCCATGCGCGTGGTATCGTTACCCGGAACATGGTGACGGGTGCCATTGAAACGCACGCGGGCCATGCGGTATTGCTATGCACCGGCGGGTACGGCAACGTGTTCTACCTATCGACCAATGCCATGGGCTGTAATGTCACCGCGGCATGGCGGGCGCATAAACGGGGTGCATTTTTTGCCAACCCCTGCTATACGCAGATTCACCCTACCTGTATTCCGGTTACCGGCGACCACCAGTCGAAGCTGACACTGATGTCCGAGTCGCTGCGGAATGACGGCCGGGTGTGGGTACCGAAAACAGTGGAGCTTGCGCAGAAACTGCGCAAAGGAGAGCTGAAAATCTCCGATATTAAGGAAGAAGACCGGGATTATTACCTGGAACGCAAGTACCCTTCATTCGGAAACCTGGTGCCCCGCGACGTGGCATCAAGGAATGCGAAGGAGGTAGTGGACGAGGGGCGCGGCGTAGGTGCGTCGGGCATTGCCGTTTTCCTTGATTTTAAAGATGCCATCAACCGCATGGGTGAGGATACTGTACGGGCCAAGTACGGCAACCTCTTTGATATGTATTACCAGATTACGGACGAGAATCCGTATAAACAACCCATGCGCATTTATCCTGCCGTGCACTATACCATGGGCGGTGTATGGGTGGACTATAACCTGATGACCACGGTGCCGGGATTATACGCGCTTGGCGAATGTAATTTCTCTGACCATGGAGCGAACCGTTTAGGTGCCTCGGCCCTGATGCAGGGACTTGCCGATGGCTATTTTGTGATTCCTTATACGGTGGGTGATTACCTGGCCGGTTTAGGGTTTGACCCGGTGGATGAAAAACACCCCAGTTTTGAAAAGACCCGGAAAGAAGTGGAAGACCGTGTACACCGGTTACTGTCGTTGAAAGGCAGCAAAACAGTGGACGATATCCACAAAAAACTGGGCCACATCATGTGGGAATACTGCGGCATGGCACGTACCGAAGAAGGACTGGCAAAAGCGAAGGGAATGATCCAGGAATTGCGCAAGGAATTCTGGGAAGATGTGACTGTACTGGGTGAGAACGAAGAATTGAACCAGTCATTGGAAAAGGCGGGAAGGGTCGCCGATTTCCTGGAATTGGGTGAGCTGATGGTAGATGATGCGCTGCACCGCCGGGAATCATGCGGGGGACACTTCCGTATAGAAAGCCAAACGGAGGAAGGGGAAGCGAAACGTGACGATGAGAACTTCCGTTATGTTGCTGCATGGGAATACCGGGGAGATAACCAGCCGGAGGTACTTCATAAAGAGGAACTGGAATTTGAGAATGTCAAACTGACGCAACGAAGCTATAAATAAAATAGGCGATACGCTTTACCGGATTGGCCTATCATGCCATGAACGTAAAGTATAATGCATCGCTTAATGCTTAAAGCAAAAAAACATGAGTGGAAACATGAACCTGACGCTGAAAGTATGGCGTCAAAAAAATGACAAAACACGGGGGAAATTCATCACCTATCAAGCAAATGGCATATCGCAGGATATGTCGTTTCTTGAAATGCTGGATGTGGTAAATGAAGATCTGGTACGGAAGGGAGAAGATCCGATATATTTTGACCACGATTGCCGCGAAGGCATCTGTGGGATGTGCTCATTGCACATCAATGGCCGGCCGCATGGACCCAAGCAGGGGACGACTACCTGCCAGCTGCACATGCGCAGCTTTCATGATGGACAAACCATCGTGATCGAACCCTGGCGGGCCGCGGCTTTCCCGGTTATTAAAGACCTTGCCGTTGACCGTACCGCGTTTGACCGTATTCAGCATGCCGGTGGATATGTCAATGTCAATACAGGAGGCGTGCCCGATGCAAACGGCATTCCGATCCCCAAAACCGTGGCTGATGAGGCCTTTGAATCGGCAACCTGCATCGGCTGCGGTGCCTGTGTGGCGGCCTGTAAGAATGCGTCCGCTATGCTGTTCGTATCGGCTAAGATCTCGCAATATGCCCTATTGCCACAGGGCCAGACCGAACGCTACAGCCGTGCCCAGGCCATGGTGGCGCAAATGGATGCGGAAGGGTTTGGCAATTGTACCAATACCGGTGCCTGCGAGGCTGAATGCCCGGTTGGCATTAAGCTGACCAATATTGCCCGCATGAACCGGGAGTATTTAAACGCGAAGCTATTCAAGGAAGAAGAAGCCCATTAATGGTGCCGACCGGCTGTTGTTCGCAATGGCCAGTACGCAATTTGCAATCCCCTCAATCGTTATTGTTGTGGGGATTTTCTATTTTTACGTTATCCAAATAAACGGAACGTGAGTACTGTTTTCAAAATAAGGCTGTTGCTGCTGGCGTTGACATTGTGTTTCGTGGGCACCGCTATCACCATCCACCTTACGTTCAACAACGACGAAACGCTGCTGCTTGATGCACGTACCATTCAGCGCAACCTGCATAACAAGGAACAGACAATCAATACGTTCTTGGAGGATGCGGCCCGGTTTGAGGCCTTAAAAGACCTCGAAAATAACATTGAGCTGTCCGAGGAAGTAATTTCGTATTTTGTTGAGGGCAACGATATTTACCCGTTCACTTACGTCAACAATGAGCTGGTTTTCTGGGGAACAGACAAATTTGTTCCGAAGACGGATGCCGGCATACGGGATGGTGTAGGGATCGTCAAAGCCGGAAACGGATGGTATGAGTCCATCAAAAAAAGTGCAGGAAACTTTTCAGCCCTGTTCCTGATTCCCATTAAGGCGGATTTCCAGAAAAATAACGTGTATTTGCAGAACACGTTTTCCCGTGATTTAATACGGACCGACAACTTAGCGATTGCCGACTATGACGATAGCCCGGTTTACAACATACGGAGTGTCACCGGAGAATACCTGTTTTCAGTAAAATTACAGGATGCACAGCACGACACGTTTTTTACCAAACTGGAATTAACCATGTGGCTATTGGCCGGTTTCTCCGTGATGTTATTGCTGAATATCATCTGTATGTGGATGGCCAGACGGGGCTGGATATGGGTTTCCATCCTGGTATTTGCGGTATGCCTGGCCTGCATCCGGTATATCGACCTGCACTTCGGATGGCTGGCCAACCATTTCGTTACAGGCATCTTCGATCCGCGCAATTACGCTTCCAGCTTCTTATTTCCGCACCTGGGCGGCTTCATTTTAAACATCGTTGCCTTTACCTGGTTTGTCGGATACCTTTATGCATTTAAGGGCCGCCTGAAAATGCCGGCCTTTAGCTATACCAAAATCGGAAGCGCGGCGGTTATCCTAACCTTCGGACTGTTGCTCTACCTGTTGAGTTATGGGTTATCGGAAGTATTTGCAGGACTGATTAATAATTCCGGGATCAATTTCAATCTGGCAAACATCCTAAACCTCAACGTGTACAGCTGGCTGGGAATTTCGGCACTGTGCCTGAGTATGATGGCGCTTCTGTTGTTAATCGATCTATTGGTGCATATTGCACATCAGCTCATTCCCAATATGCGCCGGTTATTTTCGATCCAGGTGCTTGCCTTTGCAATCGTGGCGGTACTGCTCATGTACACCCGGCATTTCTCGACCACGTTTGTCCTGTTGACGACACTGATTCTGCTGCGCACTTGGTATGTCAGGCACCAGGGGCAGTTTGACCTGGCGGTATTTATCTCGACGCTGCTGCTTCTGGCTTCGGTAACCTCCCTGAAGCACGCCCAGTTTCAGCGCCATAAAAAACAGGAAGAACAGAAGCTGGCCATCTCCCGGCTGGAGTCGCTGGACGATGCCAATGCGATCGCACTTTTCTATGACCTGGAACAGGAAATAGTCAAGGACCCGGTACTGATTGATTATTTCAAAAACCCGGGGAGTAAGGACCAGGGGTTATTGGATGAGCATTTGAAACGGACATACCTGAGCGGATACTTGTCGAAATATGAGTTCAGCGCGGGGGAATACGATACAAACTGGATTCCGATTGGCCAAAGTTCGGCCAGAAAGCACGAAGAATATCGTGAAAAAGTAATATCGGGTGCAATTAAGGTGTCGGAAAATTTCTATCGTGGAAATAGTAGTTTCGGCAACTTTGAATACTTTGCGCAGTTACCCGTGATCGAAGACGGGGATCAATTGGGGATTCTCGTCATTGAATTGCAAAACAGGTCGTTCAGTCAGCTATCCACCTATCCGGACATCTTAACTGACAGTCGACTTGAGCAACAGCAGACTAACCTGATTGCTGAATATGCCTATGCATTTTACCGCGACGGCAACCTGGTCAGCCAGTATGGTGACTATGTATATCCCCCTACTGACAACAATTTTCCCACTGAACAACGCAAATATATCCACCTGGGTTATACCGACGGATTCGGGCACTTGATGTACCGCCCGAATAGCCGGACACTGATTGTGTTAAGCAAACCGGAACAAAGCAACTGGATGCAACTGGCGTCACTTTCCTTCATTTTTCTGGTGATGCTTATTTTTGCAATCCTCGCTTACACCATCCAGTGGCTTATTCTTACGTTAAACAGCAACGATTTCAGTCTACGGAACCTGCGATGGAGTTTTCTGATCCTGACCAATCGGGTATTATACAGTACCCGTATACAGACTTTTATGGTAATGGCCGTGGTTTTCACCCTGATTACCGCCGGTATTATCACGTATTTCAGCATCAGCAGCCAATTCCGGAAGCAGCAGGAGAATGCTGTGCTGAAGTACGTCATTGATATTTCAAGGCGGTTTGAACTGCGCATGCTCAAGGCGACGGGAATTACCCATGGTATTCACAACGATGAGCAGTTCAACGCAATGGTGGAATCCATTGCGTCTGACCTGAATTTATACGGAATGGATGGCCAGCTTATTTACTCCACACAGCCCCGGATTTATGATCTCCGGCTTATTTCCCGCTACATGGACCCGAAAGCCTGGCTGCACATGGCTGCGCGTCAGCGATCGGAATTCATTCAGCACGAGGAACTGGGTACGCTGAATTACATTGCGGCCTATGCACCCATCCGGAACGATCGTTATGAGCCTGTTGCTTATTTGAGTCTGCCCCATTATTCGTATCAAAAAGAATTTGATCAAAATGTGGGCATGCTGCTTAACACATTGATCAATATTTATGCTTTGGTGATATTGGTACTTGGGTTATTTGCGGTATTCGTGGCCAACAAGATTACTGCGCCGCTGGCGTTGGTACAGCGGAGCCTGGCCAAGACCGGTATTGGCCAGCAGAATGAACCGATATTCTGGAAGCGCCACGACGAGATCGGCAGTCTTATCCGGGAGTATAACCTGATGATTGTGGCGCTTGAACAAAGTGCCAATACGATCATGCGGTCGGAACGAGAGTCTGCCTGGCGTGAGATGGCGAAGCAGGTAGCCCATGAAATCAAAAATCCGCTTACGCCATTAAAGCTGGGCATTCAACAACTGGAACGTTCATGGAAGGAACGGGATCCGAGATTTGACGAGCGGTTTGAGCGATTCAGCACCTCGTTCATCGAACAGATTGACAGCCTGTCGCTGATTGCTTCGGAATTCTCCGAATTCGCCAAGATGCCGGATATCCAGCTCAAGGAGGTGGACATACTGGACATCATGACCAACGCCGTGGAAGTATTCCGCAGCAATGCAGGGGTAGAAATACAGATTACCAAACTATGTGATGACGATTCCGTCAAAATCCAGGGTGACCATGACCAACTGCTCCGGTCTTTCAATAACCTGATCAAAAATTCGATTGAGGCTGCCATTGCCAAGCGGAAATGCCGTATCGATATCAGTATCGGTTACGATCTGCAGCAGCATGTGTCGATTGCTGTCAAAGACAACGGGCATGGCATAGCGCCGGAGGCCCGGGGCAAAATGTTCCAGCCCAATTTCACAACCAAGAGCTCCGGAACCGGTCTCGGGCTGGCATTTGTGAAACAGGCGATAGAAGGTATGAATGGCACAATCCGGTATGAAACCGCGGTTGGGAAAGGAACGGTCTTCTATATCGTCATCCCTTCATTGGATCTTACCAGGAGGAAAAACAGTTTATATAGCGACCTCGGGTAGGGTTTCGTTATTTCAGCACGATGCTACTCTGGCCCATCACGGTGTTATCCGCGTACAGCAGGATGGTATAAGTACCACGCTGGAATCCTTTAGGGTCTATCCAATCGATCCGGTAGGACTTACCATCGTTGCTAAACTCAATATTGGTTTTATAGGAATACTGGATCTGGTTGCCATCAACTTCAAAAAGTCCGTTGTCACGCATACGCAGGTTGCCGTTGGGATCGATGACCCGCATGTATACTTCGTGTGTCCCCAGTTCAGCCAGGGGGTTATCCACAACATTGAAATTGATTTCCAGCTTATCGACCCGGCGTGCCCGGCTTTCCTGGCTTCCTTTACCGTTGCTGCGTTCACGAACGCCGACAATTTGGATATCCGATACTTTAAGGGCGGACGCAAGACGTACTTTCGCTTCCAGGTCTGTATTTTCTTCTTCCAGTGTTGCCAGTTGGTCGGCGGAGCTGGATACCTGTTCCCGTAACTGATCCCGCTCCGTGCGGAGTACTGTATTGCGGTTGCGCAGATTACCTACTTCCTCAGCGTACCTGGCCACCTCTCCTTTCAGCCGGTTTATTTCGGTCTGGGCAGTGGCAAGCTGCCCCTGGGTGAGGTCATTATGGGCCAACTGTTCCCGCAACCGGGTGATTCCGACCCGCACACTATCCCGTGATGCCTGCAATGCTTCGCTAAGTGCAACGCGCTCTCCCGACAACCGATCCAACTCTGCCTCTATCCGGTCAATCTCGGTTTCCATATTCACTTTCCCGCTGGTCAGTTCATATACGGTATCGCCCGAATTTTTATACTTGATATAAAAATACACATTGGTTGCAAGCAGCGCTGCAATAGCAACTAAAAAAAAGTAAATCTTTGTCGTGTCTTTTCTGCCTTCTTCGGTCCTGGAATCAACACTTGTTTCCTGCATCGTATGTGTTTCTTGCATAATTTTATATACAGCAAAACCCCACCATTATCTAACTGGTTCAACAATGCAAAAATTGTTCCAACATGCTTTACGGCAAAGGAGGTGGCAATTAATAACGCCGGCGGCAATTATTCAAAATAGTTCAGGGTCTCAAAGCCGCCCGATTTAAGGTATTGCTCCTTTCGCATTAGCTGAAGATCGGCATGTACCATATCTTCAATCAGCGCCTGAAGGTCATACTTTGGTTCCCAACCGAGCTGCTGCCGGGCTTTTGAGGCATCGCCGATCAGCAAGTCCACTTCTGTCGGCCGGTAATACATCGGATCGACCCTGACAACGGTTTGTCCGAACCGGATATGCTGGGGATCGATCCCCAGCTCGCCGAGCCGCGTCTCATCCACATCAATAATAACTCCTTTTTCGTGCTGATCCTTTCCGCTGAACTCGACATCGATGCCTAATTCCGAAAAACAACGTTTCACAAACTCACGGACGGTGGTTGTAACTCCCGTGGCCACGACATAATCTTCGGGGGTATGCTGTTGCAGCATCAGCCACATCGCCTCCACATAGTCTTTGGCGTGTCCCCAGTCGCGCTGGGCAGAGAGGTTACCTAAAAAAAGCTGATCCTGTAGCCCGAGTGCGATCCGGCTTACCGCCCGGGTAATTTTCCGGGTTACAAATGTTTCGCCCCGGACGGGGCTTTCGTGATTAAACAAAATGCCATTACATGCGTACAGGTTATAGGCTTCCCTGTAATTTACCGTAATCCAGTACGCATATAACTTGGCTACCGCATAAGGGCTGCGGGGATAAAACGGGGTGCTTTCGCGTTGGGGGACCTCCTGTACCAGCCCGTATAATTCGGATGTGGCCGCCTGGTAAAAACGACACCGGTCACCGATGCCGAGCAACCGGATCGCCTCCAGTATCCGGAGGGTTCCCAGACCATCCGCATTTGCCGTATACTCCGGCGTATCAAAGCTCACCTTTACATGGCTTTGTGCCGCCAGGTTATAAATTTCATCGGGCTGGGTTTCCTGGATAATCCGTATCAGGTTTGTAGCGTCCGTGAGGTCGCCATAGTGCAGGTTAAACTGCCGGTCCGATTCGTGCGGATCCTGGTACAGGTGATCAATCCGGTCGGTATTGAATAACGAGCTTCTTCTTTTCAATCCATGCACACGGTAGCCTTTCCGCAATAGAAATTCAGCAAGGTAAGCGCCATCCTGTCCCGTTATACCGGTAATTAATGCCGTTTTTTTCGTTTTTTCAGCCATAGGGTTATCCTTATCCATTACTTTTCTTCAACACGGAACGAAGCAGATACTGTCCGTACCCGCTTTTCAGCAGCGGCTGCGCGATCGTCTCGAGCTGGCCGCCGTCAATAAATCCCATGCGGTATGCTACTTCCTCAATGCAGCCGATCTTTAATCCCTGGCGTTCTTCGATAACCTGCACAAATTGTCCGGCCTGCATAAGCGACGTAAATGTGCCGGTATCCAACCAGGCTGTCCCCCGGCTGAACACGCCGACTTTCAGTCGCCCTTCCGTCAGGTACACTTTATTTACATCGGTAATTTCATATTCGCCCCGGGCAGACGGCTGGATATTTTTTGCGATGCTGACGACGGAATTGTCATAAAAATAGATTCCGGGAACCGCATAATTCGACTTGGGATGAGCCGGCTTTTCTTCAATGGAGATGACGCGCTGCTGGTCATCAAACGTGACCACGCCATAACGCTCGGGATCGGAAACCGGATAGGCAAATACAACGCCGCCTTCGGGATCCGCGCTTTGCTGCAACAGACGGGAGAGTCCGTCGCCGTAGAATATGTTATCGCCCAGTATCAACGCCACCTTATCATTACCGATAAATGATTCGCCGATAACAAATGCCTGTGCGAGGCCGTTTGGTTCAGGCTGTTCCGCATAGGAAAATGTGCACCCCAGTTGGGAGCCGTCGCCCAGCAGGCTGCGGAACATCGGTAAATCGTGTGGTGTGGAAATAATCAAAATATCGCGGATGCCCGAAAGCATCAGCGTAGACAATGGATAGTAAATCATTGGCTTATCGTAAACCGGCATCAGCTGCTTACTAACGGCCAATGTAAGCGGATGTAATCGTGTACCGGAGCCTCCGGCCAAAATAATTCCTTTCATACTGTGTGTTATTTAACTATCCTTGAAGGGATAAAAGTATTAAATTTAAGGGATCGTATGGAAAAAAATTTGCCATTCCGCTCCGGCGACCGGAATGGAATGGCAATGTGGTATTACCGCGTGATATCACGCAGATAAAATGCCGTACAAATTAATTGGCGGCCTTAACGGTAAACGATGTCTGGTCATCTCCCCAGAGCAGCGAAATTTTACCGTCCTGATCGGCAGTAATTGTAAATTGTTCGGTTTGGTCGTGTTGAACGGTGGGATCTGATGTAACCCGAAGGGCATCGGCTGATTCATCATAATCCGTACCCCACTGCTCCCAGTTTTTATTAAAGATCACGACCATATTCTGTTCGCTGGGAATGGTATACAGGCTGTATTTCCCTGCCGGCAGCGGCTGCCCCTGTACTTGCACAGCCTTATCGATTTCAAACGTGGTGGCCTCATTGGCACCCGTACGCCATACTTCACCGTAAGGCGCGAGTTCGACACCGAACTGGCGGCCTTTCAACGAAGGCTTGCTGTATTGAATGGTGATGGTAACACCGTCGGAGGTAGTGACCATGGTGTTGTCCAACGGACTCGGACGGCTACTTTTGTCCTGTGCACAGGCACCCAGTGAAAAGACCGCGATAAAAAGCAGGGATAATAAGTTCACATTTTTCATAATCATGTATGGAGTTTAAACTAATTTAGCTTATTGATAACGATCGAAATTGAACACCAGATAGCCGGTTTGTCCCTCAAGATCCAGTGGCATACGTAACACCATCCGTTCGGCATCGGCATATGCCAGGTCGAGCCGGTAACCGGAAGTTACGTTGCTGGCCCGGTCTCCGGGATAAATCTTTTTAAACTGAAACTGGGGTTCACCCATGTTTTTTCCGGGGTTATAGATAGACCAGACAATATTACGCACGGCTCCGGGGGCGCAAAGCTTCCCGTCGGCATTGAATGTAATACTGCCATTACCGTTATTGGGGAGGTTCCAGACGCTGCCGACAAAACATTCGGCAGGGGCTTCTTCAAATACAGTCTTTACTGCAAAAGCATCGGGAAAGCTTTCTTTTCCTACGGATTTCAGTACCCATTGGCCTTTTACACCATTGCGCCATGCTGACGCGGAAGGAGAGCCATCTGCCGACCCTTGTTGCTGAGCGGCACAGGAAGCTAACAGAAAGAGCGCGAGGATTGGGAATAACAACCTATTCATAATTAAAAGAAATTGTGTCGTTTGGTAATTGTACATTTGTGATGTAAAGATAACAGAATTTGTATGACTATTTCATCCAAAAACCATACCATCAGCAAATTTGTTGCTAAACTGTTGGTCCGGTTGTTTATTTTATTGTTATTATTTGCTTTTGCACCCTTTATTCTGAAGGAACAGACGCAGGGATCGTTGGCGCAGACCTTTTTCTATCTCGATAATAAGTGGGCCTTTATATTCCCCGGACTGCTGTTTCTAAGCTTTATTGCGCTGCTGGTTCTCACCCTCAGGCATCAATATCGACTGGTCGATCTAAACTGGATGCTGTCGTTGAACGCTGCATTGCTCATTGGTTATGTGGTCATGCTTTACATTCGGATTTACCCGGTCATCTTTGGCTGATTGTCGCGATTAACGGTATGCTGATGAAATTCTGGCGCACAACCAAGACGCTGCTTAAAATAAGTGTTACCGCATTGGCCCTCTATTGGGTATTCGGCAAAGTAGAGCCGAGGGACCTCCGGGAAGCGCTGGTACAGTCAAACCCGCTTTTCCTGGTGCTGGCGTTTATTGCCTATTGCGGTTCCATCTTAATCGCATCGTCCCGGCTGAATGGGTTTTTTAAGGGAATGGGGCTGCACCTGTCCGAACGCTATAACCTGAAGCTATACCTGCTGGGGTTGTTCTACAACCTGTTTTTACCCGGAGGTGTCGGGGGAGACGGTTATAAGATATATTTCCTCCGCCGCAAGTTTCATGTCAAGGGCAGGCACCTGCTCACAGCGGTGTTTTTCGATCGCGTAAGCGGACTCTGGGCGCTATGCCTCATTACAGCGGCGCTAGTCCTTTTTATCCCGCAATTGAATATCCCGCGGGAGGTACCCATTGCCTGCGTCATTGCGGGTTCTGCGGCCTACTATTTTGTGATTAATAAGTATTTCAATGCTTTTAGCCGCCATTTCCTGATTACACACCTGAAGGCACTGGGCGTCCAGTCGATGCAGGTAGTCTGTGCAATTCTACTGTTATATGCATTGGGGTTTGACGG
Source organism: Parapedobacter lycopersici (assembly GCF_024643285.1). GTDB lineage: Bacteria > Bacteroidota > Bacteroidia > Sphingobacteriales > Sphingobacteriaceae > Parapedobacter > Parapedobacter lycopersici. The sequence continues at coordinate 172,773 of NZ_JAMSLW010000004.1, forward strand.
CAAATTTTCACCTTATTTATTCATGTTTCTCCTTTCTTCGCTGGTTGCCGTCGTACCCTTTACCGTCGGGGGCCTCGGTGCACGCGAAATGGTATACGTGTACGGCGCGGAATACTTCCAGCTTGATGCGCATCTTGCCGTATTAATCAGTTTATTATTTTATCTTACTTCGGCACTGCTGGCCGTTATGGGGTCATATTTCATTTTCCGCCCCCGTGGCCTGGGCGAAGACAAGCTGCCAACCACGGATGAAGTAGAACGGGGTGTGGATGATGAAAACGACTAACGAATACAACGATTATGGCAACAATTATCATTAGTGGGGCAAGCGGCGGGCTTGGCTTTGAAACGGCGCTGGCATTGGCCGCTATACCCGGTAACCACATTGTGGCGCTGGCCCGTTCGGCAGACGGATTGCAACGATTGCAGGAAGCCGGAAAACAATATCCGGACAGCTCCATCCACACGCTGCCATTTGATATTGTTCAGGGTGATTATAACGCCGTACTGCTTCCGTTTATCGAAGAAAAGCTTGGAAAAGCAACCATTGTGATTAATAATGCCGGTTCGCTGATCAACAAGGCTTTTACTGACACTACGGCCACAGATTTTCATTCGTTATGGCAAAATAACTTTTTAGGGCACGTTTACATGATTCAGCACCTGCTGCCGAAAATCCCCCCGGGTGGACATATTGTAAACATCGGCAGCATGGGTGGATTCCAGGGCAGTGTCAAATTTCCGGGACTGGCGGCATATTCCGCCAGCAAGTCGGCCCTGCACACCCTAACGGAATGTTTAGCCATGGAGCTGTCGGGCGAAGGAATAAAAATAAATTGCTTAGCTTTGGGTTCAGCGCAAACAGAAATGCTGGCAAAAGCGTTTCCACAGTATGAGTCGCCCGTGGCAGCTGATGAAATGGGTAAATATATTGCCGATTTTGCACTTACCGGCCACCGATTTTTCAACGGGAAGGTACTGCCTGTGGCAGTGACCACCCCTTAAAGAATGCAAAAATGAAAAGGTCCAACCGGCCGTTACTTATGGCATTGATTACCCTGATAGCTGCAATCTCGGCATGCCGTAACGAAGCCAGCCATACCGCTGCGGATGATACGGCCGACAGTGCCGTTGCCGAACCCACGGAAACACCACCAACCCTTCCCGCCCCCGCCCCGGCCCTGCCCTATACCGCCGTATTCAATGACCGTACCGATCAGCTGGATGCACAGGCGAACCCCGATTTTGACCGTACTGGATTAAACATTGATACGCTGACCCGGCGATTGGCGCTCGCATATCCGGAAATCCAATTGCGTATGGACCGGGTATCGAATGACACTGCCTATGTCCGGATTGCTGACGCCGAATACCTCACGCAGCAAATGGGTTCTTCTGGCGCGACCATGTACCTGCTTGAGGCCACTTATGCTTATACGGAGCTGCCCGGCATCCGGGTTGTGCATTTTGACTTCCGGGAAGGTGACCATGCGATCCCAGGTGCATATACCCGGCAGCGTTTTGCGGAGGAAGCGCTGCGGTAAGTTTGGATATTGGCCAAACAAACATAAATGATATCTTTACAGCCTTTACCGATCACCTCATATTTTTAGTATACATGAGAAAATTTCTGGGCTATCTACTTTCACCGGTACATTACCTTTTATTCGGGATAATTATTGTTGTCTTCCATCCGATACAATGGCTATGCCTGAAATTAGGGGGGTATGGAGCACACAAAAAATCGGTTGACATGCTCAATTTTTGCCTGGTTACCAGCTATTATGTATTGGGCAATACGGTGAAGTTTATCAATAAACAGCAGCTGCCGGTAAACCGGCCGCTGATTTTCGTAGCCAACCACCAGAGCATGTATGATATCCCGCCATTGATTTATTTTTTGCGGAAGCATCATGCAAAATTCATATCAAAGATTGAGCTGGCTAAGGGCATTCCCAGCATTTCATTCAATTTACGGCACGGGGGAGCCGCCAATATTAACCGAAAAGACCCCAAGCAGTCCATTTCAGAAATTCTTAAGCTGGCCAACAACATGAAAAATAAAAATTGGTCGGCTTTTATTTTTCCCGAAGGTACCCGGGCTAAGACAGGAAAGGTAAAACCCTTTAATGTAGGTGGTATTGCCACGATACTAAAGAAAGTACCCCATGCGTTGATCGTACCGGTTGCCATCAATAACTCCTGGCAGATGGTACGTTACGGATTTTTCCCGCTTAACACGTTTATCAACATGTCATGGGAAGTATTACCCCCTATCGATCCCCAGGGACAGCCTCCGGAAGATGTGGTAGCGCAGGCCGAGGCGCGTATCCGGAGTAAAATCCGATAACACACGTCATCTTATTTCACGTATCGGCCTTTCCATTCGTATTTCCCGACGTTTCCGGCTAAACCGATATAAACCATGTAGATAATGTGCAGCAGCGAGAGCACAGGAAGGTACCAGAGTAAAGAAACCCGTTCCATGAAACGGCATAATGGGTAAAGAAAAATCAGTTCGACCAGTAATTTCGACCCAAAAGCGACGATAAATACACTGAACAGGCTGCCTATAAAGAAACTGCCCACTCCAGCCAGCAATAGCAGTAGGTTGAACAGCCATATGGCAACTCCCAATGCAACAATTCCCTTATTTTTGTAATGTGTGCTTTTTGAGGCCCACCGCTTCCGTTGGCTAATAAATTCCCGCAGGTTGCTTTTCGCGGCGGTATATACAATGGCCTGGCGCGACTTGCAGAACCCGATCCGTCCGGGGTATTTTGCAGTTACTTTATGCAGGAATAATTCATCGTCACCGGATGCCAGCCGGTCAATGCCGTTAAATCCGCCAAGGTCATGGAATACTGTCCGGCGGTAAGCAAGATTGGCGCCGTTACATGTGGATGGATAACCATTACCTATACCTGCTGCACCCAATCCGATGAGATAAAGGAACTCCAGTGTCTGCAGCGTTTCGAAAAAGCTGCGTTCTTCCGAGTAGGCGACGGGAGAAGACACCAGAAAATGTTGGTGGCTTTCCATATAATGGATGACGGTAGCCAACCACTTCGGTCCCATCCGGCAATCGGCATCAGTGGTTACGATCACATCGCCCTTAGCCATGGCAATCGCTTCCGTGATCGCTTTTTTCTTGTATGAATTCAACGGCCTCGATTCATTCATTTTAAGCAATTTCACGCCCTGCCCGGCAAAGGACTGAACGATGGCCGATGTATTGTCCGTGGAATGATCGTCTATTACAATGATCTCCAGCAGTTCTTTTGGGAATTCCTGTGCCAGGATATCCGTGAGTGTATGTGCGATGTTGGCTTCTTCATTGCGGGCTGCGATCAAAATGCTAACTGTTACAGCCGTGCCGGACTCCTGCTGTGTGGCGACGCCGGATAAAATGTGCCATCCCCTACGCATGTAACAGACCAATACCATGTACACCACTGCAAATACAGCAAGTAAGGTGCTAATGAGTTGTATTGCCAAAGAAGTTAATTTTTAAAACGAATACCGAGCCTAAAATGGCAGGCAATATAAGATTTATGAACCAAATACACGAAGCGATAGCCATCACCGCAATGTCGTGGTCGGTGATGTGGCTATACAGGTAACTTGCCGTCACGCTTCGCAGGCCAAAATCGAATAGGTCCAGTGTGGGGAGGGCCGCCTGCACAAAAAACAGAATGAAGATCATCAACAGCATCGGAACAAAATCAATACTGGGAATAAGCACCAGCATCAGGATGCAGTACTGTGAAGTAAACACCACAAAACGTCCGAGAGACTGAAGAAAAATGATGGTTAATTCGCGACGGTCGTAGCGGTTCAGCAACTCAAAGAAACGATAAAACCGCTTCATGAAACCGATATGCCGGATCAGCCGGTCGATCCACCTTACGTTAAAATACAGCAGCAGGAAAATTCCCGCATAGCTGATCGCCAGCACCCACATTCCGATCTCGCCCCACCATCCAATATCAAAAAAACGAACGGTAAACCAGGCGATACTCAAAGATCCAGCCACGCTGGTCAGCACGAGCTGTGCCAATGCACCAACGCCCATGGCTACCACACCAAAAATACGTTTACGGGGTTTGAGGAACATGACCCGGCCCCCGTATTCACCGATCCGATTGGGTGTAAAGGCAGCCCAGGTGAGCCCACAGAAAACAGCCTGAATGGATTGCCAAAGACTGATCCGTTCAATATAACGGCATAGGTATTTCCATTTTACCGCCTCCAAAATCCAGTTGACAAACATGAGCACAACAACGATCGTTAATGTGATGGCTACGGTGCCGGCACCGAGGTTACGCATTAACCGATTGAATTCCATTAAATTTTGATGGTTATTGAGTTTATGATAAAGTACCCAAGCCACCAGTAGTAGAATGGTAATCTTAATAACAATACCTACTATCCTTTTTGCCCTGTTGGTCAAACCCAGTGTTTTAACGTGCAATGTTACTAATTTTTTATGGAATGCGGCATTTGTCCCCTCCTGGGAAGGTAGAACAACTTTCGCCAAACTTTCCATTGCGGAGCCAATAGGTTCAAATGAAAACCGTAATATTGTACCATGCGCACAACCAAGGCAAGCGAACGAATTATCCTGGGTATCGACCCGGGAACAGTGGTATTGGGATATGGTGTATTAAAGGAGGTAGGAAGTACCCTCACCTTGATCAGCCTTGGTGTAATCAAGCTTGGTCACCTTGATGACCACGGACTTAAATTACAGCGTATTTTCCAAAAAACCAGTGCGCTGATCGCGCAATATAAACCAGATTGCATGGCACTGGAGGCTCCTTTTTACGGAAAAAACATCCAGGTTATGCTTAAACTGGGACGTGCACAGGGTGTAGCCATGGCGGCGGCCCTCAATAACAGCATTCCTATTTTTGAATACGCTCCACGGAAAATCAAACAGTCGGTCACCGGCAACGGCAACGCCACAAAGGAACAGGTTGCCGCAATGTTAAAGACACTGTTGAAATTTGAGGAAAGTCCGCAATTCCTCGATGCGACAGACGGTCTTGCGGTAGCGGTATGCCATGCATTCCAGGTGCATGCACCGGCGGGTAAAAAGAGTTATACAGGCTGGGAGGCGTTTGTAAAGGACAATGCAGATCGGTTAAAATAATCAGCTTTTTACCTGTCGGATCACATTTTTCACATTCATTTCGATAATATCCGTCATCGTACGGCAACCGAAGTAATGCTCATTCCGATAAAAATCGGCATATCCTTCGCGTAATTGCTTAACATGGACGGCGGTAGACAATTCCTCTGTATTCGAAACATCCCGCAGTGCGGCTATCCGATGACGCTCGCTACGGACCCGGTGCACAATAGAAGACCGTTCTTCCTGCTGGTACTGCAACACCGTCGTCGCTGTGAGGTGTTCCATGCATAGCTGTACATAAGGCAGGTTATCTTTAAAAAATTGGGGCATGTATATTTTGGGATTGCCCTCATAAAACTGCTGATCAAAATCGATGGCCCGGATGCGGAACTGGAAATCATCAAAATCAGGCGTAATCTGAACGACAAAATTATAAGCACGCATATCACCCAACAATGTAATCATGCATCGTTCATTAAATTTCACAAATTCCTTGGCGATGCGCTTTGGGTTATAATCGGGGTTATTGATCAGTGACTGTGTAAATACGTCGCCCGGTATACCGACGATATGCTCTTCCACTAATGTCTGCCCGTCCACGATGTAGTTAACCGGATTGGGTGAAATGATCTGCTCGAGTTCCAGTCCATATATCCGCGAAGCATCTGCCTGTTTCACATAAAAATAGTCATAGACATCATTAAGCCGATTAACTATTCTGATCCGGAACGGATGGCTATTGCCAAATGCGCAATACTCTACCCGGTCGATATATTTATGCTCTACAATACGTATATTCCCCGATGCTTTGAGCTTGGCATAAAGGATTTTTAAGCCATTATAAAGATTTTCCTGTATATGCGGCGGATAAAGCGGGGTTTCCCACAGCGTGTCTTTACCGTTTTTATCAATCACCGGCGATGTCTCATAAAATTCCATCAGATCGTCATAACTAATGGGCATCCGTGCATCCCGTTGGTAGGTACGCAGGTATTTACGCAGCCCGGAAGTTACCGGATATATCGGCTTCTTCTTCGAAATCCGAACATCATATGCCTCTCCATTCATTTTTCCTGATTCCAATTGTGTCGCGTCTTTTGATACCTGGATACAGCCGGCGGTTTGATTTCCGCTGCGATATCCAAAGATACGGATTTGTTCGCGCGATATTTTTATCTTTGCGGCAATTTAAACAAACAGATGAATCCATGGCATTACAGTGCGGTATTGTAGGCTTACCTAATGTAGGCAAATCCACGTTATTTAATTGTCTTTCCAATGCTAAGGCGCAGGCAGCCAACTTTCCATTTTGCACGATTGAGCCGAATGTTGGCGTGATCACGGTGCCTGATGCCCGATTGAATACCCTGACGGATCTCGTGAAGCCGCAGCGTGTGGTTCCGAATACGATTGAAATCGTGGATATCGCAGGGTTGGTAAAAGGAGCCAGTAAAGGTGAAGGACTGGGAAATCAGTTCCTTGGAAATATCCGTAATACGGATGCCATCATTCACGTGCTCCGTTGTTTTGATGATGGCAATGTGGTGCACGTCGACGGATCGGTAGACCCGGTACGCGACAAAGAAATCATAGATACGGAATTGCAGTTAAAAGACCTGGATACAGTTATTAAACGCATCCAGAAAGTAGAAAAGATGGCCAAGACAGGAGGCGACAAGGATGCGAAGCGCACTTACGAAATACTCAGTGTGGTCAATCAGCACTTAGCATCCGGGAAATCCGCGCGTACAGCACCGATTACAGAAGAAGACTTTGAATTTATTGCTGATTTGGCTCTGCTTACCGTAAAACCGGTCCTCTATGTATGTAATGTGGATGAAGCGTCGGTAAATACGGGCAATAGCTATGTGGACCGGGTCCGTGAAACGGTGAAAGAAGAAAATGCCGAAGTACTGGTGATCTCAGCACAGATCGAGTCGGAAATCGCGCAGCTGGACAGTTATGAAGAACGGCAGCTTTTCCTGGAAGACCTGGGCCTGACGGAATCCGGTGTCAATAAACTGATCCGTGCAGCCTATAAACTGTTGGATCTAGCCACCTACTTTACGGCTGGCGTACAGGAAGTCCGTGCATGGACAATTGAAAAAGGGTTTACTGCGCCGCAGGCCGCCGGGGTAATCCATACCGACTTTGAAAAAGGGTTCATCCGTGCAGAGGTTATCAAATTCGAAGATTTCGTTAATTTCGGTTCAGAGGCTGCTGTAAAAGAGGCCGGCAAACTGAGTGTGGAAGGCAAAGCCTATATCGTGCAGGACGGTGACATTATGCATTTCCGCTTTAATGTATAGCGTGCACCGCATTGGCGAAATACCCTACGGATAATCTCGCCTGCCGATTTTTACGCCAAATGAAAATTTATATGAATTAACGCAGACAAATCATATCTTTGCAATCCCGTTCCCGTAGTTCAATGGATAGAATTTCAGATTCCGGTTCTGAAGATAGGGGTTCGAATCCCTTCGGGAACACTAAAAAGGCCTTTACGGCCTTTTTTTATATACTGCTACCCGTAATTCGGTTTGATGAAATGCCCTTAATAATTGGCAATCCGCCCCTGTTCTTCAACAAACCCGGTGGATTTCGAGCGTTCTGTTCTGTAATCTTTGGCAGCTCCCAAAAATAATCCCTGAATGCCGTTTTCCCAATTTTTACAGCACGAGGTACTTATGCCTCATGTATGCTTAACAAATGGCATCTTTATTGTAGCCGCTTTTCCTATAAACAACAATAAAAGAGATGCTTAACAAACCCATCAACATAGGTGTCGCAAAGGGGGCGCAGAAGATAATGATCGAAACGAAAGGTAATAAAGTAATATCTATCATTTTCGATGTGGAGCATGACCAGCTGTTTATCTATCCAGATAACGCGACATCATCGGGGTTTAATACGGAAAACGTGGATATATTAAGCAATGGGTATTTGGTTTTAGACCTGAATTCCGCGAGCTGATACGTGGCGAAGCATCCGGCGAAGCATCCAGACTAAATGCAAAAAAATCAGCCAATTGACTGATTTTTTTGATTTTTCCTGATTTTACCGGTTCTTTTATTGACCTTTCCCCTGGGTCATTACCCTGACCGTCTGAAAAATAATATTCAAGTCTGCTCGAAGCCCCATTTTGGAAAGATATTCCAAATCAAAAACCATCCGGTCACACATTTGGTCGACGGTTTCCGCATACCCATACGTAACCTGTCCTATGGAAGTAATACCTGGTTTAATACGGAATAATTCCCGGTAGGCTGGAGCCCGTTTTGCTATTTCATTAATAAAATACTCCCGTTCAGGACGCGGCCCTACAACAGCCATATCGCCTTTTAACACATTCCAGAACTGTGGTAATTCATCCAGGTGGGTCCTGCGCATGAACCGGCCCCATTTTGTCACCCTCGGGTCGTGATCGGACGCCAATTGCGGACCGTTCTTTTCGGCATCGGGACGCATGCTCCTGAACTTATAGATAAAAAAAGGTCTTCCTTCCTTACCAATGCGTTCCTGCTTATAGAAAACCGGGCCACGTGACGTCAGCTTAGTGATGAGCATCAGTACCAAAAATACCGGAAGGCCAGCAATGATCACCAATGAAGAAAAAACAACATCAAATACCCGTTTAATGAATACAGTTTCCTGATGCACTAAAATCCGCTTTTTTATAGACTGCAGATTGACGCGGAAGGCTGGTTGATAAGTAAAGAAATCGTCAATGCTCCCCTGCAGCGATACCCCACCATGCAGTAACATATTGTTATCTCCGGGGTACGTTATTTCCTGTATTTGCTCTTCCCTTATCATAGTTCTTCAATAATTCAATACTGTTTCAACAACCAATAAAGTGCCATGTTTGTAAAAAGGCAATGAGCGTCCAAAATGGGCAGTAAGGGGGTTATAGTCGATAAAAACAGGGGGAAACGTGGGGAAAATTTCCACAATCAGGGCAACGCAAAGGTAGCTGGGAAATTACAATGACTTATCCCAATATCGCTTATGCATGGAAAAAGTACGTCGAAGGTTCAGGGGTAACATCCGGTACCGTAGTCCAAGTTGGTATCCGAACCATTTTGCAAAAAAAGAACAGCCGACTTTGGGTAATAACAGGGGGTTATGCCGACCAACGTAGTTGATCTCCGATTTCGCGTATTTCAGCCCTTCTCTATTGGCATGGCCGAAAGTATCAATGATCCAGGGTGTCAAACGATGGAAAACACCAATATCAAAATAACGTGCGAATTCCTGACCCAGAGTATAATCATGTGAATGGTATACACAGGCTGCCGCCGCGTAGGCGATCTTCCACCCTTTCCGCACCAGGTTGCCGGCGGTGATCACATCTTCGCCCATAATGGTGTTTTTCGGAAATCCGCCAACACTTTCGAAGGCGGTCCGGCGGTAAGCGGCAAATGAGTTGGAGCAAAAAATAGTTTTAACACCATACTGATCGGCATCGCGCAGTTGCCGTACATAGCCTTTTGGAGAATAGTTATATAAACGCGCATGCGCTTCGAGCACAGTAGCATCCGGATTGGGGAGCTGTCTACCATAGGCGATTCCGACTTCCGGATCGTCAAATACCTGGACAATATGAGTTAATGTATCGGCATTAGCCGGGACGGCATCCTGCGTAAAAAAAACATAAATATCCGCTTCCGGATACTGTTCAACAGCAAATTGGCGTGTCCCTCCGTGATCAAAATCGGCGCTGTCTACCCTAAGAACCTGAAAACCGGCATCCCGGGCCGCTGCCACGGTATTATCCGACGAACCCGAATCGACCAGTATGTTGCAATTTATTGGATAAGTTTGGCGATTCACCGCCTGTAGCACCGCTTTCCAGCGGCTTCCCGCATTGAATGTGGGGATGTATATATTAACCGTCGTCAAAATCAAAAATACATTGTGTTCATTCTTCAATGACTTCCACGGATCCGTAATCCGGATAACCGGTCACTATTTTTTCCCGCACAATCCGTGCGGTGCCCCTGCCGGTTAAGCGGATGGAGTTATCCTGTTTGCCCGCGCGATGTTCATTATTTTCCAGCAGCAGTCCATTCGGGTTACGACTCATAAACGTACGTTGCAGTTCGCCACCCGGCAACGCCACAAATGTATTGTTCGTTACTTTCATCCCTGGCGACCCATCGTCAAAAACACATGCGTTCCTGGATTCCACCATATTACTGTCGATCTGTACATGCCCGGCACTTTTGCGTGTCGTAATAGCCGACCCTCCCGTGCTGTGAATGCGGTTGTTCCGGATGGTGGTACTGGAAGCATTGACTACCAACAGTGCCCCCAAAGGATCTTCACTGTGCAGCGTATTGTTTTCGAACCGGATGTGACCAGACAAATTGAAATGGACCGGCCCGCTTTTAATCTGATTGCCGACAAAGACCAGTGAGTCTACCTGAATACCGGTAGGCAATGACACCCTGTTCACCGTATTTTGCTCTAAAAACAATGATTCGCCGTTTGCATTAGCCAATAATAGCAGGTTTCCGAAGGTACTTTGCCGCAGGTTGATATCCGCAAACCGGTGAACAATTTCGATCGTTCCGTCTGTATAATTATTGTTAAAATCAATCTCGCCGCAATTTTCAAGGTAGAGGGCAGGCCGGTTGTTCTTAACCGATCTGTTGTTGCGAATGACCACATCGCTTACATTAATCAGGGTGGCGATACCCGACCCATCAGGTGTGCTTTGCCCGTCGACAAACCCGTTATCTGTACTGTAATTAGATGCGATCAAGCCATTTATAGGTATCGCCTGGTGGGCTGTTCGATTGTTTATGTCAATTGCATCCGCAGCGTTGTATTCAAACCGGTTGTTGGTAATCGCGAAATCTTTTTCCAGCGCAGCGCTGCCAAAAGCGATTTGTATTGCACTCATGCCATTGTGATGGATACGGTTACGATCTACCGTCACTCCTGAAGTTGCATGTATAAAAATCCCGTTTTCCCCATTATGATGAATATTATTCTGGCTTAATGTTACGTATTCGCTGGCGAGTACACGGATTCCCGTTCCGGGTTGGTAACTGGACGCAGACTGCCTTGCTTTCCCATAATTACTGATTTCAGTATCGCTTACCCGGCAATTATTGCATTGATACAGCAAGATACCCGGGAACGACCGCAATTTCGAAGAATCACCAACGATGTAGCTGTTACGAATGCTGATGTTCTCGCTCGTTGACACATAAATAGCCTCGTTCATTGTTTCTGCACGAAAAGATAGATCGATGTCGGATACACGATGTGCCCTGATCAATGGCCATTTGGAGTGCTGCCGCTGAAGTGTATAATCTTCATCGTCTTTTGGTGTCAATTGCTTTAAGGTGCCTATCCCTTTTAGGTGAACATTGGAGCGCAGACGAATGGTCTGTATCAAGAATGTACCCTGTGGAATGACGACCGTATCTCCGGCATTAGCGGCATTAATGGCGGCCTGTATGGCCTTGGTGTCATCGGTGCGACCATCGCCTTCTGCACCATAATCACCTACATCTACGATTTGGCCAACTCCAGCTGCCTTTGCCACGTTGTTTACTCCACGTTGGTCACAACCAGCCATAAGTTGTCCCAGCACCATGACAGTAAAAAACACGGTTTTTGATAAAAACGCCAGCTGATAGCTCATGATTCGATATTTTAAGGTGTTGCCAAAATAGTGTCCCACGTTTTCATTGCCGTTTTATCCCAGGAAAACTCCGCCGCACGATGATAACCGAGCTGAACATAGTGCTGGTATATCGTTTTTTCATTTACCAGGGTTTCGATCCCATGTGTGATCGCTGAAACATTCTTCGGATCAACACACAGTGCGGCTCCCCCCGATATTTCCGGCAGCGCACTTGTACTTGCAGTAATTACCGGTGTACCGGAAGCCATAGATTCAATAACCGGTAAACCGAAACCTTCCATAAGCGAAACATACAGTGTCGCAAAGGCGCCTTTGTAAAGTGCAGGAAGATCCTGCTCGGGAATATATCCCAAAAAACGTACCCGATGCGCAATGCCAAGCTTGCCGATATGGACGGCTAATGCCGGTTCCGTTTCGCCCGAAAGAAAAAACATGAATTCATCAGGAATAACTGCACGGGCAAAGGCGCTTAACATAGCCAGCAGGTTTTTATTTTTCCGGCGGTTGCCCACATACAGAAAATAGGGACGGCCGCTAAAATATGCAACCGTATTTTCCCGGAAATTTTCGTCTACTCCATTGTAAATTACCGTAATTAAATGATCCGGTAGACCTAATAATTCAATGAGTTGCTGCTTACTGAAATGGGACACCGTAATGATCTGTTTTGCTTTTGCTGCACATCTGGCAATGACCTGCTTATAGTAAATCCGATGCCATTTCGTATAGTAAAATAAATGCATCAGGTCGTGTATGGTTAGCACAAATGGTATACGGCTATACAAGGGGGGCATAAACGAGGGGCTATAAAATACATCCGCCGGAGTTTTACGGATTTCATTGGCAAGTATTACTGGCGTCAGCATGTTCCCCAGTCCCACCTCAACCTGTATGAATGAGGGAACAACATGCACAGGCATGCGTGCCATTACTTCGCGATACAGTTTACCGATGCCGGTATCACCATCCCATCTTTTATCAATCAATATCCGTTTAATCATATCGCTATCACACGTTGTTCAACCTGTTTAAAGTTAATCGCCCGCGAACTTCCGAGCAGCAGAATTAACACCAGGTATAATATAATATCATTATCGTAGCCAGAATACAGGATCATCATGATGGCCAGTAACGGGGCAAAAGCGATCCACCAAAACGATTTCCCCGGCTGTTGTTTTAAACAAAAACGATAAAAGAAATAAAGGAATAAGCCATAGGAAAGTAGTCCGATGATGCCAAAATCCAAATAGCAACTCATGAATGTATTATGAATATGCGGCTCTCCATGGTAAAACCGTGCGTATTGGCTGAGAAAGGCGCTGCCGCTCATAAAACCATTCCCCAACGGGGAAATTTCTGTAAAATGTTCAATGAATGTTTTCCAATATTCCACCCGCACACCCATGCCGTCATTCGAAGCGGTTATCGTGTCTATCCGTATTACCTTTTGTGCAACGAAAGGTGTGGCCAAAAGTGCAACCACGACCAGCATTATTCGCCATCGAACAGAAAACACCAACCACAACAGACCGTAGACCCCAATGAGCAACGCGACTACCGGAGTCCGTGAAAGTGATAGCCAGGCCAACAGGAATACCAACAGGATCCGCCACCAAAGGATACGGTGTTGTCGGATTACCGGCACCAGTAAATAGATGAACCCCAGTAAGGCAATGCGTGCACCAAACATATTCTTATCAATCAACCCCCAGAAATAGAGCACCGGCCGGTATAGGGCACTGCCCTTGGCCGACGTAGAGCTACCAGCAATCCATTGGAAACCAGTTGCTTCGTGATAAACAAGCAGTTGAATGAGTGTCAACGCCAATACCACATGCAGCGTAAGATCAATACGGCGGATCAGGGCCGTATTATCCCGTTGCGTCACCCATCCAGCGGCAAAATAGAGGAAGCTAAAGTTTATCGGCAGCTTAAGAAAATTGATAATTTCGGTATGGTTTGCAGGTAAATCAGTCAAAAAAATCCATCCGGCGTAAGCAGTAAATAAAGCTAAAAAAAACACCCAGTAATGGCGTAGCAGCCTGGGTGTATCGATATAAAAGCATAATGCAGCCAGCAGAAAGACTAATGGATAAATTTTGATGGGGATAAAAACGGACACAATGGAAAAACAGCATAGTGCTTCAGCCATATTGCCTTTGTATTTTTCGATGATGTTATGCATCCGTTTTATTTCTTTATCGCTGCTTGTAATACCGCTTCATATTCGCCCGCCATCCGATCCGGATTAAGCAATGGTGCGATAGATTGCCTCGCACACTGAGAAAGCTGATTATACAATACATTATCCTGCCACAGCGTGGTTAACGCCTCACCGAGCGAATCGGGCTCGTTGGGCTCGCATAACAAACCGTTTACACCGTGGATAACCGTTTCTGGTAATCCACCACGGTTACTGGCTATAACGGGCAAATTATTTGCCAAACCCTCAACAGCAACCATACCAAGTGGCTCTTCCCAGCATGACGGCACTACAAGCAGGTCGATGCCTGCATAAAAATCCGCGGCGTCCACGTATCCGGCAAATGTGATGCGTGGGTCGGTCGCCACCAGGTTTTCCAGGTGGCGTACATATTCCGCCTGACCCCGGCCCGCAATATGCAGACTCCCCTCAATCCTGGACTTTCGAAACTGGGTGATTAACCACTCCACCCCTTTAATCAACGAGAGTGTGCCGATATAACCGATTTTCAGTGGTGAACCAGGTTCACGTTTACGCGTGCCGGAAGCGGTGGGGATACGGCGCGCATTATAAATGACATGGCGGGGTACTCCCGCAAAATACCCAGCGGCCGTAAACCGGTCCAGTATGTTTCGACTGATACCCACCACAGCACTTGCCTGCAGCGACCGACGCTCATGGCCGGTACGGAGCACGCGGCAACGGAAACATTGCCCGTGGCAGACCCCCTCTTCTTTATACATGTTGCTATTGGCACACATCAAATACATATCATGCAACACCTGAACGAATGGGATATTGGCCCTGGCAACTTCATCCCACACGGCGACAGACCAGCCGACCAGGTTATGGCACGATACCACATCCGGCCGCTCGATCTGGAGTACATGTTCAATATCCGACCCGATCGCAGCATTATATCGGTCGCGCAGGTGCCAAGCCAGTCGCCTGAACGCACCTGGACGTTCCTGCGAAAACGGCCAATAGTAGTTCCGCAAGCCAGCACGGTATACCCGGACACCGTCTACCTGTTCGCTGTGAATACCTTCCCGCGGTGCCAGGCTTAACACTGCTACATCGTGTCCTCTCGCCTGCATACTTTCCACGATTAATTTGAGGGAGATTTCCGCTCCTCCTGCCACATAAGGACTATACAGCACATTAATATAGAGTATTTTCATATCACGGATAGCCTATGTGGTCTTCATTACTTCTTTTCTGATCAATGCGCGATAAATATGGTCCAATTGCATGCCTATGGAGTGCCGGTCGTGTACTTTCTCAACATGATCATATAACCGGGTTCCCATTTCCTGCAACTTTAATGGATTTTCCTGTTTTAGTAACAGCGCTCCGGCAATTTGGTTGGTCAACGCTCCACGATGTTCCGCAGCATTTCCATATCGGTAATGAAATACCCTATCCTGCAACATGCCCAGGTCTGTGATGGTGCCGATTTCCGGGCATATCACGGTCTTTTTTAATGAAAACGCAAGGATAGCAGTCCCCGAATTCAAACTGCTTTCCAAATCATACGGAAGCACCAATACATCCGCTTTCGTGATCAAGCCTGCAAGTTTTTCATCAGGGATAAAATAAGGGAGGAGTTTCACATTCCCGGCTGATGCTGCTTGTTTCGCAACCTGTTTCTGATAAACCGGGTCAGTTGCCCGACCCGCGATAACCAGTTGTACTTCGTCATGAAATTGCTGGACAACCTCGATCAGCATTTCCAGATTTTTATACGGCTTTACCATACCCGTAAACAACAGGTGCAGCTGTGGAACAACTGGCGTTACCGGCGAAATAATATCACCATATACACCGATAAAATTAGGGTGTGGGATGTATACTGTCTTCCGGGCCCTTTTACTGTTGATGTTTGCGAGCATATGTTCCGATTGATGCGTATGGATAACAATCCGGCGGGTCCATCGCAGCAGAAAATACACTAGGATCCGACTAAAAAAAGCCTTTCCTTTTTCATGCGATGTACGGTTATGCATAGTCCACACCAGTGGTTTTCCACTTAGCCGGATGGCTATCAGCACAACCATTTTACGAAAGAAACTTTTTAATGCAGTAAAGAAATTGCTGTCGTCAATATTTTCAAACCAGTTTAGGTGTACCAGTCTGATGGACTTAAAATGCCCAAAACTGGAAAAAAAGTTGTCCAGGGCATGTATTCGATAACCTTTGGCCTTTAATTCATCTACTATTAAACGGATGTACTGGTTTTCACTATTGACGGGTGGGTTGAAAATAATATCCATGGCGATTTAATTTTGTTTTTTCCGTCCGATGGATTTTGCCACGGCTAGCAGCAGGTCGCGATAAGTCAATCCGAATGTTTTCCGGTTCTTTAGCCACATCCCTATTTTACGCACCGGGGACTCCCGCATGGAAAGCATCAACGTATATCGTTTCCGTTCCCGCATCAGCGCAACCTGTTGCGCTAACAGCGTATGGTAAACAATCGCTTCATCTGGATGTGGCTGATAAGTCTTTAAAAACTCGCTAAGCCACTGTGCGTATTGCATATTAGCCTGCATTTTCTCCAGATCATTGCCGGATGATGTGATGGAGAGGCTATTGCTTCTGTAATGAAAGAGTGGCTTATTGGTGTGAGCTATACCCTTTTCATGGGATGCAAGAAACGCCGTTATATCATCTGAACCCCAAGCCAGCGGTAATGAATAAAAACCTCCCCTTCGACGAAGTGCGTCTGTCCGATATACAAAATCAGAAATATATTGTGCGCGTAATTGACGCAGCCGGTGCCAAATACTATCGCACACCCGCTCGTAGGCCGGCCAGGCGGGAGTCAGTTCAATGGGTTGACCAGTTTCATCGATGACGACGCTCCGGCAATGGTAAACATCCAACTCCGGATTAACTGCTATCAGTTCGGAAAACACTTCCAGGTAATCCTGCCCCAGCCGATCATCGTCGCCCATAATCATCGTAAAAGCACCTTCAGCCAGAGAAAGGCACCTGTTCCAATTAGCGGTGAGCTGCGATGCCCCTACATTTTCCTCATTTTCAAAATAGCGGATACGGGTATCTGTAAACCCCTCAACAATCTGCCTCACCGGTTGGGGCGAACAATCATTTAAAATGATCAGTTCGAAATCGCCAACCGATTGCTGTAAAATGCTCTGGATGCATTCCGCTAAAAAGCGACTTTTATATGCTGGTATGCAAATCGAAAACTGGGGCATTATTTTTCACTAATTAGTACCCTTTTAAGGTAGTGGATATCCGCCATTTTAATAACAAACACAGACAGGTAAACGGCGTACAACAATACAAAAATAGCAGAATTCAAAATCAACAGGCCATATCCGGTGGGTGCTGGCAGGTATCCAGTCACATAACGGGTAACCAGCATGCACAGCCCACCCCCAATTGCCGCAGGAAGAAAGGCCTTTGTAAAAAGCCTGAAACCATCCAGCCTTAAAACCTTCGGAATATAATAAGCATAAAAAAATCCAATCTGCAGGACCATATACACCAGATAACCAATGACTGCCGCCCCTACCTGAAAACGTGTGGCGAACATCACGGTAATCGGCAGGGACAAGAGGCAGGCTGTAGCCGATGAATAAACCAAAAAGCGTGTTTTTCCTGTGGACAGCACCATACTGGCGACTGGTGTGTTGTGCATAGACAATAAAACCGTCAGCAGCCACAGCGACAGCCAGACGGTTAGGTGTCCATAATCATCGCCCATGTATAGCCGCAGGATGTCATTTGCATTCAATATCAACCCAAAGACCATCAAAGCCAGAAAAATGGAGATGTATTTCGTCGCTTCAAACATCAAGCGTTCTATCCGGTTATGATCGCCCTGCGCGTGGATTTTTGCGGACGATGGAAGCAATACCTGCATGAAAACTCCTCCAAACGCTACAATTAGCATGGCGATCGTCTGAATAACCCGATAATCAGTCAGCACTTCAGTGCCGTCAGCGAATTTAGCAAGCAGCAATGGCCGCAGGTTATTGGCGGTAAGCTGAAATAACCCCATGACAAAAATAGCCAAGCTATAATTCAATATCTCCTTAAATGCCGCACCATGCCATCTCGGTGTAATTAATGTGTGTACAGGTAGCTGAAAAACGCGTAGCCGCCAAATATAAAACGGGATGGGAATCAGTGTGGATAAGGTATAATATATAAAATAGGTAATCAATGACCATTGAAAATAAATAGCAAGCAGGGCTACTCCGAAATTAAATACACTGCTAAGCAACAGGACGCGATTGATATAACCGAGTTCATCCTTGGCACTTAGTAATTGTACGGCGACATTAGCAAGCCAGTTCAATACCGTTGAAAAGGCCAATATATACATGATCTCCCGGTATATTGGCACCTGGTTAGCGGTTATGTTGAATAAATCCGGACCAAAATCAGCCATCACCACAAATATGAATGCGTTAACTAGGCCAACCACGCCATAAAAAATGATACTGGACCGTGACACTGCTCCTACTTTCTCCAGTTCTCCACTTTCCACCCACATTGAAAAATACCGAACTGCGCCCACGTTAAACCCCAAATCCATGAGACGTAAATACGCGTTAAGCGAAAAAGCAAGTGCAATTAAGCCGTAATCTGCTTTACCATAAAAGCTGACCAAAATAGGTATGGTGATAAATTTGGCCAGGGCATCCGTGATTTTAGCCAGGATACCCCATATAGACCCCGAGAAAATCTGCCTTGTCCGATTGCCGGGCTTTATGGACAACTTATCATTCCCTGTTTGCATAGTTTAGCCGATAGTTCACCCGGATACTGACGCCCGGTGCTGATAATGCGCTGCGCTTGTATCGTTTGCCGACAGCGATGGTTTAACACGGCTGAACTGCAAACACCGTGCCTTATCGGTTATTTACAGCGCAAGGCGATTAGCTATATCGCTCCTTATGCGTTAAAACTGCACACGGTGTGGTATAAGAATTGAAACTATTACCTCTTAGATCGTCAAATTGCCGTGCTCCACCGCGAACGGACCCCATCATCGACGGCCGGTTTGTTGATTTTTTTCAGCAAAATGCTGATTTCCTCAGCAGCAACTTTCCAATGTTTAGCGAATCTCCGGACTGGAATAACCAATGTATTGAGATTCCGCATAGCGGAAATTAACTGAACATCAAAAATTGCTCGGTAACGAGTCGGCAAAAACTATGGATATCAATAATAGCGAAAGTGAATGGAACAGGTGGATGTGTAATAAGCCGAACTCGGGAAATATATATTTAGGGCTCTTCCACGATCTCTTCAATGATGGTGATTTCCCGGTGATTTACTGCATCAGTGACCGGGCAATATCCTGTTGCTCCACGCAAAATCAATGCGCTTCCCACAGCCAATTCCGCTAGCGCCGTTAATGGCCGCTTAAATATTAGAGTCATTCCTGTATAGCATACAAAAGCACCGGCTGCTACCGACAATACGCGTTCTGATTTCGCAATATTCCGGTTTTCATTCGCCTCAATGAGCCGTTCTTTAACATCTTCGAATATTTCTTTGGCTGTCGTATCCATGGTATTTTTAATAAATGATTCAGCATAGTTAACAATTGAAACCCGAACTTGTTTGAGCGCCCCTTGAGCAAAATAATATTCACCAATCCGGAATACAGTAGCGTGGTTATTCTTCTGACCTGGCCGAAAAAAGCAATCTATTTCACCGTTTTGGTTGAAAAGTGGTCATCGATTTACGAAATAGATCGATTGGCTTCAGTTACTGGATCCGGTGGCGTTGGGTTCATGATACGATTAACAGCACATAAAATTTAATCATATGATTAAAATACTTGGTTAAACAAAAACTCTTATTTACCTTTGCCTACAGTATATGGCAAAAACAAGTAAATCCGACCTCAGCACGGAAGAAAAGATAAAAGAAGCCGCGCGCAAGGTATTCACACAGAAAGGATATGCCGCCACGCGTACCCGGGATATCGCTGACGAGGCGGGCATTAACCTTGCGCTGTTAAATTATTATTTCCGCAGCAAGGAAAAGCTTTTTGAAATAATTATTCTGGAGAAAATGCATCTTTTACTCGGGCGGATTGCCCCCGTTTTAATGGATGAGAAGACGACAATTGAACAGAAAGTGGAACAGATAGCCGAACATTATATTGATACACTAATGGCCAACCCGGATATCCCGCTATTTGTGCTGGGCGAGATCAAGACAAATCCGGCTAAGTTTGCCACATTGATCAACACCAAAACCAAGATTGTCGATTCTGCATTTTTTAAACAGCTAAAAGCACGGCGTCCGGATGTAAACCCCATCCATTTTGTCTTCAACATATTGGGATTGATCATCTTTCCTTTTATAGGCAAGCCCCTGTTGCAACTGATTACCGGAGTCAAACCGGCGGAAATCCACATGTTAATGAATGAACGGAAAACCCACATTAAAATTTGGGTAGAAGCAATGTTAAACGCATAATCGTTTTTTTTATCCAAACGTTAATCAAATGATTAATTCAAAATAATAAACTGCATGATTAACTTTCGCTATATATCACTTAGTATTTGTAGCCTGATCGTTTACTATACAAGTGCCTTTGCGCAGACGCAATCGCTTTCGCTCGAGGAAACCCAGGCATTAGCCATAGCAAACTATCCAATGGTAAAGGAACGGAACCTGATTGCGCAAAGCAATGCTTACTCCATCGAAAAGGTAAATGCCGGTTACCTGCCACAACTCACCATTAATGGTCAGGCTACGTATCAGTCTGCGGTGACTCAAATCCCGTTGCAGTTACCCGGAATGGATATTCCCGAGCTGAGTAAGGACCAATATAAAATTTACGGAGAAGTAAATCAACTCCTGTACGACGGTGGGGCCACCAAACTCCAAAAAGACGCAATTGAAGTCAGTACCGATATTGAGAAGCAAGCCCTGGAAGTAGCACTGTATCAAATTAAGGAGCGCATTAATCAGCTATTTTTCGGCATTCTCCTCTTAAATGCGCAAATAGCCCAAAACGGGCTACTGAAAAGCGATGTGCAAGCTGGCTTGGATAAGATCAATGCCGCTATTGCAAACGGCATGGCGCTTAAAAGTAATGGCAGTTTATTGGAGGCCGAATTACTCAGGACCCAGCAGCAGGCCATTGAATTACAGGCTACACGCAAGGCCTATTTACAGATGCTCGGCTTATTTGTCAACCGACCGTTAAGCGAGCATACTGTACTGGAGAAACCCGAAGCCGCAGTCCCAACTCAGGGAATCAATCGGCCCGAACTCCTATGGTATAATCAACAGCAGCGCGGAGTCGAAATTGAGGACCGCATGCTTACTGTAAAAAATTTACCGAAACTGAGTTTATTTTTCCAGGGGGGTGCGGGGCGGCCTGCCTTAAACATGCTCAGTAATGATTTTGAGGCATATTACTACACTGGTATTCGATTATCCTTCCCACTGACCGGTTTTTATACATTAAAAAAAGAACGGGCATTACTTCATATTAAAACACAGCGTATCGAAACGAAGAAAGCGGCTTTTTTATTTGACACCAACCTGTCGCTCCATCAACAAAATGCAGAAGCAACAAAATACCAACAGCTCCTGAAAACAGACGATGCTATTATTATACTCCGAACTTCGGTTAAGCAGGCGGCACTCGCACAATTGGAGAATGGAGTAATCAATACAGCTGAATACATGCGTGAGGTCAATGCGGAGGACACTGCCAAACTTTCAAAAATCATGCATGAAATTCAATGGCTGGCTGCACAGTACCGCATAAAAAATATATCCGGAAACTGATCATATCAACATCACTATGAATAAGATAAACACAATTATGCTGGCGCTTTTATTCGCTTCATGTACAGCTGATCAAGCGGACTACGATGCAATGGGTACTTTTGAAGCCGTGGAAACGATTATTTCAGCAGAAGCGAATGGCGTCATTAAAACACTGGAAATCCAAGAAGGACAAGAATTACGCTCAGGGCAGGTAGTCGGCTATATTGATAGCAGCCAACTTGTGTTTCAAAAACACCAGCTTCAATCACAGATGGAAGCAGTGCTCAGTAAAAGACCCGACGTTGCAGCGCAGGTGGCAGCTTTGCAGGCGCAACTCCAGCATGCCATTCGCGAACAGCAGCGGATTTCCAATATGGTTAAGGCCGATGCCGCAACCCCTAAGCAATTGGATGATGCAAGCACACAGGTTGCCATTATTAAACGGCAGATTTCCGCTCAACAGTCGACTTTGGGTATTACATCATCCAGTATTACAAAGGAGGCAGATCCATTAACCGTACAGATTGCGCAATTAGCAGATCTGCTGGCTAAAACCCGTATTGTCAATCCTGTAAACGGCACCGTACTGGTGAAGTATGCTGAGGTCAACGAAATGGCTACGGTGGGCAAACCGCTTTATAAAATTGCTGACCTCTCAACTATTATTCTCCGTGCATATATAACAGGCGTGCAATATCCACAACTTCGACTTAACCAGGAGGTAACTGTTTTGGTGGATGCAGCCGATGGCAAGTACCGCGAATACCGTGGTGTAATTGAATGGATCAGTGACAAGGCTGAGTTTACGCCAAAAACCATTCAAACCAAAGACGAGCGGGAGAATCTGGTATATGCTACAAAAATCCGGATAAAAAATGATGGTTTACTGAAAATAGGCATGTATGGAGAAGTGAAGTTTAGCGGCCCTGACGATGAGCGATAACCGCCATCAATTAAAAGGTAAAATGGTTGAACATTCCGCCAGTGGTGCCGGATCATCTAAAAAATCGTTAAACATGATTGCCGTAAATCACATTTCGAAAACATACAACGGCGGAGCCGTAAAGGCCGTAAACGACGTGTCTTTTACGGTGGACCGGGGAGAATTATTTGGACTCATCGGGCCGGACGGTGCAGGGAAAAGCAGCATTTTCCGTATGCTAACCACGTTATTGCTACCCGACAGCGGCACGGCCACTGTAAACGGCTACAATATCGTAACAAACTATCAGCAGATCAGAAGCAGTGTGGGTTATATGCCGGGCAGATTTTCACTGTATCAGGACTTAAGCATTGAAGAAAATCTCCATTTCTTTGCCACATTATTTAACACGACTGTTGAGGAAAACTATCACCTTATAGCCGATATTTACGTGCAAATCGCTCCTTTCAAGAAACGCCGGGCCGGCAAGTTATCAGGAGGGATGAAACAAAAGCTGGCCCTGTGCTGCGCATTGATACACAAACCTACTGTGCTTTTTCTTGATGAGCCCACCACCGGTGTAGATCCCGTTTCACGCAAGGAGTTCTGGGAGATGCTTGGGCGGCTGAAACGGCAAGGTATTACCATTGTTGTGTCTACACCATATATGGATGAAGCATCGTTATGCGACCGGATCGCATTGATTCAGCAGGGGAAGATCCTTTCCGTTGATACTCCACAGCAGATTATAGCAGCTTACCCGGATCAACTATACGCGGTGAAAGCAG
Organism: Parapedobacter lycopersici; assembly: GCF_024643285.1. GTDB lineage: Bacteria > Bacteroidota > Bacteroidia > Sphingobacteriales > Sphingobacteriaceae > Parapedobacter > Parapedobacter lycopersici. The sequence goes on from NZ_JAMSLW010000004.1 coordinate 196,263, forward strand.
CTGATATGCTACGCCTCGTCCAGATACTACCCACTTTTCGGCCCTCGGTCAATAGTTATTTATTTGGCGAATATATTCATGTGGATGCGCTGGACATAAATGGAGATGGCCTAAAAGATGATCTGATTCGCTTTCTGGACGCTGAAGGGTTTAAAGGAATTGAGGTGATACCGATATCACCTACAATTGAAGACTGTTTTATTAAAATGCTTACGTCATGAACTCCGGAGAAACCGTAATTAAGACAGCAAACCTAACGAAACAATTCGGTGACTTTGTGGCTGTCAACCAAATCTCGTTTGAAGTATACAAGGGAGAAATATTTGGTTTTCTCGGTGCAAACGGTGCCGGTAAGACCACAGCAATGAGGATGCTTTGCGGATTATCCATACCCTCTTCCGGAAACGCTACCGTCGCCGGATTCGACATCTATCGACAACCGGAGCAGATTAAACGCCAAATCGGTTATATGAGCCAGAAGTTTTCATTATATGAAGACCTCACTGTGAAAGAAAACATCCATTTCTTCGGTGGAATATACGGATTGGATAATCAGGAGTTAAAAACGAAAAGTGATGCGTTGATTGCACAACTGGGGTTGCAATCGGAAGCAAAGACGCTGGTCAGGGAGTTACCTCTCGGCTGGAAACAAAAGCTGGCTTTTTCAGTGTCCGTACTACATAAACCGAAGATCGTATTCCTGGATGAACCGACCGGCGGCGTTGATCCGGTGACGCGGAGGCAATTCTGGACGCTGATTTATGAAGCTGCAAGCAACGGAATTACTGTATTTGTTACTACCCATTATATGGATGAAGCAGAATACTGTAATCGCGTCTCCATTATGGTGGACGGAAGTATTGAAGCCTTAGGGACACCCCAGGAGCTAAAAACACAGCTGAATGAAACAACAATGGACGGCGTATTTTATCAACTGGCCCGGGGAGCTAAAAGGGAAGCATAATGGAGCAGTTTATTGCATTCGTAAAAAAAGAATTTTATCATGTACTGCGCGACCGTCGGACATTATTCATTCTGTTTGGCATGCCACTTGCACAAATACTCATCTTTGGATTCGCCTTAACCAATGAAGTCAAAAATGCCCGTATCGCAGTATTCGACCAAGCGAAAGACGAAGCCTCACAGCAGCTGATCAGCCGCATAACAGCCAGCGGTTATTTCGAAATACAGGAAGATGTGATGGACAACTCCCTTATGGAGGATGCGTTCAAATCGGGTAAAATAAAACTGGCTATTATTTTTCCAAGGCATTTTGAAAATGACTTATTCCACCAGCATCACGCACAGATACAGGTGATTGCTGATGCTTCCGATCCCAATACAGCAACCACGCTAACCAGCTATATTTCATCGATCATCCAGGACTATCAGGCTGAGTTAGCCGGAGGTGCTGCGGTGATGCCTTACCAAATTATACCCGAAATCCGCATGTTATATAACCCGCAGCTGAAGGGTGCCCCTAATTTTGTTCCCGGAGTGATGGCGCTGGTGCTTATGCTGGTTTCTGTCATGATGACGGCCATATCCATTGTGCGGGAGAAAGAAACCGGGACGATGGAAGTTTTACTTGTGTCACCGTTTAAACCGACGTGGGTTATTCTGTCCAAAGCCGTTCCATACCTGATTCTATCACTTGTTAATGTACTGACGATTCTCTTGATGAGCGTGTACGTTTTGGACCTGCCAATAGCCGGCAGCTGGGTGCTGCTGTTGGCAGAAAGCACCTTATTCATCATCACTTGCCTGACACTGGGAATCTTCATTTCCATCAAAACTAAATCCCAGCAGGTAGCGATGCTTATTTCACTGATGGGTATGCTATTGCCGACCATTATGTTCAGTGGTTTTATGTTCCCTATTGAGAACATGCCCCTGCCTCTACAGCTGATCTCCAATGTGGTACCGGCCAAATGGTTTTACATCATCATTAAATCGATCATGATCAAAGGGCTCGGTTTCGAAGGAATATGGAAAGAAACCTTAATTCTGATTATGATTACCCTGTTTTTCTTTCTACTCAGCCTGCGAAGTTTTAAAATCCGGCTGGAATAACTGTCAGTAATAAGCTAACCATTACGGAAAACTAAGGGCAACAATATGAAAACCATTAAGTTTTTGCTACAAAAGGAATTCAAGCAGATCTTCAGGAATAAAGCAATCCTGGTGCTAATTATGGTAATGCCAATCGTCCAGTTGATCATTCTACCGCTTGCTGCAGATTACGAAGTAAAAAACATCAACCTTTCCGTCGTAGATCAGGATCATTCACCTTACTCGAGGCAATTGATTTCAACCATCACGGCATCGGGTTATTTTAGGTTACAGGGGTACCATCCGTCGATCCAGGAAGCATATCCGTTGATTGAACAGGACAAATCTGACCTCATATTGGAGATACCCCAAGGGTTTGAACGTAACCTGATCCGCGAAGGCAAACAGCAACTATATATTGCCGTCAATGCTATTAACGGCACAAAAGCTGGTTTAGGTGGAGCCTATCTCACCCGGATTATACGCGATTACAATCAGGATGTCCGGATGGAATGGATCCCGCCTACCCGTTTCCAAGCATCGCCTGCCATTGAAATTGTATCCAGCAACCGCTTCAATCCATTACTGAATTACCAGTTTTTCATGGTACCGGGAATCCTGGCGATTTTACTTACCATGGTAGGCGGTTTTCTGTCCGCATTAAATATCGTAAAGGAGAAAGAAATTGGCACCATTGAGCAGATTAACGTCACGCCGATTAAAAAACACCACTTTATCCTTGGCAAACTCATTCCTTTCTGGGTACTGGGAAACGTAGTGTTTACATTGGGGTTACTGGTATCCTGGCTCGTTTATGGCATCTTTCTGCAAGGCAACCTGCTTGCAATGTATTGTTTTATCTGGGTTTTTCTCTTTGCAATATTAGGGTTCGGCTTGCTGATATCCACTTACACGGATACCCAGCAACAGGCGATGTTTATCATGTTCTTCTTTATGATGGTCTTTATCCTCATGGGTGGCTTATTTACCACAATCGAAAGCATGCCCGGTTGGGCAAAAATGATATCCCGGTTAAACCCGGTAAGTTATCTGATAACGGTAATGCGTATGATTATCTTGAAAGGAAGTGGCTGGATAGACATCCTGCCTCATATGGGGATCATGCTTCTGTTTTCGGGCATCTTAAATGGTTGGGCGATATGGAATTATCGAAAAACCAGCTAATGTCGTGTCGAATGTAATTTAACCGTCATTATTATCGTCTACCCGTAAACGGGATACAAACATTTGAATAAAATTGTACATTTGACCTATATACAAAAAAAGTCAAAACGTCTGTTTCTCATTTCGCCGGTATGTTTTAATTTCAACATCATGCAAACAAAAGGAATCTTATTAAACTACGAAGGCACTGTGGATACCAATGGGCAACATTGGGGTGCCATACTGTGGCACAAGTTTCATAAATACATTACCGGTCTAGAGAAACCAGCATTTACCGGTGCCTATACTTATGCAGAAACGGTCCTGGTCACTGAAAAAATTATCCAGCCTAACCATGTATTTTTTGACGTCCTAGTCCATAAAATTACACAGCAGTTTCATTATTTAACTAAACAGGGTTACCAGCTGGATTACACCGATGTATACGCCATCGCTACAGAGTGCAATGACCTGGCGCTTCGGACACTAAGAAAAACGAAGAGCATATTGGAAAGGTTGTCCCATACCTTTCCAATCGTACTGGTTGCCAATTTTTATGGCAATCTGGATACCGTACTTACCGAATTCAATATCAAACAGTATTTTACGGATATTATCGAAACGGACGGTGCCTCCATGAAATTCCCTACCGAGGGCTATCAAAAAGGAATCAACCGTTTGGGTTATTTACCGGAAGAATGTGTGGCTGTGGGCGATTCGTACCACTTGGACATCCTACCCTCCAAAGCGGCAGGGTGTAAAGTCGTATGGCTTAATGTCATGGGCTGGGAGGAATGGGGCATTGATGAACTGGAGATATCGGATGCTGAAATCGGCGACATCGACCAGCTGCCGGGCATACTTGAAACCTGGAATGCGCAACCCGGATCCACCCTGCATTCGCAGCTGGCGGTGCAATGACAATACCCATTATCATTATCACCCATGGAAGCCCGCCGATAAAAATAAAAATGTGCATATTGCCATTCCAAAGGACATATACACATGAAAGTAAAAAAATATTCCGGTGAGCTTGTTGAGTTCGATGTCGATCGCTTAAAAGGCTCATTGTCAAAATCAGGTGCAACACCGGATGTCGTCAATGAAATCTGGGAATCCATAAAACCCTCGCTCTATGAGGGGATGTCTACGCGGTCGCTTTATAAAATGGCCTTTCGGCTGTTAAAAAGCAAAGCCGATGTCTTTGCAGCCCGATACAGCCTAAAGAAAGCGCTGCGCGACCTCGGCCCCGCCGGCTATTACTTTGAAAAATGGATAGGACGGCTTTTTGAGCATGCGCAATACCAAACCGTTACGGGACAGTTACTGGAGGGGCACGCCGTAAGCCATGAAGTCGATGTGGTGGCGCAAAATGAAACGGAGATGCTGGTGATTGAGTGCAAATTCCGTAATACGGTAGATGCAAAAATCAGCGTAACCACCCCCATGTACTTTCTTTCAAGAGTAAAAGATCTACAGGGCATCGATTTTACCTTCTTTGGCAACACACGGCAATTCACAGCGGGTTGGTTGGTTACCAACGCCTACATGACCACAGATTCCATTCAATTCGCAGCATATTACAACATCAACTTGTTATCCTGGGATTATCCTGTTGAAAACAGCATCAAGCGCCGGGTAGATAATGCGGGGTTATATCCCGTGACTTGTCTCACTACCATTGCAAAAGCGGAAAAGGAACTATTACTGCAAAAAGGGTGTATCTTGGTAAAAGATATTATTGGTCAGCCCGCTTATCTTCAGGCATTGAATCTTACCCCGCGCAAACAGCAACGGGTTTTACAGGAGGCAGTCGAATTGGTGAACCACCATAATCAATAAAAAACATGAGCAACAAATTTCATAAAGAGGAACGTAGTTTTTTACAGGGGGCCCGCGCCAGATGGAAAGAACTTAAATACGTGGGCGGTGTAGTGATGCAGTTTTTAAAAGGATTCCGTACCTTACATTTTATAGGGCCATGTATCACGGTATTTGGCTCAGCCCGCTTTAAGGAAGATCACCCGTACTACGAATTGGCCCGAAGCGTATCCAGGGAGGTCTCTAAACTTGGTTTTGCAATAATGACCGGTGGCGGACCGGGCATTATGGAAGCTGCTAACCGTGGTGCAAAAGAAGCTGGTGGCTTTTCGGTTGGATGTAACATCCTGCTTCCACATGAGCAGGCCCACAACCCATACCTTGACCGCTATGTAACGATGGAATATTTCTTTGTGCGCAAGGAGCTGCTACGCAAATATTCATTTGCTTTTATTGTATTGCCCGGTGGTTTCGGCACATTGGATGAATTCTTTGAAACGCTGACATTAATCCAGACAGGTAAAATTGAACGGTTCCCCATCGTGGTGATGGGTGTGGGATTCCACCAGGATGTCATTGCACACGTCCAGCGGATGATGGATGAAAAAACGATCAGCCCCGAGGACATGGATCTGTTGCTGTTTACGGACTCTGTCGAGGAAGTCGTCAATCACATCCGGAAACATGCTGAGGGCGACCCTTGCATCAAGCTTAATCCACCGCGCAGAGCTTCCTGGTTATTGGGTGAAAAACAGCTAAAGAGAGCCTAAAACCGGCCTGGAATGAAAATCCTATGGAAATACCTGAAGCCACAGCGCAAACACATTTATCTTGCGCTATTACTGGCAGGTATTGCCCAGCTACTCACGATGATCGACCCGCTCATTTTCGGGAAAATCATTGATGATTATGCCAATAATATGCATAATCGGAGCGAACAGGAGTTAGTCCGTGGTGTCGTATTCTGGCTATCCATCGCAATCGGCATTGCACTGCTGGCACGGCTCAGCCGCTCCTTTCAGGATTATGTCATGCGGCTTGCCACACAGCGGTTTGGGATGCAGATTTTCAACGATGGCCTACGACAAACGCTGCGATTATCTTTTCAGGAATACGAAGAGCAGCGAAGTGGCGAAACACTGGCCATATTGCAGAAAGTACGTACCGATACAGAGCGCTTTATCAGCTCCGGCATCAACATTCTATTTTCATCCCTCGTAGGTTTCGGGTTCCTCATCTGGTATGCGGTGACTAAACACTGGGCACTGATTCCAATCTTTCTCATTGGGTTTATCGTCATCGGTTCCATCACAGGAATGTTAAGTCGAAAAATCAAAATCGTACAGCGCAGCATCAACCGCGAAACCACGAAAATGTCAGGTATTATCACGGAGTCATTGCGTAATATCGAATTGGTAAAAAGCCTGGGACTTACATTTCCTGAAATACGACGGATGCGTGGTCATACGCAAACCATATACGAGCTGGAAATGCAGAAGACCCGCCGGGTACGTTTCCTGTCATTCCTCCAGGGCACCACATTGAATCTCCTGCGCCAATCGATTCTCTTCACATTATTGTGGCTGATCTTTCGAGACATCCTCACACCGGGGGAATTGATCGCCATGCAGTTTATTTCGACGGCTATCTTTATGCCTTTGCAGGATATTGGCAACATTATCGTCCAATACCGGGAAGCCGAGGCATCCATTCAGCTATTCGACAACCTCATGAAAAAGCCCATTGAGCAACGACCCGCAGATCCTGTGCCGATTGGATCACTGGAAGAAGTGGTCTTTGATCAGGTGGTTTTCCGGCATAAGTCGGCCGCATACAACGCCATTGACGAAATATCGTTTTATGCAAAAACCGGAGAGACCATCGCTTTTGTCGGTCCGTCGGGATCTGGCAAATCCACGCTGGTCAAATTATTAGTGGGATTGTATCGTCCTGTATCCGGCGAGATTCGGTTTAATGGCATTTCTGCCGAAAAAATCCGGTTTAATGAAATGCGCCGACAGATCGGCTTTGTTACCCAGGACACCCAGCTCTTCGCTGGCACCATTAAAGAAAACCTGCTTTTCGTGAAGCCGGATGCCACCGACGAAGAAATCCGGTCGGCCTTATACAAGGCGAACTGCGATCAGCTATTGGCTCGAAGCAATAAGGATATCGATACGCTGCTCGGTGAAGGGGGACTGAAACTTTCCGGCGGCGAAAAACAACGGATCTCCATTGCACGGGCACTCATCAGAAACCCCCAGCTACTGATTTTTGATGAAGCTACCAGCGCCCTTGACTCGCTTACGGAAGAGGCAATCACCGAAACTGTAAGAAAAATATCCGGGGAACGCGAACAGATTACCATATTGATTGCTCACCGGCTCTCCACCATTATGCACGCCGATCGGATTATTGTACTCGAAAAAGGAAGGATTGTGGAGACCGGAACCCACGATGAGTTAGTTGCTTCAAAAGGTCTATATTATGCCATGTGGCGGCAACAAATCGGTGAAAGAAGGTAGCAGAGGGCTATTCCTATTCCAATCCCAAATTAAATGTTTGCCGCAATAAATCCAGCGTGGGATTTTTGGCAGCCATCGCCTGATATTTCTCCTGAGCCGTATAAGGCTTTCGTACGACATCGCCCTCCAGTTGCACGGGAATCAGGTCAATCGCAAAATTGCGCAGCTTTACCCGCAACTCATTGAGGATGTCAATCTTTGAAGTGTACAGCAATTCCTGTTGAATGGGGTTCTCTACCAATACCTCTATCCGGTAATCCGGCAGCAGTTTCGGCGCATTCGCCGTCATTAACGTGAACAGGTTGATTTTATTTTCAGCTTTCAGCCGGTCGGCAAAGGCATGCCATTGTTGCAGCAGCTCCTCATAGCCAAATGATTCGCGCTGTTCACCACGGCGCAATTCAGGCTCAGCTGCCGTTGCCTCGGCCTCAGCCTGGTCGAGCATCCGATTTAAATCCGGAATCACATGTCCTAATTTAACGTTTCCCCACGAGCCTGTTTCGCCGCTGGGCCGGTCGACATGGGCGGCATCCGGTGCTTTCACAGCATCAACCGATGCTGTGGCAACCGCTACCGCCTGTTGGATTGCCGGTGGTGGTGTCGATATGTCTGGTTGTAACTCCGCTCGGCCCGGCGGAACAACCGTCACGGGCTTATCCGCTCCGTTATCTTGTGGGGGAGTAACGGTGACGCGGGAATCAGGCTTTTTTTTTTCAGCTGGCACTGTCGCAGACGGTGCCGGCTGATGCTGTGCAAGCTGGATCGCCGAAGCAATATGGCACATTTTCAATAATGCAAGTTCCACCTGCAGGCGCTGGTTTTTCGTCGTGCGGTAATTAATCTCACATTGATTGCCTATATTCAGTGCAGACAGCAACACACCTGCCGACACCTGTTGCGCCTGTTGCAGGTACCGCTGCTTAATGGTATCGCTGGTTTCCAGTAGTTTGATTGTCGCCGGTTCTTTAACAACCAGTAGATTACGGAGGTGCGAGGCAAGGCCGCTGATAAAATGGCCGCCATCAAAACCATGTGCTAAAATCTCATCAAGAGCAAGCAGTGCTACCGCAGCATCTTCCTGGATAATGGCATCTGTTACCTTAAAATAATAATCGTAGTCGAGTATATTCAGGTTATCGATAACAGCCTGGTAAGTTAGCGCCTTATTGGAAAAACTAACAATCTGATCAAACATCGACAGTGCGTCGCGCAGGCCACCGTCTGCCTTCTGAGCGATAATATGCAACGCGTCGTCGTCATAGGATACACCTTCCTGTTGCGCAATGGCGGCAAGATGCTGCGCCATATCATCCACCTTAATACGGTTAAAATCAAAGATCTGACAACGGGAAAGAATCGTCGGAAGGATTTTATGCTTTTCCGTGGTAGCCAAAATAAATATAGCATAGGATGGCGGTTCTTCCAATGTCTTCAAAAATGCATTAAACGCCTGCTGCGACAGCATGTGCACCTCATCAATGATGTAGATCTTGTATTTACCGGTCTGCGGTGGTATGCGCACCTGATCAATCAGGCTCCGGATATCGTCTACCGAGTTATTGGACGCCGCATCCAGCTCATGAATGCTGAATGAATTACCATTTTGGAATGCGTTGCAGCTGTTACACTGTCCGCACGCTTCTACATCCGCCGTAAAATGTTCGCAGTTGATTGTTTTGGCTAAAATACGGGCACAGGTAGTCTTTCCTACCCCCCGCGGTCCACAAAATAAAAAAGCCTGCGCAAGCTGTTTATTTTTAATGGCATTTTTAAGCGTACCGGTGATATGTCGCTGGCCAACTACACTATCAAAGGTAACTGGACGGTATTTTCGGGCCGAAACAATAAAATTATCCATCGGTACGAAGATAGGGATTTTTGTGATATTCTTACTTCTGATTTCGGCACTTAACCACGCACCCCTCCGGGTATCCCATCGTCATAAAAACACCAATTTTTTTGGATAATACACCCGAATTACTTTATTTATTTTAAGTTTGCTTACCTAAGAGTACATTTATGCATGTTTACGGAATCAAAAATTGCAACACAGTAAAAAAAGCACTTACCTGGCTGGAGGATGAAGGCATTCCCTTTACGTTCCATGATTTTAAGAAAGAGGGCGTGTCCAGGGAAAAGCTGGAAGCCTGGGAAAAGCAAACCGGGTGGGAGGCTCTGGTCAATAAACGCGGCACCACATGGCGCCAGCTTTCTCCTGTTGAACAACAGGTGGTAGTGGATGCACCATCCGCTAATGCGCTCATGCAAGCAAAAACCAGTGTTATCAAACGACCGGTTATCGAAAGCCCCAACGGCATTATCCTGGGGTTTGACGAAGCAGAATACCGGAACAAACTGAAATAACCAGACGAAGTTAGTCGATAAACTCTTACAAAATGAAGCAATCACTTTTAGTAGGCCTAATTTGCACAATGGCTTGGGTTGTTCCCCATGAGGTGAAATCACAGCAAACAAACAGCAAGTACAATTATACAGAAGCGTTTGATCCATTTTTCTACACACAGAACGGTAATCCATACCGGTCTGCAAGCGGCCAGCCCGGACCTGCGTATTGGCAAAATACAGCAGACTATAAAATTTCGGCACGGCTGAATGAGCAAACACATGAAATAACCGGTAGTATCACCGTTGAATACACCAATAATAGTCCGGATAAATTAGACTTTGTCTGGTTTCAGTTGGACCAAAACATGTTTTCACAACAGGGCCGGGGCCAGCAGATTGTGCCGCTGACCAATAGCCGATACGGCGACTCCATGTCTGATTTCGATGGCGGATATGCCATCAACTCGGTGCAGTTGGGAAACGGCACCGCGGCCAAACACCTCATTAATGACACCCGCATGCAGGTTTTCTTGCCTGAGCCGCTTGCAGCCGATGGTGGAAAAACGACCATCCGTATCGAATACGCTTATACCGTCCCTATGCATGGCGCCGACCGGACCGGTATTCTGGAAACACAGAACGGCAATATATTCGCTATTGCCCAATGGTTCCCCCGTGTAGCTGTATATGACGATGTACTGGGCTGGAATGTACAGCCTTATACCGGGCCCGGTGAGTTTTACCTGGAATATGGCAATTATGAAGTGGACATTACCGCTCCGGCAAACCACATCGTCGTCTTAGGTGGCGAACTCCTCAATCCCGAAGAAGTATACACCCCGACACAGCTGGAGCGACTGGAACGCGCCCGGCAAAGTGACAAAACCGTGCTTATTCGATCGGCCGAAGAGGTTATCAAACCCGATTCGCGTCCGCAGGGAAAGCAGGAGTTGACCTGGAAGTTCAGGCTCGAAAAAGCACATGATGTTGCTTGGGCCTCATCCGCAGCGTTTATCCTCGACGCGGCCAAGATAAACCTGGAGAGCGGGAAGACCGCATTGGCGATGTCGGCATATCCGGTTGAAAGTAATGGAGGAAATGCCTGGGAGCGATCCACAGAATATACAAAAGCGTCCATCGAATTTTATTCCAAAATGCTGATGGAATACCCCTATCCGGTAGCCATCAACGTAGCCGCTGATGTGGGTGGCATGGAATACCCCGCCATCGTATTCTGCGGTTACAAAGCTAAAGGTGCGTCGCTTTGGGGCGTAACAGATCATGAGTTTGGCCATATCTGGTTTCCGATGATTGTCGGAAGCAACGAAAGGTTTCACGCGTGGATGGATGAAGGATTCAATACATTCATAAACACATTATCCACCGAGGCATTCAATGGTGGTGAATATAACCGCCCCATGGGCGATGCCAATCGTTTAGCGCTGATATACACCCGGCCGGATCTTGAGCCCATTATGAGCACACCCCAAAGCATGCAGGAACGCAATATTGGCACCCTGGCCTATCGAAAGCCAGGTTATGGACTTACGTTACTGCGCAACGAAATCCTCGGTCCCGAACGATTCGATCGGGCGTTTAAAACCTACCTGCAATACTGGGCATACAAACACCCGACTCCGGATGATTTTTTCAGGACGATCGAAAACGTTGCAGGGGAAAACCTCAACTGGTTCTGGCGTGGTTGGTTTCAGCATAACTGGCGGTTCGACCAGGGAATCCGAGAAGTTGCGTACCTGGATGGGAATCCGGCCAATGGTGTAATCATTACCATTGATAACCTCGAAAAAATGCCAATGCCAGTAGTACTGGATATCACGACCCAAAACGGTGAGACACACCGCGTGAAACTACCGGTAGAAATATGGGAACGTAATACGTCCTGGACATTCCGGTACCCGTCAACAGAAGCGGTTGTCGCGATACAACTCGATCCGGACAAAGTGTACCCCGACCACAATCCGGCAAACAATCGCTGGCAGGCCAAATAAACGAAGCTCCGCTGCCGGTTCCCCCCTTTACATAGATAACCGGCAGCATGAAACAAAAACGAAACTGTACCGTTACTTGTGTAAGATGCCACAAAATCCAAAAATCCCAGTTACCATCGGCCGGCTGATCCTGATGCAGCTGATACTGGCTGTAACCCTGCTACTACCGGATACCGGGGTGGCACAGCAAACGAACAATACCCTGAACGGCATTGTCCTTAAACTGGATAGCGGTGAACCGCTGCAATATGTGGAAATTACAAATATCAATACCGGAACGGCCACCGAAAGTGATGAAAAAGGAAATTTCAGCATCAAGGCAAGCAAAAATGAACGGCTGCGCTTCGAATACCCGGGATACCGTACCGATACCTTGGTGATCATTGAATTCGACTTAAAACGGGTATACCTGACGCCTGATGGAAGCGCAATCCTGATTGATGAAGTACGAATCGAGGCGCTGTCCGACAACCAGCTGGCAACTGAGATTGAACGTGCGAAACGGGAAGGGCAGATCGCCGAGGCCTCCCAACATCGCGGCGGGATACGGATTTCACCATCCCGTTGGTTTGGACAACGGGGTAAACAGGCTCGTCAGCGCTACGAACTGCTGCTCGCCGAACAGGAAAGAAGAAAAATCGACAGCCGGTTCACCCCGCAACTCATAACCTCTCTTACGCCATTATCCGGGCAGCAGCTTGGATTATACATGACCAAGTACCGGCCGACGGTCGATTTTATTTCTTCGGCAAACGACGAAGCGCTCCGGCTTTACATCATGGACACTTATGCCGCCTTTAAAAAGTTAACGCCGGCAGAGCTTTCTGAAATTAAAGCACCTACGGAAGATCAATAATGAACTCGCTGGAGTTGCAATATGGCTTAATAACTGACAACAACCTGTTTCAACGCTCTACCCGAAAAGAGACTTTACAGATGGCGCCGTAAGAGGCGATCTCTCCGTTTTTTACATGGACTTTAAAGTCCTTTACGAATACCGAATCGATATGATCAACTGTGTTGGACACCTCTCTTACTGCATTTCGCACCGCATCGTCAAAACTTGTGTCGGATGAAGCAATCACTTCAATTACTTTTACAATAGCCATAATCATTACGTTTAAAAATTAGCCATACAAACCCACCTTGGGTTCCATCAGTATAAAGACAAGTGATCAAGTAATTGGTTTTAAAAATTTCCCAAAGGTTGGGAAATCTCCCTTCGAAATTCCAGTTTATATACCGAGGCGGCCGAATATTAAAGCTCACTTAGCCGCTTGCCGATGTAATGGGTAAATCGGCTATGCTTCGGCTCCCCAATCATTTGCCGGGTATAAATGCTATAGTGTCCGGATAATAAATAGGATACGATACAGGCGATTGCAACATAAATACCGCATTCTACACCAAAAAGCTCAATGCCCATAAGCATGCAGGCAAGCGGTGTGTTGGTAGCTCCTGCGAACACCGCTACAAACCCCATACCCGCTAACAGTCCCATCGGCAATGGGATAAAAATTGATAACGCATTACCTAATGCGGCACCGATGAAAAACAGGGGTGTTACTTCGCCGCCTTTGAAACCAGCTGCCAGTGTAACGATGGTAAATACCATCTTCAATACGAAATCATACACAGGTAACTGTTGTTCGAACGATGCCACAATGGTAGGGATGCCTAACCCAATGTACTTCGTGGTACCCACAGCCAAAACAGCGAGGGCAACGATCACTCCCCCGACGAGCGAGCGCAGCGGCAGAAAGCCAATCCATGTTTTGAAGGCGGAACTCACGCTGTGCATCGCCCTGCTGAACAACGCTGCACATACCCCAAATGCAACACCTGCTATGATGGCATAGAGGACGTGCTGGAACGCTATATCGGGAATACCGCCGATCGCATAATGCGTATGTGGCGCATTCCACATCTTCGCCACCGAGTCGGCAAGAATGGCGGATGCAAAGGCCGGAAAAATAGCATCGTACTTAATTCGGCCAATTAAAAAAACCTCCATACCGAAAACCGCACCGGCCAGCGGCGTGCCGAATACGGATCCGAAACCTGCTGCTACTGCTGAGATAATGAGTATCTTTCTTTCGTTGACAGTCAGCCTGAAGGGCCTGCTGAACTGGTCAGCTATAGCTCCGGCCATTTGAAGGGCCGTCCCTTCGCGGCCGGCCGATCCACCGAAAAGATGCGTTGCGATAGTACCGATGTATACCAGTGGAGCCATTTTGAACGGGATGGTATCCCCTGGCCGGTGAATGGCATCAATAAGCAGGTTATTTCCCGCCTCAACGTTCCTGCCCAGGTAATGATAGAGCAGCCCGATGGCCAGGCCACAAAGGGGCAGTAATGTAATCAGCCACAGGTGGCTTTCCCTGGTAGCAGTTGCCCATTCAAGCGAAAACAGGAAACCTGCTGACACACTGCCCACGCAGATACCGATTACAGAACTAATAGCCAGCCACCTAGCAATATAGGGCACGACGGGATGTCTCCTAAAAAAAACGCTGATATGGATTTTGATTCCCCTGGCGAAAGATTTCCGCTGATTTTTTTTTTGCATATCCGTCCTGATTAAACGTGCTTGTTTATCCACTTAACCAGGCGTCATCAGCATCCACTAGGGGAGCGGTTGGGTAAGGAAGAACACCATTTCCTTTTACTGGCGTAAAAGTAAAAATAAAATGTGATTAGGCAATAAGCCGGTTGCTTTTTCATATATGTAGAGGAAATCCACATTTGGCGACGCACCGTTACTTTGGCATTTTAACGGCAGTAAACAGCGACATGAATGCATTACGTCACGGTTTACTGCCGTTATGGAACTAACGATATTAATCCTCCCAGCGACTAAGGTATTTCTCGATATCTTCTTTCGTGACAGTTAGTTCTTCAGGGTATTGGTCAAACCAAGCGCGGAATTCACCCTTGATCTGCTCGCTCCATTTCCCGTGGATCTCTCCCGATGGATATTTTGACTGGCGCAGCAAATAACGCTCAAATTCATCCCGCAAGGCCGTCATCTCTGATGACGCCACCAATCCCCCAACTAAATGTGCAGGAATAAAGACTACCCCATAGTCATTTGCAAACACCACATCTCCTGGAAACACGGTAACTCCTTCAACCCGAATGGGTGCATTAATTGATATGGGTGTCATATCGCGAATGTATGATGGGTCGTGGCCTTTAATCCAGGCATTGAACCCTGCTGTTTCCTTCAGCTCCTGCATATCACGAATTGAGCCGTCAAAGACTACGCCCTTACCTGTTTTTCCGTAAATTGCATTTCCCAAACTCGAACCGATTAGTGTACCGTCTTTCACTTTCCCGAATCCATCTGCTACGTAAACATCCCCTTTGGTCAATATGTCAATCGGCCAAATGTTATTCCCTCCGCTCTGTGAAAGCCCCTCCTTCTGGCCTGCAACCTTTACCAAACTATCAAGGTCAGGGCGCGCAGGCATAAAACGGGCAGTAACAACCCGACCGACCATTGTTTCTCCCGGATTCAGCATTTGCCAATCTTTTGCTACCTGATGATGGTAGCCGCGGCCCCCAAGGTATCCCCAGATCTGCTCCAACGTGCAATGTTCCAATCGTTTCAACATTGCATCCGGAACATGGGGACGTCCATCGGGGAAGCGCTCACCTCGCCATTGTGCAGTTAACGACTGAACGTATTCCGGAGATGTACCAACACTCGGACGCTGACCAAATGCATTGGCCGATAACAATAAGAAACAAAAAACTAAAATGAAATTATTCATCGTTATATGATTTAATAAATGAATGGATTTAACAATAATAGGATAGCACCATGACGCTCATGGTACCCTTATCTTGATTAATATTTTTTTTACCGTATCGTACCCATCGGCTTTAAAAGCAGGGCGATGGATATCCTTAGGTGAAAAGATAAAAAACGTTCCCGGTCCAGCCTCATAATAGTCGCCCCCATCAACAACATACGTTTTCGTATCCTGTCTGTCATTATAAGGAGTTGCCACGCTAGCGTAAGGGTTGTTTACTGAGGTGATCCCCATGAACGTTTTTCCAGTGATTATGTACTGTAAGTCATTGAAATTAGCATGCGTTTCCCAATTAACCTCCCCCCTTTCTTTTGCCGGTCCATCAGCAACGAAGGCGATAACATGATCAGGAACAATGACATATCTTCCAGGTGCAAGTGCAATAAGATCTTCATTTTTCAAGAATTCAAATGCTTTATCCCACCATTCCGGATGCTGATGATACTGGCTACTAAACTCCTGACGATTAATGGATAAATGCGGGGTAAGTTTCAGTCCATTTAACCATTGGTATGTTTCGTACCACGTGGTAACATCCTGCTCCCCCAATTCAACCCTGGCTGATTGTGCAAAAGCACTGGCGCACGTCAATATCATAGCGATTATAGTCATCCTTATCTTTAAGGCAGCTGTTTTTTTCATAGCAATTTTCCTATAAATACGTTAGAATTCCGGGTTTTGCGGAAATTCATCTTTATTCGTAAGTCGGTCGATCATATTGCTTGGGATCGGTCGCAATAGGAACTTCTCTCGGATATTATTGCGACCGGCGGGATTATATAGCTTCACCCGTTCGATAAGTTTTCCCGTACGCTTTAAATCAGCCCATCTCAACCTTTCACCCCCCAGTTCCAATGCCCGTTCATTCAGGATAAAATCAAGGTCTAACTGGCTGGCAGTAATCTTCATCTGTTCTTCCTTACCGGGCCAAGCAGCTCTTTCCCTTACCCGATTAATATACTTGACCCCCTCGGCTGATCTATTTAGTTTCATCAACGCCTCCGCCGCAATGAGGTACATTTCAGCCAAACGGATTTCGATAACACTTCTCGTCCCGCTATTTGCATTGATCGATTCACGATTGGGGTCGTTCCACTTATTTAACTTCGGATATATTTGAAGTGCCCCTACCGGATTTTCACCGTCATAATAGTCACGGATGTCCATCACTTTATAAGGTTTGGATGCCTTGTACTCGTCAGGCACCGCATATGGGAGGATTACAAACGCCGTATCACCGATATTCATTCCCTGAGGCAAAGTAGGTGTGTAATTTGCCAAATACGTATCCCGCCAGCTTTTATCATAGCGCGAATCATTATCCCGATTCGCCTGCATCAAATCAAGGTAAAAGCGGGTAGCCATATATCGTGGATAAGGCCGATCATAGATCAAGCTACGGGTCATCCCCGGCTGAAGGTCATAACGGGGTGTAAAATAAAGGTAAATTGAAGTATTCGGCCCATTTAGTCGGTTGTTTTGTGAGAATTGAATCGACCAAATTGTCTCCATATTCGTGGGAATATTCGGATCCCACAGTTCAGCATAATCCTGCACTAAATCGAATCCGTAGCCATCAATGACTTTCATCGCATATGCTGCCGCATCCTCGTCGCGTCCAAGTGTGAGGTAAACTCTTGCCAACAACGCCTCCGCTGCGGGTTTAGCTGCACGTCCCCAATCCGACTGTGTGGGCGGAAGTAAGTCTGCTGCCTTGAGTAAATCGGCTACAATTTGATCATACACCTGGCTTTGCGGTATTCGGGTCGCGGTAGTAGTCACTTCTTTTATCTCTTCGAGAGGCATGGGCAAATCACCAAAATGCATAACTAGGATATGGTAGTACCAGGCTCGCAGGAAGTAAGCTTCACCTAATTTTGCATTTAGTTCGCTTTCCGTTAAACCATTCACGCCCGATGCACGGGAAATTGCCGTATTGCATGCGGAAATCCCGATGTAATAGCCTTCCCATAAATTATATAGGATATTATTACTTGCTTGAAGAGCAGGAGAATATGTATTGAACTCGTTCGCCTCCACATCAGATGCGCTCGTCCATAAATCCGTGCCATATAACATCGGTGCCAATCCACCCCCATTCATTTGCGAGCGTGTCTGTGTATAACACGCATTAATTAAATCGCTAAACCCTGTTGCCGTATTATAGTAGGTATCCGCTGTGGGTTCATTGATATTTTCTTCATCAAGCTGGTTGGTACACCCCTGGAGTAAGAGCAGGTTAGCTAAAGCGATTAATAATGTATTTAATATCGTTTTCATGGTTCAATGTTGAAAAATTAAAAGCCAATGTTGACCCCTGCAACCACCGTTCTGACCGCAGGATATGTTAAGGTGTCTTCCGCCCAATCGGGTTTCATATTAAATTTCCGCACCTCTGATTTCGTCCAATAAAACAAATTCATTGCTGAAAGATATATTCTCGCATTGGATAGGTGCAGTTGGTCAAGTGCCGATCGCGGAATCGAATAGCCCAGTGACACCTGCGGGATTGTGATGTAAGTGGCGTCCCGGTAAGTCAGTGTGCTACCATCAAGACCGCCACCTTCATACAATTGGTTTGGGCGGGGGTATGCATTCGTTGGATTATCCGGTGTCCAATAATCAAAGACGAATTTATTGTATCGCTTCTTGGAATAGGGGGCGAAAGCGCCGACAGCGGTCATTCCACCCCACCGGATATAAGCAGTTACCGAAAAATCCCAGTTTTTATAAGAGAACTGGTTGGTCATATTGGCCACAAAATCAGGTTCACGATCGCCTAAGATCATACGATCTGCAGCCGATATATTGCCATCATCATTTAAATCCAATACTTTTATTTGTCCCGGAACACGTCCATAGCTCGCAGCGTCTGTTGCTTCATCCAGCTGCCAGATGCCGATCTTTTGGTAATCGTAATAGACATTTATCGGATGTCCGATAAACCAGCCATTTCCAATATCATCTATCTTACCATTGTACAGTTCAGTGATTCTGGATCTATTGGTATACAATGTGAAATTTGTATTCCATTTGAAATCCGGGCGGGTGATGTTAACGGTACGAAGCCCTACTTCAAAACCTTTGTTCGTTGTGCTACCCACATTTTCCAGCACTTGGTCGTAGCCAGATGTAATGGGTAGTTTCCGAAACATGAGCAAATCGTAGGTATTGGTATGATATACTTCGACGTTACCGCTGACTCTTCCGGCCCATAGTCCGAAATCAACACCAACATTGTAAACTGCTGTGCTTTCCCATTTGAGGTTTTTGTTTGCCAAAGCCGCAGGTCGATAGCCAAATCCCGCATTTTCGTTCCAGGAATAGGTCGTTCTTTCCAGACTTCCCTGTGTCTGATAAGGATTAATGGCCTGATTGCCGGTAACGCCATAAGAGAGCCTCAGTTTCAGGTTGGAAAGCCAATCCTGAAAACCGGCCATAAAAGGCTCTTCGGAGATATTGTAGGCAAAAGCGATAGACGGAAAGTATCCCCATTTATGATTGTCAGCAAATTGGGAAGCGCCATCAGCACGCATGGAAAGCGTTAATAAGTATTTGCTTTTATAGCCATAGAATATACGTGCGGCATAAGAGAGTAGGGTCCACTCCGATAAACTGGAGCTCACCTCATTCACGACATTTGCACTTCCAATATTATGATATCTAGAAGGCTCATAAGGCACGTCGGTCACACCTGCACCACTGGTTTCTGTATGTGTGGCCTGAAAACCATGGACGCCCGTCACGGTTAATTGATGGTCTTCGTTAAACGTTTTATTGTACGTAAGAATACTTTCGTACAACTTAAAGTTATTAATCGCGTTGTCTATATTTGCAGTCGGTAATCCAAGGTTTCGCATAATCGAATAATAACCTGCCGATTCTTTCTCCGTTGCTAACCTGAAATTCGTTCCCACACTCAAACGGTATGTTAATTCCGGTAGAATTTTCGCTTCTCCATAGGCATTTACAAATGCGTCCCAACGTTTATTATCATACCGATAAGAATCAAACAAGTAATCGGCTAATGGGTTTATTTCAAAACCATCGGTGGTAAGTGCGAATCTCGGGGATCCGTCCTCATTGTATACCTGACCTAACGGGCTGCCATTAACGGCATAATAAGTCAATGCGCGGGGATCCGTTTTGTTGGAGTTTATACTGTAGTTCAGCTGGATCGATGTGCCCGCGGTGATAATTGGCGAAAGTGTAAAGTCCAGATTCGTTCGCATACTGATGCGATTAAAAATATCGTCTGGCAAAATCCCCTCCTCATTAAAATAATTCGCCGCAAAATTATATTTCACCGCTTCACTCCCACCCATAATCGATAACTGGTGCTTCTGCTGATGTCCATTTTGTAACAGTAAATCTTGGTAATCAAGCCCCGGCCCACCTGATTTTAACGTTTCCAATTCAATTGCATCAAAAACAGCGTCATCATATTTGGGGTTAACACCGGGGTCCGGATAGCCTCCCGAAGCACGAAATGCTTCCCGGGCCCAGTCTGCATATTGAGTTGCGTCAGCATAAGGCATTCTTCCGTAGCGGAATTGCGCCCCGGCGTAACTTTCTATCAGGAACCGTGGTTTGCCTGATTCACCCCGCTTTGTGGTGATCATAATTACCCCATTTGAACCTCTTGAACCATAAATCGCCGTTGATGAGGCATCCTTTAACACGTCGACGCTCTTGATATCATAAGGATTAATGTCGTTAATGGTTCCATAAAAGGGCATCCCATCCACAATAATCAAGGGATCATTTGAAGCGGTAAATGAGCGGGTTCCGCGAAGCAAAATGGCAGATTCGCTACCGGGATCCCCACCGGAAGAAACAATATCCAATCCGGCTACTCGACCGCTCAGTGCCTGACTAACATTTGCAACAGGCATGTCTGCAAAATCCTCTGCCGAAACAGAACTTACTGCACCAGTTAAATCCTTCCGCTTTTGTGTTCCGTATCCAACGACCACAACCTCTTCTAATGCCCGTTGATCTGCACTAAGCTGGACATTAATGACAAGTTGATTATTGATACTGACTTCCTGTGAAATAAAACCAATATAACTGATTTCTAAAACACCATCAGGTGCTGCGTCAATAGTAAATTCACCCCGCTCATTTGTCAGTGTACTATGGGTTGTCCCTTTTAACGTAACTGTAGCACCGGTAATAGGTATATTGCTTTCGTTTGTAATTGTTCCGCTAACCTGTACTTGAACCGGCACCATAAACGTTGGTTTGGGATGTATAGTACTCCACTTCGGACGAATAAGTATGGTACGGTCGCTCAACTCGTAATTAAAAGGTTGATTTTTTAGTGCCTGTCGCAGCGCTTCCTCTACTGAAGCACCTTTTATTTCGATGGTCACCGGATTGGCCATCTCACGTAATAAATCGGCGTTGTAAAGTAATTGATAACCGCTCTGGAGTCTGATTTTTTGCAGCACGGCCCCTAAAGACACGTTTTTTTCAGTTAAGACAATGTCCTGGGAAAAAGCAGCGGCCGAGACATGAAGGTTGACCGCCACTAATAAAACAGTTGTAAGCTTCATGATCAAAAGCCATTTCAATGTGCTTAAATTCATTATATTTGTATTGTTTTAAGGTGATTAATCTGTTACTTATCATTGCGGAATTTTGCCTTAATCATACCGGATACGTGGCTGCGTATCCGGCTTTATTTATTGTAAGGCACTGATCGTTTCGTTTATACTACATAGGCATATCATTTTTAGGGTTTAACTTTAATGGTTCTGTTTTTTATCTCGAAGTGAGTATTGCCGGTCTTTTCAAACATTTCCAACACACGGGACAGCGGCACATCTCTGGAGATAAAGCCATTATACCGGGTATTGGGTAGGTGCGTATAATCAACCTCCACATCATACCAGCGTGATAATTGTCGCATGATCATATGTAATGGCTGATCGTTAAACAAAAAATTACCATCTTTCCATGAGTATTCATTTTCGACATTGACCTGAGTCACATCCAGTTGGTCGTTCGCTAATACCGCCTGTTCTCCGGGTTTTAAGACCTTTTGCTGTGGTCCAAGTGCCCCGGCTGCCGCAGAGACCGTAACGCGTACGCCACCTTCAAGTAACGTTGTCTTTACCGCTTCCTCATCTGCATAGGCATTGATATTAAACTTGGTTCCGGTCACTTCAACCTGTTGGTTCCTTGTTTTTACAATAAAAGGCACTTTATATTGATTCCTGTTTTTGGGTTTCGCAGAAAGGTGTCTTTCTGCATAAAAAGCGTTGGCTACCTCAAAGTAAGCCTCACCATCCAGTTCGACTTCCCGTTTGTCGCTGGCAAATTTTGCAGGATATTTCAAGGAAGAAGCTGCATTAAGCCACACTTTGGTTTGATCCGGCAATATAACCTGATACTGGCCACTTTTTGGTGTGGTCAATTTATGATACAACATACGGTTATCCGCAAATACAGATCGGCTATTGGCTACTTTATAGACCAATAATCCATCGGCTGTTTTGCTGATGGTCACATCACCTACCCGGGTAAGAAAACCTTCCTCCTGTTGTGCCAAGACTATTTCATGCCCATCAGCAAGTGTCAACACAGCTTTGTTCCCTCCGGGAGATACGTCTTCTATTACAATGCTGTTTTCGGATTCAACGGGTACAATTGTCTGATTCTTTTCAGGCCAATATAGGTAGCCGATGAGTGAAAATGCGATAAATACCACGGCTGCCACAGCAGCTATTTGTCTAAACTCAATGATTGTTGTCGTTTTCTCTCCGGCACTACCTGATTGCTGCTCGTCCAATCTTGCTAATATGGCTTGATATATGCGCTGACGTATCTCATCCGCATTTGCTGCATCGGGGATATTTACAAACTCCTCAGCGGCAATGATCTGTTCATCATACCACTTGTGCAGCAATTCCTTTTCTGCTAAAGAGGCATTCCCTGCAATAAATTTTTTTGCAATCTCCCTAATATGATTCATAATTGGTTGTCCAGTATTTCTGGCTTATCTATTAGGTAGAGTATGGCGATGGGGATTTACCCTTATCTAATTATCTAATTAATTAAAAAATCAAATAAAAAGGGAATATAAACCTTTACCGAAACGGCTCCGTATGATTCTAAGCGCCTTGGTAAGGTGCGCTTCCGCCGTCTTTGTTGAGATATGGAGTGTATCTGCAACTTCATGGAGTGGACGATCTTCCAGTTTATTATACTGAAAAACTAACCGGCATTTTTCTGGCAGATCATTTGACAGCGTTTCAATAATTTCAAGGAGTAGTTTATTTTCTAACGCCTCAGCAGCATCTATTGATAACGTCTGATGTCGTTTCCAGTTCTGCTGGTATTCCTGAACCTGTTTTTCTTTGGCAATATAATGGTAAACAGCGTAGCGCACCATAGCGGCTAAATATACTGGTAACGACCGAATCTGAAGAATTGACTTTCGTTTCCACAGTGTTAGGAATACATCTTGAACGATCTCTTCTGCGGCCGCAGTGTCCTTTAATTTTTGATAGGCCAAAAAATATAGCTTGTCCCAATATCGATTATAAATTCCGGTGAATGCCGTTTCATCTCCATCTTTCAGGTGGAAGATTAATTCTGTATCGTTTTTCTCATTAAAATCAGGCATAATTGGGTAGAAAGCTAAGATATAGAATTAAAAAGTTTATTTGCAAATATGTTTACTAAATCAACGCCGTACATACATGCACTGTGATATAAGAGCATATTGCGACAGCGCACATGAGCCGATGACTGTAAATATTTTGATATTTAAGGTCACATCGGTTAGTGGTTTAAGTAAAAAAGGAAGAGCTATTTCAGGACCTAACCTATTATTGCATAGGCATTTCCCTATTGATAAGGAAGAGGAAATCCCGTTAACCCACGCTTGCCAATTTCGGTTCAGGTATGTGGCAGCTGTGGATATCTGTTAATTAGTCTGGGAGCAGGACACCATCGAGCGCTCTCGCTTTAACTTCAAGCGAATCTACGTCACGAATTACTATATTTCTGAATGGCTGTCTGGAGAAAAACGTGCAGCCGATCGTCGTCAGCAGCGGTTAAGCAAGACCGGTACACCTATGCATCGCCTGGTTACCTACTCGTTCCGAAGCGTATTTACCGGATTCATCAATGCGGCCTTAACAGAATGGAAACCGATCGCTGCGAGCGTAATCACCAACATCAATACGGCCGACAGCGCAAATATCCACCAGGATAACGGTGTACGGTAAGCAAAGTTTGCTAGCCAGCGGTCCATAACATACCACACCAGTGGCACGGCGATGACAGCCGCGATACCCGCCAGCTTCAGGAAATCACGGGATATCAGCGCAACCACGCTTATCGCCGATGCTCCCAGTACCTTGCGGACGCCGATTTCTTTGGTACGCTGTACGGTACTGTATGCAACCAGTCCCAGCATGCCCAAACAGGAAATGAAAATGGCCAGTACCGAAAAGTAGAAGAAGAGGCTACCGAACCGCTGCTCCCCACGGTACTGACTATCAAAGGAATCGTCGAGGAATTCATACGTAAACGGCTTATCCGGTACCTGGGCTTCCCAGACTGCCTTAACTGCATTCAGGCTGGTGCGTACATCACCACCGGTAAGCTTCACTGAAATGTACTGAAAACCACTTGGATCGATACGCATGCTCAATGGCTGTATTTTAGTCTGTAGCGAATGGTAATGAAAATCCTTGACCACCCCTATAATTTGGCCTTCATGCCCCCATTGCTTGAACCGCCGACCTATAGCCTGCTGGGGCGAAGAATACCCGAGCATCGCTACGGCAGCTTCATTCAGCACCATCGCCTGCGTAGAGTCTGTCCCAAAATCCCGGGAGAATGATCGCCCTGCCGCCATCTCCAGATTATACAGGTCGAAGTAATCAAAATCCACAAAATACAGATCTACGTTGGACTGTTGCAACGATCCCTCCACATTCTCAATTTCTGAATAGGCGCTGGTATGGTCGCCGCCTGGGACACTGGAGGATAGACTCGCCGACCGGACACCGGGCAGGTTAGTAATGGCCTCCTTTACGGTTTCCTGGGCACGGTCTTCATAACCGTTGATAACCAATACCTGGTCTTTGCGGAAGCCCAGCTGCTGGCTGCGCATGTAGTCCATCTGTTTGTAGACCGTCAGCGTAGCAGCAATCAATGCAAGTGAGAGCGTGAACTGGCCTGCCACCAACCCTTTCCGTAGCCAGGCCTTCGCCGGACCGCTACCGGTGATACCTCCTTTCAGGACTTTCACCGGCTTGAACGAAGACAGTACCCAGGCCGGATATATACCCGCGAGCAACCCCACTCCAAGTGCTCCAGAACAGAGCACCAGCAACGCCCCCGGATTACTGAATAAGCTCTCGGAAATCACCTTGCCTGCCAGTTGGTTGAATAACGGCAGCAATAGGGACGAAAGAATGATTGCAAGCACCATGGCAATCAGGCTTACCAGTAGCGATTCGCCGATAAACTGCCGCGTCAGCTGCCCCCTTGCCGCACCGACTACCTTGCGGATGCCTACTTCCCGCGCACGCTCTACTGCTCTTGCGGTGGACAGGTTAACGAAATTGAAGCAGGCCGTCAGCAGGATCAACAAGGCCACCGCACCAAAAATATAAACATGCACGACATTACCTGTTTGCCCGGCATACCGGTAATTACCGAAATGGAGGTATACCTCCTTCAATGGATACAGGCGGAGCGTATAGTGCATCTGCAGCTGTTTCATAAGGCTGCCGATATGCCGCTCAAGATAGTCCGGTAGTTTGGCTTCCAGTGCCCGGGGATCAGCGCCGGGATTCAGCAACAGGTACGTACTGGGATAATGATTGGTCCAGTTTTTGGCAGATTCCTTCTCGAGCACTTCGGTGAGTGTAGACATAGAGACCAACAGATCCCCCCTAATCTGCGAATTCGCCGGCATGTCGTGCATCAAACCCGTGATCCGGACCGTGAGCACGGTGTCCCCGGTAGGGAGAGTCAGTTCCCGGCCCATCGGGTCTTCTGTACCGAAATATTTTTTGGCTGCGCTTTCGCTGAGCACCACGCTGAACGGATCAACTAAAGCTGTGCGGGGATCTCCCTGCACAAGCCCAAAATCGAATACCTGGAAAAAGGAGGAATCGACCGCCAAGCCGTGGGGCTCGTTAATCTTCAGGTCGCCCTGCTTAACCAATAGATCGATGTCCGCAACCCGCACAAAAGACGCTACCTCGGGAAAATCATGCTTGATATTCGGCCCATTCGGATAATTAGTAATAGCCCCCTCGAACGTTTCGGTGGGTGTACTGACTGTCGTGGTTAAGCGGTAGATGCGGTCGGCTTTGGTGTGAAAGCTGTCATAACTCAGTTCAAAGCTCACGTAAAGAAAGATCAGAAAGCAGGCAGTCATCCCAACAGAGAGGCCAGTGATGTTAATGAATGAAAATATCCGATGTTTCCGGAGGTTGCGCAGTGCGGTCTTAAGGTAATTCCTAATCATACCAATGTCTTATTTGGGCGCCATAGAAGGCTATCGGCTCCGCAGGCTTCCTTACGGCAACAACAAATTTGCCAATTGCAAAAAACACGTTGATCAGGTAAAAACCGAAGATGATCGTTTATTAAAGTGTCCGCAATCGAACAGTGGGTGTACGATCGCGGTCAGTGTATTGACCGGGAGTAGCAATATCCGCTGGTGCACTGCCACTTGTCCTGCCGACCCGGTATGATGACTTCAAAAATCATCAACGACATCCAAAGCTGATGGGCATCCGCACGGATTTTGGAATACCCTATAAATGAAAAAGCCCTTGCTTTCGCAAAGGCTTTTTGGTCGGTGCGGAAGAGCAGATTCGAACTGCCACGCCCGTAGGGCGCCACCCCCTCAAGATGGTGCGTCTACCAATTTCGCCACTTCCGCAGGGATTAACGAATGCAAAAGTAGCGTATTTTTTTGTTTCTACAAGTCTTTTAATGCAATTGAAAAATCGCATCAGGAACGGTTTTCATCCTGGTGTTGATCAATCAGTGTCTGTATAATTCCGTCTACCAGGCCTACCCTCGGTACAATGATCTGTCTCAGTCGGCCATACTTCATCAACGTAAGAAAAATTTCACACGCAGGGATAATCACATCAGCGCGGTCGTTATTCAATCCCAGTACATTGATACGGTCTTTCAGCGAAAACGAGTTAAGGTATTCGTAGATCGATTTCAGTTTCGTGTACGAGATCGGTTTGTCTTCCTTATCATTGGCCAGCCTGGATAATTTGTTGATGTTTCCACCCGTGCCCACCCCGTACACATTCTTAAACATCCCGGTATGGGTTTTTACCCAGTCTTTCATTTCATTCCACGTTTCTTCATCATCCTGATTGTCCAGTATCCGGATTGTGCCGATATTGAACGATGCCGATGCCACCAGCCGGGTATCCGCAAACAGGGACAGTTCGGTACTTCCCCCGCCCACATCAATATACAGGTAAACCTTCTTTCCCCCCAGTTGCTGCTCTATATGACTGTTGTAAATAATTTCTGCCTCTTTCGCACCGTCGATGATCTGCAGGTCTATACCGGATGCCCTGATCTGTGCGACAAGCGATCCACCGTTTTCAGCTTCGCGCATGGCCGACGTCGCGCACGCCATATAGGCTTCCACTTTATACACATCCATCAAATTACGGAAAGCAGACATGGTTTTCACCAGATCGTCCGCTTTGGGCTGGGATATCGATTGCTCAATAAATGCATCGTCCCCTAAACGAAGCGGCACCCGCACCAGGGTATTCTTTTTGAAGGAAACAACCTCGTTATTCTGGATAATATCCGCGATAAGAAGCCGTACGGCATTGGAACCGATATCTATTGCTGCATACCTCACGTTGTACTTGTTTTATATTTTAAATAATGGTAACTGTCTTCCTGGGCACGGTGCTTAATTTTTCGCTTTGCACCGATGTAGCGGTTATTGTTAAGTTGGTTGATCTCTCTCGCCTTTGTATTATCGCGGAGCTGGATATCAATCAGGTCGCGGATTTCGCTTTTTATTTCCGGATCATAAATAGGAAACGCTACCTCCACCCGCCGATCGATATTTCGGGTCATCAGGTCGGCTGACGAAAGATATACTTCTTCGGCTCCGCCATTACCAAAAACCCACACCCGTGCATGTTCGAGATACCGATCCACAATACTTCTGACAGTAATCCGTTCACTAAACCCCTTGATCCCCGGCACCAGGCAGCACATACCGCGGATAATCAGCTGGATCGTCACCCCAACGTTATTTGCCTCATACAATTTTTCAATGATCTGGTCGTCCGACAGGCTGTTCATCTTCAGAATCATATACCCCTTACCACCGGCCTTTGCAATCTCCACCTCCCGGTCGACCAGCTGATAAAATTTATTACGGGTTTCCAGCGGGGATGTAATAATCGCTTTGTATGCGCGATGAAACACCTTATTCTCCAATCCCTTGAATAGTCGTTTGAGGTCCTTGGTAATCATCGGATTCACCGTAAAAAGGCTGTGATCGCCATACAGCTTAGCCGTTTTCTCGTTAAAATTACCGGTAGCCAGGTTCGCATAATAGACCATGCCCTGTTTTTCCCGGCGTGCAACCAGACAGATTTTAGCATGCACCTTATATTCCACGATCCCAATATTTACATTCACGCCCCCCGCCTCCAGCTTGTTCCGCCAGTAAATATTGGCTTCTTCATCAAAACGCGCTTTCAGTTCAAGAAGGCAGTTCACCCGTTTTCCATTCTGTGCTGCATTAATCAGTGCATTGATCACACTGGAATTTTCAGCTAACCGGTATAACGAAATACTGATTTCCTTGACCTTCGGATCAATTGCAGCTTCCCGCAGAAAATGAACGATATAGTCGAATGACTGGTAGGGCAGGTTAACCAGGTAATCGCGCTGTGCCATCTGGCCAAAGATGCTCCGGCTGAGGTCGAGGTTGTGGACCCGCAATGGCGGTTGTACGGCATACTCCAGCGCGTCACTTCCAACGTTGGGGAAATCAATAAAATCCTTAAAATTATGGTACCGCCCCCCGGGGATCATCGCGCCCGGATCGAGCCGCATCTGTGACACCAGGTAATTCAATGCATCCAGCGGAATATCACTGTCATAGAGCAACCGCATGGGGCGCCCCTTGTCGCGGCGCTGGAGGCTTTGCATCAATGCGTCAACAAACCGGTCACTCATATTCACATCGATATCCAACTCCGCATCACGGGTCAGCTGGATACTGTAAGCCTCTATGGTATCATACTCAAAAATAAAAAACAGGTCATCCAGGCAATACCGGATAATATCATCAAGCAAAATGATAAACTTCAGTCCCTTGTTTTCCGGTAATATCAGGAATCTTGAGATGATGGCCGTAGGGATTTCCAGCAGGGCGTACTTGATTTTCTTGCGGAAGGTAAGTTTTACAACAAAATAAATATGCCGGTCCTTCAGTTCGGGAAACGCGGAATGATCGTCGCGCTCCAGCATAATGGGAACCAGCGTAGGCAGCACCTGCCTCCTGAAATATTCACGCACATAAGTCCCGCGTGCCACATTGAGCTGCTGTTCATTAATGATGAATATCTTCTGCGCCTCCAACTCCTTGATAATCTCATCCTCATACAGGTAATCAAAGCGGCGTTCTAACTTGACTACCAGATTTTTAATCTCATTAAGAATTTTTCGGGGATTAAATCCAAGCAATGTCTTGGTTTTGCTATTGATATCCACCAGCCGGTTAAGCGTAGCCACCCGTACCCGGTAAAATTCATCCAGATTGGAGGAAAATATAGCCAGGAAACGAAGCCGTTCAATAAGGGGGACCGTTTTGTCCGCGGCTTCCTGTAGCACGCGTTCATTGAAATACAGCCAGCTGATTTCCCGGTTAATAAATGGATATTTTCGCTTCACAATGGTCAACATATGGCCGCTTACAGTAAACAGGCCAATATTAACAATACAAGATTTTTTTAATGTTAACTCGTTGTTAATTCATGATAACCAACATCCTGTATGTTATCAGCCGTAAGCGGGTGTTAATTTCTTATTAAAGCGGTCTTCAGCCATTCCAGGCCGACTGTTCCAGGATTTCCATTTGCCAAAGGATCTCTTCTTCTTTCACCGGAAAAGGTTCATCCCGGCGGATTTGGGCATAGACCGCGTTGAACAGGTCGTTATAATCGCCCTTAAGCGCTTCCCTGTAACGCAATTCACGGTCGCCATTTGGCTTAATCAACGTAATCAACCCTTCTTTTCCTACGGGCTCAATACCATACTCGGGGTCCTTGGGCGAAATACCGGCCTGCAGCTGATCTTCCTGTACATCGGCGCGTACTTTTTGGAAAGACCCCTTCATCCCGTGCAAAACGTAAGCAGGTAACGGATTGGCCACCAGCAGACTCGCGTGTATAAACACCGTAAGTCCATTTTGATAATTCAGTATCAGGGTGGCAAAATCAGCCACCTCGGAATTTGGGCGGTGTGTACTGGTGATCTTCAGGCTTTTCTCCGGTTTGCCAAACAGGCTAATGACCTGATCCAGCAAGTGCGGACCGAGGTCGTACAATACCCCGCTTCCGGGAATATCGGTTTCTTTAAATGTCTTTGCACTTTTTTCCATGCGATAGCGGTCGAACCGGACATGCAGTTCGATCAGTTCCCCCAAGGTATCGCGCTCCACCACACGCTTGAGCAGTTTAAAGTCGCTGTCCCACCTGCGGTTCTGGAATACCATCACATGCCTGTCCATCTTCCGGGCCAGCGCAAACAATTCCCTGGCCTCCGCGCTGCTGGTGGCAAAGGGCTTTTCAACCAATACGTGTTTCCCTGCCTTTAGTGCCTGTGTAGCATGCGCTACATGCAGGTTATTCGGCGTATTAACGATGACCAGTTCAATCGCTTCGTCACGCAGTAGCTCATCCACCGAATCATAGCTGATAATACCCGGGTAGCGATGCTGCGCATGTTTCTCATGCCGTTCTACCACGGCTCGCAAATCAAAGCGCGTCTTCTGGTCGATAAAAGGCGCATGGAATACCCTTCCGGACATTCCATACGACAGGATACCTGTAACGATGCTCTTCTTTTTGGCCATGGGATTTCTGTTTATCAGTGGTGCGCCCCGTGGTCGGCTTCACCTCCCGCCAGCGCATACAATTCCTGGACAGCCGGAAGCTTCGCTGCTGCAAAGTTGCGCAGTTGCTTGTTGGTATTCCGGCTGGCACGGTTAAACTGTTCCAATATCATCGCCTGCTTATGTTGCACATGGGCGATATAATCCTGTTCCGCAACTGTAATTGTACCGGCGGTAGACAGGCTGTCTGTCGTTGAATCTGCGGAAACACTTTCCAACGCCAACGCTCCCGGATCTGGCAGAATAACATATTCCACCGTGGCGATCTCCACGAGTTCAGGTAAAATGGACTGATAGGTTTCGACCACCTGGCTTGCCAGTTTCTTCACTTCCGGCGAAGTAGCCGATGCTCCAACACGGTTGGCGAGGTCCACTTCATATGCTGCTGCCTCATGCACAGACTTAAAAAAGCTAAAGCCCTCGCTGTCCACACCTGTTTTATTATTAAACAGGGAAGCCCGGCCCATCGGCTCTCCCGAATGCCGCACACAGGAACCTAACGTAAATACTGCACAGGCAGCAATGAGGGAAATCTTATCCAGTTTCATAGTACTATTTTTATTTTTTGACAGGCAAACTTAGCTAAAATGTGCTTCTTATCAAACAAGTTCCTTGATCCATCAGCATGGATTACGCCAGGTTCCGTCCGGCATTGACCACACCGTATATGGTACGCGTTACCAATTTGGCGTATACTTCATTGTCTGGCTCTTCCTGCAGCTGCCGGATGGCATAATGCTGGATAATAAGCAACGGCAGCACAATTTTCTCCCGCATGGCAATGGACTCGCGTTCTACCGGGTAGTTTTCCATCAACGTGGTGCTTTGGCTGAGCTTCAGCACATAAGTCTTTGTCCGTTCAAACTCATCACACATTTTCTGCCAGAATGCACCAAATTCCTTATCTTTCTGAATATAGGATGTCAAATCAAAATTGGATTTGGACATCGACATCATGCAATTGTCGATCATTGTCTTAAACATCCCCGAAGTTTCATACAGCTCCACCACCTCATTCCACCGGCCATCCTTATCGGCCTGTTGCAGGGCCATGCCCACTCCGTAAAAACCGGGAATGTTTTGCTTCAACTGACTCCAGGAAGTAACAAAACTGATGGCACGGAGGTCCTCCAGACGCAATTCGCGATCGGCATTCCGCTTCACGGGGCGACTGCTGATGTTGATCTGCGAGAGAAACTTGAGTGGACTGAACCGTTCGAGGTATTTAAGAAACAGCGGATCATGCCGCAGCTCCAGGAACTTTTCATGACTGACGTTAGCCATGTAGTCGATCAGCTCCTTTTTCTCTACGCTCAGCGTATCACCGTCTTTCTGGCCGATGTGCGAATTAAGTCCGGCATAAAGCAGCTGCTCAATATTGTAATGGGCCGTGTCCAGCGAACCATACTGACTGCTGATGGTCTGCCCCTGGATGGTCAGTTGGATGTGGTCATTGACCACCTCTTTTCCCATGGCTGCATAGAACCGCTGGGTTTTTCCTCCGCCGCGGGCAGGGGGTCCTCCCCTTCCATCAAAAAAGACCAGGTCCACATCATATTGCCGCGCGATGGCGGTAAGTTCAATTTTAGCTTTATAGATAGACCAATTGGCCATGAGGTAACCGCCGTCCTTGGTACTGTCGGAGAAACCCAGCATAATGGTTTGCCGGTTACCCCGGCGCTTCAGGTGTGCCGCGTACTGTTTATGGGTATACAGTGATTTCATCACATCTGCCGCCCGCTCAAGGTCATCCACCGTCTCGAAAAGCGGCACAAAATCCATGTGCAGGGAGTCCCGCTTCCAATCGCTCCAAAGGAACAGCTCCATCAGTTCCAGGATATCGGATGCCTGCTGGCAATTGCTGATGATGAACCGCTGCGCTGCGCGCTCCCCTCCCGACAACTGAATCTCCTTAATCAGGTGGATCACATCAAGCGTATCGGCCACCAGCGCCGAAGCAGCCGCATCGTGCCGTAGGTCCAGTTCCTGGAATTGCAATGCCGCTTGTTTGCCTGCCTCGTCCCGTTGTTCGAAATCGGCACTTATGCCGGCCAGGTCCGGGTATTTTTCACGCAGGTAC
Source organism: Parapedobacter lycopersici (assembly GCF_024643285.1). Classification (GTDB taxonomy): domain Bacteria; phylum Bacteroidota; class Bacteroidia; order Sphingobacteriales; family Sphingobacteriaceae; genus Parapedobacter; species Parapedobacter lycopersici. The sequence continues at coordinate 229,238 of NZ_JAMSLW010000004.1, forward strand.
CGGTGCGTTTGCCGTAGGATGCTGCTGTCCTGCCGAAGGTCCAGCGTGGCAAAAAAGCAGCCGAACGTCTTTACCTTCCGCGCCATATCGTCAACCAGTTCCACAAACAGCCCATCGTGGTACTCTACAAGCACCCGTTTTATCTCCCGCAGGTTTTGAAGAATATGGCTTTTTTCATTCCTCGGGGTCTGGGGCGGATTAAAGCTATTTTCATACAACAGGTCGTACAGCTTATCCATGTATTTTTCCACACCCCGGAAGGTCAATCGCCTTTTCAGTACCCGGAAATCACGGTAGTAGCAGCGGAAGAGCACTGTACGGAGCAGCATCGCGACCTGCCGTGTACTTTCCACGGTAACGTTGGGATTACCGTCGCGATCGCCGCCCGGCCAGAAACCAAGTTCCACCACCGGATTAATATCTTCAGCAGATATATCAAACTCATCGTCTATTTTCGACTGAATGGCCGATGCCACCGGATAAAACACGTTCTCCAGAAACCAGGCCAGGCTGATCGCTTCATCCACCGGCGTTGGTTTACGCTTATTCATAAACGGTGTTTTTCCCAGCTGCTGCAGCAGCAGGTGGGCGTTATGAATGTCGTTCTGTTTGAGGGCCTCCGTTAAGTCCGTGATGATGGACAGTACGGGCCCCGGATAGAACTGTGTCGGATGCGCCGTCAGGACCAACCGAAGCGAAAAATTCTGGAGTTTATCGATGAGCTTTTTCCGGAGCGCCTTATTGTTTTCCGTTAATTTGAATACGGAGTCAAGCATGCCGGCCTCGTCCGAACGGCCGGTTTTTTTAAATGCCGAATCTTCCACGGCATCGAAAAGCACGACCTGGCGTTCAATATACTGGATAATCCGGAACAACAGGTCTATCCGGTCGGATTCGCCGATATACTGTTTATATTCGTTAAAGAAGCTCTCAAGAATGGTTTCCGGATCCAGCTTGTTTGCCACCCCCCGTTCACAATGTGTAGTGAAGAATGGCAGGAGCGTTCCCGTATGCTTCACCTGATAAAACGGCAATGTCATAAATAGACTATTGAACAGCTCAAACCGGGTGAGTACTTCGTTTTCAAAGACTGCTTGCTTTTTACTTAACTTCATGCCATATAAAATGAGGAACTAAATATAACGAATGTTGATATCTTCGGGTCAGCATCATTGGACAATTCCGCTAACCAAACCGCCAAATATAAAAATAGTTTGTTAAAAAATGGACAAAACGTTACTACAATAGCAATAATTACAGGAATGTGTTGAAAAAAATCCAATATAGTTTTCGTGTTTCCCGACGGAAAAAGCCCCAGTTGTCCGCTGGGGAAAAACAAACCGGGAAACCGCCGGTCATTGCCTTACTAAAAGCAAGACAGCGCCCGAAAGCGCTTGTCTTAAACGTGTTAAAGGTTATACTATACACTTTCATCGGTTACACCAACCTAACAGCTCGCCGTGCCGGAGAGCGGGAGTCACTGCCCTATCTGTCCTGCAAAAACGCCCAAGTTGGATGTATTTAAAATGCGACCCCAATAGCCAGGCCCATACGGGCGCCCGCCCAGGGTCCCCTGAGCAATAGCCGGCCGCCGTTTGCATCCACGGACGCAGTGGTTTCTACCATCGGAATCTCCAGTTCGTTCAATGCCTCGCGTAATCCTTCCTGTTCCTGCGGACTCAGCGTGGCAGTCCCCTTCAGGTCGCCTCTTGCACCTCCGTATGCCGCACCCAATATCCACCAGTCGAGGTAAAACCGTTGCGCAATACGCCACTGCGCACCAAAAAGTATCCCTCCCGTAAAACTGTTGACCCGTCCCGTGAGCGGGATATTGCGGGTTTCTGATATTGTGCCGGATTCACCCGTCAGGCTCACCTCATATTCAAATTCCGCGAAATCCAGGCCATAAGTACTGTAACGGAAATAAGGTGCAAGATAGAATCCCCGTGGCCCATCGTGCTTGCCAAAATAAAAACGTGGTTCCAGCGTGATGGCCGTGCCGCCAACCCGTACATGCTGCAGGTCATCAAAGGTTTCCGCATCATCAATAATGGATTCAAAGCTGCCGAGCATTGGAAAACTACCCCGCGGAACCATGGCCAGACCCAGCCCAACGGATATCTTCCGCGCGACGAGCCGCTCATATTGGAATGAAAAACTACGCAGGGGAAGCGCCAGCAGATTGATTTTGGCAACATTCATATCATAATCGCCTTCTGCCTGCCCGGACTGTAGTATAGGATCCGGAACCGGTGCGGCACGCAGCTGATATTCCTGTGCGTAACTACACGAAATAAGGGCGGTTAATAAGAGAAAAAGGAATGTCTTTAAGCAGTTCATTGCATCCATAGTGGGCTATTCATTGTATCCACAACGCATTGTGATCAAAAAAGAAACAGTATTTATTGATTGTTGTTTTAGCTGTTTTCATGGAATCCCGATTTCAGCATCATGGATGGGTGAAGGTAAGGGTTTGTACAGGATCCCACAACGGGTTTTGCAAAAAATCCCAAAAGTCCAGCCATTAACCTGAAAAAAAACGGACAGCACAAAGTCAGGCTATCCGTTCTATTTTTCGATTTAGGCATTATCTTTTTGCAGTATTGTGGCGGCTATTCCACTGGGCAACCGGTCGGTTAGTTAACCGCCAAACGGCTCTGCATATCAGGAATAACGCTTTCATACGTCCTCAACACGCGGTCCCACCGGCGAAAAGATTCATCCGAATTAACACTGGTTCCCGGAGGCGCGATTTCAGATACCAGTTTCGCCTTGTATTCCAACGGATTGGAACTGGTTGTCCTGATAATCAAACGGGTACGGACGACACCGGAGTTAAACGCCTTGGCTGACCACGCCGTCGCCATATACCCTGTTGCCTTATCCATAATGGCGATGACATCAAATGAACCCGTAACGATGCGGTTCAATAACAGCCAGGATTCATCGGTATTTCTCGATGGCTTAATGTCTATGTCCTGGTTCGCCAGGTTGGTGACAAAGGAATTTTCGTATGCCTCATCTTTCGTAAGCTGGATAAAATCCGTTTTCGGGATCACGTTAATGCCGTTGTTGTCGTAGTTACGGATCTCGGTAACGAATCCTACCTTTTCGACACGCACGTTTATAGCAGCCCGCTTGTCAATCTTAATCTTGGCGGGCGAGGTCACCTGATTGCCGTCAATGAATAAATTTGCACCGCTTTCCGTGCTGATGGTGAGGGTTCTCTTTTTCGGCTTCTGCGCCTGGGCAGGAGCGGCAAATAGCGCAAAAGACATGACGAATGCCGCCATCATAATTGGTAGATGTTTAATTTTCATAGCAACTGTTTGTTTTTTTAATGATAAAATGAGTTAACGATCCATCGCGATTTCACGTCAATTACTGTTGATTGATCACACAAAACTACGGATACCGAAAAACAACATATATACCCAAAAGTAAGTATTTTCTGTGCTGCCGGTGCCCAACAGGAAGGCCCTTCATTAACGGTATTGAGGGCCTACTATCACAATCTTTTTACATATCTTTGTGGATACCGCCGATCTGCCGATAGGGGTACCGTTTCAGCACGCTTTCAGGCACAGAAAAATGAAAAAGGCACAGGATATCCAGAATTTCTTTTATAGCCAGTACTTTGCCGACGGGATGCGCATCACTTTCGGCACGGTAACGCCTGCGCTTATTTTCTCGCTACTGGGTAACCTGCAGATCGGGATCACCATTTCACTCGGTGCCCTCGCCGTTGGACTTGTCGACACGCCGGGGCCGCCAAGCCATCGCCGCAACGGCATGTTTGCGTGTACGGCCGTCGTATTTGCCGCTGCACTTATCACGCTGCTGGTAAACAGCCAGCCGTTTTTGCTTGGCTTAACTATTGTTGGCCTGGGTTTTCTTTTTTCCATGTTTGCCGTGTATGGCGCGCGTGCCTCTTCTGTAGGCACGATGGGCATCATGATCATCATCCTCAATACCGGAGCCGGCGATGTGGCGTCCGACGCCATATCCCACCTGGCCTACCTGCTGATTGGCTGCGTTTGGTATATGCTGCTCAGCCTGTCGCTTCACCAGGTGCGTCCCTATCGTCAGGCCCAGCAAGAGCTGGCCGAATCCATCCACAATGTGGCAGACTACATCCGGATCAAGGCTAGGTTCTATGATCCTTCGACAGACACCGATAAAAACTACCGCACCCTCATCGAACAGCAGATCGTTGTGAGCGAACATCAGGATAACGTACGCGACCAGCTTTTCCGAAGTAAGCGGATTATACGCGACACCACGAAAATCGGCCGGCTGCTGATCCTGATTTTTACGGATATCATCGACCTGTTTGAGCAGAGTATGGCAACCCACTACGATTACGATTCCATACGGGATCAGTTTGGCAAGACCGGCATGCTCCAGCATTTCAAACGGACGATCCTGCGGATCAGCAACGAACTCGACCGATTGGCGTACCAGATTAATGCCAACAAACGACCCAAGCCACTGTATGATTTCAAGCAGGAGCTGGAACAGCTGCGCATGGCAATTGATCATACCGAGCAGACTTACGGTGTAAACACCCTGCCGCTGAAAAAGATCCTGATTAATGTACGCAACCTGGTCCAACGGATAACCAATATCTATGGTTACTTCGATGCAAAGCAAACCAATACGTTCCGACGGGAGGAAGCTGATTTAAAGCGATTTGTTGAACATAAGGAAATCGATCTCAAACAATTCAGGGAAAACCTCACGCTGAAATCGACCCAGTTCCGCCACGCGGTCCGTATGGCCATTGTGCTGGGCATGGGTTACCTGATCTCCTTTATGCTTGACATCGGTACACACAGCTACTGGATTCTGCTCACCATCATGGTGATCCTAAAACCAGGTTTCAGCCTCACTAAGCAACGGAACTTCCAGCGGTTGGTCGGCACGGTCATCGGCGGTATCGCAGGGGCATTGATCCTTCTGATGGTCAAAGATGAGACTTCCCTCTTCATCCTGTTGCTGTTCCTGATGGTGGCCACCTATAGCCTGATCCGGATCAACTACATCGTGAGCGTCATGTTCATGACACCTTATATCCTCATCCTGTTCAGTTTCCTCGATATGAATACCCTGTCGGTGCTCCGCGAGCGGATTATCGATACGTTTATCGGATCGGGACTGGCCTTTGTTTCCAGCTACATCATCCTGCCCAGCTGGGAGAGCGCACAGGTTCAGGGCGCGATGCGAAAACTACTGATCGCTAATTACCAGTATATCGCCCAGGCATTGAAAATCATTGCCGGCCAAACGCTCAGTGTCACGGATTATAAATTGGCCCGTAAAGAAGTGTACATCACCACTGCCAACATGGGATCGGCATTCCAGCGGATGATCACCGAGCCCAAATACAAGCAGCAGAATACAAAGGAAATGAATAAGTTTGTCGTATTTAACCACATCCTTTCCTCTTACTCAGTCACCCTGCTCAACAATGTGCAGGAGGCCGATAATTCCGCGTTGACCGGAGAGCAAATCAAAACGATCCGCAAGACGCTGTATATCCTGGCCCAATCAATCCACTTATTCGAACCCGATGATGAGGCTGATGATTTTCACGAAACCGAGGTGGAAACACCTGCTGATATTGATGCAAACAATATCGATTCGGAAGAACTTAGGTTGATTACCGAACAGCTCCAGTTCCTAAACCGCATCGCAGTTGATCTGCATAAAACCTGTGACCGGTTGGCGGAACAGCAAAAAAGCCGACATCCCGCCTGACGCAACATTCCGCCCGTGATTTTTGTTTTCGCGCGATTGTCGTGTATCTTTGCCCTGCATGGAAATAGCTACCGATCGTTTTGATGTACTTATTATTGGTGGCGGGCCTATTGGGTTGGCCTGTGGCATCGAGGCGCAGGCGGCTGGCCTGTCGTACCTCATCATTGAAAAGGGGTGTCTGGTAAATTCCCTCTTTAATTACCCACAGACCATGACATTCTTTTCCACTTCGGAGCGGCTGGAAATCGGGGGTGTACCTTTTGCTTCCATTAATTCCAAACCCCGGCGCGCCGAAGCACTGGAATACTACCGGAGGGTACAGCAGAAATTCAGTTTGAATATCCGGCTCTTTGAAGAGGTTGGAACGGTGGAAAAGCAGGACACGGGGTTTAAGGTAACCACATCCAAGGCGGTTTACCGGGCCGAGCAAGTGATTGTGGCTACAGGATTCTATGATATACCGTGCATGCTGGATATCCCGGGAGAATCTTTGCCGAAAGTCGCCCATTATTATCATGATCCCCACTATTACGCCGGCCAGCGGGTCGTGGTGATCGGTGCCAGCAACTCATCGGTGGATGCCGCCCTGGAAACCTATCGCAAGGGGGCGGAAGTGACGCTGGTGGTACGGGATAGTGATATTGGAAAACGGGTCAAGTACTGGGTCAGACCAGACATCGAAAACCGGATTGCCAATGGAGAGATAACGGCATTATTTAATAGCCGGCTTACCGAAATCCGGGCCGCTTCGGTGGACGTACTTACGCCTGCCGGGCCGATTACGTTGGATAACGACTTTGTGCTGGCACTAACGGGCTATCAGCCCAATTTCAGTTTTTTGGAACGTATTGGCATCGATCTCGCAAAAGATGCTTCAAGAGTACCATACCACAATCCCGAAACCATGGAAACCAATGTCCCCGGCCTTTACCTCGCCGGGGTTGTCTGCGGCGGCATGAATACCCACCTGTGGTTTATCGAGAATTCCCGTATCCACGCCAGCCAGATCATCAGGCACATTACCGGCAGCTAACGGCCCTTACGCGCGAAGTCCCTTAAGCAGTATGATAGCCATCTTTTTCTGCAGGGTCAGGATGCGGTCGAATTCCTCCTTCGTCGGAAACAGCAATCCCTTAATGTCACTCAGTACGCTGAACCGCATACCAACCAGCGCATACAGGATAATCTCTGCTGTTTCGGCCACATCATCCACCTTTAACTGTCCATTCCCGTTGCCTTTACGCAATATTGCACTGATGAGCTCTATTTCTTCATCCTTGGCTTCACCCATTACACAGGCCATTTCATCCGGCATCTGCTGGACCGCCGACATGGAATATTCCAACAGGGTATAGTATTTGGTGATAAACGCAATACGCTTATCCAGCATATACATCATGGCCTCTTCGCAGTCGTTGATGGCACTTAAGCCCGCTTCAATTTCCTGGAATGTCTTTCGCATGACGTGTTCCAGTACCGCGGCATATAGGCTGTTCTTATCCGGAAAGTAGTAATATAACAACGCCTTGGAAAACGAAAGGTCTTTCGCAATCTCCGCCATCGTCGTCTTGGTTAGTCCAAAATGAGCAAATCTACGGGTAGCCGCCTCCAGGATCAATGTGCGTTTTTTATCTGCATTAATCATATCATCAAAATCCAATTATTTGCTCTCAGGTCAATCGCGTATCTTTGGAAACCAAAGCTAACTGAGCTAAAGTTAAACATACTTTTGAATAATTGAAAATATCCGTCAATATATGAGGCTTTTGATCCAGGAAAACTTCCCGTTAAAATCCTATAATACCTTCGGCGTTGACGCCAGGGCACGTTATTTTGTCGAAATTAATGATGAAGCGGAACTGAAGCAGCTATATACACAGCACGAAGACCTGCTGCGTCTGCCTGTGCTGATTCTGGGCGGTGGGAGCAATATCCTGTTTACACGGGACGTTGACGGACTGGTCATCCATATGGCCATCCAGGGCATTGACCACCGAATCACCGGAACTTCCGTGGAGGTCGTTGCAGGTGGCGGCGTGATCTGGAACGACCTGGTATGGTACTGTGTGGACCGCAGGTTCGGCGGCATCGAAAACCTGGTGCTGATCCCCGGAACGGCGGGAGCGGCGCCGGTTCAGAATATCGGCGCCTACGGTGCCGAGCTCAGCGGGGTCTTTCGCCAATGCCGCGCATTTGATACACATACTGGGGAAATGATAACCTTCTCCCGGGAGGAATGTGGGTTTTCCTATCGCGACAGCCGCTTCAAAAGAGAAAAGGGAAGGTATATCATTACCCAGCTGTCGCTGAATCTGACGCTCACCCCGGCGCTGAATACCGGCTATGGTGCGGTCCGTTCGGCACTGGAAAGCCGGGGAATCCATGAACCTACCCTGTCGGACGTTGCCGAGGCGATTTCCAGCATACGGACCGAAAAACTGCCGGATCCCGCAACCATAGGCAATGCAGGCAGTTTTTTCAAGAACCCCGTTATCACTGTACAGCATTTGGGTCAGTTACAAACGGCGTTCCCCCACCTGGACTTCGTGTATTTCCCGGCAAATAAGGACCATGTTAAAATAGCCGGCGGATGGCTGATCGAACAATGTGGCTGGAAAGGGAAACAAGTCGGCGATGCAGGCACCTGGAAAAACCAGGCGCTGGTATTGGTGAATCACAAAAATGCCTCAGGGTTAGACATATACAATCTGTCTACACAGATTATTGACGATGTAAAAGAGACCTTTGGAATTCTATTGGAACGGGAAGTAAATGTGGTATAGTATTTTCAAAACCTTATTAATATCTTAGCATTAAATTTACCAACATCATTTCTTTTTAGCACGATACTTGCAATACGAAAGGCGACACTAGATAAACCGAAGCAAAACGTCACGTTTTCTTCAAGTAAGCGACAGACCGCTTATTTGTACATAAAAAAATGTTTAACCCGGAGATCCAGCGCAACCTGGAATCCATTAAACCGTAAAGAAATGACGAAATTTGAGTTTAACACCTTAGTGGTTCAGCACACCGATTCCCTTAAAGGTTATGCCCTGCATTTCACGCACGACAACGAAGACGCTAATGACCTGGTACAGGACACGGTACTGAAGGCGGTAACCTATTACGGCAAGTTTAAAGATGGAACCAACCTCAAAGGCTGGCTATATACCATCATGAAAAACACGTTCATCAACCACTACAGGCGTTTCGTAAAAACGAATGCGCTGGTTTCCAAGTCAGATGAAATTTCCCACGCCAGCCTTTTGCATAGCGCTACACGGAACGGCGGGGAAAATAAATTTATCATGGAGGATATTTCGGGGGCGATGACGCAGCTATCGGATGAATATTACGTACCATTCAGCATGTATTTCGAGGGATATAAATACCACGAAATTTCCAAGCACCTGGATATACCGATCGGAACGGTTAAAACACGCATACATGTAGCCAGAAAGGCGATGAAAAAAGCATTGGCACCCTATAAATACGAACGGAACTGATGCCCGCTGCTTCCCAGGAAACTACCTGTATGCCGGATCCGCCGCTACCTACCTATTCACGGTCCCAACTGGCGCTGCGAAATGGACAGGACCGCCCCGAAATATGGGTGGCCTACCGCGAGTATATCTACGACGTTTCAGGCAGCCGCCTTTGGCGAAGGGGCATGCATTATGAGCATTGGGCCGGACAGGACCTAACAGCCGAACTGGCGGATGCCCCACATACGGACCGGGTATTCGCTGCGTTTGAAGTGGTGGGAAAGCTGGTATAATGGAAGCAATCTACTCAGATATCAAACCTGCTCAACGCAGTAAAGCGCGCAATCCGCTGATTAATATCTTCCTGGGTCAGTTCCCGCAGCCGCTCGGTTCCAAACTTCTCCACACAGAACGAAGCCAGTGCTGAGCCCAGTATTACCGCATTCCGCATGTTGTTGAAGTTGATCGTCCCTACCTTAGCTAGGTAGCCAATGAACCCGCCTGCAAAAGCGTCGCCTGCGCCGGTTGGGTCATATACATCAGCCAGCGGCAATGCTGGGGCAGAAAAAATCTGGCCGTCGCCGAATAGCAGCGCACCATGCTCGCCCTTTTTAATAATCAGGTATTTCGGTCCCAGCTTCAGAATGTGTTCCGCTGCCTTGACCAATGAATATTCACCCGAAAGCTGGCGGGCTTCTGCATCATTGATCGTCAGCACGTCTACCTGTTTCAACACCTGCAACAGGTCGTCCCACGCCGTATCCATCCAGAAATTCATGGTGTCCAGCACCACCAGCTTCGGCTTTTTGCGCAGTCGGCTCAGGGTCGTTGCCTGCACCTGGGGAGTCAGGTTTCCGAGTAACAGGTAATTGCAATCCTGATAGGATTCCGGAACAACGGGATCAAAATCAGCCAGTACGTTAAGTTCCGTAGCCAACGTATCCCGGTTATTCATGTCGTTATGGTATTTGCCCGACCAAAAAAAGCTCTTTTCTCCTTTCTTGATCTGAACACCGTCGAGCTGGATATCCCTTGATTTAAAAATGCCGAGGTTTTCATCACCGAAGTCTTCTCCAACCACGCCGACCAGCTTCACAGGGTTATACAGGTAAGCCGCCGCCAGGCCGGCAAACGTCGCCGCTCCCCCTACAATTTTATCTGTCTTGCCAAAAGGGGTTTCAATGGCATCGAAAGCAATGGTACCGATGATTACTAAACTCATAATGATCTATCAAACTGTTTTACGCATTTTTTAAACTGGGCCTAAAGGTATGCCTTTTTTGAGAAATAATCCAACAGACGCACGCAAGCTGCCGCGATCTCCGCAGCGGGCCGGTTATCCGGGTCAGTTGCTCCGGAATATTCCCGGCGTCAGGCCTGTCTGTTTTTTAAAGAAATTGCTGAAGTGGGCAGGTTCTTCAAATCCAAGGCTGTAGCTTACCTCCGCAATATTCCAGTCCGTATGCTTCAGCAGCGCCTTGGCTTCACTGACCAGGCGGTCTGTAATGTGATGTGTGGTTGTTCTTCCTGTGCTGTGTTTTACCGCCCGGTTCAGGTGGTTTACATGCACATTCAGCTCCGCAGCAAAGTCCTTCGCCGAACGGAGTATCAGGTGCTGTTCGATGCTCTCAATGGGAAATTGCCGCTCGAGCAGTTCAATGAACACGGTGGTGATCCGCGTGTTTGCGTCAATATAATCATACCGGCTTTCCGCCGGCTGCATTTTCAACGCATAATGCATGATTTCCATCACGTAGTTCCGCATCAGGTCATACTTGAACCGATAGTCGGATTGCATGTTATCAAGCATCCTTTCAAATACGGCCCCAATTTCCTGCGCCACCGCTTCATCCAGTGTATACGCCGGCTTTCCTCCCGGCGCATACATGGGAAAGTCCCGCAGGTTGCCCCGCAGGTACTCGCTGAAAAATGAAGTCTTAAAAATACAGAAATACCCATCGCCGCGCTCACCTATCGACTCAAAGGTGTAGGGTACCTGCGGGTTAAAAAAAAGCAGTGTGGTACCCTGCACCTCAAAACTCTTATCGGCATAGTGAATGGCATAATGCCCGTGCAGAAACGATATTTTATAATAATCTTTACGGCTGTACCGGATCGGCTTTTTATGCGTGGCGCAGTTCATCGGGAATACATTAAACTGCCCGAGATCCGGTTTAACGCCTGTGGCGGTTATATTGAACTTATTCCGGTAAAAATCCTCGAACGTTTCGATGTCCATGCCGATGGGATTAGGCCATAAAGTTACAATTTTCTGTCGCTTCCCTGACGGTCAAGCATCCAGCCCGGATATTCCGGCGTCAGCCTGCTCACCTCGTCCAGAGCCTTCAGCTCATCGTCCGTCAGCGTTACCGTTGTGGAATGCATGTTGTCGTGCAGCTGCGACTGCTTGTTTGCTCCAATAATTACTGAAGTGACCACCGGCTGATGCAGCAGCCAGGCCAGTGCTATTTGTGCAACACTGACATCCTTTTCGGTCGCCAGCCGCTGCATTACATCGATGATGTCGAAAGCCCTGTCTTTGTTGACGGGCGGGAAATCAAAGCTGAGCCGGCGCCCTTCAGTTGTTTCCGAATGGCGACTGTATTTGCCGCTGAGAAACCCGCCCGCCAGCGGGCTCCACACCATCAGGCCCACTTTTTGGTCGAGCAGCAATGGTGTAATCTCCCGTTCCAGTTCACGGCCAGCCAGTGTATAATATGCCTGCAATGAAACGAATTTTGATAGGCCTTTAAGTGCCGATATACCCAGGGCCTTCATCAGTTGCCAGGCGGCGAGGTTACTGCAACCGATGTAACGCACCTTGCCGCTTTGCACCAGGTTATCCAATGCATACAGGGTTTCTTCCAAAGGTACCAGGGGGTCAAAGCCGTGGATCTGGTACAGGTCAATGTAATCGGTGTCCAGGCGCGTCAGGCTTTCCTCGGCCTGCTGGAGGATATGGCGGCGGCTCAGGCCGATGTTATTCGGCCCATCACCCATGCGCCCCCGTACTTTCGTAGCCACCACCAGTTCCTGCCGCTTAATACCCAGGTTCCGTATGGCGGCGCCCGTCATCTGTTCACTCAGCCCTTCGCTGTAAACGTTTGCCGTATCGATAAAATTAATACCACCGTCCACCGCTGACTTCACCAGTTTGTCGACCTCATCCTGCGGCAGGGTACCGATGGAAGTCCACATGCCCTTGCCACCGAAAGTCATGGTGCCCAGGCACAATTCAGATACCGCTAAACCGGTATCACCAAGCATTTTTAATCGCATATGATCATGATTTAAAAGATAAATTCGCTGGATACATTAGCACCTCTTTGGGGTTTTCATGATATCCAGACAAAAGTAGCGTGTTATCCATGCAGTGCGCTTGCGGAGCGCAAACAGATCATTGCAAAATTCAAACAAATTTCCTGTAAAGCAAAAAACAATCCCTTCGTATTATTACCTGATTTTACTCATTTTGAGCAGGCTCGCGTTAAATGCGACCACAATGGTACTTGCACTCATCAAAACAGCGCCCAGGGCCGGACTGAGCATAAAATGCGGATAGAGCAGTCCGGCTGCCAACGGAATCGCCACCACGTTATAACCCACTGCCCATAGCAGATTCTGAACCATCTTCCGATAAGTCTTTTTGCCAAAAGCGATCAATTTCACCACGTCCCGCGGATCACTGTTCACTAAAATGACATCTGCGGTTTCGGCTGCTACATCTGTCCCAGATCCTACTGCAATTCCGACATTGGCCTGTGCTAACGCAGGTGCGTCATTGACCCCGTCTCCGGTCATTGCCACAATTTCTCCGCGATCCTGATACTCCTTTATCTTTTCCAGTTTGTTGTGCGGCAGGACGTTGGCCAAATAACCGGACATTCCGAGATTACCGGAAACCGACGCTGCTATTTTTTCATTATCACCTGTTAGTAAGAATGATTTTATTCCCATTTCCTTCAGCTTAACTATCGCTTCCCGCGAACCTTCCCTTATGCTGTCGGCTAAGCTGATGATGCCAACAACCTTGCCGGCTATCAGCACGTAATTAACGGTTTCCGCACGCTGGTCAATTTCAGGTGGGATTTCAGGAAGCTCCAATTTGTTCTCAGAAAAATAATTAGGCCCTGCAGCGACCACCTCTTTTTTGTCAACTGTGCCTTTGACACCGATTCCCTGCATATATTGAAAATTTTCAGACTTCCACAACGCCAGTCCTCGTTCCTTTAACAGCGTCATGATGCCCTTTGCAATGTGATGTTCTGAATTTTGCTGAATTGCAGCGGCATACTGGATAAGCTCATCCTCGCTATAATCGCCTAGAACGACGATCCGCTGCACGGCATGGGCCCCTTCTGTCAGGGTACCTGTTTTATCAAATATAACCGTGGTCAGGTTTCTCGTGGTTTCAAACGCCGTACGATTACGAATCAGCAGGCCGTTAGTCGCCGATAACGTGGTTGAAATGGCCACCACCAAGGGAATCGCCACGCCTAGCGCATGCGGGCATGCAGTAACCATAACGGTAACCATTCTTTCCAGTGCAAACGACAGGTTCCCTTCCGCACTATACCAGTAAATAAAGGTGCAGACTCCCACCGCTATCGCAATGAAGGTAAGCCACTTGGCAACCTTGTCCGCCAGGTTCTGTGTATTCGATTTCGCGGACTGCGCATCCTGCACAAGGTTAATCACCTTGTTGAGGTAGCTGTCCTTCCCTACTCCTGTTGCCTTAATTTTTAACGCCCCGTCGCCGTTGATTGACCCGGCAATCACGCTGGATGCCGATTCCTTCCTGACAGGGATGCTTTCACCGGTCAGCATACTTTCGTTGACATAAGAAACACCTTCAATGACACTTCCGTCTGCCGGTATCTTTTCGCCGGGTTTGATGATCACCGTTTCATTATTGTTCAGCTGATCCAGCTTAATCTTAACGGCTTCTCCGGCCCGCTCCACAGTCACCTCATTTGGCAGGAGTGCCACTAAAGACTGGAGTGCCTTGGAAGCCGCCATTTGAGAACGCATCTCCAGCCAGTGCCCAAGTAGCATAATCACGATCAATGTTGCCAGTTCCCAGAAAAAATCCATTCCCTTAAGGCCAAACACCACGGCTGTCGAATAGCTGTAAGCTACTGAAATGGCAATAGCGACCAGCGTCATCATTCCAATAGCCTTTGCCCGGATTTCACCAACCATGCCCTTCAGGAATGGCATTCCGCCATACAGGTAAATAAAAGTACCAAGCGCAAACAACAAGTACTTATCTCCCGTAAATTTCAGATCGAAACCGGCCCAATGCTGGATCATTGGCGAAAGCACCAGGATGGGAATGGTGATGAGCAGACTGATCCAGAATTTCTTCAGGAAATCATTTGTATGATGACCTTCATGCTTGTCGTGCGGGTGCGCTGCCTGCTGGGAACCGTGCGCATGACTACCATGGCGATTATTTTCCGTCTGATGGTCTGGCTTTCCAATAGGAATTAAAGCCATTCCGCAAATCGGACATTTCCCCGGCTCATCTTTAAGCACCTGGGGATGCATCGGACAGGTATATTTCTTCATAACTTTACGGATTTAGTTTCGAATTAAAATAATCAAGCAGGGCACGCCGTTCCTCCTCGTCCAATCGGGCATTTCCGTGTATCCACAGGTAACTGTCCAAGGGCATCTCGTCCGCTTCGACCTGACGGATGATCTGCGTAAACTTCGACCGGATTCTCCGCGGTCCGTAGCCGGGCAATTCATCGAAATTTAATTTTTCCCTGCCATCGTTTACGTGCCTTGCCATCAACCAGCCAACAGGCTGTATCTCACTGTACCAGGGGTATGCTGTACTATTGCTGTGGCAATCGTAGCAGGAAACAGCCAAAATCGTATTAACGCGTTCATCAACCTTAAAAGTATCGACAAAGACCTTCCCTGCGGGAATGGGTGATTTATTTTTTTGAGGCCGGACCAGCTGCATAACTAACAGAACAGCCAGCAGGACCATAAAGATTCGGCTTATGGTCATTATTTTGTTTTTTTTGCGTATCCGTTCCATGGTAATGTGGGGGCAAGAAGTCAGTGATCATGCTGATGTCCGCTGAGTGCCGTGGGTTCGCCGTTGTTCATCATGCTTGCCTTGCCCTCAAGCTGCGCACTCGCATCGATGGTAAATGCACCGTTTGTCACAACTTCCTCCCCGTTTTCCAGTCCCGACATGACCACATATTGATCGCCTAACGAAGGTCCCAGCACAACTTCCCTGAGCTTAAAGGCTGCCGCGGAAGTATGCGGCTGCTTTACGTAAACAATGGAACGTTTGCCGGTCCATAATACAGCAGACTGGGGAATGACTATTTCATTCGCATGCCCTTTTAACGGTGCAGCGATGCGGGCGGTCGCGTACATCTCAGGTTTGAGGTTACGGTCGCTGTTATCCGCTTCTACGCGCACCTTAGCCGTTCGCGAAGCTGCGTCAATCATCGGATTGATAAATGCTATTTTTCCCTTATACACTTTCCCGGGAACACCCTGCAGGGTGTATTCCAATTGATCACCGGTCTTTAAAAACGGGAGATCCTTTTCATAGGCGTCAAAAATTGCCCACAGCTTTGAAAGGTTTGAAATGTTGTACAGTACGGTGCCCTGTGTAATATAGTCTCCCTGATTCACATTCTTCGTAATCACTACCCCGCCCGTATTGGCGTGGATATTTACCAAGGGCGACACTTCGCCTGAGGTAAGGACTTCAGCTACCTGATCCTCGGACATTTTCCAAAGGCGAAGCTTTTCTTTGGCTGCCTCCAGCAACAACGGCTGCAGGTCTGTTAATTTGGCCGCCTCCAGCAACTCCTGCTGTGCTGTCAGCAGTTCCGGAGAATAAACGGTTGCGATCAGCTGGCCCTGTTTCACCGTTTCGCCGGTGAAGTTGACATACAGGTGTTCGATCCGGCCGTTCACGTGCGAAGTTTGTGATTGTTGCAGTCGTTCGTCCACCTGAATAGTACCGTATAGCTGAACGTCCTTGACTGCCGCCTGATGGCCCACAACCGAAGTCTGGATATTGGCCAGCGCCATTGCTTCTTTTGATAGTTGGATAGCGTCGTCGTCAATAGCATCGCCCCCGTCTGCTGATTTCAAGGGAATCAAATCCATGGCGCATAACGGGCATTTGCCGGGTTTGTCCATCCGGATCTGCGGATGCATCGAGCAGGTCCATATCATACCATGCTCCTCGTTTCCGGCAGATTCACTCCTGTGGGCATCTTCATGCGTATGGCCGCCACCACCAAGGACCAACCATCCCAGCAATACGCCGGCCAATAATACCGTACCATATCTTACGGCATTGCTGCTCATTATATTTTTGAGTTTATTCATTACTAATCAATTAAAATATGCTCATATGTTGCCGTTAATTTTCTGATTGACGCGACCATCGTATTGTAATTGGTGATCGCTTCCGCTTTCTTAAGCTGATAGTCCAGCAATTGCCGCTGTACCTGAATGACGTTCGTCAGATCGCTTCTGCCGGTTACGAACTCTTTGATGATCAATTGATAGGTGGTATGGGCAAGTGCGGTCTGTTTTTCATATAGCCGGATCATGCGCCCCGCGTCATCCAGCTGGCTTTTGAAACCATAATAGTCACCTTTTAGCCTATTGAAGGTATTCCTGAAATTTTCCTCGCTGGATTTCCACCAAAGCCTACCCTCACGCTGTTGGGCGTCGTACTTTTTTCGGAAAACCGGCAGGCTCATCGTAACCATTGGCATAACCATGTCCCGGCCATTCATGCCGTCCATGGCAAACATGGTGTTACTGCTTTTTCCAACTGCCATGTATGCAACTCCCAATCCAATCATGGGATAGCTCATCTTCCTGTCCATTTCGGCCTTCGCTTTGTAAGCCAGTCCTTCTTCTGTAATCATACCCAGCATCGGATTACGGATCTGAATAGCGGATAAAGCTGCTGTCTCATCGGCTGAAAAAGTTACCTGGTGTATTTCGTCGCCCAGCTGCACCTCCTCACCGGACGCTCTGTTTAACAACGTGTTAAACCTTGCTTTCTCCGCTTTTATCTGGGAATGCAGGCTCTCGATACTGTTTTCAATCGCTACGAGTTCCAGCTGAATCCGGAGAACCTCCGACATTCCGGACTGCCCACCATTCGACATTCCGCCCATAGCCGGCCCCGAAGACATATTCATCGCCGGGTCGGCCACCGAAGCGGCCCGGGTATTACTGCCCATACTCATCCCTCCCATCGCAGAGGGTGACAGGGCGGAAACGGGTGCCGCAGCAGCTTCGCTGCGCGCCGGCGGAGCAGAGCCCGGTGTAGTGCCTCCCGACGGGGCGGAAAATTTCCGTATGGCCAATTGTTCCAATTGTTCCAGGAGTTTCCTGTTTTCCTCGTTGTTCCTCAGCTGTTCCTTCAGCTGCTGCATCGCATACCACTGTGTGCTCACCTGAAGGATCAGGTCATCGACCGTTTCCCGGTATTGCCGATCCTGCATATTAGCCATATGACCAGCTTCTGTACGGGCCGCCTTTCGGGTGCCGAACCAAGGGAACATCTGCATAATACTGGCCGTGCCAAATGACCTGCCGCCAATGATTTCCATGGGCATGGTGTACGCTTCAATGGATAACTCGGGGTCCGGATAAGCCCCCGCCTGCGGAATTTTTTCAAGGAAAGCCTCGTAGGCAAACTGTTGCGATTTCACACCGGGATTATTCGCTATCGCCACTTGTATATAATGGGTCAGTGAATCCGATGAATGTTCCTGTGCCCGTATGCGCGGAGCGAAACCCATCATTACGAGGAGCACAGTTATTGTATATAAACAGATCTTATTCATTTTCATTTGCAATATGATGTTGTGGTTTGTTCTCCTTTTCTTTCCGGGTCGCCCATTCCCTCCACCAGCATTGAAACACGGGTACAACGAACATGGTCATGGATTGGATCAGCATCCCCCCGAATGTCGGGATGGCCATCGGCACCATGATCTCAGCACCCTTTCCCGTCGACGTGAGTACCGGCAATAACGCAATCAACGCCGTAGCCGTGGTCATTGCGGCCGGTCTTACCCGTTTCAACCCTGCATAAACCACAGCTTCCCGGATTTCCTCCCTGGTCCTTGGGTTCCGCGCGACGAACGTATCGTGGATATACGTGCCCATCAACACGCCGTCGTTGGTAGCCAGGCCAAACAAGGCGATAAAGCCTACCCACACCGCGATGCTCAGATTAATATTGTGCATCTGGAATAAATCCCGCATGTTCATGCCCCCAACAGCAAAGTCCATAAACCAAGGCTGCCCGTAAAGCCACAGTAAGATAAACCCACCCGCAAAGGCAACGAATACGCCGGAGAAATGGATCAGGGAAGCGGTCACGGTCCGGAACTGGAAATAAAGGATCACCAAAATAGCCAGCAAGCTCAGGGGAATAACGAGCATCAGCCGGTTGGCTGCACGTTCCTGCTGTTCGTAGTTACCTGCGAACTGATACGTTACGCCCTTGGGCAAATTCAATTCTCCCGATGCGGCTTTCTCCTGTAAGATGCGGTCCGCTTCGCGTACGACATCCACTTCCGCCCTGCCACTGATCTTGTCGAATATGACATAGCCCAGCAAAAACGTGTTTTCACTCTGGATCATCTGGGACCCTTTGGCATATTCAATGTCAACAACGTCACCCAATGGAATCTGTATACCGGTAGCGGTTGGCACGATGATCCTGGCCAGGGCATCCGGGTCATCCCGCAATTCGCGCGGATAGCGCAGGCGGACAGGGAAACGTTCCCGACCCTCAACCGTGGTCGTCAATGCCATCCCTCCCACAGCGGCACTGATCACCTCCTGCAAATCCGCCACGGTGATCCCGTATCGGGCCATTTTATGCCTGTTCAGGTGGATCTCAATATAGGGAGCGCCAACGGCACGGTCGTAAAACACCGTGGAAGGCATAATGGATGGGATATCCTTCAGGGCCGCTTCCAGGGCTTTGCCTCCCGCTTCGATGGACTCCAGGTCCGGACCGGAAACCTTTAATCCCATTGGTGCCCGCATACCGGTAGAAAGCATGACCAGCCGGGCCTCGATCGGCTGTAATTTGGGAGCGGACGTCAGTCCGGGCAGGTGGGAAACATTGACAATCTCCTGCCAGATGTCATCGGCTTTCCTGATTTCGGGGCGCCACCTGCGGAAGAACCTGCCATTTTTGTCGATGATCAGGCTATCCCGCGGTATCGGCCGGAATCCGTGGTCGGGGTGATAGGCATTTCCGCCCTTCAGCTCAAATGCACCGTCTTGGTTTACCTTAAAGCGCTCCCGATGACCGTTTTCGTCCAGGAAGTATTCGGAGATGTAATTGATCGTGTTTTCAAACATCTGTGTCGGGGCCGGGTCAAGGGCGGAGTTTACCCGTCCCCATTTCCCAACTGTAATTTCCACCTCCGGGATGTTTTGGATACGCTTATCCAGGGTGCGGATAAACTGGAGGTTCTGTTCAATGCCCGTATGGGGCATACTCGTCGGCATCAGCAAGTAAGATCCCTCATTTAAGCTCGGCATAAACTCCGCTCCGATACCCGGAAAAGCTGCTACTGATTTCTGCCAGAATGCGGTTTCCTTAAATGATTTCCAGCCAACCGTTTCAAAGCCCCTGGCTACAAAGCCGAAAGTCTTGTCTGCACCAAGCCAGGCCAGCATCCCGAATAACAGGGTTACGATAGGTATGGCCATGAATTTCCACCGGTGCGAAAGCGACCAGCGCAGCAGCTGCTCGTAGTAGATTACCAGCAGCCACAACCCACCCAGGATCACCCCGATGGCCAGCAATACAAACACGAAATTCAGTACCGTATGTGCCCCTGTTCCAAGCGGCAGCCACTCCACGGTCAGGTAATACAGGGCGACGAACAAGGCTACGGCGACATTGATGTAATTGGCCGTTTTTTCTCCTTTCCAGCGGGGAGTAAATAGGTTGTTGATCCCAATAAGTGTGATCGCAACGGAAGCTAGCACACCGGTATACAGCCAAAGTCCGATACCCGCGGCCACTAATAGATAATTGGCGATTTTACGGATCTTCCTGCCGTTTATCCGGATGGAATAGATGTAGTAGGCCAGTGTCGGCAGTATGATGATTCCCAGAATAAAAGCAGCGGTTAGGGCAAACGTTTTGGTATAGGCCAATGGTTTGAATAGCTTTCCCTCCTGGGCTTCCATGGCAAATACCGGCAAGAAGCTGATGATGGTAGTCAGCATAGCGGTAGACAGCGCTCCCGAGACTTCGGAAACGGCCCTTGTAATCAGGTTAACAAATGCCTGGCCCCGGCTCTCCACGCCCCTTGCCCGCTCTTCCTCCATATAGCGGATAATGCTCTCCACAAAGACAACTCCCACGTCTACCATGACACCGATGGCAATTGCGATACCCGAAAGGGCAACAATATTGGCCTCTACACCGGTATATTTCATCACGATGAACGTGGCCAGCACCCCAATGGGAAGAATACTTGAAATGATTACGGATGCCCGCAGGTTGATGACCAATACAATGACAACGATGATGCAGATCAGGATTTCGTGCGACAGGGCACTTTCCAACGTTCCGATGGTTTCCTGGATCAGTCCTGACCGGTCATAAAAAGGAACAACCGTCACCTTGGAGATGGTGCCGTCGGCCAACGTCTTTTGCGGCAGTCCTGCCTCCATTTCTTTTATTTTGGCTTTGACGTTGTTAATTACGTGCAGGGGGTTTGCTCCATAGCGTGCAACTACGACACCGCCCACCGCCTCAACACCTTCTTTGTCGAGTCCGCCGCGTCGCGTAGCGGGTCCCAGATTCACAAATGCCACGTCTTTTATCTTGACCGGCACGTTGCCCCGGACCGTCACTACGGCTTCTTCCAGATCTGCTACATTTTTAATATAGCCCAGTCCCCGGACCAGGTACTCGACCTTATTTATTTCGATGGTTTCCGCACCGATATCGAGGTTGCTCTTTTGTATCGCGGTCATGATATCCATGATAGATACATTATACGCACGCATGGCGTCCGGGTTGACTTCCACCTGATACTCCTTGACGAAACCACCGATCGAGGCCACCTCGGAAACCCCTTCCGCGGCCGCTAAGTTATATTTTGCAAAGAAATCCTGAACGGTACGCAATTCATCCGGATTCCAGCCTCCGGCCGGTTCTCCGGTCACCGGATTCCGCCCTTCCAGTGTATACCAGAATACCTGCCCCAGGGCCGTTGCATCCGGACCCAGCGAAGGGATGACACCGGTCGGCAATGTGCCCGCGGGCAATGAATTTAATTTCTCCAATATCCTCGACCGGCTCCAGTAAAATTCCACATCCTCCTCAAAAATGATGTAGATAAATGACATGCCGAACATCGAGCTGCTGCGGATGGTCTTAACCCCCGGAATCCCCAACAGCGAAGTGGTTAGCGGATAAGTGATCTGATCCTGGATGTCTTTGGGAGAACGCCCCATCCATTCCGTCGCGACGATCTGCTGGTTTTCACCGATGTCGGGAATCGCATCAACCGGTACAGGATCACTGGGAAGTAGCTGCTGATGCCAGTTAAATGGTGCTGTCATCAGTCCCCAGACGATCACAATGACCAATAACAGAACCGTAATAATCCGGTTGTTCAGAAAATACTTAATAACGTTATTAAGCATAACAAATACAGTTTTTACCTATTAACAAGTAGCATACAGATAAGCGCAAAAGCGCAATCTGTATGCTAAAACCCATCCTTACATTAACTCTTCCTGAACCTCCCCGCATGTCAGCATTTCCGAGCCGTAATACGGATTCTTGACCTCTTTGGTGTCACTTAACCAGTAAGCCCCGTTGTTATTACTGTACATGGGACAGAAAACTTTGTAAAGCGGTTTTCCCGCACCAAACGTCTTCGTGATATCATAAAAATCCTTGCTCAGTACAACCAGGTGTTCCCGCTGGTGCGCGATATTGCCCACGTTGCCTGCAATGTGCTCGGCATTTTCCTTAATGTCCGCCGCGATATCATCATATGTTGCTTTGTCGTCCGCATTGAATCCTGCTGATTCTATTTTGGAAAGTGCTTCCAGCATCCCCTGAGCGGCATTAGCGGCTTCTTTGTCGTTATCCGATGATAATGCGAATGTTAAATGCTGGTAGTGGGCGAACAATTCAGCAAAATCTCCCTGTTCATTTGATGCATTGCCGGCAGACCCGGTTGCGGAATGACCCGCTTCATGTCCGGTGCCTTCGGCGTTTTTGCCTGTGTTTCCATTACATGCTGCAAAGGCCAGTACAGCAGCGGTGATCAAGCCTAAAAATAAATGTTTCATTGTCATGGTTTTTCGTTAATGATTAAAACTGTGTTATGTAATTTGTATTTGTTGCGTTGAATTCAAAAGGAAGCGCTGATGCCCGTCTGTAATAGCATTGGGTTTCCCCGATGCCTGTCTGTTCCTTGCTAGCGGGGCATTTCCGGTTCCGTTCACCGTTTTTGCGCTTTTAAGCAGTGCGAGCCGGTCGCGTTTAATCGTTACACTGTAACGAACGCCAATGCGTTGCGAACGATCGCATACCGATTACTGAAAAACAGAAAATAAGGGGTTTCCGAAAACTGTTATAGCTTTCGACAAGACATACCTTGGGCTGCCAGGCGTTGAACCTAACTTATTTTAGGCGGTTGCCAAATGGAATAAAATCCGGAAGAATAATCCGGTTGCTGATAAGATGGATACGGATTCTTGTCTTCAAAATTGAAGACATGATCGGAATGTTTAGCGGCTTGGTGCACGCCGTACGTGGGCGAAGAGCTTTGACACGATTGGTGACCGCAATTTCCCGAGCAGCCGGAGCCCTCACCTGCATCCGCACTACAACAGTCCTTCTTACAGGTCTCTGCGTCGTGATTCCCCGATTGGGCATCATCACAGCACGATTTTTCGTTGTTCTTGACTGTTTGGGAATAGGACGTACACGCAGCCGCAGCCCCGGGGGCCAGAAACAACCCCAGCATGAACATACTTAATACTACGTAGTGTATCCTATGCATATAAACCAATGATGGTACTCCGTACCGCAATGCAAAAATAGCTTATTTTTTTAAACTTTTTTATTCCAGGCGGATTTAAGGCTAATTCTTCAAAAGAAATCTCCCATCTGTTCCAATTCGCATTATTTTTGTTTTTAGGTGATGGCACTGCCATGCAGTTGTCACAATCCCTTTTAATTTTACATCATCACGAATACAAATAAAATACTATGGAAACAATTTTGCGCGGGTTAACAACCGTAAGCTTTTATGCATCGGATCTGGAAGAAGCAAAAAAATGGTATACTGATTTCCTGAACATGGAACCGTATTTTAATGTTCCCGGGTATATTGAGTTTCGCATCGGCGACTACCAGCATGAACTTGGTATTATCGACAGCAAGTATGCTCCCGGCGGCGCTACGGAGCGACCGGGCGGGGCTATTGTGTACTGGCATGTGGATAACGTGCAGGCGACACTTGACAAACTCCTGTCATCGGGGGCTATTCTGCATCAGCCCCTTATCGACCGCAGCGGAGGGAAAGGCGATTTTGTAACGGCTTCGGTGGTTGATCCTTTCGGGAATATTTTAGGAATCATGACCAATAAACATTATTTAGCAATCTTAAACACGCAAAAATAATCTCCGATGCAAACGGCAGCAGAAAGACAAACAGTATATATAAATACACGGGCAGAGTGGCGTCAATGGTTGGAAATCCATCATCAGTCAGCAAAGTCGGTGTGGCTTGTCTGCAATACCCGGAAATCGAATTTGCCCACCGTCAACTGGAGTGAAATGGTTGATGAAGCCCTTTGTTTCGGCTGGATTGACAGCACGCGGAAAACGATTGACGGATGTTCTTTTATGCAACTGTTCAGTAAACGTAAACCCCGCAGCACCTGGTCGAAAATCAACAAAGAGAAGATTCAGCAATTGATAGACAGCAACCTGATGACAGCGGCCGGCTATGAGACCATCCGGATTGCAAAAGAAAATGGTTCGTGGACCATCTTAGACAGCGTGGAAGAATTGGCAATCCCCAACGATCTGGATGAAGCATTTAGCGATCACGGCGGCGCAAAGGCGTATTTTCTAAGCCTGAGCAAATCACTAAAAAAGATGCTGCTGCAATGGATTGTATTGGCTAAACGACCGGAAACCAGAAAGAAACGGATTGATGAAATCGCGGAGCAGGCAGCGCAACAGAATACACCGAAGCAGTTCCGCCGGCCTGGTGCGGGCAAATGACAGACCGGATCCAAAAACATGACATTGCTCGGCAAGTCCTTATCGGACAATGTCATGTTTTGACTTACTTTATGCTGGGAAGATCGTGTAATCGCTTCCATAATCGACCCGCCAATTAACCCGACAGCCCCGTACCAACACACAGTCTCATTTGTATATCGGTATAGCCTCTATTTTTTAGGCGTAATACGTTCTTTTTAACCATAAACTTGCCCTCACCAAAAGAATCAGAACCGGGACTTCTACAAGCGGACCGATTACGCCGACAAACGCCTGGGGCGAATGAATGCCGAAAACGGCAATTGATATGGCTATTGCCAATTCAAAATTATTTCCTGTGGCTGTAAAAGCGATGGATGCGTTCTTATCGTATGAAACATTCAAAGATTTATTGATAAAGAAGCTCATGAAAAACATCAATACAAAATAGATGACGAGCGGCACTGCTACTTTTATCACATCCATCGGCAGCTCCAGTATTTTGTCGCCTTTTAAGCTGAACATCAATACAATGGTAAATAACAATGCGTATAAAGTAATGGGCGATATGCTGCGAATGAATTTCTGATTATACCACTTTATGCCTTTTGATTTGATTAAGAGATAACGGCTTATAAAACCGGCAAAGAAAGGAATACCCAGGTATATCAAAACGCTTTCGATTACATCTTTCATCGATACGCTTACATCGAAATTAGCCAGCCCTAATTTATTGGGCAACACATTGATAAATAGCCATACCAGGAAGCTGTAACTGAAAATCTGGAAGATACTGTTCAATGCAACCAATAATGCCGCATATTCGCTGTTCCCTTTTGCCAAATCATTCCATACTATGACCATCGCAATGCACCTCGCCAAACCAATCAATATCAGGCCCGCCATGTAATCGGGTTCGTCCCTTAAAAATACGATCGCCAGTGTAAACATGAGTACAGTCCCGACCACCCAATTGAGGAACAAAGAAATACCAATTATCTTTTTGTCCTTGAAAGCAGTGGATAAGGAGGAATAATCTACTTTAGCCAATGGGGGATACATCATCAGTATCAGTCCGATGGCCAGGGGAATATTTGTTGTGCCTACAGACAGACTATCGAAAGCGTCGGATATACCGGGAAATAAATACCCTAGGGCTATGCCTGCTGCCATTGCAAGAAATATCCATAAGGTAAGATAGCGATCAAGAAATTTGAGTTTTGGTTGCATAGGTTAACCCCTAATCATTGAAAAAACATAGCACATCTCCGCCGCTATTTGCAGACTTCTTTCTGCATATACCCTTACCTGCTCCGGCGTACCGTCTGAAATCTTAGGGTCCTCAAATGTGATGGGTATTCTTTTCTCCGCTCCGGCGACGAATGGGCATCCGCTGTCAGCCTGTGAACAAGTCATAATAGCTGCAAATGCTGAAGCGGGGTTGAATGGACTATCGTATTTTTTGGAAAAACTGATAATGGGTAAGGCATTATCACTGTATTTTATTGCATATACCGGATTATGGGCGCTTGCAACGCTGAAAATATGGAACCCCTGATGGGTTAATGTTTCCACCACTTTTGGGAACAGTTCCGTTTCTTCCGTACCGCCTGAATAACAATACACCTTCGGAATATTGGCGTATGTACTTGCTACCTGCGCCCATACCTGCGCTAAATGGCTTCTGCGTGAATTATGTGTACAGATGAAATTGAGGTTTATATCCTGTCCGCTGTTTACCTTTTGTTGTATAAAATCGATCAACGGTTGCAATATGGCTTTACGCTCTTCATTTACAGTTTGGCCGTTAATTATCTCTTTTATCGTCTCAATTAGGTCCCTATACATCACGATCGATCTTTATTTCTTAACAACATCCCGAATCAGGCGTACAACAGACATTAGCTGATACCGGCAGTATTGCTTTTGGTTTCTCCACGGGGATACCACAGGCATTACTTGCCAGGCAAGCGGTCTGTTTGTTCTTCAGTATAAAATGATCCCCATTAAAATCCAGTTCATACTTCCCAATCGTTTCGCTTTGGTATTCTACTTCAATCTCGGCATCCTCAATGCCTAATTTCTCTTCGGAAAGCTTAATGATGTTTAATAGCTTGACTGGCTTTAGTCTGTGCGCATAGTCATTGGCATTCCATAATTGGAAATTCACCACTTTCTCTGTACGGATTACACCCCCGCAATCAATAAAGTGCTTGGTGATCTGTCCGATTTCCGTGACGTGGAAATGCTCCGGTACAAATTCCCCGTTCTCTACTTGAAATGCAACATTGCCCAATGTTGGCAGGATTTCTTTGATTTCTGATAGTTTCATAAAGTCGAATTTAAAAGCGTTACATCGTAATATTACGATATTGAAGATTAAAAAAATACTATGGACAACAACTGATTACTTTTACTTCCTGATTGAAAAATGCATTAAATGCTGCTTGAGTTTGTTTCCATGTCTTTTCATCGATACAATAGCAAACGGACTTCCCCTCAATTGTCCCCTGAATAATACCGGTATTTTTCAATTCCTTTAAATGCTGTGAAATCGTTGCCTGTGCCAATCCCAGCTCCTCAACCAAATCGTTGCAGATACAGGCTTTCTGATCAATGATGTATTGAAGTATGGCAACTCTTGCCGGGTGTCCTAAAACTTTAAATAGGGACGCCAGCTTATTTTGGTCATCCGTAAATATTTCCGATTTGGTAAGTCCCATATCTCATATTTTAATATTGCAATATTACGATATAATAATTACGTTTCCATAATTTTTTTCAATTATTTCAAAACACTTGTAAGAAGATACCTAATTCGATATAAATTATACAAACCAGCAACAGCTGTGCGGCGTTGCACTCCTAGTTTTAGCAATACAAGCTGGTTACAACTGGATGGAAAATGCAAAAGCCCCACATTACTGTGAGGCTTTTATCGCTCCTGAAGCTGGGCTCGAACCAGCGACCCTCTGATTAACAGTCAGATGCTCTAACCAGCTGAGCTATTCAGGAGTGTTTTGTTGTCTGGTTATGCCGGATACTGTCCGGGACATCCCGTTTTGGGACTGCAATATTCGGGATTTTCCGACTAAAAAGCAAAATATTTAAAAAAATATTTTTTCTCCCTGGGCGGGGGTCAAAAACATCATAATAAAATACCGGCAAGCAGCAGCGTTGCTACCGTGAAATAGATGATCAACCCCGTCACGTCAACCAGGGTGGATACAAAAGGGGCAGATGATGAGGCAGGGTCGGCGCCCAGCTTACGAAGCACAAACGGCAGCATGGACCCAACCAGTGACCCCCAGAGCACGACACCCATCAGGGAGAGGCTCACTACGATTCCCACCAGCCACCAGTATTCACCGTATGCGTGCGCAAATGTCTGCCAGGTCAGAATCCGGATAAAACCCAGCACACCCAGTATCAGTCCAAGTAAAATGCCCGAGAGGATCTCACGGCGCATGACCCGCCACCAGTCGGCCAACGTCACTTCACCCAGCGCCATGGCCTGGATAATCAATGTTGACGCCTGGGAGCCGCTGTTGCCGCCGCTGGAAATGATCAGCGGAATGAACATGAACAGCATTACCGCACTGGCGAGCTGGCTTTCGTAATGTTCCATCACCGTGGCGGTAAGCAACTGGCCCAGGAACAGCACCACGAGCCATCCTGCACGTTTCCGCACCAGGTGTAGCACGGATACATCGAGGTAAGGTTCGTCCAGCGCCTCGCTACCCCCGATCCGCTGCATGTCTTCCGTGTATTCCTCGTTGGCAAGCCAGAGGATGTCGTCGATCGTCACGATACCCAACATAATCCCCTGATCGTCTACCACCGGAAGTGCCACCCGGTTATTCATCCGGAATATGTTGATCGCCTCCTCCTGGGGGTCATTGGCATTCAATGCGATCAGCCGGTTATCGATCAGGTCCCTGACCCGCATTTCCGGATCAGCCAGCAGGATGTTCCGTATCCGGATATCATCCATCAGCTGTCCGTCTTTATCGATCACGTACAGTACGTCGATCGTCTCGGAAGCCTTGCCGTATTTACGCACATGCTCCAATACCCGGGTGATGGTCCAATGCTGTTTAACGGTGATGTAGTCGGGTGTCATGAGCCGTCCGACACTGTCTTCCGGATAGCCGAGCAATGCCAGCGCTTCCTTTCGTTCCGAAGGCGGGAGAAGGATGATCAGCTGCTTTACAATATCGCCTTTCAGCTCACTGAAAAATGCGGTACGATCATCGGGTGGCATCTCATTAATGAGTTCCGAAATCTTACCGCCTGACAGCCGTTTAAGGATACGTTCCTGGGTAGGGAAATCGAGGATGCCGAAGACGTGGACGGCACGGTTGATACTAAGCGTTTCAATAAAGACCGGGCCGTACTCAGGAAGCTCGTCGATCAGCGCCTCGACATCCGAGATGTTCAGTTCATCCAGATGTTCCTTGAGCCGTTGCGCATCTCCTGCTGCCAGGAGTAATTCGGTTTGTTCAACCAGCATTTCCAGTTCTTCCATGGGCCCTCCTTGTATTGAATGATATCCTACATTGGTAAAATAATTTTGCTGCAAAAGTCGGTTTTTTATATTAAAAGAACGAACAAATCACCAGCCTAAATCAATGAAAATGTATCGGCCGTCAGCGGGTCACAGCATCCTGAAAATGCCATTATGACAGCACTTCATCCGGCAAAAGCTACGGGCATTGAACCGCACTTTACCGAAAATCCCCGTCGTGCAGGTCCGACAGCAATTCCGGTCAACAACGCGCCACACCAGGTCCGACACCACAGTCGGTCGACTATAGCGAGTCCGGTTACGCGGACTGACAACAGCCGGTCGGAAAAACAAAATTCCGGACACCGGCCGACCGACTGAACCGGGCAGCAATAAAAAATCCGGCTACCGAACTTGAAAAAGATAGTGTACATTAGCCGTATAAAACAACAGGTTTGTCCGAGATGCCGAAATCCATTAACAAAGTGGATTTATATTGATTCGATTTATCCATTTTTATATGAATATACATAAAATACTAAAAATTTAACTAGTTATTAATCAGAAAATAAATTTATATATATAAACAATAACTACACAATTAATAGCGCAACCGGAGACACGATATACTATAAAATTTAGTAAACCCTTGTGAAATCACCTAATATAGCATATAAATATATATTTATCAATATTTTACATATAATAATATTATGTATATGTTCATTATCTGCTTTTTCACAGATTTTTAACGCGGAACAAGCGCCCCCAAGTGTACAATGGCGTCAGATTGTGACACCGGATTTCCAATTGATTTTTCCTTCGGCATTCGAAAATGAGGCGCAGCAGCTCGCCCATCGGCTGCAGCAGATCCGGCACCAGGTCGGACAAACAATGGGCAAAACGCCCCGGAAAATTTCCATCATTCTGCAGAACCAGACCGTCGGGTCCAACGGATTTGTTCAGCTTGCACCGCGCCGGTCCGAACTCCTCACTACCCCACCCCAGCAAAATGACTTTCAGGACTGGCTCAACCAGCTGGCCATCCACGAGCTCCGTCACGTGGTTCAGCTTGACAAATTGACAGGATACCTGCGGGCACCTTTTTTCGAACAGCTCGCCTTTGCCATCTATGGAATTACACTGCCGGCATGGTTCTTTGAGGGGGATGCCGTCGTAACCGAAACCGTGTTAAGCCCCAGCGGGCGCGGACGGCTTCCGTCGTGGGAGATGCCCCTCCGGACAAACCTGCTCAGCGGGTCAACATTCGGCTATCAGAAGAATTACCTGGGGTCGTTGAAAGACATTACGGCGGGGTATTATGAACTGGGGTATTTCATGGTGGCCAAGCTGCAGCGTGACCATGGTGCGGGTGTCCTCGACAGCCTGATGACACGCATGGCGCGCAACCCGGTACGCCCCTATAATTTCAGTCGCACGCTGCGGAAGCTGACGGGTTACAACACCCGCCAATGGTATCAAAAAACCATGGACGAACTGGCCGCCGAATGGCGGAAACAGGAGGTGGTCCGCCAGCCGGTTTCCTACCCTGTTTTCCCTACACACGAACCCCGGAAACCGGAGAGCTGGCTGCTGCCGCAGGCACTGCCCGACGGCCGCATCATTGCGCTCAACCAGGGCCGGCAACGGGTGCCAACCATTGTGGTACTGGATAAGACCGGGGCGCAGCAAACCATAACCGGAACCGGACGGCAAACCGAACCCAACTTCTCCTATGCCGCCGGAAAAATCACCTGGGATGAACTGCGAAGGCATGGCCGTTATGGCAAGCGCACATATAATATCATTAATCTATACGACTTAAAAACGCGGAAATACCGGCAGCTAACTCATAAAAGCCGCCTGTTTTCACCGACGCTGCGCCCCGACGGCTCGCAGATTGCCGCAGTAACCATCGGCTGGGACAATGCGGTAGAGCTGGTACTGCTGCGTACGGAGGATGGCAAAATCCTCGGAAAATACCCGCCGCCGGGGAATATGATGCTGCAGACGCCCGCCTTCGATGCCACAGGAACCAAAATAGTCGCGGTGGGCGTTACCCGCGAAGGCGCTGCGCTGATCGAATTTGATTGCACCACCCGAACGTTCAGCCGGCTAACCGGATGGCAATCGCAGCAAATAACACGCCCCAGCTATGCAGGAGATGCGATCGTCTTCAAGGCACATTACGATGGCATAGATAATATTTATGCACTTAACCGGACAGACGGATCCATCACCCAGCTTACCAATGTGACGTTCGGCGCGTTCAACCCCTCATTTGACACAGCAACCGGACGGCTTTGGTTTAATAACTATCAGTCAGATGGATACCGCATCAGCTGGCTGTCCGGAATAACGGGCGACTATCCACTGGCCGCAAAAAAACCGGATTCCCATATCAGCTATTTTAAGCCACTTATAAGCCACGAAGTTGGTTTTACACCTGTTGATACCATAAAACAGCAGATCTTTGCTTCAAGCGAATATAATGAAGCCAAAAACCTGGTCAACTTCCATAGTCTTTCCGTTGACGCAGGTAATTTCGAGGACTTCAGCGCCATCCAGCCGGGCATCTACTGGCTGTCGGACAACCTGCTCAATACGGCCCAGCTTCGGCTGGGGTACCGTTACGACGGCGACATACGGAGCAGCGAGTACCTGGCATCGGCGACCTATCAGCGCTATTTTCCCAAGCTGACCCTGGAGTACCACAACCGCGGCCAGGTAGCGGCTGCCCGTATATCGGAAGACAGCGAAACCGGATTGACCGGCCTGCGCTGGCGGGAGCACGTCACGACCTTCCGCGTGGATGTCCCGTTGGTCTTTTACCGGCTCAACCACACGTACACGATGGGCGCGGCTGTCGCCACTTCCTATACGTCCCGTTACGGTTTGAGCGAGCCGGCTTTTCAGGACCGCTTTATCAACCGCATCCGGTTCCCCCTGCATTACCGGGTCTATGCCGGCCACAGTGTCCGGCAGCGCGCACTGGATATCGCACCCCGCTGGGGACAGCACCTCAGCCTGGCGTACCATCATGTTCCTTTTGAGGACGGGATCACGGGCATGCGCTTCTCTCTGCGCACCTCATTTTATTTTCCGGGACTGTTGCCGAACCACTCCCTGCTTGCGCGTTTCAGCTACCAGCAGCGCAGTGGCCCGTATCAGGTGGCCAATGATATTCCGCTGGTGAGCGGGTTTGACCAGTTGCGGCCGATGCCGGTTGACAATACCCTGCTGTTGAGTTACCGTTTTCCGCTGGCCTATCCCGATTGGAGTATCGGTCCGCTGGCCTATATCCGGCGCTTCCGGGGCGGACTGTTTGCCGACTTCCAGAATGTGCGGACCGGACATCCGTTCCGGCCGCGGACATTTGGGATCGAATTTCGGTCGGACATGAATTTCCTGCGCTTTTACCTGCCCAACTTCGACGTCGGCGTAAAACTCATTTATGCCAACGAGGCCGGGGCGCGCCGGCGGGTATTTGCAACCTATGGCATCGGTTATAGCTACTGAGTATCCCCTGCACCGGAAATGAAAGCAGCCTGATCCGTCTTGCGCGCAGGGTCTGTGCGGAGTGTGTCTACCCTGACTCCATTAATCTTCGTGAAAAGGTGGACTCACCCTGGACTCATACTGGACTCACCCTGGACTCATCCCGAACCAGTCCCGATCGGTTCCTGGTGGGTGGCCGGAACATTCACCAACAAAAAAAGCACCTGTTTGTTCAGGTGCTTCCGGTATCGTGACGTTTCCGGCTTTTCCGGAAATTCCAGTTCGCCGGTTATTCGTTAATGGCCTTTACGCCGGGCAGCTCCTTGCCTTCCATGTATTCGAGCAGGGCGCCGCCGCCCGTGCTTACGTAACTGACATGCTCCGTCATGCCGAACTTGCTTACCGCGGCTGCGGAATCACCGCCGCCAATCAGGGAAAAAGCACCACGCTCGGTAGCAGCCACCACCGCATCGGCAACGGCCCGGGTGCCTTTCGCAAATTTATCCATTTCAAATACACCCATCGGCCCGTTCCACAGAATGGTGTTGGACGCCATGATCACCTGGGCAAAATGCTCACCCGACTCCTTACCGATGTCCAGTCCCATTTTATCCGCGGGGATCTGGTCATTAGGCCCGTTATAGGCCGGGGAATCCGGGGCAAATTCATCGGCAATCTGCGAGTCGGTGGGCAATACCAGGTTCACACCTTTGGCTTCTGCCTTTTCCACCAGCCTGTTGGCCAGGTCGAGCTTGTCCAGTTCAACCAGGGATTTCCCGATTTCACCGCCGCGGGCTTTAACAAAGGTATACGCCATGCCGCCACCGATGATCAGGTTATCGACCTTTTCCAGCAGTGCTTCGATGAGTTCCAGTTTATCGGATACCTTGGCCCCTCCCATGATGGCGGTAAAGGGGCGTTGGGGATTATTCAGTACTTTTTCGGCATTGCCGATCTCGGCGGCCATCAGGTATCCGAAATACCGGGCTTCGGGAAAGAACTGGGCAATTACGGCCGTAGAAGCGTGTGCGCGGTGGGCGGTACCGAAGGCATCGTTTACATAGACATCCCCGAGTTTGGCCAGTTTTCCTGCAAATTCCCGGTCACCTTTCTCTTCCTCTTTGTAAAAGCGGAGGTTCTCCAGCAGCAGTACCTCACCCGGCTGCAGGGCAGCCGCCTTGGCATAGGCTGCTTCACCGATACAGTCGTCGGCAAACTGAACCGGCACACCGAGTACTTCGGACAGGTGCCCGACAATGTGCCGGAGGGAAAACTTGTCCGTGGGACCGTCTTTGGGCCGGCCGAGGTGTGACATCAGGATAACCGATCCGCCGTCTTTCAATATCTTCCTGATCGTCGGGGCAGCACCCTGGATGCGGTTGTCATCCGTGATGCGGTACTGTTCGTCAAGTGGCACGTTGAAATCGACACGAATCAGGGCTTTTTTGCCTGCAAAATTTAAATTATCTATGGTTTTCATCTGTCTTATTTGTTTTTCCGTTATCAGGTGGTACCGTTGCCGATCAAAAGCAATCATTGCCCTGCGAACTTGCCTGCGAACCGTTCATGAGCACAGGAAAAGGCGGACAGGGGGTAAGCAATGGTTATTTTAACCGTGCAGGGTCCATGCTTGTATTTCTTTATCGTTTAGCACACAAAGCTATAATAAGAATCGGCAAATTCACAGCGATCCCCTTTTTTTCTTACGGGAGAAACACCTCGTTGCTGTACTGCATGGCCACCTGCCAGGCCTGCATATCCAGGCCGGTTGGTATTTGCCGTTCGGCCGCCAGGTTCAACAGTGTTTCGGTGGCGATATTGCCCGTCAGCCGGTCTTCTGCCATCGGGCATCCGCCAAACCCCCGTAATGCCGTATCAAAGCGGTCACATCCTGCATCCAGCGCGGCCACCAGCTTGCTGCGGCTGGTGGCAGGCGTACTGTGCAGGTGCAGTCCTAGGGAAACATCCGGAAGCACACTTTTAAGGCGGGTGTAAATTTCCGTAATCCCGCGTGGTGTCGCACTGCCCACGGTATCCGCAACGGCCATCTCCCGGATACCGGTTGCAGCCAGTTCAGCGGCGTATCCGGCCACGATATCCGGTCCCCACGGATCCCCGTACGGGTTACCGAATCCCATCGAAAGGTAAATCAGCAGCTGTTTGCCCTGGCCGCGGCAGATGGCCTGCATTTCCCTGACCATCTCCAGGGACTGCGCGATGGTGCGGCGGGTATTACGCAGCTGAAACGTTTCCGATACCGAGAATGGAAAGCCAAGCACCTGTATCGCAGTATAGCCGGCGGCTTCCCTCGCTCCCCGCACATTTGCCACGATAGCCAGCAGCTGCGTGGCGCTGGCCGAGGTGTCCAGTTGCCTGAGTACGGCGGCGGTATCGCGCAGCTGGGGAACGGCGCGATGCGATACGAAACTCCCGAAATCCAGCCGCGCAAAACCGACCGCCAACAGTCGCTGCAGGTAGTTGACCTTCACAGCGGTGGGAATCTGACGGTCGATTCCCTGCATGGCATCGCGGGGACATTCCGTAATGGACAGCATGGGATCAATAGATTTCGAGCGTAAACGGCATTCGGGCCTGGATCCCCCGCAGCTGCACGCCTGCCCGCATTTGTTCGTAGTAGCGGTAATATTCACCCAGCTCGCGCTGGCTGATCCAGGCACTGACCCGGTCGGCCGATCCACCCAGCAGGGATTCGAACGGACTCGAAATAGCCGGGTAGGTAACCAGCCGGTAGTCGTCCAGCCCGGCTTTCTTTGCAGCGGCCGCGACGGCGTCGTTAATGCTTCCCAGGCGGTCGACCAGCCCATTGGCCAGCGCCTGCTCGCCGCTCCACACCCGCCCCTGGCCAATGCTGTCTACCTGTGCCTTACTCAGACTGCGGCCATCGGCTACCCGTTGCAGGAAAGTGTCGTAGATGCGGTTTACCTCCAGTTGGAGGATGCGCCGTTCATCGGCGGTGAGGGGGCGATCGACATTCGTCAGGAAGTCGGCGTACTGGCCGGTCTTTACCCCATCGAATGTGATGCCCAGTTTATTGTTCATGAGGTTCTGCATATTGGGCACCACACCGAATACGCCGATAGATCCGGTGATGGTGTTCGGCTGGGCAAAAATGGAATCAGCGGCGGCGGCGATATAATAGCCCCCCGATGCGGCTACGTCGCCCATGGAAACGATAACCGGCTTCACTTTGCTCAGCAGGTCGACTTCCCGCCAGATCACATCGGACGCCTGTGCACTGCCCCCGGGTGAATTAATGCGGAATACCACGGCCTTTACCTTGTCATCTCGCCGTACTTTCCGCAGCTCCCGCGAAATCCGGTCCGAGCCGATGATGTCGTTATTTCCTTCGCCTGAGGTGATCTCACCGACGGCATATACGACCGCAATCCGATCGCGTGTGGCGCTGCCGGACGCTTTCTGAGCCGGTTTATATTTACTGAGGCTCACGACATTGATATCGTCTGATTCCTCGATACCGATCCGGGTTTTCAGCTCGCTCAGGAGTTCATCTTTATATTTTATCCCGTCGGCCAGCCGGTAATCCACGGCGTCCTGGGCCGTCCGCACGAGGTATTGGTCGGAGATCCGGAACAATGAATCTTTGTCGATCTTTCGGCCTTCCGCAACTTCGCTGAGGAAATGATCATAGATGCTGCCAAGGAACGAGCTGACCTGCTCGCGATTGGCGTCGCTCATCCGGTCGAGCACCAGCGGTTCCACCGCACTTTTATAGGTGCCCACTTTAACCACCTGGGCTTCGATGCCGAGCTTATCCAGCGCACCCTTCAGGAACATGGTCTGGGAGGCAAGCCCCCGGAAATCGATGCTTCCCTCCGGGTTGATGTATACCTCATCCGCGGTGGACACCAGGTAATAAGCGCGTTGCGTATAATGATCACCGTAGGCGACGATAAACTTACCCGACGTCTTAAAGTCGACCAGTGCATCCCGGATTTCCTGCAAGGTTGCGAAACTGGCGGAAACGCCGGAAAGATCCAGGTAGATGCCCTTGATACGGTCGTCCGTTTTGGCTCCGGAAATACCTTCCAGGATCGCATCCAGTCCGACCGATTTTTCTGTCTTGAACCCCGGCACGTCAAGCTCCTCAAACGGGTTGGGAATGGTCCGTTCGGTAATCTGGTAATCCAGTTTGACATGGAGCAGGGAATTGCTGGCTACTGCCGTTTCCTTGTCGGACACGACCGAACCGACCCACGCACCTACCACAATGGCACCGATAATCACCAGCAGAAAAAAAGAAATAACGATCCCCGTTACCGTGGCAAGCACGTATTTAAAAAAAGATTTCATTCGAAAATAATTTATTCATTAAATACCCCCCGTAAAACCTGCATTTGCCGCCCTTGGCCTGAAGCGCAGGCATGGCAGGTTTTCGATGTTTATTTTGTTTTTCAATTGTCAGCCGGATCCGTTCTGGTTAACACCCGCGCCGGATCCGCGGCTTATTCGTTCAAGCACCCAAACTTAGCTAAAAATGTTGTAGTGTAATATATACCGCAACACATCTTTTGACCATCCCGGCGGCGGATAGTTACAGCAGTGCCGGCCAATCAGCCAATAAAACAATCCATATGGCCATTATGCTTTTCTTTTTATGCATTTTCCCGGTGAAGGCGGCCTACGCAATCCCGATTTGCGGGATACCTGAGTCAATAATATTGATTGTACAAGTGAATTTATCTAAGTTTGGCCCATGGATCCGGACAACTGTTCAGGCTGTTCTTTTTTAGCTGCATAATGAAACAGGAGGCATATCTCTTATTGGGCACCAATTTAGGCAACCGGCAGGCCCTGCTCGACCTGGCCGTGCACAGTCTCGCTGAGGAAGCGGGGGAAATTTCCGCCATTTCGTCCATATACGAATCCATGGCATGGGGAAAGCACGACCAACCCGACTACCTGAATCAGGTGGTTAAATTAACCACGCCGCTTACGCCGCTGCAGCTGCTCAAGATCATTAACGAAATCGAACGGAAACTGGGGCGCGAGCGCCACCAGAAATGGGGTCCCCGGCTGATTGACATCGACATCCTGCTGTATGGCAACCGTGTGGTAGACCATCCGCAGCTGCAGATTCCCCACCCCCATTTACCAAACCGGCGGTTTGCCCTCGTTCCGCTGCAGGAGATCGCACCGGGAGTCATCCATCCGGCACACCAAAAGACCATTACGGAACTGCTGGCGTGCACACCCGATCCATTGGGTGTACGTCGGTTCAGGACGGGAAAATAACGTATTGCAGGTATCGGCTAACGAAACAGGCGGTTATAACGCTTGAAGTTCAAATGTGTAGCTTTCCATGATGAGGTTGGCAAGCAGTTTCTTGCATGCTTCTTCCACTTTTTGACGGGCGATATCCTCCGTTTCGGCAGTTATTTCAAGGGTAATGTGCTTTCCGATCCTCACATTGCTGATTTCCGTCAGCCCCAGGTTCTTCATGCCACCCGTTACCGCTTTTCCCTGCGGGTCCAGGATTTCCTTCAGCGGCATCACGTTGATTTCTGCCAAAAACTTCATGTTATCGATTTAAAGTGAATGTATGAAAACAAAAAATAAAGCACCAGTATGATTGGAACCGCCACAAATTTAAGCAAACCAATCAACAGTACACTGATAATTATAAAAATGAACCGCCACCGGTTACTGTGCCAGGAAAGCGAACTCATTTTCATGGAGAATAGCCGGACTTCACTTACCAGAAGCAGGCTGGTGACGACGATACTGCCTACCAGGAAGGCCGGATGATAAACAACCTGGTCGTGTGTTTGGGCGATGAACGGCAGCGATGCCACATAAAAGGCATTCATCGGTGTATTGAGACCGATGAAATCGGTAGACTGCCGCTCATCAATATTGAATTTCGCCAGACGGAGTGCAGAAAACACCGTCACGATAAAACCGAAGTAAGGCAGGTAATCTGCCGTAGGGACTGCGGTTCCGAGGATGGTATACAGGATGGCCCCGGGCAACAGGCCGAAGCTGACAACATCGGCCAGTGAATCCAGTTGCTTGCCAATGGGGTTATGTACACCCAGCGCACGCGCGGCCAGTCCATCAAAAAAGTCAAATATCCCCGCAAGTACCACCAGGTATGCGGCTACTTCCGGCTGGCCCTCCAGGGCAAACACGACACCGACACACCCGCTGAATAAATTCAGGCAAGTGATCATATTGGGGATATGCTGCTTCATAAGACAGGAGTTCTCCTGATTGGCAAATGCGTCACTTCGGAAAAACGACGGAATCCATTCCGGGCAAGCCGGATTAACCGTTCATGCTGATCAGGAATTCCTCGTTGGATTTGGTACCCCGCATCTGGGACAGCAGGAACTCCATTGCTTCCGTTGAATTCATATCCGCCAGGTGGTTTCGCAGTACCCAGATCCGCTGCAGCGTTTCCCGGTCGTTGAGCAGGTCGTCGCGGCGTGTGCTGGATGCGATAAGGTCGATCGCCGGGAAAATCCGCTTGTTGGACAGCTTGCGGTCCAACTGCAGTTCCATGTTACCCGTTCCCTTGAATTCCTCAAAAATAACCTCATCCATCTTGGAGCCGGTATCAATCAGTGCCGTCGCCAATATGGTCAGCGATCCGCCATGTTCGATATTCCGGGCTGCGCCGAAGAAACGTTTTGGTTTATGAAGTGCGTTGGCATCCACACCACCTGACAGGATCTTACCTGATGCCGGTGCTACCGTATTATAGGCACGTGCCAGACGGGTGATGGAATCGAGCAGGATCACTACATCGTGTCCGCACTCTACCATGCGTTTCGCCTTTTCCAGTACGATGTTCGCGATTTTAACGTGTCGTTCCGCCGGTTCGTCGAATGTGGAAGATACTACCTCAGCACGCACACTGCGCGCCATGTCAGTTACCTCTTCCGGCCGTTCGTCGATCAGGAGAATGATCAGATACACCTCAGGATGATTTTTGGCAATTGCGTTGGCTACATCTTTCAGCAGCATTGTCTTACCTGTTTTGGGCTGTGCCACAATCAGGCCACGCTGTCCTTTACCGATGGGGGTAAACAAATCCATAATCCGGGTTGAGTGATTGCCCGGACCGGTAAACAGCTTCAGCCGTTCGGTTGGAAACAGCGGCGTCAGGAAATCAAAGGGTACCCGGTCGCGCACTTCCGCCGGATTTTGGCCGTTGATGGCCTCCACACGCACCAAAGGAAAATACTTTTCCCCTTCTTTGGGCGGGCGGATACTGCCCCGGACCGTATCACCGGTTTTGAGGCCAAACAATTTTATCTGTGACTGGGATACATAAATATCATCCGGAGAAGTCAGGTAATTGTAGTCGGACGAACGCAGGAAGCCATAACCGTCGGGCATAATTTCCAGCACCCCTTCGTTCACGATCACGTTGTCGAAATCGAGGTTGCCGGTAGGGCCGTCGATCTTGCCGCCGCCATTGGCAGTATGTCTCGGCGGGGTATCCACCGGGGCAGCGGGTGCCTGCGGCGCTTTAAAGCTTCCGCTATTGGTGTCTTCATCGACATCGGGCAGGTCTTCCCGTTTACGGAACGTAATCGGTTCGGCAGGTTTGGTTGTGCGCATCCGCTTGCGGGGCCGCTCGTCAGCAGCCTGTGCATCCGGTTCTGTATCCGTTACCTCTTCCGTGACTTTGGCATCTTCCCCTTCCCCTGTTGCAACAATTTTGTTGATCAGCTCCTGCTTACGCATTTTATCAGCGTCAACGATGCCAATAAGTCTCGCTATCTCACGCAATTCGGATACGAGCTTCGCATTCAATTCATTAATATTCATCAAATGTAATTATAAAATAAGGAATTTTGCTGTTATAAACAGAAATCTACCCTCTTCCGGCCGTTCATTATAATAAACAATGATTTCAGCATTTGGCTTCAGAAAATTATGATTTTCGTTGAAGTGTGGGATAAATTCGAGAATTATTGCGCAAATAAAACGATTCCTTTTGAATTTTCAAAACATATTACAAAAAAGATACCCGTTGCGGAACTGTCCTTTTCCGGTCTACTCTTTGGCTTTTCTTCTCTGAATTCCCTGAAAAAGCACCATATGTACAATTCTGCGGGCCGGCGGCAACCAATGCGCGACGGATACCGCTGGGGCTCAGCGCCCCTGTATGCGCTTCGTGTTGGTACACGATTTTGTAAATAAGCGGGGGTTATTACTTTTTTTGTAGAGAAAACTGTATTTTCGGCTCCGTTACTTGATTGCGCTTTGCAATTGGATTAAAATATAAAAAAACCGACAATGATAATTATCGCAGATGGTGGATCAACCAAGACAAATTGGTGTTTGCTGGATGATGCTGGAAAAAAGGTTTATTTCAATACCGAGGGCTACAATCCCTTTTTTGTGGACAGTACCTATATTGTGAATTCCCTGAAAAAAGGATTACCGCAGGACATGCCCTTTGACCGGATTACCGATGTCAACTATTACGGGGCGGGGGTACACAACGAAGAGAAGGCAAAAATCGTGGAAGAGGCGCTCAAGCAGGTATTCAGCCATTCCAAGGTCTTTGTAAGCCACGACCTGCTGGCGGCAGCCCGGGCACTGCTGGCCAATAAAGCTGGCTTTGCAGCCATTTTGGGCACGGGCACCAATACCTGTCTCTATGACGGGGAAGATATTATCCACAAGATCGACTCTGCGGCCTATATCCTCGGCGATGAAGGCAGCGGCTGTTATATTGGCAAAAAACTGCTGACCGATTACATCCGTGGCTTAATGCCCGAAACCGTGCGGGAGGTTTTCTGGGAAACATTTAAGTTAACGCCTGACGACGTGATGGATGCCGTTTATACGAAACCGCTGGCCAACCGTTTCTGTGCAAGCTTCAGCAAATTCGTTTACGAGGTAACCGTTGACATGGCTTACTCCCGCGGCATCGTAGAGGGTGCATTTGACGACTTTTTCCGAAACCTGGTTACGAAATACCCGAATTATCAGGATTACTCATTCAATTGCATCGGGTCGGTCGGATACAATTTCCGGAACGTCCTCGAAGAAAAGGTACACCAGTACAACATGCAACTGGGCCGGATTATCCGCTCCCCGATAGACGACCTGGTCCAATTCCACATTAGCCGGCTATCGGAATAACGCTGCCGGTAACCCGACAGTGTTAAAGCGCCACTGCCTCGCCGATACCCGGCAGGTGCAGCTGGAGGCCGGCATCTGCAAACTGCTGTATGGCCGCTGCGGTGTCAATGGCGATGGGCGGAAATGTATTATAATGTATGCCAATGATCTTTTTGCAGCCGATAAACTTCGCCGCCATAATTGCGTCCGTTACGTCCATCGTAAAGTGGCCGCCAATGGGCAAAAATGCCCAGTCGATTCCCATGGGTTCCAGCAGTTTCATTTCGAGCGTTAGGGCGGTGTCCCCGGCAAAATAAATTTTCCTTCCGCCGCTGGACAGCACATAGCCTGCGGGAGCGCCACCGTATTGGCCGTCCGGTGTACCATTGGTATGCAGGGCATAGACCATTTTAACACTTCCGAAACCAGTCTGTACCGTGCCGCCGAAATTGAACTGGATAATGTGCGACCCGGGAATATCCTGCCGGCTTGCCCACATGGCGGTTTCTACCACGGCCATGACGGTTGCCTGGCTGCTTTTCTGTATTGCTGCCACATCGGCCACATGGTCCTCATGCGCATGGCTTAATAGGATATAGTCAGGCTGCAGCGCATGGATGTCAATTCCGCTGGCTTGGGGGTTGGGGGTAATGAACGGATCGAACAGTACCTTGCTGTCGCCCAATTCAAGCATGACACTGGAGTGCCCGTAATAAATAGCTTTCATTTTGTATATGTGTTAATCTTCAACGGTCAGCGTACCCTGCTGCAACCAGCCCGGCCCCAAGGGCAAAGACCGGGC
Source organism: Parapedobacter lycopersici (assembly GCF_024643285.1). Classification (GTDB taxonomy): domain Bacteria; phylum Bacteroidota; class Bacteroidia; order Sphingobacteriales; family Sphingobacteriaceae; genus Parapedobacter; species Parapedobacter lycopersici. The sequence continues at coordinate 271,702 of NZ_JAMSLW010000004.1, forward strand.
AGCCAAGCCATATTTCCGTACTTCTATTATGAGGGATGTCCAGGCTACTGGCCGAACATTCCGCCAAACCCGCCGAGCATGTCTTTGGTAGCAGCCTGCATTTCAGCCTGGCTTACATTGTCAGCCTGGCGCATTGCCTGGTTAACTGCCACAGCAAGTAATTCTTCCAGTTCCTCTTTATCGGCTCCGTCAAAATAGGCGGTGTCTATTGTAATTTGGGTGACTTCCTTATTGGCCGTAGCGGTCACCTTAATGCAGCCCCCTTCGGCCTCGCCGACCACGGTAATCTGGTCAAGCCGCTTTTTTATCTCTTCTGCCTTTTGACGGGCTTCAAATAGTTTATCGAACATAACTCAAGTATTTTTTCGTTGTAACCCGCCGGCATCCTGTTTATTCAATGAACGGATTCCGGCATTTTTTGTTTGCTCGCCGGTGCCCGTTCGCCCCCGCACCCGGAGGTAAATCACGCTGGCGTGCGGAATGCCCAGTGTGCTCGCCGGCGTAACATCCAGCAGGTGCTGCAAATACACTTCTACAATTCCCGCAAGTACCTTTTCGCGGGATTCCCTAAATTCCGGCATCACAAAAAAATCGCCCAGGTGCAGTTTACCCTGTGCATCCACCACGGCCGAGAATGTATAGTAAAAATCCTTATAGGCTTTGCTTATTTCGATGTCATATTCAGGATAGAGGTATCCGTATGCCAATGACCGTCCCATCTGCTCGACGGTATCCACCTCCTGCCGGCTGATTTCCAGTATCGGGCTGTTGCTGACCAACCGGGCAAAATGCTTGGATGCAAACGCACTATCCGGATTTCCGGGGTTACGGTTGGCCTTGGCGATCTGGGTTTGTACAAATAGGGTATCCTGGCGCCGGGGTTTGCGCAGTTCCGACACGGTCGTTTTCAGTTTTTCCCGGATATAGGCATCCGAGTAAAACCGCATATACACATTGGACCGTATTTTATCAACGGTCAGGCGGCGCAGGCTCAGCCGCTGCAGCATGATGCTATCGGGGTGCAGGTCGACCACCTTCCAGCTTTCCCGCGCAAAATGGAAGAAGGAATCATGGTCGTGCGTAATTGCAAAATTGAAAGATGAATCACTGCCGGGCACGTAGATCTGTACCGAATCTTTATGGGTGAACTTCACGTGCCATTCCGGTTCCTGCACAAAACCAATGGTGTCATAGGCCAGCCCCGAGTCAAAGGCACGCCTGACCTCGTAAAAATTAATTCCCACGATCGTGTTTAAGTCCGGTTTCCGCGGATCAACCTCCTCCCCGCCTTCGCCGGTACTACTGCAGCCCACCAGGCACGCGCAGCAAACAGACCAGCATGCGATATTAAAAACCCAATAAATAAAACGTTCTTTCACCTGCATAAGCCGGCAACCTCTCTAGCTGTTATCTCATGTGTATGGAAGTCTTTCCGTATTTCCTCCTGCTCCCATTACTGCAGCACAAAACTAAAATAATCAGCCGGATAAAGAAAACTTCCCGTAACCGAATAAATAAAACGGAAATTTACCGGTATTATTTTTACAGTCACTGTTTTTTCCGGCGTGATTGGCGATGCATTTGCTCCACATCACCTGTCATAATGCTCCCGGTATTATTTGTTTGTATAAGCGGCAAACGATTTTTATATTTGCACCCCGATAAAGGTGCAGCTTTGGCTGTTTTGGCACAAGGCATCTATGTTTCGGGATGTAGCGTAGCCAGGTATCGCGCCAGCATGGGGTGCTGGAGGTCGTGGGTTCGAATCCCGCCATCCCGACAAACGAAAAGCGTTTTCTGCTTTTGCAGAAAACGCTTTTCGTTTGTAATACCCCTATTCAGAATCAGCACTAATCCTGACTTCGCAGACCAACCTTAACTTAATAGCAGCCTGTCTTTTTTATCTAATTCCTTATTAATAAGTCAGGTAGAACGAGAAATCGTTCAACCAAGCAGTTCAAGCTTGATGGCTCATCAGACAGGCAATGGCTTTTCCTTTTAAATAAATAACAGAGTTTGAGGTTTTCCAATTAATATAGTAAATTAGATTACCTATTGATCTTTCTGCCATGTCTAAATCAAAACTCATTAGTTATTTCTTACTGACCTTGCCGTTTTGTTACTGCAACGTACAAGGACAATCTAATCTAATAAGAGCAGAGCAGCAGAAGCTGCTTTTTGTTAAAGACAGCATCAGTTATATCAATTCCATAAATCGCCTGGGAATGCTTTACCATATGAAGAATGTTGACAGTAGTCTTTATTATGGCATGAAGGCTAAAAGTATTGCCAGTAGGGCGAATTATCCCAAAGGGAAAGCAGACGCAGATAATGTAATAGCTTCGGTACTCTATATCAGGGGCATGTATCAGAAGTCACTTCAACTATACACAGATGCTTTAGCTGCTTACCAAGCTCTGCGGGATACCGCAAATGTTAGTGAGGCAACTATGAACATAGCGAACGTATACCTTAGTCTAGGCGACACTACAAAGGGCCTTGAACTGTTTAGGCAGGTTATCAGAACAGGAAGAAGAGACAGTATTATGAGCTTGGTATACGCGAATTATTGCATGGGCAATTCAGCCCTTTCTGATGACAGTGTCCAATATTATATGAGCAAAATCCGGGAGATCGCTTCCATTTACAAAGATCACCGTGTACTCATCGCTTCAAAGGCGTTGGAATTTGATCTGCTGCTAAAAGAAGGCCGCAGGACACATGCGCTAAAACTCCTTAAAAGCACTTTATCTGAAGCGCAGCAATATGGGCTGGATGACCAGGAAATTTTTTTGCTCGGCGACTATACCAGATACTATGAAAATCACCCAGATAGCGCATTACATTATGCTTGGCAATGTTATCAATTGGCTAAGAAAAAAGGCTATGTCCTGGATTTAATCCCTATATTGAATAATGTATTAAGCTATACCGCATTATCCGGCAATAAAGATCAGATCATCAGCGTCCAGACACTTCTTCAAGCCGAAATGATAGAAGAGAATGAGAAGTTGAAAAAATTTGTTGGCGATTACATCAAATACAATACCTTGCAGGATGACAATGTTATTTTGAGTATAGTCAATAAAAATAACAGGGTCAAAATCCTGTTTCTAATCACTATTTGCGTTGTTGGTATATTTTTGCTCCTATTTATTTACCGTTTATATCAAAATTCACGTAAACATCAGCGCGAGTTGGAACAGCTCAATTTAAGAATATTAGAACAAAATAAAATCCTACAGGCGAACGATGAATTCAAAAGTAAACTCTTCTCCATTTTAGCACATGATTTCAGAGCACCTTTAGCCTACACCATAAGTATTGCCAATTTAATGAAGGACAACCCTGAGTCTACGAAAACAGAAATGGAACAGTTTTATGGCACTATCGAAAGGCAAGCTTCAGGCATGCTGGAATCGTTCGATACGATATTGCAATGGATCAAGCAGCAGTTGTCCGGTCACCAACATCAAGCAGAAATCTTGGTACTCTACGACCTGTTCAGAGAATCAGCGGATATAGTTAAGCAGCAACTTGATGTCAAAAAAATAAAACTTTCTAATCAAATACCGAAACATATAACCGCAACATCGGATAAAGAAATGCTACAATTTGTTAATCGGAATTTACTATCCAATTCGATTAAATATTCTCCTGAAGGCAGCACAATAGTAATTGGCTGCACACAGGATGGCAATTCTATTACGATATCTGTTACAGATGAAGGCCCTGGAATGGATGAACAAACGCTCAGCAAACTATTTACAATATCCAGTCCTTTCGGGTCCTCTACACAACATGGTGCGGGAATAGCACTTTCCATGTGTAAGGATTTTATTCAAAAGCTTGGTGGGCGGATCTGGGCAAAAAATGCGGTAACAAAGGGGGCTGTCTTCTCTTATACTATTCCATTGAAAATCTGATTGTGTTCCGTTTTTGGTAGGTAGATTTCTTAACCTGGATTAATGACGAAGAGTCAAGTTAGCGCTAACTTAGCCAAATACAGCAATTTGGATATTGAAATCATGTCAAAAGAGATCATTACCGTCAGCGGCAGTACAGGCAACATTGGTCATGAGCTGGTCAATCTGTTATCGGCAGCGGAAAGCTCCGTGCGGGCTGTTTTAAGAAATTTCGCGCGCGCGCGACCGCTTCCCGGTGTCACTTGGTTGCAGGCCGATGTGAGCGACGGGCGTGTGTTGGACGCAGTGCTTGCTGGAACTGACCGTCTGTTTATATTAACGGATAATGGACCGGGCTTTGGCCGGACGCAGATCGCGATGATTCACGCTGCGGAAAGACTTGGCGTAAAACACGTGGTCAAACTATCCGCGCTCGGCGCCTCCCCACACACCCAGTCGCCCTTGGCTCACGAACATTGGTTGGCGGAGCAGGCACTGGAAAAATCCGGCATGTCGTGGACCATATTGCGGCCCCATGTATTTATGCAGAACTGGCTTGGAGAAGTAGCTGACACGGTCAGGTCAGAAGGCGCGATTTATGCGGCGATTGGAGCGGGCAAGGTACCCTTTATCGATGCCCGCGATATTGCAGCCGTTGCGGCCGAGGCATTGCTGCATCCGGAAAAACACGCCGGCCAAAAATACGTGCTCACCGGCGACGTTGCGGTAGGGTATGAATCTCTTGCCCAGGCAATTTCAAAAGCAACGGGCAGGGACATCGTGTATAAATCGCTGTCCATGGAAGAGATGCGCGACCGTATGGAGAAACAGGGGATCGGCGCCGAAATGATCGATTCGTACCTTGCACTGGCGGCTTATCAAAAAGCCGGAGGCCCCACGGAGCGCGTTTCAGCGAGTGTAAAAGAAATATTGGGCCGCCCGGCCCGGACTATTGAAGATTTTGCGAAGGATTATCGGGAGCGCTTTTGAGCTTAGTTCTTAAGTTGTCTGCCGTTTCATCTTCTTTTGCACGATGTGATGAATATTAAACATCAATACGATGCTTAACGCCATTGCCGCTATAGTAGCCCAGCCCAGTGTATCAAAGTTTTCAAAGCCACCGGCGTCATTTTGAATCAGTATCATACCGCCTAAATACGTAGCCACGCCCCCGGACAGTTGCTGAATGGAAGAATTAATGTTCATAAATGCGCCCCGCTCCTCTTTTGCAGGAATTGCCGTCAATAATGCGGATGAAGTAATTATTCTTGAGGAGACAAAAACAGCCAGTATGGTATTGATCAGGATCACATAACCTAAGGAAGCGGTTTCCAGCTGTGTAAACAAATAGATCATCACGCTGGCCAGCGTACTGCCAAGGGCAAATAAATTGAATTTTCCATACTTATCGCTCATCCAACCAAAAATGGGTGAAAAAACCAGTGTCGCTAAGCCGGTCACAAAAAATATGAGGGTCAGGTCTATTTCATTTATCCCGATATTATTTACCAGAAAGGGGCTGGCAAAAGGCATGATCAGGAACCCGCCTGTTGCCAGGAAGAATGTAGTAGCAAAAGCAGCTAAATAATTCCTGTTCGTTAAAATGCTGGAGAACCTTTTCAGGATACCGGGATTATCACTGTTATTCAAATGATTATTAACAGGCCGTATGTATTTCAGGATAATGAGCAACGCAATAATGGCAATACCCACGATAATGTAAAAAGGAACATGCCAGCCCACGGTACTCGCAAAATACAGACCGATCGGGATGCCGAGCACCTGGCTGCCAGCAAATGCCATCTGCACAAAACTCATCACCCTGCCCCTTACCTCAAATGCAAAAACATCCGTAATGATTGCAAATGAAATGGCAGATAAAACACCTCCAAAAAAACCGGCCACAATTCTTGCCACAATAAGAAAATGGTAGTCCGGGGCTATTCCGCAAAGAAATGTCCCCACGATAAATCCGATTAAAATAACAACCAACATTTTTTTGCGGTCAAATTTATCGGCTATCCCGCTTAATAAAATACCGGAAATACCCGCGCTGAATGCATAGGAAGAAACCAATATGCTGAACTCCCTCGATGAAATCTGTAACTCCCGCATCAGCTGGGCCCCCAGAGGCGCCATCACCGCAAAATCCAGGACAATACAAAATTGCAGAATGGTAAGCATGGTGATCAAAAGTGCTTCATAAGCAGTAAACACGGTTTTCTTTATCATGATTTCGTACTAAGGGACGGCAAAAATACACCTAAAAAACAAGATTAGTGTGGATTTTAAGTCAATAGGCAACTGTAAACCGGGCCTATCAGCAAAGGACCACAGCAACAGGCGTATAGCACGATGGAAGCTGTTTTAACGCCCGCGTGTATTCACCTGTTCCAGAAAAGGCGGCGGGGAAAGGATCAGATTTTACCTAGCGCAAAAGCAAGCGCATTCAAGTCCTGTTTCATGAGGTTGATATTCGATTCCAGCTGGTCGTACATATCCGCCCGGTTGTTCAGTTCTTCACTTGAATAGATGCCGCCTTCCCCGAAATACAACTGGACAAGGGAGCCATCGGCATTCGGTTCAATCTGGCCAAGTGAGGTCCACTTTTCGATAATCTGCTGACGCAGGGATTTTTGGTCAGCGCTTTCGGGGTCGTGATAATTCAGGTAGTACCAGATTGCCGGAGGGAAAATGGTGGAGACTTCCGTACCGTACCATACGTCTTTCAGGGCATTCCGCTGGTGCTGGAAGGTGACCGATTCTTTATTAAAGAGCATCATCAGGCCCAGGCTGGCCTCGCCTACCCCTGATGTGACGCCCACGATGTTACTCGTTCGGTCATCCGGAATGACGCCTCCTGTCAATATGGCGCCGAGTGCGCCGACAACGATGGCACCCTTCGTCAATTTTGACTCCCGCTCATCCTGTATGCCGGAGAGGTAATTAGCAACCTGGCTGGTGCGTTCTTCCTCGCAATCCATTTCCGAGGATACGGCTGAAATTTCAATGGACATGGTATTGACCCGGTTGTCCATTTCCTGTTTGATCTCCAGGATTTCAAGCCGGTTGGCAACCGTATGATTATCTTTCCTGGATTTCAACTCCGCATAGCGCTCCATCAGCTGCAGAATACCTATTGCATTCGCTATATTCAGCGTATTATGGCTAAACCGTCCGGAAAGGGTACCGGAGATTTCCTGTTCATGCAACGGAACAGGAAGTTCGTCCTTGGTGTAATCATATACATTCCGCTGATTGCAGTTACTTCGGTAGAGCGATTCGCGAATGCTTGCATCCTTAACCGTCCTGCAGGATACGCATATGCCCATCCCGAGGAGAAATAGCCAAAACCCTGATTTGCTGAACATACTAATATATCAATGTCTAATCTGTTGCTTTTTCCAATTTTGCCAGGAGCGATTTTAAGCGCGCATTCCGCAACTCATTTTCGAGGTTGAGTTCTGAAAGATAAAACGCGTGCTTTTGCAGGTCGATAAACCGCTTATCCAGTTCTTCCGGACGGAGTTGGTGCAGGCGATCAGCCAGTTCGCCGGGTGTGGCACCACCCAAGCCGGGCAGGTTCAACTGGTATTCCACCGCCATACACTCGAGGTAAAATGTCCGGATGTCACTCATCAACAGGTAATGTGCAAACTCATCCTGGTTTTTTGACGGCTTCAGCTGCCTGAGCAGGTCTGACGCCAGCGCGGCGCTGTCCCGTAACGCCGCCACAGTCATTCCGGGGCGACTTACACGTCCCTGTGTAACTTCGTAAGGTGTCATGGTCAATGCCCGCCAGAAGACATCAACTGCGGCGTCATCAAATCCATAGGCCTCCCGGGTATAGGTATGGACAAATTTGTTAATATCCAACGGTTCAGCAGAATGGAGACTCTCAAAATAAGCCGCCACCAATAAATTGAATCCCGTAAGCGGATAGACACGCCGGATGGCGGGCAGGTCGATGATATCCGAAGACGATTCAAAGACCGGGGAGTATATACCCGAGGTAGACCAGGAGGTCATTACGATGCCCTTGTATCCCAGCTCCCTTGCCTGGGGGACAAACGACTGAATATTTAAGAAGTGCTTATTCCAATCGGCCAGAAAATAATTGTCGGGGTGACTGCGGATCGACGGCGCTCCCCAGACTTCATAGCCGCTTTCAACGAGCTGCCGGTGGTCGCCGAACCGGTCTAATGGCCAGCCGTAATTCCAGTCCACAAACACCGTTTCCTTCGGCAGGTCGCGGAAGGCATCGGGATATTTCAGTGCAATGTCGGCCCAGACAATGGGGCGCTTACCCAGGGAAACCACCAGTTCACACAGCATTTTCAGGTAGTCACCATACAGTCGCCCCCGGCCTACCCTGGCAATTTTCTCCTGTGATTCCTTCGAATGCCCCAACAGGTAGGTTTCATCCCCGCCAATGTGGATATAATCAGATGTATGGGTTTCGATCAGGTCGCGGTAGAGATCGGTGAACAGGGCTTTACACAAATCCTCTTTCAGTGGATTTACCTGTGAAAAGTCTTTCTGGTCTTCCCGGAGATCGCGGTATCGGTAATGCCGGAGGATATACTCCACGTGCCCAAAGCTCTGTTGTAGCGGTATCACGTCAATCCCCAATGAGTCGCAATAAGCGACAAACGATTTTACCTCCTCGCGGCTGTACGCATACCTGTTGGAGATCACCTGATGCTGCCGGTAGGGATAGGAAGCCTCCCACTCCATGATCAGCGTATTGATTCCGTTTTCACTGAGCTCATGTGCAAACGCCCGCAATGCCGGCATTTTCATGACCTGCACGCGGAGGTCCAGGTGAAAGCCCCGTACCTGAAAGCCGGTCTGCATACGGCCTGCACTCCTCGCGTGACCGGCCAATGAAACCGTGAGGGCAAGGCAAAGTATCAGGGGAAATAGCCCTTTATATCGTGCGTCGCGGTGCATTAACTTATTCATTCTTTATCTGGTTTTACTTGGTGGAACTGCACAGGCAATATAGTGAAAGTTAGGCAAATCATGGTGCTTTGAAAAAATAGAACTACCCTAATTATCGGTAGTTTTTTTTACCTAAAGATCGGTATTGACGCTTAAAGAGACTGCCGATACCTTTGTGTATTAAGGGATTGGTTTCCCGATTTCAAGGCAAATTAAATAATAAGAAAATGAAGACGAAAAAAATCGCGCCCTGGTTAGTTGTTTGTTTGATTGCCATTGCTGGCTGCGGCAAGGATGACACCACCCCCGATGATGGCTCCCCCCTGTTTGAACCCGCCGATTTTGAGATTGTCAACATCGATCCGACACAGGATGATTATTACGGTGGCGATGTTTATGTCGGATACGACGTAAAGAACGTTTCCGGACGTGATTATGATGGAAGCACAACTGTTTTTTTTGATATCCGGTGGACTGTAAAGACCACCGACGGTATACTTTATCATGCGCTGCGCGGGATGCCCAATGATCTGCTGAAAGATGCCGTGAGTTCAGAATCGGTTGTTATTGATCTTTCTCCCGGCAAAACAGCCGATCTCTCTTCCTTAACTTATGAAGTAATTGTAGATGAATAATCCCCGCTGAACCACTGTCGGCAACGTTTTATTTTTTCCGGACAGGGATCCATACTTCGCAATAAGCGTAACCTGCTACCTGTTGGTCCATTTTCGTAAACGAAAAAACGGGTGCATCAACCAGTTCGTAATTAGATACGGGAAGCCATTCGGAATATGCCTTTGCCATGGTCTGCTGCAAGGTAGCAGGGAAGACACCTTCATTTGGAAATACTGCCCAGGAGCAGGCTTCCATCGGTATTTTTTCCAATCCGTTGCCGACATGGTTTTCAGTCGTTAACACGCCTATCAAATGAGTCAGCCCCCCTTCTTCTTTTTGGAAGCGCGTATCCGCATCGTAAGAAACATTGACAATTTCCTGTGGGGGCATGTTTTGAAGGGCATGCATTGCCTCTTTTTGTTCGGCCGTTATGCTTTTGGCAAGTTGGACTATCTCATTATTAATCCCTTCGAATTGCATCGGCACACGTTTACTTACGCCGACGAAATTAAATGCGGGTTTGTCTTCAATCCGAAATTCCATGGTGTTTCCTCCTTTGACTGTAATGATAAATGAAAGCTTGGGAAATGATTTATTTACGTTGTTTTTGATTACTTCAGAGGGTAGAATACCGCTCCATTTTTTAAATGCCCGGGTAAAACCTTCGATGGACTGATAACCATATTTAAAGGCAATGTCCGTTACCTTCTCCCCATTTAACAAATCCTGATACGCCTCCGACAGCTTTCTGTACTTAATGTACTCACTCAGTGTTAGCCCCGAAAGGTAAAAAAACACCTTTCGAAAATGATAGTCGGATACCCCGGCATGTTCCGCAATTATTTCAAGGGACAGGTTATCATCGGTTAAATGATCTTCGATATAATCGATCACCTGATTTAATTCGTTCAGCATTAATTTCTCCTTTTTAGTTCCACAAAATTACGACTGTTGTTTTTCCGATGCCCGACTTTTACATACAAATAATATCGGGTGGCCAGTCCCGCAGCAACGGTATATATTTATGAAGGCGCTGCGGACAAAACCGCGCAAGAAAATAAACCGGCTGTACGGTAGGAAAAGACAGATTATGCAGTTCATTCCGGATATCGTTAATCTTTACAGAAAATTACAGTCTGCTATTTTCAAAACTGCTGACGATTTGTATTTTTGTACACTTTTTAAAATTTCGGGATGTAGCGCAGCCCGGTAGCGCGCTTCGTTCGGGACGAAGAGGCCGCAGGTTCGAATCCTGTCATCCCGACTTAAATAGCAAAGCCCGTTCTTAGAGCGGGCTTTGCTATTTAAGTCATTTTGCTGATTACCAAATCGGAAACATCAGATTTGGGGCGTTAAACTATGGTTTTATATCTTTAAGTTTTTGTATCTTTACAATTCATGCAAAAACAGCTATTCACATATTACAATTTAGCGACGGGAATGATTGCCTGATTCCGGGTGTCTTGCTTCTTGCGTTGTCAGCTTGATAATAAATATGTTGTCAGGGGTATTGGCATATGAGTGAGTCATTCGGACGGTAAAGAATTAGCAGTCTAATTTTCAACATTCTAAATTATTAATAGTGAATAACCTAGCATTATTTGGCTGGAATAGCAACCTATTTCAGCTTAAACAAGCATCTTCATATAGTCATCTTTTTCATGGCCGTGTTTCGACTGTAAACAAAACCAACTACGAGGTTGTCTCCGAGAGTGGTTTGCTGTTTTGCGAACTGACGGGCAGTCTGCTCTTTGGAAAGTCATCGTTTGACCTACCGTGTACAGGCGACTGGGTGATCTTTCAGCCTTTTGACGATGACAAAGGAATAATCGTCGATATCCTCCCTCGCGTCCGCACGCTATACCGTAGAAAGAGCGGCACCGCATCAGACAAACAGGCGATAGCGTCTCATATTGACAAGGCCTTTATTGTTCAAAGCCTTGATGCCAATTTTAATCCCCGTCGAACCGAGCGTTTTATGGTCCAGGTAATGGAAGAAAACATTCAGCCAATACTTATACTCACTAAATCTGACTTGAAATTTAACCGACAGGATGTAGCTGATTCGTTAAAACACATTACCAGCCAAGCGCCCGTATTTTTCACAAGCATTCATTCCACAGCATCCATTGTTCTTGTACGGGAATCTATTCGGCCGGGAGAAACAGTTGTGTTTGTAGGATCCTCTGGTGTAGGAAAAAGTTCGTTAGTTAATGCGTTGTGCGAACAAACGGTATTTCTCACCTCCGAGACGAGCACCGCTACCGGGAAAGGCAGGCACACTTCAACCCGGAGAGAAATGGTATTGATGAATGGCTCCGGCGTTTTGATTGACACACCTGGTGTAAGAGAGTTCGGCATAGCCGTAGACACTCCCGAAACATTAGAAGGTATATTTGATATCTCCGGATTTGCCGGTTCCTGTCGCTTCGACAATTGTACACATGTTACCGAGCCCGGGTGTGCGGTTAAGGATGCCGTAAACAACGGTATTTTAGAACCCGATGTGTACGAAAGCTACCTGAAATTGCGAAAGGAATCATGGCATTTTTCCGCTTCTGAACACGAAAAGCGCAAAAGAGACAAATCTTTTTCAAAAATCGGAGAAGAGGCCAAACAAATAAAGAAACGCTGATCCTTTTTTACAAACACTATTTCAAAAACTGTAAATAATAAAATCGGAGTTGACCACTCCGATTTTTTACTTTTAAATACATAGGGTTTATGCGTTCAGAAATCTTTTGACCGCTGGCTTTTTCTATTGGCTAATCCGCGCGGATGGCTTCTGTATGAAACCGTTTCGATCACTCAATGGTGTGTATAAATACCGAACAGATATTTTATATCTTTGACAACCAATTTAATAAGATGATCAAGCAGTTACTCACACTAAACATCCTGTTCCTTACCTATTTCAGCGGCTTCTGCCAAAAAATTGATTTCGTAAACGGCGATGGAGCATTATCCATCGGTACCTCATCGAATAGAACGGCATGGATTACCTTGACAGACATTGATAATGATGGGGATCTTGATGCATTGGTCGCTAACGGAAGACATTGGGCTGAGCAAAGCTATATCTATTTTAATGATGGTACAGGTAATTTTAAATCAGGACAGCCATTGGGGAGCCTGCTTCAGGCATCATATTGTATAAAGGCAGCTGATTTAAACGGTGATGGCTATTTGGATATCGTCTTGGCAAACGATAAGATTCCGAACATGATTTATTTCGGTGATGCCACGATGTCCTTTGAAAAGCAGCAAAAGTTTGGACAGGCATCTCCATCACGCCACGTTGAAATAGCCGACATAAACAATGACGGGCACCCCGATTTGATTATATCCAACAGGAAAACACAAAATGAAATATGGCTCAATGATGGAAACGGGGTATATCGTGAGTGTGTTTACTTTGGAGATCAAGGCGCCGAAACCATACAGGCGGTCGCTGTGGATCTTAACGGGGACGGGTATCCTGATGTGGTCACTGCGGAGCGGGGAGGTAAAAATAAAATCTTCATAAACGACGGCCATGGGGAGTTTGCAAAAATTATCGCCTTTGGCAATGAAGAAATAGACTGCCGCTCCGTTACCATAGCCGATATCAACACCGATGGGTTTCCAGATGTGATAGCTGGTTATCTAGGCGCACCCAACCGAATTTATTACGGAGACAAAAACTTAACATATGCCAATTTCGATGAATTTGGAGACTCGGCAACCACCAACTCAATCGCAGCGGGTGATTTCAATCAGGATGGTATATTGGATATTGTGGAGGGGAATGTGGAAGCCGTCAACCGCGTTTTTATCGGAAAGGGAAATGGTACGTTCACTATGCAGCACCTGCGGGAAGACTTAAAAGACGACACCTATCACGTGGAAGTCGGGGATTTGAACAACGACGGATTATTAGATATTGTTGAAGCCAATTCGGATGCGTGGAACCTCTATTATTACACGATTCGCCAAAAATGACAAGCGCGGTATAGCACATTCCCGGATTTTCCTGATAATAAACTTAAGTACACTGATCTGCAGGCACTGATTGTCTTCTCATGGGCAGCGATGGGTTGAAACAACAACAAAGCTGCCCGCCGGATTACCGCTGCCGACGCTGATAAACTTTACTGTCGGCTTCTACGGAAAGACCTGACTGAATGGCTACGGCTTTGTATTCATAACGTTGACCGGGTTGCAATTCGGAACTGGTTACACTGAAATTACCCGATTTATCAACCGTTGCTTCCACTGTCTTTTCCCATGGGCTTACATAAAGTGTTTCAACCTGACCGGCAAACGGGCGGACATAAAAATAGGCTTTCTGCACCTTGCCGTCGTAATCATGGATTACACCGTGTAGCGTGACACCGGCTTGTGCAGGTTCACTGCCTAATGTCTCCACCTTGACTGCCCGGGCAATTGTCGGCTCGATATTCTCCAGCTTAATCACTACGGGATTCGGCCAGCGGTGATCGTCGTAAATACGCTGCGCCTTAACGACAGAGACCTCCAACCCTTCCGCCGTTTGCGTGTAGTGGCAGCTGATATCGTCGTCGCGGTATTCGATGATCTGGCTGTTTTGTCCGAGCACGCTTACGCGGGTGTTTGGCGTCGCCTTAACGGACTGCAGGGTGAACGATTTCCGCGTACCTTCGCGCCAATCCTGCGCATTTGTTACAATTGCATAGAGGGTATTCCGGTTATCCTTTGACGTAAACCAGATGTCTTGTTCATGGCTGACAACCCAGCTGCGCACGCTGTCCATGCTTTCGTGATTGATAAAATCCCAGGCCGCCATTTCACGGAGCCGGTTCTCCTGTTCGATGGGTAGCTCACCATTGGGTTTGGGTCCTACGTTAAGCAGCAGTGATCCCCCTTTGGCGCGTGCCTCAATGAGCAATTGCAGCAGCTGGCCGCCTGATTTATAACGCTCGTTCGTAGGCTGGTACTGCCAGGCAGTACCCATGGTAATGCACGACAGCCAAGGTTCATCGATCTGGGCACCGGGGAGTACCTGCTCAGGCGTTTTCATCGCACCCCGCGTGATGAGGATATCCGGCTGCAGTCGCCAGCTGGTTTCTTTGACCACCGCTTTAGGGTCGCCATCGATAAATAAAACATCTATTTTTCCGTAATTGGTCATCAGTTCCTCACACTGCTGCCGCGTATAATCATCATAAGCCTTAGCCAATTCGGGCGACAGGGGCTGAACGGGGCGGTCGATCGGGATATTATGCTGCTTTAAAAACCAGAAGTCTTCCGGTGAAAAATAAAAGCCCACACCCAGACCCGCGGCACGGGTGGCGTCTACATATTCCCGGAGGATATCCTTTTGGTACCGGGTATTGGTAATCTTAAATTCGGTTGTCTTCGTATCCCACATGCAAAATCCGGAATGATGTTTCGTGGTAAACACGATATATTTCATCCCCGCGAGTTTGGCCAATGCCACCAGCTCTTCGGGATTGAAACGATAGGGGTTAAATGTTTTGTACAGCTCATTAAAATAGCGGTCTTCAAAGTCTTTTGAGGCACCGACCAGCGCATGGCTGATTACAATCCCGAGTTGGGAGTCCATGCTGAAATGGATGAATAATCCCGAGCCCGTATTCCGGAACCATTCGACACGTTCCGGCTTATTGAGGTTATATTCGCTGGATCCTGCATCGGTCACCACATCATTTTGTGCCAGCGCAATACCTGACAGTAAAACGAGAACGAGAAAAAATGAAAAAATACGTGCCATAGTTTTCAGTTGTAGTATCAGAAAATAAAAGCACACTCCCCTAACTGGTACGGGTGGTGCCGGCATCAAAGCTACCGGAATTGCCGAAAAAATCAAATAACTTGTTTATCAATCCGATGCCAATAGCAATGGTATGGCATCGGATTGGCGGAATATCCGTACATTTATTTACGTAATGACAACTATTCAATGAAACTGCCTGCATTCAATCAGCTTCTGGAAAATGCCACCAGGGTATTTAAACGGTTTCCGATGGTCACCATCACCACACTCGGAGCAACCGCGCTGGCGTATCTGCTCATGGGTGAGTACATTAAGGACAACGGAACGGAAAACAGGCTCTGGACCCTGCTCGTCAGCTGCAATCTCCTTTTTGCATCGGGGCTTGCCATTGATTTATTCGCGGAATCTCGGGGATACAGCAATACACGTAAGTGGGTGTTACGGATCGTGGTGCTGGCTTGCTGTGGTGGAATATATACCATCCTGGATCCGACTTATTACGAGACCGACATCATCCGCTGTGGGTTGCTGGTTTTTGCGTGCCACCAGCTGGTGGCCTTTGCTCCTTTTTTGGCACAATATGATGATCTCCGGTTCTGGATTTTCAACAAAACGCTGTTTCTGCGTTTTTTTACTGCCCTGCTTTACTCGGCAACCCTATACGCAGGCATCACGCTGGCGATTTATGGCATACAGGAACTGTTCAATCTTTCGGTTCCTTCCAACCTTTACCAACAGCTTTTTGTCCTCATTTTTGTCGGTTTCAACACGCTTTTTTTTCTCGCTGGCGTACCGCAGATACAGCCACAGGCAGCTCATGAGCACGACTACCCGAAGGGGCTCAGGGTATTCGCGCAATATGTTTTAATTCCATTGATGACCGTCTACCTGGCCATCCTGTTTATTTATGAGCTCAATATACTCCTGAGCTGGCAGTTACCGAAAGGCGTGGTAGCAAGTTTAATTCTAGGGTATGCCGTTTTCGGCACATTGGCGCTGCTCCTTGTCTGGCCGCTTAAAGACCGTGAAAAAAACCGCTGGGTACAACTGTTTACGCGTTTTTTTTACATCACGCTCATCCCGCTTATCCTGCTCTTGGCGCTGGCCATCTATAAACGCGTGGCAAATTACGGGGTAACCGAGGAACGCTACATTCTCATTGCGCTCGGGATATGGCTAACCGGCATCACCACCTATTTTCTGCTGTCAAAACACCCGAAAATCTACATAATCCCGATAAGCCTCTGTGTGATCGCGTTACTTGGCGCGTTTGGCCCACAGAGCGCGAGCAGCGTCGCCGAGCGGTCGCAGCAACGCCGGTTGACCAAACGATATTCGACCACAGACGCCGTGGAACGCACGGCAATTATCAACTACCTTGTACGTGCACATGGCCTCGATGCACTGCAGCCGTTTACCGACACCGATATGGCGGCGGTGGACGCGCAGCTGCAAAAGACAGTCAATGAACACCGGTACACCTTACAGACCCATAAAACCGACACCGCATTTACCCTGCTTGGAATAACCCCCGAATGGGGAACACCGCAGGGCGATTATTACTACCTGAGCCGTGCCAGTCCGGGAATAGTGCATGTGTCAGATTTTGATTACAGCTACCGCATCACGTCGTATCAGTCCGTGGAAACCACCGTGCGCCTGCAGCAGCTGATCATGGACGTGCATATCATAGACGAAACAAGAAAAATCCGGGCAACGGTGGGCGGCGATAGCGTGTTATTTGATCTTGGAGCGCTGGCCGATAGCCTTTATCAGCAAGTGAAAGCGGGGGCATTAATGCCGGATACTGCAGCGGGTAGCGACCGAAACTTCATATGCCCCCCGGAACTGCTGCAAATCCAGGCTACCTCAGCCCGGTTCCGCTGGCAGTTGGTACTGGACCAGCTTAATGGCGATCTTTCCCCGATGGCAGGAAATGAACCACGCCGGTTAAACTACGAGGGTCAGCTACTGATCGGACACAAAACACGTTAACTGTGCCTATCTCCAATATGCCTGAAAAAGGCGTCCCGGTAAGTGTCCCCGACAGGGATGATTTTATCGCCCATAAAGATACGCCCGCGCTCGATACTTCCAATTTTATCCAGGGCAACAATGTAGGAGCGGTGGACGCGGATAAAACGGTTGGTCGGCAGGATGTCTTCCATTTTTTTCATGTTCTGCAATGTGACAATCCGCTCATCCGCTGTATAAATAGAAATGTAGTCTTTCAAGCCCTCGATATATAGGATATCATCCAGATCTACCCGCTGTATTTTATGCTCCGTTTTAACAAAAATGAAGTCTACCGCATCACTGTGCTGAACCGGCGGCACCTGGGTTTCAGGCGCCTTCACTATCCGGCTGTTATGTAATGCCTTTTGCACGGACCGGTAGAACCGGTCAAACGCGATGGGTTTCAACAGGTAATCCAGCACATTCAGCTCGTACCCGTCCAATGCATATTGCGGATAGGCGGTGGTTAGGATGACATCACACCGTCCATTGATGATCTTAAGCAGCTGGATGCCCGTCAGTTCCGGCATCTGCACATCCAGAAATACGAGATCAACTTCGCCGTTCTGTATCAGCGGCAACGCTTCAATCGCGTTGGTGGTACTCGCAACCAGTGACAGCTCGGGTATCTTGGCCACATAGTCGGCAATGATATCCAGCGCCAGCGGTTCGTCGTCAATGGCAATGCATCTGATCATGATTCATTTTTTTGCCCTATAAATATAGGAATAGTTCACTACTATAGTAATCTTCTGATTCGACGATATGAATCGTGTGCCGGTCGGGATAGCCCAGTTGCAACCTGCGTTTCAGGTTATGGAGCCCCACACCGCGCGTTTGGTCCTTGTTCAGGTGGTTTTTGGCATTCCCGGCTTTAAAATGCAGCCGTCCATCTACCACCCTGATCCCGATACGTATGGGCTTCTGCGCATCCGTGGATACCCCGTGCTTAAATGCATTTTCCAGAAAGGAAATCAACAGCAGGGGCATAATGCGGTGATTCTCGGCGTCATCAACGTCGACTTCCAGTGCAACATATATTTTCTCCTTAAACCGGAGTTTCTGTAATTCAATGTAATTATACAGGTAATTGATTTCTGCTGCCAGGAGGACGGTGTCCTCGTTGCTTTCATACAGCATGTACCGCATAATTTCGGACAGCTTTAAAATTGCTTCGGGCGCTTTATCGGATTTCTGGTACGCAAGCGAGTAAATGTTGTTTAATGAGTTAAAAAGAAAATGGGGGTTGATCTGTGATTTTAAAAAGGCCAGTTCGGCATTGAGTTTTTCATTTTCCAGGTTTTTACGGTGCTGGCGCTGTACGAAGTTATCAATAATTACATATACCGCGGTACTTAACATCATAAAGAATAGGCTGGTGATTGCTGCCGCGACGATGTACTGCACAGGGGTAAAGACTTTATCGTGATTATCACCATACCGGAGAATGAATGATTCGTATTGCAGGGCCAGCGCATATTTAATAACTACCGATACGGTCAGTGCCGCCGCCATGTAGGTGATTGTCCGTCCATATTTGCTGTCCGCTACAAAAAGCGGGTTAACCAAAAAATACTGGAAATAAAAGACGGCGATATTCAAAGCACCGAACAGGAACACAATAACCGCCGTTTCCTTATTTTGTCCTCTTGCATTCACAAAGAACAAAACGAGCATCAGGAAAAACCAGATCAGGATATGAGTTAGGGCGGCTTTATTCGTGCGCATATACTGCAAATATATCACTCAGCTGCAATATCCCCTAGGTCAATAGACAAACAGGCTACAGGCATCGGCCAACCGGATATTCGGGCGGACGAATAGAAAGCAACGGATTAGTCTACAAAATCTGCCTATTGGTCTAAAAGATTTTACATCAGAAACCTGTATCCGTTTCTTTGTCATGTTTATTTGGAAAACGTAACGGCATACCTTTAATTTGCATATGATATGAAAAAGTTTATTGGCAATGTATCTCCCTTTTTGCTGGTTACCCTTCCTTTTTTTGCTGCTTTATTGATTATGGCGGGAATTGCAGGAAGCGAACTTATCGAACAACGCATCCAACTGAATGCTTCCTTTATTTCGTTACCCGAAATAAATGTATTCCGTGTGTTGTTCTGGTAAGCACCCGGTGGGGCTTTTTCGCCTAACTTCATTACCTTTGCGTCCATGCAAAAGGCACGCTTATCCCTACATAGCATACTGGAAGCATTGACGCTTGATCAGGCATGTATATCGCTGCTTGAAGAAACAGCGGCATACGACCAGCTAATGGATGCAACAACACCTGAAGAAGTTTATACCGCGATCCGGATCATTGGAAAGGTACTGGAAGCCGGGGAAGCAGCTGATCACCTGGCTGAGGACCTGGAGGAACGGATCAACATCATCCGCCATAAACTTAAGTTTATTCCCAGAGAACAACGGCCGACCGTGCTTTGCCTGCAGGAGATCTCACCCGTGATACTGGCCCAGGGAGTGTATCTTGATGGCCTGATCGATATCGCCGGTGGGGTCAGTTACACCAATTGGGATCAGGATCATTTTAATCCGGACATTGTTGTTTTGATCAACAACCGGCCGATACCGGATTTATTAAACGAACTGCCGGCAGCGTTGGCTACGCGGTATTGGGCCGATACAAATGCGGTAAAGCAAAATAATATTTACCTGGTACATCACAGCCGGTACCTACGGCAACCGGGTGCATGGATTGCCGATGATGCGGAGATTTTAGCCGAGATTATCAACCCCCAGTATTTCATTTTTGGCCGCGATGCGGACGTCTGGATGCCGTTCCGATTGAATTAAACTAAACCGTTCCGTTGTCGAGCAGGTATTGCTTGAATCCATCAAAATCGACACCCAACGGGGTAATCGCTTTCTTTCCACCTTCCAATGCTTTTACCTGTTGGGGAATAACAATCCGCCTGGCCACCTCAGGAGCGAATACTTCCGGGAATTTGCACGGATGGGCTGTGGATAGGAAAACAGTGGCATATGATCCGGGATGCCGTTCGCGATAGGCTGTTGCGGCCAGCCACGCGATTGCGGTATGCGGGCAGGCAACATAACCATATTGTTCAAATAATGTCTGGATCGCCTGTTGCGTCTCGGCATCGGTATAGGTATAGGTGGTAACCTGTTTCCGTACCTGCTCAATGTCTCCGCCAAACAGGTCCATGATACGTACCCAGTTGCTTGGATTGCCTACATCCATGGCATTCGCTAATGTCTGCACAGAAGGACGCGGTTCATAGCTGCCGTTCCGGAGAAACCGCGGCACGGTATCATTCACATTCGTTGCGGCAATAAACTGCTGTACGGGCAGTCCCATCTTATAAGCCAGTATCCCGGCACCGATATTTCCGAAATTCCCACTGGGCACTGAAAATACCACCTCGTTTATACCCTGCGATTTCAGTTGGGCGTAGGCATAAAAATAATAGAACGTCTGCGGGATCAACCGGGCAATGTTGATGGAATTAGCCGACGTAAGATTAAACCGTTCGTTCAGGTCTTTATCATTGAAGGCTTCTTTAACCAGTGCCTGACAATCGTCAAATGTACCGTCTACTTCCACAGCACGTATATTCTGTCCGTTGGTGGTAAGCTGAAGTTCCTGCACCGGGCTTACCTTGCCTTTGGGATAGAGAATCGTAACCCGCGTGCCCGGGACTCCCAGGAATCCCAGGGCGACAGCTCCCCCGGTATCACCCGAGGTAGCTACCAGCACGTCCAGCGTCTGTCCGTCATTGGCGGAAAAATAGGCCATCACCCGGCTCATAAAACGGGCGCCAAAGTCTTTAAATGCCAATGAGGGGCCATGGAAGAGTTCCAGTACCGCAATCTCACTACTCAGCAGTTTCACCGGGGCATCGAAGTTTATTGCCTCGTCTATAATGGCCTTTAAATCGGCTTCTGGTATGACGTTTCCTATTAATTTCCGGGCTACCTCGAAGGCAATTTCAGGTAACGAATATTGTTGCAGGTTTGCAATGAAATGCCCGCTTAGCTGCGGAATTTCTATGGGCATGTATAAGCCTTTATCAGCTGGCAGGCTATTAAATACCGCCTCCTGGAATGAAACGCGGAGGTCCCGGTTATTGGTACTGTATAATTCCATATTTATCTTACGTATAACAAATTACCCGACTAAAGCTCCCTCGGTCCGTTGGCATTGATTCCGGACACATAGCCGTTGCTGTCGATCCCGTGTTGTGTTAAATGCGATTGAATAACCTTGACAATATCGCCGGCTGTTTCCCTGCTTTGTGCAAAGGCAAACACGGATGGGCCTGAACCGGAAATACCAAATCCCAGTGCGCCGCTATCGAGTGCCAGTCTGCGCATCTCATAGAATTCCGGTATTAAAATCGCCCGTGTAGGTTCGATCAGCACATCCTGCATGCTACGGCCGATCAAGTCATAATCGTTCGTAAACAATCCGGCAACAAGGCCTGCGATATTGCCCCACTGTATTACTGCATCTTTTAATGCCACCTTTGACCGGATCATCTGTCGGGCGTCACGGGTTGGCACATCTACGTGGGGGAATACAACAGCGGCGTGTAATGCCGGCGGTGCAGGGATCGCTACCACATCCAGCGGTTCGTATCCTTTAATGAGCGTAATGCCTCCCAGCAGGCCCGGCGCCACGTTGTCCGCATGTCCATGGCCGCAGGCAAGCGCTTCGCCCTGAATTGCGAAAGGTAACAGCTCCATCCGGGTTAACGGATTGCCCAGCAATGCATTGATAGCAAAAAGCCCGGCAACGGTACTCGCGGCACTGGATCCCAGGCCACTGCCAATCGGCATGTGTTTATGCAATTCAATCGTTACACCTACGTCTTCCCGCCCAATGTACTTCAGCAGCATCTGAACACAGGCGCTAACGGTGTTTTTTCCCGCCTCACGGGGTAATCTGCCCTCATCACCGGTTACCTGGATGAGGTGTACCCCAGGTTGGTCTACCCGGCGCATAATGACCTCGTCGCCGGGTTCATCCAGTGCAAACCCAAGTACGTCAAAACCGCAAACGATATTGGCTACCGTAGCGGGGGCAAATACATGCACCAGTTCTTTTTCTCCGGAATCAGTTCCTGCCATCTTTTCTTCGGTTGTATTTATTATTTTAGTCATTGGGTATACAATAACGGTTGTATCACGCCCCTACGTTAACCAGGTCGGCAAATACACCTGCTGCAGTGACCTCAGCACCTGCACCCGGCCCTTTCACTACTAACGGGCGCTCCTTATAGCGCTCCGTGGTAAATGAAATGATATTGTCGCTTCCCGACAAGGTAAAAAACGGATGGTCTTCTCCCACCATTTCCAGGGCAATGGCGACTTTTCCGCCTTCCATTTTTCCGATATAACGCAGGGCTTTGTTTTCGCGCTGTGCCTGGTCTTTGAGTGCATTAAAATGCGCATCGGCGGCTTTCAATTCGCGGTAAAAATCGGCGACCGAAACTGCCTGAAGACAGGCCTCCGGCAATATTCCGCCGAGATCCACATCCGCTGCCTCCAATGGATAGCCGGCGTCCCGCGCCAGGATAAGCATTTTACGCATAAAGTCCGTTCCACGCAGATCTTCCCTTGGGTCAGGCTCGGTATACCCCTTTTCCTGCGCTGCCTTGACCACATCGTGGAAGGAAGCGTCTCCGGTAAAATTATTGAAAATATACGATATGGTACCCGAAAGGATGGCCTCGATACGTGTGATGCGGTCGCCGCTCAGCATCAGGTCTTTCTGCACCCGTACGATGGGCAGCCCCGCCCCTACATTGGTTTCATAAAAGAAATCCACACCATGCCTGCGGGCAGCGTCTTTTAGCTGTTTGTATTGGCTATACTTACCGGAGTTGGCAATTTTATTGCAGGTAACAATCGAGATATTAGCATTGAATATCGACTCATAATACGGTATAGGCAACTCGCTTGCCGTATTATCAATAAACACGCAGTTCGGGAGGTTCATGCGTTTCATCCGCTCCACAAAACCCGGCAGGTCAGCCTGCTCACCAGATTCCCCAAGTTGTTCTTCCCACTTTTCCAGCGCGATTCCCTCGCTATTGAACAGCATTTTCCGCGAATTACTGATGCCCACCACTTTAATTTCGATATCGTTGTGGTTCAGCAAAAAGTCGTGCTGCGCCTGTATTTGTTTAAACAGCGTGGAACCGATATTTCCCGTGCCGACATTAAATACGTGGAGCGTTTTGTTAAGCTGGGCGAAGAACGCGTCATGAACCGCATTCAGTGCCTTGGAAAGATCGGCCTTAGCGATGATTACAGAGATATTGTATTCCGAGGACCCCTGTGCAATCGCCCGTACATTGATACCGTTCCGGCCCAATGCATGGAAAAGTTTGCCTGCCATGCCGGGGGTCTGTTTCATGTTCTCACCCACGATAGCCAATACAGACAACTGATTTTCAATTTCCGGCTCGAGCAACTTGTTGGCCTGCAATTCCAGTTCAAATTCGTTTTCAATGAGCCGTTTCGCCCGCAGTGCTTCTCCCGGATGAACGGCAAACGTGATGCTATGTTCTGATGACGACTGGGTAATAAGCACGACATTAATCTGCTCCCTTGCCAGCAACGTAAACAACCTGCCGCTGAACCCTGCCTTGCCGATCATACCGCCTCCGCTCAGGTTGATTATGCTGATATCGGAAATCGATGAGATACCCTTGATAGGTAATTCGGTCATACCGCTTTCATGCTGGATGGCTGTTCCCGCAAAATCGGGATTGAATGTATTCCGGATTACAATGGGAATCTTCTTTAGAAATGCCGGAATCATCGTAGGAGGATAAATTACTTTTGCGCCAAAATAGGAAAGCTCCATGGCCTCAGTATACGAAAGCAGCGGCAGGGAAAACGCCTTCCTTACAATCCGTGGGTCGGCGGTAAGCATGCCGTCAACATCCGTCCATATTTCAATGGATTCAGCCGCCAGCGCAGCGCCGATGATGGCCGCGGTATAATCACTGCCTCCCCGGCCCAGGGTAGTCACCCTCCCTTTTTCATTGGACGCAATGAAACCAGTGACAAAAAGCAACCGATCGCTATTTTCGGAAACGAACGACCGGATACGCTGTTCCGAAAGTGGCTGGTTTACCTGGGCGCTTCCAAAGTGGCTGTCCGTGTAGATTAATTCCGTTGCGTCAACGAAGCATGCCGCTGGAAAATACTGCTCGGCAATTTTACTGATCAGAAAAGCCGATGACCGTTCACCGTAACTTAAAATCAGGTCGCGGCTCTGTGAACTAAGTTCGCGGAGACTGAGAATACTTTGCAACAGATCCTCCAGTTCATTCAGGTACAGTTTCAGTTTGGTAAATACCGGATTTTGGTGCTTTACGGCAATCAATTGTTTTACCACCGCAAAATGCCGCGCTTCCATCTCAGATAAGCCCGCTGCAAAATCAATACCCTCTGCAGCCTCCTCCGCAAGTTTAGTCAGTAAGTTGGTTATTCCGCCCATGGCAGAAAGCACAACCACCGGCTGTTCGTTAGCAGCATGTGATTTTTTAATAATTTCGAGCACCGCCCTGATACTGTCCACGGAGCCTACGGATGTCCCTCCGAACTTAAGTACTTTCATATTGAATCTGCTTTAGCCGCATCTATACTGCGCGTCATCCAACTGTGTTAAATTAAAAACGCCCTCCTCTATCTGAGGAAGGCGCTTATGGTTTTCTATTTTTAAGATTACAACATAAAAACTACTTCCTCCGTGTACTTGCCCCGGTGGTAATAATTGTTGTAATCGTTGTATTATTCAAATGTACTTTCACTATGCTTAAATTCCGTGACAAAGGAACGCTATTCGTTTGAGATTCGCAAAAAAAAGTTGCTTTTTTTATCATGTCGTTAATATTTATACACGTTATTAACATATGTTTATTTTTTCTCTTGCATGGATAGCAAATTTACCATAGCTTTGCAAACCAAGTAGGTAAACGTAAATTTATTACCCACACAAATCAACGTCTGAGTGTTTTACAAAAAGGCAGCTTAATGAATTTAAAAACATCGATAGCATGCTTGCTATTTGCTTGCTTATTTGCCGTTTCGCAGGCACAGACATCAACCCAGGTAGCTGTTACCTCTACCGGGGCACAGGATCCGGATAATTTGGCCAAGGAATATTTCGCTCAAATCATGGGTGTGGCCGCATCGGCAACGAGCAACACCAAACTCTACCAGTTTATTTACGAATGGATTGGCACTCCCTATCGCCTGGGAGGCAAAACAAAAAAAGGAGTGGATTGTTCCAAGTTTGCCTACGAGTTATACGATAAAGTCTTCAACACCACATTGGGCTATAACAGCCGGAATATTTACACCCAGGTAGATCCGGTTAAAAAAGAAGAGCTCAAACCCGGCGATTTGGTGTTTTTCAAAATCCGCAGCCGCAACATCAGTCATGTCGGTGTATACATTGGCAACGATAAGTTTGCACATGCTTCTTCCAGTCGCGGTGTCATGATCAGCGATTTAAATGAAGCATACTGGAAACGTTATTATTACAATGGCGGCAGGATGCTTACGGCGCAGCATATGCTTGCGGAAGAAGAAGGCTCCTACGTTCCTTCTGTAAATTAAATCCGCTACCGGGAGCGTTCCCGGCTTGCAGCGCTCCTTTCCGTTTCTTACCTTTATCGACCGTTCCAATAAAAGCAGCGCATGCCAACGAAGAAAACATTAATCCTTAATCAGGAACAGATCCGGCAAAAGTCATTACGCATCGCGTATCAGATTGTAGAAGATAATTTTGAGGAAAAATCCCTGGTTCTGGTAGGCATAGCCTCCCGCGGTTACGCATTTGCACAACGGCTAAAGGCGCTGCTGGAACAAATCTCCTCCCTGGACATCCGGCTGATCAAGGTGACGCTGGATAAGGAAAGCCGGACATTGGACGCGGAAACCGATATTCCTATTGAAGAGGCAAAAAATAAAGTGATCATTCTGGTTGATGATGTGCTGAACAGCGGCCGGACACTCGCGTATGGTTTAGGTATCTTCTTCGATATCCCTATCAAGAAAATGCGGACGGCTGTTTTGATTGACAGGAGCCACCACAAGTTTCCCATTTTCAGTGACTATTCGGGGCTGAAACTCTCCACCATCCTTAAGGAGCACGTAGAAGTCAACCTAACAGAATGCGATGGCGGTGAGGATGCCGCCTGGCTGATCTGATCTTCCTTATATTTTATTTCACTGTTATCTTCAGCGTCATCCCCGGCCGGATTGTATTCCCCCTCAATGCGTTCGCTGTACGGATGCCGGATACGGTAGCGCCGCGGTATTTCTGTGCTATACCGGATAACGTATCTCCCTTTTTAACACGATAAGTAAGGTAGGTAGGGGCAGCAGCAGTCGCATTGTTCTTCTGATGCTGTTGGCCACCTGATACTTTCAGCTGTTGACCAGGTACAATCAGGTGTCGTTGAAGGTTATTCCAAGCGCGGAGATCCTGCACTGTAATATGGTACTGTTTAGCTATCTTTTCCAATGTCTCGCCCTTTTGCACCCGGTGCATTGTCGCTGTCACTGCCTTTCCAGCAGTATTTGAAGCATTGACAAATTGGGCCTGATTTGATACGGGGGTGTTGTTGAGTACGGCGTATAACGCCGGATAAGCCATCGGTTTTACTTCAGGCAGAATAAGTCGTTTTGGCGTCTCTGTCGAACCGTTTACCATCCCCCGTTTATATGCAGGGTTCAGTGTTGCGATAACATCTTCACCAATGTTCAGTGCCTGGGCTACACCGGCGAACGGAACGGTGCGCTGCACCCAAACCGTTTCTGTATCCAGCAAAACTTCGGTTTCTGCTGCTGAAATTTCATTTTCTTCGTGATATTCCAGCATATAGGTCATGGCAATGAAAGCGGGGACATAATTTCGGGTTTCACGTGGCAGGTACGGGCTGATTGCCCAATAGTCGGGATTATTAATTCCGGAGCGACGGATGGCGCGCAGTACATTACCTGTTCCGCAATTATATGCCGCAATGGCCATGAGCCAATCGCCGAATTGATCGTATGCGTCCAAGAGGTACGCTGCAGCGGCATGACTGGCTGCTATTGGATCCTTCCGTTCATCAACATAGCTATCGATCGTGAGCCCGTACATACGGGCCGTGGAAAACATAAATTGCCATGGTCCTGTTGCCCCGACACGTGATACGGCGTGAGGATTTAACGCCGACTCCACAATGGATAGGTATTTTATTTCATCGGGCACGCCCGCTTCCGTAAATATCCGCTCATAAATGGGAAAATAGTACTGGCCTAATCCCATCATACGGGAGAGATACCGCTTATACCGGTCGGTACTGTACACATCAATGTAAGACTGTACCTGCTCATTATAATTCAGCGGAACTTCTTTTTGTACGTAGGCCAGCCGGCCTTCAACGGTGGTAGGAACCAGTTCCAGCATTGGTGACGAAACCAGGTCGTCATTGAGATGTACAAAATTGATGCTATCCCCGATCAGGTCGAGGCGCGAGTTGATGCGATCGTCAATCGCTTCGTCTGCCAATGAATCAATGGGAGCTGACGTAATGGTGTGGCTTTCTGCCTGCGCTGCGTGAATGTACAATAAACTACACGCAGTTAGTACCGGGATCACTTTTTTTATCATGCTATCATCCGTAAGTGTTTAGGCGATCCCATAAAAAACTTGCTGGCTGAAGCACTTATGTTGATCAGCATATACTTGGCATTGTATCCATAACTTACCTACTAAGAACGCCGGGATTACTTTTTTATTATGTAACAGTTAACAAAAAGAACTGATACCTACCTAAAAACAGAAAGACTTTATACCGGTTTGGAGTTACCGACATAAAGTCTCCAATAATGCAATGTATTGTCTAAGCCAACGCTTTTATTGCTTTTCTTCTTTCAATTCTTCTTTGGGAGCCTCTTTTTGCCCTTCTTTAAACTCGCGTATACCGCGTCCCATACCACGCATTAATTCCGGAATCTTACGGCCGCCGAAAAGCAGCAGCAGTGCCAAAACAATCAGAATAATTTCCTGCGCACCGAGGAATAACAACACTGAATCTAACATAATATCTGTTTTAATTTATAAAAATCCTGTCAGCGGCTGCCCAATTATCATACATGGGCAATTCACAAATGTAAATATAATATTTTTATTTATATAAATTTATGAAAAATGTGACAAAGCGACTGGACTATTTTGCGAGCCAAGGCTCCGGATTTATCGGTGCTGCACCTTCCCATAGTTCAAAGTGGACTTCCGATGTCCCGTCATTCGGGTCAACCAACGCTTCGCCCAGCGTTTGTCCGGCCTCGACCTTCTGCCCCTTCTTCACCGTTGAATTCCGTAGGTTCTGGTAGATGGTAAAATACTTGCCGTGTGAAATAACCACTGCATAATTACCCTGTGGGTTCACTACAGTTAACACCGTTCCACTGAAAATAGCCTTAACGGGGCTGCCGTTGGTTGTCCGGATATTGATTCCGGTATTGTTGACAGTAACGTTCCTTCCGTAGGTATGCCGGCCAAAACCCTGGGTGATGATTCCCTGCGTAACTGGCCAGGGCAGCCGCCCACGGTTGCCTGCAAAATCAGCAGAAAGTTTGGCCGCCGCAGGCGTTGCAGCAAGCACTTCCGTATCGCTCTTGCGGGTAACGGGATTCTCGGCTTCCACTTCCTTTACCGTTCTCCCTGACCGTTCCGCTTCGAGGGCGATTGCTGCACGGCGCGCCTCTTCCTCCAGCCGCCGCTGTTCTTCAATTTCCCGGCGGATAGCCGACTGTATAGCCCTGGCAAGTCGGGCATCTTCCTGCTGTTTCTTTTGCAGCTCCTGCTTGAACTGTTTTTCCTGCTGGGTAAGCGCACTCAACACCTGCGATTGCTTGCCCTGTTCCGTTGATATCGTTTTGCGCTCCTGCTGTTGCTCCGAAAGCAACGTTGCCTGTTCTTTTTTGCTGGATTCCAACTGCGCAACCTTTAATGCGATTTCCTTTTGTGTATCCTCAATTTCTTTCGCACGTTCCTTACGCGATTCATTAAACTGCTGCAGATACTTCACCCGTTTGAAGGCTTGGTTGAAGTCTTTGGAAGCGAAAATAAACATCATTTTATTGTAGGCATTCCGGTTCCTGAAGGCAAACAGGATCATACCTTCGTAATCCTTACGGAGTTTAGCTAACTGGTCCCTCAGGTTCTGAATGGTTTTGTTGTGGGATGCAATCTGATTATTGATCAACCGTATTTCGCTGCTGATGGTACTTATTTTCTGTTCCCGGAGGCGCAATTGTGCATTCAGGGCATTGACCTGCTTAAGCGATAGGCTCCGGTCGCTGGAAGTATGCCGAAGGCTCTGGTTAAGCTGTTCGATTTCGCGGTTCAACCGCTCACGCTGCTTCTTGAGCTCGGCACTGCTTTGTGCCTGGCAATTGATTACTACCAGAAAAAAAGCCGCAATACTTAAAATGCCTCTAATAAAATTCATCAATTCACGTTGCTTTTACGATGTTGTAAAATAGGAACGCCTACGCTATTTTGCTAAACGGTATTTTTGCCGATTATTGTCTGCGAAAGTAATAAAACCACCCCGATAAACCATGCCATCCTGTAATTATTGAATTTCTTTATAGGATGCGGGTATACCGAAAGGGAACTCCACTGCCTCATCGTAGGCCACCCGGTTATAATTCATACTGGCCTGTATATCCCATCGGCCAGCCCGGATGGAGAGGGCTGTTTCAAACGGGAACAATCGACCATTGACAGTTTGATAACCTGAATATGCTGCTTCTATGCGCTGCGCTTCGGCATTTTCCAATAGAACGGTAACCGGTCGGTAACCGGCGTTCAGTGCTATCCAGTACGACAGTCCACCGTCGTCCAACGCATCACTGCTTAAAACATTTCCTGTTTCCATTGCGGACACTTCCACATACCGGCTAACTGCCTGGGCGATAACATTGCCGGTCAGTATCGACTGAAGGCTGGAAAAATCCAGGTCGCCACCCGTGAATGAATAAACCGCATCAAACGGTGCAGTAAAATACTCGTTGCGCAGCCGGTTAATCATCTTTACACTATCGGGGGTGATCAGCACCCTTCCGGCCTCGATCCCCATCAGGGCAGTAATTGAAATCCAGATCGCCTTATCCCGCTCAATACGGACATTGGCCGTTACATCGTACGTTTCCTTATCATTCATGGTAATCCGGCTTTTTGCGCGTCCGCTGAACGTCGTGTAATAGGTACTGTGCTGAATCACCTCATTGATGATGTGCGTCCGTTCAGCCCTTGATACTGTTTTCGCTGTTTCCCCGGTAGGTGAAACCAATGCTTTTCGGGGCGCACATGAAAGGATAAAACCGCCCGATAAGATAACCATAAAAAGACAGATTTTATTCAACATACTGCCGTTCATTGATCTTCTTTGTTAATTTATCAATATCCTTGCCAAGGGCCTTAGCGACGTCTCTGGCCTTTTTCCACTGTATTACCGCCCCCTGGATATCGCCAGACCGGGAGAGAATATCTCCATAGTGCTCCAGCAGGGTATCCGATATGGTATCGCTGTGTCCAATTGCCTTTTTTATCCAGGTTAATGCCGCTTCATAATTTCCCTGCTGAAACAGTACCCAGGCATATGTATCTTCATAAGAGGCGAAATCCGGCTCCAGTTCATTTGATTTTTTTGACATTTCCGCAGCCCGGTGCAGGTTTTCCTTACGTAGCGCCAGGTAATAGGCATAATTGTTTAGCGCATAGGCATTGGTGCTGTCCGTCGCAATGGCTTCTTCGTAAGCTACATCCGACTCGGCATACATGTCCAGGGCATGGTAAATATCACCAAGGTTGCTGTATAATTGGGTCAATAGCGGCACATTACCCTCGTCTGCGGAATTCAATGCCGTTTCAAAATAGGAACGCGCTTCTTCATACCGCTTGCTACCCAGAAAACCATGCCCTGTGAAAAACAGGAGCAGCGTATTATTGGGGAACAGGGAAAGGGCTTCCTTGCCATGTGTTGCGACATCGTCATACCGTCCAAGCTGCAGTTCTGTTTGCAAAAGCTGTGGCCAAATCCCCTCGATGTAACGATTAATATCCAGGGCCTTTAAATAGGCCTCCCGTGCCTTTTCGGGTTGACTCATTTGCAGGTAAATATCTCCCCGTACTGCATGCGCCTTTGTCTCCCGGGGATACACTTCCACAAGGAGGTCTGCCAATCCCGTCAGGGCTTCCGCCCCTGGCGATCGTTTGGGATTACTGGCAGCGGTATAGAGTACACCTGCTTTGGTATCGATATCCAGGGCATCGCTGGAAAATGCCTGTTGAAGAAGGCTGTAAGCCTGTTTTTGTCGCCCCATTGCCAGGGAGGCGTCCGATTTCGCAAGCAGGATCAATGGATCATCGGGAAAAGTCTTACCGGCATCATCAAGTAACGCAAGTGCTTTTTTTGCATTGTCGTCTCCGGTATATAGATCGGCCAGCAGGACATATCCCTTGCTGTTCGCCGGTTTCGTGGCAATCAGCGCTTCCAGCTCCGCTGTGGCTGAACGGCGATCACCTTTGGCCAGATAAACCTGGTGGCGGATGATATAGAGGTCTTCGGTTTTACCGAATTTCCCTGCAATCTCGTCGTACGCAGTTAAAGCCGCATCGTATTGCTTATCGAGATACAGTGCATACGCCTTATCGTAATAGTTGGACTCTTTCTGTGGGTCGAGACGGATAAGCTCACCAAAAACCCCGGCTATTTTTTTAAAATTGGCTGTCTTCTTATAAACGTCCAACAATACTGTCCAGTACCACTTATTATCGGGATCCAGTTTAGTAGCCTGCACGGCAGATTTTTCAGCCGATGCGTAGTCCTCCTTTTCGAAATGTATTCTGGCCAATTCAAAATATGCGGCATGGTTATCCGGCTGTAAAAGGATCACTTTATCAAATGTCCGTTCAGCAGCGGTCAGCTGTCCTGATGCCTTTTGCTGAACACCCTGTAAATACAATTCCTTTATCAGCAGGCTATCGCCAGCATTCAATACCCTGGGCATTAGCGCAGCATGTTCCTGTGCGGCAACCGGCCGGACCCATACACCAATACATATACAGCAGATCAGAA
The DNA here is from genome assembly GCF_024643285.1 of Parapedobacter lycopersici. Classification (GTDB taxonomy): domain Bacteria; phylum Bacteroidota; class Bacteroidia; order Sphingobacteriales; family Sphingobacteriaceae; genus Parapedobacter; species Parapedobacter lycopersici. The sequence goes on from NZ_JAMSLW010000004.1 coordinate 304,080, forward strand.
AAGTACAGCAGTACCATTTTATTTTCATTAGTATGACTATTAATTTCATGTCTGCTTTTGTGGCATCAATGAATGCTTTGCAGTTTGTATATCGATCTATTGTCACCATCCAGTGGCATCAATGGAATCGTTATGTTAAGTTCTATCGATGGTGAAGCCTGCCGCGCCCCTTTTTTAACAGATTCATCTTTGAGCAGCAGTTTGTGCGGGTTTCATCATGTAAATTATTTTGTTTAATCCAAGACGTGCATCAGTTGCAGCCAGCTATCGTCTTTTCAGCGGGATAGCCTTCCTGCCGTTTTCATTCAAAACAGCGGTAATGAATGATCTCACCCACGCCCCAAATGTACATAAGCAAATTCTATTTACGCGAATACACGTTGTATTATTCATTAAAAACAACCTGTAATAAAAACCGGTTTTGAAAAATCAATTTATTTCTTGTACCTTTGCAGTCCCTTAAAAACTAAGGATATAATATATCATTTAATTAACATTAAAGCAAGTGAATACGTTAAGTTACAAAACTGTCTCTGCCAACAAAACCACCGTTAACAAACAATGGATTGTTGTTGACGCTGAGGGCGAGATTTTGGGGCGCTTGTCATCCCAGATTGCCAAGGTGATCCGCGGCAAGCACAAGCCTTCGTACACCCCACACGTAGACTGCGGCGATAACGTCATTGTGATCAACGCAGACAAAGTTCGGCTAACTGGCAACAAATTGGATGACAAGGTGTACCAACGGTATACCGGTTATCCGGGTGGCCAGCGTTTTGAGTCTCCAAAACAATTATTGGCTAAACATCCCCATCGCATCGTAGAAAAAGCGGTACGGGGCATGTTGCCTAAAAACCGTTTGGGACGCGCATTGTTCAAGAACCTGTATGTCTACGCTGGAAGCGAGCATCCGCATGCGGCCCAAAATCCAAAAACTGTTAAATTCTAAGGAGAACGAACATGTCAACAACAAACACTTCAGGAAGAAGAAAAACAGCAGTTGCCCGCATTTATCTGACTGCAGGCAACGGCAACATAACCGTAAACGGTAAAGACTATAAAACATATTTCCCTACATTGCCATTGCAATACATCGTTACCCAAAGCACAGAAATTGCTGGTGCATCCGGCAATTATGATGTAAAAGTTAACGTAGCGGGTGGCGGTATCAAAGGACAGGCCGAGGCCATTCGTCTGGCGATATCCAAGGCGCTCATCGAGCTCAACCCGGAAGTGAAACCTGCATTGCGCGCAAAAGGATTGGTAACACGTGACGACCGGATGGTTGAACGTAAAAAACCAGGCCGCCGCAAAGCGCGCAGGAAATTTCAATTTAGCAAACGTTAATTTTTTAAGGAGAATCAGAACATGGCAAGAGCAACATATCAGGAATTACTGGATGCTGGTGTACATTTTGGCCACCTTACCCGTAAATGGGATCCGAAAATGGCTAAATACATTTTCATGGAACGGAATGGCATCCACATCATTGATTTAAATAAAACGCTGACCAAGCTGGAGGAAGCAGCCTCCGCTATTAAGCAAATCGTTAAATCAGGCCGGAAAGTTTTATTCGTAGCAACGAAAAAACAGGCAAAAGAAATCATTTCGGAACAGGCAAAGGCAGTGAACATGCCTTTCGTTACCGAGCGGTGGTTGGGCGGCATGCTTACCAATTTTGCTACGGTACGCAAATCCATCAAAAAGATGGCAAATATCGATAAGATGACCAAAGATGGCACTTACGATGTTTTGTCTAAAAAAGAAAAACTGATGATTCAGCGTGAGCGCATTAAATTGGAAAGCCTGTTGGGTGGTATTGCTGACCTGAACCGGTTACCTGCTGCGCTTTTCATCATTGATGTCAAAAAAGAACACATCGCAGTAAGCGAGGCGCTGAAATTGAACATCCCTACTTTTGCAATGGTGGATACCAACTCAGATCCTACCCACATTGACTTCCCGATTCCTTCCAATGATGACGCTACCAAATCAATCAGCCTCATCAGCGCGATTATCGGCAAAGCCATTCAGGAAGGTCTTGAAGAGCGGAAACGTGACAAGGAAGAAGAAGCGGAAAAAGAAGCCGCTGCTGCCAAGGCAAAAATTGACAGTGGAGAAGAAGGAGAAGCTGAAGTAGAAGTAAAAGAAGCAAAAACAGACACCGATACTTCAGGCAAGCGCCCGCGCAAGGCAAAAGCAGAAGCTGCGGCTGAAGCGGAAGCATCAAAAGACGAAGAATAATCTTCTTTTAGAAGCCGGATGGTAAACAGTAGGTTTCGGAAGCATTATTATTCCGTTAACCCGCATTGCCATCCGGTTTTTGTTTTAAGTTTTTTGCCACCTTTGCAGTGTGGCTCACATTTGTAAATATACATAAGGAAAAATAACATGTCCACAGTACAAATCTCAGCATCTGATGTAAATAAGCTGCGTCAACAAACCGGCGCAGGAATGATGGATTGTAAAAAAGCGTTGACGGAAGCAAATGGCGATTTTGAAGCCGCTATTGATTACCTGCGGAAAAAAGGAGCCAAGGTAGCTGCGAGCCGTCAGGACCGTGACTCCAATGAAGGGGTTGTGATCGCTAAAACTACCGCCGACAATAAGAAAGGTGTAGTTATTGAATTGAATTGCGAAACAGACTTCGTTGCTAAAAACAATGATTTCATTGCTTTTGCACAGCAGATTGCGGATGTAGCGATTGAACATGCACCTGCTTCATTGGAAGCATTGAAAGCACTTTCCATTGACGGAGTAAAGATTTCGGACTTATTGCTTGATCAAACGGGTAAAATCGGCGAGAAAATTGACATTTCGAAATACGAAACCATTGCAGCTGAAAACGTGGTTGCCTATATCCATGGAAACTACCGTTTGGGTGTATTGGTTGGACTTAGCCATGCCGTTGATGGTGCGGAAGAAGCCGGCAGGGACGTTGCTATGCAAATTGCGGCAATGAATCCAGTAGCTATTGACAAAGGAGATGTGGATGCTTCCACAATCCAGCGCGAACTGGATATTGCCAAAGAGCAAATCCGTGCTGAAGGCAAACCCGAAGAAATGGTAGAGAAAATAGCACAGGGAAAACTGAACAAATTTTATAAAGAATCGACACTGCTCAACCAGGAGTTCGTAAAGGATTCTTCCAAGAATATTGCACAGTTCCTTGATGGTGTTTCCAAAGGTTTAACGGTTACTGTTTTCAAAAGAGTGCAATTAGGCGCTTAATTAAAATTAAGCACCCATCCTATTTATCGGGCCCGGTTTTCATGAAAACCGGGCTTTGTTTTTTATAAACGACTTAAACCACTTCGGATTGACATGAAATATAACCCTTTCTGATCGTTTATATCCCGCCAATCGGCCGAAGTGGCAATGAGTGAAGAGGAACCTCGCAGGAGCAAAACCGTGCAGTGAGCGGTCGCCGTAGCAGCAGCGGATCATTCTTACCGTTTTCGCGCCTTGAAAACCTCAGTGTACAAACCCATTTAAACAAAAAAACCGATGCCATATTAGCACCGGTTCCGTAGCGGGGAGCAGGATCGAACTGCCGACCTCAGGGTTATGAATCCTGCGCTCTAACCATCTGAGCTACCCCGCCATTTTAATTTTTTATTTCAGGAGCCGACTATCGTCTACCGACCTCAGGGTTATGAATCCTGTACCTGACCAACTGCGCTACCCTCCCAAAAAATTGTTTGCAAATATAGTTTATTTTCCCTTTCTTTAGAAAAAAAGTTAGACAAAGTATCGACGGACAATTTAAACGGAATATATTACGATTGGCATGGCAGAAAAGATTAAATTCAACTTGGAATACGAGATCAAGTCCTCCCCTAAAATTCTATTTTCATTCCTGCACGAGCCCAATGCATTATCGCAATGGTTTGCTGACGATGTTTCTTATAAGGATGGAGTCTATGAATTTAGCTGGGACGATGAGTATCATACTGCCAAACTCATCAGTATAAAAGAAAATAAACTGGTAAAGTATAAATGGCTGGATGATGAACCCTACCATTTTGAAATGGAAATCCTCCAGGACGAGCTCACCAATGACGTAGCATTATCCATTACCGATTTCTCTCGCGCAGAAAACCTCGACGACCGCAAGTTAATCTGGGATAACCAGATTGCCTATTTACAGAGCGTTATTGGTGCTTAAAAAACACTATCTTTGTCATTATTCACTTATTAAGATCAAGGCCTTCCAATGGCCTTAGAAAGGGGATTTATTGACGGGAAAGAGTTTTATGCAATGAAAAAAATCCATCTTCTTATCCTTAAGTCGTTCATCAGGCCATTCCTTGTCACGTTTCTCATCGTGATGTTTGTGCTGTTGATGCTATTTTTGTTCAAATATATTGACGATCTAATCGGCAAGGGATTCGAGTGGTATGTCATCCTCAAGCTGCTCGCCTATCAATCGGCTGTTCAGATTTCTATGGCAATGCCATTATCGATGCTACTATCCTCCATCATGACTTTTGGCAACCTGGGTGAAAGCTATGAATTAGTCGCTATAAAAGCGGCAGGTATTTCGCTCCGGAAAGCGATGATGCCATTATTTATACTGGTATCGCTTTTCAGTGGCGGCGCCTTTTTATTCAGTGACTACATTCTTCCCATTGTAAATCTTAAAATGGGTGCATTGCTTTATGATGTTCGCATAAAACAGGCTGACTTTCTGATTAAACCCGGTATCTTTAACAATACCATACCTGGTTATTCCATTCGTGCAAAAGGCAAAAGCCGGGATGGCAAAATGCTGTACGACCTCATGATTTACGATCATAACACCAGTAATACGGCAAATGCAGTACTCCTGGCGAAAGAGGGATATATCTATAACTCGCCAGACAATAATACCATGATATTGAATCTCCGGGACGGTGTGCGCTATGAAGATACCCGGGCGCGCAATGCCCGGGTATATAATCCCCGCCAGCAATTCACCCGCTTTTACTTCGACGAAACCGAGCAAAAGTTTGACATGTCGGTCTTTCAAATGAAACGTACAGATGAAAGCCTGTTTAAAAGTCATCACGCCATGCTCAATCTCAGGCAGCTCCAGTATTACACAGATTCAAATGCCGTACAAATGGACAGCCTACGTACGACGGTGCTGCCCGAAATCCAGTCACATTATTATTATTTCAGCACCTATTACAATAATGCTGACAATACGGGAACCATGAAGCCGATCAGCTACCGTCAGCAATTCCTGGAAGCCATACCCGAAGAAAATCGTAACATGGCAATAAGCAGTGCCCAAAGCCAAATCCGGTATATTAAAGATATTCTCAACGTCAAAACCAACGAAGACGCGTTTTACAGGGATAAAGACATCCGGTATAACATTGAATATCAACGCAAATTTACGTTGGCCGTATCGTGTCTCCTGCTCTTTTGCATCGGTGCTCCATTGGGTGCTATTATACGAAAAGGCGGACTTGGCCTGCCGGTCGTTATGGCGATTATCTTCTTCCTGATCTATCATATCATCGCAACGGTAAGTGAAAAATCAGCTAAAGAGGGTAGTATTGATCCTTTTTGGGGAATGTGGATGGCTATTTTCATCTTATCGCCGCTTGCTATTTTTCTGGCCTATAAAGCGGCAACAGACTCCGCCCTGTTCGACATTGAACAGTATCGGATAAAAGCGGAAAAGGCATGGGCATGGATAAAACTTCGGTTCAGCAGACGGTCGAAAGAGGCCGTTAATCCGCAAAATTCTTGACATAGTAATTATAGATTCTCAAGTGAAGTAATGTATCTTTGTGTATTTTCAGGGCATCATAAATGGACATCAGATTAAACACGATTGAAGAAGCAATCGAAGAAATAAAACGCGGAAAAGTAGTAATTGTCGTGGATGACGAGGACCGTGAAAACGAAGGTGATTTTATCACTGCCGCGCATAACGCCACTCCCGAGGTGGTTAATTTTATGGCTACGCACGGACGGGGGCTGGTATGTGTACCGCTGACCGAGGAACGCTGTAAAGAATTGGACCTGGATTTAATGGTGGGTCGGAATACCGCAGTTTATGAAACCAATTTTACGGTATCTGTCGATCTACAGGGTTACGGATGTACTACCGGAATATCCGCTTCGGATCGCTCAAAGACGATCCGGGCATTAATTAATCCGGCAATCAAACCTGAAGAATTTGGTCGCCCGGGACATATTTTCCCTCTTATTGCGAAAGACGGTGGTGTACTCCGCCGCTCAGGGCATACAGAAGCGGCAATCGACCTTGCCCGTCTTGCCGGTTTTGAACCAGCTGGTGTATTGGTGGAGATACTCAAAGATGATGGTGAAATGGCTAGGTTACCAGACCTCATGCAGGTTGCAAAGCATTTTAACCTGAAAATTATTTCGATTAAGGACCTCATTGAATACCGACTTACCAAAGATTCACTGATTACCCGAGAGGTCTCCGTTAATCTGCCAACGACTTGGGGACAATTTAATCTGATGGCCTATACCCAGAAAAATACGGGCGAACAGCACATTGCTATTTACAAGGGTGAATGGGAACCGGAAGAGCCTATTCTGGTTCGGGTGCATAGTTCCTGCCTTACCGGTGATATTTTCGGCTCCTGTCGGTGCGACTGCGGGCCGCAGCTCCACCGTGCCCTGCAAATGATCGAGGCTGAGGGTAAAGGTGTGGTGGTATACATGAACCAGGAAGGCCGGGGCATCGGGCTCATTAATAAACTCCACGCCTATAATCTACAGGAAAGTGGTCTGGACACTGTGGATGCCAATGTCCAGTTAGGTTTCAAACCCGACCATCGCGATTATGGTGTAGGTGCCCAGATTCTACGTGACCTTGGTGTTACCAAAATGCGCTTGATGAGCAATAACCCAACGAAGAGGGCGGGCCTTATTGGCTACGGATTGGAAATTATTGAGAATGTGCCAATCGAGATCGAGTCAAATCCCTATAACGAAAAATACCTTCGCGCAAAGCGAGATCGCATGGGCCACACGATTATGAAGGAAAACCTTTAGGTTGTGTGTATAGAACCGGCTGATCTATGAGACGTGGGTGGTGCTTACGCTTCCATAATCCGTCGATACAGGAATTTTCCCAATAATCCTAAGCCGATAAAGACTCCACCAAGGAAACCGCCAAGAATAATACCCTTGGCTTTTCCTATCTTATCATTTTTCAGTGGCAGAATTGGTTGGTCCAGCGTTTGGATAATCGGCTTTTCATTACGTAATGTGATTTTCGCCAACTCCTGATTGGCTACTAACTCCTTCAATATTTCGGTGTTGGCCTGCACATCAACCGTCCGTAGCTGGGACGCTACACGTAAGCTCTGGAATGCACGGTTGGGATTCGGGTTCGCATCAGTGGCTGCCGCAACGCCACGAATTGCCGAATTCAGTTCCTGTCGGACCGAATCCACCTGAAAAGTCAGCACATCAAGATTTTCCTGTGCACGTTTAGTCCGCGTCCGGATATAAAAATCAGAAGCAGTGGCAATTAGTTTCTCCACAAAGACCTTCGAGAACTGTTCGTCTGGGCTTTCCAAACTTACCTCAATAATGTTTAATCGTTTATCCGGCTTTCTAACATTAAGGTGATCCTCGGTAATCGTTTTGTAGAACATGGCCATCAGGCTATCCTGTAGGTAAATACCGGTTGTGTCCCGGAATTGGATGTCTGCAATCCGAATGTTGCGTTTCCATTTCTTTCTTAGCCCTTTAAAATCAACATAACGGTCGACCAATCGCTCTGATTCTCCATTGATGGTTGCCATCGATAACAAGGTCTCATCGATCATGGAACGCGATTTCAGAAACTCGATGATATTGTCTTCCTGGAAAAATCCGGCCGATTGACCCATTGCTCCCAAATTGATTCCAAATTGCGCAGCAATACTTGCTGCCGCGCCCATTGATCCGCCACCCGATTGTTCTTCCAGTACAAAGCTCAATGACGCAGTATATTGAGTTCGTTTAAACAACGCTACTCCCAAACCCAGCAGGGCACCGATGATCACAAAAAATAAAACCAGCCGCCATTTTTTCAATGAATAAAATAAAAAGGCATTAAAATTCAACAGCAATACCTTTAGGCTCACTTCCTGGTTATTTCCTTTTCCAGTATGCTTATCGTTGTCTGGCATGTTTAGGCACGTTATTTCCTTGTATCTGATCGGGGGTTACCTTACAATTGTCACGATAATCGCCACCAGCGATGCCAAGCCGGTACTGAAACCCAGCCATTGCTGCGGTCCCATTCGTAAACGCTCCGGCGCTTGGGGTACAAATATCTCTGCTCCGGGTTTTACCGGCGGATAATTGTTAAAAAACAAGAACCGGTTTGTGCTTTTTACCGAGCCATTGGCATAGATGATATATGCGTTTTTCCGCAGTGCGCGTTGCGAAAACCCTCCTGCTTGATTGATGTATTGTTTAAATCCTTTGTTCGGCGCATAAATTGCCGTAGAGGGAGCCAGTACTTCTCCCGAAACTTCCACTGTTTGAAGTTCTTTGGGTACACGAATGACGTCACCGTCTTCCAGGATGAGATCACCTCGCTTTCCGGGCTTCTGGATAATCCGTTCCAGATTGATTCCCACAAAATCATTGTTTAGGTTACGGCTGAGATGAAGTTCATTAATGCTGTTTGTATTTTGCTGGAGGTAACGCAATGCTACCATGCGTTCGTATTCATCCTGTTGTTTCAGTGTCTTTTCGCTACGCTCCCGTTCTGTCTCCGCCATTTTCTGTGTTATATTTCCCGCTCTTTTCAGCGAAGCCCCCTCAATATATGCAAACGGCGTAAAACCGCCAGCACGTTTGACAAGGTCCGAAATACGTTCATTCTTTTTTGTGATCGTGTAACGCCCAGGATACAACACTTCTCCCTCTATCTGTACAGTCTTTTGCGTTTCATACCCTGCTTCTGTACGGACAACGACGATATCAAATGGCATGAGCTCAAAATTCGCTTCGTTATCCAGTGTTCTATTGATATTGACCTGGAATATCTCTGCCGTTTGCGCAGCAATAGACAGGGCATCTGCATTCTTCACACGCCGGGACACTTCTATCCGTTTCGTGGAAGCGCTTTCCCGGAATCCACCAGCCTGCATAACAAGGTCTTGCAATGTCATTCCCGCTGCGTAATCAAAGATTCCCGGATTCCGGACCTCGCCGTCGATCCGTACCGAAAATTCTTCCTTCAGATCAAAGATCGATGAAATACGGATGACGTCTTCCCTTTTTAGTTCGACATCAGGTTCGGTGCCAGCTAAAATTGCTGCCACATTAAAAGCAATTTGTTCTGTCTGCAGGTCGTCCTGCAACCGGAGAATGTATCCTCGGTTTAGAAAAGCATCCTCCTTTACCCCTTCAGCTTTTTTAATCAACATTGACAATGTCAGACCGCTGCTCAACTCATACACGCCCGGACGAAAAACAGCACCATTTATTGTTACCCGGTTAGCATAACGATCGAGGATTCTTCCCACAATGTATTGGTCGCCTGATTGAGGCTCAAATTGTCCCATTTGGCTGGCAAGCAGGTCCTCGATACGTTTTTCAGTTGCTGTATTGCGGGTTACCTTCACCCGTTCACGATACGCTGCCTCGGTAAATCCGCCAGCGTATCGTAAAAGGTCTTCAAACGTTTCAGTTGGTTTTAGCTCAAAGATAGCTGGCCGTTTCACCTCTCCCCGCAACTCAACCCGGCGCTGATACGGCGGCACCATCAGAATATCCTGGTCACGCAACCCTACATTATCAGCGAACGCGCCGTTCATCAGCACATCATAGATATCAAGCGTGGCTATTTCTTTTCCCCCACGTATCAAGCGGATATCCCGGAAGGAACCCCGTGCTGTGGGGCCACCGGAAAGATACAGCGCATTGAAGACTGTTGCGACGGAAGGTAACGAGTAGGTCCCGGGGGTTTTCACTTCACCCGTAATCACAATTTTAATAGTCCTGACGTTCCCTAGACTCACCAATATCCGAGTATCGCCTGTTTTAATCGCCGGATACACCATGGCCATACGTTGTTCGATACGGGCTGCTGCTGCTTCCATGGTTAGGCCATTTACAGCAACTACTCCTACATAAGGAATAACAATATTGCCTTCGGGAGTCACCGTTAAGCTATGAAACGCTTCCGATTTTCCATAAATATCAATCAGGACCTGGTCATCCGGGCCGATAACATAGTTACTCGGTGTTGCCATGCGCAGGTTCGGCTCAAACCGTGCTGTCTGGCCCTCAAACAGACTGCTTCCGAATATCTCCAGTGAACCAGCGGAGATGGAGTCTTCCGGCAGCGAATCGGCAGCAACTTTATTTGCTAACGACGACGAGTCGCTCACTTCCCGGTTCACCACCGGGCGGTCAATGGGTGCAGGAGGTTGGTTAGAAGTAGAGCCTTGTCCGCCCTGGATACGCTCAATGCGTTTACGCAGTTTTTCTACTTCTTCAGTAGGCATACCCCGCTGTAACGCCATTTGTTCCATTTCAGCCTCCGACAGTCCAGAGGCCTGGGCCTGCTGTAAATACGACTGGATCTGCGCATCGGATAACTCATCGACACGCACAGTGGAAAGATCGTCAGGATTAATGGTCTGTGCCCACACGGACGGCAGACCCAGCCCCAGGATAAATACCACAATCAATCCAATAAAACGCAGCCCCATAGTTGAAAACATTAAATGATGTACTTGTTTTTCTAACATCATTGATTTAGCAGGTGTAAAAGTAGTGTGTTTTTCCGTTTTATCCGGTTAAGATAGCAGAAAAACATTAAAAACGATACATGACCCCCAATTTCATTAAAAAGTTAGACTTATCCTGCGGCGTGAACCCCCAGTATCCAATGGTATTCTGGAAATCAAATCCGTATTGATAATTGTAGGCGTGGATATATTGCACGGCCAGGCTACCGAGCCAGCGCTGATAATCCCAGACCGCATAACCTTCAAAACTGAGGTCTACCCAATTGCGTCGATAATCCGGCCGGTTGATCCATAAATTTGCAAAATCCTCATCGTGCGTAAACCGCTCCACCCGCAGCCCGGCCTGTTTCATTCCTTTGACCCAGCCTAGGTCGAGCGATTGCAGGTTACTCCCCGGACCGATACCGGCACCCAGCACCTGTCCGCGATGCGTATAACCATGATGTCCATGCATATACCATGGGCCTGCGGACCGTATTCTATTCGTGTTCGTCACCCCCATCTGGGTAATTTCCGCGGCAATCTGCAGGTAGGTTTCCTGCGTCTCATTTAATGGCACCAATTTCCGAAGTCCAAAGATATAGGCTCGCGTATGGTCCAGTTGTACAACACCATCCCGGCCATCCCAGGCATGGTCATTACGGCCGTATTCACCATACAATTCAAAATGGGCAGCCGGCAACACCCACCGGAAGAACAGCGAAATCACCTGGTCGCTGGGAAGATTTTCGCTACCATCATTATTGGTGACACTGTTTTTGGACACCCCCCCAAAAATGGGGAAATAAGCGCCAAAAGAATCATTCATGTCATCGCGGTAAATAGTAAATGCCCTCGCAAAGCCCAAGCTGAAGCCAGGTATCCACTTCGGCTGGTAGCTAAGTACCATCCCTGAAAAATACCGCCAGTCACCTCTGCGTTCGCGCTGGTAAGCCGAATGGACGCTCGTATCACCCAGCAGGGATGCCGGATAACCCGATGCTTCCAGTCGCCCCCCTACGATTTGCCCCTCAAACGAGCCAATTATTGTGTTTATAGGTTTGGTTGTGTTCAACGTTACATGACGGAACCCCGGCGCGTTATTACTCATGATAATGGCATTGCGCCGACCCGGTCCCCACCAGATATTCTCCGTGGAAAAGCCCAGCGATACTCCCTTATAGGTCAGTCGGACACTGCTTTGGCCCGGATATACTTTTGAATAACTACCGTTACCAAACAATTCCGGCGCATCAAATCGATTTCCTACCTTACTATACCAATTGCGATCCGGTCCTGCAGCCCCACCATATCCTTCGTAACGGCGATTCTGTGCATAAACAAACTCCGGGTTCAATTGTACGCTGATGAATTTATACTGTGCAAAAATGCCGGCGCTGGCATACAGCTGATAGCCTCTTGCAGGAATCATCGCACCATCGTTCCAACCATAGGGATACGCCGATACCAGCTGATGTCGCATCGTTACGGGCAACGGCTTTACGATAAAGCCGGCCGGAGACCGGTATCCTGCGGTAGACATCGCAGGACTATTACTATCATCTTCTCCATCGGCATATTCCACATCACCCAATGGCTGCACATTAAATGAAATGGCTGAGTCCAATGTCCCAAGTAACTGGCGACGCCGATAATAATCTGTTAATTCGGGGAGATTCAATGGAACGGTCTGTGCTACTCCCCCAAGAGCAAATAACATCATTCCAACGACCATACCTGCTGTTCCCGTGTATTTGGTTCCCATAATTGTTGTTTACTGCCTGTCTATTTACGATGTGAAGTTTATTTAAACCGATAGGATACACCTAGCTGCATCATGAAGTTTCCCCTATCTTCCCTTCCAAAATTCCAGAAATCATTCTGCGGAACAGGCTGGCTGAATTCATACCGGTAATTATGTGCATAAGCGTAGCCCATATTACCGTAAAACAACAGGTTGTTATAATTCCAGCTGGCGTATCCAGAAAACGTCAGATCTACCCATGAGCGCCGCAGATCATAAACATAGGTATAAAAAAAGTCTTCATTCCGTACCAGTCGTTCCACCTTTAGGCCGATCTGCTTCATATCCCTGATCCAGGAAAAATCAAAACTTTGTACGTTACTACCTGGTCCGATACCCGCTCCCAATACCTGGCCGCGGTGCGTATATCCATCCCGGACAATTGGGTGAGTATACCATGTCTGGCTGTTTCGTAAAAAATGCGCAGGAGGCCTTGAGAGCTCTGTGGCCTCAAATGCCAGTTGGAAATAGTCACCCGGTGAAAACGACAAGGGAACCAGTTTCCGGAAACCCAGGACAAAAGCCCGCGACTGATTGGGTCTTACCATCAAGTCCCGGAAGTTTGCTGCGCTGTTGTTCCGCCCATATTCACCATATACTTCGATGTGAGCGGCCGGCATTACCCAGCGAAAAAAGGCAGAATGGTAACGGTCGCGGGTTGTCCGAGTCTTCCGCTCTTTTCCCAGGTCGTCCAGGTAGGTTATCGTTTTGGGAGTCGACTTTAAAAAGGGAAGGTAGTCATTGAGCCCCGATAAATGGTCCATATTGGCGATAAACGTACCGATGTATCCTAATGATAAGCCCGGAATCCACTTCGGCTGATAACTTACGATCATACCTGAGAAATATCGGTCGTCCTTTGGTTTTTCTATATAATATTGTTCAAAATGCTGTAGCTCTTTATCGCGCGAAGGCGGAAAACCTGATTGTTTTAATTTCCCGCCAACCAGCTGGGCCTCAAACGAACCAACTGGAGTAGTTACCGGCTTGGTTGTGTTAATCGTAAAATGCAGAAATCCGGGTGCCGTGTTACTCAACAGCAGGGCGTTTTCCCGACCCGGTCCCCACCACAGATTTTCTGTGGAGAACCCAATTGAAACCGGATCAAAATTAAGCCGCAGACTACTTTGTCCGAGGTATGCCCGTGCGTATCCATTCCTCCCAAAATATTCCGGCATGTCTATTTTATTGCCAACTGCACGATACCATTCGAGGCCATAACCCCGCAGGTTTCCCATTCCATCATAAGATCCCGTGCCGGCTGCCATCAGCTCGGGTTGCAACTGTAACGTAATAAATTTATACTGTGCAAAAATGCCCCCGGTTAAAACCGCCTGTATTCCTTTTGAGGGAATTAACGGTCCGTCGTTCCAACCATAGGGATACGAACTATTCAATTGGGATTGAAATCGGACAGGAAGCAACTGTACTGCAAGGCCCTGGTCCGGATGTCCATAAATATAAGGAGCCGACTGAGCGTCCCCCAAGGGATCAAACAAATTGGTCCGGCCAAGCGCTGTCGCCGTTAAGGGCCTGATCACAAAAGAAATCGAAGAGTCTACCAATCCCAGCAACTGATCCCTACGGTACTTATCTTCCAATCCCGGCGTGCCTACCGGCAACACTTGGGAAAATACAAATTGGCTTCCCAACAACAGTAAAAACAGTGAGAGTAAGTCCTTTTTCCAGCTCATAAGCACAAATTAGTCAGTAAATTAAGCAATGTATTCACAAATATCATACCTCAACCCATTTATTTTTCCAGCATTGCCCCAATGCTGCGCAGGTAAATTGAAATCACCTGATCCTCTCCAAAAGCTCCGCGGACCTTTTCCCGGCCCAATTGGCCCATTTTTATTTTTTCCTGCCTGGACAGGTTTAAAAACTGTTCCATTCGCTCCGCGAGGGAAGACTCACTTTTAGGTACCGCAATCAAACCTGTTTTTCCATGCTCAACAACGTCCCGGCAACCGACATTATCAGTCGTGATAATCGGCATTTCCATGCTCGCGGCTTCCAATAGGCTCTTTGGCACGCCTTCACTATAATAGGAAGGGAACACAAAACAATTTGCCTTTTCCAGATACGGCAATACATTATCTGTACTACCGAGATAGGTAATGAGTCCTTCCTTTTCCCATTGCATTAATTTTTCACGGGGTATAGCTGACGGGTTTTCAATATCCAGAAATCCCAGTAGCAGACACGTAAAGGTATACCCCTCTCCCCGGAGCCGCCTTACCGATGAAACCAATACCTCTACCCCTTTCTCATAAAGCATTCTTCCGGTAAAAAGAAAAACCGTGTCCGTAAAATCCAGGGGTACCCGACGTTCAAATATCGAAGTATTTATCCCTTCCCCGGGTAGGAGTCGCATTTTTTCCTGAGACAGGCCGATATGTGTACGGAAGCTGGCCTGGTCTTCCCGATTCAGAAACCATACCGCATCCGCCTTTGGAAGTGCATACCGGTAAAGCCATCTGCCTGCCAATGAAACCAGGTTTCGATTGTTAAATACATAACCCAACCCAGTGGTCACCGCAATGGTTGGTATACCCAGTTTTTTTGCAGCCAGCACGCCATAAATATTAGGTTTAATGGTATAATGAAAGATGAGATCAGGTTTGTAATGTTTGTATACCGACAGCAATTCACGATAAAACGCCCACTCATCAAATGGGTTTTTGCCACTTGCACGTAGTTTTTCCAGCCGGATCACGTCAATAGCTGCTTCCGTCATTTTATCCGAGTAAGCATCGTACGGTGCTGCTACGGAAACACGGCACCCCAGGTCGCGCAATGTTTTCATCAACCCCAACCGGAAATTATACATGCTCCATGCCGTATTCGCTACGAATAAAATACGTTTACCTTTCATACATTATCTCCTAATTTTGGGTCACTGAATTCCTGCAATGCAGCTAACAGCGAGGCAGTAAAATCAGGTCTGTCTGCAAAATACAGTCGACTGTTTTCAGCGATTTTTTGGCATAGCGCGCCATTGGTTACGACCTGTTTTATTCGCATCAGAGATGCTTCCCATTGCTTTTCTGTGCTGGTATCTATCAGTATACCCGTATGGCGGTCATGAACGTACGCCGGAATTTCTCCCACCGGTGTAACGAAACACACCAGTCCGTGCTGCATGGCCTCAATAACCGACATGGCCATTCCTTCATTACTGCTTAACTGCAGGTAAAAGTTATACTGTGAAAAAATGGTGCTCCGTTCAGCCGGCACAAATTCACCTTTCCAGCACACGTATGCTTCAAGCTGGTTTGCTTGAATAGCGGCATCTACTGCCTGTTTGTCGCCATCATCCCGGCCATACAGGTCTAACCGTGCGTCAACCCCTTCGCTGCGCAACCAGCCGATGGCTTCTACAGCCTGTGGCACGTTTTTCATTTTATGTAGCCGTCCCACAAAACAGAACCTCTTTTCCTTTTCGGAATAAGCGGGTGGTCTAATATTCTCAGACGCTTTCCGTGTGAGAAAAGAAAGCACTTTTGCGCGGTTGCCCCGGGGTAAGTGCAATTCCGCAAAATACCGGGTGGCCTCACTGTCAACATACAATGCATCAGCTATCCGGGCCGCCCGCTTGGTAAAAATCCGATCGGCCGCATGAAAAAACTTGTTGATGTGTACCATAGCTACATACCGGACTTGGGGGTTTACCCGCTTGTACCACGTCGCCGGTACTGCCGCCCGCCAAAGGGAGCTGACCACGATATCCGGTGAAAACCGATGGATGGAGCGCAACACGGCCGGCAGCCGCAAACACAATCCCGGCAGCGAAATGTTATATAATTCCATTCGGGATCTTATGGAATCAGGAATATTCTTCAACAGTTCCGGATCCGATTTCCCTAACAGTATTGCCTTAAAGTCATATGTAGCTGCCAATCCGTCCAATGCAGAAAGAAAAGCAACTTCTGCCCCACCTGTACGGATGCCGTGAATAATGTATAGTAGCTTTTGCTTTTTCATTGAGTTGGCGTGGGCAAAGATAGCGGATCTCCCAAAATCTACAATATCCGGTACGGTTGCAGGATATCGGGATGAATCATCATGATGCCATAATATAGTGCAAGTAGGCAAAAGACCAGGCGGATAACAGTTGTTGTCAGCTGTTCTTCCAGCTTAATCCGCGACTCCACTGCCTTAAATAGGTACGGCAGTGCAAACAGTACCATACCAAACAACAGTGAGGAGAGCCGCTGCATGATCGAAAAGGAGATGAAGAGCAAATTAATAAATGATCCCAGGGAAAGCGCCATAAACAAGCCTTCAACCAGGCGTTTGGGATAATAGGCTAACAACGGCTTCCAACACAGTAAAAACCCAAGCATTACCAATTGGGCAATGGCCGAAATAGCATATCCACCCCGCCCAAACTCATTGTCCAGCACATAACGTGTTAACGTGTCAGGCAAGCCAATTAAATTAAAAATCAACACGATCGGATCAAAAAAACCACCGACTAATCCCACAATAGGAAGCAAAAAATAAACGAACCGATTGCGGAATACTGCAAATGCCAGCATAAAGGGCAATACGATCAGTACAGCACTATGAATAAAGGCAAATACAATGACCAATAAGAACGAACGCCAGTAATGTTTTTCCAAAAACAGGAATATCGCCCACATCCCGATACCGGCCGCTAACGCATAGCGAATCTGTGTGAAGTCCCGATAAAAAAAAAAGAACCCTACATAGATCAATAAGGAGGTAAACGGGAAAGGGCTTTTTTTGAAAATGAGTGTATAGTTGACAAGACCGGTCATAACCGCCATCGCCATAAAGACCACATGGATACCCATGTCTGCCGAGCTAACCAACTTATTCAATAGCATATATCCGCGTTCAATAGAAGAGGTGTAATCACCCAGCCATAATTCCTCCCACGACAATCCCCCAGCCTGCTGAAACGCATCCCAGTAATTCAGGCTGTCATTATCTACACCTACAGCCCGAAGTCCCGCGAATAGCGTCAGCGCCAAGCATTGCAGAACGAAGAAAACCAGCTGGATATGACGATCCTTCACGAAGTCGAACACGACCATGGCTGCAGAAAAGAAAACGAGGATATAATAATAGACCATCTCGAATTATCGTTCAGCTATCGTTTTTCTCAACAGTGTCTTCACCAACAGTATCGCCTGATTACCTCCCAGACTAAACCGGTTACGCCGGATGATCCGGAGTCGCTCGGGCAAACCTGCGCTCATTACAAATTTAAAATATTCTTTGAATACCCGCCGTTGGCTATCATCCAGTTGATCTTTATAATGTTGATAAAAAGCATATACAGCGTCGAAATGACGGCGATCTACCACACATTCATCGGTAAAAAACCACCTTTTTGCTTGCTTCCAACGATTTACATGGTGTGCAGTCACATTGTCTCCATGTTGCCGGTACAGCATCAATACCTTATCAATATACCGAAGCTGACCGAAACATAATGCACCCAAGGTAATCAGGTGATCGTGCATCGCCACAGTCGCCGGGGGCTTTCCGAGTATATTAATCAATTCTCGGTTCAGCATCATTGAGCAACCTTGGATACCGGCATTAAGAAACAAGAAATCGTCGAGCGCAGTCGGATGCAACCGCGTTACCTGCCGCCTGATAACCCGTTCGTTATTCAGGTAATAAGCATTCGCATAAACCAATGCAGGGCCATCCGTTGTTGTTAACGCGGACAACATGGTCTCAATCTTTTCTGGCAACCAGCTGTCATCCTGATCGCACAGCATGACAATGTCAGCGTCTGTATGTGCCAAAAGGTGTAAAAAGTTACGTGCTGCTCCAACACCGTTTACATTATCCGATAACATTCGGATCCGATCGTCCTGTTTACAGAAACCGGCCACGATATCAGTTGTTGTATCAGTAGAGCCGTCATCGTGGATCAACAACCGCCAACGGGAAAATGTCTGGGCCTGTAAGGACCGGATCTGTTCCTCAATATAGGCTGCACCATTATAGGTGGCCATGAGTATTTCCACTGCCGGTTGTGTCATTTACTTGCTGGTTAAAATCGTTTTAAGGTCTATTTGCCGATGTTGTTCAATCATTTTCCGGGCCACGGCCTGGTTCACTTCACTTTTTCTTGCAACAACCTGTGAAGAAAATGATTCGTAGGTCAGGTATTCATAACCCATTGTGGCAAAGTCACCAATATGCACACTTTTCACAATGGGGATCATACCATAATACAGGTATTCCACCAGTTTGGTAGGACAGGCTACCCGGTTGACCGGAATATCGTCGCGCAGCACGATTCCATAATGGGCCGCCCGGTAATAGTCCCCCAGCTCCGATGGGGTTACCGTTTGTACATGCACATTAGGCAGAGCAACTCCTTCCGCTGCTAACCGTTTTTTCATCGCTATCGGTTCGCCGGTAAGGATATCATACCGGATACGGTCGTCCTGGTTTGCTTTAATCAATTGGATCATAAGATCAATATTTTGCCACGACTGCAAATTCCCACTGTAAATAACCCTTACTAACCCATCATCGGCGATACCTTCACCTGGGGTCAGCGGCATCGCTGAGTCCAGGTGTGCTGGGAAAATCCCATAACGTACATACACCGGTGACGATTGCGGATATTTCTTCCGAAAATACGTTTCCATGGCTCCCGTGACGACCAACACTAGATTTACCCTCATAATGGCCATCCGTTCCACCAACGCGTACAGGCAACTTTTAAATCGACGCCCTGCAAGCTGTTGTTCTTCAGGCACTACACCATGGGCGTCTAATATGACAAATGTCTTTTTGCTTAGAAAAGGGAATAGTGGTAAAATCGGAAGTAGATTAATAACGGAATGGATGTAAATGGCCTGTGCGCTTCGCAGCTGCTTGAGGATTAAAAAAAAATGGCGAAAAAGATTATATCGATACTGGATAGCCCGCTCGGCAACAGGCTCAGCTACACTTCGAAAAAAACGCCGGTGCGATACAAACAGGTACTTGCGATCAACGGCCCGTATCTGCTGGTCTATTGCCAGTATACGCTGGGCCATTCCTTCATGTCGGTTTTTTTCATTCGGAAAATCAGCCAATATCAATATCATATCTTTTCCGTTTATTGTCCACTGTTCAGCAGTGTTTCGGCAATGCGCAGCGCACTCTTACCATCGCCATACGGATTTGCTGCCTGAGACATGATGGCGTAAACGGCAGGATCCTGGATTAATCTTTCTGTTTCCTGAATAATGCGTGCCTTATCAGTGCCTACTAATTTAACTACGCCTGCATCTACTGCCTCCGGTCGCTCCGTTACATTACGCATCACCAATACTGGTTTTCCAAGCCCTGGAGCTTCTTCCTGTATCCCTCCACTATCTGTAATGATAATGTATGATTGGATCATCAGCCACGTAAACGCTGGATACCCCAGCGGTGGAAGCAATTTGATATTCGGAACACCGCTCAAACGATCGTACACCGGTCCGCGTACACTGGGATTCAAATGTACTGGGAAAGCTACTTCTACCTCATTTCGGCTAGCGATCTCACGGAGTGCATTGCAGATATTCGCCATGCCTTCACCCTGATTTTCCCGACGATGGGCAGTTACCAGAATCAGCTTCTTTTGTAGATTGACCGTAGATTGTAGGGCACGAATCTCCTCATCTGAATAGCGATTCAGGCGTTCCCTGGCCCAATATAATGCATCGATCACCGTGTTACCTGTCACATGGATAGCTGATTCAGGAACGTGTTCATTCAATAAGTTATGCTTCGCAAAATCTGTAGGGGCAAAATGTAGATTTGCTATTCGTCCGGTCAATTGTCGGTTTACTTCTTCCGGAAACGGCGCATACAGATCGTATGTGCGTAATCCGGCTTCTACGTGGGCGACCGGAATCTTCGCATAGTACGCCGCCAGCGCAGTAACGGAGGAAGTGGTGGTATCACCGTGTACCAGCACCATATCGGGGGCAAACTGCTGCAATACTCCCTTTAACCCCAGCAGGATATCCGAAGTCAATTCATACAAGTCCTGATTATGGCGCATCAAGTCAAGGTCAAAATCAGGAACAAGCTCAAAAAAACGGAGCACTTGATCCAACATTTCCCGATGCTGTGCTGTTACGCACACCTTTAGGTCAATCCGGTCCGGATAGCGCTGGAGCGCTTTAACTACCGGGGCCATTTTTACTGCTTCGGGTCTGGTGCCAAATACTATTAAAATTTTTTTCATCCGAAAATCACTTGTCTTTTATGGGTATTTATTATACCCATATTTCCATCATTTTTACACGAAGTGCAAACAGAACAGATTCGCTGCAATATGTCTTTTGGTAATTTCGCTTATCCATTATCATTTCCTGTGAGATGTGCCGTCCATGCGAAATTGCCCCTCAGGCTTTGGCTATGCGACACATTAATCTAAAATATTGCTTATCCCAGCGACGCAAGCCCGCCAAAAATAGACGTAATAGCAGCAATATCCGCACAAAAAAAATAGTAATCTGGCTTTTATGCTTCTTAAAAAACAAAAATTTCCCTTTGGTGAAACGCGCCAGTTTGATAAAGTAATTTGCCGCCGATTGGGATCCTCCTTCCAGATGCACCACCTGCACCTCAGGAAGCAACATGGTTCTCCATCCAAGCCGCTGTGCCCGGAAGGCAAAATCTGTTTCTTCAAAATAAAGAAAATAATCTTCATCCAGTCCATTTAGCTGACGATATATCTCCGCCCGGACAAACATGGAAGCACCGGAAACAAAGTCGACCGCTTGCGATATATTGAAACGGCATACAACCCCCTGCGACAGGTGTGTAGCATAATATCCCCTAAATACACGACCCATTCCAAACTGAAAAAGCAACTCAGAAACAGAGGGAAAGTTTCCATACGACGCCTGTTTATTGCCATCCGCGTCGAGTAAATCCGTACCGCAGATCGCAACGTCTGCATGCTTTTCATCCTCCATGTAATCAACAAGCACTGAGGCCGCATCATCTAATAGGTAGGTATCCGAATTCAATAGGTAAAAATATTTACCTATTGCCACGGCTGCACCTCGGTTATTTGCTCCGGCAAAACCAATATTGGCATCATTTTGCAACAATTGGATACCCGTGCATGACGATAGTGCCGCAATAGAATGATCCTGTGAATGATTATCAACAACGATTATTTCATGCGGTAGTGTATGGCAATATTGTCGGATAGATTGGATACACTGGAGTACCAATTCGGGTGTCCGATAGTTAACGATAATAAAAGAAACCGTTAAATCTTCAGAAAATCGCTTATTTTCGTCCATATTGCAGCACATTTCTCCAGCCTTTTTTCAAGTATGCCAGTTCTTCCGCACGGAAAATTAACATGAGGAGCAAAAAAACCAGCCCGATAACGGCTAAGTGACAAATGATCGCAAAAATAGGATGTTGCGACTGCATTCCCAATTGGGTTATTGCCAATTTAGACAATAACACCAATAAAACGAGTATTCCCATGTATCGGATAGCAGGCATAATCAACCTACGATTGTCACCCGGAAACTTCAGGAACATAATAACGGCCGACAGAATATGGCTCAGCAGTAAAGAAATAGGAAATACGTACACGCCCCACTCCCGATAAAAAAGGAAATTCAGCGCAATCATCAGAAGCTGTGGAATCACGCCCAGTACCGCATATATCCAGCCCTGGTTAGCGGATAGCAGTGCCAATCCAAAAATAAGGTACGTAAAAATCACGAGCGAAGACCATGCATAATATACGGACAGTTCGCTGATCAGGGTTACCGCATCCGGCGTGATCAGGTCCCCGTGATATAAGATCAGCGTAATCAGTTCACGTGCCGACGTAGAAAAAAAAGCAATAATAAATGCTACAACCAATAATCCGAGCTGGAATACCTGTCTAAACTCCTGCAAAAAACCTGTCCGGTCCTTCTTTGCAAACCGGGAAGACAGAATGGGAACCAACAATGTCAGCATGACGCTCGACATTACCTGCATGGGGATATCGATAAATTTGCGCGAATAATCCATTACTGACACCGTACCTTCCCCCAGTAAATTACCTAGCGATTTTTCAATCACCAGGTTCAGCTGAACAAAAAAGTAAGGCACGAAAAAGGGTAGGGCATATAAAAAAAAGGGCATAAAGTCGCTCATCCGGGTCTGGTTGAATCCACTGAAAATCGCGATCTTTTTTCGTCTCAACTGGCGGATAACCAGGATAAGCATCAGGATAAGCCCGAAATAATATGCAACCAGCAACGAAAAAACACCTATATAGGGCGCCAAAAACAGCAGGGACGCGATATTGACGAGTGCGGCGACCGAACTCGTAATTTCCGGCAGGAAATAAGACTCATAGGCATTAAGTACACTAATCCCAATATGACTGAATTGGTTGAACAGTAATGACGGTGTAAGCACCAGCAGCATGAGCGAAAGAAATTGGAGTTGTTCTCCCTCAAATCCGGGAGCCAGCAACTTCGCGATTGGAACGCGTAGCAGCATCACCATACCAACCAACACCGCCGATAACATGGCGGTCAGTAGCAGCAGCGATTTCGTTTTGTTAAGCACTGCCTGTTCACCAAGTTCCTCCTTAAGTATTACAAACTTGGCGCGGAAAGTTTCATTGACGGGGCCCCACACCATGGCTTCAGCCACCACAATAAAATTTAACGCCAGCAGCCAAACATCCCGTTCCAGTGAAATCCCAAAATAGCGGGCTGCCAGCGAAAGGCCAAACACCGACAACCCCATCCGGACAAACCGCAACAAGAATAATATCGTTGTATTTCTGATCAACTTTCCTAAATTTATGGAATGAAAAGCACCAATATAGCCGGCATTAATCTGCTACGCATCAAAAATAGTAAAATAAACGAGCTGTGGATAGCCCCCCTGGAAATGACCGCCACAGGCAAAACAAAACCGTTGGGTATATCAGTTGTTTGTGTATTATCAACAGACATTATATTTTTTTAACATGCAAAACCAGCTCATTACCGACAAAGCCTATATTAACGGAAAATTCCTCCGCGGTAAAAAACAGTTTGACGTCATTAATCCGGCCGACGGGTCGACCATCGGGTCGGTACCTGACCTGGATGCCACTGCCTGTAAAAAGGCCATCGATCAGGCATACGACGCCTGGCCGGCATGGCGTGATACTCCCGTTGCCGCACGCAGTGCGGTTGTATATCAGTGGTATGTTTTAATTACCCAGCATAAAGAGGCACTCGCCCGGATTATGACCCTGGAAAGTGGGAAACCCCTTGCTGAAAGCCTTACTGAGGTGGACTATGGTGCCTCCTTTGTAGAATGGTTTGCTGAAGAGGCCAAGCGGGCATATGGCGAAACCATCCCCGCGCCCAAAGCCGGCCAGCGACTCGTCACGATCCGCCAGCCCGTGGGTGTAGTTTCCGCCATTACACCCTGGAACTTCCCGCTGGCCATGATTACCCGGAAAGTTGCACCTGCATTGGCCAGCGGCTGTACCGCCGTGTTGCGGCCGGCATCTGAAACACCGCTGACCGCACTGGCGCTGGCGGTACTTGCCGACAAAGCCGGTTTCCCCCCCGGAGTATTCAATGTGATCACCGGCAAAGACAGCAATGGCATGGGAAAGGAATTAACCACTAACGAAAAAGTCCGGAAAATCTCATTCACCGGCTCTACAGCCGTAGGCCGCCAGTTGATGGAGCAGGCCGCCGGCACCATCAAAAAAGTATCGCTGGAACTCGGCGGCAACGCACCATTTCTCGTATTTGATGATGCCGATATCGACGCCGCGATCAACGGTGCCATTGCCGGTAAATTCCGCAATTCCGGCCAGACCTGCGTATCCGTAAATCGATTTCTGGTACAAGACGGTATATTTGATGCCTTCGCCAAAAAATTGACCGCGGCAGTTAAAAAGCTCCGGGTGGGGAACGGCTTGGAAGAAGGCGTTCAGGTAGGTCCGCTTATCAATCAAAAGGGCCTGGAAAAGGTAAAGGCACATGTAGCGGATGCGCTCACAAAGGGTGCCATGCTGCTGACGGGTGGAAAAGCGAAAAAGGACCTCTTTTTCCAACCGACGGTGCTTGCCGATGTGCCAAAGGATGCATACATCGCCCGTGAAGAGACATTTGGACCCGTATGTGCATTATTCCGATTTAAAACGGAAGAACAGGGGATTGCATTGGCCAATAACACCGAATTTGGATTAGCAGCTTATTTTTACAGTCGCGATGTAAACCGTTGCTGGCGGGTATCCGAGGCGCTGGAAGCAGGCATGGTGGGTGTGAATACCGGGTTACTTTCCAATGCAGTAGCTCCCTTTGGCGGCATTAAACAATCCGGAATCGGCCGCGAAGGATCCAAACATGGACTCGACGAGTATACGGAATTGAAGTATCTTTGTTTCGGATAACAGAGAGCTGACCACCCTTTACCACCTTTGGCAGAAACCAAATGGATTCGTATTTTTACGGCAGATCGGCTGAAGCCACCAACACGTTTTGGCCTATTTATTTAGAAGGTAACATTGCTTTTATTGCGGAGATTTCATGAGCGACGAAACGAATTCCATACCCGAAGAAAACCAACATCCCGAAGACACACAACTGGGCAGTAGCCAAACCGTCCCGCTGTCGGGTCTATACGAAAACTGGTTTCTGGACTATGCCTCCTACGTGATTCTTGACCGTGCTGTGCCGCATATCAATGACGGATTTAAGCCCGTGCAGCGCCGCATTATGCATTCCTTAAAAGAAATGGATGACGGGCGGTATAACAAGGCCGCCAACGTCATCGGCAATACCATGAAATACCATCCGCATGGCGATGCGTCCATCGGCGACGCCATGGTACAGATTGGTCAGAAAAACCTGCTGATAGATTGTCAGGGTAACTGGGGTGATCCGGTGACCGGCGATTCGGCTGCGGCATCGCGGTACATCGAGGGGCGTCTGTCCAAATTTGCCAATGACGTGGTTTTCAATCCGGATACTACCGATTGGCAGCTCAGTTATGATGGACGCAACAAGGAACCGGTAACGCTTCCGGTCAAATTCCCGCTGCTGCTCGCGCAGGGCGCCGAAGGTATCGCCGTAGGCCTGGCCACCAAGATCATGCCGCACAATTTCATTGAGCTGATCAACGCTTCCATTGAGGTATTGCAGGGCGGAAGACCCAACTTATTACCCGATTTTCCGACCGGCGGTATGGCCGATTGCTCAACATATAACGAAGGGCAGCGCGGCGGGAAAATACGGATCCGCGCAAAAATAGAAGAGCGTGACAAAAAGATACTGGCCATTACCGAAATCCCGTTTGGGACTACCACTGGCGGACTGATCGACAGCATTGTAACGGCCAACGAAAAGGGCAAGATCAAAATCAAAAAGATTGAGGATAATACGGCCAAAGACGTGGAAATCATTATCCACCTTGCCCCAGGCATCTCTCCCGACGTAACCATTGACGCGCTGTACGCATTTACTTCCTGCGAGGTTTCCATTTCACCGAATACCTGCGTAATCCGCAAGGAGAAGCCGCAGTTCATGAGCGTAAACGATATACTGATTGAGAACACCAAGCAAACCAAGAGCCTGTTAAAACAGGAACTGGAAATCCGGCTCAATGAATTGCAGGAAAGGATCTTTTTCAGCAGCCTCCTCAAATTATTTATCCAGGAAGGAATGTACAAGCATCCGGACTATGAAAATTCCGGCGATTTTGAAACAGTAGTGCAGGTACTCACCCGCTTATTTACGCCCTTCTTTCCTCAGTTCTACCGCGAAATTCTACCCGAAGATTATAAGAAGCTGATCGAAAAGCCAATGAGCAGTATTACGCGTTTCGATGTGAAGAAAGCCGATGAGCAAATGGCCGCACTGGAAGAGGAAATCAAAAAGGTACGCCATCATTTACGGCACCTGACAGAATACGCTATTGCCTGGTTCGAAAAGCTCCGCGAAAAATACGGTAAGGGCCGGGAGCGGAAAACTGAACTGCGGGCTTTTGACCGCGTGGAAGCTGCACAGGTGGCCCTCGCCAATGTCAAGCTTTATGTTAACCGGGAAGATGGATTCATCGGCACCGGTATGCGCAAAGATGAGTATGTTGGCGATTGCTCCGATCTGGATGACATCATCGTGTTCCGGGGCGACGGTCAGTGCCTGGTAACTAAAATACAGGATAAGGTTTTCGTGGGCAAAGACATCATCCACGTAGCGGTATTCAAAAAAGGAGATGACCGGACCGTCTATAATTTGATCTATCGCGACGCCAAATCGGGCGTATCCTATATCAAGCGTTTTTCTATTATGGGGGTTACGCGCGACAAGGAATACGATCTTACCAAAGGAAATAAAGGTTCCCGAGTGCTGTATTTTACCGCCAACCCGAATGGGGAAGCCGAAGTGGTAAACATACAGTTAAAGCCGCACTCAAAGCTCCGCAAGCTACAATTCGACGTTGATTTTTCGGAAATCGCCATTAAAGGGCGGAGTTCCCAGGGAAATATCATTACGAAGTATCCGGTAAAAAAGGTGATTTTGAAAAGCAGGGGTATTTCTACGCTGTCTGGACGGAAAATATGGTTCGATGACGTACTAAAACGACTCAACGTCGATGGCCGCGGCCAATACCTTGGTGAATTCGACGGCGAAGATAAACTGCTGACCGTCATGGCCGACGGCACCTATGCATTGAGCAGCTTCGATCTGAGTAATCACTTTGATGACCATATGATCCGCATTGAGCAATATAACGGACAACAGGTTTACAGTGCCGTTCACCGCGATGGAAAGTCAGGTCTATACTATGTAAAACGGTTCGTGTTTGACGAAGCACCCATCGGGAAACGGATATCCATTATCAACGAAGAGCCCGGATCGCGACTTGTCCTCATTACTGCTGCCGCAATGCCGCTGGTACGCGTAGACATCCTGAAAGGAAAATCACAGACACCGGAGACCATCGAACAGAACCTGGCAGAGATTGTGGATGTAAAAGGAATGCGGGCCCAGGGCAACCGACTGACTCCCCATGAAGTGAAGCAGGTTTCGTTACGGAGTGCGGAAGAAAAAGTGACGTCCCCCGAAAATCAGGGAACGAATGCGACGGATGGAACGACCGAAACAGCAGCTGATGCTGCTGAAGCCGAAAACAAAGACAATAGTGTACCCGCCATACGTAATGGAAGTTCCGCAACAGAAACTCCTTCCGATCCAGCGGAACCCTCCACCGGACAAAAAGCAGTAGCGGTACCTGAAACCGGAGCTATCGAAACCAAAACGGGAGAAATCGAAGCCTCCGCAAAAATTGAGGCACCGGATGCCGGGCCAGCTGCAGATGAAAAGTCGTCAGAAACCGAAAACAAGACCGCGAAAGACAAAAAGCCTTCCGATATCGATTTTGAAATTACCAACCCGGACGACATCCAAATCGACGGTAATGGTCAGATCGGATTGTTTTAGCGTGTTAGGCCGGTGTGCCAATACACAGTGCGGCCACCCCTGCCCTCCGCATCAAATATCCGGAAGGCCACTGTTTCGGATGCCGTAACCGGTTGCTCATATACAGGGCTTTGTGCGTTAGGCTCGCTGCCATCAGTGGTATACCGGATGGTAAATCCGGGAAACTGCACGTTGGCATGAAGTTTCCCGTCGCGTTCCACAACACCTGCTGTCGGAACCCGGTACTGGAACCCCCCTGCATAATTCGCAATCCTTGGCAACTCGCGCTTTCCCAGTGTATTCAGGAATACCGACCAAGCATGTTGGTAGGTCGCATCAGTCTTCGACCCATCGCCCGTATTGGCCCACTGCGGATCCGCCGCCCAGGCCCGTTCGGCTAGTCCGAAAAACTTCGGCAGTAGCAGGTATTCCATCCGCTCGACCGTCGTGATCTTCTCACTCCAGAGAGGCGCCTGAATACCGACAATATTGGCTCTGCCTGCCGGTGTCAGCCGTTCCATGCTTGTGAAACGCGACGGGTCAACCAATTCTCCCGTGCTGTCATCAAACTGACTGCGGTAATAGTTGAAAGGAATGAAACGGAAAGGTTTTTCCAGATTAACATAACCACCCCAGTATTGTCCCGGTTCATAGAAACTGGTGTTATAAGCCAAGTCAAAATAAAAATTGGTTACGTTAGTGAGCACAACCTTGTAGCCTGTATTCGCCAGCCGATAAGCCAGGTCCATATTACCGCCTAGGTTATTCCAGACGTCTACATGAAAATGCTCACCGGCAAACCTCGGTTCCACGACCATTCGCGACCGGCCGTTGACCATCGCCTTTTTCATGCCGATTTCCTCCCAGCCGGATAGATAAAGGCCACGCGACTTAAGCATGCGATTGATATGTCCGAAATAGTAATGCCAAAGTTCGTCTATGTTTTTTACGTCCGACCCCGCAATCAGCTGGCGGGCAGCCGGTGATTTTTCCCATACGCCTGCCGGCACCTCATCTCCGCCGAAATGTATGGTCTGAAGCGGCGCACCTGCTTCGGTGTACATGGCCATCAGTTCGTCGGTTACCTTTTCCAGGAAGGCGTACGTAGATGGCAATGCCACATTAATGACGTTATCGTTCCAGTGCTGCACCGACCGGTATTCGGAGCGGTCATCCAAGTCGCGCAGCAGGTATTGTTTTGCCGCAGCAGTATCACCTTTTGCCATGTACCGGGCGTACCGGGCATCCATAGACTTGATTGCCGCACGGGCATGGCCCGGCGTTTCGATTTCCGGGATGACGCGAATATGCCGTGCTGTGGCGTAGCGCAAAATATCAATAAATTCCGATCGGCTATAAAAACCGCTTCCTGCAGCATTGGTGGTGCCCGGACCAGACCCATAAGATGGCATCAGGTGCTGTGCGTCATCCAGTGTATGCCCGCGTTGGCTGCCTACTTCTGTCAGTTCGGGCAACCCTGGAATTTCCAGCCGCCACGCTTCATCTTCATTGAGGTGGAAGTGCATCACATTTACCTTATAAGCCGACAGTAGGTCCAGTATTTTCAATACTTGCTCTTTCGACTGAAAGTTACGCGCCACATCGAGCATTACAGCACGGTGTCCAAAACGCGGAGCGTCAGTAATACGTACTCCAGGGAGTGATATGGCAGATTGCTTTGCTTTCCATAATTGTGGCGGAATCAGCTGTTTTAATGACTGGATGCCATAAAATGCTCCCACAGGCGTTGCTGCCTCGATCCGGACCCCGGAAGCATCAATGGTTAATTCATATCCCTCCTCTTCGGGCATCTCTTTTTGGCGAATATGTATAGCGCCCCCTCCCCCGGCCTTCTCACCCAGGCCAGGGGCGGTAGTCAGTACCTTGGCCAATTCCGCCTGCAGGTATCCCGCTTCCTGCCCGAAACCTGCGTCCGGAATGATGATCGCGGAGGCATTCAGTTTAAACGTGTCCGAAGTGAGCGTATAATCCAGCGGCGTAGGGAGTACAGGCGGCAGCTCTTCCTGCGGTAAATCAATGATACGTTCGTTCTGTATAAATGTCCGTTTCGCCAGTTCCATTTCCAGGCTGTCCGCCTGTGGATATGGCTTCACTGAAAAAGGCAAATCAATTCCTTCGGGATGACGTTCCGAAACCAGATAAAAACCGGTCGGAACATCGGTCATATTCCGCAATATACGGGTCAGGATATGGAGCTGTATCGCAGAGTCGGGTGGCAAAGACCGCCAGCCGGCCAGCGGCTGCAACGTAAAGAAATCACCGTTAACCCGCTCAATTTTAGCAACCGCACTATCCGCACCGGAAACCTGTCCACCAAAGCCATTGAAGTAAATCGCCCAACCGGCACCATGCAGCGTATCGGCTGAGGTATTCTTAATTGTCAGCAGCGATAGTGTTTCATTACCGCCCGCATGGCGGACCTCAGCAACTTCCCATTCAATTGCCAGGATATTACGGTTTTCTGTCTCGCTTTGGGAAGCGCAGCTGCTTAATAAAAGTACAGTACTTAATAGGCTAAAGAACAAACGGTGTACCATCATTTTGATTCAGTTAGGTACACAAAGTTAATCGAATATCCGAGATTACCTTTATTTGCGGGCAATTTCTTTTTCCTTTCTGTATGCCCAGTAAAACAGTTGGGGAAGCACAGTGAACGAAAGTACCATGCATACCTGAAGTCCGCCTACGATCATGATGGCCAATGGTTTCTGGATTTCCGACCCCATTCCCGTCGACATCGCCGCAGGCAGTAAACCCATGGATCCCATCAGGGCAATCATGACAATAGGCCGTATACGGCTGTTTACCCCCTTACTGATTGCCTGGGCTAAAGGCATCTTCTTTCTAAGATTTTCCTTCATTACAGCAATGAGGATAATGGCATTAATGGTATTGACACCAAAAAGAATGATAAACCCGATGCCGGCAGAAATGCCGAACGCCGTACCCGTAGCCCAAAGCGAAATAAATCCGCCTATGAAGGCAAAGGGAATTGTACAGACAGCCACTAAAGTATCACGGTAGTTGCCAAAATTAAAATACAACAGGAAGAGAATAAGGACCAGCACTACGGGCACGACGAATGCCAGCTGCCGCGTCGCGCGTTCCTTACTTTCAAATTCGCCGGACCATTCCATCCGATTTGCCTTCGGTAGGTTTATCGCCTGGCTCACTTTAGCCTGTGCTTCCGCGATGGTACTGCCCATGTCCCGTCCGGCAATGCTGAATCCTACCCCGATGTAGCGGCTGTTTCCTTCACGGTAAATAAACGCTGGACCTGTGTGGAATCCGATAGTAGCTATTTCACGCAGTGGCACGTTCTTGCCTTCCATAGTGGGTATCAAGATGTTCCCAATCTTCTCTTCATCGTTACGATAGGCCTGCTGAAAGCGTAGCCGAACGTCGAATATACGTTCATCTTCATAAAACTGCGTGGCAGACTGACCACCGATCGCCATTGCCACTACTGCCTGTACATCTGCAGTATTTACGGCATATCGCGCCATTTTATGGTCATGCAATTGGATACGCAGTTCGGGCAGACCAATGTTCTTATACACATTAAGGTCCTCGATGCCGTTAACCCCCTCCAAAACATTCCTGACCTGTCCTGCGTAGTTTTCCAGCTCATAAAGATCGTCCCCGAAAATCTTGACTACCAATGAACTCTTCACCCCGGCCACGTATTCCTCCACATTATCCTGGATCGGCTGGCTGAACCCAAAGTTAATGCCGGGATAAGTCTCCAGTGCGGCCCGCATCCGGCTCAGCAGCTCGGCTTTACTGATGTTTTCCGGCCATTCGGATTCCGGGTATAGCTGGATATGAAATTCAATATTAAAGAAGCCTGTGGGATCGGTACCATCGTTCGGCCTTCCTGCCTGACTCATCACAAACTTAACTTCTTTAAAATCGCGCAGTTGCTGACGCATTTCCTGTGCCAGACGAACCGATTCCTCCAGGTGCACGCTATTCGGCAGGGTTGCACGCACGTAAATTGCACCTTCATTGAGGCTGGGGATAAATTCCGAACCATAAAACAGGAATCGGGCAATGCAAAGCACAAACAGGGCGCAAAATCCATAGCTTACTGTGCGCTTATGCCGGTGTCCCCAATTGAACAGGCCCGTTGCCATCCGGATAAACAGTCCGGCTACCCAGTTCTCCTTTTCCCGGATATTGCGCCGCAACAAGACCTTACACATAGCCGGCACATAGGTCAGACTCAGGATAAGTGACCCCAGCAGTGCATATCCCAGGGTAAAAGCAAGCGGGGCAAACATTTTACCTTCTACCTTCTGGAAAGAAAAAATGGGCAGTAGGGCAACGATCAGGATTAATTGGGCGAAAAACACATAGGTCGCTACACTGGTTACGCTTTGCTTAATAACCCCCAGTTTCAATGATTGATTAAAACGTTCCATTCCCATCCATGCTGCACGTTTTCGCATGCCCACAAACACTGCTTCCACAATCACAAGCGTGCCTTCCAGCAACAGCCCGAAATCCAGCGCACCCATCGAAATCAGATTCGCCGGAAGCCCCTGGATACGCAGCATAGTTACGGCAAAGAGAAATGACAATGGGATCACCGAAGCCACAATTACCGTCGTGCGCCAGTTAAAAAGAAAGACAAACACGATTGCCGAAACAAGCACAATACCTTCCACGAGGTTTCGGCTTACGGTACTCACCGTGGCATTTACCAGCTCCGTACGGTCGATAAAAGGCTCGATCCGAACATTTACCGGTAGCACGCGTTCATTCAGCTCGGTAATTTTTTCTTTCAGTCTGGTAATAACTTCTCCCGGGTTTTCGCCACGCAGCATAATTACGACACCTTCTACCAGATCATTATCCTCCTGTAACCCTACCTGCCCCAGCCGGGGTTTAGCACCAATCACCACCTCAGCTACGTGCTTCACCAAAATCGGTGTGCTGCCCTTCACTGTAATCAGGATATTCTGGATGTCTTCTACCTTATCAAGCAGGCCAATACCACGAACGACATACGCCTGATCTCCGCGTTGGATGACGTCTCCACCTACATTGATATTACTCCGGCTTACCGCTTCGTATACATCCAACGGCGACAGGTCATAATTGACCAGCTCCGTCGGATTAATTTTAATTTCATAAATCTTCTCCTCACCTCCAAAACTCACCACATCTGCAACGCCCGGGACAGACAGTAGTTCACGCTCGATCACCCAATCCTGTATTGCGGTTATTTCCCGAATGGGCAGCTCACCCTTTACTACATACCGGAAAATTTCACCTGTAGCACCCGATGGAGGTTCAATGGAAGCGGCGGCGCCTTCGGGAAGGTCAATGCCCTGCAGCCGGTTAGCCGTGTATTGCTGTGCAAAAAAATCATCCACGCCATCTTCAAAAATCACCGTAACTACGGAAAGGCCAAATAGCGAGATGGAACGTACCTCGGCCTTGCGCGGTATCGTGTTTACTTCTTTGGAGATAGGCAGCGTGATGAATTTCTCCACCTCCTCAGCACTCCGACCCGGCCATTGTGTAATAATCCGCGCACGCGTATTGGTAACGTCAGGAAAAGCCTCTATAGGCGTGCGTATTAGCGAATAAATACCCACACCTAATAAAAGCGCGGTAAAGAAAAATACAATAAATGTATTTTGCAGCGAAAAGGAAACCAGCTGCTGAACAAGTTTTTTCATCGTTATGGCAATGCTTTAATTTTCTCGTATACAAGCAGGTGATTCTGGGTCACCACCTGGTCTCCCGCGTTAATTCCCCCGTCAACAAAATACATGTTCCCGTCTTTGGCCAGAATGGAAATAAGTTTGGCCTGCAGTTTACAATCGCCCGCATAGACAACCGCGAAATACTGATTATCATCGAAAACAACCGCCCCTACGGGGATGGCCACCGCCTGCTGTCCGGTGCGGCGTTCAACCGCAATATCGGCGGACATCCCGGGTTTAAGGCGCAATCCGGGATTCTCCAGCACCACCCGGGCTTTTAGTACCCGTTCATCGCTGTCAAAAACCGGCGATAAAGTCGAGATCCGACCGTGAAAGGTTTCCCCGGGATATGCCAATGTTTGGATGCCAACTTCCATTCCCGGCTTTACAAACTGCATATCTGTTGCATACACGTTTACCATTACCCAGATTTCGTTCAGGTCAGATAGGGTAAATAGGTTATCGCCGCTATTAAACGGCGCCCCTGAATTCAACTGTTTATCAACAATATAACCGCTTTTAGGCGCTAAAATTTCAAAGGTTCCTTTCGCTTCATTGGGATGGAATAATGCCAGGGTTGACTCGATATTAGCTAGTTGGATGGTTAAACGCTCCTTTTCCGACCGGGCTTCCAGCAAGTCGCGTGCAGCAACGAGTTTATCCTCATACATACGTGCGGCAGCCAGCAATTCATGGTCCACCAGCTGGGCGCGGGCCCTGAGGCCCTGCCGCTCCGCCAGCAACGCACTTAATTCCGGACTTTTTATGGCAGCCAGCACCGCTCCTTTCTTCACGAA
This sequence comes from Parapedobacter lycopersici, assembly GCF_024643285.1. GTDB lineage: Bacteria > Bacteroidota > Bacteroidia > Sphingobacteriales > Sphingobacteriaceae > Parapedobacter > Parapedobacter lycopersici. Next base: position 338,571 of record NZ_JAMSLW010000004.1, read on the forward strand.
ATCACCAAGTGAAAAATGTGCTTCCGCAGTGACCCCTTCCACCAGTGAAACAAACCGGACCACCCCATCAGGGCTATAGGTAATTTCTCCGGTCAGGTTAACGTGCTGGGTAACCGGCTGCTCGTATACCGAGTCTACCCGGATACGTTCCCGCAATTCATCGTTAAGGCAAAAATCTCTTAACGATTCCTGGATCATCACCTCCCGCGGACTGCAGGAAGCGGCTATTATTCCGACACAGCCGAAATAAAGTATGATGTGATGCTTCATATCGCTTAATTGTTGGTAATACGAAAGATATAGGCTATTTCGCCGGTATAGCGGCTACCTGACGGCCGATCGCATAGTTCAATGCTTCATACCGCTGTTGCACCTGCTTTCTGGTTTCCATTGTGGCTGTTTTATTGGAAAGGTATGTTTCCAGAAAGTCCAGGTATTCAAGCAGGCTAATATCGTCATTTGCGAAACTGCGGTGGTACGCCGCCAGCATCGCGTCAATCCGTTCCTCAAATCCACTAGCTAGTTTTTCATAGTAGTCCAGTGTAATCAGTAGCTCTTGCCATGCCTGTACAATGCTGTTGGTCGTTTCATTTCGTTTCTGTTGCAGGTTTATCTCGCCCTGCTCCTGTGCTATCCGGGCGACTTTAATATGCCCTTGGTTTCGATTAAACAACGGAAGTTCCATGGATACATTCAATCCCACAAAATCACGCATAATGTTTCCCCCGCGGTCGTAATTTATTGCTACGGCCACATCCGGCACACGCTGAGCCCGTTCAGCAGCCAGCCACTTATCGGCGTAAACCATTTCCAATTCAGCTGCCTTCAATTCCGGATGACTCTCCTGGGCCAAGCTGATAAGTGTACCTATGTCAAGGTTCCGCAACGAATCTACCGGAAACGGAAGCGGCGACGGCTCGTCAATAAGCTTCACCTCGTAGGGTGCCGCGATACCCATGAGCGCTTTCACCGCGCGCTGAGCATGCAGGTTCTCTTCCTTAACCGCGTTGATGGATTGCAACAGCGCGATTTCAAAAGCCTGCAATCGTAGATAGGAACCCGGGCTTGCGTGCCCCGCTTCTACTCCGCGCCCATAGGCATGCAGCAGTTGCTGGAAATGATGGAGCTCGCGTTGGTAAACCTGTGATTGTTGCTGGGTGAATTCAAGCTCACTGAGCCGGTTCCGGAATTCCAGCTTTAAATTCCGCAATACATTTTCAAAATTTGTTTGGGCCTGCGCCACACCTACCTGCTCCTTCTCCAGCTCTTTACGGCGTTTGGCTGCCGTGCGAATCAGCTGCTCCACTTCCACAGCCACCTGGGCAGTGTTACCCCAATGCCCGGTAAGCGACCCCAGCTCTTCGGCGCCCGCGTTCGTCCAAAGATTAATTTCACCGACTGATAATGTAGGGTTAGGCCATAGCCTGGCCTGGATAACCTGTGCTTCTGCGCGGCCTATATCCAGCCTCGCAGCAAGTAACTGCAGGTTCTGCTGCAAAAACAGGGTCTCCGCATGTTGCCTTGAAAAGTGTAAGGTATCCAGGGCCGGCTGGCCTCGCAAACCAACAGTCGACAGACTGCATAACAGTAAAAAAAGTCCCTTGCGTATGTGCATTACTTATTCGCTGCATCCTTCTCCTGGGGAACTTCTTCTTGCTGCGGTGTATTTTCCCGCTGGGGCTCCTCTTGCTGACCGCGCTTAAATTCCCGTATCCCGTTGCCCAGTCCACGCATCATTTCCGGAATTTTCTTTCCGCCAAACAACAATAATGCAGCAAATACAATAAGGATTAACTCTTGACTGCCTATACCCATAATACCTAATGTCATAGTGGTTTACCTAATCTGTTTTCAGTTGGCAAAGTTATCCGCCCAAGATTAGAAAGGGATTAAAAACCGATTAGAGTTCACTAATGGGCCCAGGTTAGGGTAACACAGGTTCCACGACCTTCGTCTGAATGAATGGAAAAAGCGATCGCCAGCTGCTTACAAATAAGGATCGCCAATGACAGTCCGATTCCGCTCCCTGCCGTGTTTCCTACATTACGACCGCGATAAAATGGCTGGTGGATTAATGGGACTTCTTCAGCCGGGATTCCTTTCCCCCTATCCTGTATCGTCAAACGAACACGGCCATCCGGCAGCTCCGCCAGCAAGACAGTTATGGGATTCCCGTCTGAATACTTAACCGCATTATCGATTAAATTAAACAGGGCAATTTCCAATTGTCCGCTATTGCCATGCGCCAGCAGCTTGTCAGCGGCTTGTACATCCAGGGTGGTATAAATGAGCGACTTTTCCATTGGCCAGCGCAGGTAAATGCGATCCAGAACCGACCAAAGTATTTCATCGATACGGTAGGCCGTCTGCTGGGGTGGTGTGGGGTGCAGTCCGGCAAGCAGCCTCAGGTTATCCATGAGCTGTTCAATATAGGCCACATGGCCAAGTAACGTTCCGGCCAAATCACGGTATTCTGCCGGGGTGCGGTTTTTCTGTACAAAAACCTCTAAGTTCCCTGTAATAGCCGCAAGTGGCGTATTAAATTCATGCGAAACGTAATTGATAAAATTTTTCTGGATGACAAACGTTTCCGACAACCGATGCAGCAGTCCATTAAATGTATGCAGCAATTCATATAGTTCATCCTTCGTATCCGGAAGCGGTAATGGTTGATGCAAGGTATCCGCATTCAGCAAATTGACACTTTTAATAATACGGGCAATGGGTTTATAGGCCCGTCTGGACAACCAGAAGCTCATTAAAAAAATAATTAATAAGCCTGCCACCAACGCGACGGCCATCACGAGCAGCAATTGGTTGCTTTGTGATATAAAAAATACGTTATTGGTAGCCACGACCACAACAAACTTCCCCTGATTATCAGCGTAGAGGATCCCGTAGTAATAATAACCCGCCGCCTTAAAGTGCAATTGTTCCAATCTACGGATCTGATCCAGCACTTCCGGTGTTACCTGCGCATCCAGCTGCCCATTACCATATGTAAGCTGGTTATCCGCATCATACACTTTAACATCCGTGTTTGAGATGCTTTCCACAAACTGACGGCGTATCCGTGCGTGATCGCCCGCCGGAAGCTCATCCTCCTCCAGATAAAACATGGCGGAAAGCGCACTGGTCTTTTGCAGTTCACTAAAAATGATGCGTTCGGACATGCGGTAAAACACCACGTACACCAAAATAGCAGCCAGGATAAAAATCACACCAAACGTGAGCGACAACACCAAAGTAAGTCGATTCCGGATGGTCATGTTTATTTATTGGGGTTGTTTTAGCATGTATCCTATCCCTTTTATGGTATGGATAAATTTCTGACCCGTATGCTCAATTTTCGCGCGGAGGTAGGAAATATACACATCTACAATATTTGTATTATGGTCATAGTCGATGCCCCAGACCGCATTGACAAGCTGCACACGCGAGCGTACTTTATTCTGATGTTCAAGCAGGTATACCAATAGTTTATATTCCTTGGGAGAGAGCTCCAGTCGTTTTTCCTCAAGCTGAACCGTGTGTTCCTCCACATGGACAACAAGTGCCCCGCACTGGTAGACCTGCGTTGGGCTGAGATGGCCAAATTTCGTGCGGCGGACCAGCGCATTCATCCGGGAAAGCAATTCCTTGAAATGAAACGGTTTCACAAGATAGTCATCGGCCCCGGCATCAAGTGCCAGCACTTTATCGTCCGTCTCCCCCAATGCGCTCAGCATCAAAATCGGTGTCGTATTATGCTTATATCGAACCAGTTTGGTTAATTGAACACCGTCTATCCCGGGCAACATGATATCCATTAGGATAATATCCCATTCAGCAGCCATAATCAGTTCCCTGGCAATTTCGCCTGAACACGCCAGCGTCACGGTATGGCCCTGCTCTTCCAATCCCTTGATCACGAATTCGCTGATCCGGCTATCGTCTTCAACAACTAAGATGTTCATTACTGCCAATAAACATACTATTTTTTCCCCAAGTTCCTGATAAGATTCGACTTATTACCTTCCTGAGCCCGGGGGGAATCATGAATTTAGCTGAGCAGGCCCGGCATTTATTGTCTATTGGCCGCATCCAAGAAATTCCGCACAATCAACTGTTCAGTTGAAAATGACGAAAGTTGTATGGGTATATATACGCCGGTTTTCTCGACTTTTGCATTCATGAACAGACCACTAACCTTGGCATATGCAGCGCTTGCCACTGTGTGTATTGTATGGGGAACGACTTATTTTGCGATGCGTGTTGGGGTAACTACTTTCCCTGCATTTTTATTTTCGGGTGTTCGGCAAACGATTGCCGGCGGGTTACTATTGCTCATCCTGCGGCTCGTGCGCAAAAACAGGGCTTTCCCCATGCGGGAGATGCTTCGCCAGGCCGTTCCGGGTTTCCTGATGATCACCCTGGGGAATGGGGTAGTCGGGTGGAGTGAAAAATACATTCCAAGCGGACTGGCAGCACTGATTGTCTCCATCATGCCGGTATATGTAGTGATCGTGACGTTTATCAGCGGGGCCGACCGCAACGTACTAAATATCAAAGTAGCTGTCGGATTGCTGCTGGGATGCCTGGGTATTTTATTAATGTTCAGTGATAACATCGGTGATTTGGCCAATCCCGATTATTTTGCGGGGATGGTAGTCGCATTCCTCGCCGCCCTGGCTTTTGCTGCGGGCAGCGTGTACACCAAATACCGGCCGTCGAAGACAGATGCCCTTACCAATGCCGCCCTGCAAATGTTTTTCGGCGGTGTCGTACTTTTGATATTTTCAGTCTTTCTGGATGATTTCAGCACCATACAGGCCATCTCGGCAAACAGCCTCTGGGCATTGCTTTACCTGATCATCATCGGGTCGCTGCTATCCTACCCTTGTTTTGTATACGCATTGGAGAAATTACCAATTGGCCTGGCGTCCATATATGCTTATATTAACCCGTTTATTGCACTTTTTCTTGGCTATTTCTTTCTTGATGAAAAACTTACCTGGATTACAGGATTGGCATTACTGGCGGCTATGGGAGGTATTTATTTTATCAAAAAAGGACAACGGGTAATGGTAAAAACTTGATTATGATTAATTTGATTTTTAATTTCATAGCATGAACATGGATATCACCATAGACTGGCAACATGTGGCACTGCTGATTATCGACATGCAGCATGATTTTGCGGCACCGGATGGAAATGCCTACATTGATGGAACTGCTGACATTGTCCCCGCGGTATCCCGTATTGCCCATGCATTCCGAAACGCTCAGCGTCCCGTTATCCACATCGTCCGGCTATATCTTCCCGATGGCACAAATGCCGATATCTGCCGCCGTGAATATATTGCTTCCGGTGCATCTGTGGTTGCACCTTATACATCCGGAGCAGCCATTTTACCTGCACTGTTGCCCGATGTTACAAAGCAACCCAACCACAGGAACCTACTTGCCGGACAAGTGGAACAGCTTGGCGAGCTGGACTATGCCATTTACAAACCCCGGTGGGGAGCCTTTTATCGGACGCCGCTTATGGATTTTTTGACGGAACAGGGCATTCGTTCTCTCGTGGTCGCTGGCTGTAATTTTCCAAACTGTCCCCGCACCACGGTTTACGAAGCAAGCGAGCGCGACTTCAGTCTGGGTATCGTGCCGGAGGCACTTTCGGGGATTTATCCTAAGGGACTGGAGGAATTAGCCAATATTGGCGTTAACGTAATTGCCGGGGACACTTTATTTGCTGTTTGACGCTCATGCGCGGGTAGCTCAGCCGTCAGTCCTTCCCGCTAAAAATTTACGCAGCTTGGGCGCGATCACCACCGAACAATAGGGGTTTTCCGGATGGTGGTTAAAATAGTTATGATGGTAAAGTTCCGCGGCATAAAACGGCATTGCTGGTGAAATTTCCGTTACGATGGGGTCATCATATACCTCATTTTCCTCCAGTTGCCGTACAAAAGCCGTTGCCGCTGCGCGCTGCACATCGTCGTGATAAAAAATAACCGATCGGTATTGGGTCCCGATATCATGACCCTGCTGGTTAAGCGTTGTGGGGTCGTGGGTTTTAAAAAATACCGCCAGCAATTCTTCATAAGGCAGCACCTCTTCATCATATTCCAGTTGAATTACTTCGGCGTGTCCGGTTGCCCCTGAACATACCTGTTCGTAAGTTGGATTCTCCCGTTGGCCGCCCATATAACCGGGTACTACCTCCCTGACGCCATCCAGTTGCTGGAATATGGCTTCCGTGCACCAAAAACATCCTCCACCAAAAGTTGCTGTCATTTTTTTATTTTTTATTACAATTCGGTATGCCCACAGTGATCATACGGGTACATGCGTTGTCTGCGCCTCCCCGCCTGAACCTGCCCTTTACCGGCACCTAAAATACGCTCTTCCCTCTTACTAACAAATCTTGCCGGTTTTGGTTGCAGACCGCGTAAGAAAAACCGGACTGCAGGGCATAGGCACCGTATTCGCCCCGTTTATTCAGGGCCAGAAAACCAACCTGTATGGCCTTTGCTGTTTCCGGCTTTTTACGGATAATCCGGTTTACGGCTTCGCGGCATGCATCTTCCGGCGAATAGCCCTGCCGCATGAGTTCCACTACCAGAAAGCTGCCCACAGTACGGATAACCTCTTCCCCCACACCGGTGGCTGTAGCCGCGCCGATTTCATCATCCACATATAACCCGGCGCCGATAATCGGGCTGTCGCCCACCCGGCCGTGCATTTTAAAGGCCAGACCGCTGGTCGTACAGGCACCCGAAAGCCGGCCAGCTGCATCGCGCGCCAGCATCCCGATTGTATCGTGATTATACTGGTTTCCCGGTAATTTCTCTGTAGTAAACGACCGGTTCTCGATGTTGATAACGGGTTGATATTTTTTTTGCTGTAGCCATTTCTTCCACGCCGCCGCTGCTTCCGGCGTCAGCAGGTCTTCTTTTTCAAATCCGCGTTCCAGCGCAAATTGCAACGCACCCCCGCCCACGAGCATCACATGCGGGGTTTCCTCCATCACCTTGCGGGCTACCGAAACCGGATGCGCAATATGTTCCAGGGCCGCCACAGCACCACAATTACCGCGATCATCCATGATACATGCATCCAGGGTGACATGTCCATCCCGGTCGGGGTACCCTCCTTTGCCCACGGTATGATTGTTCAGGTCGCTTTCGGCAATTCGCACCCCTGCCTCCACGGCATCCAGTGCATGTCCTCCCTTTTCAAGTACCGCCCAAGCCGCCCGGTTGGCCGCTACGCCAAAATCCCATGTGGAGATGACGATGGGCCCGTCAACTGAATTGCGCCTGCCGCCACTTCCTAACAGCTCGTTAACAGACAGCATGGCGCTAGCCGCCGTGCCGGCTTTAATAAATGTCCTGCGATCAATCATGGTAGGATTGAATTAAGTAAACTTATAAGTACGTTTTGTTGCCGGATGTTTACGGTTCTAATAAGGTTAATTGTAAAAAATTAGCTAAAAATACAATTATTTCATAACTTAGTGGAAACTATCCCAATATGAAAATTCGGCTAAGCATCTTCCTTTTCGTGTTTTCTGCGTTTTTACCTTGCACAGGCTATAGCCAGGCAAACCTGCATGATTCTGCACAATATAAAAAAATCATGCAAATTGCGGAACAGGTCCGGAAGCAATACACACCCGATCAGCGTACTGCATTATTCGAAATCCAACTGGATACCACCCTGCGCATCCCACAGTACCACGTAACCACCACGGATGAAAATGCGAAAGCCACTTTTACGGACTTATTGAAAAAAAGCGACATTCCTGCAACAGGTGCGGTCACGCTTCTCCCCGACAGCTCAGTTGCGGGAACCACCAGGGGCGTTATCAACCTTTCCGTTGCCAATCTTCGTACCGCTCCGCGCAACCAGGCCGAGCTGGCCACACAGGCACTATTGGGAACCGTGGTAGATCTGCTTCAGGAAAGGGATGGTTATTTCCGCGTACGGACCCCCGATGGTTATATCGCCTGGACCAGTACCTCATCGGTTGCGCCGAAAACGGACGCAGCGCTTGCTTCATGGAATATACACGAAAAAGTCATCTTCATATCGGACTTTGGGCACTCCTACGAAGCAACGGATGAGTCGTCGATGCGGGTTTCCGATCTGGTAATGGGTGATCTGCTGCAGACCACAGGTACCTCCGGCGATTACGTACAGGTGATTTATCCCGATGGACGTAACGCCTTTGTAAAAAGCAGCCAGGTACAGGCATTCAGCAGCTGGCAGCAGGCGCTGAACCCTACAGCACAACATATATTGGATATTGCCAAAACCATGATGGGCGTACCCTATCTCTGGGGGGGTACTTCGGTAAAAGGCGTGGATTGCAGCGGCTTTACCAAGACAGCCTATTACATGAACGGCCTGGTTGTTCCGCGCGACGCTTCACAGCAGGTGCTGGCAGGGCTCGCATTGGACGTACTTACGAATGATGACCTGGACACAGCAAAGCTGCTGCGCAACCTGCAGCCCGCCGATTTACTGTTTTTTGCCGCAGCAAAAGGGAAAACACCCCATCCGCGCGTTACCCATGTGGCGTTGTACATGGGCAATGGCCTATTCATCCACGCGTCGGGGACGGTCCGCATTAACAGCTTGCTGAGCAGCGCGCCGAATTACGATGCCGACCGGGCGAATACCCTCGTTGCCGCCCGCCGCTACCTTGGCCAGCAGGACCCTGCGCTGCAGTTCCTTACGGCACATCCGGCATATAATACCCAAGCAGCCAACCTGCCAAAAACCAACTAATCAATGAATACCACCAGCCATACAGCCACTCCCTTATTTACAACTCCCGACACGGTAACCCGTAAGATGGGCAAATTCACCCTTCGATACCGCCCTTACACACTTACACTTAAGCATGTATTTACCATTGCAGCCGGATCGCGCAGCACAACGCCCGTTGTACTCGTGGAATTGGAATATGATGGGGTTGCGGGATATGGTGAAGCATCCATGCCTCCTTACCTCGGGGAAAGCCATGAATCGGTGCTTGCCTTTTTGAACCGGGTAGACCTCACCGCTTTTTCCGACCCATTTCTTACGGAAGACATCCTAACGTATATCGACAGCCTCGCAATGAAGAATACGGCAGCGAAGGCATCGATTGACATTGCATTGCATGACTTGCTCGGAAAATTAATGGGGCAGTCCCTGCACCGGATATGGGGGTATAACCCGAAAACCACACCAGACACCACCCTTACCATCGGCATTGATACACCTGAAATCGTACGGCAAAAGGTCCGGGAAGCCGACTCTTTTAAGATCCTGAAGGTAAAACTAGGCCTGGACACGGACAAACTGATGATTGAAACAATCCGCGAAGTAACGGATAAGCCGCTCTGTGTAGATGCGAACCAAGGCTGGAAAAAAAGAGAGGAAGCGCTGGAAATGGCACATTGGCTGGCTGAGCGGGGCGTTATTTTCCTGGAACAGCCGATGCCTAAGGAACAGGTGGATGATAACGCATGGCTTACGGCACACAGCCCAATCCCAACCGTAGGCGATGAAGCTGTCCAGCGGTTAAGCGATATCCGCAGCGCCCATGGCGTATATAGCGGCATCAACATCAAACTAATGAAATGCACGGGGTTACGGGAAGCACATAAGATGGCCGAACTGGCCCGGGCGCTGGACATGAAAGTGATGCTGGGCTGCATGACGGAAACATCATGTGCGATATCCGCCGCAGCGCAATTGTCCCCTGTGGTCGACTGGGCTGACCTGGACGGCGCATTGCTGATCAGCAACGACGTGTATCAGGGCATGACAGTTGAACGGGGGAAAGTGGTTTTACCCGACAGGCCGGGCATCGGTATAGCATTTTGCTAACGACGAGATATAACTAACCAAAATTAAAACCATTATGAACAAGCGATTATTTTTCTTCGCTTGGGCGCTGCTGTGTACATGGGTGTATGTGGCGGAAGCCCGGCAAATGGCTGTAACCGGAAGGGTTACAGACGCGATGGACGGATCGCCGTTATCGGGGGTTACGGTTGTGATCAAAGGCTCCACCGTGGCTACGGCCACAGGCAACGACGGCCGTTACCGCATCGATATTCCGGATGGCAATGCCGTATTATCCTTTTCGGCAGTTGGCTACGCACCACAAGAAATACGCGTAGGCAATAATACGGTAGTGGACGCGCAGCTTACGGTTTCGAACCGTGCGCTTGACGAGGTCATGGTCGTCGCCTACGGGACAGCAACAAGGGATACTTATACCGGTTCCGCCGCAGTAATCCGGCAGGAAGACATCCAGGACGTCCCCACCGTTTCTTTTGAAGGTGCGCTCTCGGGCCGGGTACCGGGAATACAGGTCACCGCTTCTTCAGGGCAGGCCGGATCGGCTCCCAGTATACGGATCCGCGGGATCGGCTCCATGAATGCCTCCAACGAGCCGTTATACGTCATTGATGGCGTTCCCGTGGTATCGGGCAGTGGCGGACAATTCGGCGATTACCTTTATACGTCCAACAACATCCTGAATTCCCTGAACCCGTCCGACATCGAGTCGATTACCGTACTGAAAGATGCAGCCGCATCTTCCCTGTACGGTTCACGGGCAGCAAATGGGGTGGTCGTGATTACAACCAAAAAGGGCCAGCTTGGAAAGCCGGTCATCAACATCCGTTCCTCCGTAGGCTTTACGCCAAGCTGGGCTACAGATAACTATGAGCCGGCAGGTGTACAGCAACAGGTAAATATGCTATACCAGGTTTTCCACGACCTCGGCACGTCCAATGGTTCTACGGAGGCTGAAGCCAGCGAAACAGCACTCGATATGCTGAACAGCCGGTTTAACCGGCATGGCTATTATTTTGAAACGGCCGGCCCCGGTGTACTGGAAAATGTAGCCATCAGGGGACTTGCCGATGGCCTCATAAACCGCGAGGGCACCTACTTTGACTGGGAAGATCGCCTGTTCCGGACCGGGATATACCAAACCAACGACCTATCGGTCAGCGGAGGTACAGAAAGCACCCGGTATTATTCTTCCCTTTCCTATACGAAAGACCAGAACCGGATTGTAATTAATGATTATGACCGGATAGCAGGTCGGGTCAACCTATCACAGAAAATCGGCAAACACGTCGAGTTTATATCAAACATCAGCATTTCAAACAATAAACAGCAGGGATTTAATGACACCCGTAACCTGGGAGGAAATTATTATTTGCAGACGCGTAACCTGTTATGGCCGCTATACTGGCCAACCGATTACAAAACCGGCGAGCCCTGGGTAAACCGGTACGGCAGCTATGCCTATAACGCGGAGTATTATGAAAACGAGTGGGAAAATAGCGCGAACACATTGCGGATTGCCGCTAACGAAACACTGAACATCCAGCTGCTTCCCGAACTGAACGTAAAGTCGGTATTCTCTTATGAAAATAACGCCGTAAAGGAGCACCTTTACTACAGTGCAAACCATTACGACGGCGCAACTTCAAACGGCGAGGTAAATGAGATTAGCACAGCTTATATGAAGTTGGTATCCTCCACTACGGCCAATTACAATAAGCAGTTCGGCATGCATGGATTGGACCTGCTCGCAGGTTTTGAAGCAGAGAAGAACAATACGGATTTTCAGCGCGCCACCGGAACGGATCTCCCCTCCAGTGCATTGCATTCCGTGGCCACCGCAGGGGAGCTGGACGCCAGTGCTTACTCCTGGGGCTATAACATGCTTTCGGTATTGTCCCGCGTGGCGTACAACTACGGCAGTAAATACAACCTGTCAGCATCGTATCGCCGCGACGGTTCGTCCCGGCTGAGTCCGGAAAACCGCTGGGGTAATTTCTGGTCGGTCGGCGGCGCATGGACGATCAGTGAAGAATCCTTTATGGATCGTGCAACCTTTTTCAGTAACCTGCGCTTACGCGCTTCTTATGGAACAAACGGCACGCAGCCCACGGATAATTTCGGCTGGCGGACGTTGACAGGCTATACCAGCCGCTACATGGGAAATGCCGGCGGGGCGATCAATACAATCGGCAACGAAGCGCTGACCTGGGAAACCAGTTATTCCACAAACGTAGCGCTGGAAATCGGCCTGTTTGAAGACCGGCTTTACGGCGTAGTGGAATACTTCAACCGTGATTCCAGGAACCTACTACAGGATGTGCCCATTTCAACGGTAACGGGATTCGGCTCCATTCTCCGGAATATCGGCGAGGTGAATAACCGTGGCCTGGAAATCGAATTGGGGTACGACATCCTCCGGGAGGGTGATTGGAAATGGAGCGCAAACGTCAATGGATCCTTTATCGATTCCAAGGTAACCAAACTATATAAAAATGAAGGCGACCTTAAAGGGCAGGATATCATTTGGGACGACCCGACGGGTGGCGATGACAGGGCCGAGTTTATTTATCGTGAAGGGGAATCCATGTTGAGTTTCTATGGATTTGAATGGGCTGGCGTGGACCCGGAAAATGGCCGGAACATGTGGTATGTCAATCATCCTGATGGCAGCGATGTCGGTGATTTTGTGCACAACGGCAGGGGAGCTACCTACAATTGGTCGGACGCGAATCGCGTGATTCTCGGGTCGGCAATCCCCACAGTTTACGGTGGCCTGAACACCAACGTAAGTTACAAGGGATTTAGTCTTGGCCTTAACTTCAGTTACAAAATAGGCGGTTATCTTTATGACGGGGCCTTCAAGGATGTGGCAGACGACGGGTATTACTGGGAACGGATCCGTGCGCAGTATTACGATGAGCACAGGTGGACGGTGGAACGTCCAGGCGGTTCGCTGCCCAAACTCGACGGCAATGACCTGACCGATGCCATGCAATACAGCAGCCGCCAGATGCACAACGCCAGTTTCCTCCGCCTGAAGAACATTAACCTGACGTATACGATACCTACACAGGTGGTTAGCAAGATCGGCGTTTCCAGCGCCCGGGTATATTTCAATGGAACGAACCTGTTAACCTTCTCCCGGTATAAAATCGCCGATCCGGAGGTTAACCAGTATGGCACGCGCGGCTGGGAAACCCCTTATGGCAAAACCTATACATTCGGTGTTGAATTCAGTTTTTAACGATTAAAAGATTTGTACAATGAAAACGATAATTATACTGTGGGTAGGGGCATCAATGGCAGCATGCCTTTCATGTTCCGACTTCCTGGATGTGAAACCGACCAACTCGGGCGATTCCCAAAGCTCCATACAAACGGCCGCCGATGCCCAGGTAATAATCAATGGGCTGATGCGGTCTATGACCAGCTCGGATTATTATGGCCGGAATTTTATCATGTATGGCGATGCAAAGGGTGGAGACCTGACCATTGCGTCCCAGGGCCGCGGACTGGATCCGCTGTACACCTTCAATCATACGGTAACTGCCAATAGTTATTCCGGTTTCTGGACCCAGCTGTATGAAAGCATTTTACAGGTAAATAACCTGCTGGAAAACATAGACAGGCTGGAGCAGGAAGGGACAACGGACGACTTCAGTACATACAAAGGGCTGGCGCTCACCGCCCGGGCCCTGATTTACTTTGATTTGGTTCGCCTATATGGTAAGGCATATACCGATGACCCGGCGTCATACGGCGTTCCCAACATAACGGCCACACTGGAAGCCGCTGCCCAGCCACTCCGGGCAACGGTTGCGGAAAACTATACGCAGATACTGGCTGACTTGATTGCTGCGGCACCCTTGCTTCCTAAAACCCCAACCAATGGCTATTTAAACTATTACGCCAATAAAGCGTTACAGGCGCGGGTAAATCTGTATATGGGCGATCACGCAGCGGCATTAAGTGCTGCGGAGGAAATCATCAACGACAAGGTGTATACACTATATGAAAACGAGGCGTGGACAGGCTCATGGAAAACGCCATTCGGCACTGAATCCATATTTGAATTGGGTATCTTCCCGAACGAGGGCGATTTAGGCAGTGCATCGCTGGGCTTTTACCTGCGGCGCCTGGCACACGGCGCGCCCACGGCTGCCGGCTGGTTCATGGCCAGCGATTACTTTCTTGAGCGCCTGGGGGAAGATCAGGACGATGTGCGCTGGGGGGTAATGGACCAGGATGAATCGGAAACCCCGCGTCTAGGTTCATGTTATAAATATAGTGGCAGTGTTGCACTGGAAGGCGACGGGAAGTCAACCAACACCGCAGTGAATATCAAGGTCATCCGGCTCTCTGAAGTATATCTCATCGCGGCTGAGGCCGCCCTGCCCACCGATCCGGGGCTTGCGGCCAGCTACCTCAACGCCATCCGGAAACGGTCGCCAAACCTGTCACCGGCTACCGCGGCAACGATCACCCTGGACATGATTCTCGATGAGCGGAGCAAGGAACTGTTTGCCGAAGGCCACCGGTTTTTTGACATGATCCGGTTAAACCGGTCGATCACATTCAACGATGACTTTGGTGGAATAACGGTTCCTCACAGGGAAAAAACGATTGACAGAAGTTTTTACAAGACGGTTTTACCTATTTCACAGGACGAAATCAACGCCAACCCGGGGATTGAAGCGCAGCAGAATCCGGGATATTCGGGCCAGTAAGCATACAGGAATCGCGCCATACAGTCGTTGAATAGCAGCAATCAATTGCTTGGCGCGATTCCTGTATTTTCTTTTCCGAACGCCTCATGTAACGACTGCTACGGAATCCGGGTCGTTATTCGGGCGCCTGCGTTTCCGCCACTTCAAGTGCCTTGGTAGTCACGTAGTACTTGGCCAGCATGTTGGGCACTTCCCAATCAGGCAGGGTACCTGACTTCAGAAAGGACAGGTATTTTTCGGTGACCTGTGCAAAATGCGCCTCATGGGAGGTCACCAGCGCGGAGTCAATTCCAATGCGATACAGGCCATCAGGCAAACGTTCGAACGTCAGTCCCGGATAGGTAGCACCGAGTCGGTTCATCGCGTCACCGAGTGCCGACTCGAAAGAAGCTACATCCCGTTCTTCGGTAGGCTGGACGTAGAGCACTGGCTTATACGATTCTGCTTTCCCCTGCTTGATGATCAGGTTGGCATACCGGCCGCGCATAATGGAATAATGGGTATCACCGGCACCTTCCGGGGCCTCAAAATTCCAGACAACTGATACCCGGGCATGGATACCCCGGATCCTGTAATTAATTTCACCATTGGCAAAAACAGCCAGGTTGCCATTGCTGTCCAAGGCATCATGCAGGTATTCCGGGAAATCGGAGATTTGTGTTGACCGGGTAAACTGTGCCGGCGTAACAATAGCCGGCCACCGTTTGGCATTAATTACCTCGATATCCCGATCATAATGGATTACTTCCTCCGGAAAACTCTCCCATTGCACCAGGTCGACCAAATGCGTGGTAATATCCACGAGCCCCTCCCCTTGTTGCCGGGTATCGTAAAACCACGCCGGCCGGATCAGCGGTTTGCCCGACACTTCCTTGAAAAAATGATGTACACTTTCCTTGGTTATCGCAGGGTGCCCGGCATCTCCGGCGACAAGCCCCCCAAAGAATTCAGGCAACTGCGAAAGCTCTTTTTGCAGTATGGTATTAATTTCATACCGTTCTGTCATGATGTCGTATAACACCACGTGGTTTTCCCGGGCTTGTGCAAATGCAGCCTCCAGCCGGGGGAAATCGGCATGGCGGATAATCATCGGCTTATCTGCCAGCACATTTAAGCCCGCTGCCACAGCCTGGCCGATGTAATCCATCTTGTGCTGGTTATTCCCTGACAGAACGACTACGTTCCCCTTTCGTTCGCTCAGCATCTTCTCCATGAAATCTGGTCCGGAATACACGACTTCTTTCCAGTGTGTAGGGTGGTCGGGCCGGGAGTTGTATTGTGTTATCAGTGCCAGGTGAGCCTCCAGTTCAGGTCCATCCGGAGCGTACACATACGCGGTGTCACTCACACCGGGGTACGCCGACTTTTGCACCAGCGATGCGTGGAAATGCCCCGGAGCAACCGTCACCAGTTTAATCGTTCCCTGTGTTTGACCTGCATGCTGGTTGTTGCCGCAGGCGGCGAGACCCATAATCAGGATCAGGCATATTGGCGTATTTGTTTTCATAAAAAAGGTATCAGTGGTTAATTTCAATAACGAAATCAATCACGTCCGGTAAACAGTGACCAGCGGCAGGTTACCAGACGTAATTCTTAAATTGTTCCCCCGGCGTAGCGGACAGGTCGATTAAATAACCGTTGATTACCGCGTAGGCAGGGACATTGTCCCTGGCGAGGAAGAAATTGGCTGCCGTTCCCAGGTTCGGGCCTGATGGAACAGGTGTCCGCGTGTTGAAAACGATCAGCGGTAGGCTGTGATGGCGGTCTTCCGGCAAATTCGTCACCCGGACCGCATAATACCCCTGCCGCAGCAGGTTCATCGCCTGCTCCGTTGACACTTGTTCAATGCTGTTAAATGCCGTTGGATAAACCCTACCCGGCATAAAGTGGTAGCCTTCGGCATCCAGTTCAGTATAGCCGAATTGTTCTTTCAGGTCGCCCACATCCGTTATCCGGGATTGCACATGGTACGTGCGGTAGTCGCCGGGATCCGTTACCTCATTCCGTACGACGGACAGGTCCACCCGGTAATTCAGGGAATCGTGGGCGGCACCCACATTCCGGATCAGCAGATCGGAAAGTTGCGAGGCACTGAAAGGTAGGGCCTCATATTCGGCTCTGTCGTATTGCATATAACTTTCCTGGGCAATCTCCATCAACGCATTCAGGATAACAATAAAATTAAGCTTCCGGATAACTTGCTTTTCGGGATCACCCGGATAACCGCCTGATTCGATCAGGACGGTACTTGCACCCCAGGTCTGGAAATTATCACCAAAAGCACGGGGCGAATAGGTATCGTCATATTTGGCCACGCCGTTCGGAATATAGCCCTGCAGGATCCGGTTAATGCTGGCCGCAATTTTCATGGCATTACCGCGTACCTCATTTACCTCCCGTTCCTCATTATACGCGGGCGCCAGCAGGGCAACAGTTACCGGATTGGATGTTCCCGGCACGTTATAGTAAATATTCATGTCGTGCAGGTTGAAGGCGAAATCCGGTTTGACGGTCTCGGCAGCTTCTATCAGGATCTTCCCTTCTACCGTCTCACCGGCCCTGGCGTCACGGTTAATATCCACGTCCATTGCATTTCGCCGGGTATACACGTCCGCACCATCTGGGTTGAGCATGGGAATGAAATAAATGCTGGTCTGTTCACGCAACAGCGTACGGATACTATCCAGACCATCATTTTCTGCCTCCAAAAAATTAAACAAGTCCATCAGCGCCATGGTTGCCGTAGGTTCATTGCCGTGCATCTGCGACCAAAGCATGATCTTTTTCGGACCACTTCCGTATGTTAGCTGGTAAATTGGCTTTTTCAGTACGGAAACCCCCAGCTGGGTCACTTCAAATGCGTCCCCGCCCTTTCGTTTCAGAATTAACGGTTCGATATCGGCGTGCTTAAACCGGCGATTGGTGATGGTGGGTTCGCGATACGTTTCAAAGGCATTGGCCAGCATTGCCGTATCAGGCACATAAACGTCTTTTCCGGAGAACCAGTTGCCCTGACAAGCGGAGGACAACAATACCATAGCGAATAAATAAATGAATGGTTTCATATCTTAGGTATTTAACGATCAGCGTTCACACGGCCAATTGGTACAACTGACGATTCATCCGTTTAGCCTGCTCGGAATTCCTGCAAGCTGCTTTCCTGTATTCAACGAAGAATATTTTCCAGTACCTGCAATGTTCCCTGGCCGGCATCCATGCGAACCCGCGCCCCGATTGGCAGGATAAACTGCTCATCAATATGCCCAATCCGTGCTCCCTGATATGCCGGTATTCCCAACGGCTTAACGTAATCGTTTAGTACCTGATCCAGGGTAAGGGAATTTCTTGGGTTTTTCGCTTGGCAGTCCGAACACTTACCAAAAATCAGCCCTTTAATCTTGGATAACGCGCCCGTTAGCGCCAGCTGGCTGAACATCCGGTCGATCCGGTACGGTTCTTCACCGATATCCTCCAGAAAGAGCAGGCTATTCTCGAAATCAGGGAAATACCGGGAACCGGCAATACCGGCCAGTACCGTAAGATTTCCCCCCAGGAGCCGGCCCTCAGCCGAGCCGGAAGAAATCGGACGGAATTCCTTTTTGTCTGTAGCATACACCGGCGGCTTCCCTTCAAAAAACAGCTGCGTAAACTGGTTGTTGACCATGGATGTCCAAACGCTATTAGCCACCGCCCCATGGAACGTAATCAGTCCCGTCTGCGTATAAATAGCCTGATGAAAAGCTGTAATATCGCTGTAGCCCATAAAAATTTTAGGATTCCGTGCGATCAAGCCATAATCCAGCCGGCTGAGCAGTCGGGCCGCACCCGACCCGCCGCGGAGGCAAACGATGGCTTTGACTTCCGGGTCGCTGAACATGCGGTGTATGTCGGCTATCCGTTCTTCATCCGTACCGGCCAGATACCCGTATTTTTTACCTACATGCTGCCCCCATTTGACGCGAAGTCCGAGTGCAGCAAAATTAGCTTCGGCAATCGCATAGCCTTTGTCGTCGACCAATGGCGATGACGGAGTAATGATCCCGACGGTATCCCCCTTTTTTATTCGCCTGGGATAAATGGCAGCCCGTTGTCCGGCGAGTGAATCACTTACCGCTCCAAAAGCCGGCAATGTATTTCCCAGGGCCATTGAGGCAATTCCTGTGCTACCTATTTTCAAGAATGTACGTTTGTCCATTACAGTCAGTATATCATGATCGGTTAAATACCAGCCGTTTTCCGGAGCTTCCCTCAAGAAGCTCGCCGTCACGGTAAACCAGGTTCCCCGATACCAGCGTGTGGGTGATGGTTGATTTAAAGGTATGTCCCTCAAATGGCGACCATCCGCATTTAGCAAGCATGTTGGCTTTCGTGACCGTATATGGTTTGTTTAAATCCACCAAAACCAAGTCAGCCCAATACCCCTCTCTTACAAACCCGCGGTTATTGACCTGAAAACAGATCGCCGTATTGTGTGCGGTTTTCTGCACCAGCTCTTCCAGTGTCAGCTCTCCATTGTGATGAAGGTCGAGCAATGCCTGCAGCGCATGTTGCACGAGCGGTCCGCCGGATGGCGCCTGTAGATAAGGCTGCGACTTTTCGTCAAGCGTATGTGGCGCATGATCCGTGGCGATAACATCAATATGGCCATCCCGTACCGCTGCAAGGATTCCACGGCGGTCTTCTGCGGTTTTCACGGCCGGATTCCATTTAATGAAGTTGCCCTTCCCGGCGTAGTCCGCATCGCTGAACCAAAGGTGATGTATACAGGCTTCTGCTGTAATGCGTTTCGCTTCCAATGGGATGGAAGCATCAAACAATAGGGCTTCCCGTGCCGTTGAAATATGCAGGATATGCAGGCGGGAGCCGTGTTTCTTAGCCAGTTCAACCGCACGCGACGACGAGATAAAACACGCTTCCGATGAGCGGATTAATGGATGCATATCCGGTGTCAGTGCATCGCCGTAAATTGCCTTGAATTTTGCGAGGTTCTGCCGAATTGTCGCTTCATCTTCGCAGTGGGTGGCAATCAGCATAGGTGCCTGCGCAAATATCCGCTCCAGGGTATATTCGTCATCCACCAGCATATTACCGGTAGATGATCCCATGAACACCTTAATCCCGCATACCGTGCGTGGATCGGTGCGGAGCACTTCGTCCAGGTTATCGTTAGCGGCGCCCATGTAAAACGAGTAGTTCGCGAGCGAGCGCTGGGCTGCAATATCAAATTTCTCCTGCAACAGGGCCTGTGTAAGCGTATTGGGAACAGTGTTGGGCATTTCCATGAACGAGGTAGTCCCCCCCGCTACTGCCGCCCGACTCTCGTGCCAGATATCAGCCTTGTGCGTAAGACCGGGTTCACGGAAATGCACCTGGTCATCGATCAGACCGGGTAACAGGTATTGTCCCTCCGCATCGATCTCGATTTCCGCCCGCTCGGTAAGCTGCGGTGCAATCTTTTGGATGATCCCGTCCCGGATGTATAGGTCGGCAACGAAAATCTGTCCTTCATTGACAATGGTGGCGACTTTAATAAGTATAGCAGGCATACCTTTTTACTTTTATCGTGGTGCCGTATGTAGCATTTAGGATTATTTCAGGAAGGCAACAGCCCACCCGTAGGCAAAGATACATAAATCGAATGCCATCTGTCAACACGGGGCAGCTAAACTTTAACTTGGCCACGGCAGCCCAAAACCTCCCGGTTATCCGTTTGACGTACTGTCTACGGGCAGGTTATTGGACGTGCTGTCCACAGGTAGCTCATTGTCCGTACTATCCACGGGTAACTCATGGTCCGTGCTGTCTACAGGCAGCTCATGATCCGTTGAGTCTGAAGGCAACTCATTGCCCGGGTCCTCACCTTCTTTATAAATCAGCCGCGCCACACCGTCAACACATTTCACCCCAATCGGTTCCGGCGCCATGGCACAGTCTGAGTTGTTACCCCCCCACTTATTGTTAAACTTGGTCTCCAGTTCCGTATACAGTGCTACCCTGCTTAAGAAGTGTTCCGTATCGATCTTATTGGAATATGCAACATAACCACTCGGTCCCCCGCAGGGTTTACGCCCGATTGCCGTATAGGCCCACTGGGTGGAATCCGTACAGGATTCCTTTTTGGAAAGCCCGTCGATTTCCGCATACAATTGCTTAAGTATCTTTGCATCAGCGCCTTTCTCATCATATTCAGGTGATTCACAGGAAAAGCACACGAATAGCAGGGCCATTCCTGCCATATAATGTAACGTACTCATAAGTATAATTTTAACTGTAATCTGTTTGTATCTGTTAAGCCTATATGCAAAATTCAGACCACAGGGGCTAAAATGGCAGTAAAAAATACAATTCCACGGTACAGGCCAAAAAAAGGCGCGCGGAAATCGAAATTTCCGCGCGCCTCGCTATGCGATTAAAATGGGATTACATTGGTAAATTAGCCATAAACTGCACATTCACCGACCCCAGGTTAAGCCCAACCATAAACGAGGGCATGGCCTGTGCAAAAACCCACGCATTATGCTGCCGGTAAACGTATCCCCTACGGTAGGGGTCATAGTACGTGCGATAGGCTGGGAAATACACGTATTCTGACCGATGGTAAAACCGGGAGCCGTAGTACCAGGCGTCGTGGTCACGGTAGCGTTTGCCCCGTTGTTTGACATATTTCCGGTAAGCCTTATCGCGTTCCCGATAATACTCACGGTATGAATTACCCCGGTGGCCTTCGTATTCGCGAACCCGGTAATGTCCACCGTTTGCATAATGGTGCCCACCCCGTTCATGCCGGTATTTCGGATGTTCTTTTCCATTACCCCGGCCATGGCCGCGCCCACGCTGCGCGTAAGCATCGCTGAAACTCATTATTCCGAATACAATCGCAACAACATAAATGACTAACTTTTTCATGGCTCTGCGTTTTACGTTACTCCTAATTTATTCCTTGACTCCTTTTGTGGATTGGACTACTAAAAGTGTGCCGAGGTTTAATGGAATAAATGTCCTATGGAATAATGGAGGTATCGCAGGGCGATATCGCCCGGGTTAATTCTTCAGCAATCGCTGTATCTCATCCAGTTTCATCAACGCCTCAACGGGGGTTAATGTATTGACGTCAAGATTATTGAGCATATCCCGTATTTTAACGAGAATAGGGTCGTCAATGGAGAACATCTGCAACTGATAGGCCTGCTTCTGGATTTTTTTCATGCTGTCCTTAATCTGCTCCCCTCCGGTACGCTCCTGTTCCAGACGCTTGAGGATATCTGTGGCACGCTGCAACAATTTGGGGGGCATTCCTGCCAGTTTAGCCACATGGATACCGAAGCTATGCTCACTTCCCCCCGGAACCAGCTTGCGGAGAAAAATCACCTTATTATTTACTTCCTTGACTGATACATTGAAATTTTTGATCCGGGAAAATGAATTGGTTAATTCATTCAGTTCGTGATAATGTGTGGCAAAGAGTGTCTTCGCCCGGGCTACAGGGTGACTATGCAGGAACTCCGCAATGGCCCATGCGATGGAAATACCGTCATACGTGCTGGTACCGCGTCCAATCTCATCGAGCAGGATCAGGCTCCGCGGCGAAAGGTTATTCATGATGCTTGCCGTCTCGTTCATTTCCACCATAAACGTGGACTCACCCGACGAGAGATTATCGGATGCCCCCACCCGCGTGAATATCTTATCAACCAGTCCAATCCGTGCCGCAGTTGCGGGAACAAAGCTTCCCATCTGGGCCATTAGTACGATAAGCGCGGTCTGCCGGAGCAGTGCCGATTTACCTGCCATGTTCGGACCGGTAATAATGATAATCTGCTGCGTCTCGGTGTCAAGAAACACGTCATTGGTAATATAATCTTCCCCGGCCGGAAGCTGTTGTTCAATTACCGGATGGCGGCCGCCTTTGATATCAATGGCATCACTTTCACTTATTTCGGGTTTGATGTAGTAATTTTTTTCGGCGATTACCGCAAAATTGAGCAGTACATCGAGGCGGGCAACCAGCTGCGCGTCGCATTGCACGGGTTTTATATAGGCCGCAACAGCAGCCAGCAACTCGGCATATAAACGGGTTTCAATCGCCTGGATTTTTTCTTCGGCCCCGAGAATCTGTTCCTCGTATTCCTTCAGCTCTTCGGTAATGTACCGCTCGGCATTGACCAGTGTCTGTTTCCGGATCCAACTGGCAGGTACTTTATCTTTGTGCGCATTGGTTACCTCAAGGTAGTAACCAAACACGTTGTTGAAGGCAATTTTCAGCGAGGGAATACCCGTCACCTCCGCTTCCCTTTTCTGGATTTCGAGCAGGTAATCTTTACCTCCGTAGGCAACTTTACGCAGCTTATCAAGGGTTTCATCAACGCCATCGGCAATCACATTCCCCTTATTTACCTGTACCGGTGGTTCGGACTGGAGCTGTGCCTCCATCCGGTCGCGGATAGGCTGGCACGGATCCAGCTGCGCGGCAATGGCCTGCAGGGCCGGGGTGCCGGCCGTGGCGGTCAGTGCTTTCAGCTTTTCAACAGCATGCAGCGCACGCTTAAGCTGAATGACTTCCCTTGGATTGGCCTTCAGCAGGCCGATCTTACTGATCAGCCGCTCCAGGTCACCGATCTGCCTGATTTCACTTACCAGTGCCTCCCGGAGGTCTTTGTTGGCGTATAAATAATCCACGACCTCCAGCCGTTCGCTAATGGCCTTCTTTTCTTTTAATGGCATTACCATCCAGCGCTTGAGTAACCGGGCGCCCATCGGCGAAGCAGTTTGGTCAAGCACATCGGCTAACGTAACGGCATTTTCGTTGGCCGAGCCCACCAATTCCAGGTTCCGGATGGTAAAACGGTCGAGCCACATGTAATGATCTTCCTCAATCCGGGAGATACTGGAAATATGCTGCAGATCCCGGTGTTCGGTTTCATTGAGGTAATGCAGGGCAACACCCGCAGCCACGATACCAAGAGACAACCGGTCGATGCCGAATCCTTTCAGCGACTGCACTTCGAAATGCTTGTGCAGTGCCTCTTCGGCATAGCTACCTGTATAAGGCCACTCGTCCAGGGTATAGGTATAAAACTGATTACCGAAATGCTCGACAAAAAGCCTGTGTTGCCGCTTGCCCATAATAACCTCGGTCGGCTTTAGCCCCTGCAGCAGCTTGTCGATATAAGCTGCATTTCCCTGTGCCACCAGAAACTCACCGGTAGAAATATCAAGAAAAGAAATACCGATCAGGTTTTTATCGAAAAAAATGGAGGCCAGGTAGTTATTGGCCTTTTGCTGCACAATATTATCACTGTAGGAAACCCCGGGTGTAACCAATTCCGTTACGCCACGCTTCACAATAGTTTTAGTGGTCTTGGGGTCCTCCAGCTGATCGCAGATGGCAACACGCTGCCCGGCCCGGACAAGCTTGGGCAGGTATGTTTCCAGGGAATGGTGCGGGAAACCGGCAAGTGCCGTTTCGGACTCGCTGCCATTACCCCGTTTGGTCAGCACAATACCGAGTATCCGGGCTGCTTTTATTGCGTCTTCACCAAAAGTCTCGTAAAAATCGCCTACGCGGAACAACAGCAGGGCACCGGGATATTTCACCTTAATGCTGTTGTACTGCTGCATCAAAGGGGTTTCTTTTTTCTTTGCTGATTTTGCCAAAATAGACGTCGTTTTACTCCTGCGTGGCCGTAAAAATAGAACAATTGGCGGGATTTGGCAATGGATAATTGTGAATCGGTCGGTTGCCTGCTGCCAACTATTCCGTATATTCGTTTTAATTATGGCAGCCAAACTAAGCCGAAAAAAGCGCGTTAAACGTCGGAGACTTCCATTTTCCACCGTCCGGAACAGGTACCTGCGGTGGGGCCTGCGTATCGTGGTGGGGTTTTTCATGCTTACCGTGGTCTGGGTGCTGGCCCTCCGTTTTGTTAACCCGCCCGTTACCTGGCTGATGGTGCAACGGGGTTTTGAACGCCAGGGCGAGGGCAAAACATGGAAAATCACCAAGGACTGGCTGGCTTACGATGCCCTTTCGGACAACCTCAAACGGGCGGCGATGGCGGGCGAAGATGCCCGGTTTACGGAACATTGGGGATTCGATCGCGAGGCTATCGTAGATGCCTACCAGCGCAATAAGACAGGCGGTAAGCTTCGGGGAGGCAGTACCATTAGCCAACAGACGGCAAAAAACGTCTTTCTCTGGCCAGGGCGTTCCTGGGTTCGAAAGGGATTCGAAACGTACTTCACCCTTCTTATCGAGCTGCTGTGGAGTAAAAAACGGATCCTCGAGGTCTACCTCAATGTGGTGGAAACCGGCGACGGCCTGTACGGCGCGGAGGCTGCTGCACAATATTATTATGGAAAGTCGGCGAAAAGCCTGACGAAGCGCCAGGCAGCTTTATTGATTGCGGTTTTACCCAACCCCCGGCGCTGGTCGCCTGTAAAACCCACGGCGTTCATCAACCGGAAAGCGAATACCATTGTCCGGTACATGGGACACAGCCGAATACCGTAGGGCCGGATAGCGGCAGTCGGTTACAAAAACACGTTAGCGTGCCAGCTCTCGCGAAGCGGTACCTCCCAATGCGTTTCCAGTTCGGGGTAGGTTCCGACCAGGTTGTTGAATACGATGGTTTCATCCGTTACATGCCCCTCGGCGATAAGCTGTTCAAATGCAGTCCGGGGTACGGCCTGTATCCCCTCGGCATCGCGGTACGCTACCTGCATACGGTCGAATAACTGAAGTCCGGTCTCCGACTCAATCGCCTTGAGCAGATGCACCGATTTATCAATAGAACATCCCGTGGGGGGTGCTACTTCATCATCAACCATGACAATGATAAAACGGTCGTAGCGGATTTCCGTTTTTGCGGCCAGCGACTTGCCGTGGGCCTTCCATTGTGCGGTAAACTCATCCAGCCGGCTTTGAATCAATCCTTTTTCATTTTCCTGCAGCGGCCTGTTTGCCTGATATATCCATATTCGTTGCATACCCTGTAAGCTAAGCTAGTGATTTTTATCGGTTAAGTCCCGTAATAGGGTGATATCATGAGGTAAACAATGACCCCTGTTGCCGCCACATACAGCCACAGCGGAAAGGTGATCCTGGCCAGCTTCCGGTGCCGTTCAAAATTACCGCTCAGTGCCCGTACAAAAGTCACCAGCACGAATGGTATGATGACGATGGATAGCAGGATGTGGGTAATGAGAATGAAGAAATACACATACCGGATCGTACCCTCACCACCGTAAGTCGTAGATTCGGCGGTCATATGATACGCCACATACATCATTAGAAAAGCGACTGAACAGCCGATACAGATCTTTACCAATCGCTCGTGCAGCTTCCTTTTCCCATTGCGGATCGCCACCACGGCGCATACCAGCAAAACGGCAGTAATGCCGTTAATGGTTGCGTAAATGGGCGGTAAAAACGTTAAAGGCTGGACATCATATCCCAGTTTCCGCAGGTTGACACCGAATAAGAGTGCCACTACCAACGGGATAACAATGGAAAGAATGACAATCCATTTATTGTATTTCTTTTCTACGGTCTGCTGTGTCATGAGGTGAAGTCGCTTCGCTAAGCACAAAGATAACAAGAACAGGGACTAAAGGGAAAAGAACGGAGTTTAATGACAAGAAGATGAGAGTCGCGCATGAGCGGACCTTCCGATGGTTTAAAGCGGGCTCCGCTCCCGAATTTCCTGTACCAGCAGCAGTTTAATTTCATCGACGAGCCGGTCGACTTCCTTCCGCTCATTGGCATCATAGTAGCCCCGGATACGCCGGTGGGTATCTACCAGAATCAGGGATGGACTATGGAGAAACAGGGCCTCCCCCCGGGTGGTGTCCTGAACGGCATCCACCAGAAATCCTTCGCGGGCTATGCGATATACATCATCCTGACCTGCGGTAAGAAAATCCCATTTTTTGGTTTGCGGTGTGTATTTCGCCGCGTAAGCCTGTAACACATCGGGCGAGTCAAAGGCCGTGTCAACCGAAAGTGTGTAGAAACGGACCAGGCCGTTTGCCGAAAAACGCTCGGCCACACGGTTCAGCTCGTCATTCATGTGGTTACAATCCGCAGGGCACCGCGTGTAGAAGAAATTAACCACCGACAGGCATGTATCTGAAGCAAGTACCTGCACCGGCTCGCCAAGCTGGTTGGTGAGGGTGAACGGCGAAACCTGATGGAACAGGGTATCGGGTATTTGTTCGCCCATACGGTTAGTAAACGTACCCGTTAATGTCTTCTCCCCATATATCGGCAGCTTCGTATACCGGTTTTCACCTTTCTGCTTCAGCAGATAATATAAAAATCCTGGCAGTAATAAGATACCTGCCAGGATTGCTATTTTTTTCAAACCAAAGGTTTTTCTGGTTCCCTCCATTACGTGCTCGGCCAAAAGGAGAACGGGTTGAAATGGGATTTCATATATGCCCCTTCCGTCAACATTAATACGATCAGGTAAACGACAAAGATAAGTACCACGGTCGTTGACATGATGAATCCAAATGTTTCAAATTTCAGGTGCATAAAATAAGCTACAATGTAATACGCCTTAAGCAGCGTTAATAAGATATAGACAACATTAACTGCCAGTCCTTTGGCGATAATGCCGCCGTGTACCAATACCAGCGCGATAAAGAATTCCAGTGCAGTGATTGCAAGCAAGTAGAAGAATACACGCCATATCTTTCCTTTGGTCATCCCTTCGTGATGCGCCACATCTTCGTGTCCTGCCGTATTATCCTGGTGATTAGAAGCCATAATTGCTAATTTTTAATGCGATTAAACCAAATAAAAGAATGTAAATACAAATACCCATACCAGGTCGACAAAGTGCCAGTAGAGGCCTACTTTTTCAATCATCAGATAAGTACCACGACGCTCAAACGTGTTCGCCAGCGTCATGCCCAGCACAATGATGTTCAGGAGAATACCCACGGAAACGTGAAACCCGTGAAATCCGGTGATCGTAAAAAACAGGTTAGCAAACTGCTGTGCGGAAACTTCCGAGATGCCGTTTGTGAAATACGGTGCCAGTGTCTCTGCCGGTGAAACACCTTCCTGATAAGGGATACTTCCCCACCAGAAACCCTGATGATGCAAGTGTGTCCATTCCAACGCCTGGCAGCCAACGAACATTAACCCACCGATAATGGTGGCAATCATCCAGCCAACCACTTCCTTTTTGGCATTGCGGTGTCCTGCTTCCACAGCCAGTACCATCGTCACCGAGCTCATAATCAGGATAAAGGTCATGATCCCCACAAACACCAGCGGGTAACCACTGTCCGCAATAAACGGAACCGATTGAAACACTTTATCCGGGTCAGGCCAGGTCAGGTGGGCGAACCGCTGTGTGCCATAATAAACCAGGAACGAGGAGAAAGTGAAGGCGTCTGAGACCAGGAAAAACCACATCATGATTTTACCATACTCCACGTCGAAAGGCGACCTTCCTCCGCTCCACCTTCCGGTTTTCACTTTATCCAATTGCGATACAGTAGTGCTCATTGCTTAATTTTGATTCAAAAGTAAAAAAACATAAATATAAATCCACAAAATACCCAAAAAGTGCCAGAATAAGGAAGCAAGCCCCATCCGGAAGACATTGCTAACCTGGGGAATATTCCGGATCCGTCCGATCAATGCCCGAACCAGAACCACAATACCGGCAACAATGTGTGCCAGGTGCATCCCCGTGAAAATATAAATGAAAGACTGTGAAGCATTGCTGTTTACGAAAACAACGCCACGGTCTGCCAATATCCCCCATGCATGCACCTGCATCATAAAAAAGCCGATCCCCAATGCGATGGTGACTGCCAACAGGCCTTTTTGCCGGCCGAATGCCATTTCCTTTGCTGCCTTCTGGGCCAGGTACATCGTTATACTGCTCACTACGATCAATGCCGTGCTGTATATAAATGCATCCGGGAGTATGGTTTTTATCCCCTTGTCTATCCCCCCTTGGGTATACACAATAAACCCACTTGATAACGCAGCAAACACCATGAACATTCCGATCATGCCCAGCCACAGGTTAAACCGTTTTGCCTTTTGCTGGGTAAGCTGTTCTTTATCTTGCGTATATTGCGCCATAGCGATCATAAGGCTGTAAAATCAAAAAGTAATATCAACTGAATCAATGGCAAATACAGGAACGAGGTAAACATCACCTTCCGTGCGGAAGCCACATCACGATGCAGGAACAATTTTAAACCGTACCAGCTGAACACCAATGCGCCGATCAATGAAACAGCCAATACGAAGTAACCGCCAAATCCCAGAAAATAGGGCAGCAGACTGACCGGCACCATCAGTAGGGTTGAAAACAACACCATAAATGCCGATACCCGGTCTTTCTTCATTGTAGGCAATAGCCGGAACCCGGCCCGTTTGTAATCCTCATCAAGCACCCAGGCAATCGCCCAGAAATGCGGGAATTGCCATACAAACTGAATAACAAATAACACCAGCGGGATAATCACAATTGCCGAAGCATTATACTGACTGTATGCGGCCAGGTCATTTTGACTGAACGCAGCATAGTAGCCAATCAGCGGTGGCAAAGCGCCGGGGAAAGCACCGACAAAAACGGCAATCGGCGATTTACGCTTCAATGGCGTATAGAAAAAGGCATACAGTAAAATCGAAAATACGGATAACAGGCCAGCCACAAAATTCAGGGTGACCAGTGTATACGTTCCTGCGATTCCCATCAGTAAACTTAACACCAATGCCTGTCCGGTGGTCATCCGGCCGGCCGGAATAGGTCGGTCAGCCGTACGTTTCATCAACCGGTCAAGATCACGCTCGATAATTTCGTTGAAGCCATTGGCCGATCCGGTTACCAGAAAACCACCGGCTGTCAAGATCAGCCAGTTGATCCAATTGATGTCGCCCTGTTGTTTACTGCCGATCAAAAAAGCAATCGACGCAGAAAACACCACGGTCATGGTCAGCCGCATCTTAACCAACTGCTTAAGGTCGGCTACAAACTGCTTCACCTCGGCAAAAGCCGCTCCCCCACCGTGCCGTCCAACGACGGCCTCCCCACCAAGCTTTTTGTCTATTTTATGATCCGACATGTTACAACTTCCTTTTCCTCTCACCGGGCTGTTTTTCCCAGCAAAAGCATTAAATAATACTGTGCACCGAATAGCAGACTGGCAAGCACCAGGTGTGCCGTCTGTGCAAACGGCGGTATATTGAACCGATCCAATATCACCGCACTGATGATCTGTAACACCAGCAGGGCCAATAAAATATTGGTAAACCTGCTCTGGGGTGTATTCGGTGCAAACCTGGAGCGGACGACAAAGAACAGGAACACGATTACCATCGCTGTCACAATGGCCAATGTTCGATGGATATCAAATTCACTCCCCAGCAACCCCAGCCATTCGCCCCGGGCGGTACTGGATGACGATATCAGGTCAATCTGTTCACGCACACCCGTTCCGATAGCTACCTGCACCACAATCAACACCAGCGAAACTCCCGCCAGCCATTTTATTCCGGCTGATGTGTGATTCATCAGGAGGTCCTTGTCGCGCAACGATCGCGCCTTGAAATACGTATAGATATTGATTCCAAGGATCACCAGCGCCAGCAGCATATGAACGGTAATAATCCAGGGCATCAGGTTGGTGGAAACCACAATGGAACCCAGCCAAGCCTGGTAGCCCACGGCGAACACGTTCACCACGCTCCAGATAAAAATTCGTTTCTTCGTTTTAAAGAACGTAAAAGAAAAAAAAGCACACAACAACAACAGAAACCCCGTAATTGCACCTGACAGCCGATTGATATACTCTGTCCAGGTTTTCGCTGCGTTGAACTCCTCGTGCACGAGAATGCTTTCATCGTGCCTGATCCGATTTGCCAGTGTACTGTTCCCGAACCGGTCGAGCATGTTGGCAAAACGTTCGTTCTTTTCCTTTCTCCCGGCGATATATTTTTCTTCATATCCCTCGGGTAACTGTGATACATCCGTAGGCGGCACCAGCCTGTCGAAACATTTCGGCCAGTCGGGGCATCCCATGCCCGAGCCTGTGCTACGTACCACCCCTCCTGCCAGAATCAGCACAAACAACGAGATGATCGTCAATTTGTTGATGCGCAAAAAGCGCTTCTCGGCAGGTGGCAGCATAATTTCCTTGCTAACAACCCTCGCGCAGTCCCATGGGCCCAACACCCATTGGACTTCGTTGGGCGGTTTCTATTTATTCCGTTTCTTTCTCCGTCTGTGGCTTATTCGCCAATTCCCATTCCCGTTGGATGCGCTCGGCTTCCTGGTCTCCCTCAAAATCATGTGGCAGGTTGGAACTCATCGTTTCCGAGAAAGGCACCGTCTGCGGAATGAAATCCTCGTGGTGGCCGGGCTTGCTGTAATCATATGGCCAGCGGTGAACGGTCGGAATCTCGCCAGGCCAGTTGCCATGGATGTGTTCCACCGGTGTTGTCCATTCCAGGGTATTTGCACCCCATGGATTCTGCGTAGCCCGCTTACCAAACCGGATCGATCCGAAGAAGTTCCACAGGAAAGCGACCTGGCCGAGTCCGGCAATAATAGCCGACCAGGTAATAAAGACGTTCACGGAAATCCATTTCTCCATAAACGGAAACTCTGTAAATGCATAGTACCTCCGGGGTACACCGTCTATCCCCATAAAGTGCATGGGGAAGAACACCATATACGCCCCGATGAAAGTCAACCAGAAGTGCAGATAGCCCAACTTTTCATCCATCATCCGGCCGAATAGTTTAGGGTACCAATGGTAAACCCCACACAGCATTCCGAAAATGGATGCCGATCCCATAACCAGGTGGAAGTGGGCAACAATGAAGTAGGTATCATGCAGGTTGATGTCCAATGCGGAGTTACCTACATAAAGTCCGGTCAATCCACCGGAGATAAAGAAAGACACCATGCCAATGGCAAACAACATAGCCGGGGTAAAGCGAATATTGCCCCGCCATAACGTAGCCAGGTAGTTAAATACCTTTACGGCAGACGGCACCGCAATAATCAGCGTCGTAATCATGAACACCCCGCCAAGGAACGGGTTCATCCCGGTCACGAACATGTGGTGCCCCCAAACAATAAACGATAACGTAGAAATACCGATCAGGGAGTACACCATCGCGTGGTAACCGAAAATTGGCTTCCTCGAGTTGGTGGAAATCACCTCGGAGGTCAGGCCGAGTGCCGGCATTAATACGATATATACCTCAGGGTGCCCCAGGAACCAGAACAAGTGCTGGAAGAGAACGGGGCTACCGCCTTCATAAGGTAAAATCTGTCCCTGGACCACAAGGTCCGAAAGGTAAAAGCTGGTTCCCACACTCCGGTCAAATATCAGCAGCACAACGGCAGCAACCAGTACCGGGAACGAGAACAACCCCACAATTGCAGTCAGGAAAAGTGCCCAGATCGTCAAAGGCATCTTCCAGAAACTCATCCCTTTCGTACGCATATTCAATATCGTACTGATGTAGTTCGTTCCACCCAGAATCTGGGAAATGATAAACAGCACCATACTGGTCAGCCACAACGACATACCCAGTCCGGAACCGCTGATGGCCTTGGGAATTGCCGATAGCGGCGGATAAACCGTCCATCCCGCACTTGCTGGGCCACTTTCAACAAAAAACGAAGAAATCATGACCACACATGCCGTGAAGAAAAACCAATAAGAAAGCATATTCATAAACGGCGATGCCATATCCCGCGCACCCAGCTGATACGGGATGAGGAGGTTGGCAAATGTACCGCTTAACCCGGCCGTCAACACGAAGAACACCATGATGGTACCGTGTATCGTGACCAACGCCAGGAAGAACTCCGGATTAATCCGGCCGCCTTCTGCCCATTTTCCAAGGAAAACCTCCAAAATAGGGAACTCTTTATCCGGCCAAGCCAATTGGAGCCTGAATAATATGGATAATATCATTGCAAAAACAGCCATGATAATACCCGTAATCAGGAATTGCTTCGCAATCATTTTGTGATCTTGGCTAAATACATATTTAGTCCAAAAGGATTCATGGTGATGTCCATGGTCACCGTGGTGGTCCACACTATGAGCGCCTGCGCTTGTTATATTTGACATATCTAACTATTAAATACTTTAATCCTCAATCCATTAGTTTGCGGTAGCCAGCAGCTTGGCGTCCTGTTCGTTTTCTGATTCCGCTTGCTGCGATACCTGAAATTCTTTTCTCAATTCTTCGGTAAAAAAGTAAGGTTGCTCATTGAGCCATGCCTGGTATTCTTCTTCTGTTACCACCCGTACCCGCTTCTGCATGTTATAGTGTCCGCCGCCACAGATCTTGGCGCACAGCATTACGAAATCATAGTTATAATCGCCCAATTTATCACGCATCTCTTCCGTGGTAATGGTGGGAGTAAACTGGAAGTAAGTCTTCATCCCCGGTACTGCATTCATCTGTACTCTGAAGTCAGGAATAAAGAAACTATGCAGAATATCCTTTGAGGTAATCTGTACGCGCACAGGTTTATTAACCGGCAACACGATTTCCGAACCCAGTTGGTCATCCCAGCTGTTCTTGTCGTTAAAATCAATTCCAAGGCCGTTCAGCGGGCTGGTCAATTTGTAGTTACGTTCGCCGATTTTTCCATCCCGGCCCGGGTAACGGACGGTCCAGGCAAACTGCTCGCCCGTCACTTCAATAAGCAATGCATTCTGTTGGTCTTCTTCGGAAACGTTTGTAATGCTCCGCCAGGTAAAGAACCCGAACAATACCAGGATCGTCAACACCACCGCAGGAACAATGGTCCAGATTTTCTCGATAGTGTTGTTATGCGGATAAAAATAAGCTTTGCGTGTCGGCGTAGCCCGGTATTTAAAGGCAAAGCCGAACAGGGCAATATGCGTAAGCACCAATACAATGGTAATGATTACGGTGGTCACCAGGAACATGATATCGATCTGCGCACCATGTTCCGTGGCCGCAGCCCGCCAGGCCTGCGTGCCGTGATGGGCGTAAGACCAATACACGCCGTACAGTCCGGCGATCAGGGAAACCAGGAAAAAGTAGGCATGGAAACTATACATGTAGTATTCGGCATCCAGGCCGTTCATTTTCCGCGTAAGTTCATATACCTTCAGTATCCGGCCGATTACCGCGACCACCACACAGATCAAAAAGAAGAGCAGGGTATAGTAAAAGAAATTAGTATATACCTGCGGATCGATGTTCAGTTTACTTTCGGGTTCCACTGCCGCCGCAGGTGCTGCAGCAGCCTTGCTTACCGCCGGTGCTACCGCTGCCGTGTCGGCAGATGCCGCTGTATCCGCGGGCGCCGCATCTCCGGCGCTGCTTACGGCAGCAGTCGTATCGGTAACGCGTGCAGCTGTATCAGCCTCCTGAGAAAATGCCCTGCCTGACAGCCCCATACTGATGCTCAATGCCAGTATAAAAACCGTCTTCAAATTGATATATTTTATAAAGCCCATTTCTAATAATAACGATAATACTAATGTCTCTTATTCTACCAACTTATATTTGATGATGTAAACTTTCCTCCAAGAAGGGGTGTTTTGCCGGTGCCAGGGCGTGTTTACTCAGTTTATTGAGTACCAGGAAGCTAAACAGTCCCACAAAACCCAACGCAGCGCCGATCTCGATCCATCCGAATCCGCGGTGTGATTCCACCGTGCCGGGCATCACCATGATGTAATAATCAAGCCAGTGTCCGGCTAACAGCAGGATACATACAAAAGCGAGCATGTTCCGGTTGCGGACA
Organism: Parapedobacter lycopersici; assembly: GCF_024643285.1. Taxonomy (GTDB): domain Bacteria; phylum Bacteroidota; class Bacteroidia; order Sphingobacteriales; family Sphingobacteriaceae; genus Parapedobacter; species Parapedobacter lycopersici. The sequence continues at coordinate 372,925 of NZ_JAMSLW010000004.1, forward strand.
AAGTCGCGATTGACCAGTATCAATACAGGTGCCACGAAGTTAATCAATATATTAATCCAAAACCAGGGTTTGTATTCCGGTTCCCAGCGTTTGTAGAAATATACCGTTTCCTCAGGGATGTTGGCATACCAAATCAGCATAAACTGGGCAAACCATACATATGTCCAGAAAATGGAAAATCCAAAAATCAGTTTTCCAAGATCGTGCAGGTGATTTTCATTTACCCATGACAGGTAGCCCCTTTTATTCAACTGGATAATAATAAGCGTAATCACACACAGCCCGCTTACCCACATGGCCGCAAAATTGTACCAGCCAAACATGGTCGAAAACCAGTGCGCTTCCAATGACATAATGGTATCAAACGACCAGATCGGCGTGGTGAAACCAAAGATCACCAGGAATAACGCGGACAGCTTAAAGCTCTTCTTATAAGAGTTCAGGCTTCCGTCCATGTCTTCATTATAGGAGTACTTGGCCAATAACCAGGAGCATATGCTGTAAGAACCCATGAAAACAACCTGACGGATCAGAAAGCCGGGCGCGTTCAAAAATGAAGCCTTTCCGGCTACCAGCGCATCGTAATTCGGGCTTTGCGGATCCGTAAGCCCTTCTGCATACCAATGATGATACAAATTGTGCGAAAATAATCCGCCGATGATGATAACCAACAGCAACAGTGCGGCGATCGGCAAAACGCTTGCCATTGCCTGGGGAATGCGGATAAGGCCCGATGACCAGCCGGATTGGGTGACATACTGCACCGCTAAAAAGAAGCCGCCTGCCGCGCATACGCAGGTAAAATAATACCCCATCAGCAACAAGTTGGCGTACGTACGCTCCACCATAATGTGGTCACTGGAAAGCAGACCAAAAGCAATGGCCACTACGCCCACAACGATGGCGACCAAACTCAGGGTCTTTGCCCTTCCGGTGAACACAAACTGTTCGGAAAAATTATAATCGTGATGATGACTGTGAGTTCCCATTTAATATAGCTGATATAATATTAATTCTTTTGTAATTCCCTAACGTACATAACTACTTTCCAACGCTCTTCGGGCGACAGCTGGGAAGCATGCGATCCCATCATATTCAATCCATATGTAATCGTGTGGTAGATCTTACCATCGGTTAACGCTGCCATTGCACCTCCCCTGGATGAATTGATCCCATCACTTGCAGCATACGAGGGCGGCGGCGGGAAGTTTTCCAGCATTCTCCGCTCCGTAGACGTCACCAGTTCGCGGTCCTTCGTGATCGGTCCGTCCCCATGGCCTTCCGGTCCGTGACAAACGGCGCAGTAGGTTTGGTATAACGCTTCTCCTTCTGCCAGGGTCTTTTCTGTTCTTGCCAATGGATTTACCAGTTCAGCACCGGCACGTTGGTACCCTTCCATGGTATTGGGGTATTCGAATCGCTCGAATCCCACCGGCGTGGTATTGGCCGGAGGTGTCTGTGCTGTCTTTCCGTCCTTGAAATTGTTGTTCGGTTGGTCGGGATTATAGCCAATAGGATCGTACATATTTCTCGAGAATTCCCATCCCCTGCTGCGCGTCGTCCCGTCGCCGCAAGCACTGACCACGGCAGCAATAGCCACCGCCGCACTGATCGCTCCAAGAAAATTCTTCCTATTCATAGCTAACATATTTTCTTTCATTGTACTTAACTTCAACCGCACCCGCTTCTTTCAGCAGATTCGCTATCTTTTCATGATCGGTGTTTTCCCGGGCATCAACGGCAATGATAAACCGGTCGTCCGACGCCCGCAGGTCCATTACCCTGGGGGCACGTCCCGGGAATAAGTGATTCCGGAAGAAAAAAGTAGCTACCATACCCAGGGCACACAGCAGAATGGTTACCTCAAACGTTACGGGCACAAAGTTTGGCAGCGGCAAAGCCGGCTTTCCACCGATATTCATCGGCCAGTCGTATGTCATGGTATAATACAGGAGACTGAATCCGAGCATTGTTCCCGTAATACCGAAACAAAAAGCGGCGATCGGCAGCCGTGAAGGTCTCACGCCAAGCTTGGCTTCGATCCCGTGGATCGGCATCGGTGTAAAGCAGTCATAAATCCCGATGTTGTTTGCTTGCAGCCTGTCGATCCCATCCATCATTTCATCCGGATCGGCAAAACTTCCAATGATATATTTTGTATTGCTCATTGCTATTTGATTTCTAACTCTTTAATATCTTCTTCCGTTACGGAATCATATTTCGTCAACGAGTTCCTAAAGAACTCAACCTGCTCCGGATTCAGGTGGCCTTCCTTAACCAGCTTGGTCTTCTGCTGTAAGCTCGCGCTCTTCAGCAACAGTTTCACCTCGGCAATGGCAATACTGGGGAGGAACCGCAGGAACAAGAGGAATAAGGTAAAGAACACACCGATGGAGCCCACAAAAATCCCAACATCCACCCAGCTGGGGTAGAACATTGCCCAGCTTGAAGGAAGATAGTCACGGTGAAGGGACGTCACAATGATGACAAACCGTTCAAACCACATCCCGATATTCACCACAATGGACAATACCCAGGAAATCGGAATGCTGGTCCGGATCTTCTTGAACCAGAACAACTGGGGGGAAATCACGTTACACGTCATCATCGTCCAGTATGCCCACCAGTAGGGGCCTGCAATACGATTAGCAAACGCATACATTTCATACTCCGATCCCGAATACCAGGCAATGAACAGCTCCGTCAGGTAAGCGATACCCACAATGGATCCCGTTACAAGAATGATCTTGTTCATTGATTCGATGTGGAACATGGTAATGTAATTCTCGAAATTGAGGACCTTACGCATGACCAGCAACAGCGTCTGTACCATGGCAAATCCGGAGAATATCGCGCCTGCCACAAAGTATGGCGGGAAGATCGTCGTGTGCCAGCCCGGGATCACGGAAGTGGCAAAGTCCATGGATACGATGGTGTGTACGGAAAGTACCAGCGGGGTGGAAATACCGGCAAGGATCAGCGAAACAATCTCAAACCGCTGCCAGGTCTTTACCGAGCCATTCCATCCGAAAGACATAATGGAATAAATCCGCCGTTTCAGTCCCGCAGCACGATCGCGTACCGAAGCGATGTCCGGCAGCAGACCGCAGTACCAGAAAACCAGCGATACCGTAAAATACGTTGAAATAGCGAACGCATCCCAAACCAGCGGAGAGTTGAAATTCACCCAAAGCGACCCAAATTGATTGGGCAGCGGGAAAATCCAGTAAGCCAGCCAGGGGCGGCCCATGTGCGCAACCACATACGTGGCGGCACAGATTACCGCAAAGATCGTCATCGCTTCTGCTGAACGGTTAATGGAGTTCCGCCAGTTCTGACGGAAAATCAACAACACGGCAGAAATCAATGTACCGGCATGACCGATACCTACCCACCATACGAAGTCGGTAATATCCCAGGCCCAGCCCACGGTTTTATTCAGTCCCCAGGCGCCGATACCGGTCCAGAAGGTATAACTTACACTGACCACCCAAAGCAAGGCTCCCAAAGCAGCCAGCGTAAATCCGATCCACCAAGCCTTATTCGGCTTGTTTTCTACCGGAAGCAGAATATCATCCGTCACTTTCGCGTAGGTAATATCCTTCCCGGTTATTAATGGTTCTCTTAATATTGATTCGTTATGCGATGACATAGTATGTTATTTCGAATTAAGCCTCAAATGTATTTCTCACCTTGGTCATGTAACCGACGCCTGGCTGTACGTTAAGTTCTTCCAGTACGTAATAAACCCGTTCGTTACGCAATGCCTTGGAAACTTCCGAATTCGGGTCGTTGGCATCTCCGAAGATAATGGCATTGGCTGAACATGCTGCGCTGCAGGCCAGCTTAATGTCTCCATCCTTCAGTGGGCGTTGCTCAATTTTGGCCTGGAGCTTACCTGCCTGGATACGCTGGATACACATGCTGCATTTCTCCATCACCCCGCGGGTACGGGATACCACATCCGGATTCAGTACCAATTGGGTAAACTCGTTATTCAGGTAATTGTCAAACCTGGAATCATTCCAGTAATTGAACCAGTTGAACCGGCGCACTTTGTACGGGCAGTTATTTGCACAGTACCGGGTACCGAAGCAACGGTTATAGGCCATGTGGTTCAATCCTTCTGAGGAGTGTACGGTAGCCAGTACCGGACAAACCGTTTCACACGGCGCGTGGTCGCAGTGCTGGCACAGCATCGGCTGGTGCACTACGGAAACATTTTCCAGGTCTTCAAGCCGGCCGATTTCATCCTCTTCGGTGTACGACTCGCCTTCCTGTTCAATGGTATAGTAGCGGTCGATACGCAACCAGTGCATTTCCCGGCGGCGGCGCACTTCATCCCGGCCAACAACCGGCACGTTATTCTCAACGCTGCAGGCCACGATACAGGAACCGCATCCGGTACAGGCATTGAGGTCAATCGCCATTACCCATTTATGTCCCGGTTCTTCGTATTTGTCCCACAGGTCATACGTCTTATGCGAGTCGGACCAGCGGCCTGTGTTGTGGCTTGGATCTTCCTTATATTTTGCAAAAGTTGTTTCACGGATGATATTACGCCCCTCAATGGTGTGGTGCGTCTGGGTTTGGGCCAGTTCGTAAGATCCGCTTGCTTTGTTCAGTTTCGCGGTGGTATTAAACTGCAGCGTTCCATTAACGATTTTCGCGAAAGGATATGCGTTCTGGCCGACGTTATTTCCGGCTTTACCCACTTTGGTCCGTCCGTATCCAATAGCAATGGATACAGTTCCCATCGCCTGTCCCGGCTGCATCAGCACGGGCAGGATAACTTTATACCCGTTTTCCCCTTCTACTTCAACTACGCTGTTTTCACCCAGTCCGAGCGACTCGGCAAACTTCGGGTTCAGCGCCGCGTAGTTATCCCAGGTTACTTTCGATATCGGGTCCGGCAGTTCCAGCAGGAATGCGTTGTTTGCCTGGCGGCCGTCGCGAAGCGCGATACTTTGATAAAGCTGCACTTCCACATCCTTGGCCAATGCCTGGCTTTGTTTTGTAATCGCAGCAGCGACACCGGCAAGGCCCGACGTATCAAACGTATAAGTACCTGCGGGCGCATCGCCCTTATATTCGAAACCGGTCTGCAGCACATCCTTCCAGGTTTTGCTGCTGCCGGCCAGGATATTCTGCTCCCAGTTTGTTTTTACAAATGTGTAGTAGTCTGTCGTGTCACCGGCCCATATCAACAGGCTCTGTTCTGCCTGGCGGGTATTGTAAACCGGATTAATGGTAGGCTGTACGATGGTGTAATATCCGCCGCGCGGATGGGCATCGCCCCACGACTCAAGGAAATTATGGTTTGGTGCAATGGCATCCAGCTCCGAAGCCGTCTCATCTTCCCGGTCGGCAAAAGAAAGCTTGAACTTAATTTTGTCCAGCGCCGCTTTTACGGCTGCTGCATCAGGGTGATAGTACAGCGGATTGCTGTTCAGGAAAAATGCCACATCCACATCGCCCCGGTTCGCTTCAGCCAGAAATGCGGAAAATGCTTCCTCATCTCCTTTAAGCAGGTACGAAGGATTATCCAGGTCAATCGTGCCGCCGTAGCTTCCCAGTGCCACATTGATGGCGTTGGTCAGCGTCTGGATGGCGATATCATTAGCGCCCGATACGACAACAGCACGGCCCTGCGCCTGCCGCAGTTCCTGCGCAACCAGTTTCAGTGCAGTCTGTGCTTTGCTGTTTGAAGACAGTCCTCCCGGCAACGAGCCGCCGGTAATGGCATTATACAATGCGATCAGCAGGGGTCCTTCTTCGGAAGGTTTGATGGCTACACGTACGTCGGCATTGGAGCCCGTAAGGCTCATGCCCCCTTCAAACTGGATATGCCGCGACATCCGGCCCTTTTTCAGGCTCTTGTAATCGCGGTTGGAAATGTATTGCTGTGTATGTTCTTCGCCGCTTACCCAGGTACCCAGGAAATCGGCAGCCACGCTGACAATTACATCAGCGCGATCAAAACGGTATTGCGGCACCACTGCTTTTCCAAAACTTTGTTGGTTTGCCTTGGTTATACCACTGTATGAAACGGCGTCCACTTCAATTAAGCGGGTCGTTGGATATTTCTCAGTAAACCGGGCAACCGCCGCAATGGTGGACGGGCTGTTCACGGTAGAAGCAATAATACGGATCTGCTTGCCGGCTGCTGCCGCACTTCCCAGCGCGGTTACCACCTGCGTGTCCAGCTCATCCCATGACGTATCCGTTCCGTGGAACTTCGGACCCTGCAGTTTCGCCTGATCGTAGAGATCAAGCACCGCAGCCTGTGTTCCGGCATCTGTTCCGCAGTTCAGTCCCTGTGCTGCCGGATTAGCTTCCAACAGAATGGGACGGCCTTCGCGGGTTCTCACCAATACACTCTGGCCATTGAAACTGGATGCATAGAAGTTCGGTATACCGGGGGTAACTTCCTCCGGTTTAATCAGGTACGGAATTGATTTATGCAACGGGGTGCGGTTACAGGCCGCCAGCGTTACGGCGCCCACACCAAATCCCAGTGCTTTAAGAAAATCGCGACGCGGCGTTTTCGTACTCAACCCAGCTTCATTCAATACCTCCTCTACCGGAATCGATTCGGCAAACTCCCCTTTGCTTTTCTCCACAAAAGCGGGTGTCTGCTGCAGTTCTTCCAAACCTTTCCAATATTTCTTGTTGCTATCCATTTAAGCTATATCTAAGATTGCGTATTTCTAATTTGTATTTTATTAATAGTGGCACTTTCCACATTCCAGTCCGCCCAGCATGGCCGCGGTCACTTTCTCGCCTTTCTTCAGTTGCTCGTGTGCGGCAATCAGCTGCTCGTAATAAGCATTGTCGGCGTTTACTTCGGTCCGCTGGTGGCAGTCTATACACCATTTCATCGTCAGCGGCGAGTACTGGTATACTTCTTCCATTGTGTTGATCGGACCGTGGCAGGTTTCGCACTCCACACCGGCAACAACTACGTGCTGCGAGTGGTTAAAGTAAGCGAAGTCCGGCAGGTTATGGATCCGTACCCATTCGATAGGCCGTTTGTTCGGACCATATTCCATCGTTTCCGGGTTGTAATCCAGGGCGCGGTAAATTTTTGCGATCTCCGGTGAAAGTTCACCATCGTATTTCTCGCTCGCCGTGATGGCCGTATGGCAGTTCATACATACGTTGGCCGAAGGAATGGATGCGTTTTTCGATTTATAAGCCCCGCCATGGCAGTACGCACAATCGATCTGGTTCACCCCGGCGTGCAGCTGGTGCGAAAACTTGATCGGCTGTACCGGCTGATAACCTTCATGTACACCTACATTCCACAGGGTTTTCCAACCCGCCGAACCCAGGAATACCGCCAGCAACAGCACGGTAAAAAAGACCAGTTTCTTGTTCTTGGCCATCCGCTTAAGGGTAGCCATGTAATCTTTACCCGGCGCTTTTTCCGTCAGATCAGGGATAATGGGCTTGCTATTTACCAGTACACGCTCCAGGGTACGGATTACCTTGTTGAGCACTAAAATAACACCGAAAGCCAGTGCAATAACAGCTACCAGCCCGATGATCATGAAGTTGCTGGCGTCGCCGCTGGCTGCTGCCGCGCCACCTGCTCCTGCCGCGCCACCGGCTGCATCGCCGCCGGCCGCTTTTTTCCCTTCCTCTGCCTTAACGTATGCCAGGATGTTTTTGATATTGTCTTCAGAAAGCTGGGGGAAAGCCGTCATCGCCGCATTCGGGAACTGGGCATCCAGTGCCACCGCAGCAGCGTCACCCGAAGCAATCATGGCCGGCGCATTGTGAATCCACTTGAGCAGCCAGGCCTCATCGTGCCGCTCGCTTACACCCGCCAGTTCAGGCCCCAGAAACTTGCCAAAGACTTTGTGGCAAGTGGAACAGTTGGCCTTGAACAAGGTTTCGCCCTCTTTCGCATCCTGGGCCTGTAAGGTAGAAACCGCAAATAATAATCCCAACGCAACCGAAACGGGCTTTGCAAATCTTCCAAAAAACAATGAGATATTTCTCATATTGAGCACTTTATACTGTTTATGATGAATATAAAAGTTTGGGTTATCTGTGTGAATGGATTTACCCTTTTTTATTATTGCCACAAAAGTATAACTTATTGCTGTATCGATGACACTTTGATGACCTAATTTAATAATTTATAATCGTTCTAAATTGATCAAAAACGAAGATTTAAGCACATATAGCGTAATTTCTTTGAAAAAGTCATTCGATGCAAGTGGCCGATTTTGGTTCGTACATTTTGATTTTTCAATCGAATTGTTTAGTATCTGAAAACCGCGTTAAAGATACCTGGTTCACCGCCCGATAGACATCCCCGTATCCCCTGCTGCGGTCACCCGCGAGCCCCGGAGATGTGCCCATCTAAAACTTTTTTTCCTTTTTTTCGTATATTCGTATGGGAACTGTCCCGTTTATTTCCGCGGACGGCACCGGGTATTCCAGCAATGCCGGGCCCGCGGGTGGTTAACCCGCCGGCCGGGATAGCGAATAACGCCAATGCATGTCAATATGGGCACGAACAAACATAATGAATTAACCCCCGAAGAGGAGTACATCCTGGTGCATAAGGGCACTGAAAGGCCGTTTACAGGGGAGTTATTGCACAACAAGGCCAAGGGCACCTATGTCTGCAAACGCTGCGGTGAGCCGCTCTACCGTTCGGAAGATAAATTTGAATCGCATTGCGGGTGGCCCAGTTTTGACGACGAGATTGCCCATGCGGTCAGGCGCATACCCGATGCAGACGGCCGCCGGACGGAAATCGTATGTGCCAATTGCGGCGGGCACCTGGGCCATGTCTTCTTTGGCGAGCAGTTCACGGCCAAGAACACGCGGCATTGCGTCAATTCCCTGTCCATGAAATTCATCCCCGAAGTATAATAACGGCGGGCCCCGTTATTTTTTCAGTGAGGACTCCCTGATCAGCAGCGACGAGGGAAGCATCACCTGTTTCAATGCCCGTTCTTTACCATCGAGCTGGTTCAGCAGGATATTGATCAGTTCGTCTGCAATGGCCTCGATGGGTTGTGATACCGCGGTGATGGTCGGTGAAAACAACTTGAACAGCGTGTGGTCGTCATAGGAAACAACGGCGGGCATCGGTATGTCAAGCTGCTTGATGGCCTTTAGCCCCGAGATGGCCAGGTAATTGGTGGCAAAGAAAACGGCATCAGGTTGTTGTTCGGCCAGAAACGACTGAAAATCTACAATCGCGGCCTGTTCGTCGTGATTAACGTTTACCTTTTTTACATACGGCTGCAGCTTATAGGTATCGATGGCCCGCATATAACCATCCATCCGGTCGCGCATCTGGGTCTGTGAAGAGTACAGGGTTACCAATGCGATACGCTTATAGCCCTGCTCAGCCAGGTGGGCAGTGGCGTCATAAGCTCCTTTTACGTTGTCCGAAACCACATAGTTGGTCTGCAGATTCGGCAAATAGCGGTCGAACAGCACCAGCGGCAGTTGGCTGCTGAGCAGCGACTGGATGGTCTCCGCTATGCCTTCAGACGGCGTGATGATGTACCCGTCGACATGGCGGTCGCGGAAAAGCTGGACCAAAGCGATCGTCCGGTCGACGTCGTTGTCTGTGCTGCAATAAATAATCCGGTACCCCCGGCTGTAGGCCTTCGCCTCGATAAACCGGGCAATATTGGCAAAGAACGGATTGGAGATATCCTCGATAACCAGCCCGATGATTTTCGTTTTCCCCGTGCGCAGGCTTTTAGCCAATTCGTTGGGTTTATAACCGACTTTTTTCACGTGATCCAGCACCCGCTTCGTCAGTCCCTCACTGATCCGTTTTTCCTTGGCCTTGCCGTTGAGAATAAACGACACGGTGGTTACGGATATCCCCAAATCTTTCGCAATGTCACTGATGAGTATTTTTTTCTTCATATTTGCTATTGATGCCGGTTAATTTCACTGTTGCTTTTTACCTGATTTCCCTTTCCCAAAACAGGCATTATACCCCTGCCGCCTCCCTCACATCACTATCCCTTTTAGCAGAAAAATGCTTAACGTTTAGCACATCGGCAAACGTAGGCAATAAATTGAATTTATCCGCAAAATTTCAGCAAACATTTTCACTTATCGTAAATAATCCGTTAGTTTTACCAAAAAAGTATTGCTAACTTTATTTGGAACCAATTTTATGCTAATACGTTTAAGCGCCTGTATTTTGCTTTCCATCGCTTCGATATACTCCCGGGCACAGTCGCCACTGGCTTCCTATGTCGATCCGTTTATCGGCACGGGCGGTCACGGACACACCTTTCCCGGCGCCACCGTTCCCTTCGGGATGGTACAGTTAAGTCCGGACAACGGACGGCAGGGATGGGACTGGTGCAGCGGCTACCACTACAGCGATAGCCTGATTGCCGGCTTCAGCCATACCCACCTAAGCGGAACGGGGATTGGCGACTGGCTCGATATTTCCGTGATGCCGCTGACCACGCCACTGGCCGATACGGCCGCTCCGCCGAGAATACCGTTCAGCCATGCGGATGAGGGGGCTTCGCCGGGGTATTATCACGTTACGCTTGGCAACGGGGTCAAAGCAGAGCTCACCGCAACCGCGCGCTGCGGATATCACCGGTATACTTTTCCACAGGGAAGCGCTCCCACGCTCCGCTTCGACCTGGGTTTCCATGTCAATTGGGATACTCCCACGGAAACGCACATAACCATTCTCAACGACAGCACACTGGTAGGCTATCGTTATTCCACTGGCTGGGCCCAGGCACAGCGTATCTATTTCGCGGCGCGGACGTCCAAACCGTTCACCGGAACGATCCTGCACGACGGGCAGACGGCATCGGACATGACTGACATGGTAGAAACGTATGACAAAGGAGCGGGTGTGGCTGCACAGCTGCTGTTCGATCCTGTCACTACCGAAGCCATTGAGCTCAAGGTAGCGTTGTCCACCACCAGTTACGACAAGGCGCTCGACGAGCTGGATGCCCGGCCGCAGGAGGATTTTGCCACCGCACACCGTGTCGCGGAGGACCTGTGGGAACAGGAACTGCGGAAAGTCACCGTTAAAACGGATGACGACTCGCTAAAACGGGTGTTCTACACCGCTCTGTACCACACGGCCCTTGCACCTACCCTGTATGCCGATGCCGATGGTGAATACCAGAATGCACTCGGCGACGTGCATACGATGCCGGACGGCGCGCAGCGGTACACCCTCTTTTCCCTGTGGGATACGTTCCGCGCGCTGAACCCGCTGTTTACCCTCACCCAGCCCGGCCGGTATACTGACATCCTGAACAGCATGCTTGCCTTTCATGATGAAAACGGGCTGTTGCCGGTGTGGGACCTCAGCACCTGGGAGACGAATACGATGACCGGATACCACGCCATCCCCGTACTGGCCGATGCCATCCTGAAAGACTGGCCGGGACTGGATGCGGAGCGGGCTTACCGGGCCATGATCCGCAGTGCGCACCAGGACATACGTGGCGTACCGGATTACATCGAATACGGCTACCTGCCACAGGATAAAGCCGGCGGCAGCGTGACGGTTACGCTGGAATATGCATTTGACGATTGGTGTATCGCCCAGGTAGCCAAAAAACTGGGGAAGCATGCCGACTATGCCACTTTTATGGATCGGTCAAAGTCCTACACCCGGCTTTTCGATCCGGGAACCGGTTTCATGCGTGCAAAAACCAGCGATGGCAGCTTCGTGGAACCATTCGACCCTTTCTGGTCTGAACATAATTTTGACAAGAGCCAATACATCGAAGGGAATGCCTGGCAGCATACCTTCTTTGTGCCGCATGACATCCGCGGGCTGGCGGGCCTTTACGGCGGAAATGAAGCATTGGTCCGTAAGCTCGACGAACTGTTTGCCGCACCTTCAGCGATGCGGGGTGAAAACATATCGCCCGATGTAAGCGGTTTTATCGGACAGTATGCACATGGAAATGAACCCAGCCACCATATTGCATATATGTATACCTACCTGGGCGAGCCGTGGAAGACGCAGGAAAAGGTACGTCTCGTGCTTGATTCGATGTACCATGCCCGCCCCGACGGCTATGCAGGCAATGAAGATGCGGGACAGATGAGCGCATGGGCCGTCTGGAGCATAGCGGGCCTCTATCCGGTAAATCCCGCCAGCGGCGAGTATGTATTCGGCAGTCCGGCTGTCGATGAAACTACTTTCGCCCTGGCCGGAGGCCGTACGTTCACCGTACGCGCACTGAATAACAGCAGCGAAAACCGGTACATCCAGTCGGCGACGCTCAACGGTGAATCTTATGAAAAGGCCTATATCCGGCATGAGGATCTGGTGAAGGGAGGGGAACTGGTGTTAGAAATGGGTGCAAAACCCAGTAAACGTTTCGGACGGAAGCCGGAAACCTGGCCCGGGGGACTGTAAAACAAAAGAGCCGGACATCATGGATGTCCGGCTCTTTATATGCGGTAACAGTGCGTGCTTACGCCTCGTTCTTCTCGGGGCGCGGAATCAGCGCCTTACGGGAGAGCTTCAGCTTGCCCTGTTTATCAATATCCAGCAACTTCACTTTCACGATATCGCCCACATTAAAGATACCGTCCATGGTCTCAAACCGTTTCCAGTCGATTTCCGAGATGTGGAGTAACCCATCCTTACCGGGGATGATCTCAACAAATGCACCGAAAGGCATAATGGATTTGACCTTTCCTTCGTATACCTCACCTACCTCAGGTTTGGCCGCAATGGCCTTGATGCGCCTTACCGCATCATCGATTGCCGATTTGTTATCGGCAAACACCTGCACAACGCCTTTGCCGTCGATTTCCTCGATGGCAATTGTTGCACCGGTTTCCCGTTGCATTTCCTGAATAATCTTGCCACCCGGTCCGATCACCGCACCGATATATTCTTTGTCTATGCTGAAGCTAACAATACGCGGTGCGTGCGGTTTGTAGTCCGCGCGCGGCGCAGCAATGGTTTTCTGCATTTCGTTGAGGATATGCAGCCGGGCTTCTTTCGCCTGTTCCAATGCCTGGGTGAGCACTTCCCATTTCAGGCCATTGATCTTCAGGTCCATCTGGCAGGCAACGATTCCTTTTTCAGTTCCGGTTACTTTAAAGTCCATGTCGCCCAGGTGATCCTCGTCGCCCAGAATATCGCTCAGAATGGCGTATTTTCCGGTCTTTTCGTCCGTTATCAAGCCCATGGCTATACCCGATACCGGGGCCTTGATCTTAATACCGGCATCCATCAGCGCCAGGGTACCCGCACATACCGTCGCCATCGACGACGAACCGTTGGATTCCAGGATATCCGAAACCACCCGAATGGTATATGGGTTTTCGTCACCGGTAGGCAGCACCTGTTTCAGCGAACGCATCGCCAGGTTACCATGGCCGACTTCCCGTCTGCCGGGTCCGCGGTTAGGGCGTACCTCACCCGTTGAAAATGCAGGGAAATTATAATGCAGAAGGAACCGGTTATATCCGTGGATAAATGCGCCGTCGATCAGCTGCTCATCATCCTTGGCGCCCAGGGTTACGGAAGTGAGGGACTGTGTTTCTCCGCGGGTGAATACCGCCGATCCGTGTGCTGCGGGCAGGTAATCCACCTCGCTCCAGATGGGGCGTACCGTACGCGAATCACGGCCGTCCAGGCGAATGCCTTCGTTTAATATCAGATTACGGACGGCATCATACTGCACGTCGTGGTAGTATTTTTTTACCAGGAACGCGGTATCTTCGTCGAGTTCTTCGCCCAGTGTCTGAACAAATTCTGCACCGATCTGTTTAAACTGCTCGCTCCGGTCGTGCTTAGCCGATGCCGTTTTGGCCACTTGGTATACCTTATCGTAGGTAGCCGCAAAAATCTGGTCACGCAGTTCGGGATTGCTTGGCTCATGGCTATATTCCCGTTTGGCTGTCTTGCCCGCTAATTGCGATAGCTCAACCTGGGCAGCCACCTGTTTTTTAATGGTCTGGTGTGCAAATTCAATGGCTTCGACCATTTCAGCTTCGGAAATTTCCTTAGACTCGCCTTCCACCATCACAATATCCTGCGCGGTACCGGCCACAATAAATTCGAGTGTTGCCCGCTCCAGCTCGCTCAACAACGGGTTAATCACCAGCTGTCCGTCCACTTTCGCCACGCGCACTTCGGAAATCGGTCCGTTAAAGGGGATGTCCGATACAGCAAGTGCTGCCGAAGCGGCCAATCCGGCCAGTGCATCCGGCATAATGTCTTTATCTGCGGAAATCAGGGAAATCATCACCTGGGTATCCGCATGGTAATCTTCGGGGAATAACGGGCGCAGGGCACGGTCCACTAAACGGGAAATCAATATTTCGTAATCCGATAACCGGGCCTCACGGCGTAAAAACCCTCCCGGAATCCGTCCGGTAGAAGCATACTTTTCCTGGTAATCGACGGAAAGCGGCAGAAAATCTGCTCCGGGTTTCGGCTCCTGTGCAGAAACCACTGTGGCCAATAGCATGGTATCACCCTGTTTGACCACCACCGAACCGTCGGCCTGTTTGGCCAGTTTGCCGGTGGAGATTTCGATATGGCGTCCATTGCCGATATCGATTGTTGTTTTGATCTCGTTGTAACTCATCTGTTGTTTCAAATTCGGTGCACTGTTCGTCTTCAGGCAGTACACCATGGATATATTAGACTTTTTATTTGCTCACAAACATAACTAAATTGGCATTTATCTACAGTATATAAAATGCAAATTAGTCCATCCTTCATACGGCAGCTGAAACCAGCACCCCATGACTAAAAAAATAAAAAACCACTCACCCGCTGAACGGCGGACGAATGGCTTTATTGAAAATGTTAACTGAAAGCTACTTGATGATATCCCTCAAGCCCAATGCCTTAATTACGGCACGGTAGCGTTCAATGTCCTTGTTGTAGAGGTATTTCAACAAGGCACGGCGCTTACCCACTAACTTCTGCAAAGAACGTTGTGTGGCAAAGTCTTTCCTGTTCGTTTTCAAATGCCCCGTTAAATGGGCAATCCTTTTGGTGAATAAAGCCACCTGACCTTCCGCGGAACCAGTATTTGTTGCGCCTCCGGCAAATTCGGCGAAGATATCCGCCTTGTACTCTTTACTTAAATACATTGCTGTGAATAATATTAAAGCGTTAAAAAATTAATTAATTGGCTGCAAAGGTACGCCAATTTTTAATAGCCTCCAAATCACACCTTCACGTATATTTTCTTCTGATCCATCACGTAGCAGATTGCCCAGCAAACCCCGACAAAAACGAGGGCATAGCAAAGCGATCCGATTTCCGGCGGCCCCGGTACATGGGCACAGACGTTGGTATAAAACCAGCCGAGCGGTGTGGTATACAGGGTTTCCCCGGCCTCATTCACACCCGTGCTGATGCGGAACAGCCCCAGCAACCGCGGCAGCAGGCCACTGAGCACAAAAATAAACAATGGATTTTTACCAAAAACGTCAAAGAAGCGGGTAAGCCCGTTACGCACATTCAGCACTTCGATATACCAGATCATCACGCCGATGGCAAACAGCGCCAGTCCGGTAGTATACAGCACATAGGAACTCGTCCATATTTTCTTGTTGATGGGAAATCCAAGTCCCCAGCACAGACCCACCACATACAATAGCACTGCCATCACCAACAGACCGCCCAGCATCCGGTAAATAGACCCATCCCGGTTAGGCAACCTTGGCCACAGCCAGGATACTTCTCCCTTTTCCCTGATGTAGCGACCGGTCAGGTAACCGAATATGACCTGCACAATGGAGGGCAGGGTACTCATTAATCCCTCGGGTTCAAACGGCACCCCTTCACCCCGGTACAGGTGGGCAACACCGATTACCCACTGGTCAATGGCATTGCCGAACCAGCCCTGTAAACTGTAGGGATCTGCCCCCCCGAATACCGCACACAATACCCAGTAGAGCAGCAGCAGCAAGGCGGAAACAACAATAACGGATTTCTCCTTCAGGTAATAGACGATGATGGATGCGAAGCAATAGGCCAGCGCAATACGCTGCAGCACCCCAAGGATACGGATACCCCGCTCGGGATCTTCCGGATTAACCCAGTGCTTAAACGCCAGTGCATCGCCATCCCATTGCACAAACGGCCACCAGTTGATAAACAGCCCGATCAGAAAGATCAGCGCCGTCCGCTTCAACACTTTTTTCCAGAAGACCGCATCACCGGCTTCGCGGAGGCGGGGCATTACGAAAGCCATGGCATTGCCCACCGCAAAGAGAAAGAAAGGGAACACCAGGTCCGTGGGTGTCGCGCCATGCCATGCCGCATGCTCCAGCGGGGAAAAGATGTGTGACCAAGTACCCGGGTTGTTTACCAATATCATGAGTGCCACCGTGGCGCCCCGGAAGACATCAAGGGAATAATACCGTTGGTTCATTGTTCAGGGAATGAAGTTTATAATTTAGGTAAAGCTACAATTTTTTAAATAATACTGTTTTAGCCGATGCTATTTTTTATGCGTTGCCCCTGCTTTGCCATCAATCGGGATTCATACGCCCGTTTGTCCGGAATGAGGGCACTCCTGTCCGGGACTGGTTCGGGGTGAGTCCAGGGTGAGTCCAGGGTGAGTCCACCTTTTCCGCCACAATACTGGTGTCACCCTGCACACAGGCCGGCCACAACCCCAATTGATGGCGAAGCGGGCGCCCCGCAACCCCGATTAACCATCGAATCTGCCGGAAAGCCGCACAACGCGAGCCTACTTTTAATACCAAATACGGATAGGGATCCATCTGATGGCGACAGGAAAGCCAATGACCAGATTTAATTATCAATACATTACGTCATCTTATTTAATTTT
The DNA here is from genome assembly GCF_024643285.1 of Parapedobacter lycopersici. Lineage (GTDB taxonomy): Bacteria > Bacteroidota > Bacteroidia > Sphingobacteriales > Sphingobacteriaceae > Parapedobacter > Parapedobacter lycopersici. The sequence continues at coordinate 389,748 of NZ_JAMSLW010000004.1, forward strand.
TTTAAAAAGTATTGCGATAGAAATATTTATTTTATTAAGTTTGTGTTACATTTTAAAAACCAATTTTAACTTAACCAACCTGTGAAAAGACAACGCGAGGACCAGTTGCGGAAAACGGTATTCAAACTCCTTTACTATAAAGGTGCGCTTTCCTTAATGGAATTGAGTACGGGCACCAAGAAAAGCATCCCGAACATTACGAAAGTGGTTAATGGGCTCATTCAGGACGGGTATGTCGTTGGACAGGGGCTCGCACCTTCCACAGGTGGGCGGAGAGCGGTAAAATACCGGTTAAACAAAAAAATGAAACAATACATCGTCGTGGTGGCCATGGACCAGTTTGTCACCCGCATTGTACTGTACAACCTGCTTAATGAAACGGTTTATCCTGAAGCGACCATCACGCTACCCCTGCAGGATAACGAGAGTGCCTTTGACCAGCTCTGTGCATTTATTGACGATTACCTTGACGGATCGGCCATAGACCGTCGGCACCTATTGGGTGTTGGAATAGGCATGCCGGGGTTTGTCGATGTGGAACGCGGCGTCAATGCCTCCTATTTATACGAAGAAAATGAAACGGTTGGCCTGCGGGAGAAATTAACCCAGCGGTTGGGTCTGCCGGTTTATATTGAAAACGATTCAAGCGCAATAGCCATTTCAGAATTGCATTTCGGGGCTGCAAAAGGCATGAAGGATGTCATGGTGGTTAACGTGGGCTGGGGAATCGGGCTGGGAATGATCGTCAACGGGAGCCTGTTCCGCGGGCACAACGGATATGCGGGTGAATTCAGCCACATTCCGCTTTCGGATTCCAATAACCTATGTCCCTGTGGAAAAAGGGGGTGCCTGGAAGTCGTGGCTTCGCTGCTCGTGGCGGTGGAAAATGCCAAGCGGACAATGGCAGAAGGGGGAATATCCAGCCTGAGCAAGCTCTTCGCTGATAAAACCAAGGCGGAAGGTGACCACCTGATTGCCGCGGCCCGTAAAGGCGATCAATTAGCGATACGTGTGCTTACGGATGCGGCGTTTATGATGGGCAAAGGCATTGCCACACTGATCCACATCATGAATCCCGAACGGGTGGTGCTCAGCGGCCGTGGGGGAGCGGCCGGCAACCTGCTGCTGCCACCGGTATATCGCGCCATCCATGAATTCTGTATCCCCAAATTGGTGGAAAATACCGACATAGTGGTATCCAGCCTCACGTACAAAGCTGAGTTTCTGGGTGCAGCCAGTCTGGTTGTGGAGAATTGTATTCTTGAAGAAAAAACGATAACTGATCGAGCCGGGCAGGAAGTCTTAAGTGTTCCGTAACGAATCACAACACCTTTCAAACCTAATTATAAACAGCAATTAACCAATTATTTAACCAAATCAACACAAACATGAGAAATTTTTACATGCAATGCTGCATGCTGGCTGTGGTGCTTTTTAGCGCCGTCTCCGTCGGCTATGCGCAGCAGTCTGTCACCGGAACGGTGACGGACGCAAACGGTCCGCTGCCCGGTGTGAGCGTGGTAGTGCAGGGCACTACCCGCGGCGTGCAGACCGATGCAGAAGGTAATTACACCATCAGTGCATCACGCGGTGAGGTCATCCAGTTCAGCATGGTCGGATATACTTCACAGCAGGTTACCGTAGGAAACCAGACCCGGATGAATGTCGTCCTCGAACAGGACGCCAGCGAACTGGGTGAGGTGGTAGTAACGGCTCTCGGTATTGAGCGGGAGCGCCGTTCACTGGGTTATGCCGTGCAGGAGGTGAAAGGTGCCACGCTGTCCAATGCGCGGGAAACCAACGTAACGAATGCGTTGTCGGGCAAGGTAGCCGGTCTGCAGGTCGCCCGTTCCAGCAATGGTGCCGGTGCCTCGGCCAAGATCGTACTCCGCGGCTTCAATTCATTGACAGGTGATAACCAGCCACTGATCGTGGTTGACGGGGTGCCCGTGAACAATTTCACTGGAACCGAATCCAACGGTTTCTGGGATCCGGGATTTGACCGGGGAAATGGCCTCGGGGATATTAACCCCGAAGACATTGAGAGCATGTCGGTACTGAAAGGCCCTTCTGCAGCGGCACTTTACGGTAACCGGGCAGGCAACGGTGTCATCCTGATCACTACCAAATCAGGCCGGAAACAGGCCGGACTGGGATTGACCGTATCCTCCAACGTCGGTATTGAGAATCCGTTTATGACACCCGAAACCCAGGACCTTTTCGGCCAGGGATCGAATGGCAATTTTCTTCCCGACGAACGATTGAGCTGGGGACCGCGCATTGAAGGACAGAACGTCATCAAATGGGACGGTTCGGAAGGCCCTTTAACGGTGCAGGATAACATCAGCAATTTCCTGCAAACAGGCATCAACCAGCAGCATAACGCCACATTTCAACAGCAATTTAATAATACGGGGATCTATACGTCCGTAAGCCGTGTCAACCAAAAGAGTATCCTGCCCGGCAATAAATTTGTACGGACCAACCTCACGGCGCGTGCGACCACCAAATTCGGAAGGGACGACCGCTGGAGTACCGACACCAAAGTACAATACAGCAACACCGCAGGTTACAACCGTCCGATTAATTCGCGTGACTGGAGCAGCATGTATTCGCTATATATGATGCCCCGCTCGCTCAACATCCGGGATTTTGAACCGGCTGTCGATGAAAACGGTGATATGCTATGGTTCGGCAGTGGCACAAACGCTTCGATCAACCCGTACTGGCGTGCAGCGTATGACCAATATAAGGATTCAAGGGATCGGGTATTGCTGAACGGTACCCTGCGTTACAAAGCAACCGACTGGTTAACAGCCGAGGTTAAAGGAGGCGGGGATATTTATACCACCAATGTGGAGCGGAAAGTATATGTGGGCAGCCCGAATCCGGCCGGTGGCCATTATGCCTTATCCAAGGAAACGTTTCAGGAAACCAATTACAGTGCGATGCTGACGGCACAAAAGGATGAAGTTTTTGGCCGGCTGGGCGGTTCCATGATGGTCGGTGGCAACTTAATGCAGCAACACCTTTCTTCTGTAGGCGGCTCGGTGACGGAACTGGAGGTGCCTAATTTATTTTCCCTGAACAACGGTGTAGGTGTGCCCTCGATTACCCAAAGCCTGTCAGAAAAACGCGTCAATTCCGTTTATGGATCCCTTGCGCTGAAATACGACAACTACCTGTACCTGGATGCAACCTTCCGGAACGATTGGACGTCGACGCTCCACCCGGATAATCGGTCATTTTTCTACCCTTCCGTCAACCTCTCATACGTATTCACCGACATGGTTAATGCGCTCGGGGGTACACTACCCGCTTGGTTTAGCTACGCTAAGCTGCGTGCATCATATGCCGAAGTCGGGAATGACATGGGACCGTACCAGCTTTACAACGTGTACAGCATTGGCAGCGACCCGCGGGGTAACACCACGGCCAATACCGGAAGTGTTTTCTACGACCCGAATGTGGTGAATGAATTGCTTCGCAGTCTCGAATTTGGTGCCGAAGTACGGGTATTCGACCGGGTGAATATTGACTTTGCCTGGTATAAGGTAAACGCGACCAACCAGCTGATCAATTTGGGTCTCGACCCCACCAGCGGCTATGCGTCGCGGAAAATCAATGCCGGAAATATTCAGAATAAAGGATTTGAAGTGATGGTGAATGTAAACGCGTTGAGTAATCCGACCGGATTCAACTGGGACATTTCGGCCAATTTCAGCCGGAACATCAACGAAGTGATTGATATCGCCAGCCATTTGGGCGTATATCAGTACCCGGTGGACGCCGCTTACGACGATCTGGCTATCGTCGGCCGTACAGGTGGCATGTATGGCGAAATCTACGGACACCGCTTTTTGCGTGTTAAAGATCCCGCAAGCCCGCATTATGGCCGGTTGATCCTGGAAAACGGGCTGCCTTTGCGCGACAGCGAAAAGGAACTGTTGGGTAACCAGCAGGCCGACGCAATGGCCGGACTGACCAACACCTTCAACTATAAAGGGATCGGTCTCTCGTTTCAGATAGACGGCCGTTTTGGCGGGGAAATATTCTCCTCTACCCAGGTCGCCATGCAGCGCAATGGTACTGCAGCCGTCACCGCGCCAAACGGTGCACGTGAAGATTTCGTAGTAAGCGGTGTGGAAAGTGATGGTGCCGACGGTTACGTAGAGAACACAACGTCCGTAACCGTACAGAACTATTGGAACCGTGTCGCCACGGCAAGCAATCTGGGTATCAACGAGGCCAATTTGTATGATGCGACCAACATCCGGCTGCGCAACGTACAGCTGAGTTATCAGTTCCCGCAATCCATTCTCACCAATTCTGGATTGCAGAACGTCCGGGTATTTGCCAGCTGCAATAACGTATGGATGATTCATAGCAAAATGCGGGGACTCGACCCCGAAGCTGTATTTGCAACCGGGTCAAACGCCATTGGATTTGAGAGTGCGTCGCCCGCCACCATGCGGACCTTTATGTTTGGTGTAACCCTTGGTTTTTAATTTTCAACATCCTACTGACATGAAAAATATTATTCATAAAACAGCAGCGGTGCTTCTTGGGAGCCTGGTTGGCTTTCAGTCGTGCAGCAAATTCGAAGAAATCAATAAAGACCCGTACGGGGCGAATGCCGACCAGGTACAGGTGGAATATTTCATTAACAACGCCATTATTAACTCGCAGATGGACCCCCACATTGCGGAACGGGTATTCGTCCTGTATTGGACGACTGCCGGACGCTTTTCTTCCGGCGGCGGCATCTCCAGCGGCGGTTATAACGATGGCTGGTCTTCGGATTACTACGGCCGAAGCTACATGGCGAGTTGGCTCTCCGCCATCAACAGCGCGATCCAGATCGGTCAGCAGCAGATTGAGGCCGGCACGGCACCGGAATACACCCCGAACCTGGTACAGGTGGCACGGATCTGGCGGGCTTACCTGATGAGTGAACTGGCGGATACCTTTGGGCCGATTCCACTGGATGCTTTCCATGGGGACAATCCGTCATACGCCAGCCTGCAGGACGTTTATAATTTCTTGCTATCGGAATTAACGGACGCTTCAACCAAACTGGATTTGGCAGTCAGCGCCTCAAGCATTTCCCGCTTTGACCCGGCCTATGGCTATGATTTTGCCAAATGGCAGAAATACGCCAATTCCATGCGCATGCGCCTGGCAATGCGGCTTTCTGAAGTGGACGCTGGCAAAGCTCAGGCCGAATTTGAGGCCGCCGCAGCACTACCCCACATTACCGCTGCGGCCGACATGTTCCAGGTGGCTGAACAGCCGGGATGGGATGGGCTTACAGGGGTGATGACGCGTACATGGAACCACTTTAATATCTCGGCGACGCTCAACAACCTGTACCTTGGCCTGGGTGGCATCCCGTCTGCTGACCAGCTGGCGACCTCTTATGCAGACTATATCAAACCGGCAAACTATGTGGGCATCAAATACGATGATCACTTTGCAATGTTGACCAATGCGCCGACTGCCGGTTACTGGTTCGATGGACTGCCCAATTCGATTGATCCGCGGGCTTATAAGATATATGCCATCCCCGGGGATGAAAGCAATGCGCTGTATCCGACGTATGCCACGCTGGATAACAAACGTAACCTCATGAGCGAGGACGGCTCGGTATTTAAGGAAGTAAACTTAGCATATACCTGGAATGGGTTTGCCAACGGTGCCTGGGGAACAAGGGGATCGCTCAATCAGGTTTATAGCTATCCCAATGGCTCTCCGCGACTGAACAGCCTCTTCCGTAACAGCGACAACAAACGCGTCTTTTTCGCCCCGTGGGAATCCTATTTTCTGGTGGCCGAAGCGGCGTTACGTGGCTGGTCGGCACCCATGGATGCTCAGGCGGCTTATGAAGCGGGCATTACGTCAAGCTTTGAACATTGGGGGGTGACGTCCTACCTCGGTGATTACCTCAGCTCAACGGATTACAACATGACCGGGACATCGGTTAGCTGGGGACATACCACTGAACCGCCGGCAACCCACGCCATGAACTTTGTGGATGGTTACACCGGAAGTGCGGGTGTCGCCAACATCCCTTACCCGGATAACGACCTGTATGAGGGAGGTGCGGTGAAAAACGACCTGCTGACCAAAATTATCACGCAGAAATTCATTGCCCAGGCACCCTGGCTACCACTGGAAACGTGGAACGACCAGCGCAGACTGGGTCTACCGTTCTTCGAAAATCCGGCTGTGGAAGATCCGCTCGTGAACATGCCGGACCTTAACCAAAGCAATTACATGGATGCCAGCATCCGGTTCTTCCCGCAGCGGGTCCGTTATCCTTCAACGATACCGGCCAGCAATCCTGAAGGCTACGACAGTGCCGTCAGCGCATTGGGTGGTCCGGACGAAGTGTTGACCCCGCTCTGGTGGGCTAAACAGCAATAAAAAGCCGAATAATCGACCCATAAACCTATCTCCGAAGGCTGCCCTGGTGCGGGGCAGCCTTTTTTATTTTCTTTGGAGCGTTATCGTATGGCTGCGGTTTTCCCGGCCAGCCACTGCCGTTCGCTTTCATCCAGGTGGGGCGCCAGCCTTTCAAATACCGTGGCATGATAGCTATTCAGCCAGTGGATCTGCGGTTCGTCCAGTAGGGTTTTATCCACCAGCGCGGTATCGATATAACAGAGTGTAAGGGTTTCAAACGCCATAAAAGCGCCAAACGCTGTGTTTTCATTCGTTGCCGCCAACACCAGGTTTTCAATACGGATACCGTACTGCGCTTCCCGGTACAGTCCCGGTTCTATGGAGGTAATCGTCCCCGGTTCAACGACGACATCCACACTGGAAGGATTAAACACGTGCGGCCCTTCGTGTACATTCAGGAAGAATCCTACCCCATGGCCGGTGCCATGTCCGTAATTACGCAGCTGGTCCCACATGGGTTTCCGTGTAATGGCATCAAGCTGATAACCCCGGGTACCCACCGGAAACACCGTGGTGCTGCCGGTAATCATCGCTTTCAGCACCAGGGTATAATCCGTTCGCTCCGCATCCGTGGTCTTGCCTAACGAAACCACCCGGGTAATGTCCGTCGTTCCTGTGCGGTACTGCCCCCCGGAATCCACGAGCAGCAAACCCTCAGCTCCAAGCTCGACGTCACTGGCCGGTGTTGCCTTGTAGTGGGGTAGTGCGCCGTGGGCTTTGTAACCGGCGATGGTGTCAAAACTCTCGCCGACAAAACCTTCCTGCGCTGCACGCAGGCCCTGCAGCTTTTCGGCGATGGATATTTCGGTAATTTTTTCCCGTCCTACAGCTTCTTCAAGCCATTTGAAAAACCGGGTAAGTGCCACCCCGTCTTTAATCATGGTATTTCGGGTATGAGCAAGTTCAACTTCGTTTTTAACGGCCTTAAATCGCGTTGTCGGATTGAGCTGCTCCACAATCGCGTTGCCGGCAGGCACTTGCTGATACTGCGCAAAACAGGTGCGTTTGGGATCGAGCAGCAACCTGGCTCCGGAAGGAAGGGCCTTCAATGCCGGACCGCTCGCGTGGTAATCGGCCAGGGTGACGCCCTGCTGGGTCAACACGTTGCTGTCCTGATCACTGAGCTTTGTCCCGGAAATGAACAGCGTGGCCGTGACGGGTGTAATCAAGGCAAAACCCAGCACGACCGGGTTGCATGCCACGTCGCTGCCGCGGATATTGAATAGCCAGGCGAGGTCGTCAAGAGAGGAGATAAAGTGTGCCTGTACCTGCTGTTTTTCCATCTCGCCGCGCAGCCGTCGAAGTTTTTCCTCCGTAGACTCGCCGGTGATGGACTGATCAAGCAAATAGGCCGGATTGTCCGGTAATGGGGGGCGTCCTTGCCATAGTTGGGTTATCAAATCGGCATTGCCCCGGACCGTCATTCCCAGCGGCGTCAGCTTCTCCGACACGGTATGGGCCAGCAGAACGGAAGCCAGCTTGCCATCAAACGCCACCACGGAACTCCCAGGTAATTGTCCTGCCAGCCAATCCGCATATTCCGCTGCGCCCTGTGCCCGCAGCTTCACCAATTCAAAACCGGTGCCCGAGAGTTGGCTGTTGGCCTGTACAAAATAACGCGAGTCTGTCCATAAGCCCGCAAATTCTTTGGTGATCACTATGGTGCCCGCCGATCCGGTGAAACCACATACCCAGGCGATACACTGGTAATGTTCGGGAAGGTACTCACTGATATGCGGATCGGATAACGGGATGATATACGCATCGATATGTTGCTCATCCATCAAATGACGAATGGCGGACAGTTTTTCGGCATGGGTCATAATCCTTGTTTTTTGTGTAGCGCAAGTTAGGAAATGTTGTATTAATCCCCCAACAAATGTATCTTGTGGTCGTTTACAAAAAGACGGAAGAACAGCAATCGGTGGTTATGGCGATGACGAAAGGTAAGGGCATAAAAGGTATTGCTATACGACAGTTCGCTTTGGAAACCGTACTCCTGTTCATCTTCCTCGTCAATGGATTCGGCGCTTTTGCACAGCTGACCATCCGCGGGCGGGTTACGGATGCCTCTACCGGGGAAGGGATTTCGGGCGTATCGGTTGTACTGCGGGATACCGATATAGGTACCTCCACGGACCGCGCTGGATTTTACAGCCTATTTATTCCACACGTCAGCCGATCGATCACTTTTGATGCACTGGGTTACAAGGCACTGGTCACCCAGCTGCCCCAAACGGGCGACCAGACACTGAATGTACAGCTGGAGGAGAACATCCATGCGCTGGATGAAGTAATGGTTGAAGGCAAGGGCCGCTATCGGAACCGGGATAATCCGGCCGTCGCGCTGATCCGGCAGGTCATTCAGCATAAGCCGCTTAACCGGCTGGCGCGCTATGATTATGTGTCCTTTCAACGGTATGAAAAAGTCATGCTGGCGGTCAGTAACCCTCCAAAAGGCCTGTTAAACAGCGGCATTACCCGGGGATACCGGTTTGCACTGGAAAATACGGATACGACACTGGTACCTGGCAAGGCGTTGCTGCCGGTGTTCCTGGAAGAACACGTAGCAAGGCAGTATTTACGCGCGTTTCCCAAAGCGGCAAAAACCCTTGTAACCGCACATCGGAAGACCGAACTTGACCCCCGGTATGTAAACAACAGGAACATCGAAGCGTATATGGAATACATCCACGGGGATGTAGATATTTATGACGATAACATCCTGATCCTGAACAAGCCCTTTTTGGGACCTACTGCAGAAAGTGCACCGTTGTTTTATAAATACTACATCACGGATACGCTTTCGACCGGGGAAGGAACGTTTATTGAACTGACTTTTGTGCCGCGCAACAGGGAAGACCGCTTATTTGCCGGGAAATTACAGGTCACACTCGATGGCAATTATGGCATCCGGCAGGCGGATATCCGGATAGGTCACGAGGCGAACCTGAATTGGGTAACGGATGTTACCATTTCCCAGCGTTTTAACCGGCAAGGCAACGGCATCTACCTGCTCGGGCATTCCGATATGCGCATCCATTTCGGATTGACCGGGGGGAAACGCGGGGCTTTCGGGCAACGGACATTGGTTTATGGGGATTATGATACGCAGCAACAGACGCCCGACCGCGTATTCGACGGCCAACCGGCGTCCATGGTAGCCGGGGCCGACCTGGTACCCGACCGCTACTGGAAAGAGAACCGGCCGGTACCGCTCACATCGGTGGAAGCCAATACCTACACCAATTTTGACAGCCTGCGGAATAACCGGGCGTTTAAACGTACACTGGACTGGGGATCTGTACTGCTCAGCAGTTTCAAACGTGCCGGACCCGTGGAAATCGGGCCCGTGGAATACATGTATAGTTATAATGAACTGGAAGGCAGCCGCGTGCGCATAGGAGGAAGAACAAGTCCGCTGTTATCGGATAAAATATATGGCGAAGCATACGCGGCATATGGATTCCGCGACGAACGTGTGAAATTTTACCTGGGAACAGCTTACACACTTAACGGCAGGCCCGTTGCGGCCTATCCTGCACATTACATACAGGCGACCTACCAGCAGGACGCCCGGGAACCGGGCCAGCGGCTGGGTTTTCGTAATGGCGATAGCTTTGTGCGGTCGTTCCGACGCGATGACCAGGACAAATGGCTGTATAATAAGGCCATGCGGCTAAACCACGTGATTGAATTTGGCAATCATTTCATGTTACAGACGCATGTTGCCACGCTGCGGCAGACACCTGCCGCGCAGTTGCACTTTATTTCGGCCGGGCCCGGAGCCGATACCCTCCGTGGGTTACAGACCGCTGAGTGGGGGTTGAGCCTGCGCTGGGCGCCCCATGAAGCGTTTTTACAACGCAATGTGGAACGCACGCCGATGATCAATAAATTCCCGGTTTTTAATCTGCGCTACAATATGGGGGTTAAGGGACTGCTGGGTAGCGACTATGGGTATCATGCGCTGCGGTTCGATGTGTTCAAGCGGGTTTTTCTTTCGCAATTGGGATTTGCCGACGTCAACATGGGGGCAGGTTATATTTTTGGCACACTCCCTTTTCCCTTGCTGGATATCCCGAATGCCAACCAGACTTACGTGCTTTCGCCGGACGCCTATAGTTTGATGGAGGACCTGGAGTTCGTGAGCGACCAATACGTCAAGTTCAGCATCGAACACCGGCTAAATGGTTTTATTTTGAATAAAATTCCGTTGATAAAGCGGTTGAAATTACGCGAGATCATCAGCTTTAGGCTGTTGTATGGCAATGTGCGGCCGGAGAACCGGCCTGAAAACGGGGGTACGGGCGTATTCCGGCTCCCTACGGATCTTCATGGAAACCCGACAACGTTTACGCTGGGACAGAAGCCCTATATGGAAACGGCATTTGGTTTGGAAAACATTTTGAACGTATTTCGCATAGAATATGTTACCAGGCTATCTTACCTTGGTCATCTCGGTGCAGACCGGAATGGGATCCGGATAGGTGCCAGTTTATCTTTTTAGTTCATCAAATATACCCCTTATGGCATTTCATCAGTTATTGATCCGGGACGAGCAATCGGTCCGTTTTATTACCATCAACCGCGAGGAAAAACTTAATGCACTTAATCAGACTATTCTAGCCGAATTGCATGGTGCCTTAACCAAAGCATTGGCCGACAGCCAGGTGCGGGGTATTGTGCTGACCGGTGCGGGGGAAAAGGCATTTGTGGCAGGTGCGGATATCGCGGAGTTTGCTGCTTTTGATGCCGCACAGGGGCAGCGCCTTGCCAGCGACGGCCACCGCAATGTATTCGACCTGATCCACCATGCAGGCAAGCCCATCCTGGCCGCTATTAACGGTTATGCACTTGGGGGTGGACTGGAACTGGCGCTGGCGTGCCACCTGCGGATTGCGGTTCCAAATGCCCGGCTGGGTCTGCCGGAGGTCACATTGGGACTTATCCCGGGTTATGGCGGTACGCAACGGCTAACCCAGCTGGTGGGCCGGGGCCGTGCACTGGAACTCATACTGACTGCCGACATGATCACCGCGGAAAGGGCGCTTGAATATGGATTGGTTAATGCGGTGGTTGATCAGCCGGTATTGCTGCAGAAAGCCTTGGAAATACTCCAGACAATCGCCTCCAGATCGCCCAATGCCGTGGCTGCGGCCATACGTGCGGTAAACGCCGGACTCGATCCGTCAAAGAATGGGTTTGAAGTGGAAATCGAGGAATTTTCGAAGTGCTTCGGCACGGCCGATTTTGCCGAAGGGGTATCGGCATTTTTGGCAAAACGAAAACCAAATTTCTGATTGACAGTTCCATGCGCAGGCGGCAGCAATCCATTATGCCCTATTCCGCAGCATTCGATGCCCGGTTTACAGCAGGGACAGAATAACGGAAAACAGGGGTTTATTAATCCACATGGTCACGTTATATTTGCCACGAATTAGCAACATGCAATGTTTATGTTGCATTAATATAAGACGGACAAGTGAGCATTAAACGAGTTTTTTTCTTATTTCCCCTGTTATTATCGGGCCTGTTATGCACTTCCTGTTTTCAGCTTATTGAAGAGGTCAGCGTGAAGCAGGACGGGTCGGGCACGGCGGTACTTACGGCTAACCTCAGCCAAAGCAAGAGTAAACTGGCAGCCGTTATGTTACTTGATAGTGTTAATGGATATCCGGTACCTTCCAAAGCTGATATCCGCAGGGAACTGGAGCAACTGGTCGGTGAGCTGCAGCAAACCGACGGAATTTCCAATGTCACTTATACGCTTGATTTTAACACCTTCATCGCTTCCATCAGCTGGTCGTTTGCCCGGGTCGAGGACCTGAATACCATCACCGACCGCGTCTTCGAAAAGATGAAAGTTACGACCGCAAATCATGCCTCCTATGCTTATCTTCCGGCAACAAAGACGTTCAGCCGGACTTATGTGTATGAGCCGACGGCAAAAAAGGAATTCGACAAGCTGAAGGCCGCGGACCAGGCGGTGTTTGAGAATGCCATATATACCAGTATTTATCGCTTTGATATCCCTGTCGTTTCCAATAGTAATCCCATAGCCAAAGTATCTGCCTCGAAAAAAGCGGTCATGCTGCAAAGCCCGCTGATGGACTTGATCAATGGCAGGAAAAATCTTTCAAACCGTATTAAATTAGCAAATTAAGATGAATAAGCTCTTTTCTTTGATTTTATGTGTATCCATGGTAACCCTGGCAAATGGCCAGGATTTGGCCCGCCGGATTCCCAGTGATGCATTTGCCGTTGTCAATATCCAAACGGCGCATTTTTTTGACCTGATGGGGGTAGAGGATTTTAACCAGTCGGCAATTGGCAGCATGCTGCTGGAAAAAGCGCGGTCCGCCGGATTCTCCTCGGTAAACAGCGTAGCGGATTTCGGGCTGGACCTGAACCGGACAAGTTACTTCTATACAGTCCTCACCGACAGTACGAAGCATTATAATTTTCTCGTCCCAATTGCGGATGCAACGGTTTTTGAACAGCAGTTTATCCGCGATGAGGAGGTGGAAGAACAGGATGGTTTTCGCAGCTTTGTCAAAGTCATTGACGAGGACACCACCATTTTCGCATGGGATAGCGGTACCTTGAGCGTCACCAGCACGGCACTTGTAGACGGCTATTTTGAACAAAGCGAAGTGGCGGACCGATATGGCATCAGAAATTACAATTACTACGATTATTACGACGATGCAGCAGCCGATACCGCGAGTGCCGTTGATTACGATGATTACGGTTACTATGACAGTACGGCGGTAGCGGTGGCTGTGGCACCCGATTATGATGATTACGATGACGTTGATGTGGATACGGCAAGGGCCTTCGAGGAGGGCGACAAGTATGATGATAGCATGTTCTTACCTCCCCCGGCCCTCGATTCAACTGCAATGAGTTTTCCCGTTCCGGTTGACGCAGCTGCTGACTCAGCCTGGTCCGGGGACACTGTTTATGAATTGAGTGCGCCACCGGCCGTTGAATATGACAGCGCGGACTACGACGATGGCAATCCGTATGATGAATATTATGCGGCAGACCAGCAAATAAAAAAGGGGTTGACCACACAGTGGTCGCGTGAATTCACGGCAAATCTGTTTAACCAGGCACCGGCAGAAAGTATCCTTTCCAATGCGTCCTATGTAAGCAGTGTTCAGGACGACGCGTTGATTACGGCGTGGTTATCCAATTTTGAATCTGCTTATCTGGCGTGGTTACCCGAATTGATGCTTTCCGGATCAACCGGCTCGTTATTCAGTCACTACGGCAGCTTGCGGGCCGGGCTTTATGCGAATGATGTGGGTTTCCGGCTGAGCACCGACCTGGAGATTGCCCCGCAACTGGCAAAAAGCTATAAACGGATATACGGCCGGAAAATAAACCGGAAATTCTTAAACTACCTGAATAGCGAGGAAGCGATCGGCTGGTTCGCATTTGCAATGGATACCAAAGCGTACCTCGAGGAACTTCCCAGTATCATGAAAGATACGTATGGTAGTCTCCTCGGACAGCACGAGCAGGAAATTACGCTGGCTGCCGACGTTGTTTCGCTGTTGCTTGATGAAGCGGCGATTGCCAGGGTCGCAAAGGGTGATGCGCTGTTTGTACTCAACGGGATAACCGAAGAAGAGGTGCCGTATATTGATTACGAGTATGATGACAATTACGATTACAAAGAAGTGGAAAAGACCAAAATGGAAACAATCCCGGATTTTCTGCTGATGTTTTCATCGGATGACAACAAGCTGTATGATCAGGTTACTAACTATATTTATCAAAAGGGATTGGTTTCGGAAACAGACGGCATATTCAGTGTGGAAGAAAGCGATTTACCATTTGGGCTCTACTTTACCCGCCGGGATGGCATCATATTTCTGGGAACCTCTTCCGAACAAATGCACGATATTGCGGCGAACCGTTACCGCGGAAAAATCAGCCGGGCACACCGCAACCTGATCCGCAAGAACAAAGTGGCCGGTCTGCTCAGCGCCAAAAAACTTGCTACGGAAATTCCAACGGAGGAACTCCAGTCGCTTAACCAGTATATTGCATTTCATAAACTTTTTGGAAGCATGGGCGACTTCTATTTCCAATCCAAGGGGATTACCGGCACGCACATTACGGGTGATTTTGTTGCGGAAACGCCGGCGGAGTTCGACAATGCCGTGCAGTATTTCTTTGCGTTGGTCGACTATGCCATGCAGGATCAATAAGCAGGAGGTTATCAGCCGCCTGCTTAGCAGGCTGACGCCGGTAAAACACTTTGAAATCAACGGCAATTTATCTATGTTTGCCCTCCTATGAGCAAACAGACGGACGATTTTTTTAAAAATGTGGTTTCGCATGCCAAGGAGTACGGCTTTGTGTTTCCATCCAGTGAAATTTATGACGGTTTAAGTGCCGTATACGATTATGGGCAACTAGGTGCCGAGCTTAAAAATAACTTAAAGCAGTACTGGTGGAAGGCCATGGTGCAGCTCCATGAGAATATTGTGGGGATTGATTCGGCTATTTTTATGCACCCGACCATATGGAAAGCCTCCGGGCACGTGGATGGCTTTAATGATCCGATGATTGACAATAAGGATTCAAAAAAGCGATACCGTGCAGACCAGCTCATCGAAGATAAGATTGCCCGTTATGAGGCCGACGGAAAAACGGATAAAGCAGCGCAGTTACAGGCCGATCTGGATGCGGCACTGAATGCCGATGACCTGCCCGGACTGAAAAAGATCATTGAGGAACACCGCATTGTTTGCCCAATCTCAGGCACTTCAAACTGGACTGATGTTCGCCAGTTTAACCTGATGTTTTCCACACAGATGGGTGCTTCTGCGGAAGATGCTGATACCGTATACCTACGGCCGGAGACGGCACAGGGTATTTTCGTTAACTTTCTGAACGTACAGAAAAGCGGCCGGATGAAAGTTCCATTCGGGATTGCCCAGATCGGAAAGGCATTCCGGAATGAGGTTATTGCACGCCAGTTTATTATGCGCATGCGTGAATTTGAGCAGATGGAACTGCAGTTTTTTGTGCGCCCCGGCACGGAGCTGGAATGGTATGCTCAATGGAAAGAAACCCGTCTGAAATGGCACCTGACCATCGGTGGAAATCCCGAAAAATACCGGTTTCACGACCACGTGAAACTGGCACATTACGCCAATGCGGCTGTGGATATTGAATATGAGTTTCCGTTCGGCTTTAAAGAAGTGGAAGGTATTCATTCGCGTACCGACTTTGACTTAACTCAGCATCAGAAATACTCCGGTAAAAAAATGCAATATTTTGACCCGGAGATTAACCAGAACTATGTTCCTTACGTTATTGAGACATCCATTGGTCTGGACCGGCTGTTCCTCACTGTACTGTGCAATGCCTTTGAAGAGCAGGACCTGAGCTCCGGAGACAAACAGGATTCACGATCGGTACTCCACTTCCACCCTGCCCTGGCGCCGGTAAAGGCAGCGATACTGCCATTAACCAAGAAAGACGGGTTGCCGGAAAAAGCACGGGAAATTCTCCAGCGGTTAAGGATCGACTACAACGTACAATACGACGAAAAAGACTCCATCGGCAAACGCTACCGCCGACAGGACGCTATCGGCACACCGTTTTGCATCACGGTGGATTACCAATCGCTGGAAGACAATACGGTAACACTCCGCCATCGCGACAGCATGGAACAGGAACGTGTGTCTATTGCCGAACTGGAAAAAATAATCGCTGAGCTGGTCGGCTGGAAGAACTTATTGGGCGCTCTTTAAGATACCGGGCGCCCGCAATGGGTGCCTCCCTCCTGATACGGCAGTTTCTGCCCGGATTAATCATACACGGTTAATTCGGCAATTGAAACGGCGGCACGGTTACCTGTGGCATTTGCTACGGCAACGGCGGTAAAGCGGAGGTATCTTGCTGATACCGGCTTGGTAAAGCGAATATGCTGTTCAATGGGATTGGCTACAATATTTGAAAATTCTCCCTCGGCCAACGGCTGCCAGGTTATGCCGTCTATGCTGGATTCGAGACGATAACGACTGATCATCCCGCCATTATTGCCATCCTGCCGGGGCAAATAACCGAATCCATCAATTGTTTGCTGCTCAAACATGTCGATCGTCAGGTCCTGCGGCAATTCATCTTCCCTGCTCAACCAAAACGTTTCCACACGACCGTCGATTGCCTGCCGTAATGCACTGGAACCTGCACCGTTGGCCGTAATACGCCAGTTAGCACGACTAACCCCGCTGTTTGCCGGTGCTGCCACGGTAACAGCGGCGTCTGCTTCTTTGAATAACCCAAAATCACTTAATGCGACAGCAACCGGTGCGAAGAGCCGCAGACGCAGGCGCTGGGCGGTAACCGGGTGCTCCAGGCGGATGAGCCGGTTAGCACCTATACTGGTGGCCGATGCGAGTGGCACCCACGCGTTGTTATCCCACATAGCTACGTGGACACTGTCCAGCCGCTGGCCTAACTTGATATTCTCGCGCAGGCGGATAATATCGAAGGTGGTTTCCCCATCAAGGTCAACGGTCAGCTCGGGTGCCGTTACCTCGTCATCTGTAGACCAATACGTGTACCGGCTGGTATCCAGCAGATTGTCCGGTCCGAATTGGCGATTATTCTGGCTGCGGATATTGGACGCTTCAAACGAGGCACCGTCCGCCAGGTTACGACCGAAGGTTTCCGATAATTTGCGACCAAACCCCTGCAGTGCCGCGACATCCGCTGGGTGCAATGTACCTGAGGGCATCGGTGCCAGTCCGAGATTGAAGGCTGCCCCCCTCCCCACACTTTGGAGATAAATAGCAAACAGTTCATCGGGTGTTTTTACCTGCTGGTCCTGTGAAGCGTGATAAAACCAGCCCGGCCGAAGCGGCACGTCGCATTCTGCCGGGATCCAGAACTTCCCGTCCCGTTGCCCTGTTCCGAGAAACCGGTTGTCGATATGGCCTGGGGCAGCTTTACCCCCATCGGGTCCCACAGGTGTAAACGTGGCCCAGGATGTCTCCGGGGCGATGCCCTTTTCGTTTCCGATCCACCGGATGTCAGGACCGACATCACTAAAAATAACAGCACCGGGTTGCATTTCACGGGTAATGGGCCAAACCTTATCTTCCCACCCGTAATACGTTTCACGGTCAATTCTACGCATCTCATCCGCACCGCCATAATAGCCGTCGCCACCATTGGCGCCATCATGCCAGCTGGTAAATAACGTGCCGTAATTGCTATATAACTCGCGCAATTGTTCGCGGTAAGCTTCGGCATACTTTTCATTGCCATATTCGGGATGGTTACGATCCCAGGCCGAACAATAAACACCGAACTGCAATCCGTGATGGTGTGCGGCTTCCATAAACTCCTTAACCATATCTCCCCGGCCATCCCGCCAAGGGCTTTGGGAGATGTTATAATCCGTGGTTTTAGTAGGCCATAAACAATACCCATCGTGGTGCTTTGCCACTGTTATCAACCCCTTGAAGCCGGCGGCTTTGGCAGCTTCCGCAACCTGGTCGGCATCAAAATGTTCCGGGTTGAAAAGATCTGCCGGGGCATCGCCGTATCCCCACTCTTTATCCTGAAATGTCGTGGGGGTGAAATGAATGAGGCAGTACATTTCCATCTCATGCCAGTTGAGCTGGGCAGCGGTAGGAACGGGACCATACGGTGCTGGCTCTTTTTCTGAACGACCTGGGTTTTGTCCGCAACCCTGCAGGCAGGCTGCGCCGATCAATATCCATAAATAAATAAACTTCGACTGTACCATATGCAATCATAATTTAGTGGATCGTATGGTAAATGTAAGCTTTTTTTAAAAGACGGTATTTGCTTTAGCGCGTAATCAAAATCCAACAGGCAACGGAATGTACCAAGTACTATTACGTTGGCATTTTTCTTATATTCAACCGCTATACAATGATCCGAAACTTTATCATTAAAAGAAACATGCACTTACTCACTAAATTCAAGCACGTCATTTCCAGCTTTTTACTCCTGTTTTCTGGCAGCTCATATGCGCAGGATCACACATTTGGCAGCTGGGCAGGTTGGTTTAACAATGTAAAATTCTCGGCAAAATGGGGATTGAATAACGATATCCAATTCAGGGCCGGCACCAATTGGGGAGAAAATTCAATGTTGTTAATCCGGCCGGGCATCAATTATTATGTCAGCCCGAAGCAAACGGTGGCTGCAGGTTATGCCGCCACGTTGGTTACCAACGAGCTTCCTGCGACGGGCAAACGACTAACGGAGCATCGCCTATGGCAGCAGTACATCATTACGGGTAAACTTGGCCGTACGGTCTTACAGCATCGCTTCCGGCTGGAACAGCGGTTTTTAATGCGGCCGAAAGAAACGGCATTTGCACAACGCGCCCGTTATTTTATCCGCGGCATGATGCCTATCGGAACCTCCTCCGGCGATACGTTTACGCAAGGCATGTTTATTGCCCTGCAAAATGAACTGTTTTTTAACATCCAGAATAAAGCGGCGCTCAATGGGCACTTTTTTGATCAGAACCGGGCCTATGCAGCAGTTGGTCATCGTTTTTCCCCAAGGTATGATTTGGAAATTGGTTATATGAATCAGTTTCTGCTCCGTAACGAAGTTATGCCTAATATGTTTACCCATATTGCACAGATTGCCTTTTACACACGCTGGTGACCAGCAAGTTTATTGAGATTATATAGCTAGTAATCAATAATATAAGTATCTTTTCAAAAATATATTTATATAATACTACTAAATTCATAGACTTAATGTATATTTGCTTCGTGAAAGCAAATCAAAGTCCTAATACGATCCGAAATAATCACATGAAGATGTGTAAGATGTCGTATTATGCGCATAGGTGAAGGCGTTGTGGTTAGTCAAGAGATATGACCCCTTCATCGAAAGATCGAAGGGGTTTTTAGTTTAAAAGTTAAAGCGAATCAATAAGTAACATGGCAACAGGAACAATAGAAAAACAATACGTTGAGCCCAAAATCACGATCGTTGGCGCGGGCCCTGGTGACCCCGATCTGATCAGCATAAAAGGTGTAAAAGCATTAAAAACTGCTGACGTAATTCTGTACGATGCATTGGTTGACGAGACATTACTCAGCTACGCACCGCAGCAATCGATTAAAGTTTTTGTGGGTAATCCGTCGGGTGATGAAAATTTCTCACAGGATGTGGTTAATCAACTGATGGTTGACTATGCCCTGAATTTTGGGCATGTAGTGCGACTGAAAGGTGGCGACCTGTTTGTTTTTGGCCGTGGATACGAAGAAATAGCGTATGCCGAATCTTATAGCATTCAGGCAACTATTGTACCGGGCATTTCAAGTGCAATTTCTGTACCCGGCTTACAGGGTATTCCGGTAACACAACGGGGTATAAGCGAGAGTTTATGGATACTTTCCGGTACGGACTCGAACGGTAGGCTTTCGGAAGAACTGACTACTGCAGCCCAAAGCAGGGCCACAGTGATTGTATTGCTGGGGTATGAGAAATTATCGCAAATTGTGGAAATCTACCAGCAAGCAGGCAAAGGAAAACTACCGGCCGCAGTCATTCAAAATGGATCCATGGCAAACGAAAAGATTGCCATTGGACTGGTTAATACCATTGCAGAAACGGCTGAAGAAAAACAGATTGACGGTACCCAGCCGGTACTGCTCATTTTCGGTCAGGCGGTTGCCCTGCACCAGGACTTCCAATCCATCCGGCGATTTTTCGATCAGCTGGAATGTGTAGATTGTTATTGAAAATTTCTCTTCATATTAGGTTTATAATTGGTTAGTTAAGTAAGAAGCGCCTGCCCATCAGGCGCTTCTGCTGTTAAACAACGATACGGTAGATGGCGATAAGAACGTAAAAACGGGGTTACTTTGGACTTCAACCGAATTATTATCGTTAAATTAGCCGATTTAAATTACTCATTTAAACTATTATCACACATGTCAAAATTCAAACAAATTCTGCTCGGCGCCTTCTTCCTATTCGTAATGCAAAATGTTGCTTTTGCCCAGGTTTCTCCCATGGTTGCCTCCGAACTGGAAAAGTTGGGTATTACGCCGCCTACAGCTCCCATTAGTGGCGCAGTCATCGGTGTTGTACGTTCAGGTAATCTGATTTTCTTATCCGGCCATGGCCCGGACAAACCCGACGGAACGCAGATTGTAGGTAAAGTCGGTGATGACCTGACGCTTGAAGAAGGTCAGGAAGCCGCCCGCCTCGTAGCCATTTCAATATTAAAAACACTAAAAGGCGAAATAGGCAGCTTCGATAAGGTAAAGCGTGTTGTAAAAGTATTTGGAATGGTAAATTCGGCTCCTGATTTCAAACAGAACTCACAAGTAATCAATGGATTTAGCGAATTGATGGTCGCTACTTTTGGACAGGATAAGGGAAGTCATGCGCGTTCAGCCGTAGGTATGGCATCGCTGCCTAATGGCATTGCTGTGGAGGTGGAAATGATTGTCGAAGTGGAATAAACAAGACGTTATCATAGAAAAGGGGAAGTGAAAATCATTTCCCCTTTTCTATTTCATCCGAAAACTTATCCAAACAACCACCAGGCAACGGCCAACGTAACCAGGACATTAAACCCCTGCGCAATCAGAAATGCCCAAAATGGCTTTGCGCTGTTATGCCGCAGTAAATCACGGAAATTTGTCTCCAGTCCGATACTCGTAAAAGCCAATGCAAACCATAGTCCCTGAATGCTCTTTACACTGCCTTTAACGCGATCAACCGTTTCCGCATCCAGCGCGAAGGAAAATAAAAGCGAGGCTGCGATAAATCCGAGTACAAATTTCGGGAACCGTTCCCAGATAATGCCAAGCCCGGGCTTCTCAATATGTCCACCGACAGGTGTGCCCCGATAGGTCCAATAAACGGAAATAGCAAGCGCCGCCAGTCCCAGCAAAACGTTCTGGGAAAATTTAACGATGGTACTGATTTCCAGTGCCCGCTCGCCCACCAAGCTTCCGGAAGCAACCACGGCACCGGTAGTGTCGATACTGCCGCCCAGCCAGGCGCCGGTCACCTCTTCGGGGAGTTCTAATAACCGGGCGATATAAGGCATGCCGATCATCATCGGAATCGCGGTAATCAATACCATCGACACGACATAGGAAAGCTTTTTGGAATCTCCTTTGATTGCGCCGGAAGTAGCAATGGCTGCGGAAACCCCACATATCGAAACGGCGCTGGAAATCATCATGGTTAATTCTTCATCAACCTTCAATCGCTTGCATAACCAAAAGGCAAAATACCATACCGACAGCACTACAATAAGCGATTGGACAAGTCCCAGCGAACCGGCTTCGAGTATATTGGAAAAAATGACACCCGTGCCAAGGAGCACTAAACCAATCTTGACCAAAAATTCGGCATTAAGCGCATTTTTGAACCAAACCGGTAGTTTAAACAGATTACCGATAATGAGTCCGATGATCAGGCTGAATATAACGGTCTCTAAACCCAGATCACTAAGCCGGGCGTTCCCCGATAACAGCAGTGCAATGATTGTCAGTCCAAAGACCACCGGAAAACTCCGGACATAGGGCATTATCGGTTTCCCTGTAATCATGGCGCCGACAATGACCATGATATAAGCAAAAACAAATTGATACAATACATGCAGTTCATTGGCTTGGGAGAAGAGCGATTGCAGCGTTGCCGAGTCCGTCCATTCATAATGCGGAACAGGTATGACGAATCCCCAAACAGCAAGAAAAATAATGATAAACCCCAGGATAACGACTGCCCAGTCCTCGGATATATTCAGCTTGAAAGATGACATATGAATACGATTAAATCAGGTTCGAATCAGACTGGTTGACCATTAACTGCCCGGGGGCGGATCGTCACTTACACACCTAAACCCCAGGTTATTACTACCGCTGCTGATTTCTCCTTTTCCCCGGCTGCCTGCGATGTAACGCTCGCAATACTGTGCATTGCAAAGGAACGATCCGCCGCGCTGTACCCGCTTTACCGCTCCGGGTTCCATGGGGTCGTAGCTATCTGCAGGGCCCTTGGGATTTTCTTTCGGGCTATTTGCATAATAATCCGGTCGGTAATAATCTGCACACCACTCCCATACGTTTCCGTCCATGTCGTACAGTCCAAAGGCATTGGGTGCGTACGACTTTACCGGAGCCAACCCTTCATAGCCGTCCTCAGCCGTATTCCTGGTAGGAAAATCTCCTTGGTAAACATTGGCTACCCATTTTCCGCCGGGTTTTAGCTCATTACCCCAATAATAGGTGCTGGCAGCCTGACCGCCCCGGGCAGCAAGTTCCCATTCTGCTTCTGTGGGAAGTCGCTTTCCGGCCCATTTTGCAAAAGCCTGGGCATCCTGGTAAGCGATGTGAACTACAGGTTCATTTTCACGCCCTTCAATGCTGCTGCCCGGGCCTTCCGGATGCCGCCAGTTTGCACCCGCCACGTATTCCCACCATTGTAAATGGTTCTGCAGGTTTACCTGCTGCTGGGGTGGCGTAAAAACAGCCGATCCGGGCTGCAGCGCATCCAATGGCACATTTGGGAAATCTTTAGGATCCAACGGACGCTCAGCAATGGTTTGATACCCTGTAGCTGCCACAAAACGGGCAAACTGTGCGTTCGTTACTTCATGTTCATCCATCCAGAACCCATCAACCGTCACATCATGAACGGGATGAGCATCGGCAAATTGAGCAGACCCCATACCGAATGTTCCACCTTTAATGTAGACCATCGGTGCGTTGTCTGCACCAAGAAAGTTATGGGAAGCTGTTGATTCGGCAATAGCGGCCGCACGTGACGGGATACCATGCGCAACACAGGTGGTTACGCTATCTGCGCTCCGTATAGTTTCATTGTGTGAATTTGTATTTTTTGCCTGATTGCACGAGGCGACAATCACTACCACAATGCCCAACCCAATCCAGTCTATCTTTCTTTTCATATTATCGCGCTGTTTCTTCGGCAAGTATACGTGCCGCATCGGTATCTTCGTACTGTGTAATCAACTCTTTCAATTTTTCTTTCAACTCCATAATCGTCGCTTCATATTTATCAGACCCATATAGATTGGTTAACTCATTGGGATCATTTTCGAGGTCGAATAATTCCCAGAAATTCTTTTCTCCATAAAAACGGACTAACTTATATTGCTTCGTACGAACACCAAAATGAGGCATTACCCGATGTGGCTCGGGGTACTCATAATAATGATAATATACCGCATCGCGACCGGCAGTATTTCCGTCCCGTAATATTGGAAGAAATGATTGCCCCTGAATTTCTTTGGGGACGGCTGCACCGGCAAGCTCCAGCAATGTTGGAGCAAGGTCAATATTCAGTACAAATTGATCGATGGACGTCCCGGCGGCAACCACCCCTGGGTAACGCATAACAAACGGTGTACGCAACGATTGTTCATAAATAAAGCGTTTGTCAAACCAGCCATGTTCGCCGAGATAGAATCCCTGGTCGGATCCATAGATAACAATGGTATTCTCGGCTAGTCCATGCGCTTTCAGGTAGTCGAGCAACCTGCCGATATTCCGGTCAAGTGAGTTTGCCGTTGCTAGGTAATCCCGCATGTAACGCTGGAATTTCCATGCCGTCAATGCCTTTCCCGATAATTGCTTGTCGTTAAACTCTTTACTTACCCTATCCGTATAATATGTCTTATAAGCCGCTTTCTGATCGGCATTCATCCGGCTGTATATCAACGTTTTTTCAAAATCAAGGTTGACCTTAAGGTCAATATCCAGCCGCATGGTCTCATCGATTGTCATATCCTGGTTAGCGGCGGCCTGCCGTGTACGGTAATCGTCATAGAACGTTTCGGGCAAGGGAAATTCCACACTGTCATACGTACCAAGGTCCTGGATATCCGGCAACCATTCACGGTGTGTTGCTTTTTCGCCAACAACCATAAAAAATGGTTTATCCTTATCCCGCTGGTCCAGCCAACCGGAAGCCAGCTGCGTGATAATATCGGTTACGTAGCCCTCATGCCTGATGGTGTCGTTATTGTTATTTATGAAATCCGGATTGAAATAAAAACCCTGACCGGGAAGAATATTCCAATAATCAAATGCATCCCCGGGCAGGGTACCCAGGTGCCATTTACCTATCCAAGCAGTCTGATATCCAGTCTCCTGCAGCAGCCGCGAAAAGACAAATTGATCAATATTAAACCGTTGTTCATTGGACATAAAGCCATTGGCGTGACTGTATTTGCCCGTCAACAATGACGCGCGGCTTGGTCCACAGATCGAATTAGTTACAAAGAAATTGCGGAATAGCGCCCCCTCTGCGGCTATTCTGTCAATATTAGGTGTTTTTGCCAAGGCATTGCCGTACGCACCGATCGCGTTATTGGTGTGGTCATCTGAAAAAATAAAGAGAATATTGGGTTGCTTGGCATTTCCCTGACGTGAAGAATCCGTCGTACCATTGCATGCGGTCAATATAATCGCAGCAAATACCCAGCGATATAATAACATATATTTCATCGTAAATAGGTTTACTGAAATGCTAAGTTACAAGTTTTAAGAGAGAATCGCTATATCGTCAATGCAGCTGTCGATTAACGCATTCAGCTCATTGGAAAATATTCCCGGAGTCGTCTGAACTACGTTGCAATATATCCTGATACACTTTTAGATTTTCTTCCAGCCGTTTAATGTATGCTTCTTTATCCTGGATTATTTTATGGTACAACGCTTTTTCTTCGTTAATGAAACGATCAATATACGCCTCGGGTTTGGGCTGATACCCCAGTAAGTCAATCAGTTCGACACCCAATATGGATGCGACCTGACCCAATCGTTCAATATCAATCCGTGTTATTCCGCTTTCAAGGTTCTGGTAGGTTTTCAGGGCAACGTTAAGCCGTTCAGCCATCTCGGACTGAGACCACCCCCTATGCTTACGGAGTTCTTTAATACGCACCAAAATACTGGACTGTTCCATCGGATAACTTCAACCGGTTCTGCACTCATTTAAATACATACACTGCACAAAGATAATATTATTCATTAAAGTATACTATTTTAGTAGACTTTTTTATTCTGAAACAAATACACTAATAATCAACAATTTAATAATCATCTTTTTCGATTAACGGATATCGTTTAAAAATCTTGGTTAACTGGATATAGCGTAAATCCGAATTGGCGGATTTATTCCGTAAGACAATTGTCGAATCATTCGGGTGCTCATAAGCAAGGTAGATAGATGGTGGACTGGTCAGCTGCTGTTTATCTTGCAATTGAAGTACGTTTTCAATCGTATCAACTTCATAATAATAAAATCGTCTGCCACCCCCTCTCCCGGAAAACTCCCAGTCGCTCAATAAACCGTTGTTCCGTGGCACCCCGTTTGACAAATTAATAGGAATTGGTTGGTTTATTTTAAAAGATAACGTGGAATAGGTTTCAAAAATAGCGTCCTGCCAACGAATGGAATCGAACGGTGAGGGTGGAATAAAACTTCCCTTCCAATTAAACGCTGTTACCTCATAATATCCTGCCGTCTCCGCCAGACCCGGCTCAACCGGCAATTTCATATTCCGGTTGACACTATTGTAATTACGCCAATGGAGAATTGCCAGCAGTACCACAAACACCAGGATAAACATTGATTTAGTTAGTACTCGCATCGTTTTTTGTATTATCCCTGAGTACTTTGGATAATAATTCAATGGAGTGATATCCTGCTCGTAAACCAGCAGCTTGCCAATACGTGGAATATCCCTCCACAATAAAAACAAAGCCAATAGCACAAAATAAGCACTGTATACATGTACCCCGCCATCATAGGCATGATTGATATAAACAATGTTGGCAGAAGCACAAAGTGTCAGAAAGGCGCCAAGAAAAGCTGTTTTCCTAAAAAACAGCAAAAACCCGGCGGTAACTTCCACCAACCCCAAAAAGACCTGATAACTTGGCACAATTCCCACGGAGAGCCAGTATAGTTTCTGAGCAGTAAAGTCGCCGAAATTGATGTGAAGTGTCGCAATGGGGGGAAACGGCATCTGGATAAGAAAGACTTTTACAAATCCGAATTCGATCATTCCGATGGCAATACGGTACCGTACGATTACACGCAACCAGTAGTAGAGTTTGTGATAGGATTGACGCCTGTCAGCTAACGACCATAACGCGGCACCAATAAGTGACCCCAGCAGGATAATCCCCCAGTCGCTATAGCTGGCAAACCCCCATCGCCCGCTTTCAGTTTGGATGTTCAGTAAATTGGGACTGAACCTACCCAGGTTGGTAATATCACGGTAATTCAAGTTTGACCAATCCAGCAAAAATAAATGACGATAGTAATTCCAGCTGAGTGGAATACACATTGTCAGAAAAAAACAGCCGGCAACCCTGAAAAGAAACCGTTCGGCAACGCTCCAGGGTTTGGGGGTATTGGGATGTACAGTCATGATCACTATCAATTAAAAACCGAAAGCTGAATGGGCTGGCGCCTGCCCTCCCATAATAAGTATCGTCGGTTAACCTTTCTTAACGTCATCCGTACCGAATCTCCGCTGGCTTCTGTGCCTGCCAATGTTAACCCACCATCGGAATCGACAACATACCGGAGGTCCCACCTTTCATTGCGTTGATGTATGTTTTTATTTTGAAGATGCAGCACATGGTGTATGGTATCTGCCGTATAATGAAAATAATGTCTCCCCACTGTTCCGGCAGCTTCGTAATTCCGATCCAGATCCCCGGTTGTACCAAAGTCCTGCTTCGTCCAATCCATCGGCACCGCAGCAGCACGCTTTACACTTACGGTAGGCCATTTTTCAAAGACGACATTCTGCCACCGGTTTCGATCCGTTAATGAATACGGGACAAGGGTACCATTCCATTCAAAATCAGTTACCTCGTAATAACCATATAATTCATTCGCTCCATTTCCCTCCGGGAGCAAATACGGTCCCCGCAAGTAGGCCATATATACCAGGTATGCATAGCCCGTCATACCGAAGACAACGATCATCCGGAGTCCATTTGTAATCCGGAGACTGCGTCCACGCACCGGAACCGGATTTCTCCTTGCGCGTGCGGGTTGTTCGAGTACCAACAATCGGTATAGGCGAGGGATATCCGGTGCAATTAAAAAAATAGCGGCTAGAATGAGCAATAAACAAAACGTGTACTGACCCGTTTGATAGGCTATATTAACACCTAGTGCGTTGGTCAGCATCAATAGTGCGAGCAACGCACCGAATGACGTGGTTCTGCGAAACAATAAAAGTCCCCCGGCGATAATTTCCAACGCCCCCAAAGCCGATTCATAGCCTCCAGATGCTGCGCCGGTAGTCAGCCAGTAGATTTTCCAAGGCAGAAAATCACCATAAGCCGTGTTCAGGTCACTGAGTGTAGGCGCAGGCATCTGCAATGGGAATAACTTGATCCAACCATAGGCAAACATCCCGATAGCTAGCCGGTAACGGACGATCACCCGGATCCAGTAATCAAGCGCCCGGTAATATGCCGTATCATGTTTATAATAACTCCACACAGCAGTGACCAGCACGGCTAACAGCAAACACACCTCCAGATAGGAAGCCTGATTGGCCAGCTGGAAGAACGTCAGGAAATGTAGCCCTTGACCTGAAAGTGTAAAAATTCCAATGAGGAAATTTAGCGCGAAGAGCAAAATATGCAACGAAAAGAAAACGAAGCATAACCGGAAAAGGATGTTTACACTACTATTCCACCCGGTACTATTCTTTGGTATTTCCCCTGTATTCATCGCTGATTAGTTATATCCGTCATTTTGTATCAATGCACGATCTACCAAGATCTGGTCCGCAGGAATCGGCAGTACATATCGTCGGCTATCCGTTAATCCCAATACCTCAGCCGCCCGGCCGGTTCTGATTAAATCAAACCATCGGTGCGGCTCAAAAGCAAACTCTATCCGGCGTTCATTTTCAATAGCCAGTAAAAGTCCGTTCTGGGTAGCTGTGCCGGAGGAAACCAGTCCAGCGCGGCTGCGTACGGCTTGGAGGTCAAGCTGTGCGCCTTCAAGTTTCGCCCCTCCCTGCTGGGCGCGTGCTTCGGCACGGATCAGGTACAATTCGGCGATACGGATTATATACGCGGGGTCAGTGGCCGGACTTCGGTAATACAGATTACCGTACCACCGTCCGTCGGATGTCCGGTCGACCAACACCGACCGGTTACCGCCAATGGCCGGGTTAGTTACCAACGTTACAAATTCGGCATTGGGGGCCCACTGCCTTGTGCCGCCAAGCTGTGGCGGCTGCCAGTTGCCCCGATGGCCGTTGGTATTGGTGGCACTGTAAGCTAATTCAAAGACTGACTCTGCGGTAGCCACTGCATCATTCATAAAGAATGCGCCGTAAGGTTGCAACAACCTGTAATTTGCTTCATCGTCGATTATCCTTGTTGCGTAATCTTCGACCTGCTCCCAATTTTTTTGATAGAGATAGTAACGTGCTTTCAATGCCCAGGCGGTTTTCCGTGTCGCCCTGATGCGGTTTGTTGTTTCGGGTAGTAATATTTCTGCTTCATCTAAATCGCGCAGTACCTGAGCAAACGTTTCTTCAACACTGCTCCTCGGGAGGCCGCGGTTGTCTGTTGATGTGGACGTTGGGTTAAGGTAAAGTGGTACACCGCCCCATAACCGGGCCAGATCGAAATACGCCAATGCCCTGACGAAATATGCTTCACCCAACAACTGATTTTTTTTCTCCTGGGTAAACGTCGGTTCCAGCGGCAAAACGGCAACTTTATCGATAATGTGATTCGTCCGGTTAATTGTGTTGTAAATGGCTGACCAAACTGCAGCTACGGATTCATTATCTGCACGCACATCATGATTGACAAACTGGCCGGCGGTTGCTCGGGAACCTGTCCATTCGATGTTATCCCCTGATAAATATCCAATCGACTGAAAAGTGGTTCCATAATAATTTTCAGCGGCCAAAGCGCGATACATGCCCCTGACAGCCGTTTCCGCAGAAGTGCTGTTGGTGATTGTTGCTTCATCTGAAATAGATTGCTGTGGTTCTACTTCCAGAAACGAATTACAGGAAAGCGCGGCTAATAAAGCCGGTATATAGCATAAAAAAAGTTTTATATTCATCTTATTGAGCTTTTAAATCAAATAGATAACTGAATGCCGAGCTGTATTGTACGTGGCTGTGGAGGTGTACCGAAATCCAGTCCCTGGACATTCTGTCCGTTGGAAACATTCGATTCGGGATCCAATCCAGAATAGCGCGTCAGCAACCAAAGGTTGGACCCAACCAAATAAACCCGAAGGGATTTGGACTTTATCCGTTCCGCTATCCGATTGGGGAGCGTGTATCCCAGGGTCAGGGATTGCAGGCGCAGAAATGAACCGTCTTCCAGCAGCCGGCTGTTTTGCTCAAGGCGGTAATTATTACCCACGGTAGTAAATCGGGGAACATCAGTCACATCGCCCGGTTTCTGCCACCGTTTGGTCGAATTGGCGATTGCGAAGCGGTCGGGACGCGTACCGCCCGCCATATCGAAGAACTCATTCATATTATATACATCATTGCCGTATTGGAAGGTAAAAAGCACACCGAGATCCCACGATCTGTACGTGAAATTATTGGTAATTCCGCCGTAAAAATCAGGTAATGCGTTTCCCATAATCTGGCGATCAGCCACAGTAATTTGTCCATCTCCGTTTACATCTTCAAACACAGCATCCCCGGTACTGGGATCCACATATAACTGATTATACAACCAGAAGGAGTACATCGGGTAGCCCTCCTGCATCCGGATCCAGTCGCGGCTATAGACATTGATAGGTGCATTCAGCTTTTTGATATGGTTGGTGTTACCCGACAGGTTAAAGCTCGTTTGCCATTGGAAATTTTCGTGGCGTATGTTCACCGCCTGGATACCGATCTCGTAGCCTTTATTAATAATCTCCCCTTCATTACTATAATATGAACCAAATCCGGTGGTGGAAGGCAGCGGCAACTGCAGCAATGCATCCTTGGTATGTTTATGATAAAGGTTAAATTCGATGTTGAGTCGTTGCCGCAGCAGACTGATGTCCAATCCCACGTTCACCTGCCGGGTACGCTCCCATTTCAAATCCCGGTTAGCCAGTTGCTGCGGTGCAGTACCCGGTTTGTCGCCGCCACCCACGATATCGGGATATCCCGCCCCTCCCGACCACAAGCCCCGCGCTGCAAAGTCACCAATGTTTTGATTACCAGCCAGACCGTAGCTCGCCCGCAATTTCAAATCATCAATCACGTCGACATCTGCGAGAAAAGACTCCGCTTTTGCTCGCCAGGAAACGCCAACGGACGGGAAATACCCCCATTTATTATTCCCCCCGAAACGAGATGACCCATCGGCTCTGGCGGCCACTTCGATATAGTATTTTCCTGCATAATTATAATCAACCCTGGAAAAGAAAGAGGCTAGCTTTGACTGTGTCCAGAACTGGTTACTGATCCGGTTCGCGGCAGAAGCGATCAGTTTAAAAGAATCATTGGCGAAATCGGTACCTTCAGCAGACGTCGTTTTCCGTATATCACCCTGCAGCGAATTTCCGATAAGCGCCCCGAAGCGGTGCTGCCCCCAATTTTTCCTATAAGTAAGCGTTTGTTCGGTCAACCAGGTACTGTTCTGGCTGATTGCCGAAGTAGCGCGGCCATTAGTAGGTGGTGCCCCGATGAGTGTCAGGCTATTCCAGTACTCTGCCTCTTCGTAATTATTATAATCGACACCAAAGCTGGTCCGGAACTTCAGATCCGGAAGAATTTCAACATCAGCGTGAATATTTCCGATGTAACGAAGATTAGCCGTGGTTACATCATAGTTATTCAAGAGTACATCCAGGTTATCCCAAGGTCCCCATTTGGCCGGCGTCCCATCCGGATTGTTTTTTGGCAGATACGTGGCCACCAGCAATGCGGTTTGAAACATACCTCCCTGGGGACCATCACCCGCACGGGCCTGGTTCCTGAACGTGCGCGACACGCCATTGCTTAGGCCAATCTGTACCCGGTCACTGATTTGTTGGTCCAGGTTAAGCTTAAAACTCGAACGCTCAAAATACACAGGCTGCATAATAGATTCCTGTCTGTTGTATCCCGCACCGATGTAATATCGGGTACTGTTGTTCCCTCCCTGCAACGTCAAATCATAATTCTGCAATTGGGCGGTACGGAATACGTCTCCCAACCGGTCGTACGTTTCCTGTTCTTCAGGAGTGCCCCGTCCACCTTCTTCCACGGGTCGGAAAGGTCGGTTTTCATACGTCTGATTCAGCGCGGGATTATCAATCCCCGAGTTAATCCAGGACTCATTGAGCAGTGCCGCATTTTCAGGCCCAGACGCGATGTCCCATATTTTCGGGGCATGCGCCCAACCATGGGTGGCATTGAAGCCAATAACAGGTTTCGTGTTAAATGAACCACGCTTAGTGGTCACAATAACTACTCCGTTGGCACCACGGGCACCATAAATAGCCGTCGCACTCGCATCCTTTAGCACTTCGATACTTTCGATGTCTGATGGGTTGATGTCTGCGATAGGTGAGGTTTCCTTACCTCCGGTACTGACAGTCTGTAAACTGGTATTGTTTAAGAAAATCCCATCAACAATATATAATGGGTCATTGTTTGCGTTAATTGACGTTGTTCCCCTTACGCGGATGAAAATTCCTTCACCCGGCACTCCCGTATTTGACGAAATCTGCAGGCCCGCAGCCTTACCCTGCAGCTGTGCATCAAAACTTCCTACCGGAATCTGCTTAGTTTCATCCGCTTTAATCGTTGAAACCGAGCCAACCAGATCCCGCCGTGATTGGGTGCCATATCCCACAACAACGACATCCTCCAATAATGTGGCATCCTGCTCCAGCGCAATGGTAATCGGACTTCCGTCGGCCACTATATTGATCGTTTTATACCCGATGTAGGTTACGATAAGCGTGTAAGGAAATTTCTGTCCCGTTACGAAACGGAACTTTCCATTTTCATCCGTTTTTGTACTGTGTGTTATTCCAGCAATGTCAATCGTCGCGCCGGCAAGGGGTTCTTTCGTTGCCGCATCGATGACCGTGCCATCTAATACGGAATTGACCAAGGGTACGGTTTGCTGCGCTATTGTTTCAACAGGGAAGGTCAACCCAACAAACCCACAAAGTATCCACAGCCATTGATATCGTCTTTGAATTTTATGAATAATCATATATCGTTTTAATTATCATGTATAATCTATGGTTTAAATAGATTTTGCTGTTGCAAAGAAACAGTAATCCCCGGTATTCACATCCCCACCTGCCAACATCAAAACCGGGTATTTAACCCATCGACAAAATTAAATATTAAGTGATCTGAAACGGCTTTTCAATCTCCATTGAGCCATTTCAAAAGGGAGATCGTTGTGTCGGTTAACGGCACATATTGCCGGCGTACATGATTGGCATAGCCGACATGGGAGATGGTTTGGAAAGATCAATGGAAATAGAATGTTGCACGACAGGCAGCGCTCCTTGGGTAAATTTAGTGTTCATTTTTAATCATTTGAAAACAGAATACAATTACTTATTTCAGTATGACAAAGGTAGCCACTTGTTTTTTTCCGGTATAGGTATAAATCATGCCTATGATATGCAGAAAACATGCGTAACCCCGCTATACGACACCGTAGTGTGTCGGAAATGATTAAAAAAGATCTTTTAATACTTGTTTGGCTGCAAAAAAACCACCCATGCCGTGAACGCCTCCACCGGGTGGCGTCGATGCAGAACAAAGGTAAATTCCTTTTGCAGACGTTCGGTAAGGTGAAAACCGGAGGGCGGGTCTATTGAACAATTGAGCAATATTTACCACGCCACCGTTAATATCGCCGCCAATATAATTTGGATTGTACGCTTCCATAGCGGCTGTATTGAACGTATGCGTGGCCAATAGCGTGTCCCGGAATCCCGGGGCAAAACGTTCCACCTGGGCGGTGATTGCCTCGGTCATATCCTGAGTAGAACCATTGGGGACATGGCAATACGCCCAGCCTGTGTGTTTACCCGCCGGG
Organism: Parapedobacter lycopersici; assembly: GCF_024643285.1. Lineage (GTDB taxonomy): Bacteria > Bacteroidota > Bacteroidia > Sphingobacteriales > Sphingobacteriaceae > Parapedobacter > Parapedobacter lycopersici. Next base: position 423,299 of record NZ_JAMSLW010000004.1, read on the forward strand.
GCCCGCGTATCGTCGAAGACACTCTGCTGGGCAAATAGCACGAACGGTCTATCCGGGCACTTTCCTTCCCATACCAGTCGCTCGCCCGCTGCAATTTCCGCTAAGGTACCTCCTAAGTGCACCGTACCGGCCTTTCGCGCCTGTTCCGCAACAAAAGGAACCGGTTCACTTAATGCCCAGTCTACTTTAAATACCCCCATCCCATACCGGTGGTTCCTCAATTGCCATCGGTAAAAAGAAGACAGCCTATCTCCACAGATTTGAATCAATTGCTTAGGTGAAGTATCAAACAATATGGCTTTTGCCTCTGGTAAATCCGCGAGTGCTGTTACCATTGTATCCGTTTGGATCACGCCGCCCAATGACTGGAAATAAGCCGCCAAGGCGTTCGCAATACGTTGTGATCCGCCCTTGGGAATCGGCCATCCGCCACGGTGACCCGCTATGGTAAGCACAAATCCAATAGCCGATGATGTGAGTGATTCCAATGGAATCATGCTGTGGGCAACGATACCCGACCATAAACCTCTTAAGTGTCTGGTTTTAAAACGGGCGGCAATCTGCTTCCCCGATTGCAATGACTTCAACCCAAACTCCGCCAATGCAAATGGATCTTTCGGCCATTTCAACATCGGTCCAAGAATATGTGCTTCAATCCGTGGCCAGTCTTCCACCAATGAATCAAAAAGGCGACGATAGGCCGGGCCATCTTCACCCAAACCAGCGGCGGTATCAGCTATCGATTGATAAAGCGCCGCGGCGGAGCCATCGTCAAACGGGTGTGCTGCCAATACTTCTGGATACAGGTATTCCAAGCCAAACTCATGCAAAGGTAATGTACGGAAAAATGGAGAGGCGGCACCCATTGGATGTACAGCCGAGCAAACGTCATGAAAGAACCCCGGCAGGGTCAGTTCGGCCGTCCGCGTACCACCACCGATCGTGTCCCTGGCTTCCAATAACAGGACCTGAAGCCCGGCGCGTTGCAGGGTAATAGCAGCCGAAAGTCCATTGGGACCGGACCCAACTATTATCGCGTCATACTTCATTTATGTGTTTTGCTTTTGACAACTAAGTTACGGATTGCTGCATTAATTTCAGGGTAATCAAAAACAAAACCTCCCGCCGGAAGCTTATGGGAAACGATTCGCCGACCGGACAGTATCAATTCTGCATCCACACAGATAAGCAAGCCACCGATCTTTGTAGCCCAAGTATAATTGGACAGTCCAAATGGCATCTTTAATGCGTGGCGCAATGCCTTCATCAATTCCCTGTTCGGAACCGGATTTGGACTACAGGCATGGATGACACCATAGATATCGTGATGGTTAATAATCCAGTCCACTACCCGGACAAAGTCGGTTTCATGAATCCACGAAACATACTGGTTACCGTTGCCAATACGCCCGCCAAGTCCCAGACGAACCAAACGGACCAACGGTTTCAACATGCCTCCATCAGCAAACAACACAGCACTGATTCTCAGCCATACATTGCGTGTATTCGGCGTATGCCTGGCGTGAAGCGCCTTTTCCCATTGCTGGGTCACCCGCGCAAGGAAGTCCTCTCCCTGCGGCTCATCTCCTTCGTTCCGGATAACATCTGACGATTCATAAATCGAAATTCCAGAAGCGTTGATCCATAACTTCGGCGGAACCAAAACCTGCTGTATCGCTTCGCCGATCACCATTGTCGTGTCGATCCGGGAGCGCCATATCCGATCTTTGTTAGCTGTTGTCAATCGGCGATTGATGGATTCGCCCGATAGGTTAATCACTGTATCGGCACCATCCAGTTCCTTGTACCAATCGCCCAGCGAGCAACCATCCCAGCGAACGTAACGCACGCCATCACGTGCTGGCCTTGCTGTCCTTGTTAATACAACAAGTTCATGCGCCGCATTCAAATAATACCGGATAATCGCTGACCCAAGCCAGCCGGTCCCACCAGCTATGATTATTTTAGCCATAAAACATGTCTATTTTCCGTAGCTTTTCAGCTGCAGCTTCCAGTGTCTGCGTCGACTTAGCAAAACATAAGCGCAATAACCGTTGGTTAATGGGATCCGTATAGAAAGCCACCACCGGAATCGTTGCCAACCCAAACTCCCTGGTTAACCGTTCACTGAAACCCTCCTCTTCCTGCTCACTCAGTGCGGAATAATCAATTAACTGAAAATAAGTGCCTTCACAGGGCAAGAGACGGAAACCCGTTCCTTCCACTGCCGCGCGCAAAAAATCACGCTTTTCCTGAAAGAAAGCTGGCAATTGTTCATATTCCGATTGATCGTCAAGGAAATCCGCCAGTGCGTGCTGTACAGGGGTATTTACACTGAAAACGTTGAACTGATGTACTTTTCTAAATGCATCGGTCAGCCACGAAGGGGCCACAGCATATCCCGCTTTCCATCCGGTTACGTGGAAAAGCTTTCCGAACGATCCGATCACAAAACTCCGGTCCCGCAGTGCAGGGTATTGCAATACGCTGGAAAACCTACGCCCGTCATATACGATGTCTGCGTATACTTCGTCGCTTAAAACAAAAATGCCGGTTCCCTGTATTAGGTTCGACAATTTATTAAAATCAACGTCCGTCAGCAATTTCGAACTCGGGTTACCCGGGGAGTTGATAATGATCAGCTTTGTTTTCTCGGTAATGCAACGTGCTACTTGCTGCCAGTCAATCGCAAAATCAGGGGCCAGTAAGGTAATATAACGTACCACACCGCCAAACAATTGCACAGTAGGAGCATAAGCGTCATAAGCCGGGTCAAAAACGATTACTTCATCACCAAAATTAACCACCGTTGCTATAGCATCAAAGAGTGCCTGCGTGCCGCCGGCCGTTATGGTTATCTCTTCCGTCGGGTCAACGGTCAACCCGTATGTATGCGCTATTTTTTCCGCTATGCGCTCACGCAGCGAAAGTACGCCCGGCATCGGGGCATATTGGTTATACCCCTTACGCATATAATTCTCAACCAGACCAATCAATTTCGGCGAACAATCGAAATCAGGAAAGCCCTGAGAAAGATTAATAGCCCCGTATCGCTGGGCGAGCGCCGACATCCTGGAAAATATACTGATGCCAACAGCCGGAAGCTTTGGATTAAATTGGGGAAATGAATTCATCAAACTAAGTTATATTGCCCCCGATGCCAGGGGCAAGTATGCATTGGGTGACCACAAATATACCAAACGTAGGCTAAGGACAGTATCACTTTCGATGATTAGCATTTTACCAGTCTATTAATCATACTGTCCGGCTTCCAGCGAACTTCCGGATAACAGGTAGTTTCGCTCTACGCGGTCCAACACAATATACAGGGAGTCCCGGTGTTCATTCGTCCCGGTCAGCACCACCTGCTGTCCGTCGGCAGTTTCCTCATAATGCAGGACCATTTTATGCCGTGTCAGTGGACGTGGCCCCTTTGCAAATCCGCGGTTCCTTCGGGTGTTAATTCCCCGTGGGTGAATCTTGGTACGTTCATCACCGATGTGTTCCCACGCTGTTTCATCAATCCAGTCTCCGGCGGACAGGCCGGATGTCACTGCCGCCTGCCGGGCAGTACTTGCCGGCACGCCACGCTCATCGGAGTCGCCACCAACCGGGACTTTATCCTGTAGGTATAACGTTTGCGTTGTCGTGTCGGCATAATAATGGAATACCCGCCTCCCACCAGCCGTACCGGTGATTTCAAAATTCCGCTCCAAATCCATGATGGGGTTACCACCCCCGTTAGACAGACTCAGTCTGGTGGGCTTGTTTACCTTGTAGGCTAGGGTAGTCCACTTCTCAAAAATCGCCTCCTGCCACCGCACGGTATCAAGGGGAGAATAAGGGATTTCCTCACCGTTAACCCTAAACTCCGAAACATCGTAGTATCCGCGAAGAGCCTTTACCCCGGGTGTCGAAGGCTGCTTATAGGGATCGTACAGAAAGTCCAGCAGCTGCAGGTAAAAGAGCACCCCGAGGAACAGAAAGATGACAAAGGCCTTCAATCCATAGCGGAGCCCTTTTTGCCAGCGCTTAGGAAATGTAGGCCAGTAATCAACAGGAACGGTATACTGCTGCAGGATAAACAGCCGATGTATTCTAGGCGCGTAATAACCAAAAATATACAAGCCCAGCAATACAAAATAGAACGCATACCCCTGTACACCACCATCATATGCGTGATTTACCCAAGTAATACTGCCCAGAGCACCGAAAAGTAAAGCAGCACCGAAAACGATGGTCTGTCTAAAAAACAGCAGCGTACCCGCAAGCACTTCAACGATACCTGCAAACACTTGGTACCAAGGCACAATACCGATAGACATCCAATAGATTTTCTGACCCGAAAAATCACCGAAATCCGTATTCAGCAATCCTTCAGAAGGATACGGCATCTGAACAGGGAGCAATTTGGTAAAGCCAAAACCAATAATACCAATGCCCGCCCGGTAACGGGCCATTACCAATGCCCAATAGTACAACGTATTGTAGTCCCTGGCTTTTCGATCGATCAATGTCCATATTAATGCGCCAGCCGAAGCTATCGCCAGCAACGTTACCCAGATTGCATGCCCGACTAACCTCGGAATTCCCAGCCATTGGGTAAGCCATGGGAACGACGGGTTAAAGCGGGCAATATCATACAGGTCACGGTAATGCAGGCTGGTCCAATCCGTATCAATCCATAATCGAAACCAACTAAAATCCGGCGGTATCGAAAACACGCCCGGAGGCACTATCAGCAGCACGATGTAAATAAAACCGACCCGAAAAGCAAACTTTTGAAAGGCGGTCCATGCACGCGGCTGGGATGGCACATCACCTGCTGGTATGGACACTGCTGGATTCGTTGTTTCCGGTTGCCGGATTGTTTTTTCTTCTGACATAACGCAATGTTTAAGTATGCAATAAGAACTACAAAATCAATTCATTTCCCCGTCTTCCGCCAGTCCGCTGAAGTTCCTCTCGAAGGTATTTTTTATCCAGACGATCGAGCACCGCGGTTACCGAATCACCCGCAGCCGTCGTTCCGGAAACAACGAGCGTATATGCATCAGGACGTTCATAATGCAGCACGAATTGATCGCCCGCATAATGCGGGTTTTTATTTTCCAGATATAGCACATGCGCCGCACTATCAATACGATAATGATAATAATGCCGGCTTGCAGTACCCCCCAATTCATATAGTCGATCCCGGTCATCGCGATGAAATACTTCGCTTGTGGCATGCCAGGGCTGGATCGTTGCGGCCGTTTTAATACTCAGTGTAGACCATTCTTCAAACACCACATTCTGCCAGCGGACAGTATCTTTTTTATCATAAGGAATTTCCCGGCCGTTGAATCGGAATTCACGAACGTTATATAAACCACGGGCATTGGTCAGGCCCGGCGTTTCAGGGTACTGGTATGAACCCTCCGTGTATACCGCATAAGCTTTGTATCCAGCAAGGCCCACAAAAAAGAAAACAAAAGCCGATTTCAGTCCAATCCGCAATTTTTGCTGCCACGCATGAGCATAAACGGGTCGGTACTTGTCCGGCTGCGCCGGTTTAGCCAGGGAAAATACAAGAATGATACGGCGTATATCGTGCAGCAGCAGAAAAGCAGCCATCTGCAGCAAATACAAACTATAAATCGCTTCGCCACCTTCGTATGCCAGGTTTGACAGGAATACATTGCCTTGGAAAACAAGGATCAGAAAGGCGCCGATAGCCGTTGTCCGGCGGTATAGCAGCAAGAGTCCGCCCAGCACTTCAAGGCTTCCCAAAAACACCTCAAAAGAGGGGGCTATGCCCAGGCTTAATGAAAAAATTTTCCAGGCCGACAAATCACCGTAATTCGTATTGAAATTACTCAAAGACGGATTGGGCGCCTGGAGCGGGAAGACCTTGATCAACCCATAGGCGATTACACCGATAGCCAGCCGGTATCGCAGCACAACCCGCAACACATAATACAAACGATCGTAATTCCACTTCAATCCTTTTTTTTGCGCGATCCATGACCATATCCAGGTCAATGCACCGGCAATAATCACAAGGAAGAGCCAATCCAGCAATGTATTCAATCCCCAGAAATCCACGGATTTAATGTGATGTAAAAACTGTGGGGTATACCTGCTGATATTGAAAATATCAGCGAACTGCAACTGCAGCCAGTTGATGGAAAGCACATGCTGGTAATACTTCCAGTCCAGCGGCACGGCCTGTAGCATTAAATAGCTAAAGATAAACCGAAAAATCACTTTCTCCCGGTGATTCCAGGATACGACGGTGGTTTGTTCCAATGAAAATGCCATAACATTCATTATTAATAACCATGATTCTGTTCAAGCGCCGGATCGATAAGTATCTGGCCAATCGGTATTGGCAGCACATATTTATCCGGGTCGGTTAAATTGAGTACTTCATCCGCCCGTCCCGTCCGCACCAGGTCAAACCACCGATGGGGCTCAAAGGCAAACTCAAACCGACGTTCATTTTCGATCGCCAGCAACAGGGTTTCTTTTGTCGACGCGCTATCGGGCTTGAGCTCCGCACGATCACGTATGGTATTCAGGTCTTCCAGCGCACCGACCAACCTTGATCCTCCCAAATTTGCCCGTGCTTCGGCACGGATCAGGTATAGTTCTGCGATACGGATTACATATGACGGATCAACGGGTGGATTGCGGTAATATAAATTCCCATACCAGATGCCCGAACTGGTCTGCGCAACAAGTGCCTTTCTGCCCCCACCAATAGCCGGATCAGTAACCTGTGATATGAATTCATCTGTCGGAAACCAGCGACGGACCCCGCCATTAACCGGAGGCTGCCAATTATTCCGGTGACCATTGGTATTATTATTACTGTAAGCAGTCTCAAAGACCGACTCCCGGGATCCCACCACATTATTGGCGAACCAACTGCTATAGGGCTTCATCAACGTATAATTCGGGTCTTCTATCAACGCGCTGGCATAGAACTCCGCCTGCTCCCAGTCTTGCTGGTATAAATAAAACCGGGCTTTCAGTGCCCAAACGGTATTCTTCGTCGCCCGGACCCGGTTAACGCCAGTCGGCAGGCGGCTTTCCGCCTCGTCCAGGTCACGAAGCACCTGGGCATACGTTTCCGCAAGGGAGCTTCGGCTTATCCCTTTGGTGTCGTCCACCGATTCCGTAGGAGTAAGCACCAACTGCACCCCTCCCCAGGTACGGGCCAGGTCGAAATAAGCTAACGCACGGATAAAATAAGCCTCACCGAGTATGCGGTTGCGCGATGCACCATCAATCAGCTGATCCGGAAGTATGGGCACTTTTGCAATGATGTGATTGGCCTGATTGATGGTGTTATAAATCGCAACCCAGGCGCTTTCCACCTCTTCATTATCGGAGCGGACGTCATGCTGTATAAACTCCCTGTTTACCGTCCGGGAATCCCCCCAAGCCAGTTCACCTCCCTGCAGGTAAATCGCGAACTGGAACGTAGTACCATAATAGCCATTACTCGCCAGCGACCGATAAGCGCCGTTCAGTGCCGTCTCGGCCGAGCCGAGGTCTACGATTGTCACTTCATCCGATGCTTCATCGCGGGGTTGCACATCCAAAAAGGTTTCGCAGGACGCCAGCGAAAAAATTGCCAGCATCATAAGGTTGTAGGTGTTTCGTATGATTGTTGCTTTCATCTTTACCTAATTAGAATTTAAGATTGATACCGAGTTGAAATGAAATGGGTTGGGGTGCCGTTCCCACATCTATCCCGCGGGCATTCTGATCGGCGGTATGTACCGATTCGGGATCGGGGCCGAGGTAATTGGTCAGCAGCCAAAGATTAGAGCCCACTGCATACAGCCGTAGCGCTTTAAGTCCTAATTTGGCCGCTGCATTCCCCGGAAGCGTGTATCCTACCATCAACGTCTTTAAACGGATAAAAGACCCATCCTCCAAAAAGCGGCTGCTTTGCTCAATACCGTAATTATTACCTACACTGGTTGCCCTTGGAACATCAGTCACATCCCCTGGTTGTTGCCAACGGTTCAGGTTATAGGCCAGGATGGAGCGATTGCCGCCTTTGGTGCCCCCACCTTCCATCAGGATTCGATCAAAGCTGACCACCTTATTGCCATACTGATAAGTAAACAGCACATTAAAATCAAAAGCACCAAAGGTGATATTGTTAGTCAGACCACCAAAAAACTTCGGGTTTGCATCCCCCAGCAGCTGTCGATCAGCCACGGTAATGTTCCCATCGCCATTTACGTCTTCAAATACCGCGGCGCCTGTTTGCGGGTCCACATAAAGCTGTTTATACAGCCAGAAAGAATATAATGGATAACCGGCTTCATTCCGGGCCATATCGCGGGAGCCATAGACCAGCGGGAAATCCAGTTGTTCCACGCGGTTCCAGTTCCTGGTAAAGTTGAATTGTGTCGTCCACCGCAGTTTTGAAGTGGCGATATTAGTTGATAAAATAGAGAACTCAACACCCTTATTGCTAATCTCGCCACTATTCGCATAATAGCTCGAAAAGCCCGAAATCGCTTCAATCGGCAGGGGCAACAATAAATCCGTCGTATACTTATTGTAATAATCTACGGTAAGCGCCAGGCGGTTGTTCAGGAAACCAAGGTCCAGCCCCGCATCAAACTGTCTCGTTTTCTCCCATCGTAAATCGGGATTGGCAAGCTGTGACGGACGTGTTCCGGACTGGTCCGTTCCGCCGGGGACCGCCAGGTAGTTGGCGCCGCCGGACCATAATCCAAGGGCTGCAAAATTATTGATCCCGTTCTGGTTCCCCAGGATTCCCAGGCTCGCGCGGAGTTTAATATCGCTTATTGCGTTGACATCCCTTAGAAAAGCCTCTTCCTTAAGTCGCCATGATACGCCCACTGAAGGGAAATAGCCCCATCGGTTATTGGCACCGAATTTTGAGGAGCCATCCGCGCGTAAGGATCCTTCGATATAATACTTATTCCGGTAATTATAATCCACCCGGGCAAAGAATGAAGCCAGGTTCACCTTCGTCCACCCCTGTTCAGCGGTTACTACACTTGCCGCACTGATCTGCGTATAGTTGCTATTGGGAAAACCTGTACCCTGGGCCTGTGTAAATTTCAGGATATTACTTTGGAACGTATTGCCCAGCAAGGCCCCAATATGATGGTCATCCGAAAACGTCCTTCGATAAGTTAACGTCTGCTCATTGATCCACGTACTGTTTTGCGTAATCGCAGAGATGGCAAGCCCGCCGGCGGCGCCTCTTAATGTTTTGTCGGTATTGTATTCGCTTTCATCGTAATTGTTGTAATCCGCGCTCCAGCTTGTTCTTAACGTAAAATAGTCGGCAAAATTGACTTCCCCGTATACATTACCAATGTAGCGCAAGGATGCCGTTTGTACTGACACATCCGTCAGCAGCAAATCCGTATTCTCAAACGCCTGTCTGAACGGTGTACCGTCCGGATTATTCTTGGGTTGGTATGTGGGCGTGTGGAGGGCTGCCTGGAATATCCCCGTGCCCGGACCAGTGCCGGCGCGTACCTGGTTACGGTGCGAATAAGATAGGGTATTACTGGTCCCCACAATAAAATGATCACTTACTTTCTGGTCCAGGTTCACCTTGAAACTCCCCCTCTGAAAATGTGCAGGACGCAGATTAGCTTCCTGCGAAGTATAATTGGCTCCCAGGTAATAGCGTGTAACTGTGCCTCCACCCTGCACCGCTAAATCGTAGTTCTGCAGCTGTGCGGTTTTGAAAATATCACTTATCCTATCGTACGTTTTCTGTTCCTCGGGAAGCCTCAGGCCGGGCACGCCGTTGATCAGCTCGTTCACAGGCCGGAAAGGACGGTTTTCATAGGTTTGATTCAATGTTGGATTGTCAATGCCCGAATTAATCCACGCTTCATTGACCAGCAGGGCATGCTCAGGTCCTGTGGTCTGTTTCCAAAGCCTGTTTTGATCGGCCCAGGCGATCCCCTGTAATGTATTGAAGGTGATCGTAGCCGGTTGTTCATAATTACCTCGCTTTGTGGTGATAATAATGACCCCATTAGCCCCCCTCGATCCATAGATCGCGGTTGCACTTGCATCTTTCAATACCTCAATACTTTCAATGTCGGAGGGATTGATGTCTGAAATGGGAGATGTTGCTTTACCACCCAGATCAACGGACGATAAGCTTTCATTATTTACAAATACGCCGTCAATAATATAAAGTGGATCGGCACTTGCGTTGATCGAGGACGCACCGCGCACCCGTACCACCACTGCGTCCCCCGGAACACCCGACTGGGAGTTGACCTGCAATCCAGCAGCCGTTCCCTGCAGTTGGGCATCAAAGCCGGCGACCGGAATAGCCGAGATATCTTCCGCGGCTATTTTGGCCACGGATCCGATAAGGTCCCTCCGCCGTTGTGTTCCGTATCCTACCACCACCACTTCATCGAGTCCGGTGGCATCCGGCTCCAATTCAATGGTTATCGGACTGCCATCAGCGACAACGGACCTGGATTTATAGCCAATAAAACTCACAATGATGGTATAGGGAAACTGCTGGCCCGTTATAAATTGAAACCGACCCCGGCTATTTGTTTTCGTACTATGGGTAACGCCCTGTAACTGCAGTGAAGCGCCGGCAAGCGGCTCCTTCGTAACCGCATCTACGACCAGACCGTCTAATGTCGAATTTATCAGTGGGGTAGTTTCCTGTGCATTGGCTGACAGCACCGTGATACACAAAAGCAGGAAACAAGGGAGTAGACTGCCAAAAATAAATAAAGTTAAATAAGGTATTCGTTTGTTGATATAGATAGCCATTGCTTATGTTCTTAATATATTCAGTAAACCAACCGGCTGCTGGATTTAGCTGTAAAATGCGCAAAGCCAGGTAGCTGGACACATATTCAAAAAAGAGAAGGTCCGGTAGCCGTGTGCCGACTACCGGCAGCACATGGCCACCTGCATGGAGTAAGCAAAGGGGTTTTTCCGGCCGCATGACAGATTAGGCGCAGTCAGGAACCGCAGTAAAGAAAATACCTGCTTAATAAGTTGTTGTTCGTCCATTGTTAACTAGTATAGCGTGTTAAAATCAAGTAATAATCAAAACACAACGAATTGTGTTTCAATAGCACAGCGCAAATGTATACTAATTAAGTAGACTTTTTTATGCACAAAACATGCTTGTTCAGGTCATAAATTATGCTTAAAATAAATGAAATAGGATAAATTGTCTTTAGGGAGAGTCCTTGGATCGCCTGGCTTCAAGCCCCGGTTCAAACCCGGGATAACCAGGCCGGGTAAGGACCGCAAAGGTTAGACCGGCACGGCCGCTCCGGTATTGTCTTCGCCGGGAGCGGTGCCCTGCGGCATCCGCATGGACCTCAGTTTTAAAGGACGGGATATGTTATGATCCGGGTGCCGGACACCCCCGGGTTACCGCAGGTATGCACAATGCCGGGGTCCATCACCGGATTCCGGGACTGACG
>NZ_JAMSLW010000005.1 GCF_024643285.1 Parapedobacter lycopersici
GAAAATCCTCGCAGCAAATAAACTTGACCAAATCGGATTCCAGTACTATGAAGTCGGTGCGGGGTAACCCCGTCGGGTGACAACTGCCGCCGGATAACTCACTGCGGGGTCACCGCCAGTACGGTTTCCGGCTTACCAATTGTTTTGTAATCGCCCTCCCCCGATAAAATACTGTAATATGCTGCTTTCCCCAGGTCCAGTAGGCCTACGGCCCGCTTTAACTGGTCGTCATGCTGCATGGAAAACGCTTTTTTCCCTTCCTGATAATAATAACGCGATACCATTTCAGCCCCAAGCGCTTCCTTGATCTCATTGCGGTAACGATCAATAACCGGGGCGCTGTCGCCCCGCAGTGCCTGGGCAAGCGCATCGAACCGTTGGAGTACGGCTTCCGGCTTTCCCGCGGCCCCAGCCTGTACCCGCAGCTCACGAAGCTGTTTTTCCGCGTCTGAAAGGTAATGGTAATTGCGGTCCGCCAGGAACCGGATAAAATCCGCATATTGTGTGTCGCTGACCATGAACTTATCGGCAGCGGCTATATGGGGATGAGCTGATTTAAAAAGTGTTGCATAATCAAAGATCAAACGCTGCGCCAGCAGGGTACTGACAATGGCGCTATTGGCGCGCTTTTCCACGGTAATGTCCGGATAGATCCCACTGCCGTCGTAGACGATCCTTCCTCCCTTGGTTTGGAACGCATGAATGGACGAATCGGGCACGTGGGCATATTTCCCATTCCGGCCCTTATGAAAATCCAGCGCCTGAATACACCGGCCGGCCGGCGTATAATACTTGGCGACTGTAACCTTCACCAGATTATTATAAGGAATATTGAACGTCTGCTGTACCAACCCCTTACCGAAGCTCCGCTCCCCGATGATCACCGCCCGATCCAGGTCCTGCAGTGCCCCGGCCACGATCTCGGCTGCCGAAGCCGAGTGGCCGTTGATCAACACAGCCAACGGGATATCCGGGGCAATGGGTGTGGCCATCGTGCGGTAACTCCGGTTCTTTACCGAATTCCTGCCCCGCTGGCTAACCACAAGCTCTCCCGGCGGCACAAACAGGTTGACAATCTTTACCGCCTCCTGTAGAATCCCGCCGCCGTTATCACGCAGGTCGATAATCAGGCCGTTAAGCGATCCTTGCCGCTGCAGGTTGTTAACCGCGTTTTCTATTTCTGAGGCCGACTGTTCTAAAAACTTGTCCAGCTTGATATAGCCCACCCCACCTTCCAATAAGGAAATGTGACTTACGTTGGGTTGCCGGATCATCGCGCGGGTTAATGTCACGGTATCCAGCCGGTCAAGCAGCACATGCCTCACTTCAAGATTAATGGCACTGCCATCGGCGCCGCGGAGAAGACGGCTGGCTTCGTCAGGCGTAAGGCGCGCCAATGGGCTCCCGTTCACCGCCACCAGCTCATCCCCTGCTTGCAGGCCTGCATGGTCGGCCGGCTGTCCGGCGTATATTTCCGAAATAAAAATACGGTTATCCTGTGCAAAAATAGCGGCTCCGATCCCGCCATAACGCGTGTCCACATATTTGAGTTTGTAATCTTCCACATCCGTATCCTGTACATACTCAGTGTATGGGTCCAGGTCGTCAAGCATGGCGTCAACCGCTGTTTTAACTAATTTACCGCTATTTGTTTCGTCGACATAGTTCATGCTCACCTGCCGGTATACAGCCGAAAAAATATCAAGGTTTTTACTGATCAGGAAGAGTTCATCCCGGACGGCCGCAAAAGCAGCGCACAAAAATATAGCGGCTGCCAGCAGTGCAATCCGGTGTGCTTTTCGCATGTTTTTACGGTATCTCATTCGGAATGGTATGAAAAGAACAATTAAAGATAATAATTTTATGGGATAAGCAAAACCAGGAAGGCACGGCGATTGCATATCACAACAATTTTATCTAAGTTTGCCTACGAAAAAAAAGACATTCTAAAACTTGGAAATGAGTTCGACACCGATAACCAAAGAAACGTATTTGGAGTGGTATAAATCCATACTGCTCATGCGCAAATTTGAAGAAAAGGCCGGGCAATTATACGGGCAGCAAAAAATCAGGGGATTCTGTCACTTATATATCGGTCAGGAAGCCGTTGTAGCCGGTGCTATGTCGGTATTAGGCCCTGAAGATTCCTTGATTACTGCTTACCGCGACCACGCACACGCCATTGCCAAAGGTGTATCGGCCAATGCTGCCATGGCCGAGTTGTTCGGCAAAGCTACCGGATGTTCAAAAGGCAAAGGTGGCTCCATGCACTTTTTCAGCAAAGAGCACAAGTTCATGGGCGGACACGGTATCGTGGGCGGCCAAATTCCACTTGGCGCCGGTATCGCTTTCGCGGAAAAATACAGCGGCACTAAAAACGTATGTGTGTGTTACATGGGCGACGGAGCCGTACGGCAGGGTGCCTTCAATGAAACACTGAATATGGCCATGCTTTGGAAATTACCGGTCATTTTTGTCTGTGAAAACAATGGTTATGCCATGGGAACATCGGTCGCCCGGACCACCAACATGGAAGACATCTACAAAATGGGGCTTGGTTTCGATATGCCCAGCGCACCGGTGGATGGCATGGATGTAGTAGCGGTTCACAATGCGATGGATGAAGCAGTACAACGCGCCCGTAATGGCGATGGCCCTACGTTTCTGGAAATGCGGACCTACCGCTATAAAGGCCACTCCATGTCCGACCCGGCAAAATACCGCACAAAGGAAGAACTGGAAGAATATAAAGGCCGCGATCCACTGATCACGACCAAGGCAGCCATTGCAGATAAAAAATATGCCGATGAGGCCTGGTTTGATGAAGTGGAGGCCGAGGTGAAAAAAGTGATCGATGATTCTGTGAAGTTTGCGGAAGAGTCACCGTATCCGGAACCGGAAGAACTGTACAAGGACGTATATGTACAAGCCGATTACCCATTTATAACCGATTGAGCGATTAACGTTTATAACAGAATAACCACAATAGCACATGGCTGAAGTAGTAAAAATGCCAAAAATGAGCGACACCATGACGGAAGGGGTGATTGCGAAATGGCACAAAAAAGTAGGCGATAAAGTCAGTTCAGGCGATTTAATTGCCGAAGTTGAAACCGACAAAGCGACCATGGATTTCGAATCCTATCAGGAAGGTACGCTACTGTATATCGGCCCCAAAGAAGGGGAAGCTGTACCGGTGGATGCGGTTATCGCGGTATTGGGTGAAGCAGGTGAGGACTACGAAGCACTGCTGAAAGAAGAAAATGCGGGTGCTCCGGAGAACGGAACATCCGAAAAACAGGAAAAGGAAAGCGCCCCGGCTTCAGACAAATCCACCGATCAGCCGGATGAGGAACCAGCTGGTGAGGCGGTAACAGCCGAATCACTGGGTGCAACTGTGATTACCATGCCCCTGCTCAGCGATACGATGACGGAAGGTGTCATTGCCGACTGGCATTTCAAGGTTGGTGACACGATAAAAAGTGATGATGCAATTGCCGACGTGGAAACCGACAAGGCAACGATGGAGGTAACAGCCTATGCCGATGGTACTTTATTATACATCGGTGTGGAAAAAGGGCAGGCCGCCAAAGTAAATGACATCATCGCCATCGTGGGTAAGGAAGGCACAGACGTGACACCATTGTTGCGTCAGCCGAAGGGAAAAACTGAAAAAGCGGAGAAACCGGCAGCACAGGAAACAAAGGCGCCCGAAGCGGCAGCTCCGGCTTCCGGTGTGGCAGCAACGGCACAAGCCGACGACTCCCGGGTGAAAGCCTCTCCGTTGGCCCGTAAGATTGCCAAGGAAAAGGGCATTAACCTCAACGACGTAAAAGGTTCTGCTGACGGTGGCCGCATTGTGAAAAAAGATGTGGAAACTTACACGCCGGCAGCCAAACAAGCAGCAGCCGCTGCCACCGAAGCCGCTCCGGCTCCTGCAGCAGCAACTGTAAGCATCCCCCAATACGTGGGCGAAGAGCGTTATACTGAAAAACCGGTAACCCAGATGCGGAAAACCATCGCCCGCCGGTTATCCGAAAGCTTATTCACTTCCCCGCATTTCTACCTTACGATCCAGGTCGATATGGATGGCGCCATCGCTGCCCGGACCAGAATCAACGAGGTAGCGCAGCTTAAAGTTTCCTATAATGACCTCGTGATCAAAGCGGCCGCAGCAGCATTAAAGCAACACCCTGCGGTCAACGCTTCATGGCTGGGCGACAAAATCCGGTACAATGAACACGTGAATATCGGGGTTGCCGTAGCGGTGGAAGATGGCCTGTTAGTCCCTGTT
Source organism: Parapedobacter lycopersici (assembly GCF_024643285.1). Classification (GTDB taxonomy): domain Bacteria; phylum Bacteroidota; class Bacteroidia; order Sphingobacteriales; family Sphingobacteriaceae; genus Parapedobacter; species Parapedobacter lycopersici. Next base: position 4,295 of record NZ_JAMSLW010000005.1, read on the forward strand.
GTACGGTTCGCCGATGGCAAGAGCCTGTCGCACATCTCAGCAGAGGTTAAGGACTACGCCCAGCGTGCAAAAACCAAGAAACTGCAGCCTGCGGACTGGGAAGGGTCTACTTTTACCGTATCCAACTTAGGTATGTTTGGTATCGATCAGTTTACGGCCATCATTAATCCGCCTGACGCCTGCATCCTGGCTGTTGGCGGCATCCAGCAGGTACCGGTGGTTAAAGACGGTGCTGTTGTGCCCGGAAACATCATGAAGCTTACATTGAGCTGTGATCACCGTGTCGTCGATGGTGCTACGGGTGCGGCGTTCCTGCAAACACTGAAAGCACTGTTAGAGGAACCCGTAAGGATACTGGCTTAGTCTTGTTATTCATACATTACAACTAAAAAGGCCGCTTCTCAAGCGGCCTTTTTAGTTGTAATCTGCATGGAATGTAATGACAGACCTTGCTGTCCGGATTAAATAAACAGGCGGCCGATTTTATTTTTTCAGCAAACCGCACATTCCTTTAACAATAAAAGAACTGAAATCCAGTCTGATTACCGTTTTCCCAAAAGCATCGGACGCTTCATTCCAAGCTGCAAAATTTTTATCTTTGCCCCGCAAAACAACTCGTTTGCTTGCCGGCAAAATCCGTGGGTAATCCCCCTCCGGATCTGCGACGGAAGAAAGGGACGGGGACTATCTTTATACCCCATGAGTAAGATACATTACCAGGAAAAATTTGAGACGCGGCACATAGGCTCCAGCGCGGATGAAACGGAATCGATGCTTGCAGCCATCGGCCTACCCGGCATCGACCAACTGATTGATGAAACTGTTCCGGCATCCATCCGGATGACCCGGCCCTTAACACTGCCCCCAGCCATGAGCGAAGCGGCATACCTAAAGAAAATTGCAGGCATTGCCGACCAGAACCGGGTATTCAAGTCCTATATCGGCCAGGGTTACTACGGAACCGTACTGCCCGGCGTAATTCAGCGCAACATCCTGGAAAATCCGGGCTGGTATACGCAATACACACCCTATCAGGCCGAGATTGCCCAGGGACGCCTGCAGGCGCTGCTCAATTTCCAGACGATGGTGATCGACCTGACGGGGATGGAAATTGCCAATGCCTCCCTGCTGGATGAAGCTACAGCTGCTGCCGAAGCCATGTTTATGCAATACGGGATCCGGAAAAACAAATCAGCTAATCAGTACGTGGTTGCCGGCTCTGTTTTTCCACAGACACTGGATGTGCTGCAAACGCGTGCCCGGTCATACGGCATCGAGCTTGTACGGCACGAAACCATTGATTTCCCGGTCAGCGAAACTACGTTCGGGGCATTGGTCCAGTATCCTGCGGCTGACGGCACGGTGAGCGACTACCGGGCTGCTGCTGCGCGGCTGCATGATGACGGAATGTCGCTGTGCGTGATTGCTGATCTACTCAGCCTCGCGCTGCTTACCCCGCCGGGGGAATGGGGTGCGGATGTGGTTGTGGGCAGCACACAGCGTTTTGGTATTCCGATGGGATTCGGTGGGCCTCATGCCGCCTACTTTGCCACAAAGGATGCCTACAAGCGGAATATACCCGGACGCCTTATCGGCGTTACCGTGGATGCCGCCGGTGATTATGCACTGCGCATGGCGCTGCAGACCCGCGAACAGCATATCCGCAGAGACAAAGCCTCTTCCAATATCTGCACGGCACAGGCGTTGCTGGCCATCATGGCCGGATTTTACGCGGCATACCACGGCCCGGATGGGATCCGCAGCATAGCTGAACGCATCCACGGCCTGGCCGTTTTACTGGACGGAGCCCTGCAGCAGCTGGGTTATACGCAGTACAATCAAACCTACTTCGACACGTTACAGGTGGAGCTCGGTGAGCTTGCCGGTCCGTTGCATGCCGAGGCATTGAACCAGGAAGCCAACCTGCACTATCAGGGCACGGTCGCCGGCATCTCGATCGATGAAACCACTACATATGACGACATCGTCCTGTTAATCCGCGTTTTTGCGAAAATGAAAGGTAAAGCGGGAGGTGACGTGCAACTGGCGGCGCTTGAGGCATCCGGCACGTCCCTTATTCCCGAATCCCTGCGTCGGACATCGGCCTATCTTACCCATCCGGTATTTAACCGCTACCATTCCGAGCATGAAATGCTCCGTTATATCAAATCGCTGGAAGCGAAGGATCTGTCGCTTTGCCATTCCATGATTCCGCTGGGTTCCTGTACGATGAAGCTCAACGCAACAACAGAAATGGTGCCGCTGACCTGGCCGAAATTCAGCGACCTGCATCCATTCGCGCCGGCCGACCAGACCGGCGGCTACCTGCGGATCATCAATGAGCTGGACAGCTGGCTGAGCGAGATCACCGGGTTTGCCAAGGTAAGCTTTCAGCCAAATTCAGGCGCCCAGGGAGAATACGCCGGACTGATGGTTATCCGCGCTTATCATGAGCACCGGGGTCATCATCACCGGAACGTGGTGCTTATACCCGCATCGGCACACGGCACCAATCCCGCATCGGCCAGCATGGCAGGGATGAACGTGGTCGTCGTTCAATGCGATGACCGGGGGAATATCGACGTGGCCGACCTCCGGGCGAAGGCGGAAGTCCATGCGCCGAACCTGTCGGCTTTGATGGTCACCTATCCTTCGACCCATGGTGTTTTTGAGGAGCCGATTATCGAAATCTGCGACATCGTGCATCAGCACGGCGGGCAGGTTTATATGGATGGCGCGAACATGAACGCACAGGTAGGACTTACCAGTCCCGGACTAATCGGCGCAGACGTCTGCCACCTGAACCTGCATAAAACGTTCTGTATTCCGCATGGCGGAGGCGGTCCAGGCATGGGACCTATCGGGGTAGCTCCCCACCTGGTCCCGTTCCTGCCCAACCACGCCGTGGTTTCCGTAAGCGGGACCAGCGGTATCAGCGCCGTGTCCGCGGCCCCATGGGGTTCGGCTTCCATCCTGCTGATCTCCCATGCCTACATTGCAATGATGGGCGCGGCGGGACTTACCAACGCGACAAAGTATGCCATTCTGCATGCCAATTATTTGAAACGACGATTGGAAGGTCATTATCCCGTATTATATGCCGGCGCCAACGGACATTGTGCGCATGAGATGATATTGGATTGCCGGGCATTCAAGGCAGCCGGCATTGAGGTTGGCGACATTGCCAAACGGCTGATGGACTACGGTTTCCACGCACCCACGGTATCATTCCCCGTAGCGGGCACGCTCATGATAGAACCCACCGAATCGGAATCGCAGGCAGAACTCGACCGATTCTGTGATGCCCTCATTGCCATCAGGCAGGAGATCGCTGCGGTTGAGCGCGGTGAGGCAGATGGCAGCAACAATGTATTGAAACAAGCACCCCACACCGTAACCACGGTCAGCGCCGACACCTGGGATAAGCCTTATTCCAGGTCGCAGGCGGCATTTCCACTGCCCTTTGTCCGTGAGTTCAAATTCTGGCCATTCGTCGGACGGGTCAACGACCTGCAGGGCGACCGGATGCTGATCTGTTCGTGCCCGCCTGTCAGCACCTATGAAACGGAACTGGAAGCCTGAGCCTGGTAAAATAAAAACCCTATTCCAACCATAGTCAGAATAGGGCAGTACAGACCTTAATCTGTACAAGATGTGCTTGTTCCTGCGCTGGCATTATCCAGATCAGGTTCGGGGATGTGTTCTCAGCCTGATGAGCTCAAGCACTCCCTTGCACATGCTGTTTGCTATAAAAACAATACCGGCCGAAAAAGGTTTAAAATTTGTTTTCTTTTTAGTAATGCTTCTTGTATATTTGATCAGAAGTCTGCTCGCCCGATCATGGATGAGTTCCCTTTCAACAACCAATTAGCTACAAGCAACCACGTAGGACCTGCCCTGGCCGCCAAAGCAGGTCATAAGCAGGATGAGCCGTAATCGGTAAGTTGTTGATGGAGTAAATAAACTGCCAATGAAAGTCTTTAATATTATCTTCTGTTTCCTGTTCCTGATCAGTGCCGCATTGCAATACAATGACGTGGATCCATACCTTTGGATTCCCATTTATCTTTACGGTGCGATCCTGTGTTACCTTGCGGTGGGAAAACGGTATTTACCGACCGCTTACCTGATCGGCATCGTATTCTGCCTGGCTTACTCAGCCTACTTTCTTTTTTTCCGTGGCGGCGTAACGGACTGGTACCAGCACCATCATACCCGGGAACTGGTCCAGCAGATGAAAGCGGATAAACCCTGGATCGAGGAAACGCGTGAGCTTGGCGGGCTGCTGATTTTGGCTGTGGTACTGGGTATCAATTGGCTGGCGTCGGCAAAACAGCGAAAAAATCCAACCACCGAATAGACCATGTTGAGAATTTTTTTGCCTGCAATACGAGAATGTGTTTTTGATAAAAAAATAAGCTTAAATAACTGTAATTTAAATGATTAAGTGATTTTTTAACTTTTAATTTTTTAGCTGGTATTTTTTTGCCATCTTCGTTTCACGGAGAAGTTATCAACATTCCGTCGGGCATTTACTGTAAATCAATTTATTAAGAATTAGCGAATGGAAAAAACGAGCACAAGCGTATGGAGTAGTTGTCTGCAAATCATCAAAGACAATATTCCGGCGCAAAGTTATAAGACCTGGTTTGAGCCCGTTCAGGCCGTAAGATTGGAAGGCAACGTTTTGACTATTCAGGTACCCAGTTTGTTTTTTTATGAATGGCTGGAAGAACATTATGTAGGCTTACTGCGAAAGACAATAAAAAAACACCTCGGCGAAAACGGGCGCCTGGAGTATAATATTGTCGTGGAAAAGTCGTCAACCAGCAATCCTTATACCACCAATATCCCTTCCAGCGGCAATGGCGCGGAAGCCAAGAAACAGTCTATCCCCGTCCCTGTAGCGCTCAATAAAGACATCAAGAACCCGTTTGTTATTCCCGGGCTCAAAAAACTCCAGGTTGATCCACAGCTCAACCAGCACTATACGTTCGATAACTTCATTGAAGGTGAATGCAACCGCCTGGCCCGGTCGGCCGGTTTCGCCGTCGCCAGTAAACCCGGTGGCACCTCGTTCAACCCGCTGATGATCTACGGCGGCGTGGGCCTCGGAAAAACCCACCTCGCCCAGGCAATAGGCAACGAAATAAAACGCAACCTCCCCGACAAGCTGGTGATTTATGTTTCGTGCGAGAAATTCTGCCAGCAATTTGTCGATTCGCTAAAAAACAACACCATCAACGACTTTGTCAACTTCTACCAGGCAATGGACGTCATCATCATGGATGATGTGCATAACTTTGCCGGAAAGGAGCGCACACAGGATATCTTCTTCCATATTTTCAACCACCTGCACCAGTCGAGCAAGCAGATCATCCTGACATCGGACAAACCGCCGAAAGACCTGGCCGGACTGGAAGAACGGCTACTCAGTCGCTTCAAATGGGGACTGTCCGCAGATATGCAGGCACCTGACCTGGAAACGCGCATGGCCATCCTGAAGAAGAAGATGTATACCGATGGCATTGAGCTGCCGGAAAATGTTATCGAATACGTGGCCAACCAGATTGACAACAGTGTCCGCGAACTGGAAGGTGCCATGGTTTCACTGCTCGCCCAGGCGACGTTGAACAAAAAAGAAATCGACCTGAACCTGGCCAAGTCGATGCTGAAGAATTTCATTCAGAATACCCACCGGGAAATTTCCATGGATTACATCCAGAAGCTGGTATGTGATTATTTTGAGGTACCGGTTGAAATGGTCAAATCGAAAGTCAGGAAACGGGAAATTGTACAGGCACGGCAAATTTCCATGTACCTGGCAAAAAATCACACAAAGACTTCCCTGAAATCCATTGGTGCCTTTTTCGGCGGGCGTGATCACTCCACCGTGATTTATGCTTGCCAGACCGTGGAAGATCTGATTGAAACAGACAAGAAGTTTAAGGCTTACGTACAGGATATCCAGAAAAAGCTGAAAACAAGCTAAGGCAGCAGCAACCCGGCCACTGCTTTCCAGCTATCCACCCGTTCATACCCCGTAATGAGCATGTTATGGGGCGAAGTAAACAGCAGCTTGCGACCGTTGAAATTGACCAGGTTCTTAATCCGGTCGTCAATCAGGATGTCCGCCGAGATGATCTTTTCCCCCGTAAACAGGATATGGGTCCATGGGATGAACGGGAAATACTCCTGCAGCCAATCGTATTTATCTTCCAGCGAATTCCGGAATTCCATGGCGGCCGAAACCACATATACCTGGTAGCTCGACTGCAGTAACCTGACCGTTTCCACCGCATCCGGCATCGGTGGGATGTCCCGGAAAAAACCTTTTTCGTGGATGTAAACCTCCCACTGCCTATTGACATGCTCCGGAAGGTTTTCATGCAATTCTTTACCCGGTTCCTGAAGCAGGTCCGGACTTATACCGAAGTCGCGGTGATACAGTGTCAGAAATTTGTGGAGGGTGTCGGCAAGTACCTCGTCCATATCAATGGCAAGGCGGGGTTTTTCGTTACTCATACATACAAAAGTAATTTTTATTTACGAGTACAGAAAACGAACGGGTGGTCGTTACGGCTGGCGCAGGGTATCCGCACAATATTGCAGTACCCGCTGCTGGAATGCGTGCGCTTCCTGCCGCTCCAGCGTAAAACGGATGGGTAGTACATATACCGGCAAGCCATCAAACACGGCAGCATGCGGGGGAGCAAAAAGCCGTTGGCTGTCTTTTTCCGTCGTTACGATGATCTTCCTGCTGTTTGGGATCGCGGCATACCGGTTTTTAACCCGCTGCATGTCGGAGGAACTATACGGGTGATGGTCGGCATAACGCAGGTGAACCACCTCACCAACCCGCGCGGCAAGGTAGCGGTGCAGCGGCTCCGGATTTGCAATACCTGTCACTAATAATACAGCTGTATCCGCGTCCAGCAGGACCGTCCCGTCCCCGACAGGTGACGCGCGAAGCAGCTTGCCGTAATCGATACCCGCAAACCACAGGGGGATGTCTTCGGGAGTTACCGTAAGCTGCTTCCGTATAGTCGCCTTATCCTCCGCCGTGGCAGTATCCGGGGTCTTGGTGACAATCAGGACATCCGCACGCCGGCGTGCAGAAAACCAATCGCGGTAATTGCCGGCCGGCAACAGCCATTTCGGTGTGCGCATATGGTTGTAATCAAACAAAAGTATCGCTAATCCCGGTTTTAATGCCCGGTGCTGAAAGGCGTCATCCAGTAGGATAACCCGATGCCCCAGCGCCTGCAATCGCCGCACGCCAGCCACCCGGTCTTCACATACCGCCACCGTGATTTCCGGAAATTTGCGCTTGAATTGCAGGGGTTCGTCCCCGCTTTCCGCGGCCGTGTCGGTCAACTGCACCTCCCGGAACCCACGGGTACTCCGGCCATAACCCCGGCTGAGCGTCGCCACTGGATATTCCGGCGCCAGCAAACGGATCAGGTATTCGATCATCGGGCTTTTGCCGGTTCCCCCCACGGCAAGGTTACCGACCACAATAACGGGTATATCGAACGCCGTCTGTTTCAGCCAGCCCCAGTTATAAAAGCAGTTACGCAGCCATACTGCCGCGCCGTATATAGCTGAAAAAGGGAGTAAAAGCAACCGTAGGTAACCCATGATGTGCAAAAGTAGCAATTTTTCCCACTACCGTCCGCCCCCACAATGCCGCATTAAACACGGTTCCGTTAAGACCGGAGCACCAATCGGCTATTTTTACGTACATTCGCCTGCAACGCTATGGAAAACACGCTGATCATCGCAGCCACTGCTGCCGAAATTGCCCCTTTTATGCAGCTGCCGGCCGGCCAGCGGCAGGGCATGGATGTGCTGATTACAGGGGTCGGCATGGTCGCTACTGCTTTCGCCTTAGGCAAACAACTGACGGTCAATCACTACGATCTGCTGCTTAATGTCGGCATCTGCGGCAGCTTCAACCGCGACATTCCATTAGGGGAGGTTGTCCACGTGCACCGGGATACTTTCGCCGAGCTGGGTGCCGAGGACGGTGCTCAGTTCGTGGACAGTGAAACGCTGGGATTGGCGACACACACCTATTACAGTGAACACCGGATCAACCACCCGGAAATCAACCGGCTGCACCAATGCAAAGGAATTACCGTAAACCGGGTGCACGGCGACGAGCAGGCCATCGAGGCAGTAGTCAGCCGGATCCATCCCGATACGGAAAGCATGGAAGGGGCCGCCGTGTTCTATGCCGCCCATCACGCCGGGCTCCCGGCCGTTCAGGTCCGCGCCGTTTCGAACTATGTGGAACGCCGGAACAAAAACAGCTGGCGCATCCCGCTGGCAATTGAAAACCTGAACCGCTGGCTGATTACATTTGCCCGTTCAGGCGGCACAGCCACCCCGCCGCTTTTCTAAGCAAAGCATTCCAAATATCAACTATTTGTAGTAGCTTTGCGTACGAAAATTTGATCCTATACTACGAATGAGAGAAATACAATTCAGGGAAGCGCTTCGCGAGGCATTGAGCGAAGAAATGCGCAAAGACGAAAAGATATTCTTGATGGGTGAGGAAGTGGCCGAGTACAACGGTGCGTATAAGGTAAGCCAGGGAATGCTGGACGAGTTCGGCCCCAAGCGCGTTATCGACACACCCATTGCCGAACTCGGCTTTGCGGGCATCGGCATCGGAGCCGCCATGAATGGCCTCAAGCCAATCATTGAGTTCATGACATTCAATTTTTCCCTGGTCGCCATTGACCAGGTGATCAACTCAGCCGCCAAAATGTATTCCATGAGCGGGGGACAGTTTCCCCTTCCCATTGTATTCCGCGGACCAACGGGGAATGCCGGCCAGCTGGCAGCCCAGCACTCGCAGAATTTCGAGAACTGGTATGCCAATACCCCCGGCCTGAAAGTGGTCGTTCCCTCTAACCCCTATGAGGCAAAAGGGTTACTCAAACAATCCATTATCGATCCGGATCCCGTTATTTTCATGGAATCCGAAGTGATGTACGGCGACAAGGGTAATGTTCCCGAAGAAGAATATTACCTGGAGCTCGGAAAAGCCCATACCGTGAAGGAAGGAAATGACGTAACCATCGTTACCTTCGGCAAAATGCTGCCCCGCGTGGTACAGCCGGCTGTGGAGGAATTAACCAAGGAGGGTATTGATGTGGATCTGATTGATCTGCGTACCGTACGTCCGATTGATTATGCAGCTATTGTCAATTCCGTGAAGAAAACCAACCGGTTGGTTGTTGTTGAAGAAGCATGGCCGTTGGCGTCCATTTCCTCTGAAATCGCTTATAAGATACAACGTAATGCCTTTGACTACCTGGATGCACCCGTGATCCGGATTACGTCTGCCGACGTACCGCTCCCCTATGCACCTACCCTGCTGCAGGAAGCCCTGCCCAGCGTAGCGCGTGTAGTGAAGGCCGTTAAAGAAGTCATGTACATCAAAAAATAAGGTGCTTACACCGTAACAAACCCCGCTTTCAAACAAAAAGCGGGGTTTTTTGTTATACTCCTATCCATAAAAAACCGGAAAGGAGGCCGTTATGAATCTTATCCAAAAAATTGAACACTGGGGCGATACCCACCATCCCCGGTGACTAGACGCACTGCGCATCGTCCTGGGCATTGCAATTTTTTTAAGGGGGGTAACCTTTTTGGGCAATACCGAGTCCCTGCGAATCCTGCTGGCCAGCACGAACATTCCCGAACTTTATACCTGGGCGGCCGTGCATTATATCGCATTCGCGCACCTGGTTGGCGGGATCCTGATCGCCATCGGCCTGCTGACCCGTGTAGCGGTCGGATTTCAGCTGCCCATTTTACTCGGCGCTGTTTTTCTTGTCAATCTCCCACAGGGGTTTACTTTTCTAAATTCGGAACTCTGGGCATCACTGCTCATACTGGTGTTGCTCATTGTCTTTTTTATTTCGGGTTCAGGACCGTACTCACTTGACCATCAAATGCGCGGTCGACGAAAATCTGCCCAACAGGAGTAATATACAGCTCCACGACGTGTTTCACAGCTTGGTCCAGTTATTGTATTAGCCACGTTGGTAATTTAATTGACCCTGCTATGAAAAAATTGGCATTTATTCTTTTGATCGCCGGTATAACGGCTTTTTCCTCCTGCGCGACCTATTCGAATGGCCGCGGAAATAACGGCATGCCTCCGGGGAAGGCGAAAAAAATATTCGGAACGAAGTCCGCAAAGCCCTTTGCTCCCGGGCAGCAAAAAAGAAAAGGTGGACAGCACCGCCAGCAAAGTATCTTTCATTATCAATCCGGCCAAAGATAGATCAAATAGCTGGTTTCGGTTCTTTTTAAATAAAACATACCCGTTCGGCAATTGTTGTCCTGTCAGTTCACGCATAATCGTGATATAACGTAATTGAAGGGTGATGAACAAGGATAAAAAAACAGGGCCTGCCGACGACCAGAAAAAGAAAGCGGAAAAAATCAAAAAACGCGAGGAACGGCTCGACAAAGAAATTGAACAGTCTTTTCCGGCAATCGATCCGCCTTCGTATTCCCAGCCGGGAAACGACAAAAAAGAGCAATAACCGCGCAGTGGTGCATTGGTTTACAGGTGCCTTTAACCACCCCTGGATGCCCCCGCTTCGCCATACTGCCCCAGTGCATCCGGTGTAACTCCAGTATGAGTCCGGTAAAAACCCGAAAAATACTGGACTCACCCCGGACTCATGGTGGACTCACTATGGACTCACCCTGGACTCATCTTGAAGAAATTTTCCGAATTGGCCGGAAAAGGCCCGTTCATCGTCCTTCCCAAACATCGCCACCGTGCCTGCTTCGTTTCCCATAATTTCGTTATCTTCATCCCTGAAAAGATAGCTATGCCAACCGCCCCACCGCTGAAAATACTCAAAGCCTCCGCCGGATCAGGGAAGACATTCAGTCTTACCTCCCATTACCTGAAGCTGGTGTTTGCGGGAACACATAAATACCGGGAGATCCTCGCCATTACCTTTACCAACAAGGCAACTGCGGAAATGAAAGGCCGTATCCTGGAGGTACTGGAGCATCTCGCTACCGGAGACGGGATACAGGCAGATCGGGCAACAGGCTACCGGGAACTCCTACTACAGGCATACCCCCAATGGGATGTGGCCGCGCTGAAGTTGCAGGCTGCCGAGGTGTACCGTAAAATCCTGCATGATTACAGCCGGTTCTCGGTCAGCACAATCGATGGCTTTACCCAAAAGATCATCCGGGGGTTCACATTCGAACTGGGTATTGATTCGGGGTATAAACTGGAAATGAATACCCGGAAAGTAAAGGCCGACCTGGTGCTCCGCCTCAACCGGCTGCTGGACGAACGCCCTGACTTGCTGCAGTGGATTACCGATTACGCAAAAACACAGATAGACAAGGACGAAAGCTGGAACTACCGCTGGACACTCAATAATCTTGCCTCAGAAATTTTCAAAGAGGATTTCCAGGATTTTGATCAGGCAATCGCCCATATCCCGGAGGAAACGCTCTTTGACAGCCTCAATAACTATTGCAAAACTGCCACAGCCCAATTTGAACAGGAGTTTGAAGCATTACTCAAAACCGCAGCCCGGCTATTTGCGGCTTCAGGAGTAACCGCCGCAGACCTGGCAGGCAAATCGCAGAACCAACTCGGAAAGCTGCCGTCACTTTCGGCACAGGACCCTTATAATACCGTCAAAAAACTGGAAAAGTACATTGATACGCCGGAGGCTTGGCAGAAAGGTGGACCAACAGGACCGGTAGCCTCGCTGTATCAGCAGCTGAATCCGGTACTCGAACAGCTGTACCAGTATTATACCGAACACAGCGGGGACTTTTACCTGGCCAGCGCCATTGATGAAAACTTATATTACCTCCGCCTGCTGAAGGAAATGAGCGCACTCCTTGCCCAGTGGCGTAAAGCGAATCGTGCACAGCTGATCAGCGACGCGCAGGTATTGCTCAATCGCATCGGCATCAACGAGTCAGGTGACCCGACCTTCATATGGGAGAAAACGGGGAACCGCTTCCGGCACTTCCTCTTTGATGAATTCCAGGACACGTCCCGAAAACAGTGGGATAACCTGCGGCCGCTGCTTGTCAACGCAATGGCCAACGCGACAGGAAAACGCAGTGAACACTTGATGGTGGGCGATGTTAAACAGAGTATTTACCGCTGGCGCAATGGCGACTGGCGCATTTTGCTCGACCGGGCCGAGCAGCAGCTTGCCCGGGCGTTTAACCGGACGGACACGGCATCGCTCATCCAGCAGGAAACACTGGAGGTAAACTACCGTAGCCAGGAGCAGATCGTAGCCTTTAACAACGTACTATACCAGCATGCACCACGCTGGCTCCAGGGCCGGCTCAATGATAAAATTGCAAGCCAGCTAGGTGAATCGGAATACCAGCGCTGGTGGGTTTCCTCCGGCAATCACGACACGATCATCCGGGCATACCGGGACAGCACGCAGCGGATGCCGGAGCATGCGGAGCACAAAAAGGGAGGTGCCGTGGAGGTTTCTTTTATTGACGTCGCCAGCAACAATCACCGGCCCAGTGCGGTAAAAGAGGAAGCCCTGGCCCGCCTGTCGGATACGCTCTTCCAATGGATAGCCTCCGGCCGCTACCGGCCGGAGCAGATCGGCATTCTGGTACGCACGAATAACGAAGCCCGTGAAATCATCCAGTATGTGCTTGGCCAGCAGCGGGAAAAAGCAGTCTTTTTCGATGTGGTGTCGGGCGATGCACTGGCACTGGCCAACAGTCCGGCCATACGCCTGCTCATCAATACCCTGCAGGCACTGGTGGGGAAGACGGCCGACAGCGCGTTATACCGCGCCAATTGCATTTACCTTTTCCAGCAGCTCCAGCCAAAGCAGGCACTGGCCGATGACGACTGGCTGCGAATCAAATATAGCACCCCCACACAATTGGAAGGGTTGCTTCCTCCATCGCTTTGTACCGATTGGGACAGCTGGGCGCAGCTTCCGCTGGCCGAACTGATCGAAAGACTGATTACGGCCTATGGACTGCATACGCAGCCCGCAAACCTGCCGTACCTACTGGCATTCCGCGACCTGGTTGCGGCATTCACCGCAAGCGGGGAACGGGGTATTCCGGCATTTCTCACCTACTGGAACGAGGAAGGGGCCGATCGCGCACTGCCGGCAAGTGCCAAGGTGAATGCTGTGGAAGTGCTCACCATCCACAAATCCAAAGGCCTCGCATTTGACGTGGTCATGATTCCGTTCTGTGGCTGGCCGGTAGACGGCAAGGCTAACGGCGACTTCTGGGTGGACGTGCGCCAGACCCCCTATGCCCTGCTGGGTAAAACACCGGTGAAATATAAAGCAGATTTAGGCAAATCGACATTATACCAGGCCTATTACGAGGAAATGCTATTCAATTATATGGATGCGCTTAACACATTATATGTGGCTACTACGCGCGCACGGAAACACCTGTACATCACGGCTCCCGGGAAAAAGGGGACCGACGAAATCAGCACGCTGGTGGCCGGCGACCTGCTGCTCGAGGTTCTCCCGGACTACGCAAACGAGCTGGGCGCGGTATACAATGCGGGTATCCGTACCGGCAGTCCGGCAACAGTAGCGGAAGCTGCGGAAACGCAACCGGACCGCGGACCGGCTGGCTGGTGGTTCGACCACTACCCCGTTTCGGACCGCATACAGGAAGAGTTGGCCCGGCCGGAAATGATGGGTGAACTGGATGTGATTAAGCTCGACGATGCCAAACGTCAGGGTCGCCTGTTGCATGAGCTGATGGAGCTTGCAACAGCTGCGGAGGAGCTGGACCTGCACCTGGACCGCCTGCAGGCGCAAGGATTGCTGAAAACCGATGAACGGGACGCGATACTGGCACTGGCCAGGCGGACCTGGAATCATCCGCAGCTGGGGGTGCTGCTGAACGGTCCGTACCGGCATTTGAATGAACGCAGTATGATCCTGCCCGATGGCACCACCCTGCGGCCGGACAAGGTGCTTGCCGGTGCCAACGAAACCATCGTACTGGATTTCAAGTTTACCCATCACCAGGACGAATCACACGTACGGCAGGTGAAGGCCTATCAGGCGATGCTGCTCGAAATGGGCATGCCCGGGGTAAAGGGATTTATTTACTATGGCGCGCTTGAAAAACTAGTCGAAGTTTAATGGAAGGAACACGATGACGCCATTTCTTAAACAAGTTGCAGAAGATTTACTGCATCGCTTCGGCGATGACCTGAAAGACATTGCTGTGGTGCTGCCCAACAAGCGGCCGGCGGTGTTTCTCCGGAAATACCTGGCTGGCCTTCATGGCAAGCCCCTTTGGAGCCCGCAGTTTTTTACCGTGCAGGAGTTCTTCGCCCAAAGTACGACGGCATCACAAGCCAGTCCGCTTACCCAGTTTTTTGTCCTCCACCGCCTGCACAACCAACTGCTGCGGGAAGAGGGCCGGCCTGAGGAAACACCTGATGAATTTTACCCGCTGGCGGAGACCATACTCAGTGATTTTGCCCAGCTCGACTACGAGCTGGTGCCCCCTGCCGAAGTATATGCCGAATTGCGGGATATCGCACTGCTCCAGCAGCGATTCCCGCATTTATCTACCGAACAGCAGCGGTTTATGCAGCAATTCTGGGATTCGTTTTCAGCCGGCAAACAAACCGCCGTGCAGCAGCAGTTTCTCCAGCTTTGGGGGCGGTTGCCCCAACTATATCTCCGGTTTAAGGCGGAACTGGCCAACCGGCAGCTGATCACTACCGCCGGCATCTACCGCGCCCTGGCCGAAGGCACCGCACCTGCCGGGGATTTCATCCGGGATTACCGGCAGGCTGCATTCGTTGGGTTCAATGCGCTCAACAATTGTGAGGCTACACTCTTTACCCAATGGCAGAAACAGGAAAAGGCCCTCTTTTATTTTGACGCAGACGCGTATTACGCGGACGACCCGCTGCAGGAAGCTGGTATGTTCCTCCGACGCAACATCGTCCAGTATGGCTTGCACAATGCGCTGGGCGATTTTCCCGCCGAACTGGGTTCGCGGAATGAGCCGATCGACATGGTGGCGGCTTCGGGCAGCGTCGCCCAGGCCAAATGGCTTTCTACGCAACTGCAAAATGACCCTGCGGCCAGCGCATCGCCTTCCCGGACAGCCATCATCCTTGCCGATGAAGGGTTGCTTATTCCGGTATTGCAAAGCCTGCCCGACGGAACCCCTTTCAACATCACCATGGGCTATCCGCTGATGCAGTCGCCGCTCTTCGGACTGATTGACCTGTGGCTCACCATCCAACAATATCTCGATGGCAACCACGGGCGGTACGTGCACCACCTGGATGTGGCCGCCGTATTGGCGCACCCGCTGACCGGTGTCGCATCCGCCGAGCGGCAGCAGCTTCAGCAGGCCATCCACGAAAATGAATGGCTGGACGTGCCTGTTGCGGCGTTGCAGCTGACGACCGGCGCCTTTGCGGAGTTCTTTGTCCCGCAGGAAGGGGGTACCGCAGTGCTGCAGGCGCTGCACCGGTTGCTGGAGGGGTTGCTGCAACAGCGCCAGGACAACCGCACGCTGCGGCACCTGGAAGCGTCGCTCATGCTGGCAACCAAAAAGGCGCTCAACCTGCTACAGGAAGGGCTGGCCGACTATACGGAACTGTCGGTTTCCTTTCTTTGCCTGCTCATCCGCAAAGCGCTCCAAAGCGTATCGGCCCCGATTGAGGGTGAACCCCTGAACGGGATACAGATTATGGGGTTGCTGGAAAGCCGGTGCCTCGACTTTGATGAAGTATACATCATCGGTGCCAACGAAGGCACGTTGCCGAAAATCACCCTGGGTAACACCTTTATCCCCGATTCCATCCGCCGTGCACACGGACTGCCCGTGCTCGAAAACCAGGATGCGCTATCGGCCTACCTGTTTTACCGCCTGCTGCACACGCCACGGCGCATCACCTTTGTCTACAACCAGGTTGTAGACGACCGCAGCAGCGGCGAGGTAAGCCGTTTTGTACGGCAGCTGGCCTTTGAAAGCCGCTTCTCTTTCCGCCCGGTCATTCACCAGCAGCCGGTAAAGGCAATACCTGCATCCCCCATGCTCCGTATCGCCAAAACCGGAGCGGTATGGAATAAACTGCTCAAGTATCTCGACGCCTCGGACCCCGGACGCTTAAGGCTGTCGGCCACCGCATTTACTACCTATGTCCAGTCGCCATTGCTGTTTTTCCTAAAATATGTGGCCGACATCAAGGAGCCCCCGAAAATGGCCGAAGAGTTTGAAATGAACAGGCTGGGCACGGTGGTGCATGGAGCCATGCAGCACATTTACGAGGACCTGCGTGACCGGGGGGACCGGATAGACGCGGAAAGTATCCGCGGAAAACTGGCTGAGGTGCCCGCAATATGCCTGGCGGCACTCTCGGAAGCTACCTACGGAAGCCCCGGTAAAATAACCGCGCCGAACAGCATGCAGCGTATCCTGCTTAAGATCGCGGCGGAGTATACCACGCTCTTCCTGCTGCACGACGCCAACGAGGTTGCGCCGTTCCGGATCATTGAACTGGAGAATGGCCAGGATTATACCTTGGATATTCCCATTACTGTAAACGGGAGCGCATATACCGTACGCCTTTACGGCATTATCGACCGAGTGGATGAGGTAGCTGGAAAAATCCGCATTGTGGACTATAAAACCGGTCGGGATGAGGTGAAATTCCATAGTGAAGAAGCCCTCTTCGCCCCCGCATCCGAAAAGAGCAATAAGGCCCTGCTGCAAACCCTGTTTTATACCTATATCTACGAACAGGTAACCGGGAGGACGGGCATTGAACCCCATTTGTATGTTGCCCGCAGGCTACGCCGGGAAGGTTCGCTCTTTTATCGGAGCGGCCGCGGCCGCATTACCATGCAGGATGAATTCCTGGAAAGTTTAAAGGATGGGTTTTCCGGTTTCCTCCGGGAAACCCTTGAAGAACTGTTTAACCCTGAAATACCGTTCGCCAACAATCCACAGGCGCCGCTATTCGATGGCGATCCCTACAGTGAATTCATCGGCCGTGCGGCAGCATTGGAAGACGAGTAAGCGGTTTGCCTAAGCGGTGGCCTGCCGGATGGCCAGCTGCTGGGCCACTTTCCCCGCGATGTCAACGAAAGCATGAGCCACGGGATTATCTTCATCCATCACCACAGGCAGGCCGCTGTCGCCGGCGTCGCTGATGCTTTTTACCAGCGGTATTTCGCCAAGGAACGGTGCGCTGTACCGTTCGGCCAGTTGTTTCCCGCCATCTTTTCCGAAGATGTAATACCGATGGTCGGGGAGCTCCGCCGGTGTAAAATAGGCCATGTTTTCGACTACGCCAAGCAGGGGAATGTTAATGGCATCCATCAGGAACATGCCGATGCCTTTGACCGCATCGGCAAGTGCCACCTGCTGGGGCGTGGTTACCACCACGGCACCGGCGATGGGAAATCCCTGGGCTACGGTAATGTGTACGTCGCCCGTTCCGGGGGGCAGGTCAACCACCAGGTAATCCAGTTCACCCCAGTCCGCGTCATTGAACAACTGCTTAACAGCGGTGCTTACCATCGGGCCACGCCAGGGAATGGCCTGGTTCGGGTCGGTAAAGAAGCCGATGGACAGCAGTTTTATTCCGTATTTTTCAATCGGCTCAATTTTTGTTTTCCCGTCGGGTGTCTTCGAGGCCCTGGGCCTTGCCCCTTCCAGTCCGAACATAATGGGGAGCGAAGGGCCATAGATATCGGCGTCAACCAGTCCTGTTTTTGCGCCGGTAGCACTCAGTGCCAGCGCCAGGTTGGCGGCAACGGTGGATTTGCCAACCCCGCCCTTGCCGGAGGCGACGAGGATAATGTTTTTAATGTTGGGCAGCTGGTTACTCCCCAGACCAACCACGTTGGATGTCATATTGATTTCGACGGCAATCGTCTTGTCCACAAACAGGGCGATGGCGTTCCGGCAGGCGTGTTCGATATGGCCCTTTAAGGGGCAGGCGGGGGTGGTGAGCACCACGTCGAAACGAATGGTTGTCGGCGTAATTTCGACATTGCGTATCATGTTCAGCGTAACCAGGTCCTTTTTCAGGTCCGGTTCCTCTACGTGGCTCAGTGCGTGCAGTACTTGTTCTTTCGTGATCATTATTCCAACCCGGGTTTATGCACACAAAACTACGCAAACATCCACACAAACTTGTCATGGCTTTGTTTTTAATAATAATTATGCCGTATTTTATGCAATGGATACACCCGTCAGGATATGAACAATTGGTTTAGCAGGTTCTTAACTAAAATCACCAAAAAACAGCTCATCATTGCGGGTATCGTTGCGGGCGTATTGCTGGTTGCGGGTGTCATCGCATTTGCCGTAATCTACCATAAACGGGAAAACCTGCTGACTGCTGCCCTGGCCCGGATACAGTCGACCATGGCCGAGCGGTACCAGGTCGACCTGGCCATTGATACCGCGTATTTTTCGGGGCTGAGTACCGTCACGTTTCAGGGCGTTACATTGACGCCGCAGGGACGGGAGCAGCTGATGAAAGTCAGGGACATGTCGGTGCGCGTGCGGTTATTTCCGCTGTTGGCGGGAAACATCAAGTTCGGTCAGCTGCGCATCTATGATACCGACCTTACGCTGGTCAAGAAAGACAGCATAAGCAACTATGATTTCATCTTCCGCAAAGCGGATAGCACCGCGGCGGAGCCGGAAGCGAAAGCTCGCCCCGCGGTAAGCCTCGCCCAGGCGGCGAACCGCATGCTCAATGATGTTCTTTACAAGATTCCGAAGGACATGGAGTTGCGGAATTTTTCATTCTCGTACCGCGACGACAGTACACACCAGTATATCCGTATTCCAAAAGCGGACGTAGACCGCGGCAGCCTCAGCTCGGCGGTATTTCTCAATGATAACAGCGCGGCCTGGCAGGTGACCGGCACGCTGAACCCCGACCGGCGGCAGCTGGCCATTAAGGTGCACGCCAACGGCAAACGGATCGCCATCCCGTTGCTGGAGCGCAAATTCGGACTGAAACTGAGTTTTGACACCCTGGAGACACGCCTCCGTGACGTATTCTGGACGAATAATGAACTCCTGCATTTCACGGGGGAATGGGCGGTAAAAAACCTGACCATCAACCACCGGCGCATCGCAGAGGAAGACATCGTTTTCCCCGATGCCCATATGGATGCGGAGCTGATCGTGGGCAACAACCACATAGAGCTAGCTAAAAAAACGGCTGTTACGGTTAAAAAGCTGACCGTGCACCCCTATATCCGGTATACAGCCGCACCCAATGAGACGTATGCGCTGGGTATTGAAACACCCGAGATGGAAGCCCAGGATCTGTTTGATGCCTTCCCGAAAGGGCTGTTCACCGCATTGGAGGGTATCCGCGTGTCAGGCAAAATCCAGTATCACCTGGACGCTTTTTTGGATACCAGCAACCCCGACAGCGTACGGTTCAACTCCAGCATGATGCAGGAGAATTTCAAGGTGAACGCGTGGGGGAATGCCAACATTCCAAAAATCAACACGACATTTGTCTATACACCGTACGAGAATGAAAAACCCGTCCGGGATATTATTGTTGGTCCTGAAAATCCGGATTTTACACCGATCGGCCAAATATCGCCTTACCTTAAGAACGCCATCCTTACAACGGAGGACCCCTCGTTTTACAGCCATAACGGATTCGTGGAGGAAGCCATCAGGACATCGATCGCAACCAATTACAAGGCGCGGTCATTCAAACGGGGTGGGAGCACGATTTCGATGCAACTGGTAAAAAACGTATACCTCAACCGAAACAAAACCATGGTACGGAAGCTGGAGGAGATCCTCATCGTTTGGCTCATGGAAAGTACCCGGGCTGTCAGCAAAGACCGGATGTACGAGGTATACCTGAACATTATTGAATGGGGCCGGAATGTATACGGCATTGGCGAAGCCGCCCGGTATTATTTCAGCAAACAGCCTTCGCAGCTGACCCTTGGCGAGAGCATTTACCTGGCCAGTATTGTGCCCCGCCCAAAGACGGGCCTATACGCATTTACGTATTATGGCGGACTCAAACCCTATATTTCAAGTTATTTCCGCTACATCGGAAACATCATGGCACGGCGCGGATTGGCCCCGGCGGATTCAACCGGCAGTTATGGGTTTTACGCCGTGAATGTACGGGAATCGCTGCGGCCGGACAAACCGGCATCGGCGGATACATTACAGCTGCAGATGCCCCAGCGCAATTTTGACGGTGAGTTGGAAGAGATCCGCGGGCTACTCGACCGGATCTTCGGACCGGGCGACCCGGAAGCGGAGCCCCAGTAAAATGCC
Source organism: Parapedobacter lycopersici (assembly GCF_024643285.1). Lineage (GTDB taxonomy): Bacteria > Bacteroidota > Bacteroidia > Sphingobacteriales > Sphingobacteriaceae > Parapedobacter > Parapedobacter lycopersici. The sequence goes on from NZ_JAMSLW010000005.1 coordinate 24,644, forward strand.
GCATGAGCTGCCCGCCGCACAACGGGACAGTTGAAGGGCTCATGCGAAAAGCATAGTAAAGTGGTTTCCTTGATACTGCTGAAAGACAGGCACCCATCAATAAACAACGGCGAAGCATCCATTGATGTAATCAAATGAAGATGAATTAATAATTTTTTAAATGAAAATAACGATTGACCAGAAACAGTTTGAGCGGTTGATTGACTATCACCAGATCAAGAAGCGGATCCGGCTCATCGGTATTCAGCTGAATGTTACCTACGAAAACCAACACCCCGTTTTTATCGGGGTGCTGAATGGCTGCTTTATGTTTATGGCCGACTTAATGAAGCAGATCCATATTGCATGCGAGCTTTCTTTCGTGAAGCTGGCATCCTATACCGGTACGGAACGCCAGGCACGGGTAAAGGAACTGATTGGCCTGGAGATGGATTTGGCCGGGCGTGACGTCGTGATCGTGGAAGATGTGGTGGACTCCGGAAACTCCCTGAAACATACGCTGGATATTATCCGGGCTCAACAGCCCAGGTCGGTCGCCGTATGCACCCTGCTGCTTAAACCGGATGCGCTGGTGCACCAATTTGATAACATCGCCTATGTGGGCTTCGAGATAGCCAACGATTTTGTGATTGGCTACGGGCTGGATTACAACGGCGCAGGGCGGACATTCCCGGATATCTACCGGGAAACAAGGGGGTAATTTCCGGAAGGTCGCGCATAGCTACTCCGCTTCACTGAGCGGGTCCCAAAAAACACGGCTAAAATCGGTCACCTGATCATCAACAATGGTGATTCCCTCGTTTTCAAGCAGCTGCTGCATCAGCGTAGGGCTGCCGAAAGCCATTTTACCACTTAAAACGCCTATCCGGTTGACCACCCGGTGGGCGGGAATGGGCGGGTTGGCACGGTGCGCCGCACGCATGGCATAGCCCACCATGCGGGAGGAGCCTGCCGTACCCAACGCGCGGGCTATTGCGCCATAGGACGTTACCCGTCCTTCGGGAATCTGCCGGACCACTTGGTATACCTGCTCAAAAAAATTGTCGTCTTGCTGCATACTGACAAATATACTGGTTTCCGGATGCTTCTCCATGATGGGTGAAGCGGCAGCTTTTCACATCGGGGCCATCCACGCAAAGCGGCAGGGCCGCGGGCTCTCGCGCTTTGCGCTACTGCGTGAAATTATTTCGCATTCTGATCAATTCGCGCTAATTTTACGGCCATGTCGAAGCCAGGTCAATGATGCAGCGGTTTTTTCTTTTTTTCCTGATCACCATGGGGCTGGGTTTTGCACCCCATTTGGTACAGGGTGCACCACTTACGGCAGTACAGCAGCCATCGGTAAGGGACTCGCTGCGCCAGGCGGCGTTGCTGGAAAAATTGCGGCTGGCCGATTCCATACGGCAGGTACAGGATTCCCTCACCATGCAGTATATCGGGTTACCCGATCCTGATCGGCCAAACCACTTTGCCGATAGCCTGCGGGACGTGCTGGTGGTAAAGAACGGGGATTTTATGGGCTGGATCGCCTTTACAAACCGCTTGGCAGCCCAACTTAAACCGGGTAATGACCGGGCAGGGAGGGATCCGTGGGTGATCGTTACCATTGGCCTGCTGTTCCTGTTTCTGGGCATTGTACGCTTGGCTTTTCCCAATGAGGTGATGTCCATTATTCAGGCGTTCTATAACGACCGCATGCTTATGCAGATCAATAAGGAAGATACGCTGTACAGCTCCTGGCCGTTTATCTTTCTGTATATTTTATTTGGTTTTGTGACGGGTATGTTCCTGTACCACTATAACTTATATTACCTGGGACATGCCCGTGCACATGGTGTGAATGTCTTTCTGGGTATATCGCTGTTCGTCATCGTACTCTTTGTACTCAAAATTATTGTTACCCGCCTGCTGGGCTTCGTGTTTGATCTGCAGCGCATGGTCAGGGAATATGTCGCGGTATTATACCTCAGCTATTTTAATGCGGCACTGGTGTTCCTTCCCATTGTACTGGCGCTGAGCCTCCTCCCCGTCCGCGACATGCTCTGGGTGATCCCGGTTAGCCTCATACTGGTACTTGCATTGTTGATATTCCGGTTTGTGAAAACGGCAAACAACTTATTGGGCAGTTACCGATTTTCTAAATTTTATTTATTTATGTATCTTTGCTGCCTCGAAATCGCTCCGGTACTCATCTTAATAAAAGTACTTGATAAATAATGTAAGCAGCATGCAAGTGTCAGACGCAGATAGAGCAAAGAAAGTAAAAAGCATATTAGTAACACTGCCTAAGCCAGAGAACGACAAATCTCCTTATTTTGCCCTGGCGCAGAAATATAACCTGAAACTGGATTTCCGGGCGTTTATTCATGTAGAGGGGGTGCCGGCCCGCGAAGTACGCAAAGAGCGGATTAACCTGGCTGATTTCACGGCGGTTATTTTTACGAGCCGCAATGCGGCAGACCATTTTTTCCGCGTCTGTGAAGAAATGCGGTATGAGGTTCCCGCCGACATGAAGTATTTCTGTCTTTCGGAGACCATCGCGCTTTACCTTCAAAAATACATTCAGTACCGGAAACGCAAGATTTTCTTTGGCAAGCAATCGGCTAAAGACCTGGCGGATGTGCTAAAGAAACACGCAAAGGAAAAATTTCTATACCCCTGTTCGGATGTGGCCAACGAAGAAACACATAATTGGCTGCAGGAAAATGGCTATGACTTTACGCCGGCGGTTTTATTCCGTACAGTGGTCAGCGACCTTTCCGACTTAAAGGACGTTTTTTACGACATCATTGTGTTCTTTAGCCCTTCGAGCGTCCAGTCCTTATATGAGAACTTTCCTGATTTCAAACAGAACGATACCCGGCTTGCGGCCTTCGGCCCAACTACCCACCAGGCCCTCCTGGACCGGGATCTGATTTTGGATATTCCGGCACCCACACCAGATGCGCCGAGCATGACTATGGCCGTGGAACAATATATCAAACAGGTAAACAAATAGCTGCGGGCACCCGTTTCTTTTCAAACCTTATTCAGTCTGCCCCAACCAGGCAGGGGAAAAGCACCGTTTTCAAAATATATTTGTCTATTTTGAGGAAATACAACTACTTTTTATAAATTTATGGCCGCTTAGCAGCGTGCCACCAGATGCTAATGTGAAAAGAACAATCCGGAATTGATTGATTTTTGTGTGGCAGCATAGGCGAAATGGCCTTAGGTAACCGATGAGACAATGGCTGGTCCGGGGCTGTCGTGCGGTTGGATTAAAGTAAAAAGCTAAAGGCTAACCAAAAGAAAATGATTTATTCATAAATCTACCATATAATAACAAAATATGAATAAAAGACATTTACCTATACTGTTTCTTATCGCGCTGGCGTTGTTCTCGGCCAGCTGCAGCAGATCAGGAGGTGGAGAGCTGGTTGGCGTGCGACGCGATCAGTTAAAAACCAGTAAAGTACCTTACGGCATGGTACTGATTCCCGGCGGTACGTTTATTATGGGGCAGTCCGATGAAGACATTACGTTTGCGCAGGTTGCACAGAACCGGCAAGTGACCATTTCGTCGTTTTACATGGATGAAACCGAGATCTCCAACAGTGAATACCGGCAGTTCGTGAATTGGGTACGCGATTCGTTGCTGATCTACAACTACCTGCAGGATGACAGTTATTTCGTTCAGGTGGAAGGCACCAACGAACGCTATATCGACTGGGATAGGGTAAACGGAAGCCGAAGGTCGCTGTGGAATTCCCGTGATCAGGCTGTACGGGAACGCACACGCCAGATGTACTACCAGGGTGATGACCGGGTTTTCGGTAAAGATGAACTGGATGTCCGCCTACTGCGTTACCACTACGAGTGGTACGACCTGCGCGCGGCGACTGCCGCTAAAAATGATCCAACCAAAACACGGTCAGACTTCATCCGGCGGGATACCATTCTGGTATATCCGGATACCACCGTATGGCTGAACGATTTTAGCTACGCGCAAAACGAGCCGATGGTCGAGGGCTATTTCTCCCATCCGTCCTTTGACGAGTATCCCGTTGTAGGGGTAACATGGCGGCAGGCACACGCGTTTAACACCTGGCGCTCCAGGCTATTTGAGAATTTTGAAAGAAGCCGGAAATCCACCCGCAGGGAAATCCGCCAACCGTATATGCTTCCGTCGGAAGCCGAATGGGAATATGCCGCCCGCGGGGGCAGGATCGGGTCGCAATATCCTTGGGGCGGTCCGTCGGCCCGCAACGCCAAAGGCTGCCTGATGGCTAATTTTAAACCCAGCAGGGGAAATTATATTGATGACGGTGCGGCATACACTGCTCCCGTTTATTCCTACTTCCCCAACGATTTCGGGCTGTACAATATGGCGGGAAACGTGGCGGAATGGACGTCCTCGACATTTAATGAATCGGCCTCTTCTTTTGTGCACGACATGAACCCGACGTATCGGTATGACGCCACTGCCGGCGATCCCGAATCGCTGAAACGCAAGGTGGTTCGCGGCGGTTCGTGGAAAGACATCGGCTATTTTCTGCAAAATTCGGCGCGTGCGTATGAATATCAGGATACCGCCAAATCATACATCGGATTCCGCAGTGTATCTGCCTATCCGGGCGTAGACCCGATGAATAATTAACGGAATAAATCTAGCTAACGAAAAGACGAAATATACCATGGCAAAAAAAGGTAAATTCAAAGTAGGCATTAACAATGTGGTTTCCTGGGGAGCAACCGTTGTGATCATCGGGCTCATGGCCAAGTTACAGCACTGGCCGTGGGGCGACTGGATGATTGTGGTGGGACTGGGTACTGAGGCTTTCCTTTTCCTTATTCTGGGCTTCCAGCGGGAGGGAGATGACGTCGACTGGACACGGGTGTACCCTGAACTGGCGGAAGATTATGACGGTGAATTACCAAAAACTACCACCCGGCCCGCACCGGTTGCCAACATTGGCCATACGGCGGCGCTGGATAAAATGTTACAGGATGCCAAAATAAGTCCGGACCTGATCGGTAACCTCGGGGACGGCCTCCGTTCGTTCGGGGATAAGGTCTCGGCCATATCCAATGTATCGGATGCATCACTGGCCACAGCGCAGTTTACGGAAAAAGTAAAAAGCGCTACCAGCGGATTTGACCAGTTAAATGTTGCCTTTGAAAAGGCCTCTGCCGATCTGGCTAGCATTGGTGGCGCCAGTACCGACGCGAAAACCTACCAGGAACAAGTAGGGAAGCTGGCCAGCAACTTACAGCAGCTGAATGCCGTATATGAACTGGAACTGAACGAGTCGGGCCAAAAGCTCAAAACCATTACCCAGCATTACGATAGCATTGCAGAAACGTTGAAGAATTTCAATGACTCCGCAGCAGATACACAACAGCTCAGGGAGCAGGTAAGCCACCTGAATAAAAACCTGGCTTCGCTCAACGCCATTTATGGAAACATGCTGGCCGCTATGAATCAGCCCCGTGTGTAATTTACATTTTTAAACACCGACAACCATTTAAAAAAGGGATTACACGATGGCAGCAGGAAAACAGACGCCGAGGCAACGAATGATGGGGATTCTTTACCTCGTATTGCTGGGATTGGTGGCATTGAACGTAAGTGATTCAGTACTCGATGCCTTCCGGAATCTCGCAACGAGCCTGGGCACTTCCACGCAAAATACACAGACCACGATTGACAACATGTTCAGCGCCTTCAAGGCTACTAAGCTGAAAGACGAGCCGGAACGGGCCAAACCGATTCTTGGCCGCGCAGAACAGGCCAGCCAGCTGGCGAATAGCCTGACCGGCTACATCGATTCGCTCCAGCAGCTGCTCGAAAACGAGGGCGGTGGTTATAATGAATCCACCGGCGACCTGCAAAAAAGGGACAATCTCAGTATCAGTCCGCGTCTCATGATCAAGGATAACGAGAAACGGGCGGAAAAATTACGCGCCCGCATCAGCGATACCCGGACACGGTTACAGGAGCTCTCCAATAATGAAGTTGGTTTTTCCCTGGATGCGCAGGATCCACCGGCCCGCGGAGGCATTAAAAAATCATGGGAACAGGCTAATTTTGGCGACGGCATACCGCTTACGGCAGCCGTGACCGCACTGGAGAAAATACGGGCAGACGTAAAAAACGCGGAAGCAGCAGTAGTGAAGCATGTTTTTGGGGAAATGGATATGGCCATTGTTAACCTCGACCGCTTTGCGGCGGTGGCCGTTGCTCCGTCCTCCTATATTATACAGGGCCAGCCTTATACGGCAAAGGTTTTCCTGACGGCTTATGACTCCAAGTCCAACCCGGAAATTATTATAGGCGGTAGCCCGCTTCCCGTTGTTGACGGTCAGGCCACCTATACAGTAAATACGTCGCGGGAAGGCGTGTTTGACTGGACGGGTACCATTCGTGTGCAGCAGACCGACGGAACGGTAAAGGAATACCAGACTGCGCCGCAGACATACCAGGTAGCCCGGCCATCGGCCGTGGTTTCACCTGATGCGATGAACGTGCTGTATATCGGTGTAGACAATCCGATTTCCGTATCTGCCCCGGGTATTCCAAAAGAAAGCCTAGCCGTAAGCGGCCAGGGAGCCACGGTTGCCGGTTCCGCCGGTAAATACGTAGCGCGGGTAACACAGCCGGGCACCGCCCGCATCAGCGTATCCGCACGGATTGGCGAACAAACACAGTCGTTAGGGACTACGGAATTCCGCGTAAAACGCATTCCTGCGCCACAGGCGCGGGTAGCAGGCCGCTCGGGCGGTACGGTAGCGGCCGCACAGATCCGGGGACAGAACCGCATTTTCGCGGGGCTGGAAGATTTTGAGTTTGACGCCAAATTTAACATTTCCCGCTTTTCCATGCTGGTACAGAAGCCCCGGGTTGACCCGATGGGCCCTTATCAGGGCACGAACGGGACATTTTCCGGCCCGATGCAAAATGCGCTAAGCACCATCTCACCGGGCTCTTTCGTGTTCTTTTATAATATCATAGCCGTAGGGCCGGATGGCCTGCAGCAGGAATTGGACCCCATATCGTTCCGGGTCAATTAAAAAGGAGGTTAGGATGAACAGGTATTATAGCTTTTTAGCACTGATGCTGCTGGGTACGGCAGCGATGGCCCAACAGGAAAACCTATCGAACAGTACCACGCCGATTGAAGTGGAGGAACCTCCTGTTGATGGCTATTACGTAAAGTCGGACATTTTAGACAGGGAAGTAGTACCATATGCCAATATCCGGCCAACCGACGTTGCCTACGTAAAGCGGGTTTGGCGGGAGTTCGACCTGCGGGAAAAGATGAACCTGATTTACGCATCCCCCAAATCGCGGCTGATTGATGTGATCATGGAAGCCGTAATGGCGGGTGAGCTTACGGCGTACGACCCTACGCCGACCCCCGATGATCCCACGGGTGATAGCTTCAAAACTCGTCTTTCACCCGACCAGGTGATGGGCCGTTTCGGATCAGACAGTACATTGGTGGAAGAATACGATGCAGAAGGCAATGTGATTGCCTCCCGATTCGAGGCGACTGCGTTCAACCCGGACGATGTGGTGCGATTCCGCATCAAGGAAGATTGGATATTTGATAAACAGCGCTCCGTATTTGAACCCCGTATTATTGGCATTGCTCCGCTTGTAACCCCGAAAATGGATGAAATTACCGGCGATAGCGGGGTGAGTGACGATGCATTGGCCGGTTTGGACCAGGTGCCGGAGATCGAAGGGTTAACCACCGGCAATGATGCCGCGGCAATCGCTGCGGATGCCTACCCCGCATTCTGGATCTATTTTCCAGAGGCCAGGCACATTTTTGTCAATAAGGAAGTGGCTTCCCGCCACAATGACGCGACCGGCCTTAGCTATGACGATGTCTTTATCAAACGTCTTTTTGCCAGTTACATCGTAAAACAGTCCAATCCTGAAGACCTCCGCATCCGGGATTATGTGGATAACGGGATCGATCGTCTGTATGAAGCAGAGCGTATAAAAAAGGAACTTGTCGATTTCGAACAGGACCTTTGGTCTTACTGATATAATCGGTCAACAAGACAAAATAAAAAGCGTTAAAGGTTTGATTGTAAACTCGTTAACGCTTTTTTATTTTTTGGCACGTTAATCGTAGTGTTGCCAATATAATGCAAATGTAAAATTAAATAGACACCGGTACAGTTGGGAAAGATTTCCTAAGTTTGTACTATTGTATATAACAATATTGGTTTATTATCAACTATTAAGTCGTGCAACTCAAAAAAGTAGAAAAGATCTCCGGAATTAGCTCGGCTGACTTTATTAAGGATTATTTTAATAAGGGTATTCCTGTAATTATGGACGATTTCGTACGTAAGGACAGTCCGGCCTGGACCAAATGGAACTATGACTATTTCAAGGAAATAGCCGGAGACGCCATGATTTCGCTACACGGCAAGGAAGATGCATCCAATGACCGAGCGGCCAGTGCACCTGTCGCCAAAATGAAGTTTGGTGAATACCTGGATACGATTGAACGCGGGCCAACGGACCTGCGTATCTTTCTTTTCAATTTAATGAAGCTCAAACCTGAGCTTAACCACGACTTGATTTATAACGATGTCACCGGAGGAAAAGTACTGAAGTGGCTGCCATATCTCTTTTTCGGAGGAGAAGGCTCAAGCACCCGGAACCATTTTGACATCGACATGTCCCACGTATTCATCACCCAGTACAAAGGGGTAAAGAAAATCTGGCTGTTCCCGCTGGAGCAATCCGATTTAATGTATAAACTGCCTTACAATTTCCACAGCATTGCGAACCTGAAGGCCCCGGATTATGAAAAATTCCCGGCGTTAAAATACCTCAACGGTTACGAAGCGGAGATCCATCCGGGTGAGACCCTGTTTATGCCTTCCGGATGGTGGCATTACATCCAGTATGCAACGGAAGGATATTCCATCAGCGTACGGGCGCTTCCTTCCAAAGTTTATGACAAATGGCGGGGATTCCGGAACCTCGTGATTACGCGGAATTTTGATAATACCATGCGCAAGATCTTCAAAGACCGCTGGTTTCATTATAAAATTAATGCGGCGAACAGACGGGCGGAAAAAGCGTTAAAGAAAGTCAGGTAATTCAGCGGTTTGCGGGAAGTACGCTTCCGTACCGTTCAATCCATAATGGAAAAATTCGCTACATTAATTAATGGCAATAAACCGGTACTGGTCGATTTCTTCGCGACCTGGTGCGGTCCATGCCAGCTGATGCCGCCGATCCTGGATCAGGTTAAAGCGGCTGTCGGCGACCAGGCGGTCATTATCAAAATCGACGTGGACCGCAACCCTGCCGTCGCATCGAAATACGGTATCCGCGGCGTCCCGACCTTAATTCTTTTCAAAAACGGTGAAATTAAGTGGCGGCAGAGCGGGGTTGTTCAGGCACGCGAATTAACACAGGTAATCACATCAAACCAAACAACATGAAACGGTTCGCATTCAGTCTGCTGGCAATAGCCTTGCCTTTTTTTCTGTGGGCCCAGGAACCGGCCAAAACGGTGCAGGCCGATCGGTTTGTCCATTATATGGATAGTTTGGATACCTACCAGCTGGTGGATGTCCGGACGAGTGCCGAATTTAAGGAAGGCCACATTACCGGGGCCAGGCAGCTCGACTTCAACAAAGCGTCATTTGAGCGCCGGGTCAGCCGGCTCGACCGCAATCAGCCGGTGTTGCTTTATTGCAGGACAGGCAAGCGCAGCCACCGGGCGGCACAGCTGCTGGAACAGCTGGGATTCCGGGAAATCATTGAGCTGGATGGAGGCATTACCGCCTGGAAAGAGGGCGGTCATGACCTGCAGGTCAAGCAATGACAGGCTGATGGAAAAATCGCACGGATATATTGCGATTGCCATCAGCCGGCCGTAACTTCGTATTATGTATTTTTTCAGAAAAAAAGACCCCAGTCGACCCCACAGTTTTAATCTCAAGGTCATGCATGTAATCAATGCTACGGCAATCATTCTGTTTTTGCTGGCCATTTTATACAAGATTGTGGAGTATCTCTTTTTCAAGTAATTTTCGGTAAGTTTCTATTTCATGAAAACAGTTATCAATACACCGCAGGCGCCTGCCCCCATCGGGCCGTATAACCAAGCCGTTCTGGCCGGAAATCACCTATATGTGTCGGGGCAGATTGCATTATCACCGGAAACAGGTGAGTTAACCGGGGGCACGGTGACCGATGAGGCCCGTCAGGTGCTCAAAAACCTTGACGCTGTGCTCACAGCTGCCGGGTACACATTTGCAGATGTGATGAAAACAACCATTTTTTTGCGTGACATGGATGATTTTTCGGCAGTCAACACGATATATGGCGAATACTTTACGGAAAATGCCCCTGCCCGTGAAACGGTGGCTGTGGCGGGGCTGCCCAAAAATGTACGTGTCGAAATTTCGTTGATTGCCTGGAAGGCTTAATTGCCGGTCAGCCTGTTCCCGGCAGGTATCCGGGTGCCCGTCATGGAGCAGTATTCCCGTATAACCGGAATGCACTTCGGAAAGTTTTGCATAAATTCGCATAAACTAACGTGTACTGCCGGCACCAGAGCCACCCGCTGTAATTGGTGGTTTACCAGCGGGCACGTTTTAACAGGAAAACCTTATAGTGATACCATTCAGCACCATAACTCCCATTGAATATTTAAAAGGGGTCGGTCCCAGCCGTGCTGAAGTACTCAAGTCCGAATTAAGCATCTATACATTTGGCGATCTGCTGCGGCATTATCCATTCCGGCACATTGACCGTACGCAGTTGCATAAAATCACCCAGCTCAAACCCGAAATGGCTGCAGCGCAGGTAATCGGACGGCTGGTACAGCTGGAAGAAAGAGGGGAACGGCGTGGAAAACGGCTGGTGGGTCAATTTATGGACGACACCGGCACTATGGAGCTGGTGTGGTTCCAGCACATTGGGTGGCTCAGAAAAACACTAACCGTTGGTGCACCTTATATCATCTACGGCAAGCCTACTATTTTTAATAACCAGCTTTCCATGACCCACCCGGAAATGGAAAGCTACCTTCCGGGATCCAAAAACGCAGGCAATATGAGCCTGCAGCCAGTATATAACTCAACTGAAAAACTGAAGAAATTTTCGCTGGACAGCAAAGGTATCCAGAAATTACAGGTCGCCCTGTTGGAGGCAATTGCTGCACAGCTCCGTGAAACGCTTCCTGAATACCTGCTGCGCCGGCACGGGCTAATGCCGTTACCACAGGCACTCGAGGCCATTCATTTTCCTGCCAACCAGCAGGTGCTGCGCCATGCTATCCACCGGCTCAAATTCGATGAATTGTTTTTTATCCAGTTGAAGCTGCTAAAGAATAAACTGCTGAACACCCAGCGCTTCAAGGGGCACCAGTTTGATTCGGTAGGAGAAAAGTTTAACCAGTTTTACCATGAAAGGTTGCCGTTTGATTTAACGAATGCGCAAAAACGTGTCATTAGGGAAATCCGTCGGGATACGGCCTCGGGGGCACAGATGAACCGCCTTGTTCAGGGCGATGTAGGTAGCGGAAAAACAGTGGTGGCCTTAATGAGCATGCTGCTGGCTACCGATAACGGCCTGCAGGCCTGCCTCATGGCACCCACAGAAATTCTGGCCCAGCAACATTACCACAGCATCAAAAAATTATTGGGCGAAGGGATCGCTTCGGTGCAGCTGCTTACCGGTTCTACAGCCAGGAAAGATCGCCGGATTATCCATACACAGCTGGAGGATGGTTCGTTATCGCTTCTGGTGGGTACGCATGCATTAATCGAGGATGCCGTGAAATTTAAGAATCTCGGGCTTGTGGTTATCGATGAGCAGCATCGTTTCGGCGTAGAACAACGTGCGAAACTGTGGCGCAAGAATGATATCCCGCCCCACATGCTGGTCATGACGGCTACGCCGATTCCGCGTACCCTGGCAATGACCCTTTACGGGGATCTTGACAGCTCCGTGATCGATGAGCTGCCGGCAGGGCGCAAACCCATTAAAACGACGCACCTGTATGAACATAGCCGGCTCCGGATGTTTGGCCTGATGAAAGACGAGATCACCAAAGGCAGCCAGGTATATATCGTATACCCGCTCATTAAGGAAAGCGAAAAAATGGACCTGCTGTACCTGGAAGCCGGTCTGGAGACGCTACAGCAGGAATTTCCGTTACCCCGGTACCGCATCAGCGTCGTCCACGGGAAGATGCCTGTCAAGGACAAAGAGTTTGAGATGCAGCGGTTTATCCGGGGGGAGACGCAGATTATGGTGGCAACCACGGTCATCGAAGTGGGAGTGGATGTACCTAATGCTTCGGTGATGGTCATCGAAAATGCGGAACGCTTCGGCCTGTCGCAGCTGCACCAGCTGCGTGGGCGGGTGGGACGCGGGGCGGCACAGTCCTATTGTGTCCTCATGTCTGGAAATAAGTTAACCAAAGAAAGTAAGCTTCGGCTGGAGACCATGGTCCGTACGAATGACGGCTTTGAAATTGCAGAAGTGGATTTGCAGCTTCGCGGTCCCGGTGACCTGGCCGGCACTCAGCAGAGCGGCGTGCTGGATCTCAAACTAGCCGACCTGACCACTGACCAGGCCTTGCTGACCGAGGTACGCAGCAGCGTAATCGAGGTGTTCCGTAATGATCCACAGCTGGACAACAGCGAGCATATACTACTCCGGGATTACCTTTTCCGAAGGGAAGCCGGTATTCAGTGGGAGAAAATATCGTAAGTGCAAAACCTTGTAAATGTGCCAAACAATTATTTACTTGCAGGCACATACGGCATAATGGAAAATCATTCAGCGGAAAATGGCAAGCAATACGCCCTGATTACCGGGGCCAGCCAGGGGCTTGGAAAGGCCTTCGCGCTGGAACTGGCCAGAAGAAAGTTTCACCTCATCCTGGTCAGCCTGCCGAATGAAGGGCTGCCTTTTGTAGCCAATCAGGTAGCCGAGCTGGGACAGGAAGCCCACGTTTTTGAAACGGACCTGACCCAGAAGGAAAATATTGTGGCGCTGGCCAACTGGGTAAATACCCATTTTCCATTGTATGTACTCATCAATAACGCCGGATGCGGAGGAACACAGAGTTTCCAGGATGTATCCATTGATTACCTGGACCGCATTATCCAGCTCAACATCAGGGCGACTTCACTGCTTACCCATCAGTTGTTATCCAACCTAATCAAACGCAACCAGGCGTTTGTACTTAACGTGGGTAGCGTGGCGGCTTATAGCCCCCTCGGTTACAAAACCGTTTACCCCGCTTCCAAGGCTTTTGTACATAATTTTACCCGGGGGCTGTATCAGGAGTTTGCCGGTAGCAATGTATTTTTCAGCGTAGTCAATCCCGGACCGATGATGACCAATGCCGACTCATCCGCCCGATTGCAAAAGCAGGGATTATTTGCCTCTATGGGATTGCTACCCCCCGAAAAGGTGGCGGAAATTGCCATCCGGCAGTTGTTTCGGCGGGATACGTTGATCATGCTCAACTGGGCCAATAAGCTTACCTGGATGGTAATGAAGTTTTTGCCGGTCTATATCCGGTTGCCCTTACTTACCAATGCCATCAAAAAAGAAATTAACCGCACATGAATGTACTGGTCACCGGAGCCAATGGGTTGTTGGCCACCAACATCATCGTCCAGCTACTTGCCCAGGACTACGGGGTAACCGGACTGATCCGGGATCCGCGCAAGTTCCTCCTGCCCGCTCATCCAAAGCTCCAATTAATACCCGGCGATATTACCGATAGCACATGTGTCATGCGCGCGGCAGCGAATTGCGATTACATCATCCACTGCGCAGCCACTACCAGTCAAAACCTGCTGCGGTATGCCGATTATTCGCTGATTAACGTTACCGGCACGGAACATATTATCCAGGCTGCGATAGCGAACGGCATTAAGCGAGTGGTTTACGTTGGTACGGCAAATACATTTGGCTACGGATCGCTGACGGCCCCCGGGGACGAGACCTTGCCGCCCCGTGAACCGTTTGCCAGCGCATGGTACGCTAAAAGCAAGCTGGAGGGGCAGCACGTGGCATTGGCTGCTACGGGGACTATTGAAGTCGTGGTCGTAAGCCCGACCTTTATGCTCGGTCCTTATGATGGCAAGCCAAGTTCAGGGGCAATTATCCGTATGGGATATGGCAAGCGGGTTGTCTTTCATCCGCCCGGTGGAAAAAATTTCGTACATGTCGACGATGTTGCCCGTGGAACCGTGGAAGCATTGACGGCCGGAAAAAGCGGGGAAGCCTACCTGTTGGCTGGTGAAAACCTGAGCTACCGGCAGTTTTTCTCCCTGTTAGCACAACAGGCAAACCAGCGGACGCTGCTGGTGTGCCTGCCTAAACCGTTGCTGATCAGCATAGGCTATATCGGCGATCTGCTGCGGGCAGTAGGCATAAAGACGGCCCTGTCATCCACCAATATGAAGATTCTTTGTGTGCATAACTATTATACGAACAGGAAGGCACGGCAAGCGCTACACATCAGCTTCCACCCGGTTACGCAGGCGATTGACGACGCCGTTGACTGGTTTAAGAAACAAAAAATGCTCTAAAGGCATTGCCAGGCACAGGGCTACCCGGATTTCCGCTGCCGGAATTTCTTATACCATTTGACGGCGACCATGAGCATAATGGCCAGTAGTAGGAGGCCGATTACACCATAAATCCAATTAACCGCGCTTTTAAGTACAACGGCAAAAACGATGGCAAATAACAATACCGTTGCCAGTTCATTCCACATCCTCAACCGGTTGGATGTCCAGCTGCTCTGCTCCGATTTCAATTGGTACATGATCCGCTGGCAAACAAAATGGTAGCCAATGAGTCCCAATACAAAAACAAGCTTCACATGCAGCCAACCTGCGTGAAGCAAGCCCGGGGCATCAACCAACATAGTCAAACCGGCCAAAACGGCCAGGTACATGGATGGGGTAGTAATGATCCACCACAGTTTGTGTTCCATTACCATAAACTGCCGGTGCAATACGGCGTATTCCTCCGGTTTTTTTTGCCGCGCCTCGGTATGGTAGATGAATAGCCTGACGATGTAAAATAAGCCAGCCATCCAGCAGATGACGAAGATGATGTGTATGGCTTTAGCGTAAAGGTATATCATCATTACCTGTATTTATCCGGAGATATTAATACCGGAATTCCCGCACCACTTCAACAGCATACTTTACGTGATCAAACGGGATATCCGGCATGATGCCGTGTCCTAAATTAAAGATGAATCCCGGTTGTCCGCGCATCCGCTCGAACAGTTCCGTTATTTTGGTTTTGATTACACGCTTATCCGCATACAGCACAAAGGGATCTAAATTTCCCTGTACGGCCACACCTTGCGGCAGACGGTCTTTAAGCTGGCGCAGGTCTGCATTCCAGTCAACCGACACAACGTCGGGATTCGCCTCCGCCATCAGCGGTGCAAATACAGAACTTCCTTTGCAGAACGAGATCACGGGAATATCTTTCCGGTCGATTTTGGCGATAATTTCAGTATTATATTGGTGTGCAAAATGCTGATAGTCATCCCACGACAGCGCCATTGCCCAGCTGTCAAAGAGCTGTACTGCATTTACGCCCGCCGCAATCTGCATGTTCAGGTAAGCTATCGTGACATCCGTAATTTTCTGCAGCAGCAGGTGCGCCAGCTCGGGTTCGTTGTTCAGGAGCAGCTTGGTCCGCTTAAAATCTTTGGAAGACCCACCCTCTACCAGGTAGCTTAGCACAGTGAACGGTGCCCCGGCAAAACCGATCAGCGGAATACGGCCCTGCAGCCGCTGCTGGATCACCTTTATTGCGTCCGCCACGTATTGTAGCTTAGGCAGCACATCGGTTTGCAGGGCTTCTGCCCCTGCCCTGTCCCTGACTGGATTAGCAAACCGGGGGCCTACCCCATCTTCAAAGCTCAGTATGCCGCCCATGGCCTCGGGGGTAACCAGTATATCGGAAAATAGAATAGCGGCATCTACGCCCAGCAGATCCACGGGAAGCATGGTAACATCCGCGGCAATTTCCGGCGTTTTGCACATTTCGAGAAAGGAGTACTTATTTTTGATTTCCCAGTATTCCTTCATAAACCGGCCAGCCTGGCGCATCATCCATACAGGCGGGCGTTCCGTCTGCTGCGAAAAGGCAGCACGTATCAATAAATCATTCTGCAGTTTGTTTGTCACGATTGGTCTTTAGGTATTTCGTTTTCTATTTTGTTAATGATCTGTGCTATTCGCGAGGTTACTTCCAGTTTACGGGCCACTGCGATGTAGGCCCTGACCCGTTCATAATCCTTTTTATGAAGATTAATATTAGCCAGGTTTACCAGGATAATGGCCTTGTCATTGGGCCTGCGGAAAGGCAGCCTTGAAGCAATCTGGAAATGCCTTTCAGCCGCGTCGTAATCGCCTGCTTTTAACGCCAGGTTGCCGCTCATGAACTCGTAGTAATTACGCCTTTTTTTACGTAGGTACTCGGGCTTCTTTATATCTGCGAGCAGCCGCTGTGCTTTTTCAAAATCATGCTGCTGGAAAGCCTGTGAGGCAAGAAAGACCGTGCCTTCCCTGAAATGGCTCCAGATCAGGTACCCCATTCCGCCTATGATGAGCGCGACCGACTGGTAAACATGGGCGTAAATGGCATAGATTAACAACAGTAAGGCAAGCAATAATACGACGATACGTACCTTGGTCGTCATCATAGCTGCTGGGGATTATCGGTAAATTTATACCCTACCCCGCGTATCGAGTGAAAATAAACCGGGTGTTTCTGATCGGGTTCGAAATATTTTCTGAACGTAAGGATGAAATTATCAATAGTCCGGGTGGAAGGGTAAACATCATAATTCCAGACCGTCTCAAGTATCTGTTCACGGGAGACGGCTTCGTTTCGGCGTTCAATCAGCAATTTGAGCAGCATGGTCTCCTTTTTAGTCAACGACGTAACCGTTCCATCGACGTGGTGGAGTTCATAGGAATTGAAATAGATGGTTTTGTCGCCGATCTGGTACGAGTTGAGTTCCTTGAGCTCCTCGCCCTTCATACCTCGGCGCACCAGGATGCCCACGCGTAGAATCAATTCTTCCAGGTTAAACGGCTTTACCAAGTAATCATCAGCTCCTTTCTTAAGGCCGGTAATACGGTCCTCACTGCTGTTTTTAGCGGTTAGGAACATAATAGGCACTTCCGAGTTCTGCAGCCGTATCGTTTCTGCCACCTGGAACCCGTCGATTTCAGGAATCATGACGTCCAGTATCACCAGGTTAAACCGTTCTTCTTTAAATACCTTTAGGGCTTTTTTACCGTCGGTGGCCGTAGACACCCGGTATCCCTCCAACTCCAGGTTGAGTTTAATGGCTTCCAATAAGTGCTCCTCATCTTCCACCAATAAAATCCGTTGCTTAGTTTGCTGCATAATGGTTATTAAATATGACTTCAAAAACGCTTCCTGAGGGGCTATTGTCTTTTACTTTAATCTGTGCCTGATGTTTTTCCAATACCGTCTTCACAATATACAGTCCCAGGCCCGTACCCTTGGTTTTTCGGGTTTCTTCCTGTCCTACCCGATAAAACTTATTGAAAATACGCTTCTTTTCCTCTTCTTTGATTCCAATACCATGATCGGCCACCGAAAACAGGACGTTTCCATTGTCTTTTGCTAACCTGACAAATACATGGGCGCAGGGTGGTGAATACTTCACTGCATTTTCAATGAGGTTGGTTACCGCATTGGTCAGGGCAAACCGGTCGCCTTCGATATACACCTCCTGTTCCAGCTCGGTCTTGATGACCTGCGAAGTGCAGGAATGGATTTGCAGCCGGTCGGATACATGCTGTACCAACTCGGTCAGGTTAATATCTTCCTTTGGAAAATTAGGCCGGATACCTTCCAGCTTGGTGGCAATGAGCACATTTCCCACGAGGTCGTCCAGCCGCTCAATGTCTTTTAACGAATTGGATAAAAACTGCTCCTGCTGTTCTTTATTCAAATCGCGCTTTAGGATGGTCTGGATGTACAGTTTGATGGAAGCTAACGGCGATTTAAGTTCGTGGGTAACGGCCAGCAGGAAGTTTTGCTGTTGCTTCTGGAGTTTATGTTCCCGTACAAAGGCCTTTTTCAGTTTCAATGCCCCGACGAGGAAAATCACCATAAAGAAAATTCCCTCGCCAATGATCATCGACTTCCGGTGTGGCTGGGTTTCAATAAGCAGCACACCCCACCAGACTAACTGTGCTGAAGCATAAAAAAGCAGGAAATAAAACAACACTATTGGTTTCCGCATATTAAACTCCTGAAAGGCAATCACAAAAGTATCGATTTATAGCCGTTAAAAACAAATGATGGGCTACATTATGACAATATTAAGAAAATTGCCCAGGGCGGCCGGCATAGAATGTATTATCTTTGCCCCCGTGCAACCACGGAATAAAACGGATATCTTCTTCGATCTGGACCACACGATCTGGGACTTTGAAAAAAACGCGGAAGAAACCCTGATGGAGCTTTTTGACACCTACCGTTTCTGCAACCTTGGTATACATGGCCCCGACCGGTTTATTGAAACCTATAACCGGAATAATCATCGTCTTTGGGCGATGTACCATCATGGGAAAATAAGTAAAAAAGAACTCCGGGAGGCTCGTTTCGCCGACACATTTAGGGAGTTGGGGATCGATCCGAAACTGTTTCCAAGTTCTTTTGAGACGGATTATCTCCGGTTGTGCCCACAGAAAACGAACCTTTTCCCGCATAGCCATGAGACGCTCGGGTACCTGAAAGAAAAATACACCCTGCACCTTATTTCGAACGGGTTTAATGACGCTGCACAGGTTAAGGTAGTTAAATGTGACCTGAAGAAATATTTCAACACCATGGTGATCTCCGAGCTGGTTGGCGTACACAAACCGCACCCGGAGATTTTCCATTATGCCGTGAAGCATGCAAACACGGATATTGCGAAAAGCGTCATGATAGGTGATAGCCTGGAAGCGGATATACAGGGAGCCCAGCGTGTGGGCATGGATGCCATTTATTTCAATCCCTGCGATGCCACTGTTCCGGAATATGTTACGCAAAGCATCCGTAGCCTCGATGAACTGACACGCCTTTTTTAAAACCGGCGCAGTGCGGCTTAAGGGATGTCGAATTGCCTGCTCCTTAAATGCTATTTCAGCTTCTCGTTGTTTTTATGCCGCTCGCCATCACGGATGGCTTTCTTGGCGAAGTTTTTTTCCAGCGCGTCGGTAAGGTCAATTCCGGTCTGGTTGGCCAGGCAGACCACTACAAATAATACATCGGCCAATTCATCGGCCAGGTCCACCTGTTCATCGGATTTTTTAAACGATTGTTCCCCATACTTCCGCGCCATGATCCGGGCTACCTCACCAACTTCTTCCATCAGCATAGCCGTATTGGTTAATTCGTTAAAGTAGCGGACACCTGTTGTGTTAATCCATTGGTCTACCCGCAATTGTGCTTCCTTGATCGTCACGTTTTTGTGTTTAAATAGATGTGGCCGGTAAGGCGACCGTCCCTAGTGATTATCCCTATCTTTGGTATCCATAATGATGGTCACCGGGCCGTCATTTACCAGCGAAATTTTCATGTCTGCGCCAAATACTCCCCTTTCCACCGGTTTACCGAGGTGGCTGGAAAGGCAAGCCGTCAGCTCCTCGTATAACGGAACGGCGTGGTCTGGTTTAGCCGCACGGATAAAAGATGGCCGGTTACCTTTTTTGGTCTGTGCAAAAAGCGTGAACTGCGAAATCAATAAAATGTGGCCGCCGATATCATGAATGGACTTGTTCATCAGCCCCTGGTCATCACCGAAAACACGCAGATTCGCTATCTTCTGTGCCAGCCACTCCAGGTCTTCCCGGCCGTCGTCCGCTGTTACCCCGACCAGCACCAGAAATCCCTGCTTGATCGCCCCGGTCATACGGCCTTCCACGGTACAGGAGGCCTCGGTCACCCGTTGGATTACGGCCCTCAACGATTCAGCGCGTTATTTTTTGCCAATGCGATACAACCTTCCGCCATCAGTAATGGCATAAAGCGCACCATCCACTCCCTCAATAATGGCGCGGAAACGCTGGCCTTGGTCTGCAAGCAGGCGTTCCTCACCCACGACTTTATTATCTTCAATCACCAACCGGGCAATATGGGTGCCGCTTAACGAGGCAACAAACAGGTTGTTTTGCCATTCGGGAATTGCATTTCCCGCATAAAACGTGATGCCACTGGGTGATATCGAAGGATCGTAGTAATACACGGGCTGTTCCATTCCCTCCCGCTGCTGGATGCTATCACCGATTTTCTTGCCGCTATATTCAATCCCATAGGTAATGGTGGGCCATCCGTAGTTTTTTCCAGCCACGATCCGGTTGATTTCATCCCCTCCCCGTGGGCCGAACTCGGCTTCCCACAGGTCACCTGTTTCCGGGTGGATGGCCAATCCCTGCACATTCCGGTGGCCGTAAGAGTAAATCTCGGGCCGTGCATCCGCGCGCCCCTCAAACGGATTGCCGGGAGCCGGGCTTCCGTCTTTGGTAATCCGGATGACCTTGCCCAGTCCCGATTTGAGGTCCTGGGCCTGTGGCCTGGTTTCCAGGTCAGAGCGTTCTCCCGTACTCAGGATAATATTGCCCGTACCGTCGAATAGGATGCGCGAACCGTAGTGCAGCCTTCCGTCATAGGCCGGTGAGGCACGGTAGATTACCTGTACATTTTCCATCGTCCGTTCATCGGCCGACAGCTTGCCTTTGCCTACTGCCGTAACGGTGCCGTTCGATGTATTGTCAGAAAAGGTCCAATAGACCATGCGATTTGATTCGAAACCCGGGTCTATAGTGACCCCCAGTAACCCGCCCTGTCCGTCTGCATTCACTTTCGGCAGGCCCGTGATGGCCTCGCCCAATGCACCATCCGGCGCAACGATCCGCATTGTACCTGCTTTTTCGGTAATTAAAAAGCGGCCATCCGGCAGGGCAGCAATTCCCCACGGGCTTTCCAATGCTTCAGTGAGTACGGTGACCCCATAATCAGTGGCTGTTTTTACGCCTCCGATACGGGTCTGTCCCGCAAAAGCCGGCTGATAGTCGCTGTTCGGAGCATTGGTTTCGACTGGCGCAAGCGTCGAATCGGCACCGGCATTTTGCCCGTCCGTGCTGGGAGACGAATTGCATGATGTAGCCAGCACCATGAATGTCGAAGCCACTCCCAACAGTTTAAATGTGTTCGTCATACCGCATAAGTTTTCCGTAAAAGTAATAAGTACTTACCAGTAAAACCAACAATAAGTTTCCAAAATCGTTTTATCAGAATTTCAGGTTCAGTCCCAATAAAAAATTAGCGGTTGCCTGCGGGAAATAATAATTGAAGTGCTCGCGGGCACCTGCTTCATTGATATATCCCCAGGTGTAGCCATTTGCCTCATATTTTTCATTGAAGATATTATTGATCAGCAGGGTGAGGCCTACATTTTTTATCCCCTTGAATTTCATATTATAGGCCAGCCTTACGTTGTTGACGAAAAAGGCATCCAGGCTCCGTTCCACCGTCGAGGTATTATCCAGGTATTGGCGGGAAACGTATTTACTTATTAAGGCAATCTCTGCATTGGTGAACGGCTGATAAGCAAGCTCACTGGAGCCAACGAACGACGGGGACATGGCGATGTTTGTACTTTTGTAAAAAATCTCCTGCTGGCTTTGGTAGTCATACAGGTCGACGTATTCTGTAAAATTCCTGATCTTATTGCGGCTTACTGCGGCCGTTACCGACCAGGTAAGCGGTCTGACAGGCTGCCATTGCCCATCCAGTTCAAGGCCGAGGCGGTAACTGTCGGGCACATTTTGCCGGATTGCACTGCCTACATCATTAATCTGTCCGGTTACGATAAGCTGGTCACGGTACAGCATGGCATAACCATTGGCCCCCAGATTAAAGTTACGGCCCGTTATGCGGTAACCCGCTTCGACATTTTTGAGGCGCTCGGGCCGGGGCCGACTGTTGGTTGACGACTCCGTATAGTCTTTACGGATCGGCTCTTTGTTACCAATGGCTAACGATGCATATACGTTACTGTTGTTATCAAACTGATAACTTACCCCAACCTTAGGGTTGAAGAAATTGAGGTAATCCGTTTGATCAAGCTGAATCAGGTTGCGATCGAACCCTAAAAAAGTATATGCCACGCGACGGTACTGGAAATCCGCAAAAAGGTTAAGTTGATCGATGCGGTACTCGGCTTTACCGAAAATATTGAAATCTTTTTTCACCGCATCGTCTTCATAATACCGGTCGCCCAATGCGCTATTCGACGCATATTGCGCCCAGATCACCTCACCGAAATGCTTGCCGCGGTATTCATTATATGCGCCCCCAAGCGTGAGATTTAAATTAACGCCGGTTTGGTAGTTGAGTGAATAAGTAAGTCCGTAGAAATGGTTATCAAGCCACCTGCGGCGAACCAGATCGGTCGCTGTAATGGTTTCACCGCCGATGGTTACATCTTCCAGTCCGTAGGATTTGAACTCATCATCTTCCCGGTATTCTTCATAATACCCTGCGCCCCGGGTATAGTGCAGCGCCGTGTTCAATGTCAAATTGTCGGCAAGTGCATTGGAATAGTGCAGCTGATAATGGGTCTGCGTATAATTATCGGTCTGGCCTTCATAGGTAAATTCATTGTAGGTCCGGTCTGTCGCCAGCAATGCCTCCGGAACGCCATTCCAGGCCTGATAAGTACGTTCCTTTCCTGAAAACACATTGGCCCGCAGGAGGCTGCGCTCACCATGCCAAGCGCCGCTTAAAAAGAAGGATTTCAGGTCGGACGATGCCCGATCTATGTAACCATCGCTCTTGACCCGCGACAGCCTGCCGTCGAAGCTGAATTTATTATTGATCAGTCCCGTGCCCAACCTGACTGTGTTTTTCAGCGTGTTGTACGATCCGAAAGAATTGTCCAGCTCCGCGTAAGGGTCTTCATTAAGCGTGGTTGTCTGAATATTGATACTCCCACCGAATGCTCCCGCCCCGTTGGTGGACGTTCCAACGCCCCGCTGAATCTGGATATTATCTACCGAAGACGCGAAGTCGGCCATGTTCACCCACACCACCGCCATACTCTCAGAGTCATTCAGCGGAATGCCGTTTATCGTTACGTTTACCCGTGTGGCGTCGCTTCCGCGGATGCTCATACCTGTATAGCCGACCCCTGCACCGGCATCGGAGGAAACAACCACCGACGGCGTCTGGTTGAGCAGAAAAGGCAGGTCCTGCCCGATATTATTTTTAGCGATATCTTCCTTGCTGATGTTTTTATAGGTCGTGGCCGTCTGCTCGCTGGCCCGGGTGGCCTGGACGATCACTTCATCCGTAAGCACGTTGCTGCGCCGCATTGAAAAACGGGTTTGCTCGTCGTCATTAACGGTAATCTCGCGGGCCTGGGTATGAAACCCCACAAAGCTGACCTGCACTTCATAGGTTCCGGGGGCGACGTTACGGAATACCGCCAGACCGGATTGATCGGTATGGACAGTGGACAGGGTGCCTGTTAACTGTACGGAAGCACCGCTTAAAACTTCATCATTTTCATTGGAAACGACTTCGACGGTGAGCGAATGTTGGGCCAAAGCAGTACCCATAAGCACGAAAAACGCACCGGTTGCGATTAAATTTTTAATCATTTAAACTATTGTTTTTTTAGTTAAACATAACTACTGCAAGGGGTTCGCAGTGGTTGTCCTTATTTAACTTACCTTCCCTACGCCGGCATTATCCGGATCAGGTGCTCCCAATATATATCGGGATGGGTATAATCTCAGCCTTAATTTGTGTTTGATTGAACCAAACAAGGCACCCCTATATGATGGGGGCAAAGGTAAGCATAATTTCACAAAAACCACTTAATTTATAAACATTCTAAATATCTGTGTTTGACACATTTTTGACATACTACTGGTACCATATGTTGTACTTTTGTTACCGAAAAATTAAGTGAGCGGAATACAACCTTGAAAAATCTCAAAGTCATAGCATTCACCCATAAGCATGTTGAGCTGAAAGATTTGGGCAATTTGGTGATTTGCAATGAAGAGCTGGAAAGCCGGCTGATTCATCTTAAGCATAGCTTTGATATACCCGAAATATTTTACATCGGCACATGCAACCGTGTGGAATTTGTTTTCTACGGCCCGCACGAATTGACTCCGGGTTTTATCAAGGACTTTATGCACAGCCTTAATTTTTGCGTGCCGGCCGAGCGCCTGGAGTGCTTCCTCGGTCAGGTAACCACCTATGAGGGTTTGGATGCACTGAACCACCTGTTCCGTATGTCCTGCTCGCTTGAGAGCCTGGTTGTTGGTGAAAAGGAAATTCTGGCACAGGTTCGCAAAGCGTATGAGCGCTGCCGAAAAAGTGGTTTTACCGGAGATTTCCTTCGACTGATGATGGAACGCCTGGTCAAAACAGCTAAGGAGGTATATACCCATACCCGAATTTCCCGCAATCCGGTTTCCGTGGTTTCGCTTGCGTACCGCAAACTCCGGGAAATCAAACTGCACGAAAATCCACGGATACTTATTATCGGAGCCGGCGAGACCAACCAGAATATCGCCAAATACCTACTCAAACATAAATTTTCGAATTTCGTCGTATTCAACCGTACCCTGGAAAATGCACGGGCGCTGGGTGCAGAGCTGAATGCACAAACCTACCCGCTGAGCGAACTGGGGAACTACAACGGCGGATTCGATATCCTGATTACCTGTACCGGAGCGCCCGAAGCCATTATCGATCAGGACACTTATCAGTCACTCCTTAACGGTGAAACTGACAAAAAGGTGATTGTGGACCTGGCTGTGCCAAATGACATCCACCCCATTATCCTTGAAAATTATCCCGTTCATTATATCGAAGTTGGCGGCCTGCAGGCAATTGCGTCTAAAAATCTGCAGGAGCGTTACGACGAACTGGTTCATGCCGAGCAGATCATCGCCGACAATATCCGTGACTTTTTACCGGCATTGAAACAACGCCGGGTAGAACTGGCCATGCGCCAGGTCCCGGAAAAGGTAAAAGAAATTCGCGCATTGGCACTTAATGAGGTTTTTGCCAACGAAATAGGAACCCTGGATGCCAATTCCAGGGAAGTGCTGGAGAAAGTGATCGACTACATGGAAAAGAAATACATTAAGGTGCCCATGGTGATGGCAAAGGATATATTGGTAAAGACCAACCATACGGATCTTAACTGATCCACATCATCGCACCTGCCCAATTTCGTGTATATTCTTGGTAATCTTTTGACATATCCGTTCGGATAATGCTTTAATTCACTAATTTTGGCTATGATAATTGCGGAACCTTTGACTGAAAATGAAGTATCGGCAACCCCACTTGTAGACCGTACACTGATCATCGGCACCAGGGGCAGCGAATTAGCCTTATGGCAAGCCAACTATATTAAAGATAGACTGGCCGAAATCGGCGTACCCGCCGAGCTTAAGATCATCAAAACCCAGGGTGATATTGTGCAGCACCTGCGGCTTGATAAGCTGGAGGGGAAGGGCTTCTTTACCAAAGAGCTGGAAGAAGAGCTCCTCAGCGGGGGTATTGATTTGGCTGTGCATTCACACAAAGATCTTCCGACCGCCCATCCTGAGGGCCTGATGATCGCGGCCGTATCAAGCCGGGAGGATCCTGCAGAACTGCTGATTATTCATAAAGATTGTGTTGATTTCAAAAAACGGCTTGTCCTGAAACACAATGCCATTGTAGGGACATCTTCCAACCGCCGAAAGGCCCAGTTGCTGGCTATGCGACCCGACCTTGAATTCGATGACCTGCGCGGGAATGTGTTGACCCGTATTCAGAAACTCCGCGATGAAGACTACGACGCCATTATGCTGGCTAAAGCGGGCATCACCCGCATTGGCGCCGACCTCAGCGATTTCCATGTAGAAGAACTGCCGCCTACCGAAATTATACCGGCCCCGGCACAGGGGGTACTGGCCGTCCAGATCCGGGAAAGTGATCACAGCCTGTACAAAATCCTTCAAAAAATACACGATACGGAAGTTGCGGCTACCATCGCAGTTGAACGTGAGGTATTGCGGCTTTTTGACGCGGGATGCCACGCACCACTGGGTTGCTATTGCCAGAAAAACAACGGCAAGTACGAGGTCTGGACATCCAAAGCCGACGAAGATAACGAATTTCCGGACCGCCTGTTTTTAACTGCGGCGGAAAGCGAAGGATTGGCCGAACGAGTGGCCGCCAAATACAATAAAAGCCGAAAATTACCAAGCCAGGTATTTATCACGCGTGATGTAGCCGAAAACAGCTACTTCCACCGTGCCATGGCAAAACACGGTATCAGCGTAGATGGACGGTCTCTGATCCGGATCTTCCCCATCATCAATAAGCTTGATCCTTTTATTCTAAAATATGTAGACTGGATTTTCTTCAGCAGTAAAAACGGTATTGAGAACTTTTTCAAACTTGAACCTCGGCTCAGCAAACGGACAAAGTTTGCGGTTATTGGCAGGGGTTCGGAAGAGACGTTACGGCAATACGGGCATGCCCCGGATTTTTCGGGCGAACAGCAGGGCATCGACATGAAGAAAATTGCCGATGAATTCGCAACGATAGCGGCCGGCAAGACCGTGTTGATCCCCCGGGCAAAAGACTCGCTGGAAACTATTCAAAAATCACTCCACGCGGACACCAAAGTCATCAATTTGCCGGTTTATCAAACACGCATTGATACCGACGTTTCCAAATCAAATGCCGATGTGCTTATCTTCACCAGTCCTTCCAATGTGGAGGCATATTTTGCGGACAACCTCGTAGAACCCGGGCAGCAGATCATCTGTATCGGCCATTCCACAGGGCAGAAAATCGAAGAGCTGGGACTTTCCTACACCCTTCCGTATTCCCCGGACGAGATTGGCTTGGCCGAAGCTGTATTTGGACTGGACTATTAACGGAAGGCATTGTTCCCTGATCGTCAAAATGGCATTTCTGCAGTGGCGATCCGTGAGCGTAAATAAAAATAATTGTACGTATGTTGATTAGACCAAGAAGGAACCGCAAATCTGCGGCGATACGCAATATGGTGCAGGAAACCCATATTACGGCTGCTAATCTTATTTTTCCATTGTTTATCATTGAGGGGACAAACGTCAAATCAGAGGTGGCGTCAATGCCGGGTATTTACCGCTACTCCATCGACAACCTGTTGCGCGAAATTGAACAATGTATGGAGTTGGGTTTACAGGCGTTTGACCTTTTCCCCAACATTGACGAGTCGTTAAAAGATAAATACGCAACAGAGAGTACCCGGGAAGGGAGCCTCTATCTGCGGGCTATTGCCGAAGTAAAAAGCCGCTTTCCGGAAGCATGTGTCGTGACCGATGTGGCCATGGACCCCTATAGCAGCGATGGCCACGATGGCATCGTGGAAAATGGAGAAATTCTCAACGATGAAACGCTGGAAGTGCTGGGCAGGATGGCATTGGCCCATGCGCAGGCAGGGGCGGATATTATCGCACCCTCCGACATGATGGACGGTCGAATAGGCCATATCCGAAACGTATTAGACAATAACGGATTCACTTCGGTGTCCCTCATGTCGTATACAGCAAAATATGCCAGTGCCTTTTACGGCCCGTTCCGCGATGCACTCAATTCGGCGCCAAAGCATGGCGACAAGAAAACTTACCAAATGAACCCCGCCAACCAGCGGGAAGCCTTAATAGAGGCTGAGCTGGATATGCGCGAGGGTGCGGATTTCCTGATGGTGAAACCGGCCCTGGCCTACCTGGACATCATCAAATTGCTTGGTGACAAGTTCGAGTTGCCTATTGCGGCCTATAACGTCAGCGGAGAGTATGCGATGATAAAAGCCTCGGCCCGCAATGGATGGCTTGATGAACAACGGGCAACCATGGAGGTACTGACGGGAATCCGGAGAGCCGGCGCCACCGCGATACTCACCTATCACGCCAAAGAAGTGCTGGAGAAAAAGTGGCTATAGCAAACAAACAAAATAAACCATGTTAAATTCATTGAAGAAAGCCTTTTCCACGCAGGAAGAAGGTACGGTAAATAACGGCAAAAAGGGCGATATTTCAAGGGAAACATCAGCCAGGTTATATGAAAAGGCCAAGCAGTATTTTCCGGGAGGTGTAAATTCGCCGGTGAGGGCTTTCAAGTCGGTATATGGAACACCGCTCTTCATTGAACGGGGCGACGGCTGCTTCATCTGGGACGCGGACGGCAATCAATTCATTGATTTCTGTTGTTCATGGGGACCGTTAATCCTGGGACACAACCATCCCAAAATCAGGGAAAAAGTAGTTAAAACAATGGAGAATGGGTTAAGTTTCGGCGCACCCACCCGGCTGGAAAACGAACTTGCCGAGCTGATTCTCAAAAACAATAAATACCTTCAGAAGATCCGGTTCGTCAGTTCCGGCACCGAAGCGGTGATGTCTGCCATCCGGCTGGCCAGGGGCTATACGCGCAAAGACAAGATCATTAAATTTGAAGGCTGTTATCATGGCCATTCGGATTCGCTGTTGGTTAAAGCGGGCTCGGGCCTGGTTACTTTTGGTGAAACCTCATCAGCCGGGGTACCCCGGGCATTTGCTGATGAAACCATTGTCATTCCATTGAATGACCAGCAGGCCATAACCGAAGCGTTTGCTCAATTTAGTGGTCAGATCGCCGCTGTCATTATTGAAGGCGTACCTGCCAATAATGGCTTACTATTGCAGGACAGGGAATACATTCATTTCCTGCGCACCATCACACGCGAAAATGAAGCGTTGCTGATATTTGACGAAGTAATTACCGGATTTCGACTGGGATTTGGCGGTGCAGCAGCGTATTATGAGGTCCAGCCCGACATCGTTACCTACGGAAAAATAATCGGCGGAGGCATGCCTGTCGGGGCTTATGGTGCATCCGACGAATTGATGAGCCACATTTCTCCGGACGGGGGGGTGTATCAGGCTGGTACGCTATCGGGAAACCCGGTGGCCATGGCAGCCGGCATTGCCCAGCTGACCGAACTCAAAAACAGTGGTTTTTATAAAAGCCTGCATACCAAAACCGATGAATTTGTAGCAGCCATTCAACGCTATGCTACCGCCAAAAACTACAAATGCAGGATATTCAGTGTCGGATCTATTTTCTGGTTTGCATTTACCGACAAAACATCAATCAAGGCGGCCGGTGATATTGATCCTTCCAGCATGGAACTTTACAAAGTCTTTCACCGGGAGCTGCTCAATAGGGGGGTTTACCTCGGACCATCCGGTTATGAGGTTGGATTCGTATCGGCAGCCCACAGCAAAATGGAGCTGGAAAAGACGAAACGGGCTGTTTTCGAAAGTCTGGACGAAGTGTTCCGACCGAATAAATAACCTGAAAATTAGTATATGTGCCGGTTAAAACCCGACGCTTTTTAACCGAAGGCCCGCAGTTTCATCCAGGCCAAAAAGCAGGTTCATGTTTTGCACTGCCTGACCGCTGGCCCCTTTAAGCAAGTTGTCTACGATACTGATGATAAACAGCTTGCCATCATGCTTCTCCAGGTGAATGATACATTTATTGGTATTTACCACCTGTTTAAGATCCACATTTTCCGTGCTAAGATGAGTGAACGGATGCGTCGCATAATAGGATGTATACAACGCGTATGCTGCTTCTTCAGAAAGATCGCTATTGACGTATATAGCAGATAATATTCCTCTTGGAAAATTTCCCCGCTGCGGGATGATATTGATCCGTTGTTGTGCTCGTTGAAGCAAAGATCCACCCGATGCAGGCAGGAAACCCGGCTGCAGCTGCTCCAGCGACTCACTGATTTCCTGTAAATGCTGATGATCAAATGCCTTATATACTGAAAGATTATTGCTGCGCCAGCTGAAATGCGAGGTAGGTGTCGGTTTCTGGCCCGCCCCGGTGGATCCGGTAGTGGCATTGATATGGACCTCTTCCGGCAATAATCCACTGGCCGCCAATGGGAGCAACGCCAACTGGATGCCTGTCGCGAAACAGCCCGGATTAGCAACGTATTGTGCAGTCTGAATAGCTTCTCGTTGTAATTCCGGCAAGCCGTATACAAATGATTTCCCCTGATATGTGGTATTGGCGCTGAGCCGGAAGTCCTGTGAGAGATCAACAATCCTGATATGCGGCGCAACAGGATTCGCTTCTAAATATTTACGCGCATCACCATGTCCCACGCACAGGAAAAGTACATCAATTTCACTGTTCGTCTGATCAGTGAATTGTAAGTCCGTGTCACCAAGCAGATCGGTGTGTACATCGGATAGCTTGCGGCCTGCACTGCTCGCACTGTGGGCAAATACGATCTCCACCTGGGGGTGATAAATCAGTATCCGCAACAACTCCCCTCCGGTATACCCCGCAGAGCCAACGATGCCTACTTTGATGCTTGCCATTTCTTTTTACTTTCCGTTCACTTTGTGCCAAATAGACACCTGGTTACCAAATATCTTGGAGAATCCCTTCACATCATCGCCCGTCCACGTATTATTCATTTCACCATAACTGCCAAACTTGCTCGACATCAAGTCATGTGCGGATTCAATGCCGATCACGGTAAACCGATAGGGGTTCAGTTCGACGAACACCTTACCACTGACTGTCTGTTGTGCTCGTTCCAGGAAAGCTTCAATATCGCGCATCACCGGGTCATGCATCTGCCCTTCGTGCATCCAGTTACCGTAAAATGCTGCCAGCTGGTCTTTCCAGCTCAGCTGCCATTTAGTGAGTGTATGTTTTTCCAGGGTATGATGCGCTTTAATGATAATCAACGGAGCAGCAGCCTCGAACCCTACGCGTCCTTTAATGCCAATTATGGTGTCACCCACATGAATATCACGTCCGATACCGTAAGGCTGGGCAAGGGCCTGCAATTCCTGGATGACTTTCACCGGACCAATCCGGTTGCCGTCCAGTGCCACGGGTTCGCCGTTTTCAAAATCAAGGGTGATACGCCGCGGCTGTGTAGAAGTAGCCGGAGTCGGCCAGGCTTCCTCCGGCAGTGTGTCATGCGACGTCAGTGTTTCCTTCCCGCCTACGGATGTACCCCAGATTCCTTTGTTGATCGAATATTTAGCCTTTTCCGCATTAAATTCAACACCGTGCTTATGCAGGTATTCTATTTCGGCTTCCCGGCTCAGTTTGAGGTCCCGTATCGGGGTGATGATCGCTACATTCGGGATAAGGGTGTTGAAAATCATGTCAAACCGTACCTGGTCATTTCCCGCACCCGTGCTACCGTGGGCGACATATTCCGCTCCGATCTTCTTGGCATAATTGGCAATTGCCGTTGCCTGGCTTACCCGTTCAGCGCTTACGGAAAGGGGGTATGTGGCATTTTTAAGTACATTGCCAAAAATGAGGTATTTGATACTGCTCTCATAATAGTGCTGTGTTTCGTCCACCACCGCATGTGATTTTACACCCAATGCATACGCCCGCGACTCGATTTGCGCCAGTTCTTCCTCAGAAAATCCGCCCGTATTGACAATAACGGAATGGACTTCCAACCCCAGGTCCCGGGATAGATAAATGCAGCAAAACGAGGTGTCCAATCCTCCACTGAATGCTAAAACAACTTTCTTCATTTACTTTACATTAAGCAGTGCCCCAAAAGAGGCAATTTTACAAATTAGTATAATTCGGTCCATCACACCGTCCTCGGATGGCGAGTAATAAATGCCGAAACCATTTTTTTGGTCGATTTCCAAAGTTTTGCCTCAATCCTTTTCAGCAAAGATGATTTCTTCGTGATCTGTTTCAGCCGTTCTTTCGCTTTGGCTTTCATCTCAATGCGCTCACGCAGCTCCTTCTCCTTTTCCACCGGGTCCCACAACATGGCCGTACACATACAGTTTTTACGCTGCTTCATGGTCAGGATATCGTAATTGACGCAACTCTGGCAACCTTTCCAGAATTCCTCATCCTGTGTCAGTTCCGCATAAGTAACCGGCTCATATCCCAAATCGGAATTAATCTTCATCACTGCCAATCCCGTCGTGAGTCCAAAGATCTTGGCTTTGGGATATTTTTCCCTGGAGAGCTCGAAGATACGCTTTTTTATGGCTTTAGCCAACCCCACCTTCCGAAATTCAGGATTGACTACCAAGCCGGAGTTGGCCACAAAATCGCCATGGCTCCATGTCTCAATGTAGCAGAAACCTGCCCAGGTGCCGTCCCGGCGTAAAGCAATAACAGCCTTGCCTTCCTGCATTTTATTGGCAACATACTCAGGACTGCGGCGAGCAATCCCCGTCCCGCGCGCCTTGGCTGATTCGGCCATCTCGTCGCAGATCTGCTGTGCATACCCGACATGTTGGTCGGTTGCAGGTATAATTACAAAATCTGAAATTTCCATTGGAATAAACGACCCCAAAAATTAGAAACGATCAACATCAGTTGTGTTTCAGTACGAAAAGAATACATTAAACTCGTTGGTATTGTACGGCAATCGGACTTTATGCCATACACTTGGAGAGGAATGCCCCACTTACTAAGCCCGGGGCAATATGGGTCGTCGGAGCCGGAGCACCGGTCTTTCGGCAGTATAAAATTCACAAAAAAGGCCATTGATGCTGTGCTGTGGGCAAAACATGTGAGCGGACAGTATGATTTTTTTTGTGTTCATTTCAAATTGTATTACAGTCAAAACCGTAATGTAAGATGCAAAAATATGAAACAATTTTCTTTTTCCACAAGATTTATTAAACATTTAACAAAAACAATGCCGCTCCAGTGCGTATCCCGTTAATCGCATTTGGATACCGTCAGTTTTCTTCCGACCTTTGTTCATTCGCCCGCGCTGTCGCAGGTCATATTACAATTTTAAGCAGATGACATCAACCAGTTGGTTTTTCATTTTGATTTTTGCCATTCCGCTGATCGCTTTTCTTATCTGGCTTGTGAAGCAGGATAAACGGAAGGGCATATGGGGAATTATCATCGTTATTCTCTTAACGATTGGTGCCATCTTCGCCTCTTCCAGGGCAAGTAAAAATGCCGTAACCGGCTTTGAGCTACGAAAGAAAGAAGCGCAGCAAAAAAGTCATGAATAGCAGCCCGCTAACCCGCCGATTTATCATATTTTAACAAACTACTTAGCGTAATTACAATATATTTGCTGATATCTAAAAGTACCATACTATATGGCGTTTCGAAATTTGCTTCATCTCCTCCTTGCAGTTAGTATCCCTTTAACTTCACTTGGACAATCCAAAGACACCCCCCCCCCGAACTGGTTTAACCTGGACCTTGAACAGGACGGCGTTATGGGCATCAGTACGGAAAAGGCGTATAATTTGTTGCTGAAAGACAAAGAAAGCTCGCCTGTTGTAGTTGCGGTAATCGACGGCGGCGTTGATGTCCAACATGAAGACCTTAAGGATATCATCTGGGTTAATGTACAGGATAGTGCGGCTACAGGTTCCGATGCGGACGGTAACGGTTACATAAACGATAAATACGGCTGGAATTTCATTGGTAATGCAAACGGCGAAAACGTGCACTACGACAACCTCGAAGTGACCCGCCTTGTCCGTGAACTGGAACCCAGGTATGTATCGGTACTGCCTTCCACTGCCCTTGATGGCGAAGAGCGCCGCGAATTTGCCGAATACCAAAAGATGGTCACCTATTACGCCAACAAAACACAGGAGGCCCGGATGGGACAGATCAGTTACCTGGGTTTAAAGCGCGCCGTAGACTCTATTGTCAATAAGATTGGTAAGGAAAATCCTACGGCTGCCGACTTCGATGCCTATAAATCCAATGGCGACCTCGAAAGAATGGCGTTGCACGTGATTAAAAAGGAATTAAAGGACGAACCTGACTTTTCGAAGTTTTACAAACAGGTCACCGAAGGGGTGGAGTATTTTAATAACCAGGTAAACTACCACCTCAACAAAGAATTCGACCCCCGCCATATCGTGGGTGACGATTATGAGGATAGCAGTGATCGGTACTACGGCAATGCCGATGTCACCGGTCCTGATGCCGATCACGGCACACACGTCGCAGGTATCATTGGAGCCGTCCGCGACAATGACATCGGCATCAAAGGTGTGGCGGATAACGTTCGTATCATGGTATTGCGGACCGTTCCCGATGGCGACGAACGGGATAAAGACGTTGCTAATTCGATCCGGTACGCCGTGGAGAACGGCGCGAAAGTCATTAATATGAGTTTCGGAAAAGCGTTCGGCAAGGATAAACAGGCGGTGGATGACGCGGTCCGGTTTGCGGCGGAAAACGACGTACTGTTAGTGCACGCTGCGGGGAATGATGGTCAAAACAATGACGAAACCCCCAATTTTCCAAACCGGAATTACGTGGATAGCCTGGGCATCAATAAAGGCGAAGCACCAACCTGGATTGAAGTGGGAGCCAGTCAATGGACTAACGACGGCGACCTGGTCGCTTCGTTCTCCAATTACGGACGCCGGTCTGTGGATGTCTTTGCCCCCGGGGTTAAGATCCATTCCACCATGCCGGGATCTACCTATGAAGACCAACAGGGCACCAGTATGGCCGCTCCTGTGGTAGCGGGACTGGCCGCCTTGATCCGTTCTTATTATCCTGAATTGCCAGCCACCGAGGTCAAACGCATCATTATGCAATCGGTAACGCGAGTCAATCAGCGTGTAAAGGTAACCGGACCCGATGGTCGGAATATGCGTGTATCCATGAACGACATCTGTGTGACCGGAGGCGTGGTTAATGCCTATAAAGCAATCCAGTTGGCCGAAGCGGCCGTATCAAAGGGCCGTAGGTAGATAAAAGCAACCAAAAAACGGCGGCTGTCATACTATTCATCCGTTAATGGCGTTATACGTTATACATGCCAAACAACGGCTTATGACAGAAACAGATACTACTAAAACAACTCCTACACATGTTGTCATCAAAACATTAAGCCAGGAAAAATCCCAACTTGACGCTGACGACAAGGTGTTTTATGATTTTCTTAAGTACCGCATGGATGCGCTGCTGCGAAAACCACGGGAGGAAAGCATTCACAAAGTCCTTGCTTATTCCAATAACCAGCGAACGCGCTGAAAGGTGACTTTCCTGCGCGGGGTTGCCAATTCGTCGTACGCAATTGGAACAGGCGGATTGATCTCTCGCAACACCAGTTGATTTTTGCGCCGGATCTTTACATTTGGCGTTGGAAATAAACCGGCTTTTCGGTAAGTTTGGCTATGCTCAAAAAAGACCGTTACCGCGCGTTTGTGGACTATTTCTCCACGCATAATCCGGATGCACAGACCGAGCTGAATTACCACAACCCGTATGAGCTGCTCGTGGCCGTCATACTCTCGGCCCAATGCACGGATAAGCGGATTAACCAGGTGACCCCAGCCCTATTTGCACGCTATCCCGATGCCGAGACCCTTGCAGCCAGTTCAGTCGATGAAGTCTATTCTTATATCAAAAGCGTAAGCTATCCAAACAATAAAGCAAAGCACCTGGTTGGCATGGCGCAGAAACTACTGGCTGATTTTAACGGCGTTATTCCCGAAGAAGTAAACGACCTGCAAAAGCTGCCCGGCGTGGGCCGGAAGACAGCCAACGTCATTGCATCGGTCATTTACCAGGCCCCCGCTATTGCGGTGGATACCCACGTGTTCCGGGTAGCCAACCGGATCGGGCTGGTTGATGCCAAGACACCGTTGGCGGTGGAAAAACAACTGGTCAAGTATTTACCCCGGGAAACACTTGCCATCGCGCATCACTGGCTCATCCTACATGGACGATATGTCTGTATCGCACGGAAACCGAAGTGCGAGGAATGCCCCATCACCTGGATGTGCCGGTATTATGAACGGAATCGGATGCCGGGAACGAAACGGAAAAAGGCGGTTGGCGAACCCCAGTAGGTTATCAGCCTCCTGAAAACGAAAAAAATTAGTAAAATAAAAATACAAACCTTACCTTTGGACAAACAATTACTAAAGTTATGAGTAATCAAGACAAGTTAAAAGCGCTGCAGCTCACCCTGGACAAACTGGAGAAATCATATGGCAAGGGTACCATTATGAAGTTAGGTGATGCAGCCGTTGAGCCAATCGACTCCATTTCCACCGGCTCCATTGGTTTAGATATCGCATTGGGAATTGGCGGGGTACCGAAAGGCCGTGTCATTGAAATTTATGGCCCGGAATCGTCCGGTAAAACCACCCTGGCTACCCATATTATAGCAGAAGCGCAGAAGAAAGGCGGCATTGCCGCCATTATCGATGCGGAACATGCTTTTGACAAATATTACGCACGCAAACTCGGTGTGGATATCGAGAACTTATTGATTTCCCAACCGGACAACGGGGAGCAGGCACTGGAAATTGCCGACAATCTGATCCGCTCCGGAGCAATCGATGTAATTGTCATTGACTCTGTTGCCGCATTGGTGCCCAAAGGGGAAATCGAAGGGGAGATGGGCGACTCGAAGATGGGACTCCAGGCGCGGTTAATGTCGCAGGCACTGCGTAAACTCACCGGTACCATTTCCAAAACCAACTGCTGCTGCATATTCATCAACCAATTACGTGAAAAAATTGGCGTGATGTTCGGTAACCCCGAAACCACAACCGGCGGTAACGCACTTAAATTCTACGCATCCGTACGTCTTGATATCCGGCGCATGGCGCAGATTAAGGATGCCGATGAGGTAGCCGGAAACCGCGTAAAAGTGAAGATCGTCAAAAATAAGGTAGCGCCCCCCTTCCGTATTGCGGAATTTGACATCCTATTTGGCGAAGGCATTTCCAAGGCAGGCGAGATTATCGACCTCGGCGTCGATTTCAACATCATTAAAAAATCCGGTTCCTGGTTCAGCTATGGAGATACCAAGCTTGGACAGGGTCGCGACGCCGTGAAAAGCCTGTTGCTGGACAACCCCGACCTGATGGATGAACTGGAAGGTAAAATCAAGGCCGAAGTTTCTGCAGAAAAACTGGAAGAATTATAGCCTTTATATGGTGGGCGTTTTGCCGCCATCCACGGGTATGCTCGTCCCGGTCACGTATGATGCCGCCGGAGAGGCCAGGAAGGCAACGACCTGAGCAATTTCCTCCGGCCGGCCAATGCGCCGGAGTGGTATACCCATTTCCATTTCTCCCCTCACTGCAGTTAATCGCTGTCCGCGCTGCGTTGCCAAATGCTCCAATAGGCCGGTAAGCCGGTCGGTATCGGTATACCCCGGCAGGACATTATTCACCGTAATCCCGTACTGCCCCACTTCATTGGCCAAAGTTTTAGCCCACGAAGCAACGGCTCCGCGAATGGTATTGGATACGCCCAGATTGGGCAATGGTGTTTTCACTGACGTGGAAATAATATTAATAATGCGTCCGTAGCCTGTTGTTTCCATGGATGGAAGTACGGCCATGGCCAACCGTTGGTTACACAGCACGTGTTGCCGGAAGGTACGCTCAAACGCTTCCAGGGTGGCATCCTGCAATGCACCCGGTGCAGGCCCGCCGGTATTATTTATCAATATTTCAACCGGATAGTCCCGGACAATCCGGTCGATTGCCTGTCCTACCGATTCGATGTCACTGAAATCAGCTACTGCATAATCATGCCGTTGTCCATCGGCATCTGGCAATGAGGCGACAGCCTGTTGTAGTTTCTCTTCATTCCGGGCCAGCAAAATACAAGTGGCACCTAACCCGGCGAGCACCCGCGCCACCTCCAGGCCGATACCCTGCGTACTGCCGCACACCACGGCATATTTGTTCTCTAATGTGATCTGCATAATTAATAATCTCCAATGAATAAAGATAAAACCTAACTGTCAAAAAAAGAATTTTTACATCATTTCATCATTAATACTGCATATCCGATAAAAGGAAGACTTTCGGGAACCACCCGAAAATGACTAACCACAGTCTGCCTATCGCTTGCATATTCAGTCAACTTTCCCTAAGTTTGAGTAACATAACCCTAATAACCAATTATATGGCGTTGTACACGGGTACAACGGCCGGCACTGACATTATGTTTCAATATGATGACTAATCAAGCAAAAACCGGCATTATCGCCTTAGCGGTGCTACTTTATACCGGGTGTACCGGCCCCACGCATCGGACCGGACACACTGAAATCATGAAATGGCCGCAGGGAAAAAAAACAGCAGTATCCATTACCTACGATGACGGGTCAATCAATCAGTTCAAAAAGGCAATGCCCATTATGAACGCGCTGGAACTGCCGGGCACATTTTTTATCATTACCGGCCAGATTCCAGGATCCAGTTACCAGGGCCGCTTTATCGGCCGGCCGGTAGCCGAAATAATTGCGGAAACCGCTAAAGTAGCCACCAATAAACAAAATTTCTTTGAACGCACCTCTGCTATTGCCTTTGCGGGATACAAAGGCGGATTAACCTATCATACCCAGGCAGGCGGTCGGTTTGAAGCGGGCGATACAACGGCGGCTTACCAAGTAATAGATGAAGCATATAGCCGGATCAGGAAGGGCGAACTGCCTTCCGGAAGCGAACAAAGCAATGAAGTATCGGAGGCCGCAGGCATTACCTGGGATGATCTTAATACGTTTGCTGATCAGGGCCACGAGTTTGGAAGCCATACCGTTACCCACCCTTATCTCGCCGTACTCGATGAGGAAAACATGCTGTACGAACTGGAAAAGAGCAAAGAAGACATATTAACGCATCTTGGTCCCGCCCATACGTTCTCGGCCGAGGGGCCTTACGGTACCGAAGATCCCCGGGCAGTTGAACACATCAACCGATTATACCCCGCGGCAAGAAACCGGATGCCGGAACCCTTTCTGGAAGAACTGAACCGCGGAAATAAAACCTCCCCAACACGATATGCCGATAAGGAATACGTACAATGGCAACGCGGAGCCTACACCCGGACAACCCTTGCCGAAATGAAAGCATGGGTGGATACAGCGACAACCCAGGGGAATATTTGGCTGGTATTGGTTTTCCATGGAATAGACGGCATCGGCTGGGAGGCAGTAGACAGTGAATTACTTAATACGTACTTCCAGTATATCAAGGCAGAAAATGACGCCTGGGTTGCTACATTCGGAGATGTTGCCCGATACATGAGGCAACGGATGGATGCTACGGTCGACACCGAAATAGACGATACCCGCGTTACGGTCAGGCTGACCCATCAGCTGGACACTTCGAAGTACGCCATACCGCTTACCCTAAAGACCTATCTTCCCGCGGAGCTCGGCACGGCCGGTAACACCGTAAAAGTCAGGCAGGGAAATAAGGAACAATTGGTCCCGGCGGAGCAGGACACCGCAGGGGTATATGTGCAATATGCGGCCCATCCAAACCAGGCACCTATCGAGATTACCAAACCATAGCCCATGTCCGTTACTCCTCCCTCCGTTTCTACACGCATTGCGTCCATCGATATCCTCAGGGCATTGACCATGGTGCTGATGATTTTTGTAAACGACCTTTGGTCTCTAAACAATATTCCCGATTGGCTGGGGCATGTCGAACGGGGTGTCGACGGCATGGGATTGGCAGATACTATTTTCCCAGCTTTTTTATTCATCGTCGGCATGTCATTGCCTTTTGCCATACGCGCGCGGAGAAAACAGGGAGCAACCCCCTGGCAACTGGTACAGCACGTCCTGGTCCGCACCGTCGCGTTGCTCGCAATGGGTGTATTTCTGGTCAATGGCGAGTCGATAAATGCGGCAGCCATGCCAATTCCGCGATGGCTATGGAACCCGCTATGTTGCATCGCCTTCATCCTCATCTGGAACAGCTATCCGAAGACGTTGTCGAGGTCGTTGGTTTACGGGCTCAAGGGTTTAGGGATTGCGACGTTGCTTGTGCTTGCCGTGATCTACCGCGGGGGCACGCCTGAAACATTACAATACTTTGCCCCGAAATGGTGGGGAATATTAGGGCTTATCGGGTGGTCATACCTGGCAAGCGCGCTGGTTGTCATACTTTCCGGAGACCGCCTGGCCGGACTCCTTATCGGATGGCTATTATTCGCCGTATTGAGCCTCTGCTCCGCTGCGAATTTAATACCCACAGGAGGCATCTTCTCACTGATACCCCATGCAATCCTCGGCGGTACACTGCCTGGACTCGCCATGGGCGGCGTATTGACAGCCGTTACATTCCGCCATTATCAAAAACAGCAACGCCAGGTAAAGATGACCCTGATTTTTATCCTGGCAGCGGCAGTCCTCGTTGCGCTGGCCGGGCTTACGCGCCCTTACTGGGGGATCGCCAAACTGGGTGAAACCCCCGCGTGGCTATTCCTTTGCAGCGCGATCACCCTCCTGGCCTTTGTAGTGATTTACTGGATTGCCGACGGTTATGGAAAGCAGAACTGGTTTAATTTGATCAGGCCCGCCGGAACCGACACGCTGCTGTGTTACCTCATTCCTTATTTGCTCTATGCGTTATTCCGGCTGGTCAATTTCAGGTTTCCTCCGGAGTTATTAACCGGTGCGGTCGGGTTGGCCAAGTCGCTCGCACTGGCCATGTGCTGTGTCTTTATCACGCACGGATTAAATAAGGCAGGGATCCGTTTGAAGCTATAGTCGGGCTATTCGACCACGTGCCGCAGGATATCGATATACAATCCGATACCCGCTTCGATTTCATCGATATAAATAAACTCATCGGCCATATGCGACCGGGCGGAGTCCCCCGGGCCCAGCTTTAGCGAAGGAATATCCAGCAACGCCTGATCGCTGGTTGTCGGGGATCCGTATGTTGTACGCCCCAATGCCATCCCTGCCATTACCACAGGGTGCTCTTTGGAAATGGACGAGGGTTTCAGCCGCGTGGACCGCGGCTTTACTTCGCAGGACACGTGCTGCCGGATGATATCCAGTACCTCCTCATTGCGGTAAGCGTCCGTCACCCGGACATCCACCACAAATTCACACCTAGCGGGCACCACGTTGTGCTGGGAGCCTGCGTGTATAACCGT
Organism: Parapedobacter lycopersici; assembly: GCF_024643285.1. Lineage (GTDB taxonomy): Bacteria > Bacteroidota > Bacteroidia > Sphingobacteriales > Sphingobacteriaceae > Parapedobacter > Parapedobacter lycopersici. Next base: position 65,700 of record NZ_JAMSLW010000005.1, read on the forward strand.
AACGCTCATCTTAACCGGGCCAAAGGCATCCGATTCTTTGGGAAAGCGATACGTGTTAAACCACTCGATATCTTTAAGTGCCTTATATATGGCGTTATCCCCCTCTTCGCGTGCCGCGTGTCCGGCCTTGCCGTGCGCCACGCAATCCAGCACCATCAGTCCGCGTTCGGCAACGGCCAGCTGCATCAGCGTAGGTTCACCTACAATAGCGAAGTCCAGCGGCCCTAAATCAGGGACGATCAATTCCAGGCCGTTAAGACCCGAGATTTCCTCTTCCGCCGAGGCTGCCAGGCAGAAATTATATTTCAGGTTTTCCTGAGCATAAAAATGCAGAAATACAGCCATCAGGGAAACCAGGCACCCTCCGGCATCGTTACTCCCAAGGCCGAACAATTTACCCTCCTCCACATCCGGAGAAAACGGGTTCCGCGTATAACCGCTATTCGGCTTTACTGTATCATGATGCGAATTGAGTAATATGGTGGGCTTCGCAGTGTCGTAATGCTTGTTATACGCCCACACATTGTTGCACTTGCGATGTGTCTTAACCCCCCGCTGCTGCAGGAAACGCTCGATGGTATCCCCCGTTTGATTCTCTTCTTTGCTAAACGATGGAATCCGAATCAGGTCCCGTAACAGATCCGTGCTATCCCGCACCAGTTTTTCCCGATCAATCATGGTATAATTCGCCTGCCTTAAGCGCAGATAATTTGATGCCTTTGATGAACGCCGAACTGAACCCGTTGTGTTCCATTTCATTCAGCCCTGCTATCGTGCAACCCTTTGGAGAAGTTACTTTGTCAATTTCACGCTCGGGGTGGCTTTGCGTCTGCAGTAACAGGTCGGCTGCGCCCTTTGCCGTCTGCACAGCCATCTTAAGCGCATCGTGGGCATGAAAACCAATTTCAACCCCGCCCTGTGAAGCCGCCCGTATGCTCCGCAGGAAAAAGGCGATCCCGCACGCGCACAACGCCGTAGCAGACGTCATGAGGTCCTCGTTGATGGTGACCACCAAACCCACTGTTTCAAACATCCTGGTGACGCGCTCCAGCTGTTCTTCGGCAGCGTTGTCGGAGGCAATGCAGGTCATGGACTGGCCAATGGCAATCGCCGTGTTGGGCATCACCCGGATTACCTGCACATGATCACCCAACTCCCGGCGGATGTCCGCACAGGTCACGCCGGAAATCACCGATACCACAATCTGCTTTTCAGGCACAATCGCAGCCGAGATCTCGTCCAGTACTTTCTTTAACTGTTGCGGAAGTACCGCAAGCACAATGACATCGGCATCATAAATTGCCGCTTTGTTATTGTCACTAACCTTAAATCCCTTCGCTGCTTCTTCGGAAAGTGATTTCAGGTTCCGGCGGGTCAATGTGATTTCCTCCGCATGGCAATACGCTTTATCAACCAGGCCCCTGGCCAACGAAAGGCCGATGTTTCCGCTCCCGATAATGGTTATGTTGTTCATTGCAGTATGATGATTAATCAAATATTCGTTTATTCAACCATGCGTGTCCCGAATTTCTGCTGTGCCAGCAACTGCAGGTCGTCCGCGCTGCCCACATACACTTCGCTGACCCCTTTTGAAATCGCTTCAAACGCATTGTGCAATTTAGGGATCATGCCATCGGCGATGACGCCCGTTGCTTTCAGCTGTTCAAATTCGCCTGCGGGGATTTCCGGTATGACCGAATCGGCATCTTCGATATTCCGCAGCACGCCCTTTTTCTCAAAACAATACACCAATGACGTAGGATACATTCCCGCCATCGCCACCGCCAGCGCGGAGGCAATGGTGTCCGCATTCGTATTCAGCAGCTGGCCCTGTCCGTCGTGTGTAATGGCCGAAAAGACAGGGGTAAAGCCATCCTCCAGTAAGTTGGCCAAACCCGTGGCATTTACCGAATCCACATGCAGGTCGCCCACCCATCCGTAATCGATATCCCTGACCGGTCGCTTTACGGCGGTAATGCTGTTTCCATCGGCGCCACTGAGCCCGATGGCATTGCAGCCCTTTGCCTGCAGCGTGGCAACAAGCTGTTTGTTGGTTAATCCGGCATACACCATCGTTACCACACGGAGCATCTGCTCATCGGTAATGCGGCGGCCATCCACCATGCGGGCCTGGATACCCAGGTCGGCCGCCATCCGGGTTGCGATCTTGCCACCTCCATGCACCAGGATTTTCCTTTCGGGGAGCGCCGCAAATTTTTCCAGGAACCCCGCTAACTGGTCCGGATCGTCAATTACATTTCCACCGATCTTAATAATGAATAACCTTGACGAAGTCATCGTGTTCTTGTCCATTTTACTATTTATACACCAGCCCCTAAGGGCGGTTACAACTGTTCCAGTATGCGTTTTAGTACGGTCTGCGCAGCCCATACCCGATTTCCCGCTTCCTGGATCACCAGTGAATGAGGACTGTCCAGCACGTCGGATGCCAGCTCCAGATCCCGGCGTACCGGAAGGCAATGCATTACCTTAGCTTCATTGGTTATATCCAATCGCGACCGGTCCAACAGCCAATTTTCATTGACGGGAATGATTTTCCCGTAATCGGTGTAAGACGACCAATTCTTCACGTAAACAAAATCCGCCCCAGTCAGCGCATCGTCCAGGTTATGGGTAACGGCGGCACCAGCTGTAAATTGAGGTGCAAGCGCGTAGCCCTCGGGATGCGCAATGGTAAACTCAACGAGCCCCTCCTCCTGCGCACGGCACATCCATTCCGAGAAGGAATTGGGTACCGCCTGGGGCAGCGCTTTCACGTGGGGAGCCCATGCCAGCACCACCCGGGGCTTAGCCGGTTGCTGCCAGTGCTCACGGATGGTAATCAAATCAGTAAAGCTTTGCAGCGGGTGCCGCGTTGCGCTTTCCAGGCTAACTACCGGTACCTGGCAGTATCGCATAAACTTCTTAAAGTAGTCCTCGCTGTAATCTTCTTCCCGGTCCTGCAATTTCGGAAACGATCGCATGCCCAGAATCTCACAATACTGGCCCATTACAGCGGCAGCTTCCCGGATATGCTCCACGGTGGTCCCGTTCATGGTTACGCCTTCGCGGGTTTCGAGCGTCCAGCCGTCTTTGTCCATATTCATCACCATCACTTCCATTCCCAGGTTTGTTGCCGCGCGCTGCGTGCTCAGCCGTGTACGTAAGCTGGGATTCAGGAAAATCAATCCCAGTGTTTTCCGTTTACCCAACTGTTCATGGGCAAAGGGATGTTGCTTTAACCAGAGTGCCTCGTCTACGATGCCTGACAGGTCATCGACATCGGCCACCGAAAAAAATTGTTTCATTGATCAATTAATTTAATTCCATTCCGTGCTACAATGCACTAAGTCTTTCCTGCAGTGCCTCCAGAAAATGGTCGGCATGGGCCTGTGTTATCCCCAACGCCGGAAGCAGCCGAATGACGTTCGGTTTAGCTTCGCCCGTGAAGATACGGTTTTTGGCCAATAAATCTTTCCGGACCCCTGCGAGCTCCTCGGGCAGATCGATCCCGATCATTAAACCCCGTCCCCGCACTTCCTTCACCCGGTCAAACTTCCGCAGCTCGTTTACGAGGTAGTCACCCACCCGTCCGGCATTCGCGATCAGCTGCTCCTGCTCAATCACCTCCAATACAGCCAGTGCAGCAGCGCAGGCCAGGTGATTGCCGCCAAAAGTCGTCCCGAGCATGCCATACCAGGGTTTGATATTTGGCGAAATGGCAATACCTCCTATCGGAAATCCATTACCCATGCCTTTAGCCATGCTATAGATATCAGCCTCGATCCCCGCATGGTCATGCGAGTAGAACTTACCCGTACGTCCGTAACCACACTGCACCGAATCAGCAATGAACACCGATCCATATTGCGTCGTCAGCGCCCGGATTTTCCGGAGGAAACCGTCGGTAGCCACCCGAATACCGCCAACACCCTGGATCCCCTCGATGATCACGGCCGAAACCGTTTCACCATAGGCAGCAAAAGCCTGCTCCAGCGCAGTCTCGTCATTAAAGGGCAAGAACACCACGTTTTCCGTTTCGTTGACCGGCGCTACAATCTTCGGATTATCGGTTGCTGCCACGGCAAGCGAGGTACGCCCGTGGAACGCGCCGCTGAATGCAATTATCTTCTTCCTTCCATTATGAAAAGAGGCCAGTTTCAACGCATTTTCATTTGCTTCAGCGCCGGAATTGCAAATAAAGAGCTGATAACCTTCTTTCCCCGAAGTCTTGCCGAGGCGTTGTGCCAGTTCCCGCTGCAGCGGCATTTCCACCGAATTCGAGTAGAAACCGATCTGCTGCAGCTGATCGGTAATGCGTTTTACATAATGGGGATGCGTGTGTCCGATGGAAATAACGGCGTGACCGCCGTATAAGTCCAGGTATTCATTACCCTGGGCGTCCCAGACGGCGCTACCCTGCGCCTTTACAATTTCGACGGGATTAAGGGGATAAACATCAAATAGATTCATTTCTTTTTTAGATAATCGTTAACAAATGTACAATATTGACGAAGACAACATCAACTAAAAAGCAACAAAAAACCCGTTTTTTGATTCCAAAAAACGGGTTGTCGCTCATGCCTTTCGGCATTACTTATTCTTCATCTTTATCCTTCTTGGGCGTTTCTTCCGTTTCTGTGGATTCCGCTTGTTCAGCTGCCGCTTCCGCTACAGGAGCCGCTGCTTCCGGTACTTCTGCTACAGGAGCTTCCTCAGCTGCTGCAACGTTCGTTTCCACTTCAGCCTGTGCTGCGGCCGGTTTCTTTTTACCTCCGCGTCGTCGGGTACCCTTCCGATCAGCAGTTTCTCCGCCTTTCTTGTAAACCTCATTATAGTCAACCAGCTCGATAAACGCCATTTCCGCGTTATCACCTAACCGGTTTTCCAGTTTAATAATCCGGGTATATCCTCCTGGACGATCCGCCACTTTTTCTGAAATTTCACGGAACAGAATCGTAATGGCATCCTTGTCCTGCAAGTAGCTGAATACCGTACGCCGCGAATGCGTCGTATCATTTTTCGATTTCGTAATCAGGGGTTCTACATATTTACGCAGGGCCTTCGCCTTTGCCAATGTAGTGGTAATGCGCTTGTGCTTAATCAGCGATGTAGCCATGTTTGCCAACATCGCATTACGATGACTTGCTGTGCGGCCTAAATGGTTGAATTTTTTTCCGTGTCTCATTGTACTTTGTTAATTTGTGCATACCGTCCCCGATACAATCGGAGGGAATTATGCAACAGGTCGCTAAATATTGTGCCACCTGGGTGGCGTTGTTATTATTCTTCGTCGAGTTTGTATTTGCCCAGGTTCATACCAAAAGACAATCCCTTTGACTTCACCAATTCCTGGATTTCACTCAATGATTTTTTACCGAAGTTCCTAAACTTCAACATGTCTGCCACATCATACGTTACCAGCTCAGCCAGCGTGCGGATATCCGCAGCTTTCAGGCAGTTCAGTGCGCGTACCGACAGGTCTAAGTCGACCAGCTCCGTTTTGAGGATTTTACGCATGTGCAGAATCTCTTCGTCCACTACCTTCGTCTCCTCTTTCGCCTGCGATTCAAGCAGCATGTTTTCATCCGAGAACAGCATGAAATGCTGGATCAGGATTCGCGCGGCATCTTTCAATGCATCTTCCGGATGAATAGAGCCATCCGTAGTGATATCCAGCAAAAGCTTCTCATAGTCGGTCTTTTGCTCAACCCGGAAATTCTCGATGGTATATTTTACGTTCTTGATCGGGGTAAAGATAGAGTCTACTGCAATCAGTCCCACCGGGCCGTCCGCCACCTTATTTTCCTCGGCATTAATATAGCCGCGTCCTTTGGCAACGTTGATCTCAACTTCAAGGGTAACCGAATTCTCCAGATTACAGATAACCAGGTCTGGATTCAGCACCGTGAAATTGGTGGAGAAGTTGGTAATATCACCGGCGCTCAATTGGGTCTGTCCATTGATTACCATGAAAATTTTCTCCGAATCACCCAATTCACCGGTTTTCTTGAACCGTACCTGTTTCAGGTTAAGGATGATCTCCGTAACGTCTTCCACCACACCCTTAATCGTCGAGAACTCATGCGATACTCCCGAAAAACGAATCGACGTAATTGCATATCCTTCCAACGAGGACAATAAAATACGGCGTAAAGCATTACCAATGGTCACACCGAAACCCGGTTCCAATGGCCGAAACTCAAACGTGCCATCAAAGTCCGTGGACTTCTGCATGATAACTTTATCGGGTCTTTGAAATGCTAAGATTGCCATTATTTCTTCTTAAGTTGTTTACACTAAAACTAAAAACTAATTGTTATACACGAGGAAAAGCACCTGATCATACCGACGTGTGCTATTCCCCTGCATTACTTATTTCGAATACAATTCGACAATTAAGTTTTCTTTTATATTCTCGGGGATCTCCGAACGCTCCGGGTAATTCAGGAATTTTCCGCTCAATTCATTGGCATCCCATTCCAGCCAGCTGAATTTATTGATTTTCCTTCCGGCTACCGCGTTGGTGATTGCTTCCAGTGACTTAGAACGTTCGCGTACCGTTACCACATCGCCGGGGCGAAGGCTGTAAGACGGGATATTAACCACTTCACCATTTACGGTGATGTGTTTGTGTCCGACCAGCTGGCGTGCTGCCGAACGGGTGGGGGCAATGCCCAAACGGTATACGGTATTATCCAACCGTGCTTCCAGTAATTTCAGGAAAACCTCACCGGTGATACCTTGCTTGGAAGAAGCTTTCGCGAACAGATTGGCAAACTGGCGTTCAAGTACGCCATACGTATATTTCGCCTTTTGCTTTTCCAGCAACTGGACGGCATATTCCGATTGTTTACCCCGGCGGCGCGAAGCACCGTGTTGTCCCGGAGGATAGTTTTTACGTTCTAATGCTTTATCAGGTCCGAAAATAGGTTCCCTGAACTTACGTGCGATTTTGGACTTTGGTCCTGTATATCTGGCCATATTACCGTTGGATTTAAAGTATCATGCAGCCTGTAGCTGATGAATCTTAGCTTTAAAAAATATATTACTTGTTTGTTTATACCCTTCTGCGTTTCGGAGGGCGGCATCCGTTATGCGGAAGCGGGGTGATGTCCTTAATGGTAGTCACCTCAATTCCTGAGCTTTGCAGCGTACGGATAGCAGATTCACGTCCGGCTCCCGGACCTTTTACAAACACCTCTACCTTACGCAGGCCCAGGTCATGTGCAACCTTACCGCAATCCGAAGCCGCTTGAGAAGCTGCATACGGAGTGTTTTTCTTAGAACCCCGGAAACCCATTTTACCGGCACTTGACCATGAGATGGTCTGTCCCTGGCTATTGGTAAGGGTGATGATGATATTATTAAACGTAGCATTAATGTGGGCCTCGCCAACCGGCTCAATCGCCACAACACGCTTCTTGCTTACTTTTTTACTCTTCGCCATTGTATTCAATTATTATTTGGTCGCTTTCTTCTTGTTTGCAACGGTCTTACGTTTTCCTTTGCGTGTACGCGAGTTGTTCTTCGTCCGCTGTCCCCGAACAGGCAGGTGCTTACGATGACGGAGGCCACGATAGCAGCCGATATCCATCAGACGTTTGATATTCAATTGAACCTCAGAGCGAAGCGCTCCTTCGACTTTGATCTCTTCGTTAATGATATTACGGATAGCCGAAAGCTGTTCGTCATCCCATTCCTGTACCTTCACATCGTAGTCGATGCCGGCTTTGTTCAAAATACGTTGGGCGGTTGAACGGCCAATTCCGTAAATATACGTGAGGCCAATTTCCCCTCTCTTGTTTTTAGGTAAATCTATACCCGCGATCCTTGCCATATATTTCTTAAGCGATTATTATTGTTAATTAACCCTGGCGTTGTTTAAACTTCGGGTTCTTCTTATTGATTACAAATACTTTGCCTTTGCGACGGATGATCTTGCAATCCGCGCTGCGTTTTTTTATGGATGCTCTGACTTTCATGATCGTTTATTATTTCATATCAAACGCCACTTTTTATTTGTAGCGATATGTAATTCTTCCTTTTGTCAAATCGTAAGGCGACATCTCCAGCTTAACCCGGTCGCCCGGTAAAATTTTGATGTAATGCATGCGCATTTTACCCGATATATGGGCGATGATTTCATGTCCGTTTTCCAATTCTACACGAAACATCGCATTGGAAAGCGCTTCTTTGATAACTCCGTCTTGCTCAATCGAGGATTGTTTCGCCATATAGTCTTGATTATTATCTGATTATACCCCCGCACAAACAGGGATGCAAAGATAAGCAAAAAAAACGCAATGTCAATTGTTTTTACTCAAAACTTCTTCAATATAAGCAAAAGTGGTGAGGACATCCGGCTCTCCCTTCTTTATCGCCACCATATGTTCAAAGTGCGCGGAAGGCTTGCCGTCCGCTGTACTCACCGTCCATCCATCGTCCCAGAACTTCACGGCCGCTTTTCCGAGGTTAATCATCGGCTCAATACAGATGACCAGTCCCTCCTCCAGCTTAACACCCGATCCCCTTTTACCGTAATTGGGTACCTCAGGTTTTTCATGCAACTTATAGCCTACCCCGTGTCCGACCAGTTCACGGACAATCCCGTAACCATACTGGCCCACATGCTCCTGAACAGTGTAAGCGATATCGCCAACCCGTTTTCCGGTTACGGCCTGTTTAGTAGCCAGGTTGAGCGATTCCAGTGTTACGCGAAGCAGCTGGCTGACCTCGTCACTCACTTCCCCCACCGCAAACGTATAAGCGGAATCGCTGATGTAATTATTCAGCTCCACCCCACCATCTACCGATACGATATCGCCGTCACGTAACTCATAGTCTCCCGGAATGCCGTGTACTACCTGATCGTTGACCGATATACAAAGCGAATTAGGGAATCCCTGGTAATTCAGAAATGCTGGCCGGCCGCCGTGATCGTGAATGTAATCGTAAGCGAGTTTATCCAGCGATCCGGTGGTAATACCGGGCCTGATTTCCTTTGCTATTTCACCAAGCAGTTGGGAAAGTACGGTAGCCGCCTTACGCAACTGCTCAATATCTTCAGCCGATTTGTAGTAAACTTTAGACATGCTAAAGGCTATATCACCGACTGTGTCGGTCCGGAAGCCACAGCGGATGTACGTCCCTTAATCCGGCCTGTCTTCATCAGTCCGTCGTAATGACGCATCAGCAGGTGGCTTTCGATCTGCTGCAGTGTATCCAATACCACACCCACCAGGATCAACAGGGATGTACCGCCGTAAAAATGTGCAAACTGCTGGTTAACACCAAAAAGACTTGCAATAGCGGGTAATATCGCAATGATCGCCAAAAAGATGGCGCCGGGCAGGGTAATCTTCGAAATTACACTGTCAATGAAATAGTTCGTTGCATGTCCCGGTTTTATACCCGGAATAAAACCACCGTTTTTCTTCATGTCTTCCGACATCTGCTGCGGATTAACCATGATTGCCGTATAAAAAAACGTAAAGGCAATGATTAAAAAGGCAAATGTCACATTATAAGCCACGGAGGTATAGTTGCTCAGCGAAGTCAGGAATGACGACTGCAGGTCAGGGAAAAACTGGCTCAGGCTCATCGGCACAAACATAATTGCCTGGGCAAAAATGATCGGCATTACCCCGGCAGCGTTTACCTTCAGGGGGATATACTGCCGCACTCCGCCATATTGCTTATTTCCCACGATTTTCTTTGCGTACTGAACCGGTATTTTGCGCACACCCTGTACGATCAATATGGTAAAGATCACCACAAAGAACAACGCAACAAACTCCAATAGCAGGGGAATAGGTCCACCGCCACCGGTGCTCATCCGGGAAAACCATTCCGCGGTAATCCCGCTCGGAAGCTGTGCAATAATCCCCACCATGATAATCAGCGAGATTCCGTTTCCAATTCCCTTATCGGTGATTTTCTCACCCAGCCACATCACAAACAACGTTCCGGCCGTCAGTACAAACGCTGACAGGATCGTAAACATCGGGTCGCCGATCATCTTCGCTGCGTCGTCTATCTGCGTACGCACGTAGGCGATGGATTGTACCAGCGTAATCGCCAGTGTCAGGTAACGCGTGATCTGCGTCATCTTCTTCCGGCCGCTTTCACCCTCCTTCTGCAATTTCTGGAAATACGGTACCGCAATGCCCAGCAGCTGGACAACGATAGACGCCGAGATATAAGGCATTACCCCCAGCGCAAAGATGGCCGAACGGGAAAATGACCCACCGGCAAACATGTCCAGCAGCCCAAGCAGGCCTTCCTTAGCTTCCGTTTTCAGCGCATCCGGGTTAACGCCCGGCAATACAATATGACAACCGATACGGTATATCAGAAGAAATAAGAGCGTATTCAGGATACGCGTTCTTAAATCATCAATTTTCCAAATATTGGTTAAGGTTGTGATTAGCTTCTTCATGTATTAAAGTTTTACAATCGAGCCCCCTGCTGCTTCAATCGCTTGTTGCGCAGTGGCAGAAAATGCATGCGCGGTCACTTCAACTTTTGATTTCAATTCGCCCCGTCCCAGAATCTTCACCACATCATTCTTAGAAACCAAACCATGTGATTTGAAGGTGTCGAAATCGATGGAAGTCAGGTTATACTTTTCCACCAGGCTCTGCAATACGTCGAGGTTAACACCCACGTATTCCACCCGGTTCGGGTTCTTAAATCCGTACTTCGGCAAGCGGCGCTGCAGGGGCATCTGGCCACCTTCAAAACCGATCTTGGTGCTGTTACCGGAACGGGAGCCCGCTCCTTTGTGTCCGCGGGTAGATGTACCACCGCGGCCTGACCCTGTACCACGGCCAATACGCTTTTTGTTCTTTACCGATCCTTCTGCGGGTTTTAGATTACTTAAGTTCATCTTTACAATTCACGTTGTGCTGCATCTTCGCTTTCACTATACAGATGCAGCGATTAATGGTTAACACCGAGAAAAGAGGGAATCTCTTTTCTCGTGTGCCGGTTTTATACTTGCTCTACGGCTACCAGGTGATTTACCTTACGTACCATACCGATAATGGATGGTGTAGCCTCCACTTCCACACTGTGGTTGATTTTGCGCAACCCCAGGGCTTTGATGGTTCTTTTTTGGCGTTCACTACGATCGATGACGCTCTTAATCTGGGTGATCTTGATTTTTGCCATGATGCTTATCCGTTAAATACCTTATTTAAATCAACACCGCGCTGTTGGGCTACGGTACGCGCATCGCGCATTTTCAGCAACGCATCGATGGTTGCCTTAACTACGTTGTGCGGGTTGGACGATCCCAGCGATTTTGCCAATACGTCGGTTACCCCGGCACTTTCCAATACGGCACGCATTGCACCGCCGGCCAGTACACCCGTACCGTGAACCGCTGGTTTGATCAGCACATTGCCTCCGGCGTATTTTCCGCGTTGCTCATGTGGTACGGTTCCCTTGATAATGGGCACCTTAATCAGGTTCTTCTTCGCATCGTCTATGCCTTTCGTGATGGCTTCCGTCACCTCTTTGGCCTTTCCCAGTCCGTATCCTACCACACCCTGCTCATCACCTACAACCACGATAGCCGAAAAACTGAACGTCCGGCCGCCTTTGGTTACCTTCGCCACACGCTGGATGCTTACTAAGCGATCTTTTAATTCGATCTCGCTCGATTTTACTCGTTTTATATTGCTTAATGACATTTCCTGATGATTAAAAATCCAAACCGGCTTCGCGGGCGCCATCTGCCAGTGATTTCACACGGCCGTGATACAAGTACCCATTACGGTCAAAAACTACTTTACTGATTCCTGCTGCGATTGCCTTCTCTCCGATCAACTTACCAACTGCCTTGGATTGCTCCACCTTGTTGCCTGTAGTCGAAAAATCCTTTGCCAGGGATGAAGCCGACACCAGGGTTACTCCGCTGATGTCATCAATCACCTGTGCATAGATTCCTTTATTGCTCCGGTATACCGATAAGCGTGGGCGTTCAGCAGACCCGGCAAGGCGCTTCCGGATGCCTTTTTTGATTCGCTCCCTACGCGATAATTTTTTTCCTGCCATGACAATTACTATTTTTTAGCTGCTGATTTACCTGCTTTACGACGCAGCTGCTCACCAGCAAATTTAATACCTTTTCCTTTATATGGTTCAGGCGCGCGCAATGAACGGATCTTTGCGGCCACTTGTCCCAACAACTGCTTGTCTATCGACTCCAACGTGATCGTCGGGTTTTTACCCTTTTCCGCTGTGGTTGATACTTTCACCTCTTTCGGGAGGATAAGTACCACCTGGTGTGAAAATCCCAGCGTGAGATCCAGCGTGCTGCCCTGTGCAGAAGCCCGGTAACCTACACCCACCAATTCCTGGACAGTTTTGTATCCTTCGGTTACACCAACGACCATATTATTCAGCAGTGAACGGTACAAGCCATGCAGTGCTTTATGTTTTTTCTGTTCGGTTGGGCGCTTGACCAACAGCTGGCCGTCTTCCTGTGTTACGGAAATGGCCACGTCCACCTGTTGTGTTAATTCGCCTTTCGGTCCTTTTACCGTTACCAGGTTCTTATCTGATACGGAAACCGTCACGCCTGCGGGTATCGTGATCGGTGCTTTTCCAATTCTTGACATCTTACGTGCTCCTTCTGATTAATATACGTAACATAAAACTTCACCACCCACATTCTGAAGACGTGCTTCTTTGTCTGTCATTACCCCTTTCGAGGTAGACAGGATGGCTATACCAAGCCCGTTCAGTACGCGCGGTATGTTGTCTACTCCTGCATATTTTCTCAGACCAGGCTTGCTCACACGTTTCAAGGTGCGGATAGCTGGAATCTTGCTGATCGGATGATACTTCAATGCAACTTTGATAGTGCCCTGCACGGTATCGTCGTCAAATTTATAATTTGCAATATAACCCTTATCGAAGAGCACCTTGGTGATCTCCTTTTTCAGGTTCGATGCAGGAATTTCAACAACCCTGTGGTTGGCCTTGATGGCATTCCTTACTCGGGTAAGGTAATCCGCTATTGGATCTGTATTCATTTGTATGATTTAATTATGATAACGGTATCCGCCGGCCACCGCGGCCATCGGACCTATTATCGGTTAAAATGCAATTAATTTACCAGGAAGCTTTCTTTACCCCCGGGATTTTGCCTGCCAGGGCCATTTCACGGAAAGTTACCCGCGAAATACCAAACTGGCGCATGTATCCTTTCGGCCGGCCGGTGAGCTTGCAACGGTTGTGCAGGCGTACAGGAGAGGCGTTCTTAGGCAACTTGTCCAGCGCCTCGTAATCGCCTGCTGCTTTAAGTGCAGCCCGTTTTTCCGCATATTTCGCCACCAGTCTCGCGCGCTTTACTTCGCGCGCCTTGATTCCTTCTTTAGCCATTCGTAGTAGTATTTTGATTTTTAAATGGTAATCCGAATTGTTTCAACAGCTCCAACGCCTCTACGTCAGTCTCGGCACTGGTTACAAAGGTAATATCCATTCCCTGAATCTTGTTGATTTTATCAATATTGATTTCCGGGAAGATAATTTGTTCCGTGATACCCAGTGTATAGTTGCCGCGGCCGTCAAAACCTTTGTCGTTGATGCCGCGGAAATCGCGGATACGGGGCAGTGCCACCGCTACCAACCGGTCCAGAAACTCATACATTTTGGTGTCGCGGAGCGTCACCTGCACCCCGATCGGCATTCCTTTACGGAGTTTGAAGTTAGACACGTCCTTTTTGGACCGCGTAGCAACTGCCTGCTGCCCAGTGATCAGTGTCATTTCGCCAATTGCGTTGTCAATCAGTTTCTTGTCGGCAGTTGCCGCGCCAACTCCCTGGCTGATGGCAATCTTTTCCAACTTCGGAACCTGCATGACGCTTTTATATTGAAATTTCTCTTTTAGCGCCGTACGGATTTCTTCCTTATACTTTGTTTTCAGTCTTGGTATGTAAGTCATTAGTCGATCTCCTCCCCTGATTTTTTTGCAATGCGTACAACTTTCTTTTTGCCGTCTACTTCTTTTACCTTCCGTCCGATGCGGGTAGGCTTGCCCGACTTAGGGTCGAGAAAAGCCAGGTTGGAAATATGAATGGCCGCTTCTTTTTCAACGATACCGCCATTCGGGTTGGCCGCATTTGGCTTGGTGTGTTTCTTTACGATATTTACGCCTTCTACAATAGCCCTGTTCTCAGCTACCAGCACCTGCAGTACCTTACCCTGAGCGCCTTTGGAATTACCGGAAATGACTGTCACCAAATCTCCCGTGCGGATCTTGATTTTATGCGTTGATGTTTTTGTCTGTCCCATGATTATAATACCTCCGGTGCTAATGATACGATTTTCATGAACTGCTTCTCACGCAATTCCCGTGCTACCGGGCCAAAGATACGCGTTCCCCGCGGTTCATCCTGATTATTCAATAATACCGCAGCATTGTCGTCGAAACGGATATAAGAGCCATCCTTACGACGGATTTCCTTTTTCGTACGGACAACCACTGCTTTGGAAACCGTTCCTTTTTTGATGTTTCCTGAAGGCAAAGCGCTTTTCACGGTTACAACAATCTTATCGCCAATCGATGCATAACGTTTGCCTGTACCGCCCAACACCCGGATCACTAAAACTTCTTTAGCTCCGCTGTTGTCGGCCACATTGAGTCTTGATTCCTGTTGTACCATGTTACTTAGCCCTTTCTAAAATTTCAACTAAACGCCAATTCTTGGTTTTGCTCAGTGGACGCGTTTCCATGATCAACACCGTATCGCCGATACCGCAGGTGTTCTCTTCGTCATGAGCCTTGAATTTGGTAGTTTTTTTCACGAACTTACCATAAATAGGGTGTTTCACTTTACGTTCAACAGCCACTACGATGGATTTATTCATCTTGTTGCTTACTACCAAGCCGATTCTTGTTTTTCTTAAATTTCTTTCCATTTCGACTTTGATGTTTATGCCTCAGCGGCTGTTTCGGTAGTTGCGCTGGCCGCCTTTTCGGCGTTCCTGCGCTTCGTCAGCTCGGTCAGCAACCGCGCAACATTCTTGCGGGTTTGCTTAATCCGGTTCGGATTCTCTATCGCGGAAACAGCATGTGCAAATTTCAATTTCGTGAGGGTAGCCTTTTCATCTGTGATCTTGGCCACTAATTCCTCTGTTGACAATTCTACGATTTCTGAATGCTTCATTTTGTTTAATTGTAATACCGGATATCTTCCATTTCGATACGGCACCTGCCGGTAACGGCGGCAGGGCCAATGGCAGACAGCGCCAGTTGCCTTTATGGGTTATACGTAATCTCTACGTAACACAAACTTTGTCTGTACCGGCAGCTTCTGTGCAGCTAGGCGAAGTGCTTCCTTGGCTACTTCCAGGGGAACTCCCTCTGCCTCAAACAGCATCCGTCCGGGACGGACCACGGCTACCCAATACTCCGGGGCACCTTTACCTTTACCCATCCGCACTTCAGCAGGCTTCTTGGTTACAGGCTTGTCGGGGAAAACGCGGATCCATACCTGTCCCTCCCGTTTCATATAGCGGGTCACCGCAATACGGGCCGCTTCAATCTGGCGGCTGGTAATCCATGCGGGCTCCATTGATTTGATACCGAACGAGCCAAAAGCCAACTCCGACCCACGGGTCGCGTTGCCTTTCATTCGGCCCTTCTGCATCTTCCTGAACTTTGTTCTTTTTGGCTGTAACATGTTCGTATCTTACTTTATGCTGCGTCGCGCAGCTGTGTTTTTAATCCTTTACTTATCCTCTGTTTCCACCACCACGGTTTCCACCACCACGGCGCTGATCGCCTCCACGGCCACGGCGTTGATCGCCACCGCCGCGACGCGGTTCGCCCGCACCTTCTCCTCCACGTGGTTTCGGTCCGGATGCCTGGCCTACATTCGGCGACAGGTCACGTTTGCCATATACCTCGCCTTTGCAGATCCACACTTTCACGCCGATCTTACCGTATGTAGTCAATGCTTCAACCAGGGCATAATCGATGTCTGCACGGAACGTGTGCAGGGGAATCCGTCCTTCTTTATACTGCTCGGTACGGGCCATTTCGGCACCGCCCAAACGGCCGGAGCACATGATCTTGATCCCTTCAGCACCCATGCGCATGGTCGAGGCGATGGATGTTTTCATCGCACGGCGGAAAGAGATACGTGCCTCCAGTTGTTTCGCAACACCCTCAGCAACCAGGTGAGCTTCCAATTCCGGACGCTTGATCTCAAAAATATTGATCTGTACGTCTTTCTTGGTTAATTTTTTCAGCTCTTCCTTGATCTTATCCACTTCCTGTCCGCCCTTACCGATCACGATACCCGGACGAGCCGTGTGTACGGTTACGGTAATGCGCTTCAGTGTACGTTCGATCACCACCTTGGCTACACCGCCTTTGGCGATACGCACCGAAAGGTATTTCCGGATTTTCTCGTCTTCAACTAATTTATCGGAATAGTTATTGCCTCCGAACCAATTGGAATCCCAACCTTTGATGATTCCTAATCTGTTACCTATTGGATTTGCTTTTTGTCCCATTACTTGATAAATTAGTTTTGTGCTACGCTGTTTTGACTATCCACCACCAACGTGACGTGGTTCGACCGTTTCCGGATACGGTATCCGCGGCCCTGTGGAGCCGGACGCAGCCTTTTCAATTGACGCCCTCCGCCTACAAATACTTCTTTGACAAATAAA
The DNA here is from genome assembly GCF_024643285.1 of Parapedobacter lycopersici. Lineage (GTDB taxonomy): Bacteria > Bacteroidota > Bacteroidia > Sphingobacteriales > Sphingobacteriaceae > Parapedobacter > Parapedobacter lycopersici. Next base: position 82,395 of record NZ_JAMSLW010000005.1, read on the forward strand.
CCGCTTTCTTCCACGGATTTATCTTCATTCTTGGTCTCCCAGTTTTTAATTGCCGAGAGCAGCAGTTTCTCCACGCGGATCGCTGCTTCCTTATTCGTATGCTTAAGGATATAAAGGGCGTGCTCTACTTTTTCACCGCGGATCAGATCCACCACCAGGCGCATCTTACGCGGCGACGTAGGGCAGTTCAATAACTTGGCAGTAGAAGCTCCTCCTACCTGAGCTTTTTCCTGCTCTTTCCGCTGTTTGATGATAACAGACTTCTTCAGTTTTCTTGTTGCTTCCATTGCCTATTATTTTTTCTTTTCTGCGTGGCCTCTGAATGTACGCGTAGGCGCAAATTCACCAAGCTTATGACCCACCATGTTTTCCGTTACATATACGGGAATGAATTTATTGCCGTTGTGTACCGCAAAGGTATGGCCAACAAAATCAGGTGAAATCATAGATCTCCGAGACCAGGTCTTGATGACTGACTTCTTATTTGTTTCATTCATAGAAAGAACTTTTCTTTCTACGTTGTGATCGATATAAGGACCTTTTTTAATTGAACGAGCCATTATTTCTTCCTTCTCTCAATAATGTAACGATTCGATACTTTCTTCTTGCTGCGGGTTTTGTAACCTTTAGCCAACAGGCCTTTGCGCGACCGCGGATGACCTCCGGATGCACGGCCTTCACCACCACCCATCGGGTGATCTACCGGGTTCATAGCCACACCACGTACCCGTGGGCGACGACCCAGATGGCGTTTCCGGCCTGCTTTGCCCAGCACTTCATTCGCTTTCTCGGCATTCGATACCGAGCCAATGGTAGCCAGGCAGGTAGCCAGGATCATACGGCTTTCACCGGAAGGCAATTTAATGATGGCATATTTGCCATCACGTGCCGCCAGCTGTGCATAAGTACCGGCGCTGCGCGCGATTGTGCCGCCCTGTCCGGGATTCAATTCGATGTTGTGAATGATGGAACCCAACGGAATGTATTGCAACGGCAGTGTGTTTCCTACTTCGGGAGCCACCTGGTCGCCAGAAATAATCGTTTGCCCTACCTGAAGCCCTTCCGGCGCCAGGATGTAGCGTTTCTCTCCATCCGCGTAATGCAGCAATGCGATGCGTGCGGTACGGTTCGGATCATATTCGATCGTGGCAACTTTTGCGGGGATATCTTTCTTATCGCGTTTAAAGTCTATCAATCGGTATGCTTTTTTATGCCCCCCACCGAGATAACGCATAGTCATTTTACCGGAATGGTTTCTACCGCCTGACTTCTTGATTTTCACTACCAACGACTTTTCGGGAACGTTTGTAGTGATCGCCGTATAGTCCGCGCCTACTCTGAAGCGCGTGCCAGGGGTAACCGGTTTGAATCTTTTAACTGCCATCTTTATATCGTACTGTAAAAGTCAATGGTTTCGCCATCTTTAATCGTAATGATGGCTTTTTTATATTTCGCGGTCTTTCCGGATACGAATCCAGCCTTGGTATAGCGGTTCTTTGCTTTACCGGCAGTCACGATGGTGTTGACAGCAACAACCGTCACGCCGAACATCGCTTCCACAGCCTGCTTGATCTGTATCTTGTTTGCCTTCGGATCCACTTTGAAAGCGTAGCGGTTACGTTGCTCCGTAAGCAATGATGCTTTCTCAGTCAATACGGGTTTCTTAATGATTTCCATATTACTTGGCAAATGCCTCCTCCAATGTTTTAACAGAAGCCTTCGTTAGCAAAAGTTTGCCGGCGTTCAATACGTCATACGTATTCAGCTCATTGGCAGTAATCACTTTCGCCTGCTTCAGGTTCCTGCTTGATAAATACACGTTGTTGTTTTGTTCGGCCAAAACCAGCAAGGTTTTTTCCCCGGCTACCTTCAGGCTGTTTACCAGGTTTACATAGTGTTTGGTTTTGATGGAATCAAAATTCACATCATCCAATACCACGATATTGTTTTCCTTAGCCTTGTAGCTCAATGCCGATTTACGGGCCAGCGATTTCAGCTTTTTGTTCAATTTAAAGCTATAGTCGCGGGGTTGCGGACCAAAAATACGGCCACCGCCATTAAACAGTGGGGATTTAATGCTGCCTGCACGGGCACCGCCGGTTCCTTTTTGCTTATGCAATTTGCGTGTAGAGCCTGCGATTTCGTTGCGTTGTTTGGATTTATGCGTTCCCTGGCGCTGATTAGCGAGGTATTGCTTTACATCCAGGTAAATCGCGTGGTCATTGGGTTCCACCGCGAACACCGATTCAGGAAGTTGCACCTTGGCACCTGTTTCTTTCCCTGATATATCTAAAACGTTAACTTCCATCTCCTTATTTATCTACGATTACGTAAGAACCTTTGGCTCCGGGAATGGAACCGCTAACCACGAGCAGGTTTTGCTCCGGATAGATCTTCAGCACCTGCAGGTTCTGAATCTTTACGCGGTCGCCGCCTGTACGGCCTGCCATGCGCATCCCTTTGAATACGCGCGAAGGCCATGACGAAGCACCCAGTGAACCGGGGGCGCGCAGGCGGTTGTGCTGTCCGTGGGTAGCCCCACCAACACCACCAAACCCGTGACGCTTCATAACGCCTTGGAAACCTTTTCCTTTTGAAGTGCCGACTACATCGATGTACTCGCCCTCCTCAAAAATGGAAACCGTTACCGTGTCGCCGAGTTCCTTCTCGTCGGGAAAGGTTTTAAATTCTACCAATTTACGCTTGGGCGTGGTCTTCGCTTTGGCGAAGTGCCCTTTCAAAGGGGCCGTGGTGTTCTTCTCTTTCCTTTCATCGAAGGCGAGCTGAACAGCGGAATAGCCATCCTTTTCCTCCGTGCGTATCTGCGTTACCACGCACGGGCCAGCTTCAATCACTGTACAGGGAATATTTTTTCCCTCAGCGTCGAAAATGCTGGTCATTCCTACTTTTTTTCCAATAATTCCTGACATGTTTTTATTAATCTATTAACGTCCATCGAAGCAGTAGGGCTTCGTTCAAGACATACATCCCGCTAAAACGGACGGCAAAGATAGGAAACTTACATTAAGTATCAAACAGTTAGTGAATTATTTTTTTCTTTCGGAAGGACAGGGGTGAAAAACCGGATTCATCGGGATTGGTTTGGCCTGCATTCGGGAATGTTTCGGGAATTCCCCGGGGTTCCTTCGAGACTCCTTCGGCTGGGCTTCGGGGCTGTCCGAAACCCAGCCGAAGGAATGTCGAACAGCAGTCGAAGCGGCCCCGAAGCGCGGTCGAAGGAGCCTCGAAGCAGTCTCGAAGACGTGTCGAAGCGCTCCCGAACACCTCCCGAAGCGGGATCGAAGGAATGGTTACGCCGCGCCGCCCTGCGTATCCTGCTTTTGGATCATGCGTTCAAGTGACTGTAACCCAAACATCAGCTGGCGGGGTTCGTGGTAATTTTCCATGCTTTTGGTCCGGAGCACGGCTGCCTTGCGGTCGGCATACGAAGGCCAGAACTTATAACCGTCCTGGATAATTTTTTCTTCCACGTAATTCAGCGTCCGCATATAGGTTTCCCAGGCCCATGGATCGCCCGAGCGTTCCACGAGCATCAGCGTGCCGTTGAGCACTTCCATGGATGTCCAGAGCTGCTTATCGAGTATCCATGTGTATGCGGCTACATTTTTTACGGTGTGGAAGTATCCGCCGTACACCCGGTCTTCGGCAATTTCAACATGGCGTTTAAATGCGGCACTCGCCCGTTCAAACAGCGCATCGTCCTTTCGGCGCTCGGCCTCGCGCATGACAAACATCAGTGTTTCAAAGCCGTGGCCAATGACCGAAAACTGGTCATAGCCATTTACAGGCGTCGACAGGTCGTGGTTGATCACCTCATTCGTCAGCCCGTGTTCCCGATTGATGTGATGATCCATAATGGCGTTCACGCTGCGGTTGGCCAGCGCCTCCAGGTCGGCGTCCGCGCCATGCTTTAACATCTGTGTGGATAAACTCAAAAAAATCATCCAATGCCCGAGTATCCGCGGCGCTTCGATGGGCGGCATTCCCGCCGAGCCAACCACGTAGCTGTAATCCGGGCGGTCATAACGGTCCACGCAACTAAAGATCAGCTGCTTGGCCAGTTCGCGGTATTGCGGCTCCCCGGCGGCTATCGCATATTCGGCCAGTCCCTCGGCAACAAAAAGGTTCCCGTAGATATCACCCGGGCCATCCAGCGGTTTGCCTTCCCGGCTGTATGTCTTTACCCAGAATGCATCGCCTTCGGGTCGGAGGGATAGCAGCAGGTCCTTCGTCTTCCCGGCAATTTCAAGGTATTTCGGATTCTTTTCAAAATTATTGTACAGGTAGGCATAAACCCACAGTCCCCGCCCGTCGAACCATGAACGTTTATCGGTGCCCAGCAGTTCGCCCGTAGCGCAATCCACCTGAAGCAGGAATCCGCCATATTCGTGGTCGACCACATAGCTGTCCATATTAGGCAGGAACTGGTCGAAGAGCGCGGTGCGGTACTGATCGCGCAACCGGCTGAGGCCGGCCGGTGTATAAGGGCTCTCCTGGCCGGATGCGGAGGCTGCACCGGGGATGGCTACGCGGGTTAACAGCGGTGCGCTTAGCCCCAGTAAGAGGTTGTTTTTGATGAATGTTCTTCTGTTGTTACTCATAGCGAAAAAAAGCATACCACCCTTTACGGATGGTATGCGGTTAAAATTAAGCAAATAGGTTCGAAATATTCCCTTTTCTTTCGATCATCCGGTCGACCGTCAGCAGTGCCAGCATCAGTTGGCGTGCATGGTGATAGTGTTCCATTAAGCCGGTATTGGGGTCTTCCATTTTCCGGTCGCCGCCTGAATTCCAGAACTTGTTGCCCGGTTGATAAAATTTCGCATACATGTACTGATACGTTTCCGCGAAGGTCCGCAGCGCCCATTCGTCGCCGGTGTGCTCAATTAAAAAGAGGCTGCCATTCAGGACTTCCTGCTGGTTCCAGAGCGATTTACGAACATCCCAGACATAGTTATCGATGTGCTGGATCGAATGAAAATAACCGCCGTAAACCGCATCCCTGGCCACGTCCACATGCTTTTTAAAGGCCTGCTGTGCCCGGTTAAAGAGCGCGGAATCTTTCTTCCTGGCCGCCTCAAACATGACAAAGGCGAGGGTTTCCAACCCGTGCCCGATGACGGAGAACTGGTTGTATGCATTGTCCGGCAAACTGAAATCGTGGTTGATCACCTCATTGGTAAGCCCGTACGCCGGGTTTAAGTGATGTTCCATGATTGCGCTCACGGACCGTGCGGCCAGCTGCTCCAGTTCCTCGTCCGGCTCATGCTTCAGCATCTGGGTCGATAAACTCAGGAAAATCATCCAATGACCCAAAACACGGGGACCGTTGATTTCCGGCGCGTCCTTAAGGTAAGACATGTGGTATTTGTAATCCGGCTGATCGTAGCGGTCGACGCAGCTGAGGATAATCTGTTTGGCCATCGCACGGTGCTGGGGCTCGCCGGAGGCCTTCGCATATTCGGCCAGTCCTTCGGCGACGAATAGGCTGCCGTAAATGTCGCCCGGACCGGTAAGCGGCTGACCCTCCCTGGAGAACCGCTGCGGCCAGAAGCTGTTATCTGTTGGCTGCAGCTTCAGGAGGATATCCTTTGACTTCGCCGCAATCTCCAGGTACCGGGCATCCTGCCGCAGGTTGTTGTATAAAAAGGAGTATACCCACAGTCCCCGTCCGACAAACCAGGCCGTTTTCTCCATATTTGTGAGCGCCCCGGTGCGGACATCCAGTGAGCACATTACCCCGCCGAACTCATGGTCTATTGCATATTGGTCCATACTGGGCAGAAAATGGTCGAACAATTCCGTATGCAGCTTATCCCGCAGTTCCTGAAGCGACCATTCGCCAATGCTGGAAACGACGTTATCTCCGGACGACCCGGAACCTGTTCCGGCGTTGGTGCACGATTGGCCAACAGCCCCCAAGGCCAGCGTACCCAGTCCGGCCACGGCATTCCCCTTGATAAAATGGCGTCTTGATATGATATTTTTCATCTTTTTTGTTTTTAAATGTACAATGACGGCGGTTATTTTTTATCCCACCACAGTTTGGTTACCCCGTTATCGGCCCCGCCCAAAAGGGTAATGGCCTCTTCAACGGCCGACCGGTTGGTATCGAATTCCGAACTCACATAAGGTAACCGACGCGGGATATCGCTCACCGTGAAATCCGGATTGTCACTCATCAGCCGGTCAAGCAATACCGGGTATCCGGTTCTGCGCCTTTCGGCCCAGGCTTCCTCGCTGTCGGGGTAAAGCGCAATCCACTTTTGCGTAATGATCTGCTCCAGCTGGCGCTCTTTGCCGGCCCCTGCATCGTAAGCAATGGGGACTGTTGAAGCGGGCGCGGTTACGGCATCCGGCTTGACGGGTACCCGCGTACTGGTCAGGTAATCGTTACCCAGCAGGTCGGTTCCCGCATGGCCGTATTCCGCGAGCGACATCAGGACACCCTGATTGTATAATGCCTCTGGGGTTCCGCCCATGTTCCATCCCTCCAGGGCGCCTTCCGCCCGTAAAAAATACGCCTCAGCCGCGCGGAGCAATTGCCAGTTTGGCCCCTTGTTGCCCACCAGTAAATAAGGTGCGGCCATATTGGAAGCCTTCGCGTTAAATCCCTGTCCCTGCTTATCCGATTTGGACTGCCCGTTCCGGATGCCCTCGTAATTGAACACCACACCGGCGGGGTCATCCGCCGCGTCAGGCTGTGCAGCCTCCGAATAATAATCGGCTACCCGGGGATCCAGGTATCCCTTTAACACGCTTTCCATATCGGCACTCATCCGGAAGTCGCTCCACTGGGTAATGGTGTTGTACGGGTTGGGCCAGTCGATGGAACTGGTTACATAACCATTATCGGCATTATCGGTAATTACGCCGTCGGCAACAGCCTGTTCCGCATGTGTTTTGGCCAGTTCAGGTTCCACATACTTTATCCGCATGGCGAGCCGGAGCCGGAGCGTGCTGGCCAGTTTCAGCCACTGGTCTACCTTGCCTCCGTAGACCACATCCTGACTGCCCAGGAACGAGGTTTGTCCCGCATTCGCTTTAAACACTTCAATGGCCGCTTCCAGCGTGCTTAAAAAATCATGGTAAATCACATCCTGCGCATCATAACGCACCGTCTTTTCCCCGTTTCCAAAATTCGAATACGGAATCGGCCCCCAGAAATCCGTGATTTTATGGTACGTGTATACCCGCCAGACTTTCATCATCGCCGCTTCAACCTGGTAATTATTCTCCACCGCGAAATCTTCGACGTACTTGATCTGAGGTGCGGCATTCCGGTAAAATCCAGTGAAAAACTCGTTCAGCCAGGCACCGTTTAAAACAAAGCTGTCAGAGAAAAAATCCGGGTGGGTATGTGCCTGATAATTGGCATAAAGATCGGTGAAGGCGGCATGCCCCCTTAGAAACGGCATCACATCGCCATAAAATACCGCTCCATAAAATGCCTTTTTCACGACAAGCCCGTAGGATGACTGGTCTAAGCCACCGACAGTGACGCTTTTGGGATTTGTATTGATCTCGTCAAATTTTTCCGTACAGCCCATGCCCAAAGACAGCATGGATACGGCTAATAAGTATCGTATCGTTTTCATTGTTACAGGTTTAAAATCCGAAATTAAGGGATACGCCAAACGACCGGGTGGTTGGCAACGACAAGGCTTCCCTTCCCTCTGAATTGTTTGAGATATCCGTCATGATTTCAGGGTCCACATATTTCGCCTTGTTCGATATAAAAAAGAGGTTTCTGCCAACCACCGAAAGCCGGGCCGACTTAACGAATGTTTTCCCGAGCAGGCGCTGCGGCAGGGTATAGCCGAAGATCAGCTCACGCAGCCGGATATTCGATGCGTCGCGCACGAAGGCTTCCCCCGAGGGGGCACCGACGCCACCCAGGTGGTTCCATAAGTCCTCCGAAGACACCTGTATGGTATTGGGATCACCGGATTCGGTGACCGCGGTTTCTTCGTCAAATATGTTTTCACCGAATACCAGCGAACCGTCCCGGCCCTGTGCGGTATAATCCAGTACGCCGATACCGGATTCGATCGCCTCGGTAAATGAAATCAGCGATCCGCCCTGCCGGATGTCAACCAGGGCACTCAGGGTGAAATCTTTGTACCTGAAGGTATTGCTGATACCTGACAGCCAGTCCGGATTATAATTGGCTACCAACACGTCTTTTCCCGTTGTGATTTTGGGCAGCCCGTTGGCATCCACAATAACCCTTCCCTGTCCATCACGCACATATCCCCTTGAATAGACCGCGCCAAACGGTTCTCCTTTGATGAGCTTGTAGGTTCTGATGTAATCATCCGCCTGGTTTAAGACATCAAATCCTTCCGCAATTTCGAGGATCTTGCTCCTGTTTTTGGAAAAGTTGACATTGATGTCCCATGAAAAGGCATCCCGCGATATGACTGTCCCTCCAAGTGCCATCTCCACACCGCTGTTCTGCACATCGGCACCGTTTTGAAACACACTGGCCACGCCCGACCCGACAGGAACCGGAGAGGCAAACAGCTGGTCAAACGTATTGGTCTTATAGTAGGTAACATCAAACCGCAGCCGGTTATTTAACAAGGTCGCCTCCAAACCGATCTCGGTTGAGCGGGTCGACTCCGGTTTCAGATCGGCATTGGGTAATGTTGGGTTAAGCGAAACCGTACCCTTGTTTATGGTGGCCAGCCTGTCGAGCATATAAGGGTCGGTATCGTTGCCCACCTCGGCATATGAACCCCTCAGCTTGAGGTAATCAATCGCATCCGGGAGGGTTGCCAGTTCACTGATAACCGCGGTTAAACCCACTGAAGGGTAGAAATACGACCGGTTATCGGCCGGAAGCGTGGAACTCCAGTCGTTCCTGCCGGTAAGGTTCAGGAACAGTGCATTTTTGTAGGAGAGTTCACCAAAGGCGTACACAGACTGTACTTCTTTATGCCGATAATAGGTGTCGATGGGCCGCGGATCCTGTGTGTTTCCCAGCGCGAACAGGTTTTCTATCTGGAAGTTGACTCCGGAGGCACCGAGTGCATCGGATTTAAACACCCGGTGGTTTGCACCAACGTTCAGATCCAGGGTAAAACTCGGGGACAACGCCTTATGGTAGTTCAGCAAGGCATCGGTATTCCATTCGTATGCGTTGGAATTATTGCGTGCATACGAGCCCCGGTTTGCCGTTACGTAGGTATCGTTTGCCAGCTTGGTTTCGGCAGCTGCATTCGTGCGGTCAATGGCCGAACGGCCTAAAATGGATAAATCATCCGTCAGCTGATAGTGCAGGCTTAACATACCCAGCAAGCGTTCCTCCAGCTTAGGGTTCAGCACGTTGTGCTGCGTCCAGTAGGGGTTTCCGGCACCGTTGAATCCGGGACTGTAAAAATGCTGCCGCGTTTGTCCGGCGCTGTTCACAAACTGATAATGCTGGATATCCTGCGTACGGATGTTCCGCGGGATCTGGTACAAATACCGCATCGGGTTGTTAAAGCTTTCCCCGGTAAACAGCACATTGTCGAACTGTTGCCGGATGTAGTTAACGCGGGAATCCAGTTTTAACCGGTCGCTTAACGACGCGGTTGTCCGGATGCTGAGGTTATGGCTCTGCAGGTCATTACCGTCCACAATTCCCGTGGCATCGGTATGGGTATAGCTGAGAAACGTATTGGACTTTTCGGAGTTGATATTAACCGACAGGTTGGTTGCGAAGCTCCGGCCTGTCTGGAAAAAGTCCTTGATGTTGTCCGGCTGCGCAGCGTAAGGATAGGTCTCGCTGCCGTTTAGCTGATTGGCAATATAGCCGGGGTCATTTGACCAGTGCTTTACCGGGCTTCCATCAAACCTGGGGCCCCAGGAAGTAACCGCATTTTCCGAATAGATACCGTTGGCACCCTGACCGTATTCGTTCTGGAATTTCATTAAGATAATGGGGGTATTTGCCATAAAATTGAAGCCCAGGTTGGTGCTCACTCCCTGTGGTGCGCCTTTTCCGGACTTGGTGGTAACAATGATTGCCCCGTTGTTTGCGCGGCTGCCATAAAGCGCCGCCGCATTGGCCCCTTTCAGTACGGAGATGGACTCGATGTCATCCGGACTCAAGTTGGCAATATCCCCGTTTAACGTAATACCGTCAACGACATATAGCGGCTGGCTGCTGCCGCTGATCGACCGGTTGCCCCGCAATAAGACTTTGGAGGATGCACCGACGCCGGCACCGGAGCTGGTAATGGTCAAGCCGGCAATTTTACCGCTGAGTCCGTCAACCAGGTTTGGTGTCCGGGCCTGGCTCAGCTTTTCCGCATCGGCACTTTGCGTAGCATAACTCAGTGATTTTTTTTCGCGCGATATCCCCAGGGCTGTTACAACGACTTCGCCCAGCTCACTGACCGACTCCTGCAGCACCACGTTTAACGTCGTACCGGCATTGCCCGTCTGCTCAACCGACGAATACCCCAGTAAAGAGAAGGTAAGTGTCGCACGGTTTTGCGTCAATTCGATCCGGTAATTGCCTGCGGCATCCGTTGTTGTCGCCACCTGGGTGTCCTTAACACGCACGGTAACCCCCTCCAACGGATTTCCCGCGGCGCTGGCAACGCGACCGTTAATGATAAATTCCTGTAATGGTGGCTGTTTTTCCGCTGCTTTGGCAGGCCGGTTGATTAACGTAATGATGATATTCTTATCGACAATCTTATAGCTCAGCCCCTGTCCTGAAAGGCTTTTTTTCAGCGCTTCATCCAGTGTTACGTTGCGCACATCGATGGTAATGGGTTGCGCCCTGCGGATCATGCCCACATCATAGAAAACGTGGTAACCGCTCTGCTTTTTAATGTCTGTTAATACATCCTCCAGTGAGGCGTGCTTTTTTCGAAGGCTAATATCCTGCGCATACATGTAAGAATATGCACTTACTTGTAAAGCACTGACCAATAGGAGTACGCAGGATAATTTCATGGCAAGGCTATACTTGGAAATCGCATGTATGATATGGTGATAACCTTGTATAATAAATTTTTTATACATTTGAATTGGGTTTATAAAAATTGGTTTCCAAATCCGTTTTTTAATCCTAATGGCTTCATTGTCATTTAATCAGGGGCGTTGCGACCGCTCCTGATTCTTTTTTTGACAACAAAGCCAGCTGTTGCAGTCGCTATGTCATCACAATCACCCTCCTTCCTTCGATTTTGAACTTCACTGTTCCCGTCAGCTCAATCGTTTTTAATAATTTTTCAAAGCTTTCAAACCTTGAAATGGTTCCGCCGAAACGCTTGTGCTTTACCGCCTCTTCTTCATACTCCACGTCTACGTCATACCACCGTGCGATTGTATTCATTACTTCAACCATGTCACTGTTATGAAAGGCAAAATTGCCGTTTTTCCATGCGATCGCATTTGCCGGGTCGACCGGGACCACTGAAATAAGGCGGCTCCCATGTTTTACGGTTGCCTGCTGATTCGGAGAAAGCACGTTAGCAACCGTTGTATTGCTGCCTGCTTTTTGCGGGATGGAAACGCGGACCTTTCCTTCAAGCAGTGTGGTTTTGGTGGCGTTCTCCCCGGGATAAGCCTTGATGTTAAAATGGGTCCCCAAAACCTCAACCGCCTGGTCAACTGTCTTTACAATAAAAGGGAGCCGGCGGCCGCCCCTGGTAAAACCGCTGACTTCGAAGTAGGCTTCTCCCGTGAGTTCCACCTGCCGCTCATCACCCGTAAAACGGACCGGGTAACGCAGCGATGACATCGCGTTAAGCCATACCCTGCTGCCATCCGGCAACGCCAGCTGATATTCTCCCCCTTTGGGTGTATTTACGGTATTGTACATGGCTTCCATATCACCCGTGACCGCGGTGATCGGCTCATAGAAAAGCTGCCCGTCTTCCGTCTTTACAATCCGGAAGCCGGCCTGTTCTGCGAGCGCGCCATCCCCTACTTCACCTAGGCTAATCGTGCGGCCGTCGGCCAAGGTGAGCATCGCTTTTTGACCGCCCGGGTGAATCGCCGCCTCCATGTGTGTCTGTGCAGCCATTTCCCCCGACTGTTCATCGGTTCCAAACTCAACGTATGGGGCCAGCAGAAAAACAATACAAATCGAGGCGGCGATGCCGGCCACCGAATACCAATAGCGTTTAATCCGTAGGTTTTTCCGTGTGGCTTCCTGTTGTTCCCGATCTGCCAGGATCCGCGGATCGTTCAGTATCTTCCGGAAAACATGGTCGCTGCGGATCGGCAGGGGCTGGTCAACGTCCAGTTCCGTCCAAAGGTCATCTACAGCCTGGTATAAATCCGTTTCATCCCCTTGTTTTGCAACGTAAGATTTCAGCTCCTGAAACTCATCGCTCCGTATGCGATTATTGACATACGCATGCAACAGGTATCGTAACCGTTCGTTGTTTATCTCCATGCCCTGGTGTTTGGGACCGTTTATAATTGAGTTAGTTCTACTATAATAAACGGATGAGGCGTGCCGGAGGACTAGTGGGGCATCACTTTTTTTTATTTTATCAGTAACTGATAAAAATCAGGAAATACAGGTAGGTGATGTTATTTTTTACAAAGTGTATTTTCAGGGCCTTTAACGCATTAACCAGGTGATTTTTGACCGTGTTTCTGGAAATCTGCATGCGCTCGGCAATCTCATCATAGGACAAGCCTTCATTCCTGCTCAAAATGAAAACTGTCTGCTGTTGCTTGGGCAATTTTTTAATTGCCTCTTCGGTAAACCGATGCAGGTCTGCGGCGTTTACCATATGCTCTGTTTCATCGGACGATTCCGTCAGGTGGTTGGTTAGGTAGCGCTTCGCTTCGGCCTCGGTCATTTTTCTTCGGAAATGATCAATGGCCAGTCGCCGCGCGGTCAGGTAAACGTAGGGGTATAAGGGTTGTGAAGGGATCAGCTTGCTGCGGTTGAGCCACAGACTCACAAATGTTTCCTGCAGTAATTCCTCCGCCTGTTCATGGTCCTTGGCCAATAGAAACAGCATGTGGTAAATGCGCTTGTGCAACTGGTCATATACTGCACGGAATACAGCTTCGTCTCCTTCCTTTAAGTTGGCGACGACCTCGGCAGCTACTTCAATCTTTAACGGCATGACTTAGGGTTGCGAGCGCTTAAATTAGTTAGTTGTTATTATTGCGTGTAACAAACCTAACGCAAAATTTCCAACTTTCCAAAATACGCAAGCTGCCGGACCGCATCAAACCGAAAGGAGGGTCAGCTACCCGGCGGCCACTAAAATACAAGGCAAACCGGAGCGCCCACGTTGATGCGGTGGCCGGTATCTGTCAATAGTCCGCTATCCGGGTTACGGGCGAAGATCACCACATCGTCTGTCTCCTGGTTGGCCGCAAGCAGGTACCTGCCGTCCGGCGAGATCGTAAAGTTGCGGGGCCGTTTCCCCAATGTCGACTGGTTCCCGACTTTTGTCAACGTGCCGTCGGTAGCATCCACCCGGTAAATGGCCAGTGTATGGGCATCGCCGCGGTTGGAGGCATACAGAAACTTACCGTCCGGCGATAACTTAATATCTGCCGCACCGTTAGTTCCCGCATATCCGTCTTCATTTACGGAGATGACCTGAACCGATGTCAGCTGCCCGTCTTTCTTGGCATACACCCTGACATTTGCCAGCATCTCTTCAACCAGGTATACGTATTTTCCATCCTTGGAAACGGCGGCATGTCGTGGGCCGCCGCCGGGTGAACTTTTAACAAACGGCTGTGTGGCCGCTGCCAGCGGACTGGTTGCGTTTTCGGGATGGAAGTCATAAATATTAATCTTGTCCGTGCCCAGGTCCTGCACATATACTTGCTTTTCGTCGGCACTGAAAAATGCGGAGTGCACATGGGGGCTCTGCTGCCGGTCGGTATTAGGCCCGCTTCCTTCATGCTGGATCAACTGGGCAAGGGGACCTAAACTGCCGTCTTCTTCAACCGGAAGCACGCTGACTTTGCCATCGGAATAATTCGCTACGATTACATACCTGCCCCCGCTATCGATGGTGATGTGGCATGGCCCGTTCGCCTGCACCGGCTGCTGGTTCAGCAACGTCAGCTGCCCCGTTGCCTCATCAAACGCATAGGCATTTACCGCTCCCTTCCGGTCTTCGGTCTGTGTTACGGCATAGACATGCGCCCGATCTGCACTGATTGTTAAAAAAGAAGGACTGATGGCCTTGGCAACACTCCGCTGTGTGGCCTCACCCGTTTCCGTATTAAAATCATAAACGTAAACACCTTCACTTTTACCGGTATTGGTATAAGTGCCTACTAATAAGTTAACATGCTGTGCGAATAGGCCAAAAGGCAGGCAGGCAAACAGCAGCAGCAAGGAAGTAAATGCTTTCATAATAGTTGGATTATATGACAATCCAAATATTGGGAATTTATTTGATATGTCATCGTATTACCCTTGTTACTAAGTTTCTGCCAGCGGCTGCTTTTCAGTGTGTTGTTCTACAATTGGTTTACGATGCCAGTACGACGCCAGTAATGAGCCGGTAATATTCATTAAAGACGAAAATATAGCCGGAGCCAGGCCGACTGTAGCCATTTTTCCCATCTCCTTGGCAAGACCCGACGCCAGGCCACCGTTTTGCATACCCACTTCAATTGCTATTGTCCGGCAATCACGCTCATCCATCCGGCATAACCGCCCGGTCCAGTATCCCAGGGTATAGCCCGTCAGGTTATGGACCAGCACGATCAGAATCAGCAGCCCCCCGATGTCGAGAAGATCATTCCGGCCCGCCGCCGTAATAATAACGATAATGAATGCGATACCAAACATGGATACCAGGGGCATTGCATCATCCAGCCATTTCACCTTTCCATGGAAGAACTTATTGAACACGATACCTGCACCAATAGGCAAAATCACCATTTTGCTGATGTCCCACATCATGTCCAGCACGTCAATTTCAATAAATGCACCGGCCAAAAGTTTCATTAACAGCGGGGTGATAAGCGGGGCAAGCATGGTGGAAACAGCGGTAATGGTAATGGACAATGCCAGGTTAGCTTTGGCTAAATAGGAAATCACGTTCGAGGCCATGCCATTGGGTGAGCAGCCGATCAGAATGATTCCGGCGGCAATTTCAGCAGAGAAACCACTCAGGTTAGCCAGTCCGAAACCCACAAGCGGCATAATAATGAAATGACTGACCACCCCAATAAACACGCCCTTGGGATTCCGGACAACACCTGCGAAATCCTTGATTCCCATGGACGTGCCCATGCCGAACATAATCAGCTGGATCAAGGGTGTAATCAATACCGCAAACCTGAAATCACCGATCTGTACGAAATAGTCGGGATAATACAATGCGGTAGCTACTGCCGCAAAAATGGTAACCGTATAGGAATAGCCCCTGAGGAATGAAAACTGCCGTATTCCGATGGCCAGTGCTAAAAAAAACAGGACGACAAACGGTCCGGTAGCCGCGATGCCCTTCAACGCAAGCGTAATGAGCGCTGCCAGCAGGCTGGCCGCCGCAATGGAAAGGGTTGCTTTGTAAAAATAACTGGTATTCATAAGTTAATACGTAAGAATAGAAGGTGCTGTATTTCGTTAAACTGCCGATACCCTGTCCTTGGTGAATGCCCCGTCAATAAGCCGCCAGATACCCAATGGATTTTCATCTTTAAGCGCATCCGGAAGCGCGTTCTCCGGGAAATCCTGATAGCATACTGGCCGCGTAAACCGATAGATAGCACCCGTTCCGACGGACGTGGACCGCGAGTCGGTGGTTGCCGGAAACGGCCCCCCATGTACCATGGCAGGGCTAACCTCCACTCCGGTGGGAAATCCGTTAAACAACAGCCGTCCGACCTTGCGCTCCAGTATTTTCACCAATTCGCCATATTCTTCCAAGTCTGCGGGTGTGGCATGCACTGTTGCTGTTAAATGCCCTTCCAGGCGTTCAGCCACCTGATAAAGCTGCGCTTTGTCTTCTGCCGTTACCAACAGGCTGGACGGGCCGAATACCTCTTCGGCAAGCGCCGGATGGCGAAGGAGCGTAGCTGCGGAGGCCTGCATCAGGTAAGCAATGCCTTCACAGGGCGCATTCCGTGAAACTCCCCCGGCTATTTTACTTACTCCCTTGACCTGTTGCATCCGGAGGACCCCGTCGTTATAGGCCTGCTGTATAGCTGGCGTTAACATGATTCCCGGCGTCGTTGCATTTTTTTCAAGCGTGCCGGCTATTTCACCGATGAAGCGGGCCGTTTCCGGGCTGTCCAGTGCCAGTACCATCCCGGGATTCGTGCAGAACTGTCCGGTACCCAGCGTAATGGACGAAACGAGCCCCTGTGCGATTTGTTCCGATTTTTCTTTAATGGCACCGGGTAAAATGAACACCGGATTCGTACTTCCCATTTCCGCATAAACCGGAATGGGCTCCGGACGGGAGCTGGCAGCGGCGAAAATTGCCTTTCCGCCTCCCGTTGATCCCGTAAAGCCAACAGCCTTTACGAGCGGGTGCATTACCATGGCCATCCCCACATCAGTTGAATGTCCCTGGATCAGGCTAAAAACACCTTTCGGCATTTCCACTGCCTGCACAGCCCGATCGATTGCTTGTCCTACCAGCGCCGAGGTGCCGGGATGTGCGGGATGGCCTTTGACCACTACCGGGCAGCCCGCGGCCAGTGCGGAAGCGGTATCGCCTCCCGCTACCGAAAAGGCGAACGGAAAATTGCTGGCGCCAAATACACACACCACCCCAAGTGGGATCTGCCACTGACGCAGATCCGGCTTCGGCGCGGGCTGTCTTTGCGGCTGGGCGCGGTCGATCCGTGCCCCCACCCAGGACCCCTCCTCAACCAGCCCGGCAAACAGGTTGAGCTGGTTGATCGTGCGGGTAAGCTCACCATGGAGGCGGGGGAGCGGCAGGGCTGTTTCGGTTGTACACACCGCCACCAGTGCGGCTCTATTGGCCTCCAGCTCTTCACCAATCCGTCGCAGAAGCGCAACCTTCCGCTGGGGGGGCTCCCTCCGGAATATTTCAAATGCCTGTTCAGCCTCCTGCACAGCGGCGTCAATTTCGGCAGCCGTATGTTCGCGGAAGCCACCGGGCAATGCTTCACCGGTGGCCGGGTTAATCGCGTAAAACAGGTTTTCGGTGTCGTTGGTCGTTTTCATCTTTTGATCATTAGGCTACATAATTCACCAATGTTCCAATTGGCTCAATGGTAATGCGGATCTCATCGTTGCTTTGCAGGGTAAATTCATCGGGAGGCACGATACCCGTACCCGTCATGAGATAGCATCCGTAGGGAAACGCGCATTCCCGGAACAGAAAGGACGCCAGTTCTTCCTGACTGCGTTTCATTTTATCAATGCCCACCGTATTTGTAAAAATTCGGGTGCCGTCACGTAAGATTTCCAACTCGATCTTCGTATCCGCAGCGAGCGGCGTTTTGCTGACGTACAGGCAGGGGCCCAGACCGGCACATCCTTCATAAACCTTGGCCTGTGGCAGGTAAAGTGGGTTTTCAGCTTCAATTGCCCTGGAACTCATATCATTGCCTATGGTATATCCCTGGATCAGTCCCTGTTTGTTAATAAAAAGCGTGAGTTCGGGTTCGGGAACATCCCACGACGAATCTTTCCGGATGCGGACGACACCATTCGCGCCCACGGTACGTTGGGCCGTTGCTTTGAAAAAAAGCTCCGGCCGTTCTGCTTCGTATACCCGGTCATAAAAATACCCTCCACCCTGCGATTCCTCAATCCGGGCTTCGCGGCTCCTGAAATAAGTTACCCCCGACGCCCACACTTCCTGGCGGGCTATCGGTGGCAACAATTTACCTTGCAACAGGTTGGCGGCGTGATCTTCCTCCAGCCGCTGGAATTTTTCCAAGTGACCCGACAGGTAGTCAAAAAGGTGATTACGATTCACCAAGCTATCCCAGTTGGCCCTTTCTATGCGGTAATAACCGCCGTCGTGCGCTATTAAAATACCGTCCTTTATTTTATATAACTTCATGATTATCTGATCTAAATCACCTATAAAAGGGGCGGTTATAAACAGGGCCTCTCGGGCCGTATATTGGTTCCTCCTGCCCCACTTCCAGCGCACCCAGGTCGGGCGCGCTACCCGTGAAATTATCATTGATTGTCGGCAGGGGTACGCCCGCGTCTACTGCTTTACCCCCCGGCTTCAATTTAAAATCAAGGTCAACCGCGTGGTAAATAAATCCCCGTTTATCAGGATCCGGGACGCTTAGGTTTTCAAAAATATCCGTGTTCACTTCGATGCCGTGCGTCTCCAGGCCGGTAGCTGCCGTCAGCTCTTTCAGGTGATCAAACGACTTTCCATTTTCACGTACGGTAATGGCATAGTTCATCAGCTCATTTCCCGGAGGGGCCACCCACCGATAATTGCTGTCTAATCCGTTCGGACGATATCCGTTATAATCTGACGTCGAATAAGCTGTTGCAAAAGGGAACACCGCGACCGGGCGGCCGGGTGTTCCCGTTCCAATAAACAAGTTATTCCGATAATGGGCATTTGAATAGGTTTGGGAATTGGTATTCTCACTGATAAACGTATTATGCAGGACATACAGGCCAACCGGCTTGGACATGAACTTTAATGCACAGCCCGTTGGTACGTTATAAACAATATTCCTGACAAAATAGGCGGGTCCACCGAACATGGGCTGTGCGCTTAACCCGCATTGCGCCGCGTTAACACCCCGGTTGCGCATCACGCGGATATTATGCACCCCTCCATCTGTTTCAATGAAATCATCAGCCATCAGGTGGATGTCGTTATTGTATATATCAATGGAAACCGCTTTCAGCTCCTGCTCGTTCTCGGGGGTACCATAGGTAGAAACCGTAATCCCGTCATGGAAATACGCCACGTCGTTATGGCAGATCACATGACCCGAACCGTATACTTTGATGCCAATGTAACTGTACATTTTATTTTCACCGTATACGCTCCGGGAGTTCGCCCACCCGAGTAACCGATAGCGATCATCTTTCCCGATCAACACATTGTCAGCAATATAAAAGTCCCGGGAACCCGCATACTCCGATATGATACCCTGCCCCACATCTTCCATCCGGCAATTCCGGATGGTCAGGTTTTTGGCCCCGATCATGTGTTTGTTCCCCGCATGGAATGCGGTCCCGGCATTCCGGATGGTAATGCCTTCAAAAATATGGTGTTCGGTTGCAGAGACATCAAACAGCGTATGTGCCCCTGCTCCGTCAAAAATCACTTCACCATCCCCGGCGGCGCGGATGACGATGGGTTTTTCCGCCGTACCCTTCGCCGTCAGGAAATAGGTGCCGTCAAAGGTGATTCCTTCGGGGTTCACATACTTATGCCGTTCACCTTCATATAAACCGGCGTGGATTTCGATGATGTCGCCAGGCTGGACCGTCCGCTCGCGGACAATCGACCAGTCGCCAGTGCCCGAGCCATAATAAGCACCCTGTAAGGTGGTAAATGAGGGTTCTATTTTTTCTCCGGTATATTTTGCTGGATACACATGCAGCACCCGGCCGCCTTCAGCGGCCTTCGGCTCCGTACGCGTCGTTACCTCAACCACTTTTACCGCTTCGCCGCGGACACCATCGGCATCTTCCATGGTAAACCGGCACTCGTAAGTGGTGCCGGGCTTTACATCCAGTATGCTGCCCGCAAACTTGGGGGGGACTTTGTAATCCAGGTATTCCGTTTCGCGGATCACCCGTTCTCCCCCCATTCGATGCAGCGGTAAAGCGGGCTTCCATGTGGAAGTACCTGTTTCTCGGTACTCCACTTTTACACTTGCATTCCGGTTTTCATCTCCTTTGAAATCCCATTCAAACCCCATATTGATTAATGTGGGGGGTTCTACAATAAATTCGCCCACTTCAGTGGCATTGCCCTGGGCTGTGGCCTTCGTCGAAAAGACGCACATCCAAAGCAGTAAACCAAGCAAAAAAAGAGACAGGCGGGGAGCCGGGCCATGTGACCACCAATCTACAGTGGGATTAAAATTTACGGCTGTTATGCAGCTACTTTCCATATGATGTTCTATCTTGTTCATTTTATTATTCTTTATCCCACCAAATCCGTGTCGTGAAAAAATCCGGTCCCTGTGCCGCCACTGCGGCCTGGTAATTCTCCGTGTTGACACTGGCGTCCGTTTCCGAATAACGTACCCGTCTCGGGATGGTACCTCCTGTTGCGTTTCCAGGGTAGTCATATGGAATAAGTACCGGATAGCCCGTGCGCCGCCAATTTGAATAGGCCTCAACGTTACTGCACATAAACTGCGCAACCCAGAACTGGGTATGGATCTGTTCCATCTGTTGTTCGAAGCTGCCTCCGGTATAGGGGTTGTTGGCCAAATAGGTAACAGCCGCGGCAGTAGCTTCCTCCAGGGCAATCGCATTGGGGTATATGGTCTGCAATTCAATGGATGCGCGGACGCCCTTTTCATAATGTTCCTGCGGCGTACCAGCGGTCTCCCAACCCCGCAACGCTGCCTCGGCCAATAAAAATTCAACCTCCGCATAATGCTGGAAGATCGTGGGCGCATCCAGGTGACCTACTTTATGGATATTCCATTCCGAAAATTCGGAGAGCATTTCATCCGTCCAGGCCGGGATAATCGTACGTATGGAGCTGTTATCCTGGCCTCCGGGCAATCCCCGCTGCCGCTCCGGTGCCGAATAAGCGGGTAATTGCGAGATATCTGCATTTCCCTGCCATAACGTTGCGTAAAAGGGTAACCTGGGGTCCTCCGTTTGGACCAAATAATCAATAAAGGTTTGATTGATTTTAACAGAAGTCCTCCCTTTCGCCGATAGCGGAATGAATTTTTGCTGCAGGTATTGCGTATTTACATTCCAGTTGGTGGCGGATGCCGAGGTATGCAGCAACCGGGCACCATCATCATTGCTTTGCATCACACCGCCCGCGATCGCTTTTTTAACCCAGGTTTCGGCCATTGCGGGATCCACTTTAGTTAACCGCATACCCAACCGCAGCATCAGGGAATAGGCAAACCGCTTCCACTGTTCCACATTCCCGCCGTAAAGAAAGTCGGCATTTCCAAAGGAAGGCTTCGCCGGATCCAGGGCCTGGGCCGCAGCATCCAGCTCATTCAACATATCCGCGTAAATGGCCGACTGTGGATCATACTTAGGTTTATAAATCCCGTCTAAATATCCCTGTCCAGCCTCAAAATAAGGCACATCCCCATACATGTCGGTAATGCGATGGATTACCTCAACCCGCCAGATCCGTGTGATGGAATTTAAGTTCACCAGTTCGGGATCGTCCTTCGTTAATTCCAGGATTTGCACGGGTGCCCGCAATTCAGATGAATAAGCCTGTATCCAAAACCGCTCGTAGTTTCCAGCGAGCTCCAAATATTTATCTCCGTAAAACTCAAACAATGTCAACGAAGCCAGGTATTGCACCCAGGCGCCTGCTTCCATGAGATCGGGATCGGAGATCTGTCCATTGGCTGAGGCATGCTTGATCACGGCATCGGCAAACAGGCTTCCCAACACTGGACTGGTATATGCATTTGGATCCTCATTCATTTCTTCAAACCCTTTATCGCACGATAAAACGAGTATGAGCAGCGTTAATGTTGCCGTCAGTACGGCTGCGAATTTTTTCTTAATATATTTCATGATGATTAATGTCTAATTAAGAATTCCATGTTTAAAACCGCACCTTTAAATCCAGTCCAAAACTCCGGACCGGAGGTACCCCCTGGTTTTCGAGCCCCTGTGAATCGCCGGCACTGCTGTAATTGGATTCGGGATCTACATTATCCATGGCGCTGTATAACAGCAGCAGATTCCGTGCAACCAGAGACAGGCTGGCCGCCTTGATCGGCGTTCTTGCGAGCAGCGACTGCGGGAGGGAATACCCGAAGGTGATTTGGCGAAGTTTTACGAAGCTCGCATCTGACACGAAGAAATCGGTTATCGAAAAGGCGACACCCTGGTAATATTCCTGAGCCGTAATTGTATGGTGATATGGATCGCCGTTTTGATCCACGCCATCCAGGGTTACACCACTTTCCCGCACACCGTTTTCCGCGGTTTGTTTATGCAACCCATAAAACGTTCCGTACGCATCGGTCGACACATACATCTTCGACCCGAACTTCCCGTCAATTAAAAAGCCCAGGGAGAAATTCTTAAAGGAAAAATCATTGGATATCCCCATGGTCAGCGGGGGCACGCCCCGGCCCAGGCTCATGAGCTCGCTTTGGATCGGCAGCCCGGTGTCTTTGTTATATACGAAATTTCCGTTCTCGTCCTGTTTTGGTTTGAATCCGGATACCATGCCATAAGGCATGCCTTCGTAATGATAGATATACGCATTTTGAGTCCGCGGCCGGGCACCGACTAAACTGGTTAACCCATCCGCAATCTTCACAACCGTGTTTTTATTATAGGCCATGTTATAGCTGATGTTCCAGTTAAATCCTTCGGGCGACTGGAAGGGACGGCCCGTTAGGAGGAGCTCAACACCCCGGTTCTGGATCTTGCCGATGTTAAGCCTGACATTGGTATACCCTGACGCCCGGGCTACTGATGCACTGACAATATCATTGGTTGTCGTACGGTCATATAACGTTACGTCCAGTCCGATCCGGTTATTAAACATCCAGGTTTCTATACCGGCTTCCGCTGTGGTCGATGTATAGGGCTGCAGTGCGTTGGGAATTGTATTTCCGCTGATGCTCATCAACTGCTGGCCGAAATGGGTAACCGAATTGGCGACATAACGAAGGTTTAAACCGTATGGATCGGGCGCGCCGCCGCCAACCTGCGCCCACGAGGTCCGCACTTTCGCAAAATTCAGCCAGGATGGTCGCGTAGACCAAGCGTCGGAAAGGAGGAAACTCAGTCCTACCGATGGGTAGAACAGGCTGTTACTCTCCGGAGACAGGGTAGAGAACCAATCCCGCCTTCCGGTAAGGGTTAAATACAGGTAATTATTAAATCCGATATCGGCG
The DNA here is from genome assembly GCF_024643285.1 of Parapedobacter lycopersici. Lineage (GTDB taxonomy): Bacteria > Bacteroidota > Bacteroidia > Sphingobacteriales > Sphingobacteriaceae > Parapedobacter > Parapedobacter lycopersici. The sequence goes on from NZ_JAMSLW010000005.1 coordinate 105,405, forward strand.
GACGCGAATAACGAATTAATAGCGAATTCGCTAAAGCTCTTGGAAAATGTCTGGCTGGCGCCGTTACTGATAAAGTATTGAAACGGAACACTAAACGGGCCGCTGGACAGGTCGACGGATGAAAGGTTATTATACATTTGATTGCCCCCGAAAATCGCATTGACCGAAAAAGCGCCAAAAGTACGTTCAAAGCCCAGCAGCAACTCGGCATTTGTCTCATACGTGGTATTTTTCCCTTCGGTCATCTGCCCACTTTCCCGATATAGAATTCCGGTTGGGGTGATGTTGTAATCCTCGATATTAAAATAGTCGATCCCTACCCTCGCCCGGGCATAGAGGAAATCAGTGAAGTTATAACGCGTGGTGAATGATCCGATAAACCGGCGACGTTCATCGCCATTCTTGATTTTGTTGACCGCAAAATAAGGGTTTACCACATAGGCATAATCATTCCAGGGAGTTTCATAGCCGTTTTCGTCGTAGCCGGGTGCCAGGGTACGCACGTCAATATTAGTTCCAACAAGACCAACCGATGCATTCGGATTATTGGTAAAATCGGCAATAAAGGTTCGGTTTTTAGCTTCTTCGATATTGTATTGTGCATTTCCCTCGAAGAAAATCTTACCTCCCAGATTAGCGTTTGCGTTTAGGTTAAAGGTCTTGCGGTTGATCGCTGAATTAGGAACGATCCCGTCATTGTTCATATCCGACATAGAGAAACGGAAATTTGCCTGCTCGCTTCCGCCGATCAGCGCCAGGGTATTTGTAAACGTGGTTCCAGTATTGTAAAAGTTCTTGATGTTATTTTTTTGGGGTAAGTAGGGTCTTTCAACGCCATCGGGCTGTACGACCATCGAACCATCCAGCCTGCCACCCCAGGAGGTCCTGCCGTTGGCAACAGCCTCGCCCTGTGTTGCGGGTTTCTGGCCCCGGGTCCCTGAACCGTATTCGTATTGCCAGTTGGCAAACGTCAGCGGTTCTTCCATGGTGTACGAAGAGTTAAACTCTACGCCCAAACCCTCCTGCGCCTTGCCCGATTTGGTGGTAATCAGGATGACCCCGTTGGCCGCCCGTGATCCATAAAGTGCTGCCGCTGTTCCTCCCTTCAGTATGGACATGCTTTCAATGTCATCCGGATTTATACTAAGCAACCCGTCTCCCATATCCCTGCCGCCATATGTACCGGCCGACCCCTGGTTGGCGTTGTTGATCGGCACACCGTTCACTACATATAACGGCTGGTTATCGCCGCTCAGCGACCCATTCCCCCGGATAAGCACCCGGCTGGATCCTGCTGGACCGGAGGCCGTGCTGGTGGCGTTTACCCCTGCAATGCGACCGGTTAACGCGTTTCCAAGATTAATCTCCCTGGCTTGGTTCAGGTCCTCACCACCCAGCTGCGTAACGGAATAACTCAGGGATTTCCGTTCGCGGGAAATACCCAGTGCCGTCACCACGACCTCACCCAGTTCGGCATCCTCCATCTCCAGCACCACATTGATTTTTGTGTTGCCTGTAAGCGCAATTTCGCGGGACTGATAACCTACATACGAAATGTGCAATGTCACATTTGTGCTGGGGACAGTTAATGAAAATAGCCCTTCCGCATCGGTCAGCGTTCCCGCGCTGGCATTACCTTTTACATTAACCGAAGCCCCCTGTAATGGGCGTCCATCGGCATCCACTACGCTACCGGTAATGCGGACGTCCTGGATGGCGGGAAGCGGTTCCAGTTTCTTTTTCAGCAGCGGACCATTCGGCAACAGATTGACAATTACGGTACTTTCAATAATTTTGTAGGTCATGTGCTGTTTGTCCATGATCCGTCGGAGCACATCGCTTACTTCCGCGTTTTTCACCTCAATACTTACCGGCTGGGCCTTTTCGATTAGCTCGTCGCTATATAAAAACTCAATGGCCGTTTGTTTGGTGATTTCGGAGAAAAGCCGTTCTATCTTTTCATTTTTCAGGGAAAGCGTAACTTTTTGTGCTATGCCTTCGGCATGTACCGCGGTTACCAATACCAACAACATAAAAAAAGTGATTTTCATGGTCAGCATTATTTTTTGTAAAACCGAAAGGCAGGGGGTTGTTTTCGGTTCTTTGCCAAAAGAAAAGTAATTCATACTTTTGTAGAATAAGGTTAATTTAATAATGAGATTTAACAAGATTATTCGGTTAGCCTTAACCTTCGGGGGTGCTGCAACACTCCCGTTTTTTATTCGGCCTGCCGTTTACGTCGGAGAAGGATAGATTCGTTTCATACAGTCCTAATTTAATTTGTAATTGGTTAGTTAAAAGTCACAGTTATCTGTCGGCCCGATACCGCGAACTGTGCGCCACTGAGGTACGTCAGCATGTCCAGTACTTTTGATAAATTGACCTCCCGGCGAATTCTGCCATTATATCGCTTCCCGAAGGAATGGCCGTCGTACTTCACCTCGACATCGTACCAGCGGGCAAGCTGATCCATAATATCTTCAATATGATCACTTTTGAAATAAAAATAACCGTCTTTCCATGCGATTACCTTATCGATATCCGCCGGATGTATGGTGATGTTTTGGCCTATCCGCGCCTCTTCACCGGGCTTGAGTAATTGTTGGCCTGATGCATTGGTTATCTTGACCGAGCCCTCCACCAGCGTAGTGGTTAGCTCATTGTAAGCATTCACATTGAACTGTGTTCCCAGCACGCTGATTTGTGTGCCGTTTACACGTACGATAAATGGCTGCTTTGCATTATGTGAAACATCAAAATAAGCCTCGCCTTCCAAAACCACCGTTCGCTGCGCACCTGAAAAATGCAACGGGTACTTAAGCGATGAACCCGCATTGAGCCACACTTTTGTTCCATCTGACAGTGTTGTCTGATATTGGCCTCCGCGGGGTGTGGTGAGCGTCAGCTCAATAGGAGATTGCACGTTGTTATTCCCGCTTACTTCCACCAGCGAAGTACCGTCATTATAGGTAAGGTCATCTCCGATAACGACACCTTCTTTATCGGTATTTAATTCTACAATCCGGCCATCCGATAACGTAAGCGTCGCGCGGTCACCGCCAGCGGGTATATCATCACCATATCGGCTTGCTAATGATTGTGCGGCTTCCTGACGGGGTATCAAATAAAACCAGCCCAAACCAGCGGACAGGAATACCAAAATGGCCGCGGCGGCCAGCCATACCCGCGGCCGCAGCCTGCGATTTGGCCGGTCGGTCAATGGATAGTGACTTTTAAAACGCTCGAGCGCGCCAACGGTATCTACGTTCAAAAATGACTGTTCATATGCGTCAAAATCACCTTCCCGCGTCATCTTTTCAAAGAGTTTACGGTTATCAGCGCCGGCACCCAGCCACGTGTCCAGCTGCTGCCGCTCGCTGTCATTAAGCGTCCCTTCAATATGCTTCCGAATGAGCGAAGCAAGCTGAAAAGCCTCATTTACGTGCTGGTTTTCCATATCGTTATAATTGGCTTGGTCAAACCGCATCACGGTTTTCCCCGGTATTGTTATAGAAACCGGTTACATGGGCATTCTGTCCAAAAGAAATTTGATTTTTTTTAGGTAGTTGAAGACGGTATCGGTTTCAGCCCAAAAAGCGATCACTGATCGGATAGCTCATTACGATTGCCCACATCAGCAGGTCCAGGTCTTTGTCAGCCAGGCGTTCCCGGAGCAGGGATAATCCGCGGGCTTTCTGGCTGTTAATGGTACTGATGGAGATATTCAGCCGCTCCGCGATCTCGGCCGGCTTTTCCCCTTCCTCAAAAATCAACCGGATGATTTTCTGGCATTGCTCAGGCAAGGTGGAGATGGCCGCTGACAGCGACGAATAAACTTCAGCCCGGATGATTTCTTCAATGACCGGCTGATCGACCTGCGTACCTAACCGTGCGTACTTATCCTGGTTTTTGGAACGGTTCCGCGATTTGCTCAATTGGTTTAGGGCAGCATTCTTTGCAGAGATATACAGGAAGGCTTTCAACGACCGCACTTCCGGAAAATCTTTCCGCCTTTCCCACGCTTTGTGAAACACATCCTGAACCACCTCTTCAGCGGTATCGCCATGCGCCAGAAAACGTGCTGCAAAAAGCAGTATTAATGGATAAAACCGATGAAAAAAATAATCAAAAGCACGCTCATCTCCAGCACGCAAGCGATGCAAAAGCGCATCTTCCCGATTATGATATATAGGCTCGGACATGGTTAGTGTAAACCCAAAGTTAGGGAATTGGAATTATTATATCAAATACAGGTTGAGCTGATACATTGGGAAAGGCATTGCAGTCCCGTTAAAAAACAAGCGCCCCCTTACCGGGGGCGCTTGGCCAGTTACTGTTTAACAGCAAACGAATTTATGGCTTATCCCACCACACCCTTCCCAGCAATGCATCACTTTGCGCTTTAATGCTGGGGTCCAATGGGAATCCCTGCCTTGTCAGTGCCTCCTGCTGATTTTCGTTATTCGTTGCCCGTTCATCCGGATAAGGGAGCCTGCGAAACATTTCCCCGCCGGTTACCGAGCCCGGGTAGGGTTGGTTTCCTTCCCAGTTTTTAAAGTTGAAAGCCGGGTATCCTGTGCGCCTCCAATTGGCCCACACTTCATAATCATCTCCGAGGAGCGACAGCCATTTTTGTATGGAAATCTGTTCCAGCCGTTGCTCAAAGGTTCCGCTTTCATTATACGGATAGCCTGTTTCCAGGTATTGGGCAATGCGCTCTGCCGGAATATTGCTGTCATTAGGTGACAGCGAAGTCACCGTAGGCCACAACGCCCATTGTTCCATTGCACGCGTTACGGCAAGGTCATAGGCTGCCTTCTCGGTCACACCATTGTACCAGCCCCGCAATACTGCTTCCGCTACCAAAAGCTGTGCTTCAGCAGGCCCCAGAATAATCAGCGGCGAGGAATCGCGGTTCCACCAGATGGGTGAATACTCTGAATAGGTGGGGAAATCGGGTGGATAACCCAGAATAGATCCCGGCACCATCCCTTTTTGAGCAGCCATCGTTGTATCGGGCACATAGCCGTCTTCCGTCTGCTTCCACACTACTGAAAGTACATAAATGCGTGGATCATGCGTAGCCTTGAACTGATCAATCAGGGTGCTGGCCAACTTACGGCCCTGCGCATTATCCGGATCCTGCGTAGCCTGGTACTCTCCAAAAGGTGCACGCGGATTCGTGGCTGTTGCGCTAAACTGAAGGTATGCAATATCATCGATGTCTGTCATCACCCCACCCTCAATTGCCTTTACGGCATACGTCTGTGCCGTTGCCGGATCTACATTTGAAAGCCGCATGGCCAGACGCAACATCAACGTATAGGCAAACTTTTTCCATTTCGCGGTATCACCTCCATAGAACACATCGGCCCCGCCGAATGTTGGCATATTGGGCGTCAACGATGCTGCTGCCTCATCCAGCTCCTTCAACATGTCGTTATAGATGAATTCCTGGGTGTCGTATTTAGGCTCCAGCACACCATCCAGTGCGCCCATAGCCTCCGAATACGGAACGTCGCCGGTTGCGTCGGTTAAAATATGGTACCCATATGCCCGGACAATGCGCAGCAGCGCAATCTTGTTTACATCATCCGAAGCCGTCAAAGCGTCCATACATTGTTTAATGGCATTAAACTGCTCGGAATAAATATCAAACCCAAAACCACCAATGTAATCAAACTGCTTGCCGCCAATGTCCGGCACATCCTTATACGTAGAAACATACTGCATGCCGCCATGTAGCCCGCCGTTCTGATACGGCATATTCAATTGAATCTGCGAAAAAAGATATTCAGGGATAACATAATCAACTTTATCCGGATCGATATTCAAATCGGTCAGCTCATCCGGATTACACGCTGCCGTCAAAGCAACCGTAGCCATCAACGCGACCTTTGTGCTTGTCTTGAAAAATACATTCTTCATTGCGTTACAAATTAAGTGCGTTAGAATTTGATCATTAAATTGAGGCCAAATGTCCTGGTCCTCGGCAAGTTAATACCGCCTGTACCCTGTGCATTGGCTGTTGACTCCTGAAACTCCGGATCCAGGCCGGCTTCTTTCACACGCTTGTCGCGATAAAGAATCAGCAGGTTATTCGCCACTAAACCAATAGATGCCGACTGCAACGGCAAATTCAGCTTGTCTACCGGAATACTGTAGTTCAGCACTGCCCGACGCAGTTTAACGAAATCCGTATTATATGTAAAGAGTGCCGAATAGCCCCGCCCAACCTGATTGTAGTAGGCCTGGATATTCTGCGGCTCCCACAGGTAATCAAATGGTGCTCCATTTTCGTCTACACCAGTCAATTGCAAGCCGTTGTCACGGCCCTCCAGCGTCATCGGCGCCAAGCCAAAGCGGGTCGCATAGAACATCAGGTTATTGTACCCAACTGCACCGAATTTACCATCAAACAACACATTCAATGAAAAATTCTTGTAGCGGATGTTGTGGCTAAAACCAATGGTATGGGGCGGGTTACCTACGCCGTAGGCCACCTCTTCCCCTTCCGGGAAATGGCTAATGGAGTTGTAAATCGGCGTACCGTCTGCCGTATGTTTCGGCTGGATAACCATTACCGTTCCATAAGGCAGGCCCGGGCGGTTCACAATACGGGCACCCTGAATACCATTACCCAATGAAATTTCCGCCACCGTAGGCGCCAATTCTACAATTTTGCTCAAGTTATACGAGTAGTTTAAGGTCATGTCCCAGCTAAAGGATCCGGAACGCACCGCTGTACCGTTTAACAATGCCTCAATCCCTTTATTGGTTACTTTACCAATGTTCACGTTTCCTCCGGTAAACCCGCTTGCAGCAGTAATATTAACTCCCACAATGTCATTGCTGGTTACCTTGCTGTAATAGGTCAGATCAAGCCCAAGCCTATTGTTGAACAACCGCGTCTCAAAACCTGCTTCTGATGTAGTCACAGTCAGCGGCCGCAGATCAGGCGTTGGCAACCTGTCTGAAACAATCTGCGTAGGCAGGTTGTAGCCGTTATTTGTAGAGATGGTATACGTCTGGTTTACCTGTCCGGCATTAATCGTAGCACTACCCACCTGTGCCCAGGATCCCCGAAGTTTCAGGAAGCTGATGGCCGAAGGCATTTCAATCAGGTCAGAAAGCACCACTGAACTACCCACTGATGGATAAAAAATGGAGTTCGTTCCCGGGTTTAGCGTAGAGAACCAATCATTCCGTCCGGTAAACGACAGGAACACCACGCCCCGCCAGTCAAAGTCGGCCGATGCAAACAACGAGTTCGTTCCCGTCCGCGTTTCCCGGTGGAACGGATTATTACCCGTAGCCGTCGTGGTAATCGTTTTCAGGTTTGTCAAGCTAATGAAGTTTGGAATAACAAAATCCCGACCGCTCAGGTTGTTCCGGATAAACGCCGCCCGTTCCATATTTGCGCCCGCCATTGCACTCACATTAAAATCACTCAGGAAAGAGGTATTGTAGTTAATGGTTCCCTGAATGTTCGTAATCTGCTCCGTACCGTTACTGGTATTCATGGCACCAAACGGTGTTGAATTCTTTCCAATCGGCACATAGTCCATCCGCTCATACGATTGGAAGTCGCGCTGTGCCTTACCCAACAGGAACAAATTCGGACTCAGGTTCATCTGGATACTGGCCGAAGCAATGTACCTTCTCGTTTTATCAGCGTTTCCCATCCGGTTCACGATAAAATACGGGTTTGGTGCCTCCGGAGCCGGGTTCCAGGCTAATTCTTTTCCGGTTTCAGGATCGTATCCAGGGGCCAGATTGCGAATATCCACCGTATTGCCTACCAGGTAAATCGGCCAGGCCGCGTTCATTTCAGCATAACCCACCGTTGGACGGTTCTTGCCCTTTACCAGGTTATATTGCACATCCGAACGGATCACGAAAAGATCATTTTTACCCAGTTTGGTCATCATCGACAAGTTTGCCGTTTGGCGCCCATATGTAGAATTCGGCTGCATACTGTTCGAGCGTAAGTCGGATAATGACAACCGCCCCGTAAACTTCTCTGTGCCGGCGTTAAACGCGATCGTATTCGTAATATCCGAACTTGGCCGATAAAAATTCTTAATGTTTTCCTTCACCGAAACCGGTGCATAAGGGTGCATTTTGCCATCAACCTGCATGTATTGAATGGAAGGATCTACTTTTGGGCCATAAGAGAGCCGCCCGGAAGCCTGTGCTTCAGCAACCGTTGTAGGCACCGTGCCATTCTGCCCCTGTCCGTACTGATTCTGGAAATTAGGAAACTCACTTGGTACCCCCATGGTAGCAACCGAGTTAAACTCAATACCCAATCCCTGCTGAGCCTTACCCGATTTAGTAGTAATCAGGATCACCCCGTTTGCCGCCTGGCTGCCGTACAGTGCTGCTGCCGCACCACCCTTCAATACCGAGATCGACTCAATGTCATCCGGGTTGATCATCGATATCCCGTCACCGCGGTCGATATTGAGTCCGGTTGTATTTTGGCTGGCCCCGTTATTACTATTGTTGATGGGCAAACCATTTACCACATACAGGGGCTGTTGGTTTGGGTTCGATCCGCTCAACGAGTTGTTGCCCCGGATCACCACCCGGCTGGAACCACCCGGGCCAGAGTTAATCTGCGTAGCATCCACCCCCGCAATCTTACCCGTCAATGCGCTTGCAATGTTATTGTCGCGGGCCTGTGTAAAACTTTCACCCTGCACCTGGGTCACGGAGTAGCTCAGCGATCGGCGCTCACGGGTAATACCGAGTGCCGTAACAACCACCTCACCCAGCTCTGACGCATCGCTGGCCAACACAACGGCCAACGTTCCGCCCTGCCCCACGGGCACCTCCTTCGAAATATATCCGATATAGGACACGATTAACACCGCATTTCTGTCGCGGACGTTGATCCCGAAACGGCCTTCATTATCCGTAGTGGTACTGCCGCCGCCACCCCTGATGTTGACAGAGGCCCCCTGCAGCGGGGTGCCCACGGAATCGGTAACCACACCGGTAATCCGGATATCCTGCTGCAATACCAGCGGCGGAGCCGGTCTTTCCGGCGATTCGGGAATGAGATCAACCGACACGGTCCCTGCGATCACTTTATACCGCAGCCTGCGGTTTGCCAGTGCGTCGCGGAGTACCTTTTCCGCGTCCCTGTTGTTAACCCGGATGGTTACCGGTGCCGTCCGCTTCGCAACGTCGTCGCTATACACAAAACGGTAATTGGTCTGTTTGCTGATCTCCTCAAAGAATCGTTCGATTTTTGCGTCTTCCAGCGTAATTGTCACCTTTTGGGCCGCTACATTGGCTTGGGCAGCGGTGGTCAGTACGAGCAGCAAAAAGGGGATGGTTTTTATCGTTTTTACCCAAAAACGGGTTTCGGCCGGAAGACGGGGAGTCCGCTTCGGCCTTTTGCCAAATAAAAAGTAATTCATACTTTTACTGAATTAAGGTTAATTGAATGAGTTAATACAACGTGTTGAAACACTTAGCCTTAGTACACGGGGGTGCTGCGAACACCCCCGCTTTTATTTCTTTCAGGGGGGATAAAATGGTCTCATCATTGGCATTGGTTAGTTTGTGGTTCTATTGTTAGTTGTTAAAATTGTACAGTCACTTTCCGCTCTTCGATTTTGAATGTAGCCCGTGTGGCAAAACCCAATATATCAAGCACTTCTGATAAGTTGACATCCCGGCTGATGTTACCGTTGTATCCTTTGTGGTAAGGGACATCGCCCACATATACCACGGAGAGGTCATACCAGCGTGCCAACTGTTGCATAATGTCGACAATCCCGTCGCTCCTGAAATAAAAATCCCCGTTTTTCCAGGCAATCGCTTTTCTCATATCGGCTGGTTCCACCACAATGTCCCCCGTCACCCGTGCCTGCTGGCCCGGTTTCAGCAATTCGGATTTTTCGGCGTGTATCACTTTCACTGACCCTTCTACAACAGTTGTTGTAACCGCGTTATAGGAATTGATATTGAAATGCGTGCCCAATACCTCCACTACTGTGCCGTTCGCTTCCACCTTAAATGGCCGGCTGGCATCCGGCGCCACTTCAAAATATGCCTCGCCTTTCAGAAACACCTTGCGGTCCGTGTTTCCGAACCGGGTCGGGAATCGTAGTTCAGACATGGCATTCAGCCAAACACTGGTGCCGTCGGACAGCGTGAGGTTATACATCCCCGCCTTGGGAACACGCAACTCATTATACAGCAACTCCATGGATGCTGTTTCATCCGGCTGCTGCCGGTTCACATACGTCAGCTCGCCGGTTGCGGTTGTGATGGTTGTACCGTCGCGCTCTTTTACAGCGTTTGCACCGGCCGCTAAATCAATGGTACGCCCATCCGACAGCTTCAATACCGCTTGCTGGCTGCCGGGCATCACATCGTTTCCCGTAACATTGGCCGTTGCCACTTCCGGGGCGTCCGTTTTCGGCGTTGTGCCATACCACCATCCTCCGACTACGGCCAAAAAAACGACTGCGGCTACCGCAATGCCCAAGCGCCGGAGCGCATGGCCAGTCCCGGTCTCCTTTTCCGGACGCCGGGCGATCTTCTCCCAGGCTTGTTCCATATCAAGGCGGGCAAAAAAATCCATATCGATCCGGGCTTGCGTATCACTCTGGATCGCTTCAAACGCCGCCCTGTTTTCCTCGTTTGCTGCAATCCACTGTTCCAATACCTCCTCTTCCTGTACAGTAAGGGTACCGGTTAGGTGTTTATTGATTAGGTCGGCAATATGGTACGGATTACTGCTCATCTAAAATAAGGACACAGATCATATGAAAAAGAGTGACAAAAGAATTGAGGCAAGCTTAAGCAACCCCGAATTTAATGAAACACAGCAGGACAGCCCCCAGCAATTCCGGACCGATCCTACCTTTCAACAGTTTGAGACCCCGTTGTTTTTGCGTCTTAACCGTATTGATGCTTACTTGCAATTTCTCTGCAATTTTCGCATTGCTCCAGCCTTCCAGGTATCCCAGGCGAAAAATCCGCTGGCACCCCTTTGGCATTGCGGTAATTACCATATATACCTCATTCATTACCTCCGAGCGGATCATTTTGTTAATCACGGTCGATTCCTCTTCCATGACCTGGGGGTTAAGCCGGAAGTATCGTTCTTCGATTTTAGCGTCCCTCCCCACATTGTGGCAGGCATTTCGTATGGATGTATACAGGTAACTTTTTATGGCAGCATCCTTATCTGCCACCATATGCCGGCGCTCGAGGAATGCAGCAAATGCATCCTGCACAATATCCTCAGCCATCACCTCATCCCCCAACAGCTGCCAGGCGAAATGACATAACCGGGCGTAATACTTCCGGAATAATTTGTCTGCCGAGAATAGGTAAACTTCTTTCATGTAACTGTTTTTTAATTAGTAGCTGATTGTCCCGGAACTGTTTATGAGTTAAGGCCTGCCCGATGAACGTATCCAAACCAAATCCAGCTGCATAGGACACGCCTATGCACAGGGTCTGCATTCCCTCAATAGTTTTCCGATAAGGTGATAATTGGTGAATCAAATATTAATATTAAAATTGATAAATCCAAAAAGTTCGCCTCCGGCTTCCAGTCCGATTCATCGAAAACCGTCCTATAGGCAAAAATTAGCACGCAATCGATTGCAAAATGGCGATATGATAACAAGAATGTTATATAAAGACGGTTCAGGGGCTGTCCGGGGGGACCTGAAAAAGCACAAAGACGGCTTGGTATTTATGTAGCCGGAACACCGGATAAAAAAAGAGCGACACACCGGAACCGGTATGCCGCTCTTGGGCAACTTTAACTAACTACTAACTAATTGCTGTTGCGACTGGTATCGCCGGTTACGGACGGATAATCGTACCGTCCGCTTTCCGCACCTGCCAGTTCGACCGCGTATGGATCGGGTATTTTGCAGCTTCTTTTTCATTGATATCCACGCCAATGCCCGGCACCTCGTTTACCGACATATAGCCGTTGTCCATCGTCGGGCAGCCGGGGAATACTTCCTGCAGTTTATCGGAGAAGCGGCCGGCTTCCTGAATGCCGAAATTCCAGATCGCCATATCCATATGGGCATGTGCCGAATGGCCAACCGGCGAAACATCGCCCGGCCCGTGCCACGCGGTCCGCACATTGAACCATTCGCCCAGCCGGGCAACCTTCATCGCCGGCGTAATACCACCGATCTGCGACACGTGGATCCGGATGTAATCGAACCACCGGTTCACAATCGGAAGCTTAAACTCGTTGATGTTGTTGAACAACTCGCCCATGGCTATCGGAACGGTTGTACTTGCGCGCAGCTGCTCGAACCATTCCATATTCTCCGGCGAAAACGGATCCTCAATGAAAAACGGCCGGTATTGTTCCAGCTCTTTAATCATGTTGATCGCATCCATCGGCTGTACCCGTTCGTGGATATCGTGCAGCAGCTCCACCTCCTCCCCGCAGGCTTTGCGCACCGTGGCAAACATTTCGGGCACCGATTTCAGGTACAGCTGCTGGTTCATGTACGAGTCGCGCTCATAGCCATACCCCGCTTTGCGGAAATCAGGCTCGTCTTCCGTGCTGCCTACGGCACCGTAGCCGCCCTGCTGAATCCGCACATACTTAAATCCTTGGTCCATAAAGCCCTGCACGCTCTCGGCAACCTCGGCCGCCGTGCGACCGCTGGCGTGCGTATAGCAAGGGATAGCAAACCGGGTTTTTCCCCCAAGCAGCTGGTACACCGGCATTCCCGCACGTTTCCCCTTGATGTCCCACAGCGCCTGGTCGAGCCCGCTCAAAGCATTATTCAGTACCGGACCGTTCCGCCAGTAGGAACTCACGTAGGCCGACTGCCACATGTCTTCGATGTTATCCACGTCTTTACCCACACAGAATTCATTCAAGTATTTATCAATGGCCGTAACCACCGCAAATGCACGTTGCGTAAATGTCGCACAGCCCAGGCCGTATAATCCCGGTTCGCTGGTTTCCACTTTTACCACGATCAGGTTCGAACCGCTCGGTGCCGTGGCAATGGCCTTTACATTCGTAATGGTAACCGGGGCCATGCCACGCGCATAGGCGGGTGTTTCCCGTTGTGCCGCGCGTGCCGCCGGGGTTCCAAAGAGGCCAAGCACACCGGCAGCCGATCCTAAACCTAACATTTTCACCATCTCGCGACGGTCAAATCCATTTTTTTCTGTTGTTATGCTCATTGTTTTTCTATTAATAAATGTAGTTAATGATATACGTGTTCTGCTGCATGGTTATTCGGTGTCCCACCACACTCTTGTATTGAGGTCATCCGCTCCCTGGCGCGCATTGGCTTCTGCTACATGCTCACCATTGACCACATATTCTGAATCGGGGTATACCAGCCGGCGGATGAAGTTGCCGGTAATTTCCGAACCGGGATAGGGATTGGGGGTCAGGCTGGGGTAGCCGCTCCTGCGGAAATTCGCGAACAGCTCGTTGCCATTCAGGAAAGAGGCCACCCAATACTGGGTATTGATCTGCTCCAGCGCATTGGCCATATCCAGGGGGTGTGCGGCCAGATAGGCTTCAATGGCACTGCCATCGATAACGCCCCCCGGACCGTATTCGGCCATCTGTTCCAGATTAGCCCGGATACCATTTTCAAACACGGTCGCGGCATCCCCCGTCGCCCATCCCCTTACGATAGCCTCAGCGAGCAGCAGCTGCGTCTGCGCGTAGGTAACGAAATACTCCGGTGCTGTCTGGGTAACTACCGTAGTCTGGTTCGCCTGCGAATAGTCCCACAGGCTTGCTACGCCGTTCTCCTCATAGGTCGCTACAATGCTCACATCATTGTAACCGAATGGCATGCCGATCTGCATGTCCGGATCGGATGTTGCGCGGGATGCGGTCTGTTGCGTGCCGTTCTGCGCGCCCACGTACCGGATTGCATACACCGGCAGCCGGGGATCGTCATTTGCCAGCAAATAATCGACAAAGGGTTCAGCCAAATAGAAGTTGGCTTTTTCACGGCCCGAGAGCTGTTCACCCATCCAGTTGATGTACAGCGATGAATGCCTGTTCTTGGCGTTATCGGCGTTGGACTCCATCAATCCGCCGGCCACCGCTTTCCCCACGTAGGTTTCTGCCGTTGCCGGGTCCACTTTGGTTAGCCGCATGGCCGCCCGAAGCATCAGGGAAAAGCCGAAGCGCTTCCATTGAGCCAGGTTGCCGCCGTAGAGAATATCGCTGGTCACCACCGGGGCCGATTCGTCCAGGCCACTGGAAGCCTCTTCCAACTCCTTCAGGATATCCTGATAGACGGCCTCCTGCGCGTCGTATACCGGCGCCCTTACCCCTTCCGTATACCCCTTGCCAGCCTCGAAATAGGGAATATCGCCATATGTATCGGTAAGCGCCATGAATACGTATGCCTTCCATATCCGCGCAAATTGATGCAGGTTGTGCTGTTCGGGCACATCACGCGTGCGCTCCACCACATCGACGATCTGCTTCACAATATTCGGGTAGTAATAGTTCCACAAACGGGTGGCATTCTCCCGGTGCAGCTGATTGTAGTTTCCCCCCGTCAGCGAGCTGCCGAACGGCGTAAGGATCTGCTGCACGATGGGGAAGTTATAACAAAGCATCGCCTGCGTATTCGCGGTAGAGGTAAACGTGATATCCACCACCGCCCGGTTCAACACAAAGACGGGGTCCAAAGACGTCGGGTCAATTTTATTGGTATTCAGCTCGTCAAAGCCCCGGTCGCATCCCGCCACCGTGACCACGGCTATCAATACCAGTATGATATATCTTTTCATATTTCCTTTAATTAAAAATGATCATTAATCAGGTGCTGCTCAAAACTTCACATTCAGGTTGAACCCGACACTCCGGGTCAGCGGCAAGCTTGACCAGCCGGATCCGGCGCTGTTGCCCCCATAGTCGTAAAGTTCTTCCGGGTCCATATTCTCCGTCCATTTTTTCAGTACGGCAACATTATTGGCTACCACGTTCAGCCGGATTCCTTTCACGAAAAATGTGCTCGGCAGGTACCTGGTGAAGTCATAGCCCAGGCTCACCTGCCGGAGTTTCCAGAAGCCGGCATTGTAGATGAAGGGTTCATAAATATTCTGTGAAGTGATGGATTCGTAATACGGCTGTACCTCGGCCTGCGTCTCATTGACGCCTCCGTCCGGATTCACGCCGTTGCCGACAACATAACCCACATCACGGCCCGGCAGGGTTCCTTTGTGCAGCCCGTGCCGCCAGTAGTTGCGGTTAGATCCGCCGCTGATGATGTAGTTTTTGCCCAGCTTGAAATCGATCAGCGCCGAAAGGCTGACCCCTTTATAATTGAACATGTTGGTGATGCCACCGAAGAACGACGGCTGGTTGGTACCTACGTTAACCATCTCGGCTGTCCGCAGCGGAAAGCCGCTGTTTTCATCGAAAATCTGCCGTCCCTGTTCATCCCGCAGGTACATGTATTCGTAGATCTGGCCCATGGGCATGCCCACTACCTGCCGGATCCCGCCGACGGTAATCATGTCGTCCTCGTCGGTAAGCCCCAGCTGCAATACCTTGGATGTATTATAAGATAAGTTGGCATTGATGTCCCACGTAAATGAGCCGGTCCGTACCGGAGTCACATTTACGGCCGTTTCCACCCCGCGGTTCATGCTTCTTCCGACATTGATCAGCTGCGCCGTATAGCCGGTGGTATTGGATATCTGGGCCGAAACAATCTGGTCGCGCGATATTTTGTGGTAATAAGCCACGTCCAGGCCCAGGATATTATTGAATAACCGCAGTTCCAGACCGACTTCCATTTCGGAAACCCGCAGCGGGCGCAACAGTCCGTTCGGAATGGTATTGGTATTGATTCCGCCAACCGGAATCATGCTGCCCTGCGGATTCGGAAACAGGTTATTGTTGACCTGGTAATACAGCGCGTTGGAATACGGATCTACGTTATCATCACCTACTTCAGCATAGGCCAGCCGCAGTTTACCGAAGGTCAGCCACTCGGGCATACCATCCAATGCATCCGTGAATACGAAACTACCCGTTGCGGACGGGTACAGGATACTGCGGCTGCCCGGCGCGAGGGTAGAGAACCAATCGTTGCGGGCTGTTACGTTCAGGAAAAGATAATCCCGGAAAGATACTTCCGCGGCACCGTAAAGCGAGTTCACCTTCCGTTCACTGACGCTGTAATCCGAGCTTTTTACCCGTCCGTTCATGATGGTATACAAACCGCGTTCAATAAAATCCTGCACCGATTGGTTTTCCTGATCGAAGCGCCGGTACATCTGGTTGCCGCCCAGGGTAATGTCGACCCCGAAGTCACCGAATTTACGGTTGGCCCCGAGCAGAAAATCGTAGTTCCGCTCGCGGAACCTCCGGTTGTTCTTAAAATAGGAACCGTTTACAAATCCCGCAGGCGCCGGACCAATGGCCGCATAGCCGGTTGGGTAGTTAAAATCCTGGTTCCGCACGTAAAAGTCCTGTGCAATGCGCCCCTGCAGATACAGCCAATCGGTAAAATTATATTTCAGCTGGATGTTCCCGATGAACCGGTCGCGTTTGATGTTCTCGAACTTTTCATACACGGAAAAATAGGGATTGGTCCGCGGCAGGAACCGCGCGTATACGATTTCGTTCCCTGCAGCATCCTTCCGGTACTGGTTCAGCAGGTCGAGTGGCATGGTGTTGGCCAGCGTTAATACGGAACTCGGGGTAGAGAACTCCTGTCCGCCTACCTGTGCCGGATTCCGGTTATATTCGTTGGAGTAATTTACATTGCCCTGTACGGTCAGTTTTTTGAAGATGGTCTGCGTAAAACCCAGGTTTACGGTCCGGCGGTTAAAATCGGAGTTGGGCACAATACTCTTGTTATCGGTATTGGAAAGCGACAGGTTAAAACCGCCGTTTTCACCGCCATTGGAAAGCGCCAGTGAATTGGTGATGTTCTGGCCGGTATCGTAAAACTTCCGGATACGGTCGCGGACAGGCTCATAAGGCACTTCCACGCCATCGAAGAGCACCTGCGTCATCCCGGGTTCTATTTTCTCCCCGAAGCTCCAGATGCCTGAAGTGGGAAAAGGCTCCGTAGGCCGGACACCACGTTCGCCCTGCCCATACTCATACTGAAAATCGGTAAAATCCAGTGGCGTGTCCATGGTATAGTTCACGTTATACGTTATGCCGATACCGCGCCCTTCGCCTTTGAGCTTGGTGGTGATCATGACGACCCCGTCTTTTGCCCTGGAGCCGTACAGTGCCGCCGCCGCCGCACCCTTCAATACGGTCATCGACTCGATATCGTCGGCATTGATACTGGAAAAACCATCACCGCCATCCGAGTTATTCAGCCCCTGGCCTCCGAACCGGCTATTGTCGATCGGTACGCCATTAACCACAATCAGTGGCGTGTTGGTGCCTGTAAATGATGAATTGCCGCGTATCCGGATCCGTGTGGAGCCCTGCGGGCCGGTACCCAGGGTAGTGATGTTCACCCCGCTGACCTTTCCCTGCAACGCACCCATCGTCGTATTCGTGCGGTTTTCGGTCAGCTGCTCATGAGCTACCTGTACCGTGGAGTACCCCAGGCTCTTGGCTGACCGCTCAATCCCCAGCGCCGTAACCACTACCTCGCCAAGCGACTGCGCGTCTTCCGCAAGGGTAATGTTAAGTGTCGTCCGGCCGTTGACCGCCACATCCTGGGAAAGGTGGCCGATGAACGAGAATACCAGGGTACCCTGCGGGGGTACGGTTAGCAAAAACCGCCCCTGCGCATCGGTCGTGGTGCCGCGCTGCGTGCCGCGGAGGTTAACGGTTGCTCCCTGCAACGGCGTGCCGTCCGGACCGGTTACCGTGCCTGTCACCTGGATATCTTCCTGCAGGACCGGCAGTGGTGCCGACCGGGCGCTGACCGGCTGTGCCTTTACATTAACGGTCACGGTGCCTTCAATCACGCGGTAGGTCATGTTCTGCCGGGCAATCACTTCCCGCAGCACATCGTTGACATCGGCATTGCGCACCTGGATGCTTACCGGCTGTGCTTTCTGCAATACCTCATTACTGTACAAGAACTGAATGTTCGTTTGTTTGGTAATTTCGGAGAAAAGCCGTTCTATTTTTTCATTTTTCAGGGAAAGCGTGACCTTCTGTGCCATACCCTCGGCATGTACACCAGTCACCAATACCAACAGCATAAAAAAAGTTATTTTCATGGTTAGCATTATTTTTTGTAAAACCGAAAGACGAGGGTCCCCCTTCGGCCTTTTGCCAAAAGAAAAGTAATTCATACTTTTGTGGAAATTAAGGTTAATTAATAGTTTGTTGTCAACACGATTATTGGGTTAGCCTTAACCATCGGGGGTGCCACTAACACTCCCGTTTTTTATAAGTCTACTACAGGTGCCCGGCACCTACTTGGGGTAATGGTAAAATTCACTCATCGTTTATCATATTTGGTTAAAAAATTGGTTTATTCAAATGTTACTGTAACCTGCCTGTCCTTCACTTCGAACCGGGCCCGGCTCACGTAGGTGAGCATCTCCAGCACGCTGGATAAATTCACTTCCCGGCGGATCCTTCCGTTATAGCCCTTATTGCCCGGTGCCGTACCTTTATAGGTTACCTCCACATCGTACCACCGCGCCACCTGATCCATGATTTCCATCATGTTATCATCTTTAAAATGGAAATATCCATTTTTCCAGGCCGTTACTTTATCAAGGTCTGCTGCCTGCACGGTAATGCTTTCCCCAACGTGTGCCTCCTGTCCGGGCTTGAGTAACCGTTGGCCGGTATTATTGGCGATTTTCACCGAACCTTCCACCAGCGTAGCAGTAACGCTGTTATACGAGTTTACGTTAAACTGGGTGCCCAGCACTTCGATTTCCGTGTCGTTCACCTGCACGGTAAACGGCCGGCCGGCATCGTGGGAAACATCAAAAAAGGCCTCACCCTCCAGCATCACTACGCGCTTATCCGCAGGAAAATGCATTGGATAGCGTAACGAGGAACCGGCGTTGAGCCATACTTTGGTGCCGTCGGAGAGGGTCGTCTGGTATTGCCCGCCGCGGGGCGTGGTCAGTGTCAGTTCCGTGACCGCCGGCAGTTCGCCCTTTCCCTCCACATCCGTCAGCGATGTACCGTCGTTATAGGTGAGGTCGTCGCCGATTACCACCCCCTTTTTGTTGCTGTTCAGCATCACCACCCGGCCATCAGACAGGGTCAGTGTGGCACGGTCGCCGCCAGCCGGGACATCGCCGCCATAAGCGCTAACCAACGCCGTGTTCGCCTGCCTTTCGCCTGCGGTGTAATAGAACCAGCCAATACCCACGGTAAATGCGAGCAATATGGATGCCGCAGCAAGTATTGCCCCTTTGGATAACCGGCGCACCGGATGCGCGGGCACCGCCGGCGAATGTCCGTGAATGCGCTGCCTGATTTTTTGCAATGACTCCGCTAATACCCGTTGGACCTCCGGCGAAAGGGCTTCCGTCGATTCCAGCGGGTCCGCAAGGCGCTGCCGCATCAGGTTGAGCACGTCCGTTTCCGTTTCGTTTCCTTCCTGAAAATAGGCAATCAGCTGCCGTACTTCTTCCGGAGAAGCCGTATTGCTAATGTACCGATCCAGCAACTTGCTGATATGCGTTGGTTTTTCCATTGGTTATACTGGTAATACGTCCGGACGGAAAAATCCTACCACACCAAAATGAAAAAAATGATTTATGCCAGGGTATAACCCACAATACCGAGGGCAAACAGGTAACTTAAGTCTCTCGTATTGAGTTGGCTACGGATATTTTTTGTTGCCTTGGAAAGTTGGTTTCCAATGGTGGCGATGGAAAGCTCCAGCATCGTGGCAACCTCTTCATAACTCCGGCCTTCTACTCGGCAGAGGATAAAAATACGCCGTTGCTGCGTGGGCAGCGCATCAATAGCCCGGTCCAGTATGGCCGCAGTTTCCTTTTGCTGGAGCAGCCGTTCGATGTGCTCGTAGCCCTCCGTGGTAAGCGCTACCAACCGGTCGGTCAATTGCCTGTCCCGCGCCGCTTTGCGGAAGAAATCCCGGATCTGGTTATAGGTGATACGGAATAAATAAGCCCGGAAGTCCTTATCCGGATCAATGGATTCGCGGTGATTCCATATTTTAATAAAAAGCTCCTGCAGCACATCCAATGCAACCTCCTCCGCTTTTACTAATTTCAGGATGTTAACGTAGATAGCCGGGCTATATTTATTGTACAATACCGTAAAAGCGTGCTCATCGCCCCCCTTCAGGTTGCTGATCAGCAGCTTTTCCTCCTCGTTGTTCACTTTGTCCATATGGTATCCCTATATTTAAAATACAGGTTCAGCAACCTCCAGATGCAGTCTGTTATTCAGCGGCGGCCACTTAAGGTTAACATAGGCACCGTATGCCAATTGGTTTTATTTCGTCGACAGCCCAAAATCGAATTCCATCGACAAACACAAAATTCAGAAGATTATCGGAAAAATCCAAGGTAAACTTCACCGGTAGCCGATTCCGCCGGCTATCCCCGCCATTTTGTTACCGCCCACCAAATCCGTGGGGTCCGCCGGCTTATCCCAATACGGGTTTATGTTCCAGCAGCCTGCTGTATCGCAACAGCGCCTCAATATAATAATAATCGGCATACGTCAGCGGCACATCGATTTCACTGCCATGCGGGATGGAGCCTACGCTGTGTTTCAGGATAAACCCACCATTTGTCCCGAGGGCCGCCTTATAAGGCGCCGTCGACAGGCTCCGCAGGATGTTCTCCGCCTTCCGGAGATACCCCGCCTGCTCTTCGCCCCCGGTATAGGTACTTAACTCCAGCAACGCCGAAGCCAAAATGGCGGCTGATGAGGCGTCACGCATCGTTTTGTACTGTCCGGCATACGAACTGTCTGCCGGTAAATCCGGCGCATCGAAATCCCAGTAAGGCACACCGTCTTCGGGCATGTTGCGATGACCGAACAGGAAGGAGGCAATATCCCGGGCAAAATCCAGGTAAACCGTATCCGATGTCTGCCGGTACATCATCACGTAGCCGTACAGCCCCCAGGCCTGGCCCCGGGCCCATGCCGATTCATCAAAAGCGCCCTGGGCTGTTTTCCGGCCGATGATCTCCCCGTTCTCCGGATTGTAGTCGATCACATGGTATGCACTGTGGTCGGGACGGTAATGGTTTTTCATGGTCGTGTTGGCGTGTATCACGGCAATATCGTAATATTTCGGGTCGCCGTCCAGCTCGGATGACGCCTGCGTGAGAAACTCCAGGTTCATCATGTTGTCGATGATGACCGGGAAATGCCAGCCCTCCCAGGAGCGGATGGTCTGCGTTGCCGGGTTAAACCGCGTGCTCAACGACTCCGCGCCGGTCAGCAGGATGTCCCGGTAGGCCGACGTATCGCCGGTGATCCGCAGGGCATTTCCAAAACTGCAATACAGCATGAACCCCAGGTCGTGCGTGCCGGTATTGTCCTTCTCCTTTTCAAGGAGAGCGAGCTTTTCCTTTGCCAGGTCAAACAGCTGTGTATCGCCGGAATACTCATACAGGTAAAGCAGGGATCCCGGATAAAAACCGGAAGTCCACCACGATGTATTGGAACTTACACTCGTGTTGTGCTGGTACGTGCGCGGCAGGGAGTCGGCAGGCACATGTCCGGCCAATACCTTGATCTGCGCCACGGCATCGTTCAGATTGCTATCTATGAATCCGGCGGTCAGGGTAAGCGGGGGAGTTGCCGCCGGCTGCTGGCAGGCGACGATCAGCGATACCATTACCGGAATAAGGGCAGTCGCTTTTGCACGATGGAATCGGTTCATCATTGTCTTCGGTTTATCGTAACAGGTTAGTCCGCGACCGGCGCTGCGCCGGTCAGCAACACAAATATATCTTTTTTTGCGATCTTCCGGGCATCGTCCACCGCTATAGCCGGCTTCGGAATTGAAACCTGCCGCTAAAACGCATAGCCGAAAACCAATGCCGTATCGGATAGGCCAAAATGGTTCGGGTATGCTTCGGGAGCCGTTCGGAGGTTCTTCGGGGCCTGTTCGAGGGCGCTTCGAGACTTGTTCGAGGACTCTTCGGGACTTGTTCGAGCGTCCTTCGACTCCGCTTCGGGCGTGCTTCGGGGATGCTCGGTGTGCAATGCATTGCGCTACGAAGACTTCCGGAAGTCTCCCCGAACAATGGCCAAGGAAGTCCCGAAGCACCCTCGAACAGGCCCCGAAGCCGGCAGCATGCTGTCTGCACCACCGGTCGGTGATTGACCAGGTATGCTTATCAAATTACGCCAACAATCGGCACCACCCGTTGTTTATCATAAATAATCAATGTCACGGCTCAATCGGGAAAGGGCCCGGCGCGATCAAATTATGCCTTCCAGCGTTATTAAGCAGATTAATTACAACCATGGTGATGAGCAATTAACCATCACCTTCCAATCCGGAGCGGTGTCCCGCTATTACGGTGTCCCGGAGGATGTTTACACGGGGTTTCGGATTGCACGCTCAAAAGGCCGCTACCTAAACCGGTATATCATTAGCCGCTATCCTTTTGAACGGATAGCCAAAGGGTAATATTTTTGTGTTATTTTTGAAGCATGCGAACCGGCAAGACTTGCATAAAACCACCCTATGCACTGCAGTGCTGCTTATTGTTTATCGTTACATTGTATTCCCCGCGGGTCAATGGCTATCCACCGGACGATATGCGCACAGCGATCGTCAGCATGCTGCCCGAAGGGGACATCACCGCCGATGTCCTCCCGGGAGAAATCATGCATCCGCCCGCGCAGTACACCTCGCGCCCTGGAAGCGGCCGTGTGGATTTTTCCATCGCCAGTGACGGTCGTTTTTTTCGATTTTGGGCCGATGGGAAATTACCCCTCCTGGAGTCGGTAAGGATTGACCTGGAGCAAAACCGCGTGTGGATAGGCAATCATGTCCTTCCTTACGCAGGGAAGCAGATCGCAGATAAACAGAACCCGCAACAAAGCAGGTGGCGCATATACACCTGGTTTTCGGAAAGTGACGGCCGGTTCACCCTGGCTCAGCACAAGCAGACCGGCCAGACTTTTTTACATATATCGATGTGGGGTAATGGGTTTTCAGCCTTGACTGCCCCCGCCGAACTTTCCCTGCTATTCTGACCAAGGTGGCAGACGACACCAACGTCTTATGGACAGCGGAGCCTGCGCGGTTAACTAGTCGTCGCGGCCAGGTACCGGTGCAGTTCAAAGTGGTACAGCGGCGGCAATGTTGTTTCAGCTCCGGTAATTTCCCATTCGGCCAGGAACGGTTCCACATACTGAATAATATAGGGCGATTTGACCGGCCTTTCGGCAAACACCGCAGCCACCTGTTCGATACACCATGCTACACGTTCCTTATTGCCCTTTTGGGCTTCATGGATGGCGAATGCAAATAGTACGGAATACGGGCTGTCGAACAACGCGTAATCGGGGATCATCCCGGTTTCGTCATCGCCCTCGGTAATCAGGTGCAGCAGGTGTTCGGGGTCCCGCTCGAAAAAGCGGACCGGAAACTGCGCGGTTATGTAATCGAAATAATGGTCGCCTACCAAGTCCAGCGCCGCTACGAGGTTGTCAATACGCCCTTCCAGTGTTTTTTTTGACTGGCTGACATCAAATTTCCAGCCCCCCATAAAATGCAGGTGTTTATTGCCGTCGATCCAGCTATCCGGAAGTGATACCTGCACGTTCTGGTAAAAGTGCAGCAGGTGGATCTCCGTGCCCGGGGCACGTTTTTGCCATGCCAGCAGCAGCGGGTGTTGCATCCCCTGCTGGCAGCGAAGCAGTTTCTCCTGGATGTCTACCTGTAGCCAGGTGACCTGACGCCCCGCAGGCACATCGCGATACCAAAGCAAAATATCCTCGCCGGGCTGTTCCACATACTGCCAGCCCTTTTCGGCCAGCCAGCCTCCTACCCTTGTTGCAGCAAGATCGTACAGCAGGCTGCGGCCCTCGGCTTTTGACCGTTCGGCTTTTTCCTTTGCCTTTTCCACCTCCCGGATGGCCTTTTCATAGGCCTTCTGAAGGGAGTCGGTGGACTGCTTCAATGCTAAAAAGAACCGGGCGGCATATTCCGAATCCACGTCATTAGCCAGCGCCGTCTCCTCGCGCAGGCTGGGCAACATGAGGTCTTCGTCTACATGCCCGTGTCTCCTGACGGCCTGCTGCTGCGCAATGTTGCGGATGGCCAACAGTGTTTCGTGTACTGCCAGCTCCCCGAACGTGGAGGGGAATCCTTCTTTTTCATCAAAGATTCGTTCGATATAGCTCCTTACCATAAGCCCATACCAATCGCGCAGCAGTTCTTGTTTTCCCTGTATTGCAGCTTCCTCCAGTATGGTGCGTATTAAGTCCGGAAGACCGACATCGTAGGGCATGCGGCAGTCGCTTTCCGACAATATCCCCAATGCGCATAATCGTCGCCAAAACGGATCTCCGGCATCGAAATAAAGCCAGCGCCGGCCTTCTTCTTCCTGTAAATAAACTGCACCGTCTTTTTCGTTATCAGGCAGCCACCCCGGAGCCTCCAGCCGTTGGAAATAAAGGCGGCGTTGGCTGTAATCCGGATGATGTTCCACGGGGATACGGTATAGAAAATGATATTTCAACAGGATGCCAATTACGCGGAAGTGTGTATATCCCGTATCAAAAAATGCCTGAATACGATAAAGCTGCCGGAAATAATCCCGCTTATCGGTTGCCGGCAAGTCCGCGTTGTCCAGCAGGTATACCGTATCTTCGATCAGACCTTCAATTGCATGTTGCGACATCGTTCGTAAAGATTACCGGAAGCGCCCAAACGCTGGGTCAATCAGAGCTCCTCCTCCCGCTCCAGCATGAGGATGGCGCTTTGTGGTACAATATAATATTTTTCTCCCTGGTATTGGATTTCCGTGGATGCACCGACGTGAAAAATGGCCAGATCGCCCTCTCTGGCCTGCAGCGGAATGTATTTGACGCGCTCCTCCCGGGGTTTCCACGTATCCTCATCTTCCACGGGTACGGGGATCGCATATCCCGGACCCGTTTTCATAATATAACCCCATTGTACTTTTTCCTTCTCCTGCACGCCCGGCGGCAGATACAGGCCGCTTTCCGTCCGTTCGTTCGGCGTCGTGGGCTTGATCAATACCCGGTCGCCGACGACAATCAGTTTTTTTAACTTATTTTCCTGTGTCAAATGAATAGTCATGATAGTGAAAATGTTTTGTGGGAGTACCAGCAAAAGCTGTGCAGAACTGACAATTGTGTCATAATGACATTTAACGATCCGCATAGCGGCACAATAAAAGCTTTGTTATCTTAGCAGCACAAAACAAAAATCAATTATTAACTAACCGATAACGCATGAAACGTAGAGAAATTCTTAAAAGTTTAACGGTGCTTCCCCTGGTGGGGGTAGCGGCGGCAACGCCCGAAAAAGCTACAGCGGCACCCGCAAAGCAAGCATGGACGCCCAAAAAGGAAGCGATCCCGCTGGCGAGCTACCCGACAAGCAGCCCATTATCGACGTGTATCCGGTCGGGCAACCTGCTGTTCATCTGCGGCATCGGCGGCTGGTATGAAGCCCGCCGCAAAGAGCCCGGCGACATCCAGGTACAGGTAAAAAGTGCCCTCACCATTATGAAGGAACTGCTGGAAAATGCCGGTTCTTCCATGGCCAACGTACTGAAGGTACACATGACCCTGGCCGAACCGAACAAGAATATCGGTCCGCTTAACGAGGTTTACGGCGACTTTTTCCCCGACCCGAAACCGGTACGTTCCTACAGTGGCGCAGGCGTGGATCAAATGGGGCGGGATGGCATTCTGATACAGATCGACTGCATTGCGTATGTTGATTAGCACGGGGTATCACCCGCGCTAATCAACCGCAGGTTAGGGCCGTTCCACGGAAATCACATGATCATACGTCCGCGTTTCCAGTCCAGTGACACGGCCTTCGGAGTCGGTAACCGGGAAAATATAACGCGGGGTCATTGTGATCCGGTAACCGTTGTCACCTTCCGGCACGACGTCGATAAGCAGGTGACCGTAGTGTTTACCACCCGACACCAATTGCCGGCCTTCCCAATGTTCGGGTGCATCAGCATGCGCCACCCAGGCCCGGTATTCGTTTTTCCTGCGCGGGTCAACGTCATCCAGCGAATACCCCAGTCCGTCGCCTGCGATGCCAGTATCCCAGAAATGGATACCATCGACCACGGAGTGTTCCAGCGATTCGTTGTGCCCGCAAAGTACTGCGGTAACCCCGTATTGCTTAAACATGGGCGTATATGCGCGCATAGGTACGCCAGCCTGGCCTGAGCTATTCTTAGCGGTTAACGGCAGAATGTGTCCGCCACTGGAGTATGGAATGTGGTGAAACTGCACAAAAATAACCTGTCCGGCCTCATGAGCGGCCTTCAGCTGTGCCTTTGCCCAGTTCCATTGGTCGGACCCCGGGTTGAAGTCGGGCAGGTCATTTCCAGGATAAGTCGATGCACTGATATTGATGTTCGTATCGCTGTCCGTGCTGTCGGGCAGTCCATTGGACGAATCGAGTGTGATGATGGTCACCGGTCCGTAATCCACCCGGTAGTAAGTGTCGTGGTAATCCGGGTGAGCGTTGGACGGGAGCGAAAAATAGGCCTTGTATTTCGCCCGCGAAAGCTGCACAGCCCAAGGTTCGTAGCCTCCGACACGGGCACCGAAATTCTCCCAGTTACCGATAGCCGGCAACAGCGGGATGGCACCGAGGGGGTCGTCAAACTTACCCGCGGTGTGGAAAAAGAACTCGTCCCAGGCCCGCTGGTAACCCCCGCCCTGCACAATATCACCGGACAGCACTATGAAATCCGGCTTTTCTGCCTTGATTTCCCGGAGGTTTGCCCGGAAACCTTCCGTTTCGGTAATCAGGTAATCGGGCATATCGGCGGGCCTGCCGCTGCTACCTGGTGTCTGGGCTCCGGCCTTCCATGACCGATACGTATGCCTGCCCTCCGGGTCGGTTTCGCTATCGGCAAACGCCACAAACCGGATGCGCTGCCTGTCGCCCGCTGCCGGGGCGGTTTTGAACACATTGGTGTAGGTAGTATCACCCTGTGTTACGCGGTAGTGGTATGCTGTCGCCGGCTTCAGCGCAGGCAGCGGCAGGGTATGCTTCCAGCTGGCATTGGTGAACATGTCCGGAAAGCTGTCGCGTTCCGATTCCTCCAATACCGCATAGTCCAGTTCCGGAATGCGCACGGGAGCCGGCGAATAATACTGTGTATCCCGTTGCTGGGCTTCCCATAAGGCCAGCCGGCCCGGTGTGCCCTGCTCGGTAAACCAGGTGACCCGGATGCTTCCGTCCCCATCGGCCGGGAGCAGATACGGAAGTACCCGGAACTGGCCGAAGCAGGCCGCCGACAGTGCCGTGCATAGAATTAAAAGACCTGTCTTTTTATACATAAGTAATCTTGATTAAGCGGGGTTAAAAATCCATTATTGTGTTTTTTCCAGCACGACAATCGCGTTCCGGATTTTCCGCTGACCGTAATGATTATACTGTTTGTTATCCGTCGGGTAATTGACCACGCCATTGGGTGCATCGGACTGTTTCATCCACAGTGTAGTGGAGCCGCCGCCGTCCAGGTTAAGCGCATATTGCGGATCAAAGTAACGCACCAGAAACCGGGTCAGTTCTTTGGCTGACATACCCGCCGTTTCGGGCCGGCGGCCGTCTACGGCAATCAGCATCAGGTACCCTGAATTGGTCAGTGCAACCGCCGTCCGCGGGTGACGCACACCCTGGTGCCGGTCGGGATCTTCATAATCCAGGCTGTCCAGCGGTATCTCACGGGGTTTCGCAAAGGTTTCACCTACGGGATTATCCGCGTATACCAACATGGGGGAGCCGGACAGGGCGTTGGCAAAGGGCATGGCTTCATAGCTTTCCTTGCTGCCGTAAACAATTCCCAGCGTGTCTGTGGCCGGGTCATAGAAGAACGCGCCTTCATGTTTCCAGTACAATTGATGGTCTTCCGGTATGGTGACCGTTGATTTGATCACGCCGTCCGTTTTAAAAAAAGAAGAAGCCACGGAGTCGCCGGCTTCATTACGGGCAATCTCGTAATAGGTACCGTTGATGGCCGCAACGGCATCGGGATGGCGTTTAACGATCGACGACAGTGAGTCAGACGGGCGCTGGTCATCAAACGCAAGCCTGTACAGGTCCAGGTCGACCGCCACCACATTTACATTCTGATTAGCCGCAGAGATGGAGTCATACCCCGTATAGTGGTATTTTACCAACCCATCTGCCAGCTTTTCGATTGCCCAGCCAACGGTATCCTGAAGGAGGTCGGTTGCGGAAATTTCCTGATGTTGTCCACGCTGCTTACTGCCACAGGACAGGATCAGTCCTGCCAGCACCATAACCGGCAACCATTTGATTTGTATATGCATGATATGTGTTTTTGAGAAAGGAGACCCGTACGCGGCACGGGCCTCCTTTCGGTTCATATAAAAGATTAATATTCGTCGTTCTGCTCCAGTACGTTTTCAGAGAGGTTGATCTGTGCGCCCGGTAAAGGCAGCAGGTAATGCGCCTTCAGCCTGACATTCGGCAGATCGATGGCCTTATCAGTCCGCACCAGGTCGTAAAACAAAAACCCTTCGCTGTACAGTTCCCTTCGGCGCTCCTCCAGTACGGCATTCAGGTAAGTATCCGCATCTGGAAAATCCCCGGCTGCCAGCACATCCACACCACGCTTCTGCCGCAATGTGTTTAGGTACGCCAATCCTTTGTCTGCGCCGAAACCTTCCGCACAGATCAGGTACAGTTCTGACAGCCGCGAAATAACGACCGGCTGGACATCCCAGTACTTGCTGACGATGGTCAGTGCGCCATCCGCACTCGGAACATCCTGGATATTGACGCTTTTACGGACATCGCCCGCTTCATACAGTTCATTTACCGCATAATCCGAAGGTTGCACAAAATAGGAGCCGGCCCATTCCGTTCCATACGGCCAAAAAAGGCTGGACATCCGGATATTGCTCTCAGTAATCAGGTTACTGAATGCAAAAATGACTTCCGAGGCTGCATCTGTGTTACGGAATATCCGGCCATAGTCAGCATCCAGGTCCCGTCCAATGGACGAAATAACGGCTGCGGCCAATTCAGCGGCTTCGTCTTTACGGCCCAAAGCCAGCAAAACACGGCTTTTGAAAGCCTGGGCGGCTTCAACAGACACTTTTTTAGCACCACTTACCTGGAACGGCTGCGCATTTGCAATGGTAAAATCAATGTCCACTAAAATCTGGTTCCAGATCTCCTCAGCGGTATTCCTCGGAAGATTTTCCGTCGTGTTGGTCAGAATCAGTGGAACACCACCGAAATTGGTGACCAGCTGGTAATACAGGTAAGCCCGCAGGTAGCTGGCTTCGGCCTTAACCGTCTGCAGTACCTCGGTATCGCCAAGCTGGCCAGTGGCGTCGATGATGGTGTTAGCGTTGTAGATGTTGCGGTAGGCATGTTCCCAGATGTCTTCTGAAAAGCTGAGCCGATCGTCTACGTTGTCCCCGGTGATCAATACCCCATAGTTGCTATTGCTACCCGATAGCGCCGTCCAGGTATAGTTTCCTCCGCGGATATCCTGAAGCACGTAAACGTCGCGGTCGGGAATGGACCGGCGATACAACCCGTTCAGAAAGAACGTAATGTTATCCGCGTTGATCTGGTCTGGCGAAACGCCGCTCTCGGGAACCAGGTCGAGCTCTTTCGAACAGCCCGATGTTAGGATGACCAGCATGGCCAGTAATAATGTCTTGATGTTTGCTTTTTTGTGATACATGTCGGTTAACTTTAAAAATTAACTGTCAAACCCATTAAATAACTTCTTGGCTGTGGCGTGACGAGGTTGTCTACACCGAAACTACGCGCGTCGATGTTCTGGGATGCCTCCGGATCGTACCCACTATAATCCGTAAAGGTGAGCAGGTTGACGCCGGTAGCAAATACCCGTACCGATTCCATACCGATGCGGCGGATGAACGACTGAGGCAACCGGTAACCGACCGTCAGCGACTTCACCCGGAAATAAGAGCCATCTTCCACATAATAGCTGCTGTTCCGGATATTAAACCCGCTCTTTGTAGCGCGTGGCACCGTATTGCTGGTATTTGGGCCTGTCCACCGCGCATAGTAGCTTTCGGCCAATCCGCCGTAATCCCGCCCCCCTAGGTGATCAAGTCCGCTCCGCCAGGCGGCGGCAACGTCGTTGCCCACCGAATAGGTGGTGAACAGTGAAACATCGAAATTGCGGAAGGTGACCGTGTTCGTCATGCCGCCGCTGAACTTCGGCTGGGCGCTGCCGATGACCTGCAGGTCCGACGAGTTTATGATTCCATTCTGATCAACATCGTCAAAGCGGATATCGCCCGGCCTTACACCCTGACCGACCAGCGACTGTGGAATCTCATCGATGGTCTGGTAAAGACCCAGTTGTTTATAGCCGTAGATGGTACCCAGCGGCTGGCCAACGATAATGGCATTCCAGCCGCCGACAAGCACCGGCGCATCACCGACCAGACTGGTTACCTTGTTTCGGATAAACGAAATGTTAAAGTTCGTGGTCCACCGGAAAGCATCACGCTGGATATTCGTGCTGTTGATTGTCAGCTCATGCCCCCGGTTTTCCATTGAACCGATATTGGACGTGCGCTCGGAAAAGCCGCTGGTGGCCAGCACGGGAACGTTGTAGAGCAGGTTTTCCGATTTTTTAACGAAGTAATCGTAGGTCAGTCCCAATTTACCACCCAGGAACGTCAGGTCGACACCCGCATTGATCTGTTCCGAAGTTTCCCACATCAGGTCGTAATTCCCAATGCTGGTGACGCTCAGGCCAGTCAGCTCGTTGTAATTATAGCCCCCCTTAGCTAGCGGGAAATAGGCATAATTCTTAATCCCGTCCTGATTGCCGGTTTTACCCCAGCTCAACCGCAGCTTACCGAAATTCAACGCATTTACCCCTTCCATAAACTGTTCTTCGGAGAATACCCAACCCAGGCTTACGGCAGGGAACGTGGCATAACGGTTATCGCTGGAGAACTTGGAGGATCCATCATAGCGGGCCGACGCGGACAGCAGGTAACGGTCTTTATAGCCCATCACCAGTCTTCCGATGTACGATTCCATGGCATACTGTTCGCCGTCCTCATCACCCGTCCGTATGGTCGCTGCGGTAATGTGCTTGAAATCATCCGACGGGAATTCCTGGCCGGTTGCCTCGTTGAAATGGTAGACATCCCGGAAAAAGGAATAGGTAGCCATGGCTTCGAGCCGAAGTCCATTCGCCCACTCATTGCGGAACGTCAACGTATTATCAACCGTGCCCGAATACCGGTAATTCCGGACATCGCGCATCCAACCCTTGCTTCCATTGTACGGGTGGCCGATCCGCTGTACCCGGTGGCCATTGCCCAGGCGGATTTCCGTATTGTAGCTGGTCTGGAAGGAGAAATACTTCAGAAAATGAATGTTAGCGTAAGCGTTGATCAGCCCCTGGAAATTTTTGTCCTGTGTATCGTCCTTATCCAGAATAATGAGCGCATTGTGGCGCAGCACATCGAGCCCGCCCACGGCATACGACCCATCTTCCAGAAATGGCCGGTCATAGGGCCGCTGCTCCAGTGAGCGTTGGAACAATGCCGTTCCCTGGTCGCCGTTGGGGATGGATTCGCTCTGGGTGTAGTTACCGTTCAGCCGTACGCCAACATTCAGGAATGGATACGGTTTATAATCGATGTTGTTCCGGAAAGAATAGCGCTTCAGGGAGCTCTTCTCGATCATCCCTTCCTGGTACTGGTATCCGCCCGACGTAAAGTAGGTCACCTGATCATTGCCGCCGCTGAACGACAGGTCGGTCTGTGTCGACAGTGCCTGGTTGCGGATGATGATATCCTGCCAGTTGACATCGTAAGGGTCGGAAGGCACGGCACCCAATACCTTGTTGATATCGATGTATCCTGTTGAGCCGGGCGCATATCCCATATCCGTGTTGTAGGTATTCACGGCCTCGGTTTGCATGTCAATGTATTCCTGCGGATTGAGCAGGTCCAGTTTTTTCGGCATCACGCCGATACCGGTCGACTGGCTGAAGCTGATCTTCGGCGCACCGCTGACACCTTGTTTAGTCGTAATGATGATAACCCCGTTGGTACCACGGCTGCCATAGATGGCCGTTGCCGCAGCATCCTTCAATACGTCAATCGATTCGATGTCATTTGGATTAATCAACGAAAGGGGATCCTGACGGTATTCGCCCGAGAAGTTGTAACTGGCGGTTTCTTTGGAAAGTGGAATTCCATCGATCACATAAAGTGGCTCGTTATCGCCGTTGATGGAACTGATGCCGCGGATGCTCACCCGTGAGCGCCCACCGGGCGTACCGTTGGTCATCGATAGATTAACGCCCGCCAGCTGTCCCTGGAGCAGCTGGTTTGCGCTTGCAACATTCCGCTGGGGAACTTCAGCAGGCCTTAAGCTCGCTACTGACGTCGTCAGGTTTTTCCGGAGGTTCTGGCCATATCCGACCACAACGACCTCACCAAGTTCGCCCAGTTGCGCCTCAAGGGTAAAATTGAGCGTAAGCGGCTTGCCTGCCTCAACTGAGATGCCCCTGCGCTGCTGGGTTGCATAAGACACATAACTGATTTCAAAGGTGTACACACCCGGAACGAGGCTGAATGCATACCGCCCTTCATTATCGGCGCTATAGCTCCGTCCGGTTTCTACGATGCGGATGCTGGCGCCTCCGAGGGTAGCGCCTTCCGTATCCACGACCCGGCCGCTCAGCTGAACCGGCTGTTGCGGCGGAGCATAGGTAACGACAATGTTTTTTCCTACAGGCTCGTAGCGGGTGTCTGTGACTTCCGCAAGGTAGTCCAATACGTCCGACAGGCTGGCCTGCATATCGACGGAAACTTGCCGGCTTTCGGGGATTGATCCGTTACGATATACGAAGCGATAGGTACTTTGGCGCTCGATTTCCCGAAACACCTGCCGGAGTGTCTGGCTTTGCAGTTGCAGTGCCACCGTCGTTTCCCTCAGTTTTTGGGCATCCGCCGGACGGGCATTGATCATCGAGAAGCTCAGTATGACCCATGCAAGAATCAATGAACTGTATCTCATTGCAATAAATAGATAGGTGGAAAGAATTCGTACATTCTTTTTCATTACTTTTGATACGTAATTAATGAGTTGAGTATTTGACTTGTTAACCTGGTCGATGCCTTACCGTTGTCCAGACTAAAGGCACCGAACTTACTACGGGCTTCTGGCACTTTGCCGGAAGCCTTTTCCTACTGCTGTCAGTATATCGCCATACGTTCCCTTTCTTTCGTTTGAATCGTGTTAATTACATGCTTTTCCATCGATATAAACCGTTTTCCCCGCAATCCGGTAAGTAAAACCGGAGCTCAGGGCAAGTAAATCCAGGACTTTGTTTACCGGGAGGTTACGGAACTCGCCGGTAAAGCGGCAATGCTGCATGGCCACCCGGTTAAAGCTGACCTGAACGTCATACCAGCGCTCCAGCATGGAGGCTACATCGGCAAACGCATGGCCGCGCAAAACAAGCACGCCATCTTTCCAGGCCGTCCGTAGCTTCATGTCATCAATCCGGGATACCCGGGTGCGCCGGAGTGTGCGGTCATAGGTAAGCTCCTGACCGGGGGACACCGTGTGAACGACGGGCATTCGGGAGGTATCCGTAGGTGTTTTCACGGTGACCAGACCCGAGGCTACGGCTACATTTACCGTTCCCTTGCGGTCAACGCCACGCACATTAAAGGAGGTACCCAATACTTCAATATCCAGTTGGGCGTGGTGTACGATAAAAGGTTTTTCCGGGTTTTTGGCCACGTCAAAAAATGCCTCCCCCTGGAGCACCACTTCACGCCGCGTGCCGTTGTAATCATCTGTATACCGGAGCTTGCTTCCCGCGTTGAGATGGATGACTGAGCCATCGGTCATCCGCACGGTTTTCTTTTGGCCGTAGGCGGTTGTAATCTCATGGGTTTTTACCTGTACCTCTTCCCGGATTGGTGCCAGCGGCTGTTTCCAGAGCAGGGAAACCGAAAAGATCAGTAATACGCAGGCTGCCGCCAGCGCATTCCAACCCCACCGGCGTTTGGGCCGGTCGCCCCGGATCGCTTCCATCACCTGGCGGATACGGCGCTCACCGTCGGGATCCGGAGCCCCGCCTTCGGAGCGGGATGTTTCTTCCCACCAGGCATCCAGCAGCCGGTCAAATGCTTGCTGGTTCGCAGGGTCGCGCAGCAGCTGAAACAATTCCAGCTGTTCATCCGCCGACAAGCCATCGGCAAGGTACCGTTCAAAAAGCGCGTTTAGTCGTGACGTGTCCATCTGTTATGATGACAATGCCAGCGCCGTATCCGGCCTATCGCAATAGGTTAAAGTTTAGTTAAGAAATCATTAATCAGGACGGTCGTCCAAAACAGGGAATAGGCAGACTCGCGCATCAGCCGGCGGAGGGTAAGGTAAGACTGGCTTAGTTGGTTTTTCACGGTATGCGGGGAGATGTTGAGCTGTCGGCCGATTTCTTCCGTGGTGAGCCCCTCTTCTGTTTTCAGGCGGAATATCGTCCGGCGCCTTGGGGGAAGCGTATCAACGAAATCCGCCATGACGTGCCGCATCTCCCGGTAATGGATCTCTGCTTCACCATCTACTTCCGCGTCGAGGGTTGCAGCGTAATTTTCCTCCCGTATATATCGGGACGCCCGTTCCTTCAGTGCATTGCGTGCGCGGTTCCGGCTAACGGTGTATAACCAGGCGGGCAGCGACTCAATGTGGCTTAGTTCGTCCCTTGATGCCCAAAGCTTGATAAAGATGTCCTGTGTGATTTCCTCAGCCTGCTCAGCCGATTTGACTAAATTGTATATAAATTGATAGACCCTCGATTCATGCCGCCGCATCAGTGCTTCCAACGCCCATGGGTTTTCCCGGGCGAGTTGCATCAAAAGAAAACGGTCAGCAGGTATCGCGTCTTGTATATCGCTCATGGACACATCACTTGTACGATGCAAAAATAACAGGTGGATGTTACCTGAATATTATGTTTGTAATCAGGTATGGCACCGGGCACCCTTTGCGCTTTATAAAACTTGTCCTATATTCGCTATGACGATGATCGAACGTATTAGACAGCTGTACTCCCCTATCCAGCCGGCCATCAGGCAATCGGCTGACAGCGTCGTTTACCGGGAATTCACGCCTCATCCGCTCCTACAGTCACACATCTATTGTTACTGGACATTGCAAACCACACAGGTATTGGCAGAACCCTTCCACTACCGGGTGATTGCGGACGGATGCATCGATATGTTCGTTGAACTGCGGAATCCAGAACAAAGTTTTGTGATGGGCTTTTGCCGGCGGTATACGGAGTTTCTGCTCGCGGACACGTTTCATTACGTAGGCGTCCGGTTTCTGCCGACCATGTTTCCACAGCTTTTCCGGATAGATGCCTCCCTGTTGAGCGACCGATATGAAGCACTGGATGCCGTTGTCCCCTCGGCGGCGCAGTATATCGCCGATCACCTGACGGACCAGCTGACGATGGCCCAGACGGGGGCATTACTCGACCGGTATTTTTTAACGCAGCTGGAATCTGCTCGTTTTAATTACGACAACCGGCTCTATCATGCGCTTGACCTTATTTTAACGAAACAGGGTGTCTTAAATACCGATACAGACCTGGATACCGGCATCAGTCCGCGGCAATTGCAGCGACTATTCAATTATTACGTGGGTACCACACAGAAAACATTCAGCCAGGTGGTGCGGTTCCAGCAGCTGTTACAGACCAAGCCAGCCGGCCAGGGGCGGGGAAAATCCGGACTGTTTCTCGAATCCGGTTATTATGATCAGGCGCATTTCATCAAATCTTTCCGGAGTTTCTACGGTATTACCCCGGGCAGGGCTTTTGGCGGGTAGCGATTGTCTGATTTTTACAATCTTCCTATCCGGGTAAAGCGGAATTTTACACCGGAATTTAACCAACATGAAAAAGATAGGTGTTTTATTATGCGGCCTGTTGCTTTTGGTAGCGGCAGGGTATTCACAGACCGACTCAATGCTTAACAGTAAGACCATGAAACTCAATGCAGGAATTATTACCGAAAGATTAACCGAAACCAGGGACTTTTACGTTAATACGCTCGGGTTTGGCATTACGTTCGAAAACGAATTTTACGTGCTGCTGCACACGCCGGGAGGGAAATCCGAGATTAGCTTCTTATTGCCCAACCACCCTTCGCAGCAGCCCCTTTTCCATGCGCCGTTCCCGGGTAAGGGGGTGTACCTGACGCTGGAAGTTGCCGATGTGGACGCCCTGTATGACGAACTGAAAAGGAAAGGCGTCACCATCCGGATTGCGTTGCGCGATGAACCTTGGGGCGACCGGCATTTCGCTATTGAAGATCCCAATGGTGTTGGTATCGATATCGTAACCTATTCGCCCCAGCAATAGCGGATCTGCCCCGGACGATGTGCCGGGGCAGGTTTTTCCAGTTATCCACCCATCAACGGATCGGTGGTGCTGGGTTTTCCGGTTTCCACATGGCCCGCAAAGCGTTGCCGGAAGCCGGGGTAGCCGGCCGCTTCCACCAGCAGATCATACCAGCCATCGGAGCCAGACAGATCGATCAGCAGCGTTTGGCCGGATGCGTTTACGGACAGCTCGCTTACCGGCCGTTGATAAGCCATATCTTTCAGCACCAGCTGCATGTTTTGAACCGATGAAGCCATAAGCTTCAAATTTCCCGTTGCCGGGTCGCCGGACACAGAAAGCTGTAGCTCCGGGTCCTGCAGGTCGCCGGAAAACTCCCTGAAAAATCCGTTAGGGCCGTGTACCTGCAGCCGATAGTGCTGATCCGGAAAATCTTCCAGCGGCCATGCGTAGTGGAGGTCTTCCTTTTCCCGAGCGGCAAAATTCCAGGTGCGCCCGGGCTGATCGTCGGGCAGGTAGGGGACACGTGTGTGCACGCGAAACGGCACCCCCATCACTTTGGTTTTTGGTAACGTTCCCGCCAGTTTAAATGCCATGGTGAGCTGCTTGGCTGTCCGGTCGACACGGGCGTCAACCGTAATGTCGTACGGAATGGCGCACGCGGATTTGGTTCCCGGTTCCTGCTGCGGCAACGAGGTCGACCGGGCCGGTTGCTTTCGCAGCTGCTCCAATGCAGCGGGTGCGAGCAGCCGGTAGTTTCCGGGCAGCCCCTTATCCCGCGCCGAATAAATCTGCGCCACATAACCGTCGCGCCCCAAGGGTTGGAGAGATGCATCAGCGGCCGCCGTTGCGGGGCGGAATACGGAGGTCAGGTTCCCGCATACCAGCCGCCGCCAGGCACTGATATTGGGTTCGTTTACTTTTTTACCTGTCCGTTTTTCGAGGAAATGCTCCAGGAACTGCAACGTCGAGGTATGGTCGAACACTTCGGAGTTTACCCAGCCGCCCTTCGTCCAGGGGGAGGCGACCACCAGCGGGACGCGGAAGCCGAGCCCGATCGGGCTGTCGAGCGTTGCGTCCGGATTGCCCGAGCGCACCTTTTCCTGGGCAGCGGTAACGTACTCGTCGGCGGTATCAACACCGGAGGCTACCGCACCCCCGGTTTTTATGCCGGTATGCGGCGGCACAAATGGGGGCATGTGGTCGAAATACCCATCGTTTTCATCGTAGGTAAGCACAAAGATGGTTTTTTGCCACACTTCCGGGTGCTTCGTCAGGATATCGAGTGCTTCCGAAACGTACCAAGCGCCATACCATGGCGCTCCCGGGTGGTCGGAGAAATTACAGGGTGCCACCAGCCACGAAACGGTGGGCAGGTTCCCCGATTCGACATCTTTCCGGAACTGGTGGAAGACATCGCCTTTGGGTACCTGCACACTTTTCTCGCCATCTTGGTCGGTATAGTGAATGGTTTCCAGCTCGTGGTAATCCGGATCGGCTGTATTGGTTACAAACGCCCGCCGGTGGATTTCGCGCTCAAATTCCGTCAGTTTATCAAAGTTTTCGGCACTGTAAGTCTCGAGATCCGCCTGCAGCTGTGCCAGCAGCCCCCGCTTATCTTTCAATGTGGTTACGTCTGCCTGGTTATCGGCACGGATTTCTGCCTCCAGCTGCTGCACCCGTTTTTTAAGGTAAACGCGGTGCGCCGGATGGAAACGGACGTGGTATTGCCGGGAAAACTCGAGGTTGTTGTCTGTAAAATTGGCCAGCCAGTCTTCCTCTTCCCCTTCAAAACCAACGGGAAGGCTGAGCTCATTCTGGTAGACCTTCCAGAGTACACCCGCTTCCTGGAGCCGCTCGGGGTATGTTGTCCAGCCGATGTTTTTATAGTTAATCTGCCCGTTGTCTACGTGGGCTACCGAATCCGGATCACGGGGCTTCTCCCGGATGGTACCCGACCAGAAATACGACCGGTTGGCGCTGGTGCCCGTTAGCGAAGAGCAAAAATGATGGTCACACACGGTAAAGGCATCCGCCAGCGCGTAGTAAAACGGAATATCTTCGCGGTCGTAATACCCCATCGTCAGCGGCATGTGCCGGTACTCGGGGTTACCGGCCTTTTTGGCTTCCAGCCAAGTATCCATTTTCCCGTCGTTCCGGGCGTGGACCATATCCTTCCAGCCGTGGGGGAGCGACCCCATCCAGGTGGCCTTCGTATTTTTGATGTCCAGGCGGAAGGGGGCGAAGCTTTCACCCTGCGCGTTGCTTTGCGCCCATATAGGAAGGCCATTTGGCAGCGTAATCGCCCGCGGGTCATTAAATCCGCGCACACCCCGCAGGCTGCCATAGGCGTGGTCAAACGACCGGTTTTCCTGCATGAGAAACACCACATGCTCCGCATCGAGGTAGGTGGTGCCCGCCAGCGGCTCTATCGCCAACGCACGCTGGATGGAGGGTGGCAGCGTATGCACTGCCGCTGTTGATCCGGCGAGTAACGCCGCTTTTTTTAAGAAAGTTCTTCTGGATTCCATAATATGGAGGTTAAATTACAAAATCTGTTCAACATAAATGTGCTCGGCAAGCCCAAAAGACAGCGTCATACCGGCGCCGCCCAAGGCGTTGAGGACAACAACGTTATCGTCCTGCTGAAGCAGCAGGTGATTTTTGCCGTTGGTCATTTTGGCATATACCCCATTCCAGGATGAGGCCAGCCGGTAATTTTTAAACCGGGTGAATCGCATCAGGTAATCAATAATGAGTCCGTTGATGTGCTGCCTGTCGAACGGATCGGGCGCGGGGCCATATTCGTGGGAATCGCCGATGGTCAGTTCACCGTTCCCATGCTGCGATGCCATGACGTGTATCCCCAACTGGAGGTACTCGCCCAGTTCACGCCCGACCTTTTCCCGAAGCGCGGGTAGTGAAGGTGCCGCCTGGAATGCGCCATAGTGCAGCAGGGATAGTCCGCCGCACAGGGGCGGACCGATACGCCAGTTATCGGGCTGGGCAGCCAGGCGCATCATCTGAAGCTTGCATTTGGTAATGGGCAGCGCCGAATAGGCATCGGGGTATAGCGTTTCAAAATCAGCCCCACTGCATACCGCGATAAAGTCGGCCTGCTGAAATTGGCCGCTGCCGAAATAAACCGTCGATTCGGCAATCCGGTTTACGCAGGTATTCCATTTAAATGCTACCCCATACCGTGTTTCGAGGTATCCAGCAAGTTTAACAATAGCCTCCCGCGGGTCGACAATGACTTCCTCGGCACTCCAGAGTGCCCCTTTAAGGCCGTTGGGGTTTGCGGCCGGCGACTTGGCGGATGCCTGTTCGGGGGTAAGCATGCCACAGGCTCTTTCACCGCCGTAGATCGTCGCGTATTCCTCCATTACAGCAAGTTCCGCTTCATCGTAGGCGAGATGCAGTGATCCCGTTTGTTCGTGCCAGATACCGGCTTGGGTACAAACCTCTTTCCAGGTATCCCGCGAGCGTATTGCCCAGGCATACGCTTCGCCCGCCGGCTGGCCTACCGGCCAGATCATGCCGAAATTACGTACGGATGCACCAACCGGCTGAGGGTGGCGCTCGTAAACGGTTACGTGATAGCCTTTACTGGCCAGGGCTTTTGCGCTGGCAAGCCCCACAATACCTGCGCCGATGACAATGGCGGTTTTCTTTTGATGCGGTTTCATGTACTTGAATAGGTAATGCCCCCTTCCCAGGCGGGCTGTTGTTGTCTTTTGTTTGTGTTAATTTTCTTCTGCCGGAAGTACCATAGCGAGAAGGCTACGGAGATTCCACCAAGTGCAGATGAAAGCAATACCGCCTGCTGGAAAAATGTTCCCCAGCTCAGGTGCACCAGTCCAAGCTCCCGGATAACCAGTACGGCAACGCTACCCAGGTAGCCAACGGCATCCGCTACGTACATTACAAAACCGATGTTGCCCGTATGGCGGAACGTAGCCAATAGCCGCTCGAAAAAAATGGCATTATAGGGTATGTACACCATATACAACCCCAGTCCGGCAATGCTCATCCAACCGATGCCGCCAATCATTCCCTGCTGGAACAGCCACGTCGACACACCGGCAAGCAGGCATCCGGTAAGGATCATGATATGGATTAGCATAAAGGCTTTCAGGTTGTTCCGTATAAAGATCAGGGAGCCCATCAGCACCAGCACCGCAATCGCAATGGCCGAATCTGTCTGTGCGTAGATGTACTTGCCGGAAACGCCGATGTCGGCCCAGATCTCCACTTCAAAATTGTCGCGTATATCGCGGATAATGGTGAACAGCAAATAAGCGAAAACCGTCAGCACCAGCCCGGGAAGGTAGGTCAGCAGAAACGCCTTCCGTGCAGCGGGCCCCATGGGTTCCCGGACCGTCCGCAGCGCCTGGTCGCGGGCATCCGGCGGAGGCGTTACCTCAAGCAGCGCCGTGCAGATGAGCAGCGGTACAACAAAAAGCAGTCCCGTGCAAAACGGCATCCAGTATTCCGTCACCTGCACATTTTCCATGAGGATGCGCGCAACCGTCTTCACAAAACCCGATGCAAAGACCAGGCTTACACTCATTACCGCCCCCAGTAGTTCGGTCGTTCGCCGGCCTTCCAAATAAGAAAAAACCAGCCCCCAAATGACACCAAGCGGCAGTCCGTTAACAAACAGGAAAAAAATATTAAACGGCGCCGGCACTACCGCAAAAGCCAGCAGCGCACCCCAGGCGATGCCGACCAGCCCGACGATCTTTACTCCACGCCGCCGGTGCCCCAGCTCGGCAATAAACCGGATACCGTAAAATTTGCTCAGCATATATCCAAATACCTGGGCAATCACCAGCCAGACCTTGTAGTCGATTCCCAAAAGGGCCTCCCCTTCAAACGTACCCGCGGTAAACGCTTTGCGAAAGGCATACATGCTGGTGTAACAGCCGAAAGCGGCTAAAGCGGTAATCAGCGTACTGTAGGCAACCGGCATTTTTGCTGCCTGTTTCCGCAGCTGGTTAAGGAAGTGTGTCATTTAGGATTGGATAATGTCAACCACTTCACGGATGTCATCGATGATCTGCGTCGGCGCATGCTGCTCCAGCTCTTCTCTCGAATACGCACCGGTGGTTATCCCGATGACATAGCGGCAGCCGGCATTTTTCCCTTCGTTGATATCGACCTCGGTATCCCCTACCTTGGCAACGGCTGATGCATCCGTAACACCGGCACGGGCCATCAGCTTCCGGATCATATCGGGGTGTGGGCGGCCATGTTCCACTTCATCTGAGGCAATCATAAAATCGATAAGTTCTTTTTTATACCATCCCAGTCTTTCGAGAATAACATCGGCAATGTTTCTGGAGAATCCGGTGTTAAGGGCTATTTTGATGCCCATGGCGTGTAGCCGGTCAAACGTGGTTTCGACATGTGGCAGGGGTTCGATTTCGTCCGTTGTTTCATAGTAACGGACCATGCGGCCAACAAATGAGCGGTGGATGGCGGCGACTTCCGTATCGCTTAACGCTCCATTCCCATTTTCCAACGGCTTTAAGATCGCGCGGATCGCCTCATTTTTCTCGTACCCCATGAATGGGTTAATCTGTTCAATGGGAACATGGTGTCCGAATTTCTCCAGGGCAGCCTGGAATGCCTCACCTACTCTGTTGTCGTCCTTGACGGTGGTTCCCGCAATGTCAAAAACTACTAGTGAAATACTCATAACTAATCTATTTTCCGTGTTTACTTCTATTTAATCGGACAGGCCTTCATTCTCCGGCTGATCAGCCCCGGTGAAAGCGGCGCGGATCGGTCTTCCGATCCATACGTATGGTCGTTTAAGCTGTAGTGCGAAGGCTATAGTGGCGGCGATATCATAGGGGTATATGGGTTGCTTTAGCTGATACCCGGCTTTGATGCCCGGTCCGGACATGATCAGGGGTATGGTGGTTTCCTCGGGTGTTTCCCCGCCGTGGCCTTTTCCGATGCCGCCGTGGTCCGAGGTAATGATAACGAGTGTTTCCCCGGCGATTCCCGCACGCTTTATTCCGTCCAGCAGCTGACCGACCAGCGTATCTGCTTTACTGATGGCTTGAAAATATGCCGGCGAGCCGTGCCCGTAATGGTGTCCGGCCCCATCGACATGGTCGAGGTGGACGACGGTCAGTACTGGCCGGTTTTCCTGAATGTAATGTGCGGCAGCGGCGGCCGTGGAGTCTGCCGTGGATTGCCTGAGGTCGTAATCGACAAAGGCATGATTATAGAGACGACCGAAGCCCTCCCATTGGTAGACCGAACCGACCTGAGCATCGGGATGCTGGCTTTTTAATACGCTGAAAATAGAGGGGAACCGGCCATCGCTGCCCCGCACCACCGCAGGAAGTGTATGCGTTTCCAGTTTCCAGTCGTTGCTGGTGACCCCATGCTGCTCGGGTCCGGCACCGAGTAATATAGACGCCCAGTTCGGGCTGCTTACCGAGGGCAATACGGTCCGGGCACTCCAGGAGGCGCTGCCTGCCGCGATGAGGCTGTCCATGACGGGCGTTTCTGCTCCGCGCAAACCGCTGGCACTTAATCCGTCGATACCGATAACCACGATATGCTTAATTGGCTCCTGTGCAGGAGCAACACTGGCTGTACACGGCCCCAGCAAAAGGACGGCCGTCGCTAACCGGTTAACTTGATTCCATTTCATATTGGTTTGTTTTAAAAGGTCATACATAATGTTTTGCTGGTTCGGCGCCGGAAAACACCGTAGCGAATACGTCAAGTACCTCATCACACTGTGCCTTACTGATCGTCAGTGCCGGCCTTATGGTGATGACATTTCCTTCAATCAGCTTGAATGCCACCCCCCGCTTTAGGCATTCGTACATGATCCGCTCCGCTTCGGCTACTGCCCGTTCCTTGGTATCGGTGTGTTTCACCAGGTCAATGCCCAGGTGAAGTCCCTTCCCCGCAACGTGGCCGATGATGGGATAGCGGTCTTTCAGCGCCAAGAGCCCTTCCATGAGGTATGCTCCCATTCCGGCGGCGTGGGCCACCAGTCCCTGCTGCTCCATATATTCAATTGCGGCAAGGCCGGCCGCAGCACATAATGGATTCTTTTCGTGCGTGTAATGCCCGATGGAGCGGTGCTGGAGCACATTGTAAGCTCCCTTAGCTACTATACCGGCAAAAGGCAGCAACCCGCCCCCCAGCGATTTTCCCAGCACGAGTATGTCGGGTTCCACGTAGTGCTCGCAGGCGAACCATTTACCCGTCCGGCCAAGCCCCTCAATGATTTCATCAAAAATCAACACGATCCCATGCCGGTCGCAGATCAACCGGACCCGTTCCCAGTAATCGCGTGAGGGTACGACGGGTGTAGCGGATATTGGTTCGGCCACCAACGCCGCGATATCCGGATGGCGCTGGATAATGACCTCCAGCTGCCGGATGTACTGTTCGTCAATTGCTTCCCCGTCTTTCAGTCCCCAAGGATTACGGTAGTAATTGGGAAACTCCACATGGAAGGCCCCCGGCACCATCGGGCCATTGCCCGTAGCAAAGTGCTCCTCGCCGCCCACACTGGCGGCCTGGAAGCCATTGCCATGATACGCGTCCCAGTACGACAATGTCTTCCACCGTCCGGTTACCTGTTTCGCCAGGGTAATGGCCAGTTCCACCGCCTCGGAGCCGCCCGGACAAAACAGCACGCGTGTTAACTCTCCGGGTGTAAGTCCGATGAGCTTTTGCGCCAGCTTTACGGCCGGAATATTCGTATACCGGCGTGGAGTAAATGCCAGTTTGTCTTCCAGCTGGTGTTTCACCGCTTCAATCACGGCCGGGTTGGAAAACCCGGCATTATGCACTCCGTTGCCATGCAGATCGATGTAGCGGTTGCCCTGCAGGTCGATTAAATACGCCCCTTCCGTTTTGGATAGTACATTCATCACGGGGGTGGACAGCGCCTGGTGCAGGAAGCTGTCGGCATCCGCGGCAATCCAGGCGCGGGTGTGCTCATCCAGCGCAGCCACATATCCGGCGCGCCGGGCACCGCTATTGATGTCACCTTGCTCCCTCGACGCCTCGCTGTTCATAATCGACATCGTCCTTAAGCCTCCCCTCCGCATCGTACATGCGTAGGTTGAGGTGATTCCCTGAAATACTGACTGTTACATAATGATGTCCGCGGTAGGTTTTTGCACTGAACCATGCGCGGTTGGGCGTAAAATCCTCTAGGTTTCCGCCGGCACCACCGGTTTGTACATAAACGACCCCGTGGTCGTGATCGACCTTTCCCCCGGTGAGCGGATAGGTCCGCTGATACGTATGCAGGTGCCCGTAGAACACGATATCCACTCCGTATTTTTCATAAAGGGGTACAATTTGCTGCAATACGGTGTCACCCAGAGTCGATTTTCCCGACCAGGAATCGCCATAATCATCATCGTC
The DNA here is from genome assembly GCF_024643285.1 of Parapedobacter lycopersici. GTDB lineage: Bacteria > Bacteroidota > Bacteroidia > Sphingobacteriales > Sphingobacteriaceae > Parapedobacter > Parapedobacter lycopersici. Next base: position 150,351 of record NZ_JAMSLW010000005.1, read on the forward strand.
CGCCGAATACAACGCATGGTGATGCGCAACAAACTTCCAGCGTGCCGTAGAAGCGGCCAGCTGCTTTTCGAGCCATTGGTACTGGGCACCCGACGGGGCAAAATCGCCGGGGTTATTGCTATTAAGCATAAAGAATTCCGCATCCCCATACCGGATATGGTAATATCCATCGGGTGAAGGCAATGTATGGTACTGCCGGTACCAAAACAGATCGCCCTCCCCATTTCCCGCTACCGGATATACCGGCAACCGCTCCAGCAGCTGGCCCATGCCGGTAAAATATTCATAGTTCCACTCGTACTTGTTGGCCTGGGTACCGCCGTCGGTGATATCGCCCGTGTGCAATACGAAATCCGGCCGCTCGCCCCAAAGCAGCTTCGCAATCCGGTTGTTAATATGCGGCCGCGCTTCCGTGTCGCCAATCACGCCAAAGGAAATGGAAGAGGGTGTTTCAGGTTCCGTCTGAAATGTCAATACGCCCGACGTAAGCGTATCTCCGGCATCAGCTACCGCCTCGATCTCATAGAAATAGGGGGTACCTGGTTTTAAACCGGTTAACGCCGCCTTTCCGATGTGAAAGTCGCTTTCGGCCTTGTACTGCTGATCATCCCATTTCAGTTGCCCGGTCAATGGAAGTGTTTCGCCGTAACGCACAACCACCGTTGCAGGCCTGTCGGTCTCCCAAACAAGCGTTGCGCTTTCCGTTGTTACCTGATTCAGGTAAGGCCCGGCATTGAAATGAAACGCTTCCGGCAGCAATTTTCCCGCTTCCACCATTCGTTTCAATTCGGAGAAGCGGCCGGCAATTTCCTGTTCCGTTAGGGCGCGTGCCGTTAACCGCGCATTTTTGAGCAGGTCGCCTACTTCCATGTATGGTTCCGCTGCCAGGTATCCGGTGGCGGTTAAACGGTCTCCCAACAGCGTCTCCGGTGCGGCGGTATTCTTTTGGAAGACTTTGGCCCCATTGAGATACAGGCAGAGCTGACGACCGTCATACGTGCCCACAATATGCCACCACCGGTTTTTCCAGCCACGGCCATCGATGGTATACTGAGCCCTATTGTCCCCGGACGAAGGTTTCCCGGGGTCCAATGAAAAGATCACCTGGTCATCGTAATAACCCAGTAGCCACAACGGATCGTCCGAATGCGGCTGGCGACGCATCGAAACAGCGGCACCAATCGGATGGTTAACGTGGTTTATCAGCCACATTTCCACCGTGAATGCCTTCATATGATCCGGATTACCCTGTTCCGGTAGTATTTCAGAAATACTACCGGTAGGGTTTGCTCCAAAAAGCGTGTAGGACAAGTTTCCAATGGAGAGTGCCTCCCGCGCTTCAACAGGATAAACGCCATGCTGCGCTTTTATATTTTGGGCCTTGCCAGTCAGCGTATAACCGGGCCAAAGCCACCAATCGGCCACCGTTTCGTTGCTACGCTCCTGGCTCATCGCTCCGTGGAAGCCGATGACGCATGCAACCGCCAGAATCACCTTATATAACTTTGCTTCCAACATGGTTCGGCAATTAATTATCCCACCATACAGTGGTGTTCATGTCATCTGCCCCCTGCCTTTCCACGGCGGCATTTCGGTTTGCTGCATTGTGCGACTGTTCAGACAACGGATACGTGAACCGAACGGGAACCCGGTCGTTATTCTGGTTGGATGGGCCGGCGGTGATTTCGGGATAGTTCGTTCTCCGCCAGTCAAACCATGCCTCCAGACCGGAGAAGAACAGCGCGATCCATTTCTGGGTGCCGATGAGGGACAGTGCCTCCGCGGTTTGAAATGCGACGCCTGGCCGGGATAGATAATCAGCCGGCATCTCGGTATCGAAATATGCAAATGCCGCGCTTACTCCCTGGTCATAGTAAGTTTTTGCATCACCGGCAATGATTCCTTTATGCGCTGCCTCCGCGAGAATAAACTGCAACTCGGGATAGGCCATGAGGTATCCTTTGGCAACATTTCTTCCGCGGCTGGTAATGGCATCTTCAAAATACAGGGAGCCAATACGTGATACATTTTGTACACCTCCGTTATACCCGAGTGCATCCACATCGCTTAACCCATTGGGGACGCCAACATATTCCGGATTGGCGGTACCGGCGCTTGCGGCGGTAGGGCGGGCAAATACGGCAATCCGGGGGTCTTCAAAAGCCAGTAATTTGTCTCCGAGGTTTTTGCTGAGCCTGAATTCGTCGAACGACCCGACACGCGCGGTATGCAGCGGAAACTGATTGGGTGCATCGGGCAGGTATTCCAGCGTGGCGTTATCGGCATTGCTTTCAAAAATCGGGTATTGCCCGGGGTCGCCGAGAATCCGGTTGAAGTCGGCTGTCACATCCCGCCTATTGGAAATGCGCATCAGGTACCGCAGCTGCAGGGAGTTGGCCAGTTTCCGCCATGCCATTACATCACCCCCGAAAAGAATATCCCCATTAATGGCTTCATCTGTTGAGCCCAGCAATTCGTTTGCCGTATTCAAGTCGGCAAGAATACCTGTATAAATCTGTTCCTGCGGGTCATACACCGGCTGGTGGATGCCATCTGTTTTACCGCGGATTGCCTCTGTATATGGCACGTCGCCATACGTATCGGTCAGCACCGAGAAAATCCACGCTTTCATAACCAGCGCAATGCCTTTGTAGTTATTAAAAGATGATGCTTCACTTAGTTTGTTGAGGTTATATACATCCCGGAGATTACCATACATCGTATTCCAGATGCCGGAGCGGTCGCCCCAGATGTATCGGTCCTCATTCACAAACTGGATTTTTGCCGTATGCTGCACAACGATGTTTCCCAGTGACCACCCTTCATTAACCACCTGGTTTACCGATCCCCGGATAACAGTGGGGAGCAGCAGGTCGGGAGTTACTTCCAATATGGCATAAGGATCGTCGTTAATGTTTTCGAAATCTTTATCACATGATACTGCCGAAATTAAGCAGGCAGTGATCATCAGTATGATGCTTTTCCGTTTCATATTTTTCATATTAGCCTGATAGCGGTTTATAACTTAAAGCTTAGGTTCAGCCCCCAGCTTTTCGTGGAGGGCAGTGCCATCGATTCAACACCGGGGATCACCGTTCCGCCGCTCATGGAAGCGGTTTCGGGGTCGATGTGTGGCACGTCGGACCAAACGGCCAGGTTGCGGCCGATGACAGAGAGGCGCACATCCCGGAGCGGCAGGTGGCCAAGCACTTTAGCCGGCAGCGTATAGCCCACACGCAGCTCACGCAGCTTGATGTATGACGCATCAAAAATGGCTCCTTCCAGCAGGCTTCTTCCCAGGGTGTAGGAGGTATGCCATTCCCGCGCCGGCAGCTTCACCGCGTTGGGAGAATAAGATCCATCTTCGTTTTGCACAACGCCGGAACCAATCACCCCGTTTTCAGGCAAACTGATGTCGTATCCATTTGCCCGCCCCTCGAGGGTTTCAATGAGCGCACCCGTTTCCCGTCCGATCACCTGGGTATGTGAATACACTTCGCCGCCGTACCGGATGTCAAATAGCGCACCTACCTGGATGCCCTTCCAGCTGAAGTTATTGCGTATGCCCAATAACCAGTCGGGATTGTAGTTCCCCAGACTGACCACATTGGCGGTTGGCTGTGGCTTGCCTTCATTGTTGTAAATAACCTGGCCGTAGTAGGGACTGCTGGCATCGGTTACCCGTTGAAATGCCAGCCCATACATATTGCCCATCCGCTCTCCTTCCCGGGCTTCAACGGTAATGTAACGATCGGCCATCACGTAGTTACTGATTCCTGCATCAGGAGCCAGTTCAAGCACTTTGCCCCGATTAGCTGAAAAATTGAAGGCCAAGTCCCATTGGAAGCCGGATGCCGACTTTACGGGAATAGCGCTTAGCATAGCCTCATATCCCCAGTTCCGGATTTCTCCGGCGTTAAGTACCATGCTGGTATATCCGCTGGAGGCGGTTAACGGTACGTTGGTCAGGATCTGATTGCGTGTGGTAATGTTGTAGTAAGTGAAATCCAGGTTGATCCGGCTGTCCAACAGGCGGAGTTCGGCACCTACTTCGTAGGAATCACTGATTTCGGGCTTGAGATTGAAGTTAGGCAACCGGCCGGATTCCGAAAATGCACGGTAAGCACCGTAGGGATCAAGCGTATTGAATGGCTGGGCAAAAGAGTATGGATCCGTATCATTACCCACCTGGGCAAATCCCGTCCGAAGTTTGGCATAGGACAGCCAGTCGGGCAGATTAACGACCCCGTTCAGCACAAAGCTCAGTGATGCCGACGGATAGAAATAGGAGTTGGTGGAGGTGGCCGCGGCCGTAATGCCGAGGGGAACGGTGAGCGAGCTGGCCCAATCGTTCCGGGCGGTCAATTCCAGGAAAAGGAAGTCTTTATAGTCTATCTGCGCCGAGCCGTATATACTGTTTACTTTTTTGGCGATGCTCGATTGCTGGGAAACCAGTGACACCCGCGAATTCCCCAGGGAGAATATACCGGGAATAATGAGCTGCGGAGCGCTGACATCCAGGGTGGTGCCTTTTACGCTGCGCTGGCTTCCGCCGGCATTGACCGATAGGTTAATGTCGCTGCCGATCGGCTTGGAAAAGGTAAGCAGGAAGTCCATGTTTCGTTCCTCATTCGTCAGCCTTGCTTCGCGATAGCTGCCAAAGGGGAAACGCTGTGTGCTGAATGCCCGCCGCCTATCACGCGTTTGATCGGTATAGTCGGTTCCGATACGCGCAAAAGCCTTTAACCAGTCAGTAAACTTATAATTCAGGGTGATATTGCCGAACAGCCGGTTATCGTTCAGGCTATTGGTGTTAACCAGTAAGTTAAAATAAGGGTTATCGTGGTAATTGTAATTTGAATTGAATTGCTGGACGTTTTCCATGCCGGGCATCCAAAGGCTTTTTTTAGGCGCCAGGTCGACCTGCCGTCCCAGCCAGCCATAAAGCAAGTAGATGATGTTTTCGGTACCGTAGCTTAGGTTTGGCCGGTTATCACTGTTACTTTTCACATAGTTGGCCGAAACACGTACATCCAGCCGATCCGTAAAATTGTAGCCGCCGTTGATTGAAAACGTATTCCGCTTCAGGTCCGTGTTCGGTACAATTCCTTTTTGGTCAAAATTGGTGTATGAAACCCGGAAATCTCCCTTTTCATGAGCTCCTGAAAGCGCTACGTTATTAATGTATGTTGCGCCCGTCTCGAAGAAATTTTTGATGTTGTCCGGCCTGGCAATCCAGGGTGTGGCGATGATGTCGCCCCTTGCCGCCAGATCGGCAGCGCTACCGATCCGGCCGTCGTCCACCAGGTTGATGTCACCCCCGCGGAATCCGTTTGTTGTGGGTGAGTCGAACTGGTTAATCGGCCGGCCATCAAGCAGTGGGCCCCAGCTTTCATCCACACCATCATTCAATCCGGCGCCGGCACCATCCTCAAAACTAAACTCGCCGTTCATTCCCTGGCCATACCGGTTTTGAAATTCAGGCAATACCAGGGGGCTTTCAAACGTAGCGCTGGAATTTACACTGATGCCGATACCCTGCTGCCCGCGACCCGACTTCGTGGTGATCAACACCACCCCATTGGCTGCTCGGGAACCGTAGAGTGCCGATGCATTTGCCCCCTTCAATACCGATACGGATGCGATGTCGTCGGGATTAATCAGTCCGGCTCCATTACCATAGTCGGCCTCCTGAAATTCCCGGCCGGAAGAACCGAACAGGTCGTTTGTGATGGGTACGCCATCAATTACAAACAGGGGTTGGTTGGCGTTGATGTTTAACGATTTATCGCCCCGAATGGTAATCCGGGATGATCCGCCGACTCCCGAGGGGCTGCCGACGATCGTAACACCAGCAACCTTGCCGGCGAGCCCATCTACAAAATTTGACGTGCGCACCTCCGTCAGCTCCTCGCCCTTTACTTCCTGGGCGGCGTAGCCGAGCGATTTCGACTGCCGGGAAATACCCAGCGCCGTTACGACAACTTCTTCGAGTCCGCGGACATCTTCCGACAGCGTTACATTAAGTTGCTGCCGTCCGTTTACCGGGAACTCCTGTGTTTGATAGCCAATGGCGCTGACGACCACGATTTCATCGTTAGCCATGATGCGAAGCTGATAGTGGCCTTCGGCATTGGTAACGGTAGTCCGGTTGGTATTTTTTACATTAACGGTAACGCCTTCCAGCGGTGCCCCATTCCTGTCGGTTACCGTACCTGAAACTTCTGTTGTTTGGTAACCGGCTATGGCCATGTTGGCACAGAAGGTAACCAGAATGAACCATATCCGGCCGGTATTTCTGATGACATTGATGAGTAATTTTCGATGCATTTTCATATTATTGTTGCCAATTGATTTAAATTCGACTATGCAACCGCCAGATTTGGATTTTGGACGATGCGAATCCGGTGGGTTGCATGGTTTGTTTTGGTTTCTTGTCTAGGGGTACTGGGCTGATCGATGTTCTTACCTCCTTTTTACCGTTAGCTAATTATTGCTGGCCACATGAATTAGGTTGATGGGCTATTTATGCTATATGCAAGCGCTTCATCCAGGATGTCCAATGCGTCGTCGAGCTCGCTCGCCCGGATGATGAGTGGCGGATAAAGTGCCAGCACATTTCCGCCGGCCACTTTCAGGCTTAACCCGTTTTCAAGACAACGGTATAATACCCGTTCGGTGAGCCCGGGGTCAGGTGTTTTGGTCTGCCTGTCGCTTACCAGTTCTATCCCCCATAGCAGACCGATTCCACGAACGTCGCCGATGGCCGGATAGCGCCGCTGCATACCGAGCAACCGGTCGCGCATATGCACTTCCATCTGTTTCACATGGGATAATACGTCATATTCTGCCAGGTAATCCAGCGCTGCCAATGCCGCAGCGGCACCAAGGGGACTTTTCTCATGGGTAAAATGCCCAAGGGATACCTGTCCGGCTACATTCAAAGCGGCTTTGCAAAGCATGGCCGCCATCGGTATAATACCTGCACCGAGTCCCTTTCCCAATAACAGGATGTCAGGCACGATACCATAATGTTCATAGGCGAACATGGAGCCGGTACGTCCAAAAGCAATGGGTATTTCATCCAGGATTAAGAGTGCCCCGTGTTTATCGCAGATTTGCCGGATACGCTGCCAGTATGTTTTCGTCGGTAAGTGGACGGTGGTGCTGCGGATCGTTTCGACCAGTAATGCGCCGACATCCCCCTCCTTTTCCATGACATATTCTATGTAGTCTGCATAGCCGGCATCCCAGGGTTCATCCGACCGCCGCCACATGCCCCGATACCCGTCAACCGGCGGGACATGCACGCTTCCCGCCAATAATGGTCCCAATCCCTGCTGGAAAACCTGCTCGCCACCCACGGAAATGCTGTCCATTGACGCGCCGTGAAAGGAATCATACATGGATATTGTTTTGAATTTCCCGGTGGCTATACGGGCCAGCTTCAGGGCCATACTAACGGCCGAGGTGCCGCCCGGCGCATACAATACCTGAGTAAGGCGATTGTCGGTTAATGACGCCAGCCGTTCGGCCAGCTCAATAGCCGGAAGATTGGTAAACCGGCGGGGAGAAAAGGCAAGCTGGTCCAGCTGGATTTTCACCCGATCGACGATATAGGGGTTTTGATAACCCAGCTGATGCACGCTATTGCCGTGGAAATCGACGTATGTTTTTCCGGCGAGGCTAGTAAAGCCGACGCCCCGGCTTGCCGTCACAACATCCAGGCAGGGCGTAGAAAGTGCCTGATGCAGAAACCCGGCGGTATCACGGTCGAGTACCTGTCTGGTTACTTCGTCGAGTCCATCGTTCCAGCGCTGGCGGCGGTCCGTTGTGTTCAGGTCGCCTTCGGCATGTAAATGATTAATCCGGCCTTCCATTGTTCAGTATGCTTACATTAAAAATGTTAAGCAATACTAAACAAAGTTTATTAAGGCATTCCATCCAAAAGATTAAGGAATCATTAATATCTGCGGGTCAGGCTCCTTCGAAAAAATAGATTACCAGAACCATGGCTTTTTCTCCGCCGATATTTTTGGGAGTATGTGGTATCCGCCCATCAAACAACATGGAATCGCCGGCCTTTAACCGCACAACTTCCTGTTCGAATTGATATTCAATCTCGCCGGATAAAATATATTTGTATTCAAAGGCTTCGGTTTCAACCATCGGTCGGTTGGCATCAATTTCCAGCTCGAGCAACACGATGTCGACGGTAGATTTTTCTATGTTTTTGGTGAATATCCGATGATAGCGGAATCCGAGCGCCTGCTCTTTCTCAAAGTAGTAATACTCATCGCGGCGCTTTACCAAAATTGTCCGCCCATTCTTTTCCGTGTCGATCTCTTTGAAAAAAATATTCAGATCGACATCCAGTGCCCGGATAATTTCAATCAATACCATCAATGAAGGAATGGCCCGGCTATTTTCAATCTGCGAAATAAGTCCTTTACTTACGGATGCCCGATCGGCCAGCTCCTGCACGGTAATTCCCTTATTTTTCCGCCGCTCCCTGATTTGATTGCCGATTTGGATAAGAATGTCTTCTTTCATAAAGTTCCTGTTATCGGGGATAAAGATATCTTTTATCATTATCATTTTCTGCGGTTTCAACGGATTGGGAGGCTTGGTTCAAAAACGATGGTCATTCACCGGTCAATAATCACCGTTGGTCTAATGTGTTTCCTTTTGGTCGACTGTCAATGGCTGTTGGTCTATTTTCACGGAAACCGATGCAACATTTATTGCTGTCCCACGTCCATTTCTTACAACAAAACAGGAAATAAATCGCAAACATTAAAATTTAACTGTCATGAAATTTCTCGTATTAAGTGCATTGATTGGTGTAGCAATCACCGGAAATAACGCTGCATTTTCATCACCCTTGGCCACAATTGAAGCAGTATACAGCAAAGACCCGAAAGATCCGGTACAACAGGTGGATGCTTTTAAACAACAGCTCAGTTTCCACCAGCGGAACATTGAGCTGCTCTGGCAACAGTATGAACTGGGGTTGGAACGCATTGCGAACACCGAGGGCAGCCACGCCGAACTCGATCGTGAGCAGGCCCACCTCATACAGGGATACAAAAACGACATTGAGAAAGGCATCCGGGTAACCGAAAGCGAGCAGGCAATAGCAAAAATCGCCGCCCGATATGCCAAAAAACACGCCCGCAGGGATGCTTTGGAAAAAAAGGAAATCGTCCGGCTGCAGGATTTATTACAAGCCCGTCTCGAAACGGAAAAGCGGCTTTTTGAGCAGTCAAAAAAGAAGTATTCCGACGCGATTAATGCAGAAACACGCCCACTTTTGGAAGCTGTAGAGCAACGTTTTATACAAGACATCCGGCGCGCCCAGTCCCTGGATACCGGTGCCGGTACACCGATGGCGATGCACAAATAAGCGTGCTGCCATGTAAACAGCTGTCCTATTGGGCGGCTGTTTGCAATATTAATTGTCGTCGCTCGGCAATCTGTCGTCGCCGGATTTGTCATTCGGGTCCGTAACGTCATCCGGACTTTTCTGTACGATCATGCTTTGGGTGGGAAATGCAAATTCTATCCGCTCCCGGTTAAAGGTATCATACAGATACAGGTTGATGGCCTGCTGAATATCCATATACCGGTTGTAGTTATCGGTAAGCACGAAATAAACCGATTCAAAAATCAGGCTGAAATCACCCAATGATTTGAAATGAGCCCGGTCAAATAAGGTATCGGCCTGCTGTGTAATGGCCTCCTGGATAATCTGCGGAATTTTTTCCAGCTTTTCCTTTGGTGTACTGTATGTGACTCCAATGGTAAATACCACCCGCCGGCGCTGCATCCGCTTAAAATTATGCAGCCGCGAATTGGTAAGGTCCGTGTTAGAGAAGATGAGCTGCTCACCTGTTAATGCCCTGACCCGGGTGGTTTTGATGCCGATGGCTTCGACAGTACCGCTTTTATCTTCCACCACAATGAAATCACCGACCTCGAAAGGGCGATCGAAAAAAAGGACAAAGTAATTGAAGAGGTCGGCCAGGATCGTCTGCGTAGCCAGGGCTATCGCGATGCCGCCGATACCAAGGCCGGTCAGGATCGTCGCAACGTTATACCCAAGGTTATTGATAAAAAAGAGAATCGCCAGGCTCCAGATGACAATCGATACAATCAGCGTGATACCCCGAAGCTGTGTGATTGCCGTGTGCTGTCCTCGCTTCTCCAGGTAGTTCTGCAGAAAATAACGTATTGTGAAAATGATCAGACGGGTAATCAGAAACGTCCACAGAAACATTCCCGCAACATCCAGCGCCCGGTTGAGCCACGGCGGCAATTCGAGCAGATTGAGCGCATAGTAGAATACTCCATAATACAGCAAGGGCAAAAAAGCAGTACTGAGCCCCTGAATCAGAAAGTCGTCCAACGTACTGGCCGTTCCCGCGACTTTTCGCCGTAACCAGCTTAGGAAGACGTATTTGAATATCCGGATAACAAGCAGGCCAGCGACGATAACGCCGGCCACGATGAGGTAAGATTTTAGGGTATTGCCAAAGAAAATTTGTTCCATAAATGTATTGATCCAAGGTAGTTGACCGACGTGTTATAGGCTAACAAGTTATAAAAAAAATTGTTGGATTAAAATTGACTTTTGAATGCCGTGCGTGGTTTAAAGTAATACCTTTGTCCTTAGCAATGCGCGTTTTGGAGAAGTTTTTGTAAGACCCGGCGATATGACAGGCAGCAGCATTAAACACATTGATATTACCGTCTCCGGAAAAGTACAGGGTGTCTATTTCCGGCTTTCTACCAAGGCAGTGGCCGACCAGCTGGGTGTGAAGGGCATTGCATGCAATGAACCGGACGGTACCGTTTACCTGGAAGCGGAAGGGGATGATTTCGCGCTGGATGCTTTTTTGGAATGGTGCCGTGAAGGTCCCGATCGGGCAGTCGTAGAAAACGTCGTTTGCCGTGCCGGCGATGTGAAAAACTATCGTAACTTTGAAGTTATTAGGAAATCCCGTTAGCTCCCTTAACGCGTAAAACTTGTCTGTACTTAGAAAATTTGCCGGCCAAACTGCCATTTATGGACTAAGCACCGTTGTTGCACGGTTACTCAACTTTGTCCTTACCCCGCTCTTTGTACGCAAATTCCCGGCGGCGGTATACGGCATATTCACAAACATGTATAGCTGGGCGGCCATGCTGAATGCCGTGCTGGCTTTCGGGATGGAGACCACGTATTTCCGCTACCTGCAGAAATACGAGGGCGACAAGGGTCGGGTATTCAATAACAGTTTCATCGTGATCTGTTTCATTTCCGTGCTGTTCCTTGGCATGATTTCTTTATTTGCATCCGGCATATCCACTTGGCTCAATAATGGCGTTTACGATGCCGATTACCGCCGCTACGTGACTTACTTCGCCCTGATTCTGGTCGCGGACGCCCTTGCGGTAATCCCTTTTGCCCGCCTGCGGGCCGAAGGACGGCCGATACGTTTTGCGCTGTTGAAGCTGCTCAATATCCTTACGTTTGTGGGGTGCACACTGGGTTTTATTGTGGTCATCCCCCAACTGATGCAGGCTTACCCGGCACTGGCTACCTATTTCAGCAGCTGGTACCGGCAGGAGTGGCTGGGTTATGTCTTTATTTCCAATCTGATAGCCAGCCTGGTAACCCTGATACTGCTGCTGCCCGAGCTGCTGAAGATCCGGCTACGTCTTGAGCGTAAACTTGTGGTGGATATGCTTACCTACAGTTTCCCGGTATTGATCGCCAACATTTCATTTATCATTAACGAGCACATCGATAAGCTATTGATCCCCAAATTAATTCCGGGGGACGCCGGTAGCCGCGACCTGGGGATTTACGGGGCCGTAAGCAAAATTGCCATCTTTTTAAGCATTTTTGTACAGGCCTTCCGCCTGGGGGCCGAGCCCTTTTTCTTCAGCCACGCCAAGAGCAAAAATGCCCGGCAAACCTATGCGCTGATCATGGATTACTTTGTTATTGCGATGGTGTTGGTGATGACCGGCATAACCGTGAATATCGAATTACTCAAAAACTTTATCCGTGGCGGAAGCCCGGCTGAGCAGGCCGAATACTGGTCGGGCCTGCCGATTATCCCGGTTCTGTTGCTCAATTACGTGTTTTTGGGTGTCTACATGAATTTATCAATCTGGTATAAACTATCCGACCAGACTCGTTTCGGCCTATATATCTCCGGCATTGGGGCGGTCATCACACTGGTGTTGAATTACCTGTTTATTCCACAGTACAGCTATGTCGCTTCCGCGTGGACTACACTGGCGGCTTACGGCAGCATGGTGGTGTTATCGTACCTCTGGGGCAACCGGCGCTATCCAATACCCTACCGTGTGGGGAAAAACCTCAGTTATATCGGCATTGGCGTAGTAGTCTGTTGGCTGGCATTCGTCGTTTTTGACCGCAGTATCATTACCGGCAACCTGCTGTTTATCGCGTTTGCTGGCGCGACATTCCTTGTAGAATGGAAGAATTTACGCGTATTATTAAAAAAGTAAGTAGTGTAATGGGTAAGCGGAAAGGGGCGGCTAGGCTACTTCCAGCTCGAATTGCTCACTGATTTCGTCGAGTACACCATGGATATCGGCAAGGGCCGTTAGCGATACCAGTTTCATCCGGTATTCTTTAACATGCGGAATGCCTTTAAAATAGCTGGCATAGTGCCGTCGCATTTCAAATATCCCCGTCTTCTCGCCCTTCCATTCCACGGATTTCTCCAGGTGTGTCCGGCAGACCGCCACCCGTTCGGCAATGGTGGGCCCGGGTAAGTATTCACCTGTTTCAAAAAAGTGCCTGATTTCCCGGAAGATCCAAGGGTAACCGATGGCTGCACGGCCGATCATAATGCCATCCACCTCGTATTCCATGCGCCACGCGGCCGCTTTATCCACACTATCCACATCGCCATTTCCGAAGATCGGGATACGGATACGCGGATTACGTTTAATATCACGGATCAGTTGCCAGTCGGCCTGACCCTTATACAGCTGCGCACGGGTACGTCCATGTATACTCAGCGCCTGGATACCGACATCCTGCAGGCGCTCGGCCACTTCATACACGTTTTTGGAATTATCGTCCCAGCCCAGCCTCGTCTTTACGGTCACGGGAAGGTGGGTAGCCGATACGACAGCTTTGGTCATGGCGGTCATCTTATCGATATCGCGCAGCAGGCTGGCCCCTGCGCCTCGGCAGGCTACATTCTTTACCGGGCAGCCGTAGTTAATATCAATCAGATCAGGGTTGGCCTGCGAAGCAATTTCGGTGGCTTCACGCATCGTTTCAATATCACTGCCGAAAATCTGGATACCGATCGGGCGCTCGTATTCAAAGATATCCAGCTTCTGACGGCTCTTCGCTGCCGCGCGGATGAGTCCTTCGGAGGAAATGAATTCGGTGTACATCATGTCCACCCCGTTTTGCTTGCAAACCAGGCGAAATGGCGGATCGCTCACGTCCTCCATGGGGGCGAGCAGAAGGGGAAATTTGCCTAAGTCGATGTTTCCAATCTTGATGGACATGTTGTTAACCAATGCTATGCGGGTGCAAAGATACGAAATTTATAGTTCTTCATTCGTTGAGGGCCTTCATTGTCGTTGCGCGTAAGGCTTTCCGTTGCTCATCGCGACACAGCCTTACTTTTTTTTCCGCAAAAAAAGTAACAAAAAAACTCGCCGCTTGGATCTCTTGCTACAGCGGTAGTGCATCCCACTGCAAGCCGCAAGATCTCCCATGCGGCATTTTAAGCAGCACAACGGTTCGTGCTCCCCTTCTCCGTTTACCTGTTCTATTCTTTCTTGCACCGGTTTTCCTTTCCTTTTTTTGTCAGGGTTGGCTGTTTATACCATCCTATTCCGTAACAGCGAATAAGATGTTAGCTGATAGCATGGGCTGCGTGTTTGGCCATGGCCCTGCGCGGTAGGTAAGCGGGCCTTGTGGGATGCCGCAGCAGTGAGCAGCAGGGTGTTTTGCACCCGCGTTCGGGTAGCCGCTACCAAGCAGGCCGTAAAAGTGGAGCGAAGCGGAACGGCTCCGGGATGCGCTGTGAATGCCCTGCAATCAACTGCAAGACATCCCGCACAGCCTTGATTTTTTGGTTACTTTTTTATCAAGAAAACCGCGCAGCAGCATGAGTGCCGCTGAAAATAAAATTGTACGAATAAAGTAACACCTACCCGGCGAGGGTTTCCACAAATTCCTGTATCGCCTGCGCCGGATCTTCGGTCCTCATAAAATTCTCCCCGATCAGGAATCCCTGGAAACCGGCTTCGCGCAACGATATGATGGTAGCCGGGTTGCTGATTCCGCTTTCGGAGACCTTGATAAACCGGTCGGGAATCAGGGATACGAGTTCGAGGGAATGCGCGATGGATACCGAAAAATCTTTCAGGTTCCGGTTATTCACGCCAATAGCGTCGACACTGTCTACCATGCTGCGCTCGAGCTCATCACGGTCATGCACTTCCAATAACACATTCAATCCCAGTGATTTTGCAAACTCCGATAGGGTTCTCACCTGTTCCGGGGAAAGTACTGCAGCGATCAATAGCACAATATCCGCACCGTATGCCTTTGCTTCTGTAATCTGATAGGTATCAATGATGAATTCCTTTCGAAGCAGCGGTATCTGGAGGGCTGCGCGAGCCGCCATTAAATCATCGAGGCTCCCACGGAAAAAGTCGGCATCGGTAAGGACGGAAACCGCTGATGCTCCGGCCTGTTGATAGCCCGAAACGACATCATTTACGGTAGCCCGATCATTGATTATGCCCTTCGAGGGTGACGCCCGTTTATACTCTGCAATGATCCCGGTTTTTGTGGCATCCAGTATCGACGTCCGCAGTACGTGGCATGTCCGGTCGAACAATGGCTGGCGTTCCAGGTCCGAAAGCGGCACTGCAGCTTTTGCCTGTGCTACTTCAACGTGCTTTCTCGCAATAATTTTATCCAGTATAGTCATTTTACTTGTGATCTGTGGTGGATGATCCGTGATCTGTGGCCTGGGCCTGCAGCCAGTTGGCCATCATTTCCCTTCCATGGGCGGTCAGCACCGATTCGGGGTGAAACTGGAGTCCTTTAACATCCAGTGTTTTATGCGAAAGTCCCATAATTACACCTTCGCTATCTTCCGCAGTAATGCGAAGTGTATCGGGAAGTCCTTCACGTGATACTGCCCAGGAATGGTAGCGCCCGGCGGGAAATTCGTTCGGTAACCCCCGGAATATGGGTTCATCCGGATCGGTAATCAGTAACGGGGTCGCCGTACCATGTACCGGCTTAGCCAGGTTATATAACTGACCCCCATATACTTCGGCAATGGCCTGTTGGCCGAGGCAAATGCCAAGAATACTTTTGGAGTCACCATATTCGCGGATTACATCCATCAGCAGCCCTGCTTCCTTTGGGATGCCCGGGCCCGGAGACAGCAGAATCTTATCGAATCCGGCCACGTCCTTCAATTCAAATTTATCATTCCGCCATACCGTGGCATCGTACCCGCACTCATGCAGCAGGTGTACAAGATTGAATGTAAATGAATCATAGTTATCTATAACCAATATCCTGGGCGAGGATTGTTGTGGGTTTTCCATGTGATGCGGTGTGCTTATTGGTGGTTATTGATTTCCTGCGCCAGTTCCAGTGCTTTACGCAGGGCAGCAATCTTATTGTCTACTTCGTTGAGTTCTTTCTCCGGGTCGGAGTCTGCGACGATACCGGCGCCCGCCTGGTAATGCAGGACGTTATTTTTACTTAAAAACGAACGGATCATAATCGCGTGATTAAAATCATCATTGAAACCCATGTACCCAATGGCACCGCTATAGAAGCTTCGCTGCTGGTTTTCATAACGGTCTATCAGCTGCATGGCCATGTGCTTCGGGGCGCCGCTCAGCGTGCCTGCGGGATAGGTATCACCCACGACATCAAATGAATTCACGCCGGCCTTGAGCACACCGCACACCTTGGAGACCAAGTGAATGATGTGTGAGTAATACTGTGCCTCTTTATAGGACTTTACGTGTACTTTTTCGCAGTGGCGGCTCAAGTCGTTGCGTGCGAGGTCTACCAGCATCACATGTTCGGCCGTTTCCTTGGGATCGGCCTTCAGAGCCTCAGCGATCTGTTCGTCCTGCTGCAGGTTGCCGCTGCGTTTAAACGTACCCGCAATGGGGTGGATGGTGGCCACGTTATTATGGATGGTAAGCTGTGCTTCGGGCGATGAGCCAAAAAGCTTGAAGTCGCCATAATCAAAGTAAAATAAATATGGTGACGGGTTGATAGACCGCAGCGTACGGTATACGTTGAATTCATCGCCCAGAAACGACCTGGAAAAGGCGCGTGAAGGTACAATCTGAAAGACATCGCCCCGGTGAATATGCTCTTTCATTTTCATCACCAGCGCTTTAAATTCATCTCCCGTCATATTTGAACCTTCTTCCCCAACCAGCGAAAAGCTATATTCCGGAAAGTTCTTATTTTGAATCAGGTACTGGATTTTTTCCAACCCGGGCACCGTATCCGTGCCTTCGAGCTGATGCTCGAAAATATACAGCTGATTACGGAAATGGTCTATCGCAATGACATAGCGGTAAACATGGTATTGCATGTACGGAATATCCCGCTGTGCATCGGGTGGGCTCTGCAGGGATATGTCTTCAAAATGGGTAACGGTATCGAACGTAAAAAAACCAAATAGCCCGTTGGAAATGAAATTAAAATCAGTCTGGGCGGCTCCCTGAAATGCCTGCCGGAATGCGGAGACTTCCTGACGAAGGTCAATTGCCGAGGCCGGTTTACGTTCGATTGCCCTATCCGGGTACTGTATTTCGAGCACATCTTTATCCAGCTTGATTCCGGCGATGGGCTGGCAGCAGATATAACTCATGTTATTTTCGCGGCTGTGGTAATCCGAACTCTCCAGCAATAGGGTGTTCGGGAATACATCACGCAGCCGAAGGTAAATGCTTACCGGTGTCGCTGTGTCGGCTAATAACTGCTTATACGTGGTTTTAAAATGATATTTCATCGCTCATGCTATTAATTAAAAACACAAAAAAACCCGACGGATTTTCCAAAACGTCGGGCCAACTTTCATAAGGCTCTGGTTGATTATGAATACGATAATAATCCATATGACCCGACGTTCTTTCCCTCGGGCCACCACCAGGTCATATTATGGTATGCATGCTTCAACATTACCGGCAAAAATATAAAAAAAATCGACTAAACAAATTTTTGCTTATAAATTAATCATCGAGCAGATCGGGGCGACGGGCTTTCGTCCGTTGCATTGCCTGTTCATCACGCCACCGATTTATTGCAGCTTCATTACCGCTTAACAGCACATCTGGCACCTGATGCCCCCGCCAGTTAGCCGGCCGGGTATACACCGGGGCGTCCAACAGCTCGCCCTGAAAGGAATCAGAAAGTGCGGATGTTTCATCTGAAAGCACTCCCGGAATGAGTCGTGTTACGGTGTCTACCAATACAGCCGCGGGAAGCTCTCCCCCCGACAAGACATAATCGCCGACGGAGATTTCGCGGGTAACAAAAAGGTCGCGGATGCGCTGGTCTATTCCCTTATAATGACCGCAAAGGACCATCAGGTTTCCTTTGGTAGACAAGTTGTTGGCAATGGTCTGATTGAGGGTTTCGCCATCGGGCGTCATGAAGATCACCTCATCGTATTGCCGCTTTTCCTGCAACTGTTCGATACATACCGCGAACGGTTCGATTTGCATGACCATGCCGCTTCCGCCGCCATAAGGATAATCGTCTACACTCCGGTGTTTATTGTGGGCATAATCCCGCAGGTTGTGCACGACAATTTCACACAAACCTTTCTGCTGTGCACGTTGCAGGATGGAATGCGCAAAAGGGCTTTCCAATAAGCCGGGCAGTACTGTAATAATATCAAACCGCATGGCGCAAAGATAGTGTTTTTTGGTGGTGACGGGTGATCCGTGGTGAGCGACAGGAGCTCCTTGGTTAACAAACATAAACAAAGGACCCCGCCGCCGGAACCGGCAGCGGGGTCGAAAAAACTATTTTACCGGGTAATGGCAAACTATACCGCTTCAGCAATACCACGCAGTGTTTTCGCTGCGTCGACCATCGCTTCAAGTGCGGCTTTGGTTTCCGGCCATGCCCGGGTTTTCAGTCCGCAGTCGGGATTGACCCACAGCTGTCCGGCAGGAATAACGGCTTTGGCTTTTTCAAGCAGTTTTACCATTTCTTCCTTACTGGGCACCCGTGGTGAGTGGATGTCGTACACGCCCGGCCCGAT
Organism: Parapedobacter lycopersici; assembly: GCF_024643285.1. Taxonomy (GTDB): domain Bacteria; phylum Bacteroidota; class Bacteroidia; order Sphingobacteriales; family Sphingobacteriaceae; genus Parapedobacter; species Parapedobacter lycopersici. The sequence goes on from NZ_JAMSLW010000005.1 coordinate 168,665, forward strand.
ATCATTAGGGTAATTAAAGTCTGCAAATGCATCCAGCAGCTCCATTTGGGAACGCGACGTTTCAATGGTAATTACGTCGGCATCCATCGCTGCGATATGCTCGATGATATCGTTAAACTCCGAGTAGCACATGTGGGTATGAATCTGCGTATCGTCGTCCACATTGGAAGATGATACCCGGAAAGCCCGTACTGCCCAGTCCAGGTAGGCTTTATGATCTGCTTTGCGCAGCGGCAATCCTTCACGGATGGCCGGTTCGTCAATCTGGATAATTTTGATGCCGGCCTTTTCCAGCGCCTGTACTTCATCAAGAATAGCCAATGCAATCTGATAAGTAGTTTCCGAGCGCGGTTGGTCGTTCCGTACAAAAGACCATTGCAGGATGGTGACCGGACCGGTCAACATGCCTTTTACCGGACGGTTGGTCAATGTCTGTGCGTAAGCCGACCAGCGTACGGTCATGTCGCTGGGCCGTGATACGTCACCATAAATAACAGGAGGTTTCACACAGCGCGAACCGTAGGATTGCACCCATCCGTTTTTAGTGAAAGCGTATCCCGACAGCTGTTCGCCGAAATATTCCACCATGTCATTCCGTTCAAATTCGCCGTGTACCAATACGTCGATGTCCAGTTCTTCCTGCAGGCGGATGGTCCGTTCGGTTTCCTCCGCGATCAGCTGGTCGTATTCTGCCTGGGTGATGGCCCCTTTCTTCAGATCGGCACGCCATTTACGTACATCCCTGGTCTGGGGGAACGATCCAATGGTCGTGGTAGCAAAGGCAGGCAGGTTAAACTTCTCCTGCTGTTTTGCCTTCCGCGCAGCAAATGGGCTGGTCCGCTGTGCATCTTCGTCGGTAATGCTGCTGACGCGGGCCTTCACCTCCTCGCGATGGATCAGTGAAGACGTACGCCGGCTCTGTTGGGCCGACTTATTCGCGGCAAACCGTTGCGCTATCGCTGTGTCAGCATCTCCAGTTGCCAGTACCGCCAGGTCTTTCACTTCCTGAAGTTTCTGTTTTGCAAATGCTAACCAGTTCTTCACCTCTGCCGGCAACGATTGCTCGTTGTCTTCCAGATCCAGGTCAAACGGCACATGCAGCAACGAGCTCGACGGCGCGATCCATACGCGGTCGGCACCCCGTTTTTCTATTGCCCGGTTAATTTTCCGGAGAGAAGCTTCGTAATCATTTTTCCAGATGTTCCGGCCATCGACCACACCCAATGAAAGGATCAGGTCTGCGGGAGCACCGGCCAACAGCTCGTCCAATTGATCCTCACCACGCACCAGGTCAACATGCAGTGCCTGTACCGGTAGGTTCAATGCCGTCTTGGTGTTCTCGCGCAGCGATTCAAAATACGTTGCCACAACCAGGTTTACACCGGCAGCAGCAGCCGACAGGCGGCTGTAAACCTGCTGGTAAAGCTCGCGGGTTTTTTCATCGATATCCAATGCAAGGAATGGCTCATCCAACTGGATCCACTGCGCACCGGCAGCGGCAAGCTTGCCCAGGATTTCTTCATACACCGGTAATAAACGGTCAATGAGGTCGATCCGGTTGAAACCAGCCTCTTTTTCCTTACCCAACAGCAGGTATGTGATAGGGCCGATCAATACGGGCTTGGTTTGGATGCCCAGTTGCTTTGCCTCGTTAAATTCGTTGATTATTTTTTCGGAAGTCAGTCTGAATTGCTGATCCTTCACAAATTCCGGAACAATATAGTGGTAGTTCGTGTCGAACCACTTGGTCATTTCCATGGCCGTAACGTCGAGGCCTTCCTGCTGAAAGCCGCGGGCCATGGCAAAATACAAATCAAGATTGTAGGATGACGCACCCTCCACTGCAAAACCCTGGTAGCGTGCCGGAATAGCACCTACAGTCAGTGTCAGATCCAGCACCTGATCGTAAAATGAAAAATCGTTGGAAGGAATCAGGTCAATACCCGCATCCTGTTGGGTTTTCCAGTTTCCCTCGCGGATCTGGCGGCCAGCCTGCAATAGTTCGTCCTGACTGATTTTTTTTGCCCAATAGGCTTCATTGGCTTTTTTCAGCTCACGGAGGGCCCCAATGCGCGGATAACCCAAATTGTTAGTTTTCAACATAATGATGTTAATAATGTGTTAATGTACAACCCATGTACCGGCATTTACCGGTAATCACCTATATTTTCGATTGCTTTAAAGAGAGGACACAAGTCATGCGTTGTGTGCTGCTTATCTTTCCCCCTCATCGGGCGGGTAGAATTTAGCACCTTGTCTGGTGACAGGTTGCTAAGGCTTCACAGGGTCCATTCCCTCTGCCTTTCTCCATAAGCGGCCGCTAATATCGGCAATAAGATTGAATTACACAAAAATTTTTGCCGCAATCAGTTCACCAGCAGTTTATATCCCTTGCCATGCACATTCACGATTTCGACTTTAGGGTCATCGCGCAGGTATTTGCGCAGCTTGCTTAAAAAGACATCCATGCTGCGGCCATTGAAATAATTGTCGTCATGCCATATTTTAAGTAACGCCTCCTCCCGTGTGAGCACGTCGTTTTTTTTCAGGCAGAGCAGGCGCAGCAGCTCAGCTTCCTTGGTGGACAGCTTCTGCACGTGCCCCTTATAAGCAATCTGCTGGGCCACATAATCGAAATAATAGTCGCCAATCTCGAAATTATCCGGCAGTTCTTCCTCTACTGTCGATTTCTCCCTGGATGCACGCTTAAGCAGTGCCTGGATGCGGAGCAGCAGCTCTTCCACGCGAAACGGCTTGGTAATGTAATCATCGCCGCCGAGGCCAAATGCTTCGGTCTTGTCTTCCATCATCCCCTTCGCAGTTGCGAAAATGATGGGGATTTCGGCGTTAGTTTTCCGGATTTCACGGCCTAGGGTAAACCCGTCTTTCCGGGGCATCATAACATCCAGGATACACAAGTCAAATACGCCTTTATTGAATTCGCGCAGGGCTTCATCGCCGTCCTTACAAAGTGTTACCCCGAATTTGCCTTTCAGCTCGAGGTAATCCTTTAGGATATCACCTAAGTTGGGGTCGTCTTCAGCTAATAGAATTTTTTGCATATCGTTCGTACAAGATCATGCTGCATGGGTAGTGCAACGGTGAGGCTATCCCTTAAGCGGTAATATTACATCGAATGTAGCTCCCTTATCCTTGTCACTTTTCACCTGCACCTTACCCCCCAACCGCTTGACAATGTCATTTACATAACTTAACCCTAAACCGAATCCTTTTACATCATGCCGGTTTCCGGTTGGAATCCGGTAAAACTGATCGAATATTTTTGCTAATTGGTCTTTATTCATGCCGATACCATTATCGGTAACGGTAATCATTAATTGCTTGCCAATGGTTTTGGTCCTGACGGTGATCTCCGGATCACCTTTGCTATATTTTATCGCGTTATCCACTAAGTTAAACAATACGTTGGAAAGATGCAACTCATCACCCACTACAATTGCCTCGCTGGCGTCCAGGTGCATATGTACCTGTGCTCCGTGCTTTTGCAGTTGTAAGTCCATGCTGTCAATCACCGCCTGGGCCAGCTCATTGATGTCGACCTCCTGATGTTCCAGTTTAAGGTTGTCTTTCTCCAATCGGGCAATATTAAGCACCCGCTCAATATGGCTTCCGAGGCGCACATTTTCGTCGTATATGATGCCGGCCAGCCGCTGCAGGCGGGATTGGTCAGCCGAAATCTCCGGGTCTTTCAGTGATTCACTTGCAATCATGATGGTAGCTACCGGTGTCTTGAATTCATGTGTCATGTTGTTGATGAAATCTGTTTTCATCTCCGAAATCTTCTTCTGCCGCACCATCGTAAAAATGGTATAGGCAAAACAGCCCACCAGCACGAGGAGCAGGGCGACGGAGGAAAACAGCATAACCGCCATGTTACTCATCAATATGGCGCTCTTGCTGGGAAAATAAATGGAAAGCCGGCCGGGCGACTGTTCACTGTCGGCCTGGAACAGTGCCGTCGAATACACGCTTTCCGAAGTCGGTTGTACTTCACTGAAGCTGGCGAAACTATACACCGTATGGTTGTTATTCTTGATTTCCAGGTTAAAGGGCGATTGGATATCCCGTTTTATCAGCTCCCGCTGCAACTCATTTTTAATATACCCTGCATTAATCCGTTCATTAAAGGGGCGCTTAGCCAGTTCGATCTCGGCGGCAAACCCCTCTACCATCAGCGGGTCTTTTCCGCTTAATACGGCGATGGTATCCAGCAGCGTATTGGCCTGCAGTAATTTAAGTTGCTGCTCCATGTGATCGATCTGCCGCTCCATCTTAATATCCTTCCGGGGAGGGAGCGCCTTTACCGTGTAATTAAGGCTCCTTGCTGCGTATCGTTGCTGTCCGAGAATGATTAGATACCGTAGGCTGTCGTCTTTTGCCTTCTGCATAGGCACCGGTTTGGTGGCGTACACACGCACTGTATTATCGCTCCGCTGAAAGGTGCCGTCAGCTACGGAGTTGACGTCTACGTTAACCTGTAAAAATTCCTGGTTGCGCTCGTCCTTGATATAGGTTTCATAGAACTCGTTGCTTTCAATGGGGATTACGACCGGAAACCGGTCATACAGCTCCTGTTCCTGTTGCTTAAAGGCCAAGTAATACTCCGCCTGCCGGTCGCGCATGTGCTCAATGTCGGTCTGGATCCGGAGCTGCTCTTTTAGTCGGCGCTGTTCACGTTCGTACTTTTCCCGGTTTTTGTGCTGCTGTGCCATGGCAAATTCCATGACTTCGCGCTTCTCGGCTTTCGATGCAACGGTTGTAAGCGCCGCATTTACCGACTCGTCAAACAATTGGGCCTTCTGGATATACGACTGCCGGATGAAAAAATACTGCATCGCCACCACACCCAGCAGTGCGATGGTCATTAAGCCGATGATCAAGCCGATGCTTTTTTTATGCCTCATTCCAGACAAAAATACACAAGCCTAAAGGCAAAACGGAGCTTTTAACATATTTTAACAAGAAACAAATCAGCGTATTGCAGGTTGTGGCTGGTGTTAGCCGGCTTTGGCGACATGCAGTTTCCGGCCCATTGGGATAAACCGGTACCCGGCCTTCTTATCGCCAAAATATTCGTCGACTGCATGGCGGCAACCCGACCATTCGTAATAGTCGTCAAAAATCAGTCGCCCCCCCGGTGCCAAATTCGGCTCGATTTCCCGCAGGCATACCATGACCGATTCATACCAATCACAGTCGATATGCGCAAATGCGACGGGCTCATTAATGGTGATTGTGTTTTCGAAATAGCCTTTGACCAGGCTGATGTTGTTCCGTTCAGGGGCCACCTGATGACGGGTCAGGTTCGCCGCGACCACCGTCTCCAGATTTTCAGTATATCCGTAATACAGGTTTCCGCCGATGCCCTGCGACTGCCCGTTCTTTATTTCCTGATACCGGGCGTGCACATCGGCATCGTCCTTATCGGAAGGCGGCGGAATCATGCCGAAAGCATCGTATATCCGGAATGGCCGCTGCACATCCTTCGCCTTGCCAATGGCAATGGCTGATCCTCCGAGTGCACATCCCGTTTCAATAAAAAGACCGGGGGTTCCGGCTTTTTCTATCGACTTAGCAGCTTCATACAGGTTGAACAGGTCTTTCGTTGCCAAATAGGTCAGGTGGTCGGTCTTGATCTTCATCAAATCCGCTTTTTCCCTGTTGGTTAAGGCATACAGGCGGGCCTGTACCCACGTAAGAAAGCGTTCCGCATTCAGCTGCATAGGCGTGATTATTCCACTTCCGTAACTTTAATCGTATTGGTTCGCCCCTTTTTATGTAACGGTGTAGATGCCGTATTGATTACGATCTGGCCGGTATCTACCAGATTTTTCTCCTTAAGCAGCGAGTTTACATCGTTGATGCTGCCATCGGTGCTTTCGAATTTATCGTAAAAAAAGGTGCGGACACCCCAAAGCAAGCTGAGGGTATTAAGTAATACTGTATTGCCGGTAAAAATATAAATATCGGCGTTCGGGCGATAGCTGGATATTTCAAATGCGGTGTACCCCGAAAAGGTCATGGCCACAATGGCCGAGGCATTGGTCTTCTCGGCCAGGTAGATCGATGAGCTGCAAATGGCATCGGGTATCCGTGATTCGACAATCTGCTCGGGTCTTTTTGCAATATAATAGGGATAAGAGGTTTGTTCGACATGCACAATGATCTTACTCATCGTTTCAATGACAATTTCCGGAAATTCCCCAACCGAGGTTTCACCGCTGAGCATAACCGCATCCGCACCGTCGAGCACCGAATTGGCCACATCGTTTACCTCAGCCCGCGTAGGCCGGGGTGTCGTGATCATACTCTCCAACATCTGGGTAGCAATGATAACCGGCTTTGCCGCGTCGCGGCATTTCTTAACGATCATTTTTTGCAATACCGGCACGTCTTCCATGGGCATTTCCACACCGAGGTCGCCCCGGGCCACCATAATTCCATCCGTAACGGAAATGATCTCATCGATGTTTTCAATCGCCTCGGGTTTTTCGATTTTGGCGATCACGCGCGCTGTCTTCTTTTTATCCCTGATAATTTCCTTGAGCCGCCGGATATCATCCGCCGTCCGCACAAATGACATCCCGATCCACTCCACATCGTGTTCAAGCACAAAGCTGAGGTTATCAAGGTCCTCCTCGGTGAGGCTGGGGATGGAAACCTTGGTGTTTGGCAGGTTTACGCCTTTGCGCGAGGTGAGTACGCCTCCGTGTACCACTTCGCACCGTACCGTATCAACGTGATTGGTATGCATCACCCGCAGCTGTATTTTTCCATCATCGAGCAGGATAATCTCTCCCGTTTTTACATCCTTTGGAAAGTCCGGATAGGTAATGTATACCCGTTGCTCATTACCGATAAGCTCACTGGTCGTGATCTCCACTTCGGCATTATTGAGCAATATGGCACCACCTTCCTTCATTTTGCCAATCCGGATTTTAGGACCTTGCAGGTCGGCCAGGATGCCGATATTCAACTGGTGTTCCTTGCTGATTTCCCGAATGGTTTTGATGACAGCGAGGTGGTCGGCCTGGCTGCCATGCGAGAAGTTGAGCCGGCATACATCAACCCCTTTTGCGATCATGCTGGTTAATGTTTCCTTTTTGGCTGACGCCGGCCCCAAAGTGGCTACAATTTTAGTTCGCTTTTGAACCTTTTCCATGTAATATCTTATTTTATTTAATTGCACACGCTGTTGGGTGTGCTGAGTCAATTCGTTTTGCAGCTATGCTGGGTGTGAAAGATACACTTTCTAAATTACGTGGCTAAAATATCAGATTTTCTTTGGATTTCAATCGTTGGGGGGATATTTCGCTGGCCACAACAACCTCCGGGATCGACGCGACGGCTTCCTGCAATGCTTCCAGGTCTTCCTCATCGATAAAGTTCCGCACCAGAAAAAAATAATCCGAATTTTTCATTTCAGGAACAAGCACCCCTCCTTCCACACTCCGGTTGGCCAACAGGTAATATTCCGTTTCCGTAGCCTCGGAAAGGGCGGCATACCGGCTAAAATACCGATGCCCTTCGGATGAAGAAAGCCATATTTCATGGTCGTCGACCTTGGCTAAATCCAATCCGGCATACTTATTAATGAAGTAGCATAACCGGTAATCTTTAAGGGAGGAGGTGATCGCGATCAGGATGAAATCTAAGTCTAATTCGTATTTTAATGTAACTTTATTCAAAGTATTTTTCTATATTCATCGCAAAATTACAAAAACAAAAAGGATTAGCATGGCATTATACTAAAAAGATAATGGTATTGCAGACACAACAGATAAAGGGGGAGTCAACCACTTAAACATAAACACCAAAACAAGGCGTACAGGACCTTTATACAGGGTGGTCCGCGCGGTCTGGAACGCCGATTAAACCGGCGAAAATCAAAAACGTTTTACTATTTGCCGAAATTTATTTTTCTTTGCACAGATTTATTAAACAATTAAACTATAGAATCATGTCTGATATCGCATCAAGAGTTAAAGCAATTATCGTTGAAAAGCTGGGTGTAGACGAAAACGAGGTTACCCCTGAGGCTTCATTTACCAATGATTTGGGTGCCGACTCACTCGACACTGTGGAGTTGATCATGGAGTTTGAAAAGGAATTCAACGTAGCTATCCCCGATGATCAAGCTGAAACCATCAGCACAGTTGGACAAGCAATCGCTTATTTAGAAAAAAACGTTAACTAACTAATTTCATTAGGCCAATCATATAAATGGAGCTTAAAAGAGTAGTAGTAACAGGGTTAGGTGCGCTTACTCCTATTGGGAATACCGTCCCGGAATTTTGGGATAACCTAATTAAAGGGGTAAGCGGCGCTGCTCCTATTACCCGATTTGACGCTTCGAAGTTTAAAACCCGCTTTGCCTGTGAGGTAAAAGGTTTTAATGCCGAAGATTTTATGGAGCGTAAGGAAGCACGCAAAGTAGATCCATTTGTACATTATGCGTTGGCCGCTACAGACGAAGCCGTTGCGGATGCCGCACTGCAGTTTGATAAGCTGGACACCAACCGCATTGGCGTGATCTGGGGTGCAGGTATCGGCGGGTTGAAGACTTTCCTCGATGAGGTAAGCAACTTTGCCAATGGTGACGGTACGCCGCGCTTCAATCCTTTTTTCATTCCCAAGATGATCCTGGACATTGCTCCGGGACACATCTCGATGCGGTATGGCTTGCATGGACTCAATTTTTCGACTGTATCCGCCTGCGCCTCTTCTACGAATGCCCTGATCGATTCCCTTAATTATATCCGGACCGGATATGCCGACATTATTATCACGGGCGGATCAGAGGCCATCATTAATGAAGCCGGAATAGGCGGTTTCAATGCCATGCATGCATTATCAACGCGCAACGATGATCCTGCTACCGCATCCAGACCATTCGACAAAGACCGGGACGGTTTTGTGGCCGGTGAAGGTGCCGGAGCCATCATCCTTGAAAGCCTTGAACACGCCAAGGCACGGGGAGCGAAGATCTATGCCGAAATTGTCGGCGGCGGCATGAGTGCCGATGCCCACCACATTACGGCATCGCATCCCGAAGGGCTTGGTGCACGCCTGGCCATGGCGAACGCCATGCGGGATGCGCGGATTACAACCAATGACATCGACTATATCAATGTGCACGGGACTTCTACACCCGTAGGGGATATCAGCGAAGCAAAAGCCATTCTTGATCAGTTCGGGGAACATGCTTATGCGCTGAATATCAGCTCAACCAAGTCCATGACCGGGCACCTGCTCGGCGCAGCCGGCGCGGTTGAATCCATTGCCTCATTGCTGGCAGTCAAACACGACATTGTACCTCCGACGATCAATCATTTCACTGACGATCCGGCGCTTGATCCGAAATTGAATTTTACGTTTAACAATGCCCAGAAACGCGGCGTAACATATGCACTAAGCAATACGTTCGGTTTCGGCGGGCATAATGCATCCGTGATCTTTAAAAAATTCGAAGAATAGCTAAACGGGCAATCAGCTAATACATAGATGCCTATTTCAAAGATTTACAAACTGCATTTTTCAACCAATCGCCAGTATGTGAGGGCGTTGAGGAATATTTTGGGGTTTGTTCCGGGCAATTTGCATCTGTATCATCTGGCATTTCGCCATAAATCGGTGGCGGTGTTGGTTAAAGACGGTACCAAGAACAGCAACGAGCGCCTTGAGTTTTTAGGCGATGCCGTACTTGGCTCCGTTATTGCTGAACTGCTTTTTAAGAAATACCCCTATAAAGGGGAAGGCTTCCTTACGGAAATGCGCTCTAAAATCGTCAGCCGGGCGCATCTTAACCAGTTATCGAAAAAGCTCGGACTCAACGAGCTTATCCAGTACGATTCCCGCATGGTAAATTACCCCAATAAACAGGGATCATTGCTCGGTGATGCCTTTGAGGCGCTGATCGGGGCCATCTACTTAGACAAGGGTTACACCTTTACCAAAAATTTTCTGATAAACCGGATTATCAAGCCCCATGTCGACATCCAACTGCTGGAACAGACCGAAACCAATTTTAAGAGCAGGCTGATCGAATGGTGCCAGCAGGCCGGGAAAGATGTTTCGTTCATCCAGACGGAAAACGCGGAGGGCGACAGTACCAAGATATTCACCATAGATGCGGTGGTGGATGGCGAAGTATACGGCACCGGACGCGACTACAATAAAAAAAGCGCGGAAAAAATTGCCGCGGAAAAAGCCTGCGAAGTACTGCATGTGCTGTAAATCTCAGCCTGATCCCTTACCTTTGCGGAATAACTGTTAGCATAACCACAACGGGCCCGGCTACCGGATACCCTGCCGTTACATGTAGATGAAGCCGGCATGATGAATAGCCCCATTATTTACGTTCGGTTTGCTTGGATGGGGTTCATAAATGAAAGGTACTCCAGCTAAACACACCGGACAGGGGGGGTTAGGTGATCATCAATGGCGCCATCTGACTACTAAAAATTAAATAAACAGATGAAACCCGCTTTAGCAAAAGGTACGCGCGATTTCTCGCCGACCGAAATGGAAAGACGCAACTATATTTTCAATACCATCAAATCGGTGTTTGCAGCATATGGCTACCGTGAAATACAGACTCCGGCCTTTGAAAACCTGCAGACACTCACCGGCAAATATGGAGATGAAGGCGACAGGCTGATTTTTAAGCTATTGAATTCAGGCGACTATCTGGCCAAAACTCCCCAGGCCCTACTGGACGAAAAGGCTTCCCTGAAGCTGATTCCTCACATTTCGGAAAAGGCTCTGCGTTATGACCTGACTGTCCCATTTGCCCGTTATGTGGTGATGCACCAACACGAGATTACCCTGCCCTTTAAACGGTTCCAGATTCAGCCGGTATGGCGGGCAGACCGGCCGCAAAAGGGCCGGTACCGTGAGTTTTACCAATGCGATGCGGATGTGGTTGGATCGGAAAGCCTGTTGAATGAGGCTGAATTTACCCTGATCTATCATGAAGCACTAAGCAAGCTGGGACTTAAGGACTATACCATCAAGCTGAATAACCGGAAAATCCTGACCGGTATCGCCGAGGTACTGGGTAAACCGGAACTGATCGTAGACATGACCGTTGCCATCGACAAGCTGGACAAAATTGGCCTGGATGGCGTAAACCGGGAGCTCTTAGATCGCGGATTCTCGACAGTTGACCTGGAAAAACTGCAGCCTATTATCCTGCTGCAGGGAACAACGCTGGAAAAAATAGCGCAGTTGAAAACGATATTGCAAGCGTCGGAAACGGGACTGAAGGGTGTTGATGAACTGGAAACGGTATTGGGGTATATTGAAAAACTGACCGGAGACACTTCATTACTGGACCGTTTTGTTGCCCTGGATATCACGTTGGCCCGGGGACTCAATTATTACACCGGCTGCATCTTTGAGGTAAAAACAAATGAAGTGTCGATGGGCAGTATCGGTGGCGGTGGGCGCTACGATGATCTGACCGGCATGTTTGGCCTCAATGGCCTCTCGGGGGTCGGTATCTCCTTTGGAGCGGATCGCATCTATGACGTGCTGGAAGAACTGGCACTTTTCCCCGAAAGCACCGGCCAGTCGACGCGCGTACTGATCAGCAATTTTGACAAGCTGGCCGAACTTTACGCGCTGCCCCTGCTCCAAAAATTACGCCGGGCAGGTATCGCCACGGAACTCTATCCGGCTGCGGCTAAACTGAAAAAGCAGCTGGCCTATGCCGACGCCAAAAACATCCCTTATGTGATCCTAATCGGCGAGTCTGAAATGCAGGAGGGCGTATTTTCGCTGAAAGACATGGCAACGGGTACCCAGCAGCAGCTCCGCGAACCCGCGTTGTTGGCCGCTTTAACCACTTAACGTATGAATCTCATCGGAAACATTATCTGGATCATTTTTGGAGGTTTTTTCATCTTTTTGGAATACCTCATAGGCGGACTGGTGCTTTGCCTGACCATTGTCGGTATCCCGTTCGGCATCCAGTTGTTTAAACTGGCGTTTGCTTCCCTGGTTCCTTTCGGAACGGCGGTCACAAATGCTCCTTCAAGCACCGGGTGCCTTTATACCCTGATGAATATCCTCTGGATTGTCTTTGGCGGAATCTGGGTAGCGCTCACCCATTTTTTCTTCGGCCTGCTGTTATGCATTACCATCATCGGCATCCCGTTCGGCCGGCAACATTTTAAGTTGATGGGACTGGCGTTTACGCCTTTCGGAAAAACGGTGAATTAGTAAGACTGGCCGCACCGACGGGTATAGCGGCCTTCTGCCTAACCAAACACCGCCCGGAACACCTCCTCCACTTTGGCTACGGGTACAATAGCAATCTGATAGTGGCTTTTGTCCAGCCCTTTGGTATTGTATTTGGAAATATAGATCGTTTCGAACCCGAGTTTCTCGGCTTCGGCGATACGCTGTTCAATCCGGTTTACCGCACGGATCTCGCCCGACAGCCCCACTTCGCCAGAAAAAGCGACGGTGGCGGATACCGGTATGTCCTGTTGCGAGGAGATCACGGCAATAACAACTGCCAGATCGATAGCCGGGTCTTCTACCCGCAGGCCGCCGGCGATATTGAGGAATACGTCCTGTGCGCTTAGCCGGAAGCCAAGGCGTTTTTCGAGCACAGCCAGCAGCATGTTCATCCGTCGGGTATCAAAACCGGTGGAGGAGCGTTGTGGCGTTCCATAGGCCGAATTACCCACCAATGCCTGCACTTCGATCAACATGGGTCGCATGCCTTCCAGCATGGCGGCAATAGCAATGCCACTCATACTGTTCTCCCGCTGTGACAATAGGATCTCGGAGGGATTACTCACTTCCCGCAGCCCCGTTCCCTGCATTTCATAGATTCCCAGCTCCGAGGCCGAGCCAAACCGGTTCTTTATCGCCCTCAGAATCCGGTATACATGGTGCCGGTCGCCTTCAAACTGCAATACGGTGTCTACCATATGTTCCAGCACTTTAGGTCCCGCAATCGCACCGTCTTTGGTAATGTGCCCGACAATGAATACCGGTATTGCTGTTTCCTTTGCAAAGCGCAGCAATTCGGCCGTGCATTCCCGCACCTGTGACACACTGCCCGGAGCCGAATCAATCTGGGCTGAATGCAACGTCTGTATGGAGTCGATGATCACCAGGTCCGGAGCCGTGGCCTCAATCTGCTTAAAAATAGAGCGGGTGGCTGTTTCGGTGAGGATATAGCAGTCGGCCTTCGTGCTTTGGCTCAGTCTTTCCGCGCGCATTTTCAGCTGCTGTTCGCTTTCCTCGCCCGAAATGTATAGTGTTTTGGTTCCGGGCAGCTGGAGGGCGAGTTGCAGCATCAGGGTGGACTTACCGATGCCGGGTTCCCCGCCGACAAGTACCAGCGAGCCGGGCACAATACCCCCGCCAAGTACCCGGTTCAATTCGCGGTCGGGTGTAACCAGCCGACGCTCTTCAACCTGCTCGATCTCGTGTATGGCCGCCGCCTTACCGCCCCGGGGAGCTGCACCCGTTGTCGTTCGCCAGTCCGGCACACGTGGGCCTGCCTTTTCCACCACTTCTTCCACAAAGGTATTCCACTCCTGGCATGATGGGCATTTACCCAGCCATTTCGCAGACTCGTATCCGCAGTTCTGACAAAAATAAGTTGTTTTTGCTTTCGCCATTTTGTTATCGTTGCTGTGCCGCGATCAATCGCAGCACATTTCCGCCCAGTATTTTACGGATATCCGTTTCGGAATAACCCCGTTGCAGCAAACCTTCCGTAATCTTCGGGAAATCACTGCAATCATCCAGTCCTTTAGGGGTCGATGAAATGCCGTCAAAATCGCTTCCAACCCCGACATGATCAACGCCTGCCACTTCAACCAGGTGGTCAATATGGTCCAGCAGAATCGATAGCGGCGGCCGCAAGGCTTCCTTCGCTTCAGCCGGCAGCCGGGCAAACTTAGCATCGGTTGAACGTTTGATGGTATCACCCACGTACTGCGCATACAGTTTGTTGATTTTGCTGTAATGTGCCGGATCAAGGAAACCCGAATAAAAATTGACACACACCACCCCGCCGTTTTTTGCAAGGGCCCTCAACTGGTCATCCTGTAAGTTGCGCGGATGTGCCATGACGGCATAGGCGTTGCTGTGAGATACCAAAACCGGCTTGGTGGTCACCTCCAGGGCATCGAAGAACGTTTGGCGCCCCACATGGGAGAGATCCACCATCATGCCCAGCTCGTTCATCCGCCGGACCACCGAACGCCCGAAATCGTTCAGTCCTTTATGGCTGAGTTTTCCCGGATTCCGCATCTCATCGTTGGCCGACGTCGCCCAGCTCAGGCTGTTATTCCAGGTAAGTGTCAGGTAGCGTGCCCCTCTTCGATACAAGCTATCCAGGTAGTCCAGGCGCTCCTCAATCATATGTCCGCCTTCCACCCCGATAATCGCGGCAATTTTTCCCTGTTCGGTTAGCTGCCTAATGCCTGCACTATCCGTAGCCAGTGCAATCGCATCAGGATAACGGTGAAGGAGTTCCATCAGCTTGTCGATCTGCTCGTTGGCATAAGCAAACGCCGTACCCCGGCCGTATTTTTCACTACACCACACGGAAAAGACCTGTGCGTCTATTCCCCCGTCCCGCATCCGGGGCAAATCGGTATGGCCGGTACCTATGCGCTTACCGATATCTTTGCCCGGCATGATGGATTCCGAAATCACATCGTTGTGGGTGTCAAAAACCAGTGCATCCCGATGGATCCGTGCCGCGTCCTGTGCCTGGAGCGAAGCCGCTAAAAAAAGCATTGACAGGCAACATAGTGCTATCCTTCGTGCAGTCATTCTTTCGTAATTTACACCCTAGTTACCCGCAGCAGCTATGGCTTCATAAATAGCATCCTGTATGCGGCTCCGGGTATTGAGGTCATATATTTTCGTGCTTACCGCAGGGTGCACCCGGTTGGATAGAAAGATGTAGATAAGCTGTTCCTTTGGGTCAATCCAGATGCAGGTGCCCGTATATCCGGTATGCCCGAAAGTGGCATTGGATGCGAGTTTCGACGGATACTGCTTGCTCGTATCCGGGTCCCAGCGGTCAAACCCCAGTCCCCGCCTGCTGGTCCTCGACTGGTTGGACGTAAACCGGTCTACCGTTTCCGACCTGAAAAACCGTTCACCGCCATACGTCCCACGGTTGAGCAGCAGCTGACCATAAATAGCCAAATCGTTGGCCGTTGCAAACAGTCCCGCATGCCCTGCGATTCCGCCCGCCATGGCAGCCCCCTGGTCGTGTACATACCCCTGAAGCAGTGTTTTGCGGAATGTCCTGTCATTTTCCGTCGGCACAATCCGGTCTTTCTCAAAACGATTGCGTGGCAAGTATCCAGCAGTTTGCATACCCAGGGGCTTATAAAACTCCCGCTGAATATAGTCCTGTATCGGGATTCCGGTCTGGTGTTCGGCGACTTCCTTCATCACGTACATGCTGATATCGCTATATACATAATTGCCCGGCGCATTGAGTTTGGAATTCAGCATCGTTGGCCACATGACATCCTCATAGTAGCCCGTGCGGATATAGCAGCCATCCGCCACCTTTACGGAATAGGCAGCTGATGAATCGGTACTCAGGTCGCCGGGCTTCAGTTCCCGGTAAAAGGGAATAAAGGGAATAAATCCCGCCTCGTGCAGCATTACATCCCGCAATTTGGTGTGTCTTTTATTGGTCTGCTGCGCCTGTGCCAGGTAATAACCCATGGTACTGTCGAGGTTAACGGCACCCTGTTCGACCAGCCGCATAATGGTTGGCGTTGTCGCGGTGATTTTAGTGATGGATGCCATGTCGAAGATATCCGCTACCCGGGTAGGGCGCTGCCGGTCGTAGGTGTGATAGCCGTATGCCTTCTCGAAAATTACTTTGCCTCCTTTAATCGCCATAACCACGGCCCCGGGGGTAGCGTGTTCACGGACCGCTTCCATGGCGATGGCATCGATGCTGGCCGTCAGCTGTTGTGTATCTATTCCAAAAGCCGAGGCATCCGCGTATTCGAGCCGAGTCTGTTCTGTTGTGAAGCCAGCACCTTTTGCGTAGCGCGTTGAAAATGTTTGGGGCAGCTGTGCGGTACAGGAAATGCCGCCGAAGATCGACATCGCCACCTGGTTGGCGGTCTCATTGGTAAGCGTGGAAGTCCAAAGAACTGGAAATCGGACGAAATCAACCGCACGCAGTCCGGAGCCATCACCGAAAACCGCTAAAACAACTTCCTTGCCCACAGCCTGGGTATGGATGAACTGCAATAATCGCTGATCATTCAGGTCTGCATCGGAAACGGCGAAAATCAGGGTATTATAAAACTTCAGGTCCTCATCCAGGTGGGTGTTCCCATCCGGTTCAGCCGCCAGTGCAAAATGCGTAACGGGTGCATAACGCCCCAGCATGTTACCGAATGCCTTGAACGCTTCCCGATCGAGGTGACCGATGTGGGCAATCCGGCGGTCCTGCAACCCCTTCAATGGGATGCTGTGCCCTTGATTGTTTAATAATACGGTATGATTGACCGGCATCTTCCCGGTTATCCCGGCACCATAAACGGAGGAAATACACGCTATCGCCACGCCCATCATACCAATCAGTGTAATGGCTCTTTTCATCGTATAACGAATATCGATAATATTTACTAAAAATGGCGGTCTTCTTAAATTTTTATGATTTTTGTGTTTACTCAGTTTACACGTGTCAGACAGCTCCTCATCCGTTTTGGCGTTCTCGATCGCATTGCAGCATAAGCTGCACATCGAAATCAGCACCTCACCCCTCATCGAAGGTGTTTGGCTATTACAGGCGGCTCCGCTGCCTTTTCAGCTCGTCTATTACGCCCTGCAGCCTTACCGCAGCAGGGTGCCGATGACGCCGGGTATCCGCAGCATCCACATCGATGAGGACCGCTGGATCACACGGCCGGAACTGCTGCTGAATCGCATCGCCGCCTTAGCCGGACAGTCGCGCCGCCTGTATGCACGGGATACCGTAGCCGCCCGTATCGATAAACCGACGGCTTTATCCTTCCAGGAAGAACATCATTTGCAGGTATCGCTGCCCGGAAAATACCGGTTTGGTTTATTCCATCACGGCGAACTGGTGGCAATAGCCCTGTTCAGCGGTGGGCGCAGCATGCACGACAGGCCTGCCGGACACCGGTCATTCGAACTCCTTCGTTTCTGCCATAAACAGGGGGCTCACGTGGTGGGCGGGTTCAGCAAGTTACTGGAAACCTTTCAACGCGCCTTCAATCCCGGGGATATCATGACTTATGCCGATAGCGATTGGTCCGACGGCAGCAGCTACCGGAAAGTGGGGTTCATCCCGATAACGGGAACACAGCCCCAGCTGTTCTGGGTGGATGCCCATACCTTTATGCGATACCATGAAGGGAGACTGCCTCCGACGCTTCATGAAATGCCGGCGGCGGACCGGTTGCGTGCCGGATTTATCCCGGTCTACAACGGGGGGAGCATCAAACTCGTGAAAACATCCGGTTAGCTGGTCACGTATCTTTTTCCTATATTCGAAATCGTTTTGGAAGTGAAGAATACCCCACCGCTACTCGTAATTTTCGGACCCACCGCATCGGGCAAGACTTCCCTTGCAATTGCAGTTGCCAAACAGGTTAACGGGGAAATTATCAGCGCAGACTCCAGGCAGGTATACCGGGGCATGGATATCGGCACCGGAAAAGACCTGGAACTTTATCAGGACATCCCCTATCACCTCATCGACATCCGCGACGCGGGAGATACGTATCACGTTGCACAGTATCAGCAAGACTTCCGTAAAGCAATGAACACGGTGATCCGCCGCGGCAAGCAACCCATTTTATGCGGGGGTACCGGCCTGTACCTCCA
Organism: Parapedobacter lycopersici; assembly: GCF_024643285.1. Lineage (GTDB taxonomy): Bacteria > Bacteroidota > Bacteroidia > Sphingobacteriales > Sphingobacteriaceae > Parapedobacter > Parapedobacter lycopersici. The sequence goes on from NZ_JAMSLW010000005.1 coordinate 186,554, forward strand.
GGCCGCGATTTCGGGGTTTGCCTACAGCGGAGTACCTGTTGTGGCCAACCGTCGGGAGGTACTGGAAAAACTGGATCGCGAAACCCTCCTCCGGCAGCTGCAGGAGCTGCCCGTACCGCCGGGTTTTACAGCAGATACCAGCACCAAAAAAAGGATCATCCGGGCCATCGAGATTGCCGAATGGCATCAAGAGCACCCGGTGCCGCGGCCGGTACAACCCACAATTCGGGTGCAGGTGTTTGGCATCAACCCACCGGTGGAAGTCCGGCGGCAACGCATAACCGATCGGTTGGTGGAGCGACTGGATACCGGGCTGGTCGAAGAGGTGCGGCGGCTGCTGGACCAGGGCATTCCTCCGCAGCAGCTCATACGATACGGGCTGGAATATAAGTATACAACGCAATACCTCCTGGGCGAGCTAGATTATGATACGTTCTTCGCACGTCTTAATACCGAAATACACCGTTATGCCAAACGGCAAATGACCTATTTCCGTAAAATGGAGAAAGACGGGTTAGCCATCCATTGGTTACCGCAACAGCCGATAGCGGAAATGGCAGCCGAGATACTGACACACTCCGGCTGCTGAGCCTGCCTTCCTTCTTGCGCCGAACATCCGGCGGCCACGCATCGGGAATGGTTCGGGGTGAGTCCACGGTGAGTCCACATTAAGTCCACGGTGAGTCCACCTTTTTCCGGTTAAATCGCGGAGTCAGCCTGCTGGCATCCTGTACGCGGTGCGCAGGGATACCGAACAACGGCACCGGCAAATAGCACGAAGCCCCGCAGTTTGTAGCTGCGGGGCTTCGTTTCTAATGTTCGTTGCTACAACTTAATCTCAACGTCCTTACTGTTGAAGAAGTGGAATTCCGTGAGGTAATACGCCGCAACCGGCTTCACCCGGATCCACCGGCCAAACTTGAAGAACCATTTTACCCGGCGGGACATTAGTCCGGATCTGATGTAGGCGTAAATATAAGGGTGCACGCATAGCGTAATGTCCCTTTCATTCTGTTCTTTAAGAATAAAACTCAGGTTATTCTCGATATCATCCATCAGGACAATACTAGACCGGATTTCACCCGTACCATTGCATGCCGGACATTTTTCGTTGGTAACGATCGACATTTCGGGCCGCACGCGCTGCCTGGTAATCTGCACCAGGCCGAATTTGCTCGGCGGCAGTATCGTGTGCCGTGCCCGGTCCGTGGCCATACACTGCTTCAGGTAGGTATGGAGTTCCTTCCGGTTGGCGGGCTTGTGCATATCGATGAAGTCGATAACAACGATTCCTCCCATATCGCGCAGGCGAAGTTGCCGGGCGATCTCCCTGGCCGCTTCTTTATTGACCTGTAACGCGTTTTCTTCCTGGGTTTCCTGGTTCGCTGTCCGGTTTCCGCTGTTTACATCGATGACATGCAGGGCTTCGGTGTGCTCGATCACCAGGTATGCACCCCCATGCAGGTTGACGGTTTTACCAAAAGCCGCCTTGATCTGCTTTTCTATTCCGAAATGCTCAAAGATGGGCTCTTTGTTTTTGTATAACTTAACAATTTTTTCCAGATCCGGCGAGATCCCATGGATATATGATTTGGTTTCATCATAGATCATGGGGTCGTTAATATAGATGTGGGAAAACTCGTCGGTGAGAATATCACGTAGGATGGTGGACGTGCGGTCCATTTCTCCCAGCACCTTCTGCGAGGCTTCCGCTGTGCGGAGGCGGCTGGTAAATATTTCCCATTTGGAGATCAGGTCAAGCAGGTCCTTTTGCAGTTCAGCAACGCCCTTACCTTCAGAAACCGTCCGGATAATAACGCCGAAATTTTCCGGTTTGATGCTTTCAACAATCTTTTTCAGCCGGTTGCGCTCGGCATTGCCCTTAATCCGTTTGGATATGGAAACAATCCCTGAAAACGGCACCAGCACCACATAGCGCCCGGCAATCGATAAATCGGAACTCAGTCGGGGGCCTTTAGTGGAAATCGGCTCCTTTGCGATTTGCACAGGCAGCAACAGGTTACGGGACAATACTTCGGAAATTTTGCCCGCCTTGTTGATGTCCTTTTCTAATTTTAAACTATTGAGCAGTTTCTCTTTGTAACTGCCATTCTTTACTATTTTAGTGAGCTTGATGAGCGACTGCACCTGGGGGCCCAGGTCGAGGTAATGCAGAAATGCATCTTTCGAATACCCCACGTCAACGAACGCGGCATTCAAACCGGGCATGATCTTCTTGATCCTGCCCAGGTAAATATCACCGACAACATAGTTGTTGTTGGTTTGTTCTTTATTGAGCTCTACAAGCTGTTTATCTTGAAGTAAAGCAATAGTGACCCCTTTCTCAGGGGTCGAATCGATAATTAATTCCTTTACCAACAGCTACTTTTTTAACAAAGCAGGCGGCTTTGGGGGCAGCTCATTGCTGCCTTACGATGGGAATAACATGAAGTAAATGCAGACCACGAACTTAATTAATGGTGATCAGCCGGGTATCCAACAGCACAACCGCTCGCCTGGCAACTGCTGTCGGGCGGCGGATGCAGTGATGGCCAACGCGTAGCTTATGCTGCGGTGGCCACTGTTATCGTTGCGGATATCATCATATGATGCAATCTTGTTGAAATGACACCTCTATCTTCACCTTACCATGCATTGTATCTCCAAACTCCTGCTCATGAGGATAAAACCATAAATACGTTTAATAGCGCCTAACACTAACCGAATGTATTCGGTTCCGTAGGCGCAGCAAAATCAAATCGGTCTGTTTTTCCGGATATGACGAGGCAGAGTTTGTATTGATGCTCGTTTATATGCCTCCTCCGAAAAGCAGCCTAAGAAAGGCTGTTATTTTTTCTTATGCCGATTTTTTCTTAAACGTTTTTTACGTTTGTGGGTAGCCATTTTGTGTCTTTTTCTTTTTTTTCCGCTTGGCATAGCTTAATTTTTTTAAATGAATAAATTAATAATTATTTACTCAGCTCATCAATTTTACGATTGATAAACTGCGTCAGGGTCGGATCCGCAGCAAGGTCCCTGCTTTTTTCAAAAGCAGCTACTGCCTCACGTTTCAGCCCAATGTTTTCGTAACTGGTTGCCAGGTAAAAGTAGGATTCTGCATCAGGCTGTAACGCCACAACCTTCTTAAACCGGTCAATTGCCCGGTCAAATTGCCTGGATTGCATGGAGAACAACCCCAGGCTTTTATTCGCTCCGACATGGTCCGGATCGGCCTTGACAACCTCCTGCAACAAGGCAATGCCGGCCATCGGGTTATTGGTACCGCTTACATATGCGCTACCCAGGCCGGTTTTGGCATCCAGGTCAGCGGAATTAATTTCCAGCGCCTGTTCATAGGCATTGATTGCGTAATCATTGAGCGCACGGGCAGTTACCGTATCCTGCAGGTTCGTATAGGCCGCACGGTAAGCGTCGCCCGCCTTCAGCCAGTAGCTAAACTGCGGATCAATTTTCGCCATCTCCTCGTACACAAATCCTAATGGAGCAGATTCATTCACATCGTCCCACTTGGCAGCAAGTTGTTGCAGCAGATCCAGCTTTGCTGTGCCCGATGCATCAGCCAGTTTGGACTCCAGATCGGATATCTCCTGGATAATACTGGCGTTTAAACCCCTTTTGGCCTGCTGCGATACCAGTTCAAAATTCACGGTATTGGCAGCGCCGGACCCTGCGGCATCGGCCGTACTTTTATCTTCATTGACCAAACCTTTGATGGGTTGTGCTAATAAAAACCCCATCAATAAAACAACAGCGGCAACAGCTATGATTTGTTTGGTCCTGTGCATAATGGAACGCTTGAAAGGTCCGTGTTATTTGTTGCCGGTTTTCACCTTTTCAACAAATGTTTTAGCCGGCTTGAACGTGGGTACGTAATGCGCGGGAATAATGATCGCTGTATTTTTTGAAATGTTACGGGCTGTTTTCTCTGCCCGCTTCTTTACCACAAAACTACCGAAACCTCTTACGTAAACATTCTCGCCACTAATCATGGCATTCTTCACCACCTTGAAAAAAGCTTCAACAGTTTCCTGAACATCTACTTTCTCTAACCCCGTCTTGTTAGAGATTTCTGCGATAATTTCTGCCTTAGTCATATCTATATTTTTGTAATTAATTATTTTTCAACACGTAAGCCCTTCCCATGTTGGGGATGCAAAAGTATTGCTTTAAAACGAGATCTTAAAATAAAATTGTTAAATTTTTGTAATGAAAGCCGCTCACCGCCCGCGGTTTCCGGGGTTGTATATCAGCAAATGTAACCGTACACGGATGTTTATGTCCGGAAGGGTCCTGTGAATTTGTAAAATGTTCACCTGAATTCGGGGCGATTTGCCTAATATTGGGATTTAGATTGAAAACGACAGTGGGACAAATGGGCCGGATAGCGGTCAGGAAAGGAGAACGACAGCAAATAGATTTTGACTGAATAACTCGATTGGGATGACAAAGAAATTAACACAAGCATGGCGCTGGTACGGTCCGGCCGATTCGGTAACCTTAACCGATGTGAAACAGGCCGGCGCCACGGGCATTGTAACCGCCTTACACCACATTCCGCACGGGGATGTGTGGCCCGTTTCTGAAATTAACGAACGGAAGCGCATCATTGAAGAAGCGGGACTGCACTGGTCGGTCGTGGAGAGCCTACCGGTACATGAGGCCATTAAGACCCGCGGAGCCGACGCGGATGCATACCTTGAAAACTACAGGCAGAGCCTGCGTAACCTCGCCTCCTGTGGAATCCGCACGATATGTTACAATTTTATGCCGGTACTCGACTGGACACGTACACAGCTGGGCCTGGAAATGGCGGACGGGTCAAAAGCGCTGTATTTTGACTGGAATGACCTTGCTGCGTTTGATCTCTTTATTCTGAAACGGGAACGGGCAGGGCAGGACTATCCTGAAGCCGTCCGGACAGCGGCAGAAAAAAGGTATCAGTCCTATACCTCACAACAGGTGGAGGAACTGTCTACCAACATACTGATGGGCATACCCGGCGAACGTAATATCGGACTTAGCGAGTTGCAGGAAAGTATACGGGCATACGGGATTATCGGGCGTGAAGGGCTTCGGGAAAACCTGATCTGGTTTCTTTCCTCCATTGCGGAGGTATGCGAAGAAACTGGAGTCTACATGACCATCCACCCAGACGACCCCCCTTATCCCATACTTGGCCTACCGCGTATTGCCGGCAGCCAGGAAGACCTGCTTTACATCATCCGTACGGTGGACAGGGCCTTTAACGGCATCTGTTTCTGCACCGGGTCGCTGGGGGCCGGTGTAACCAACGACATCCCGGCGATCTTCGACGCCATTAAGGAGCGCGTTTATTTTGCGCACCTGCGGAATGTACGCAAGGATGCACAGGGGAGCTTTTATGAGGCGGACCACCTGGACGGCGACGTAGATATGTATGCGGTGATGCGGGCCCTGGTGGCGGAAAATCAGCGACGGGACATCCCGATACCTTTCCGGCCCGACCATGGACATCAAATGCTCGATGACCTGGACAAAACCACCGCACCCGGCTATTCGGCCATCGGGCGCCTTCGCGGGCTCGCCGAATTAAGGGGGCTGGAGCTTGGCATTCTCGGAAGCAACTAACAGAAAATTAACATGCGCGCCGGTTATTTTTTAACTGATCATTTCCTGCTGCAGTCCGATACGGCGATAAGGCTGTATAACGGATATGCCAAAGGCCTGCCGATTATTGACTATCATTCCCATCTTCCACCGGACGTTGTCGCCTCCGATACTGCCTTCCGGAACCTGACCCACATCTGGCTGGCGGGCGACCACTATAAATGGCGGGCGTTACGGGCGTTGGGCGTTTCCGAACGATACATTACCGGCGATGCTCCTGATGAAGAAAAGTTTTACAAATGGGCGGAGGCCGTCCCATACACGGTCCGCAATCCGCTTTACCACTGGACCCACATGGAACTTCGTGACCCGTTCGGCATTACCGAGCTGCTGGGTCCGGACAACGCTCCCCGGGTTTTTGAGCGCGCAACGGGGATGTTGCAGTTGCCTGAATTCCGTCCGCGCGGCCTGCTCAGGCATTTCGGCGTGGAAATGGTGGGTACAACAGATGATCCGGCAGACAGCCTGGAGCACCATGCTGCTATTGCCGTATCGGGGTTTGAAACCCGGATACTTCCATCCTTCAGGCCCGACAGGGCATTCCAGCTGAATGGCGGCACGGCTTATCGAAGTTATATTGAGCGCCTGCAGGCCAGCAGCGGTACCGCTATTGTAGACATTGACACACTGCTTGACGCCCTTTGGAACCGATTGTATTATTTTCACCGGCACGGATGCCGCATTGCAGACCATGGACTGGACCACCTGCCCCTCGCCCGCCAATTACCTTTGCCCCTGGAAACTGTATTTAAACAGGTTCTTCAGGGCGATGATCGCAATGCTGCCGAGTACGAGGAAACATTTACGTATGCGGTATTATCCGAGCTATGCAAGCTTTATCACGACAAAAATTGGGTACAGCAGTTCCATCTCGGGGCCCTTCGGAATACGAACAGCCGACAGCTGCGGACACTCGGCGCGGACACCGGATTTGATTCCATCGGCGACTTACCGCAGGCCGGGAGCATGCAGCGCTTTTTTAATACCCTGGAGGATGAGAACCGACTGGCCAAAACCATTATTTACAACCTGAACCCGGCAGACAATGCGGTATTTGCATCCATGACCGGCAATTTTCAGGCGGAGGGTATCAGGGGAAAGATACAATTCGGATCTGGATGGTGGTTCCTTGACCAGTTGGATGGCATGACCAACCAACTGAACACCCTGTCCAATATCGGGTTGATCAGCTGCTTTGTGGGCATGTTGACCGATTCCCGGAGTTTTCTTTCCTATTCGCGTCACGAGTATTTCCGCCGGCTGTTATGCAACCTGTTTGCGGAGGACATCAATAGGGGTGTTTTGCCTCGCGATGAGCAGTGGATCGGCAAAATCATTCAGGACATCTGCTACCATAACGCCAAGTCATTTTTTGCCTGATCCGCACGATCGACGATCCGGATGCCAGCCGTTTTCATCACCAATTACGGCATGTCCTTACTCCGGGTAAAGGGCACGAACCGCACGGGGATTAAGGCCGTTTTCACCAGTTCCCCGTTTCGTTTTTCAATTAAAACAAGGGTTTGCTCTTCCGTTTGGGCTCCGATCGGCACGATGATCTTCCCGCCCTCCTTTAATTGAGCAATCAGCGGCGGGGGGACTTCCTCGGGTGCTGCGGTTACAATGATGGCGTCATAGGGTGCTTTCTCCGCCCATCCATTGTAGCCGTCACCAACGATTACCGTTACGTTTCTATAGCCCAGTTCGCTTAATAGCTGCTTCGCCTTCGCACCCAGCTGCGGAATAATTTCCATGGTATATACTTCACCCGTCATTTCGGCCAGGATAGCGGCCTGGTATCCCGATCCTGTACCGATTTCCAGTATACGGTCATCCGGCCCGGGTTGAAGCAGCTGCGTCATCATGGCCACCATAAAAGGCTGAGAGATGGTTTGTCCATATCCAATGGGGAGCGGCGTATCCCGATAGGCATCTTGCTGGCAGGCAGGCGGAACGAATCGGTGTCGTTCCACCTTCCGCATGGCTTCCAGTGTAGGGGTATGGTTAATTCCACGGGGTTCGAGCTGCTGGCTGACCATTTCGGCACGCAGCTGACCAAAATCCTGCGGTAGGGCCTGCTGGCATGTTGCCAATACGATCAGCGCAGGCAAATATGTTTTGATACACATGGCTGCCGGGGTTTTTCCTAATAACCCTGCTGACCGTCAATTGTTCTAAATGTCAGGTTAATACGCGGGGTTAGGATTTTTTTGGTGGGGGGCAGTCGGTGAAGCCAGTAGGTCTGCGTGGCTCCCTTCATTAGCAGCAGGCTGCCATGCGCCAATACGATGGACGTTTTTTCTCCGGTGAGTTTGTGTTTAAAAGCAAATTTGCGTTCGGCGCCGAAACTTAACGAGGCGATGGTTCCGTTTTTTTTCAGGTCTTTTTCCGCATCGCTATGCCAAGCCATACCTTCCTGGCCATCATGGTAAAGGTTAAGCAGGCAGGAGTTGAACGTTTCCCCCGCGTGCCGCTCTACGATACGCTTAAGCGTCTGCAATTCCCTCGTCCACGGCAGGGCCTGCTTGGTGACGTTGGAATAGGTATACCGGAAGGCCGAATCGCCATACCACGCCACCATGCGTTTCGTTTGGATGAGCCGTCCGAAAACCACCGCTTCATCGTTCTTCCAAGCCACCGAATGCAGTAGGTAGTCGAGGTAACCAGCGGCTTCCCGTGCTTCCATTATTTTTCCGAAATAGTTCACCTCGCCGTCCCGCGGCAATAAATTAGCCGCTTTATCCATGCCGGTACCGAATAGATCCATCACGTACTGTTTTCTTACTGAGCGTAATGCAGTTGTGCGGGGTCAGCACCTATTTTGGCACCCTCCCAGCCAATCATAGCCGTTTTCCGTGTTTCTCCCCACATGTAGCCGCCGAATGTACCGGTGGATTGGATGACCCGGTGACATGGAATTAGGAACGCTACCGGATTGCTTCCAATGGCGGTTCCTACTGCCCGGGACGCGCTTGGCATTTCAATTTGCTGTGCAATGGAACCATAGGTGGTGAGCTGCCCCATGGGTATTTTCAGCAGGGCTTCCCAGACCTTCAGCTGAAAGGCCGTCCCTTTCAGATGCAGCTTCACTTCCGGAAGTTTCTCCCAGTCGCTTTGGAAAACTGACAATGCATCCTGCTGTATATCAACCGATTTACGACTCATGTTGGCATTGGGAAATTTGGCCTGCAGGTCGGCCAGCGCCTGCCTTTCATCGGTAAAAAAGGCCAGGTGGCATACCCCCTTGGAAGTTGACGCTACGATCAGACGGCCAAACGGACTGCCACCAAAATCATAAGCAATTTCCAGCTGCTTTCCGCCATTTTTATATGCTGCCGGAGTCATTCCCTCGATCTGTACGAACAGGTCGTGCAGCCGGCTGGTGCCCGATAAACCCGTTTCGTAGGCCGTGTCAAATAGCGTTGCTTCCCTATTTCCGCGTAAAATACCCTTCGCATGGGTCAGGCTGGTATACTGCAGAAATTTCTTGGGACTAACACCGGCCCAGTCGGTAAACAACCGCTGAAAATGAAACGGGCTTAGGTTTACCTCTTCGGCAACGGCATCCAGATTGGGCTGCTCCTTAAAATGCTGCCTGATGTAGTCGATCGCTCTGGCGATGCGTTCATAGTTTAACTGTTGCTGCGTTTCCATATGATACCTGTTATTAGACAAAGATCTGAAGGTTTTATAGATTACAAAACCCGAAACTTGCTTTCGTTGAAAACGCGGTAACTGGTTATTTAGCCAAAGTGGCCAGGGATTCGGGTTGTAATTCAGCACGTTCCCCCTGTTCCCTGTGCATATTTCCCCAATCGGAAATACTGTTCAGCATGGGTTCTGCCGAATGTCCCAGTTCGGTCAATTCATATTCTACCCGGGGTGGCACCTCCGGATAAACAATGCGACGGATCATCCCGTGTTTTTCCAGCTCCCGCAATTGTGCTACCAGCATGCGTTCCGAAATACCGGGGATACATTTCAACAGTTCGCTGTATCGCATTTTACATTTTATCAGGCTAAATAAAATGGTCGGCTTCCACCTTCCGCCGATGATCGATAAGGTATAGTCCATTCCGCAGTTCCGAATCAGACGCGTCTCATTGAGGGAATTGGTAGAGTTCGGTTTTCGCATAGCATACTTACTTTTTTGTTAGTACTTAACAATTTTTACAGTACTTACAAAAGTAAGGCTTTCCCTCTACTTTTGTTGTTCTTTATTAATTAAAAAATAAATCAGATGGAAAAACTACAAAACAAGGTGGCGCTGGTTACCGGAGCGAGCCGGGGTATAGGTGCCGCCATTGCAAAAAGATTGGCCCGTGAAGGAGCCTCCGTAGCCCTTACTTATCAGGCTTCAAAAGACAAAGCCGAACAAGTGGCACAGGAAATCAGGCAACTGGGTGGCAAGGCCATTGCCCTTCGGGCAGACAGCGCCGACCCCCAGGCCGTTATTTCGGCAGTGGATAAAACTGTCCAGGAATTCGGCGGGTTACATATACTGGTTAACAATGCGGGAGTTGCCTTCTATAACGACATTAGCCAGTTTACGCTGGAAGACTTTGATCACATGATGGCGGTCAATGTCCGGGCTGTATTTGCGGCTTCACAGGCGGCGATAAAATACCTGGGAGATGGCGGGCGTATCATCAACATTGGCAGCTGCCAGGCCGAAAGGATGCCCGACCCCGGAGGTTCGCTTTACGCGATGAGCAAAAGTGCGCTGGTGGGCCTAACCAAGGGAATGGCCAGGGATCTGGGTCCCAGGGGCATTACGGTAAACGTCATTCACCCCGGCCCTATCGATACAGACATGAATCCGGCCAGCGGCCCCACTTCCGCCTATCAACGTTCGCTGATGGCCCTGTCTGATTTTGGAACCGCCAATGATATTGCTGCGCTCGCAACCTACTTAGCCGGAACAGAAAGCGCTTATATGACAGGGGCGGGGCTTACCATCGATGGTGGAACAAATAGTTGATAACAAATGGATTGCCCGGCATGTATGCCATTAATATCAATTTGGGGTACACCGGGCAATATATATTCCGGTTCATTGCTATGTGCCTGCCTGGCTTCGTTGCAAACGCCTCGGGTCTGAAAAGTTCGGGGCATTTGCTTTATCATTGCCCGGCACTGCTTTTCGTTTTTGTTAAATAGTTATCTATACTATAAGCATGACTTTTGACCGCCCCCAGCAAAAGGCAGCCTGCCGCACCAATCCAAACGGAATAGTCCAATGTTGATTTTATTCCAATTGAAATGGTCATCGCTATAGCAAAAAGCGCCAGGAGGACAGCAGATCCATAAGCAGCCCACTTGATCCGATACCCCACCAAAAGCAGCAGGGCCAAAACTAGCTCAAGTGCTGTCGCAGCGCGGGCCAGGAATTCCCTCAGGAACTCGGGAGCGAAGCTATTTACCTGATTTGAATAGTGGAGAAACTGTTCCCAATCTCCCCAGGTGGCATCGGGACTGCCCGGTTTTCCCCAAAAACCGAGTCGATCCGCAACAGCGGATAAAAACGCGCTGGAAACGGCAAGCCGAAGCCAAAGTTGACCTATACTGGTTATATTCATTTTTTTCATTAGCTAAACTAACCGCGGGCCTGGGCCAGCGGGATGCTTTCAAAAAGCGGGGGACTATAACGTTACCTTATCCAATCCCAATACCCGGTCAAGTGAACCCGGTTCGGCTCGAAAGCCTACCCCAAAACGGTTGAACGCATTAATAAGGGCGATCAGCATCGTGAGCTTGGTAAGCTCGGTGTCATCAAAAAAGGACCTTACGGATTGATAAATTTCGTCCCTTGTGCTTTCCGTGCTCAGCCGGGTTAATGCTTCTGTCCATCGTAAAGCGGCCTTTTCCTGCTCTGAAAACAGGGTGGATTCATGCCAACCCGGTAAATGGTGTAGGCGTAAGGGGTTTTCACCATCCCGAACCGCCTGTTTTGTATGTATATCTATACAAAACAGGCAACCATTGATTTGGGATGCCCGCAGCCTTACAAGATGTACCAGGAGATTATCCAATCCGGAATTACCCGCCATAGTGTCCAGCTCCAGCAGCTTTTTGTAGGCCGCTGGAAAATGTGTGCTGTAGTTTAATCGCTGTGCCATGTTGAATTAATTATTGTACTGGCAAAGGTACCGCGGGCCGCGCGGAAAAAAATTGAACGGGTTCAAGAAATATGTTTACGCCTCAACTTACTAACGTATTCTGCGGAGAGCCCGAGGTAACTCGCGACAAGATACTGCGGAATGCTGTTTACAAAGTCTGGGAACGAATCCCTGAACTTGAAATAAATTTCCTCTTTGGAATAACTTAGGATGTACTTCATCCGGGTTTGATAAGCGCCATAAGCAATTTGGTATACCGCCCTGAAATAAGATTCCATTTTTGGAAAAGCAAGGAACAGTTCCGCTCGTTTTGCTGGGGATATACTGAGCAGCACCGAATTTTCCACGGCTTGAATATAGAATTCGGTAGGCCGTTTTTTATGAAGGGCTAAATAGTCTGCCAGCCACCAGCCTTTTAAAGCGAATTGAACGGTATGTTCTACACCATCACTGCCAATAAAATACATATGCAGGCAGCCGGCCAATACAAAATAGTCGCAGACCGACCGGTCCCCCGCGCGCATTAACAGCTCCTTCTTCTCCACGTTTTCCCTATTGAAATACGATATAATGTCATCGTATTCACTTTCGTCAATGGAAACGTGCTGATTAATGTATTGAAATAGCGTCCTGTCCATTTTAGTGTTTTAGGTCACTCCTTTTACTCGCTGATTAATTGCTGATCCGCTTTTACCGTCGCAATGAAACAGTACATATTAGCCATACCCGGCCGGGCCACTTTCGGTGCAGCGCAGACAAATTCAAGTTGAAGTTACATTATAAAATTGGAATGATACAATCGCAAGCCTATTTCCAGATCAGGATAGGTTACTTCTAAATAAAAAAAGAAAAGCGGGTATAAATTATCGCTTTTCTTTTTTAGTAGCCCCGACGGGAATCGAACCCATATCTAAAGTTTAGGAAACTTCTATTCTATCCGTTGAACTACAGGGCCATGGTAAAACTGCAATTGCGGCAAAAATACGATTTTAACAAAATAACCCGAAATTAATTATGCCAATCAACCTCATTGTCAAAATATATGTTAAATAAATATTAAATAGTTTTTGTCTATGAACCATAAGGAAAAGTGATGCTTTTTCCCTTAACAAAAGGTTATCTTTGCACCAACAAAAAGAAAAAGGATATTATGAGTTTAGTTGGTAAAAAATTTCCAAACATTACAATTGACGCCATGGACCACATGGGCGATGACCTAAGGATTAACATATTGGATGAGGCCGTTAACAAAGGCAAAAAAGTATTGCTTTTCTGGTACCCCAAAGACTTCACTTTCGTTTGTCCTACTGAACTGCACGCTTTCCAGGAAGCATTACCGGAATTCGAGAAGCGGAACACAATTGTTATCGGCGCCTCCTGCGACACAAATGAAGTACACTTTGCCTGGCTGAACACGGCAAAAGACAATGGCGGAATCGAGGGTGTTACTTATCCGATACTGGCCGATACGACCCGTAATCTGGCAAACACCCTGGGTATACTGGATATCCAGAAAGCCACGTACGACGAAGAGCTGGACACCATGCTGATCGAAGGATCTAACGTGACTTTCCGTGCCACCTATTTAATAGACGAGGATGGAAAAATATTCCACGAGAGCGTAAATGACATGCCCCTGGGCCGCAACGTTAAGGAATATATCCGCTTGGTTGACGCTTACGCACACGTACAGCAATTCGGGGAAGTATGCCCAGCCAACTGGGAAGAGGGCAAAGAGGCAATGCACGCCACACGTGACGGCGTAGCTACCTACCTCGCCAGCAAGATATCCCTGAGCTAACCCCCACGCATGCGCCTATCGTTAATAACGAATCCGGGCGTCTCTATTTTATTTAACATCAGCACACGTCTGTAACGCATAACGGCGTGTGCTGTATGGTACCTTAAACTTCCGTTCTCCGGTGTTTAAACTAAGTGATTAAGATATGATACAAGAACTTGATAAAGATAACCTGGCCGACATTGTAAATGAAAACGATGTGGTCATGGTACAATATTCGGCATCATGGTGCGGCAACTGTCGGATTATGAAACCGAAATTTAAAAAACTGGCCTCAGAAAATGAAGGCGTGGCCTTTGTTATTGCCGACGCGGAGAAATTCCCGCAATCCCGCCAGCTGGCCAACGTCAGTAATTTACCCACGTTTGCTGCCTTTAAAGCCGGCCAATTGGTTGGCCAGGTACAAACAAATAAGTTTGATCCATTAATTGATCTGTTCAATGAAACTACCCGTAATTAAGCATTTGGTCGAGTTCATTGCGCAGAACGACCAGGATTATGTACTTGAAACGATTGAAACCCTGGAAGCGCTTACCGAAGTGCCTTCGTTAAAAGATGAGGAACTGGATGTAATCGGCGAGTTGATCTCCAATATGTATGGTGCCATTGAGGTTGATAAGCTGATTAAGGAGGGGGCGGACCGAAAAGAAGCCCTCAATTCTTTTATGCAGCGCGTTCTCGGATCAATCGATAAATCCTGACAGACCCCTTCCGACCACAGTCGCTTTCCACAAAAAAGTGTTAACAATCGTTTTTTTGTGGAAAACTTGTTGGCCGCTTTACGCGGCGGCACATTATTTATTGTCGTAAATTTACCCTTGTTAAAGGTTAACTTCTTAAAACGGGGCTTTATTAAAAAATGGGCTAACCCTAATTACTCCGTTTGACAATTGCCGGTAATTACCGAAGCTGTGTTTTAAGATTTAAATGTTTTTTAATTGTTAATTTACAGGAGCCGCCCCGACATAGCTGGGCGGCTTTTGTTTTAGCCCCCATCTGCCTTTCGGCCAACGTAATATTTATGTGAAGTGACGCCTATTAATCCCCTGCGGTGTAGAGATATAGGAGGAATGCCTTATCTTTAAACCCATGAATATACGATCGGTATTATCCTTCCTCAGCATTTTTTTTATTTTCCATTATGCAATTGCTCAGTCGCAGCCTGCGATGAATGGCGCAGAAATCAAGCTGGCACTTAAAAAATTGAATACGCTGGGGTCGGTGCTTTATTTTGCCGCGCATCCGGACGATGAAAACACCCGGCTCATCTCGTGGTTGGCCAAAGAGCGACTATATCGTACGGGTTACCTGTCGCTTACCCGGGGAGACGGCGGACAGAACCTGATCGGCACAGAGCAGGGAGAGGAGCTGGGGTTGATCCGGACCAATGAGCTGCTGGCTGCCCGTCAGGTGGACGGCGGTGAGCAGTTTTTTTCCCGGGCCAATGATTTTGGATTCTCCAAGACGTATGACGAGACATTTGAATTCTGGGGTAAGGAGAATATTCTTGCGGATGCTGTGTGGGTAATTCGGAAATTCCGGCCCGATGTGATTATCACCCGGTTCCCACCGGACGAGCGCGCGGGTCACGGACAGCACCAGGCATCCGCAATACTGGCAATCGAAGCCTTTAAGGCCGCAGCAGATCCTAACCGGTTCCCCGAACAGCTGACTGAAGTATCGGTCTGGCAGGCAAAACGCCTGCTTTGGAACACATCCAATTTTAGTCTTGGGGAGGGCGCAACGTCATCTGATGGATTCCGAATGGATATCGGGGATTACAATCCGCTTCTGGGTCAGTCGTATGGTGAAATCGCTGCAGAAAGCCGGACGAATCACAAAAGCCAGGGATTCGGAGCGGCCCGTCAGCGGGGCGCTATCACGGAGCGTTTTGAATTGCTGGGCGGTGATCTGCCACAGCAAACCCTGTTGGACGGGGTGGAAACATCCTGGAGCCGGGTAGCCGGCAGCAAAAAGATACAGTCATTGGCAGCGAAACTTAATGCGGATTTTGACATTACCCATCCGGAAAAATCAATAGATGACCTGCTGGCACTGCTCCCGCTGGTGAATCAAATTACCGATGCACACTGGAAAACAGTAAAATCCGAAGAGTTGAAACAACTCATTCTAGCCTGTGGCGGAATATGGTTTGAAAGTTATGCCGCTGCACCTAAATTCGCCCTCGGCGAACAGGTACCTGTCCGGACAGCTTTTATTGTTCGGCGTCCTGGTATTCAGGCAGCAGTTGTTGGTGTCCGTGCAACGGGGGACGGGGAGATAAGCGAAACACCGGAAACAACTCTTCTTCCATATAATGAGCTGCACGAAGTATCTACGGTTTTCCATGCGGCCGCTCTTACTCAACCCTATTGGCTTAACCACCCCCATGGACTTGGCCGCTTTGCTATTGACCGTCAGACAGACGTAGGGTACCCGCAAAACCCGGATGGGCCCGCCACGACGGTGGTACTCCGGATTAACGGCAAAGAAATCGCGTTCAAGCGGCCTATTGTTTATAAATATACCCACCCGGTACGGGGCGAAGTCTACGAGCCCCTGGCCATTTCCCCGCGCATAACGGCCAATATCGGCCAGCGGGCACTGGTGTTTAATGGCGATGAACCCAAAACCCTCCAGGTGATATTTACCGGGCACACCCAGGGGTCGGTTTCGGCCACCGCATCCCTCCGCCTGCCGGAGGGATGGCGTGCAACGCCGGAACAGACTTCCCTACAATTTGCCTTGCCGGACGAAGAACAAGCCGTCCAATTCACCATATATCCCGGCAAAACCGCTACGCTAACAGATTCCGTGTCTGTTGACCTGAAATACCCCGATACCGGGCAGGAAGCGCAAGCCTTCCGTGTAATCGACTATACACATATTCCCAAGATTACCTGGTTTCCTCCGGCCGCAGCCCGCTTAAGCAAAGTCGAAACCGGCATATCGGCACAGCGGATTGGTTACCTGCCGGGAGCAGGGGACCTGGTTCCACAGGCACTTCGCGAAATTGGCCTGGAGGTCGATCTGCTGAACGAGCGTGACGTCACTGCCGAAAAGCTTTCCCAATACGATGCCATTGTTACCGGGGTCCGGTTGTATAATGTAAATGACCGGATGCGGTATATGCATCCGCGATTACTGGAATACGTCGAAAACGGCGGGACATTGGTTGTTCAGTACAACACCACCGGCGGACTATCCATGGACGGCATCGGGCCATATCCGTTTACGCTTACACGCAATAGGGTTACCGATGAAACGGCTACCGTAACTTTTCTGGAGCCGGAAAGCCGCGTGCTTCATTTTCCGAATGAAATAACCGCCGCCGATTTTGAGGGATGGATACAGGAGCGGGGCCTTTACTTTGTGGGTGAGGCCGATGAACGCTACCAGCGCCCGTTGCGGATGGCCGACCCCGGAGAACAGGCCTACAACGGCTCCCTGTTAGTTACACCCTATGGGAAAGGTAACTTTGTTTATACATCACTCTCTTTTTTCAGGCAATTGCCCGTCGGAGTGCCGGGCGCTTATAGATTATTTGTAAATTTGCTCGCCAAACGCAATTGAATCATGGAAAAACAACTTGAAAATCACGGTGTAGAAGTGAAAAATGTGAACAGCACCTTCTATCTATTGGGCATACTGTTCGGTGGCATAACCGGAGGTTACATCCAGGAAACGGTGCTGGGTGCAGTAATAGGCATCGTGATAGGCCTTATTTTCAGTGCCTTTTTCGTAAGGGTGCTCCTCAACGGCCGGTCGCATGACCGATAAGGGACTGCCTCCCTTTATCCGCTCCTGGAAGCGCTTCTACTGGATCATCGTGTTCTGGCTGCTCTTCCTTATCCTCCTGTTTTTCTTATTCACGATCTATTTTGAATGAGCAATATAGATTGGATAGTACTGTTTTGTACCCTCTCCCTGATCGTAATATACGGCGTATATAAGAGCAGGGGGATCCGGAATATCGACGGTTACCTGCTGGGGAATAAATCGCTCCCTTGGTATCACGTCGCCCTGTCGGTCATGGCCACCCAGGCGAGTGCCATTACCTTCCTTTCGGCTCCGGGGCTGGCCTATACCTCGGGGATGAGTTTCGTACAGTTCTATTTTGGCCTTCCGCTAGCCATGATTTTGCTGAGCATCACGTTTGTCCCCATTTTTCACCGGCTACGCGTTTTTACCGCCTATGAATTTTTAGAAAAGCGGTTTGACGTACGTACGCGGGTCTTCACCGCTTTCCTATTTTTAGTCCAGCGCGGGATATCCACCGGCATTACCATCTATGCACCGGCGATTATCCTATCGAGCATACTACAGATCAACGTAACCTATACAACGCTGTTTATCGGCACGCTGGTCATTCTTTATACCGTATACGGTGGGACAAAAGCAGTGTCATATACCCAGTTGCTGCAGATGAGCATCATCTTTGGCGGGCTGCTTACCGCAGGGATGCTGGTAATCTATTTGCTGCCCAGCGATATCGGCTTGGTAAAAGCATTGCATATCGCCGGGAAGTCCGGCAAGACCAATGCGATTGATCTTTCCTTCGACTGGAATAATCAATACACGCTCTGGAGCGGGATTCTTGGCGGCTTTTTTCTGCAGCTTTCCTATTTTGGTACAGATCAGAGTCAGGTTGGCCGCTACCTCACAGGCTCGTCTATCCGGGATAGCCGGATCGGGTTGCTTATGAATGGGCTGCTGAAGGTGCCCATGCAATTTGCCATTCTGCTTATTGGCATACTGGTATTTGCTTACTACCAGTATAACAGTCCACCCATTTTTTTCAATAAGTTCGAGCTGAACAAAATTGAAAACAGCCAATATGGCCCCGAGGTAGCCAAGCTGGAAGCCGCACATCAGCAGGTTTTCCAGGAAAAACAGGCACACATCAACAAGCTTACCACAGCGCTTGACCAGGAGGATGATGCGGCTGTAGCAGAGGCCCGGACGCAATTACATGCGGCGGACAAACAGGCGAAAACGATACGGGAAGATCTGGTCGCCCTTATGCAGAAAAATGATAAAGCAGCGGACACCAATGATAATAATTATATTTTTCTCTCCTTTGTCACCGACAATTTTCCCAAGGGACTGATCGGGCTCTTGATTGCCATTGTTTTCATGGCGTCGATGGGGGCTACTGCAAGCGCTATCAACTCCCTGGCTTCCACAACTGTTATCGATATTTATAAGCGCTTCGTCCGCAAAAAGGGGAGTGAGCAGGGTTACCTTTCTGCTTCCCGGATTTTTACATTGGTCTGGGGAATATTCTGCGTGATCATCGCGCTTTATGCCAGTCGCTTAGGCAACCTGCTGGAGGCCGTAAACATTCTCGGCTCCCTTTTTTACGGCACCATACTGGGCATATTTGTCGTTGCCTTTTACATCAAAAAGGCAGGGGCCAAAGCGGTCTTATGTGCAGCTGTCCTCACGGAGTTCATCGTCGTTTCCCTCTGGCTGGCAGACGTGATGGCATTTCTTTGGCTAAACTTGGTCGGCTGTGCAGGCGTTGTACTGTTTGCATTACTTTTCCAGTCGCTTCCACTTACCACCAAAAGGCAACCGGCACAGCGTTAACGCATCGTTGCGGCACGGCTTAGTATTTCAGATATAAATTATACAAAACCTGCAGATCATGCGGGGTCAGTTCAGGACTTAAGTCCTGCTGGATATACCGCCGTTTAAAGGCCACAATAGCAGCATTAAGGTCGCTGATGTCGTAGCCGATTATCCGAAGTGCATCACGGGGATTGAAATTTGCCGGCGGTTCCTCCAGGTGCTCATCCGGCCAAAGGCCGAAGCCCCGCTCCGCAAGCTTTTCCCAGGGGAAAAGCACGCTGGGATCGTTTTTACGGGTGGGCGCGATGTCGCCATGCGCCAAAAAATTAACGGCCGGAATACGATAAGTGGTTTTAAGCTTTTCCAGTAACTGGAGCAGGCTGTAGATCTGGGCATCCGGAAACGGCTCGCTTCCGTTATTGTCCAGTTCGATGCCAAGCGAAACCGAATTGAGATCGGTTACGTTTCCCCATTTCCCTGCCCCTGCATGCCAGCCCCGCAGGTAGTCATTGAGCAACTGATACACCTCGCCATCGCGTCCGATCACATAATGTGCGCTTACCTGTGTATGCGGCACAGTAAAGGTATGCAGGGTTTGCTCCAGGCTATCCTGTGCCGTATGGTGAATGACCACATAATTGGGCTTGCGCAGGTTAAAATTGATCGTTCCTACCCAAGGCTGCTCACGCTGCGCTGTACGCGGTGAGAAAACCACGGTATCCATGAGTGAGTCGTATGTGGCTGTCGGTGCCGGGAGAGGTGGCGGTAGCGGCTGTCTGATTTCCGCGGCCAATGCCTTCACCTGTTCCGTGTACTGTTTGTTGGTTTTTGCGTAACGGTTCGTACTGCACCCTGCCAAAACGAGGCATGCAGACAAGAGCAATGCAAAATCATATCGCCGATAAACAAACACACTCATTGGAGGTCTATTTTGGAATTTTATACAGCAGACCGAGCGCCAGTGTCTGGCTCGTTTGTACTGCGCCATCCATCCGGCTATCGTACAGGATAATGCCGTTGAGCGTGACGTTTACAATCCGCGTGACGCGTGCGGTCAACGTGGCATCCAAACGGTGCGCAGGGTCGCTTAGTTCGTTGTAGTTGGCAAACAGGTTATAGCGGCTTTTCAGGTTGAAGTTCTCTCCCAAGTCCCGGTCCAGGTTGGCGGTAAGCTGGAACGCAAGGTCATTACGGAATCGCTTCCCGGGCTCAACCCCAAACCGGGGTTCCAGTATCGGCAGGAGCCTGTCGTCCATAATAAACGTTTGCCTGGCAGTACCCGTACCGAACCGCAACGAAAAGGTTTCGTCCGGTTTAAACTCCAAACCGAGTGATTCGGTGATGTAACCTGGTGCCATGAAGTTAGAGATGAGTCCGGTGATGCTATCCCGCCCGTCGCTTGACGTCCCGTAGGAATAACCCACATCAAACTGGGTTTCAAAAGTCAACGCGGTATAGAGTGACCAGTTCTTGGCAATTTTTACCGACAATTTATTGTCCCAGAAAATCCGGTCGTTGTTTTTGCGTGCAAATTGATCCCGGTTCTTCACCTTACCGTACTGCAAGGCCAGTTCGGTAACAAAATTCGTGTTGTTGCGCGTATAGTCTGACTTATGGCTGATCAACGCCCCAACCGAAATGGAGTTCACCCCACCGGCATTCCAGTTCTCACTGAAGGAAGACTGGTTGACATTGATTCCAAAAGAAGACCAGTGACGCCAGTAGATTACCCGTAAATCCAATGGCGACTGCGGGAGCGTCACTGGGCGCACCGCCAACACCGGCACCTCCACTTTCAGGCTATTGGTATCGGGCTTGTGGCGCAATTCATCCAGGTTGTACGTTTGGGCACCAGCAACGGAAACGCCACATACCAGCAAAAAGTATAGCGAAAAATAAATGTGTTTCATATCCGGGACTAAATTAACAAATATCGTGCTGTTTTTGATTTCTTGGTATACGGTTCCTAAAATGTGTGTGCCAGCTATGGGTATAAAACTGTCTGTCTCTTAATTTCCTGCCGGAAAACGTGGAATGCGATTCAGTTCTGGGTTCTGCTTGTAACGGACAAACGATTCACGGATGTAGAATGCCAGGTTGTAATCGTTTGCACTCAACACAAAATAGTATGACGGGCGGTACTGCTGCATAAAATCAACCAGTTTTTCATCCGTTAAACCGGTAACCTGTGCCACTAACTCCGGTGTAAACCGGTAGCTGATGACCGACTCACGGTAATCGCGCTCAATAATCTCCTGCAGGCGCCGGGCATTCTTTCCTTCGCGGCTGATCAGGTTATACAGGGCGTCAATACTCAACCCGCTTCCGGTAGGGCCTACGGAAAAAATCGATCCCGCGCTACCTTTGGAATAAGCCGTGCTGTACTCCCGCTTATTTTGCAGCAGCTGCTCTTCAGGGCTGCGCCGCGCAATAACCGACACTTCATCAATCCAGATCGAGGATCTTTCCATGTTAAATAAAACGACGTCGTGGTCACCAACGGCCAGCGTGTCCGGGAAATAACCTTTGGCGGCAGCAATGAGTACGTCGCCGCGGCTGGCCGGGATATCAAATTCACCGCGCAGATTGTTAAACCCGCCCGCATCATTGGCCGTATTATAGATGTATACCTGTGCAATGCGCTGCTTGGTATGCTTGTCAAACACAATGCCCTGAATAGCTTTCTGGGCCATCGTATAATGTGGCAAAAGCAGGAGCCACAGCCCAACACATAAAAAACCAAACGTATGCTTCACTGTCGTAAAACTACGGTTAAGTTTGGAGTTGGCGAAAAAATTAACATCATTTTACAGTTCCATTCGCCTAGCCCGTTAACCCCGCGGTCCTAAAGGGATACCAGAATCAATTGCCCGATAAAAAGGGATTCGGTTTTTAGTCCGTTCAGGTCCATCAGCTCATTGGTGGACATGCCATATTTTCTGGCGATACCGGCTAGGGTATCCCCCGATTTTACTTCATGTACCTCAATTGCCACCGGTGGTTTGGCCTCTTCCACCTGCGGCTCCTCCGGTATTTTTTCCACGATCTCGGTCTGGACTTTTTCTTCGCGTGCCACCTTGGCTACCTGGGATTCGGGACGGTCATAGCGGTAAAGCTCATAACGCTCGATCAGGCTGATCAGCATATCGGCATACTTGGGGTTGGTAGCATAACCTGCGGCTCTCAGTCCCCTGGCCCATCCCTTGTAGTCGTCTTTGTCGAGTTCAAAGAGTGAAGCATACCGGCTGCGCAGTAAAAACTGGGAATGGTCTCTGAACGAGTCTTCCGCCCGCTCATATACACGGAAACAGTCGTTTCTCCGGTCGTCGTCTTTATATGCCTTCCTGCCTGACCATTCCGACGTGCATTTAATCCCGAAATGATTATGCGCTTCCCGCGCCAGCATGCTGTTGCCGTTACCCGATTCAAGGAGCGCCTGCGCGAGCTTGATGCTTGCCGGAATCCCGTATTCGTTCATTTCCTCAATGGCAATTGCTTTATATTGCTCGATATAATCGTAGCCCGACAGGCTGGTATATGCCCGAGCGGGCCGGCCTGTTTCCCGCGTTTCGGTGCCGCCCGTACCCGAACCTGGCGGCTTCACTACCCGTGGGTTCTGCAATACTTCATGTTTAGACAGGCACGAAGCGAGCACCAATGGAAGAAGGAAAAGATAAACCCGGATTCTCATGTTACTTTTACAAAAAAAGTTGCTGACCAATCTGCAGCCGTGAATTTGACAGCCCATTATTCAGCTGTAAGGCTTTAACGGTGGTGCCGTGCCTGCGGGCAATGGCGGACAGGGTATCGCCTTTCTTTACTACATATATTTCCGGTTCGGACGATAAATCAGCATCCGTGGTTTCCGCCTCAGCACCATCCACCCGGTCAAACGCATCGAGATTATACTTTTGGATCATGCCCAGTACCTTCGCCGACCAGGAGGGGCTCTGTGCGTAACCCGACCGGGCGATACCGCGCACCCACTCGCGGTATTCATGGGATTCATGTTCTTCAAACAGTTCCTGTGTGCTCTCGCGTCTTTTGAGAAAATCAATGAAATCCTGATACGATTCTTCCACGGAATCGTATCCTTTGTAGGCCGAACGGATAACTTTGCTGTTATTCGGCCCTTTGATGCCAAAATGATTGTTGAGGTGGTGCGCAATCCGGCTATTCCCATACGCGCTTTCATGCATGGCAATGGCCAGGATAATACTTGCTGGCAGGCCATGCGTCCTCATGGAGTTAATGGCCATGTCTTTATATTGCTGAATGTAGGCTGCAGGCGAAATCTGCTGTGCTGCCGCCTGCATGATTCCGATAATCATAAGTCCACCTACCAGGCACCATGTGCGCAATACGCTGTTTATTTTCTTCATAACCAAATGGGTTGGTTTTCCTTACCGTTTCCGCAGCACAAAAACACCATCACGAATGGGAAGGATCAGTTTATCAATACGTTCGTCCACTGTTAATTTCTGGTTTAGTGTTGCGATTTGCCGGGTCTGTACATCGGAATCGCCGGCCGCGATCTTTCCTTTCCAAAGTACATTATCGATCAGGATCAGGCTGCCCTTCCGGCTTTTCTCGAGCACGAGCTCGTAATATAAATGGTTGTTTTTCTTGTCGGCGTCAATGAAGGCGAGGTCAAAAGGCCCCGCTAATTCCGGGATAATGGTGGCCGCGTCGCCGATATGATAATGGATGGATTCTCCGTTGGGGGCCGCTGCGAAATAACCGCGTACCCGGTCTTCCAGTTCGGGGTTGATGTCTATGGTATGCAATACACCATCGGCGGCAAGCCCTTCGGCCAGGCATAACGTCGCATAGCCGGTGAAGGTGCCCACTTCCAGGATCTGCTTTGGAGCAACCAGCTTACTTAGCAGCGCCAGCAGCCTACCCTGGTAATGCCCCGATAGCATATGAGGCCGGGTTTCCCTGAGGTAGGTATCCCTGTGAATACGCTTTAATAATTCGGGTTCAGCATCACAGGTACCTTCCAGATAGCCCGTTAACATGTCATCGAACATATCCATCGGACACAAATGTAAGGAAGATGGACGAAAACTGAAAGAAGTTTAATCCAACGAGGCGGTGATCAGCCGCAGGAATTCATTTCGCGTACGCTCACGGGCAAACTCGCCGGTAAAAGCCGAAGTGGTGGTTACTGAGTTTTGCTTCTGCACACCGCGCATAGCCATACAAAGGTGTTTGCATTCAATAACTACCGCTACGCCAATCGGCTTTAGTGTGTCCTGTATGCAATCCCGTATTTCATTGGTAAGCCGTTCCTGCACCTGCAACCGGCGGGCGAAAATATCAACCACACGCGGAATTTTACTGAGGCCGACGATGTGTCCGTTAGGAATGTAGGCGATGTGTGCTTTACCGAAAAAGGGCAGCAAGTGGTGCTCGCAGAGCGAAAATACTTCGATATCTTTTACAACCACCATCTGGCTGTATTCCTCTTCGAACATGGCCCCTTTTAATATTTTGGCGGCATCCAGATCGTAACCATGGGTTAGAAACTGCAATGCCTTGGCTACACGCTCGGGAGTTTTCAATAGCCCGTTGCGGGTTGGGTCCTCACCAAGCGATTCCAGGATATCGGTATAATGCGTCGCAATCCGGTTTACTTTTTCCGGATTATAGCGGTCGATCTTTACGTAGCCGTCAATTTCTTCCTCGCGTAGCGGAAAATCATTGTCCATAGTTGTATTATTTATTTTCGGATAGGCTATTCCCCGAAATATTCCACGTAATTGTTTTCCGTCTCATGCAATCGAACGGAATGTAATTTAACCTGGTATGCTTCAATGTGGGGTCTCAGCTGATTGAAGATCTCCACGGCAAGCACTTCTGTCGAAGCGATCTTGCCCTGCATAAAATCCACATCCAGGTTGATATTCCGGTGGTCTACCTTATCAATTACATAGGTCATGATGATCCGCTTCAGTTCTTTCAGGTCGATCACAAATCCCGTTTTCGGATCCACATGCCCCTTCACTGTTACAAAAAGTTCGTAATTGTGCCCGTGCCAGTTTGGATTGGAACATTTACCGAAGATGGCCTCGTTCTGTTCCAGTGTCCATTCTTCCCGATACAGCTTGTGCGCTGCATTAAACCGTTCGCGCCGTGTAATATACATCATAGGCTGCAAAGATAGCGGTTAGATTTGAGATTTGCCCTCTTTTCGCCAAGTTTGCAATGCATAAAACGAGTTTTTGCCCGCGACTGCTGGCGTACGCTTTAACTGTATGGGATGGTCTTGGATAAATGCCTGTCGTGCACATCGGCCAGCTAACGCAACTAGGTGGGCTTTAGGGATTAAAGCCCACCCAGTTAGTCCCGGAAATAGCTTCCGGACCGTCTTAGCGCCGACCCACGGTTGTGCAGTGAAGGTTCCACTGCACACGCCGCCAGTCAGACATTGCTTGTGACGAAGGATCGTTACTGGAATTTCTTGGCATTCACCTTGCGCTCATTTTCCGTAAGGTAAATTTTGCGCAGCCGGATGCTTTTCGGGGTTACCTCAATATACTCATCGGCCTGAATGTATTCCATCGATTCTTCCAGTGAAAATTTTATCGCCGGTGCGATGCGCGTATTATCGTCGCTGCCGGAAGCACGCATATTCGTGAGCTGTTTGCCTTTTACGAGGTTTACGACCAGGTCATTATCCCGGATGTGCTCACCCACGATCTGCCCTTCGTAAACGTCAACGCCGGGCTCAACGAAAAACCGGCCGCGGTCCTGTAGTTTATCAATCGAGTAGGCCGTTGTCTGCCCCTTTTCCATCGACACCAGCACACCAGCCAGGCGTCCGGGAATCGGGCCTTTCCAAGGCTCATACGCTTTAAAACGGTGTGCCATCACAGCCTCACCAGCCGTGGCAGTCAGTACGTTATTACGCAGGCCGATAATACCCCGCGAAGGGATATCAAATTCCAGGTGTTGCATATCCCCTTTGGTCTCCATGATCAGCAGCTCACCCTTGCGTTGGGTAACCAGCTCAATGACCTTGCCTGATACCTCAGCAGGGACATCCACAACCAATGTTTCGATTGGTTCGCACTTTACGCCATCTATCTCCTTAACGATGACCTGCGGTTGTCCGACCTGTAACTCGTATCCTTCCCGGCGCATGGTTTCGATCAGTACCGACAGGTGGAGAATGCCGCGCCCATAGACCAGAAATGAATCCGGGGAATCGTTCGGTATCACCCGCAACGCCAGATTTTTCTCCATTTCCTTATGTAACCGGTCGTGCAGGTGTCTGGATGTCACAAATTTGCCCTCTTTTCCGAAAAACGGCGAATTATTGATAGTGAAGAGCATATTCATTGTAGGCTCGTCAATTTTGATCACCTCCAGCTGCTCCGGGTTTTCAAAATCGGCAATGGTATCACCAATATCAAAACCCTCAATGCCCACTACCGCACAGATATCCCCAGCCTTTACCTCCTGTACTTTTACACGTCCAAGCCCCTCGAAGGTATGCAGCTCCTTAACCCGCGATTTCACGATCTTGCCATCACGTTTTACCAGCGATACCGGCTGGTTTTCCTTGATTTCACCGCGTGCCACCCGTCCGATGGCTATCCGGCCCACAAACGAAGAGTAGTCCAACGACGTAACCTGCATCTGCAACGTACCTGCCGCATACGGTGCTGCGGGGATGTGTTCCAAGATTGCGTCCAACAGCGGCGTAAAATCGGTGCTCGGCTGTTTCCAGTCCGTAGACATCCATCCCTGCTTGGATGAACCGTAAAGCACCGGAAAGTCCAGCTGTTCCTCGGTTGCATCAAGATTGAAAAACAGCTCAAATACCGCCTCATAAACTTCGTCGGGCCGACAGTTTTCCTTATCTACTTTATTAACCACCACAATGGGCTTAAGGCCCAGTCCAAGTGCCTTCTGGGTAACAAACCGTGTCTGGGGCATCGGGCCCTCAAAAGCGTCCACCAATAAGATAACCCCGTCCGCCATTTTGAGTACCCGCTCCACTTCTCCGCCAAAGTCGGCGTGGCCTGGTGTATCGATAATGTTAATCTTTACATCCTTATATTTTACGGCTACATTTTTCGATACAATGGTAATCCCGCGTTCTCGCTCCAAATCATTGTTGTCCAAAATCAATTCCCCGGTTTGTTCATTATCCCGGAAAAGATTGGTGAAGTGAAGGATTTTATCGACCAGTGTTGTTTTGCCGTGGTCTACGTGAGCGATAATCGCTATATTTCTGATTTTCTGCATTCAACGAAGTTGATTTTATAAAATTTGAGGGCGCAAAGGTAACGAAAATATGTGGGACTTTTTTCATCTTGCTGTTATTGGAGACATTTTTTTTCTGCCCGATGCATTGACCTGCAATGGTTTTGCCTTTTTAAGCAAAAATTAATTACTTTGTACACCGCCTTGCAATTATGATAACCATGAAGATGTATCCGCCATACGGCTTTATTTTCCATAAAAGGGTGCAATTACTCTTCGTTTTACTGGTGTTTCTCGTTGCTGGTGTGCCAAAATACGGTGCCGCGCAATCGATGAAACCCGGCATGGCCCTCGCACCTCCGAATATTATTGTGCTGTTTGCCGACGACATGGGATACGGCGACCTTGGGTCATATGGCCATCCCACAATACGAACACCCAACATCGATAGGCTTGCCGGGGACGGGATACGGTTTACCTCTTTCGTAACGGGAAACTGGTGTGTGCCCTCAAGGACACAACTCATCACCGGCAGGTATATGAACCGTATCAACTTCGAGGGGCATACCGGCGCGGACGGCACCGGGGGGATTCCGGATAGCGTGCTGACACTGGCAGAGGGACTGAAAAAAGCGAATTATCAAACGGCCATGCTTGGTAAATGGCATCTCGGTTACAAAGAAGACCGGTTTTTGCCTCCCAATCAGGGGTTCGACTATTGGTTTGGGCTTCCGTATTCCAATGACTACATGCGACCTTGGGTGCAGACAGACGAGCCACTGGTGCTGTACAGAAACCTGGAGATCATTGAGCACCCCATTGAACAGACAACATTGACACAGCGGTATACCGCCGAATCTATCCGCTATATCACGGCACACGCCCATAATAAACAGCCTTTTTTTCTTTACCTGGCTTACAACATGCCGCATCTCCCATTGCAAACTACCGATCAATTCCGTGGCAGGTCTAACGCAGGCTTGTATGGCGATGTCATTGAAGAGCTGGACTGGAGCGTTGGACAGATCCTTGAAACACTGGAAGACCAGGGCATAGCCGGCAACACGCTTGTGTTTTTTGCTTCGGACAACGGTCCGTGGCTAAACCTGCCGAACCGCATGAAGCAAAACGGCATTGAAGTGTGGCATGCGGGTTCGCCCGGTCCGCTGCGCGGGTCAAAGGCAACTACCTATGAAGGAGGCAGCCGGGTACCGGCCATCATCCGCTGGCCCGGGACTATTGCGCCCGGCCAGGTAACCGACCAGCTGGTGGCCAGCCTGGATATTTATCGGACGCTCTTACAGATCGCCGCCGTGGATGTCGGCAACGAGCAGCTGGATGGTTATGACTTATTGCCGTTTTTAACCGGCCAGGCCGCGGCGAGCCCCCGCAACGAATACCCTTATTTCCTGGGGGACGACGAAACACTGCAGGCTTTCCGTGAAGGGGCCTGGAAACTGAGGCTCGGCGATATGGGACCCGAGCTCTACAACCTGCAGGAAGATCCGGCAGAGCGGCACAACCGCGCCGCATCCGAACAGGAAATCGGACAGCGACTACGGCAGAAAATGGAAAAAACAGCCGCAAATCTCCGTGTTTCAGTATATGTACCGGCTAGTAATTGACCTGTGGTATCGTTTCCGGATGCTAGCACCCGGAAAACCCGTATTTCACAAACATTTCGCTTCTGCGCTTGTTATCCTTCCATATAAAACAGATCTGCAATGAAAGCTTTTTCCTTCATTTTTATCAGCACTTGGCTTTTTCTTTCCTGCCAGAACGGCACGGCAAACCGGGATGGCAACACCGGCCAGTCAGCGGAAGAACAGCAGACCTTGCCGGACTCGGAGCAGAAGCGTTGTTTCATCCGACTCGACGGCAACCAGCAACAGGACTCCTCTTACCTGCAGCTGGTTATCCGCGGAGAAACGGTCAGCGGCACGTACAACTACGTCCCTTACGAAAAAGATGCCCGGCGTGGCACGGTACTGGGTACCATGGATATGGACACCCTTAACCTGGTCTGGACATTTAAACAGGAGGGAATGCAGGACACCATGCGTGTAGCTTTCCTATTCGACGGAGAAAAATTACTCCGGAAATCACTTTCCGTGGATACGGCAACCGGCCGGCAGATGACGCTGGATGGCAGCCAGTTCTCCGAGATCTACGAACCCGTCGACTGTTCGCAATAGATTTGCTG
Organism: Parapedobacter lycopersici; assembly: GCF_024643285.1. Lineage (GTDB taxonomy): Bacteria > Bacteroidota > Bacteroidia > Sphingobacteriales > Sphingobacteriaceae > Parapedobacter > Parapedobacter lycopersici. The sequence goes on from NZ_JAMSLW010000005.1 coordinate 216,135, forward strand.
ATATTCCGCCGGGTAGTCTGCTCCTGCATAACGCTCCATTGCTTTTATCTGTTGGTTACACCGGTCACCGATGGCCCGTAGTAAGGTGCCCGCACGGTGGTACAGGACCCATGCCTGCTCCTCCCGCACTTCAAATACCGCAGCATATCTGCAATCGATATAACTCCCCTTTAGAAGATTAAACAGCGCCTTCTCATCAGGGCTATTGCGGGGAAACAGTGTGCCTATCTCGGGAATGACGCTACTGCATAGCTTCAGCATCCAGGCTAGGTTATGGGTATTTGAACCAATATGCAAAAGCACCTTGATCACCGCTTTACAGGCTTGTTCGATGGTTTGGTGCACCATGAATACGGCCAGTCCAAAGTTGCTGTCCATCAGGCAATAGGCGGCACAGTCCATAAACTGGCAGCCCGTGTTAAACCATCGCCGCCATTCCCGGCGCATGCTCTGCAGCCAGGTTTTATGGCAAACGTAGCCCCACCGCTTTGGCAGGGCTACGCCATGGCTATACAGCAGCGTACCCTTACTGAAGACCTGGTTGATAAAAGGATCGCCAGCTTCCAGCAGCGGCATGGCCTCCCCGTATGGCATCGCTACCGTGATGTATTGGTACTGTGCATTGCTGTGGCTGTTTGCCTGGTCCTGTATTTCATTTGCGCGCCGGGTCTCTTCATCGCGATAAATCAGCAGTAGGTCGGCTTGGAACCACAGCGACCGTGTCGGCGGCGCAAAGCAATGGGTATGTGCGGATTGACGCTGCTGCAAGGCAAAGCAAAACAGGTATGCGGTCGCAACGCGGGTGGTAATGGTTTCGATAAACTGTTTCAGCGCCTTCTGCTGTGCTTCGTGGAGTTCGGTCAGTGTAATGTCCATGGCAAAACGGGTTATGTGGTTTTATAGGAAACTTCCCCGGTTTTGAGCTGCTGAATCCGCCCTCGGCAATGAGTGTCAGCTGCACCGACGATCCGTGTTACAAGCTCGGTCAATGCGGTAACCTGCTGTGGGCTGGCTTCAAAGGTTTCCTTATACCGGGCATCCCCAAAACCCTTTGACAGGAGTTCATAAAGCTGGGCGTCTTCACCCGCTTTGCGGGGAAACGCCAGCGATAAATGTGGAACCATTGTTTCCATGAGCCGCTGTAACCGGTTCAGGTGCTGCGCATTGGTGCGGTAGCCAACCATCACGCGAAGCGTGCCGCAATAGGCATGCTGGATCGCCTGATGGAGCATATATACCGATAGGTGGAATAAGCCGTTGGTTGCATAGAAATCTGCGCCAAGCAAAAACCCGTTTGCCAGCCCATGCCATTTATTCCAGAAATGCTCCCGGCGGCTGATCCGCGTGACGATGGGCTGTCCTTCTCCCCCGGGGTGGAACGGGATGGTGCCCAAGTCATAAAGCAGCGTCCCTTTTCGGTACACCGTAGTGAAAAAGGTGCTACCTTCCCGCAGCGCGGCATTTACCTCATCCATGGTGTGCACGAGCACGGTTACCTCCGCGTCCGGCTTGAGGGCATCTTCCACCTGTCGCTGTAACACGGCATGGCTGACCGCCTGCGGCTCCGCTGGGACTACCAGCAAGTGATAGCTACTGACTGCACTGCTGGCATGTACCTCATCGGCAAAGCAGCTTTTTCTTACCGTTTGATGGCTGACACTGCCGAAGCAGATGATTTTTTCCGCACTCACTGTCTGAAGGGCATCACGCAACCGGGTGAATTCGGCGTTTAGCGGTCGCTGGCCATGCACCGACGCGGCATTTTGATGAATTAATGTTTCCATAGTTTAGGGTATTTTAGTAGTTTTGGTTTACGGTATAAGAAATACACGAACAAATATAATATCTTTTGATATTATCTCCAAGTCTTTGGTTACATTTTTACTTATCAATTGAAAAACCTTGATCTACAATCTGAAAAAGTCGGCGAACGCCTGAAATCGATCCGCAACTCGCTTGGTTTAACCGTAGAAGAATTCTACCGTCCGGTGATGAAAAGCTTCAATAATGGCTCCTCGATCGAAAACAATAAGCGCCGCTTGGGGAAAAGACTCGCAAAAGATATTATCGATTACTATCGGATTAATCCTGTGTTTCTTGCAGCCGGCGAAGGTGAGATGCTGCAAAAAGGGCGGCGACGCCCCGTCGACTCAGGGCCGCAGGCCCATTCGTCCGAAGCTGTTGAAACACCCGTCCCGTATTATAACCTTCGTCCGGACGAACTGGAGCAACGGCTGCCCGCGGACATCTTTGCGGATAGCACCCCGGAGTATTATGTCAATTATCGGCCTTTCAACGACTGCACCGCCTACCTACCGGTATATGGCAACAGTATGTTTCCGCTTTTCAACAGCGGAGAGATCATCGCGGTTAAGGAGGTGGTCAATCCCGGTATTATCCTGTGGGGCGAGGCCTACCTGGTCGTTACCCACGAACAGGCAAACAACATGATTGCCATCCGGCTGCTTCACGAGCACCGCGATCCCGAAAAAATTATTCTCCGTGCTTCAAATCCAGAATATAAAGGTGACATTGTAATACACCGGTCGGCCATTAAAACGTTGTACCTGATAAAGGGCAAGGTTACGCGATATCAGCTATAAGCCCCTATTTCCCTGGCACTGCTACAACGTCGCGATGCGCCACGTCTTGGGATAATAGTTATTCACGCGGTTAGGCATCAGTTTCATCCATCCTAAGGACGCACCGTTGTAATCGGCGATTGCCCATCCGGTATGTCCCTGTGGATTGATCGCCGTGCTGAGGTTACCTTTACGGAGGTAATCCAACGCCTGTGTCCGGTCCAGGGAAATCCGGGGTATATCGGGGTGCAGGGCGATATTCATGGCGAGATCATGGTGAGGAATAACCTCACCCTTGACGAGCTTACCCACACAGGTTCCGGCATGCCGGATATATAGCATCCGCTGCACCATTTCGAGATCTTCGCGTCGCTCCACCGGGAAAACAAATAGGTCATCGCCCAGATTAAACGTTGTGAAACGGGCGGGCAATACCAACCACTTTTTCAGTACATTCAGGTTCGGGGCTTCAGCCGCTTTGGTCCTTCGCCTATCCGCTACTGGTGTCTCCGCCACTTTACGGAATGCAGCAAGGAAAAAGCCTTCGCCACGAACCCGGTGTGGATAAAACCGATAGCCCGGGCAGTTCCATTTAGCAGAGTATGTTTGCTCAATGCCCCACTCGTCGACCAGCGGAATGGCAACCGGCGCCATGCCCTGTTCTTCACACAACCAGTCGGCAATCTCTTCATTTTCTTCAGCAGAGTAGGAACACGTCGAATAGAGCAGCACCCCACCCGTTTTAAGTGCCGGCAGACTATCCGCCAGAATACGCCGTTGCCGTTCACTGCACAGCTGCACAACGGCCTCCGACCATTCATCGACAACCGCCTGATCCTTTCTGAACATCCCCGAACCGGAACACGGTGCATCCACCAGCAGCAGGTCGGCATAACCAGGCAGCCTACCGAAGGCAGACGGGTCGTTTTGGGTAACTACGGTATTTGTATGTCCCCATCTTACCAGGTTATCCGCCAGCACATGGGCGCGCGTTTTGATTGGTTCGTTGGCAATGAGTAAGCTATCGGGATGCAGGTAAGTACGGAGCAGCGTGCTTTTTCCACCCGGTGCGGCACAAAGGTCCACTGCGATCACCGGCTGCGCATGCAATGCGAGAGCCTGTACCGTGTGTGCCACAAACATGGATGAGGCCTCCTGAACATAGTAACACCCCGCATGAAACAGTGGGTCAAGGGTAAATACCGGCCGCTCAGGCAGGTAATATCCGGTGTCGCACCAGGGCACCCGTTCAAGTGCTCCGGTGTCGGGACCTTCGGGCTTCGCCGGGTTTATGCGGATGGAAACCGGTGCCACACCCTGTGCATGCACCTGCTCAAAGGCAGCGGTGTCAAAACCGGCCTGGTTGCCCAATTTACGTACTAACGGTGGCGGGATAATATGACTCATGCGGTTTTCTTACAGGGTTAAGTGCTATAATGGTCTTCCACGTATGCAAAAACGCGGCGGTAGCTGTGTTTAAACCACGCGGTAAATCGTTGGGGCTGCGTGGTAACCCAGCGCTCGATTTCTTCAAGGCCGGCCCACCGGAAATCAGCTGCTTCATCGGGGTTAAGAATTGGGTCCTGATTACTGTATGCTACAAACACGTGGTCGATCTCATGCTCAATCAGTCCTCCGCCAACCGTTGCCCGATAACGGAAGGTAAAAGCCGGGGCCGGTGCGGCCTGCAGTCCCATTTCCTCCTCCAGCCGCCGGATAGCCGCGGTAACCGTGGCTTCATCCGGACGCGGATGGCTGCAGCATGTGTTTGTCCACAACCCCGCGCTGTGGTATTTGTGCAGGGCCCGTTGCTGTAAGAGCAACCGCTTCTCCCCGTCGAACATAAACACGCTGAATGCCCGGTGGAGCAGTCCCTGCCTGTGCGCTTCCATTTTTTCCATGGTGCCTACAGCCTGGTCCTGTTCATCCACTAATATGACATTTTCGAGAGACATCGTTTTCTGTATTTATGCTGCTTATACCGTTTTTACATGCCGTTCATCGTAGTTCTCAATATCGATAATGTAATTATTCTTAATGAGAAAATCAAAAAGCGGCCGTGCTTCGTCAGACACCGGCATATTCCGCGTCGTGATAATCTGATTATCCTTCTTATTGAGGTACGGATAGGCATACAGTTTCACATTTTTACTGAACAGACCGCTGATGTAGGCCAACAACTCGTCGGTGTAAACTGCTTTATTATATTGGTCTGAGTTAAAGATGTTCCGCAGGTTGGATATGTTTGTGGATATCCCCACGTTGCTCGGCTTGAATTGCGACAGGTATTCCGCCAGGTAATGGTTTCGTGTGAAATTGGAAACCAGCACATGGTTGCCCGTTCCGCACAGGTATTCCGCACGTTCGGCAAAATAAACCAGGTCCTCGTGGCTCAGCACCGGGTTTTCATCCAGTGCGTTGCTCATCAATACCTCAATCATCACCACCAGGTTACTATCCTGAATATGGAGATTTCGCTTAAATTGCTCGACAGCCAGGTTAAACAGATCAAAATTCGGGTTGGATTTCTGCCGGTATTTCGTCCGCAGAATCATGATGTCCTTTTTATAAAGAAAATCCTTGCTTTGGTAAGCCGATCCCTCGGGATTAAAAATGGCTGCTTTGGAAAAACCTTTTGCAATCAGGTATAGGTTGATCAGTCGCTCGTTTACTCTCTCGAATACCGGACCGCTTACCTTCACCAGGTCGATTTCCACCGATCCCGGCGACAGGTTGTCAACCAACGATTCGATCATCGTCTGCACATCCCGCATATAGAAGTATGCGGCAAACACCAAATTTACGCCCAGGATACCCAATACTTTCTGCTGCAATGAATTATCGCTGTCCAATAACCGCACGTGGAAGATAATATCATTGGGTGCACTCCCCGCCTCGTGCTGAAAACGGATGCCGATCCAGCCATGGGGGTCGTTCGTTTTGCTAAAATTGAGCGCGGATACAGTATCGGCAAAAGCAAAAAGACGCCTTCCCTGATATTTCTCGGCGGTAAGCCGTTCGGTAAGCAGGTTATATTCGTGTTCCAGCATTTTTCGCAGCCGCGACCGGCTTACATACCTGCCCGACCCCTCCACGCCATAGATGGCGTCGCTGAACGTCATATCGTATGCCGACATGGTCTTCGCAATGGTGCCCGATGCCGCCCCGGCATTAAAAAAATTCCGGGCGACTTCCTGTCCGGCACCTATTTCCGCAAATGTTCCGTAAATTTCTTCGCTTAGGTTGATCCGCAGGGCCTTCCGCTTCGTTTCAAAAATTTCTCTCGCCATGGCGCAAAGATAAAAATTTATGACCACCATCTATTTACTAAAGGTTACCTTTGTAGAAACCAATTGCTTATGTATAACACCTTAAAACCCCTATTGCAGCAGGAGCTGCAGCAGATCAGGGATGCCGGATTATATAAGAAAGAACGTGTGATTGTAAGTCCACAGGGAGCAAGCATTCAGCTGGCGAGCGGGGACAAGGCCATCAATTTCTGCGCAAACAACTATCTGGGACTTTCGTCGCACCCGGCCGTCATTGAGGCGGCAAAAAACGCACTGGACACGCATGGTTACGGATTATCGTCTGTCCGCTTCATTTGCGGCACACAGGATATTCATAAAACGCTGGAAGCGAAGCTCTCATCCTTCCTCGGCACGGAGGACACGATACTCTATGCCGCGGCGTTCGATGCCAATGGTGGCGTCTTTGAACCGCTGTTTGGTGCCGAGGATGCCATCATTTCGGACGAGCTTAACCACGCTTCTATCATTGATGGTGTACGCCTTTGCAAGGCACAGCGGTTCCGGTACCGGAACTGTGATATGGCCGACCTTGAAGCGCAGCTCCAGGCAGCGGCACAGGCGCGCCACCGCATCATCGTCACCGACGGTTCCTTTTCCATGGACGGCCGCATTGCTCCGCTGGACAAAATATGCGACCTGGCCGATCGGTATGAGGCGCTGGTCATGGTCGACGATTCCCACAGCACGGGCTTCATCGGTGAGCATGGGCGCGGTACGCCCGAGCTGCATGGCGTCATGGGCCGCGTAGACATCATCACTGGTACACTGGGCAAAGCGTTAGGTGGCGCCTCTGGCGGCTTTACATCCGGCAGGAAAGAAATCATCGCGCTTTTACGCCAACGCTCACGGCCCTACCTATTTTCTAACACCCTGGCGCCTGCCATCGCTGGCGCTTCCATTGCGGTACTGGATCTGCTAAGCGAAACAACTGCACTCCGGGATAAGTTGGAGCACAATACACGTTACTTCCGCGAAAAAATGGTTGCCGCGGGGTTTGATATCAAACCGGGCACGCACCCGATAGTTCCCGTGATGTTATACGATGCAGCCCTTGCCCAGCAGTTTGCCGCCGACATGCTGAAAGAAGGAATTTACGTAATTGGTTTTTATTTTCCCGTTGTGCCCAAGGGCCAGGCACGCATACGCGTCCAGTTGTCGGCAGCGCATCATCAGGATCACCTCGACCGTGCTGTGGCGGCGTTTATAAAAGTAGGCAAAGCCCTTGGGGTAATCTGATCCGGTTTACGAACCGGCCGATAGGCTTCTCCTGAATGCTTCGGGGGTATTTCCGCTGTATTTTTTGAAAAACTTGGTAAAATAGGAATTGTCCTTGAAGTTCAGCTCATAGGCAATCGCCGAAACAGAAAGTCCGGGATTGATCAGCAGCCGCTTCGCTTCCAGCAGAATACGGTTCCGTATCACTTCACCCGCAGAAATCCCAAGGATATCCGAACAAAGTGCATTTAAATGATTCGGCGTAATGTACAGCATCTCCGCATAGTCCTTTGGATGCCTGTGCTGGATAAAATACTTATCCACCAGCCGCTGAAAATTACGCAGTACGGTATGCTTATAGTCGCGGGCCGGACCCTGTCCCGACGAGCTTAGCGCGGCCGCATTGAGCAATACCTGCAGGGCAAGTACCCTTATTTTATCAAAATTAATTGGGTTAATCGATTCCCTCAGGACTACCATTTCGTCAAAAATGGCCGTTGTCTGCTCCTGAAGCGCAGTAGGGAAGTGAACAACACACGCTGTTGCCTGGCCCTGGAAAAAGGAGAATTCATCAATGTAATCGGGTCGCAATAAAAACGACTGGAAAAAAGAGGCCGAAAAGTTAAATGCATATCCTGTCACCTGACCGGCCTGAAACTCCCAATGGTGCACCTGCCCGGGTGCCATGAAATAGATCTGCCCCGGCTCCACTTCAAAACGATGAAAATCGATGAAATGTATGCCCGTACCCCCGGTAAAATACACCGCATGATAAAATGAATGGCGGTGGGGGGTGTAGAGTTTATGTCGATGAGCAGCAATATATTGCTCCAGTGGCATCACGAGCATACCCTGGTGGCTCACATCAAAACCCGTAATATCATATACCGGATAGCTTGTCGCTGCCATTCGGGTAAATATACCCATTTTTCCGGACAAGCCCTACGGTTTAGCCGCCGGGTTACTGCTTTTGCTGGCCAGTTCCGGTTCATACGACAGTCCCGGAGTAAGCCAATGCAGCAGAATCAGTCGGGAATAACGGAAATTTACAGGCGAAAGACCAACACCGACCACCAGGGCTACGCCGGTATAAACCCACGGGTTCTCCGTATTTCCGAACAGGATATAAGCCGCTATACACGCGGCAACCAACTCTGCCACGATCAGCGCATAACTGACGAACATCGCCACGTAAAAATAACCCGGCTCACGCTCATACCGAAGCCCGCAATGGGGACATGTTTCCAGCATTAGCTGGCGCTTCCTTCCGTATGCCGGGCCTGAAAAAACCTGGCCGGTCCGGCACCGCGGGCACAATCCCCGTACTACGGCCTGCGCTGCGGTTAATTCCTTCTGTGTTTCCATCTTCCTGTTTGTGTATGCTTTTCCCTGCATTGAGAAAACCACGTATACAAAATTCGGACGGATCGGCCTATTTTAATGGCGCTATCACGGGATGTTATGGTATTATTTACGGATTGACCTCCTCGTCTTCAAACCGCCACCGCACGAACGCCTCGATGGCTTCGTATTCCGCCATCCCTAAACCGTCATACAATCGTGCGGTTTCGCGGGTACGTTCCTCGGCCCGGACCCAGAATTCGCGTGCGTCATCGCCCGGGAATACCGGTATGTCCTTCTGTGACTGATGTTTGAAGATGGCATGTCGCTTGCGCAGCACTTCTTTGGGTGACAGTGGTACGGCCATCTCGATTTCATGGATTTCAAATTCATGCCAGGCACCCCGGTAAAGCCAGATCCAGCAATCCTTCGTCCAGGCATCCGTTTTACGCAGTCGCCGCATCGCCTCAGAAACAATGTCAAAACAGATTTTGTGCGTCCCGTGCGGGTCGGCAAAGTCTCCAGCAGCAAAAATCTGATGTGGTTTGATCTGTTGTAAAAGCACCATGGTCTGCTGTACATCATCTTCATACTTCAGCGTCTTACGGTGTTTGCCCCGGTCATAGAACGGCAGGTTCTGGAAATGGATGTTCGTATCCGGCAATCCCGCAAAACGGGCCCCTGCAATGGCTTCGCCCTTCCGGATGAGACCCTTGACCGTTAACAGCTCCCGGGTGTCCATCTGATTGGGCTTTTTGCCTGCAATAAACTTCCGGGCATCTTTATAAAGCGTATCGAGCTTTTGCGTATCAATTCCCTGTGACTTAGCAAAGTCGGTGGCAAACTCAATAAAACGAAGTGCCTCGTCGTCCCAAACCGCCGTATTGCCCGAGGTTTGGTAAGCCACATGCACGTCGTGGCCCTGGTCTGCCAGGCGGATGAACGTGCCACCCATGGAGATTACATCGTCGTCCGGGTGCGGGGAAAAAATGATCGACCGCTTTTTCGCCGGATCCCGCCTTTCGGGCCGTTGGCTGTCATCGGCATTGGGTTTTCCGCCCGGCCAACCGGTAATCGTATGCTGGAGCTGGTTAAAAATATCAATGTTGATATCATACACCGGGCCTTTTTCCGTAGCCAGCTGGGCCATGCCGTTATTATTGTAATCGTCTTCCGTTAGCTTGAGTATGGGTTTTTTCAGTGTTTGCGAAAGCCAAACCACGGCTTTCTTGATGGTCTTGCGATCCCATTCACAGTCTTTCACTAACCAAGGGGTATCAAACCGCGTCAACATGGAGGCAGCATCCTGGTCCAGCACAAACTCCACACTATCCGAAAGCTGCAGGAACGTTGCCGGCACATCGGCGGAAAGTTCTCCTTCCACGGCTTTTTTTACAATCTCTGCCTTCTTTTGATTCCAGGCCATCAGGATGATTTCCCGCGCCTTGAAAATCGTGCCGATACCCATCGTGATCGCTTTCGTCGGCACATTTTCCTTGCCCCCGAAATCGCGGGATGCATCGCGGCGCGTCAGATCGTCCAAGGTAACCAAGCGTGTTCCCGAGTTAGGTGCCGAGCCTGGCTCATTGAACCCGATGTGACCCGTACGGCCAATGCCAAGCACTTGTAAATCAAGTCCGCCGAGCGCCGTTATCTTTTGCTCGTAAGCGAGGCAATACTCGTGGATAGCCTCCATTGGCAGTGTCCCGTCGGGTATATGCACATTGGCCCGTTCGATATCTATGTGGTCAAAGAGGTTCCGGTTCATGAACGTCACATAGCTTTGTTCAGAATCGGGTTGCATTGGATAATACTCATCCAGGTTGAAGGTAATCACGTTTTTGAAACTGAGGCCTTCTTCGCGGTGCAGGCGGACCAGTTCTGCATAAACACCCACCGGGGTTGCACCAGTAGCAAGGCCAAGGATAGCCTGCTCACCTTTTTCTTGTTTATTGCGGATCAGGTCTGCAATTCGCCTGGCCACGGCCAGTGAAGCCGCTTTGGGATCGGGATAAACGCTCACGGGAACTTTCTCGAAGCGTGTTTCTTCCAGTAAATTTAATCGTGCCATGTTATGGAATTACGTATAAGGTGAGAAGCAAAAATAGCAATAAATGTCTATTACCCTGCAATATTTGTTGTCTCTTTTGAAGCAAGTTACGCAAACGTGTGCATGAGTCTGCAGGCGGCAATCGGACCCGGCTGTGTGTTTTTCACTATGGAGAATAAAATATAATCACGTACCTTTAGCTTCCAGGCCCTGCCAGCGGGCTGTACCAATTAAAAACTAAAGCAGATAATCATGAAATACAACCGCAGGAATTTTCTGAAAAACGCCACGGTGCTGTCCGGATCAATGGCAGTATTGCCCGCATTAAGCGGAACCGCGCAGGGGAATGTGCTGCAAGCCCGACAGGAAACCGGCCGGCCTCAGCAGGTTAATATGTGCGGTTATGCAGCGCCTAAACTGGAAACCGTCCGCATTGGTTTTATCGGCCTTGGCATGCGCGGACCGGGTGCTGTAACCCGCATGGCACGAATCGAAGGTGTAGAAATAAAGGCACTTTGCGATAAGGATGCATCAAGAGCTGCCAAGGCACAGGAAATCCTGGAGAAGCAGGGACTGCCGAAAGCCCGGGAATATTCAGGGGATGAGGGCTGGAAAGCGATGGTGGCCGATGAATCCCTGGACCTCGTGTACATCTGCACACCCTGGGAGCTCCATACCCCCATGGCCATCTACGCTATGCAGCATGGTAAGCATGTTGCCTGTGAAGTGCCGATCGCGGTCACGGTTGACGAGTGCTGGGCGCTGGTAGAGACCTCAGAGCAAACCAAAAAGCACTGTATGATGCTGGAGAACTGCTGTTATGATTTCTTTGAAATGCTCACGCTCAACATGGCTCGAAACGGTCTATTCGGTGAGCTTATCCATGCCGAAGGTGCATACATCCACGATTTGGTGGAACTTAATTTTTCAAAAGAGGGATATGCGGATATGTGGCGTCTTAAAATGAATGCTTCGCGAAACGGTAGCCTGTACCCCACCCATGGGCTTGGGCCGATTGCCCAATGCATGAACATCAACCGGGGCGACAAGATGGATTACCTTGTTTCGATGTCAACCAACGACTTCATGATGGGCAATATCGCTGCCACCAGGGCCGGGGAAGATCCCTTTTACCGGCCGTTTGTGGGTAAGCATTACCGTGGCAACATGAATACCACGCTGATTCACACGGCAAAGGGCAAAACCATGATGGTACAGCACGATGTGACCTCTCCCCGCCCTTATTCCCGCATCCACCTGGTCAGCGGCACAAAAGGCATCGCATCTAAATACCCGGCGCCGGAGCGCATCGCATTCGGCCACGAGTGGCTACCCAAAGCGGAGCTGGATGCGCTATATACAAAATACACCCCGCCGCTGATTAAACACGTGGGTGAAGTAGCCAAGCAGGTCGGTGGGCACGGCGGTATGGATTTCGTGATGGACTGGCGGCTGATTGACTGCCTCCGAAATGGATTGCCGCTGGACCAGGACGTGTACGACGGCGCGCTGTGGAGCTGCGTATTTCCGCTGAGTGAGCAGTCGGTAAACCAGCGGTCGCAATCGCTGGATGTGCCCGATTTTACACGCGGGGCGTGGCAGCGCAACCAGCCGGTAAACCTTACCCTGGAAGGCGGTGCCACAACGGGCGTACGCAAAGAGGGACAGTCTTAATTTATTGCTTTTTCAGCCTTTTCTCCAGATACAGCTGCACCTCGTCGTTGATCATCGAATAAGTATTTGCCTCCTGCTCGGCCAGCCGGTCTGTAAACAGCACACCCAAAAGATGGTCGGTTTCATGTTGAAAGATGACGGCCGTAAATCCCTCAATCAGCTCTTCCTGCCATTTACCGGATGTATCCTGATAAGCCAACCGGATGGTATAATGCCGCAGAACATCACCCACGGTATCTGGTATGGATAAGCAGCCTTCCTGCCCCTTGCGCAGCAGGTCCGACCGCCAGGTAATAACAGGATTAAGGTAATGTTCGAATGGTTCTCCCGGCTTATCAAAGCGCTGCACCCAGATCAGGCTCCTGTTAATGCCAACCTGTGGTGCCGCGATACCCACACCCGGACGGGCAGGGTCGGTTACGGCCAGATACATCCGCCGGGCCAGTAGCGGAAGCAGTTCCTCTTCCGGATCTATGGCGACGGAAGGTACCCGGAGTATCTTCCGCTCCATGGCAACGGTATCCTGAAGTACCCGCATGGCCTGTGCAGTATCTTCCGCTAAAATAAGCCGCCGTTCAGCATCGGTCAATGGCGAATTGATCATCACATCAAAATCAGTTGCCGCAAAAAAATTAAACCGCACCCGTCGGCTGCGCCTGCGGTTTACTGGACGTTGCCCACAGCATGATCCAGGTAATCGCTCCATTGTAGATAATCAGCTCAAACCCCATGGCATAGGCCGTATAAGGCGTCAAAACGTATACATTCAGCAGGTAGCACAATGCCGGCGAAAGCAAACAGATGTAGGGAACAGCCCGGTCCGCAACCTGTCGCCGGGTAAGCAGCCCAAAAGCAAACAGGCCCAGCAATGGGCCATAGGTATAGCTGGCTGCAGTGAAAATGGCGTTTACCACCGACTCGTCGTTAATCAACCGGAAAACCAGAATAACCAGTAACAAAAGCACGGAAAAAGCAAAGTGTACCCGGTTTCGGGCACGTACAAGGGAGCGGTCGTTGGGGTCAGCTTTTTTATTGAAATTCAGGAAATCCACACAAAAGGACGTCGTGAGCGCCGTCAGTGCCGAGTCCGTTGTGGCAAAGGTTGCTGCGGTAAGGCCCATCATAAAAATAATGCCGGGCACAAGGGTAAGGTGCCGGAGCGCAACCTCCGGATAAAGGTAATCGGGGGTCCGCAGCCCACTGACGTCAATGCCGGCCTGCGCCGCATAAATGTACAGCAGCGCACCCACGGCCAGGAAAAACAGGTTGATGACCACGAAGATTCCGGTGAACGTAAGCATATTGGTCTGTGCTTCGCCGATCGTTTTCATGCTCAGGTTTTTCTGCATCATATCCTGATCCAGGCCGGTCATGCCGATCGTGACGAATATACCGCCCAGAAAATGTTTCCAGAAATACATGTTATTGCCCAAGGGGTCTTCCCAGAAAAATATCCTTGAATAACTGCTCTCCTTCACCGTTTCGATGGTTTGAAGCAGTCCCATACCCAGACTATCGGCCATGAAATAAATGGACAGCACAACGGCCAGCACCAGAAAAAACGTCTGCATCATGTCGGTGATGATAATCGTTTTAAGTCCGCCTTTATTGGTGTAAAGCCAGATCAGCAACAGGCAGAGCATGATGGTAACGGCGAAGGGGACATTCCAGGCATCAAAAATAAACCGCTGCAAAATGATAGCAACCAGGTAAAGCCGGAATGCGGAGCCTATCGTACGCGATATCAGGAAAATCATCGCCCCGGTCTTATAGCTGCGGTGCCCCAACCGCTCTTCCAGATAGGTATAGATCGAAGTGAGGTTCATCCGGTAATACAGCGGCAGCAGCACATAGGCAATAATGATAAACCCTACCGCATTTCCGAGAATGAACTGAAAGTATCCAAAGTCCGTATTCCCTACCGCGCCGGGAACGGAGATAAAAGTTACCCCCGAAAGTGCGGTACCGATCATGCCGAAGGCCACCATATACCATTTAGCACTCCGGTTGGCTACAAAAAAGGACGCGTTGTCCGCTGATTTACGCGAAGTAAAATAGGCAACACCCAGCAATAGGCTGAAGTACGCGATAAGGAACAGGAGAAGGATGCCCGGTGTCATGTCGACTAATCTATGTTAATGTTCTTGGTGTACTCATCAATGGCCTTCCGTACGCTGCCATGCCTCTCCAGCAGGTTCGATGCCGTTACAGCGTCGAGCCCCAGTTCGTCCATCAAAATCCGCGTTCCGCGGCCAAACAGCTTGTTGTTCGTCATTTGCATGTCGACCATCTTGTTCCCCTTCACGCGCCCCAGCTGGATCATAACTGTCGTACTGATCATGTTAAGCGCCAGTTTCTGGGCGGTGCCGGCCTTCATCCGTGTAGAACCGGTAACAAACTCCGGACCCACAATAATCTCAATCGGGTACTGCGATACCGCGGCAATAGGGGTATTTTCATTGCAGACAATGCAGCCGGTCTTCAGTCCGGCTTCGTTTGCCGCTTTCAGCCCCCCCAGCACATAAGGCGTACTTCCTGAGGCCGCAATGCCCAGCACCACGTCTTTCGCATTGATGTGATGTTCCTGGAGATCGCGCCAGGCCTGCCCCTCATCGTCCTCCGCAAATTCCACTGCCTTGCGGATGGCCATATCCTTTCCCGCGATAAGCCCGATAATCCAGTTGTCGGACACGCCGAAGGTGGGCGGGCATTCCGATGCATCCAGGATACCCAGTCGGCCGCTTGTTCCCGCGCCGATGTAAAACAGCCTTCCGCCCGCCTTCATGGAGGACACCGTGACGCTGATCAACTGTTCAATCTGCGGGATCGCCTTTTGTACGGCCAGCGCTACAGTCTGGTCTTCCCTGTTAATGTTCGTCAATATTTCCCCAACGGACATCTTTTCCAGGTGTTGGTAGTGCGAGTCTTGCTCTGTCGTATTTGTCATCTATCTTCGTATACTTAGCTATGTCTTATAATTCAGGATCCGGAAACCATGGCGTTATACCACTGCTGATGGCCGGAAACCGCAGGGTGCAGTCAGTTTATGTTATAACGCTATTCAAAATCCGGATATAACAGGTATTTCTTGCGCATCTGCTTGTATGCTGTCAGATCGGCAGCCCAACTCGCCCGGATGGCCTCCTCATCCAGTCCGGCAATAATCTGTTTCCGCAGTTCATCCGTTCCAGCCAGTTTGTCAAAGAATTCCGGGCGTGAAAAGAACCGGTCTTTGAACGGGGATTTATTATAGAAGTCCAACAGGTATTTTAGTGTGAAATGCTGTTCATCTGGATTTGATTGCCGCAGATCAAGGCCATAGCACAGGTTTCCTTGCTGCTCCACGTGCTCGGCCATGCCCTCGCGCGTACCGGGCGTAAACGTAAAGCTGCCGAATACCGGGTCGGGATAGCCCACAACCTGAAACGGCCAGTCCGTGCCGCGGCCGACACTGAAGTCGGTGGCTTCAAACAAACATAACGACGTGTAAAGCCGCACCGATACCTGATTGGGCAGGCTGGGTGAGGGGATTACCGGCAGTGAATAGGGCGTGCTGTGGTCGTAATGCTCCACCGGAATCACCTCCAGATCGCACTTGGCACCACCATCGAGCCAGCCTTCGCCATTGATCATCTGCGCCAGCTCACCTACGGTTAGCCCATGGATCATGGCGATTTTATGGTAGCTTACATTCGACTTAAACCGGTCGTCTTTTCTTACCGGCCCATCTACCTGGTCGCCGTTCGGGTTCGGGCGGTCCAGTACAATCAGTTTTTTTCCCTGATTGGCACACAGTTGCATCACCCGGTGCAACGACGCAATATACGTGTAAAACCGGGCACCTACATCCTGCAAATCAAAAATCATTACATCCACGGAAGCCACAATGGAATCCGCCTTTTCATTCTTTCCGTATAACGTATGGAGCGGCAGGCCCGTTCGTTTATCCACCTCATTGGAAACCTTTTCACCCCGCTCAATGTCGCCCCGGAACCCGTGTTCCGGTGCAAAGGCAAATTTCAGGTTTACGCCTTTTTCCAGCAACACGTCCACCAAATGGCGATCGCCGACCACCGACGTCTGGTTTCCCATCATACCTGCCGTTTTACCCTCCAGCAGTGGCAGGTAACGGTCAAACTGTTCGGCACCGGTCACTATCGCAGTCGATACGGTATCGCCATGGTTGTCTGCATCGCTGTTTTTCGCGGTATTCGGACCACAGGCAAACAGGGTGACCAAAGTCAGGCCCACCAAGAATAAATTGCTGTTTTTCATATCGGAATAATGTGTTTATTAACGGCAATAACCTCGTATAAACCGGAAATAGTCGTACACGAACTTCCGGGCTATCTTACAAGTATAGAAAACATTATCTGAAAATCTGCATGTTTTTGCGCGCTTTATTAAAAAGCAAAACAAAACCGCTTTATCTTTTCATCCAGTTGGTTTATCGTCATCGTCGTTTCCTGCCATGGTCGGGTTACCGGTGGCACGGAAACGCCGGTGGCACAGCGTTATTGCTGTGCCACACCATCCAGCAGCACCTGCTGTATCCGGTACTCTCCGTCAAACAAAATGAGGTTGGCCCGGGCGCCCGGGGCAATGCGGCCAAGGTGGTCTGCACCAATTAAGCGGGCCGGGTACAACGAGGCCATGCGCAACGCTTCCTCCAGGGGAATCCCCACATGTTTTACACAATTGGCTACGGCGTCCATCAGGCTGAGCGCCGATCCCGAGAGCGTCCCGTCGGGCAGCGTAAAGTGGTCGCCGTTGCGCACATGGGTGTAGATGCCCGTTGCGGCTTCCGTAACAGCATCCGTAATGAGAAACAGGCGTTCCCCCATCAGCTGTTTACTCAGCGAAACCGCTTTATAGTCAACATGTATTCCATCGGCAATAATGCTCGCGCAGGCCGTTTCATGAAAAAAAGTGGCACCGGGCAATCCGATTTCACGGTGGTGTAGCGGCGACATGGCGTTGAAAAGATGGGTTGCCGCTTTTATTCCCCGGTCAAATCCGGTCATGGCCTCCTCGTACGTTGCATTGCTATGTCCGGCAGAAAGCAGCACATTGTGCTGGAGAAGCACGTCCAGACAGTCAGCATCGAAGGTTTCCGGCGCAATGGTCATGATTTTGACCTGATCCCCGGCACGCTCAAACAGAGCCGAAAGTTCGGCCCGGTCGGGCTGCCGGATCAGCTCGGCAGGATGCGCCCCGCGTTTGACCGCGTTCAGGTACGGGCCTTCAAAATGCAGGCCCATAAAGGCCGGGTGGCTATACGCGTTCGCTGCCTCAATTGCCTGGTCAAATACCGCCGGAGTATTGGTAGCAAGTGTCAGCATAAAGCCGGTCGTCCCGGTCTGCACCAGCGCAGCGGCAATATGCGCCAGCGACTCCGGGGTAGGGTCTTCGGAAAAGAGTCGGGTGCCCCCGCCATAGATCTGTAAATCAATTAATCCTGGAGCGACGCCCAGGCCGCCGGCATCGATACGCTGCGCGGCTTCGGGAAGTGCCTGTTCGTCGATCAGGTCAACTACAGTATCTCCCTGTATCAGCAAGGCTTTGCCTTCCAGCACACCTTCCCCTGTGTAGATGCGGCCATTGGTAATTGCGGTATAATTTTTCATCGTGCTACTTCGATCCGCAGGTGCGGATCAGTCCTGCAAAATAACGATTTGTCTCATTAATTAACGCTTTTTATGCGAATATTCGATGCCCTGCGTGTTAAAACCGCAAAAACAGGTGTTGGTCGGCCCTGGGTTTCTGCAAGGCGAAAAAGGACGTTATTGCGGTGCACCCTGCAGGTTCAGGTCCCGGATCCGGTGCCGCACCTTCCGCATAAATTTGTCGCCCGGATCCGACTTCTGCGTTAGATAATCGGGGTCGGTCTCTTTCCACAGCGGGTGGTCCCTGAACAACTGGTACTCATGGTGCCCGATCACATACGCAATGGGGTATTTGGTTTTCAGGTACCGGATCAGGGCCTCATTGGCCTTCACCTGCGCCCGGGTCAGCGGCATATTGCTACTTCCGATATTCTCCACCCCAATGGCGCAATAATTCAGTCCGATCACGTGCCGCGCGAACGCGGTATCCGGGAGCAGCCGGAAGATCGTGCCGTCGCGGTCGACCACAAATTGGGAAGATACATTAAGTGCACTTGCTCCAGAGATGGACGCCCGGGCCGTGGGCAGTGTCGAGGGGGCAAAAACATCAAACGTCTTCTCGACGCTCGGGATTGCAGTCCAGTGCAGGACGATTACCTGGGGCTCGATGGACGGGATTTCCTTTTCCATACCGTGACGTTCCTTCAGGTAAGCCAGTGACAAGGCTTGCCGCTCCGCATTGAAATCCAGCGGCTTTTCAAATATCCGGAAGGTGGACCGCGAGCAGCCCGAAAGTAACGATGTCATTAAAAGCAGGAAAAAAATGCCGGACCCTGGTGCCGGCCGGTAGTTAAGTATGTTCATTTGGTATTAGTTGTTGGATACATAATCGTAAAACAGCTTCGAAACGGAAGCCAGCACATCGCGAGCCAGGGATACCTCCACATTACCCGACAGGAGTACCAGCACATAGCTGCGGCCGTCTGGAAGGAAGACAATTCCCGAATCGTGGCAAATCCCGGAAATTGAACCCGTTTTGTTAGCCACTTTTACCCCGTCCGGCAGTTTTGCCGGGATCATACCCCGGTAGTGCTGGTCCATTAGAATGTCAATCATGGCCTTGCTTGCCGGCCCGTTCACCAGGTCTCCCCTTGCCATCCGCTCAAAAATCAATAAAAGATCATGGGCGGTTACCGTATTATTAAGTCCCTTTTCAAACGCCTTGTCGTCTTCCACTCCCCGCAGTACCTGGATGTCCTTCGCACCGATTGCCCGCATGGCCAGCATAACCCGTTTGGCGCCAACCTGGTCGACAACGATGTTTGTGGCCAGGTTACTGCTTTCGGTAATCATCCGGTATAGCAGGTCGTCCCACGTCACCTTTTGACCTACCTGGCTATACAACAGCTGCTCGCTGTCGTTTTCCGGGCGCAGCGAATAGGTGCTGTTGTCCGCAATGCTCTTAAACTGATTGTACACTACAACAGAATCAGTCAGTGCGAGTTTTCCCTGTGCCTGCTGACCAAAGGCCGCCGTCATAACAGCGGTTTTCATGGTACTGGCCGCGTGGAATCGTTCGTCGGACCGGTAATCCATCCGTTCACCGGTCTGCAGGTCCAGAAAAGCATAAGCAAAATGACCCTCAGGATATTTATCCAATACTTCCGATATCCGCCGGCGTAGATCAGCTGTATCGAGGATGGCCGATTTATCCGGTTTCAGCACCAACTGTTCCAGCTCACTTTCCGAAGCGTCGGCCGGGACAAACCGTGCCTCCCGGATCGTTTTGTCCGGATTAAGGGCAAAAGAGAGGAAGGGTCCCTCGCCACCGTCCTTATTGTCATATACCAGCCGGAAGAGGTCGCCATGAAAATGCACCAGTTTACCGCTGAGCTGTGCAGACCGTGTAAATTGCAGGTGCAGGCTACTGTCTGTTTCCGCCTTTATGATGGCCCGGCCAATGAAGCCGTCGCAGTATGCTCCCGTATAGGCAGCCAATGGGAGTGTGCGCTTCCAGGCAGGGTCAGGGGTTGGTGTTTTCCGTGTACGCGCAATTGAGTCCTGCCGGTTGATCGACCGGTCCAGTTCCTTTTTATATCCCGCAATCCAGTCGAACGTCGGGGCGTCGAGGTAATAATCCAGAATGTGGTTGATAATCGCCCAGTAAGCACCGGAAGAAAGCTGGTTAGTCAGCACCACCACGCCCAGGCGCTGTTCAGGCACCATCGCCAGCTGCGACACGAAACCGGTAAGCAGCCCGCCATGACCAACCACTTTGACGCCGCGGTAATCGTAGGTACGGAATCCAAGTGCGTAGCCATAAAAATTCTTCTGTGCCGGCTTCAGCCATTCCGGTTCACTGGAGATGGGCATCGGACGGACAATCTTCCAGAGCTGTTCCGTTGCTTCGGGCGCAAACAGTCGGCCATGTTCCGGTGTGCGCCCCGAATCCAGGTGCGTAATAAGCCAATTGGCCATATCGGCCGCAGAAGAGGCGATACCCCCCACAGGATCTCCCGGGTCACCGATATTCCGGTCAAAAAACGAGTCCACCGGCCTCACCTTTCCCTCCCGGCGGGCGTGGGCATACGCCACATTCGGCTGATCCCGTAACGAGGAAAAACGACTGATGCTGTTCGGCATACCCACCCGGTCGAAAATTCGACGGCGGATAAATGTTTCCCACTCCATGCCCGACACGGCTTCGATCACCTCGCCGGCGGCAACGTACAGGATGTTGTCGTAGGCATAAACCGACCGGAAATCGTGTTCCAGCGGCACATCCTTCAGTTTGGTGAGCAGTTCCCTGCGGGTAAATGTCGACGGTGGAAACAGCAAGAGGTCGTTTACATAAGCCGGCAACCCGCTATGGTGTACCAGGAGATCGCGGATGGTCAGGTGCTGTGTCACATAATCATCCGAAAGCGCAAACCACGGCAGGTAGTCAATCACCCGATCTTCCCATTTCAGCTTTCCGGCTTCGACCAGCATGGCCAACGCCGTCGCCGTGAATGCCTTGCTATTTGAAGCAATGCTGAATAGCGTATGTTCGTCCACCGGTTCAGGGCTGCCGAGACGCCTCACGCCGTATCCCTTTGCCAGGACGACCTGGCCATCTTTTACGATGGCCACGCCAACGCCGGGAACGTCAAATGTCTCAAGTACCCGGGCGATGTACGCATCAAGCCCTGGTGGCGGGGCCTGCTGGGCACTTGCCCTGCCCCAGACAAGGCCGGCCAACAACAAAAGGCCCAGGCCAATCTTCTTGCTGATTATCATTGGTGTTTTTGTTCTATGAGGTGTTTTTCGAGAAAGTCGGTAATTGCCTGATCCACCAATACCTGATGCTTATACAACATCCAGTGATGGGTTTCATCCGGTATGACCAAGGTTTCGTGCGGGACATCGTGCTGCTGCAACCGGCGGACAAGGTCAACACTCTGCTGAAAGTCCACATTGCCATCGTGGTCGCCGTGGATGAGCAATACCGGCGACCGCCATGTGCTTACATACGATACTGGCGAAGCATCCCTCGCCAGGGCAATTGCCTGCTCCGCATCGGGAGCCGGCTCGGCACTTACCGGTGGAATCCGGCCAATATAATTATGTACTCCATGGATATCCACCCCTGCTGCAAACAAGTCAGAATCC
This sequence comes from Parapedobacter lycopersici, assembly GCF_024643285.1. Lineage (GTDB taxonomy): Bacteria > Bacteroidota > Bacteroidia > Sphingobacteriales > Sphingobacteriaceae > Parapedobacter > Parapedobacter lycopersici. The sequence continues at coordinate 237,565 of NZ_JAMSLW010000005.1, forward strand.
TTGCCCAGCGCCAGCGCTGTAAGGTAACCGCCGTACGACCCGCCATATACCCCGATCCGGGTGGCGTCGACCTGCGGCAAAGCCGCCAGCCATTCGCCCGCAGCCTTGATATCCTGGTATTCCGAAGCGCCATACCGCCCCGCAAAAAGCGGCTTATGAAAATCGTAACCGTAGCCAATGCCCAGCCGGTAGTTGACAGCCAGCACCACAAAGCCCCGGCTTGCCAGGTACTGGTTGAGGGCATACGTATTGGCGTAATAATCTCCATAGTGCCACCCCAGCAGCATCTGTCGCTGCGGGCCGCCGTGGATAAACACGATAGCCGGTTTCGCTGCCGCCCCACCTTTCGGTTCAAACAGCTGGCCATATACGGTCTTACCATCCGGGGCCTTGAATTCCACCCGCTTCGGCACAACCTGCGCAGCATTCTTCAACACGTCGGGGATAAGCGCTTCCCCCAGTAGCCGGGCGGCTTTCCCGGTACCGGGCCAGTCGACTATGGCGGGCAGTGTGGGGCGGGTTGCCGTAGCACTGAAAAATACGACGTGTGCTCCATCCCCCGTTACCGTCGGAAATGTTTCAATACCCGACCCCGGTGTAAGCACTTCCATCTCCGGCTGGTCCACCGGTACCCGGATCAGGTGCCTGCGGTCGATATCATCGCCTTCGGGCCCCGTATTTGCGCTCGCCAGCAACCACGTTTTATCGGGAGAAAGCGTGATGTGCTCCACCATGAAGTCTCCGGGTGTGAGCAGCAGTGCTGCCCCGCCCGTTTCGGGTATGGAATACAGGTGCGGCCACCCGTCGTGATAGGATACAAATGTGATGCGGTTCTTTCCCGCCCAGCGCAGGTTGGTCCCGCCGTGCGTCGTCGGTACGGCGCCCTGGGGGGTCTGCGGCGACTGCCAGACACAGCTTCCTGCACCCCCGGCGATATTCGCCGTCCAGATCGACCACGGGTTGTGTACCGGAGCCAAAATGGAGTCCGGGAGGCCTCCGGAGCTATTCCGGCGCACAAAGGCGAGCCGCTTTCCATCGGGTGACCAGCTCGGTGAGCTGTCGTGCGCAAACGCCGGAACAACCCACTGAACACGCCGGTCATTATCGTGGTAAACACCAATAAAGGAATGGTTGCCCCGCGACGACACAAAAGCCAGCGACCGCCCATCCGGCGACCATTGCAGGGAGCCGTTCTCCCCCCTGGCGTAAAACAGGGGTTCCGGCTTTTCCGAGCCATCTATCGGGCTGATCCAGACCTGTCCATCCCGCAGGAATGCCACCTGGTCGTCCCCGGGAGCGATCGCCGGTTCATCCCCGTCGCCCAGCAGGACGGGTGCGCCGCCATCAAAAGGGACGCTCCAGACCTGGACCTCCGGTGGCTCCGGCAATGAGGCGGGGTTTCGCGGTGTGGTGCCGTTATACGCCCCATGATCCCCGCCCTTTACAAAGACAACCCATTTTCCGTCGGCCGAGAGCTGCACGCCGGTTATCTCGTCGCCCAGATCTGAATCATAGTCGGTCAGTTTACTCAGGGTAAATGAAGGGCCTTCGGCAGCATACAGGTTGCGGCGGCCCTGTTGGTTAATGGCCAGGACCATCCGGTTTCCCGTGGCCGATGTACGCAACTCGGAAGGAAAAGGATAAGCGGTAAGCGCTTCGACAGTGGGCGACTGTGCCATCAGCAGATTTCCGGAACAACACAGCAAAACAAGTAATGTAAATAACCTCATGCGTTCTATTTAGGTATTCATCAATTGCGCGAGCCCGGTGATTCCCGGTGCCGCACAGGATGGTTAGTACAAGAAAAACTCTTTTGGAGAAACAAGAATAAGTAAAATAGTTGAATATGCCAATAAGCCAAATGGGACTAGCGAGAATTGAATCGTTGAAAACCCTCCGGTCAGACACGTATGAAAATGGCAAAAAAGATTCTTTTTTTGCCTAAACTTGTACCATGCAACCCGCGTCATTATATCGCTATTACCAAGAGTGCCCGAGGATATCCACCGATACCCGTGCCATTAAGCCCGACAGTCTCTTTTTTGCCCTTAAGGGCACGCATTTCAACGGCAACGCGTTTGCCGCGGAAGCTCTTGAAAAAGGGGCCCGCTATGCCGTCATCGATGAGCCCCGGTATCGGCAGGACGATCGCTTTCTGTTGGTGGCGGACGTGCTGGCTGCCTTACAGAAATTAGCCCGGTATCATCGCGAGCGGCTCCGGATTCCCATTATCGGCATTACCGGCAGCAACGGTAAAACCACCACCAAGGAGCTGTTGCACGCCGTGCTATCCCGAACGTTCAACACCTACGCGACCCAGGGGAATCTCAATAACCACATTGGCGTGCCGCTCACGTTGTTATCCCTGGACAGACAAACGCAGCTGGCCATTGTCGAAATGGGGGCCAACCACCCTGGCGAAATCGCGTTTCTCTGCAACATCGCCCAACCGACCCACGGACTTATTACGAATGTCGGCAAGGCCCATCTGGAGGGCTTTGGCGGTTTTGAAGGGGTCATGCGGACCAAAGGGGAGCTTTACGACTACCTGGCGGGCCATGGCGGTACTGTTTTTTTACAGCAGGACAACCCGAATCTGCGGGAAATGGCCGAATCACGAGCCATTAACCAACCGGTTACCTACGGTTTTTCGGAAGGTAACGACGTCGTTGGTCTGCTGCAATCGGCCGATCCCGTACTGGAAATACAGTGGCATGCCCACGGCAGCCATACACATCATACGGTAACCACACGGCTTACGGGCGCCTACAATACCGAAAACCTGTTGGCCGCGGTTTGCGTTGGCCGGCATTTCGGTGTCAGCGCAATTGACATCAACAAAGGGCTTACCGATTACACACCGTCCAACAATCGATCGCAGTTGACCAAAACAGCAGCCAATACTGTTATCCGCGATTACTACAACGCCAATGCCAGCAGCATGGCCGTGGCGCTCGAAAACCTGAAGCTGCTCAAGGCCGACCGGAAAGTGATTATCCTGGGCGATATGTTTGAACTGGGCGAAGCATCCCCTGAAGAGCACCGGAAGCTGGTAGACCTGGCCTGCGCAATGGGGGTCGACCGGGTGCTGTTTGTGGGTCATGAGTTTGCACGGCATAAGCGTCCCGGGGCCGAATTCCACGATACAACCGATGCGGCAAAAGCCGCATTACAGCAACACCCCGTTACCGGCGCCCTGGTACTGCTCAAGGCCTCCCGGAGCATGGCCTTCGAAAAACTGATGGATAGCCTCTAATCCCGGGGCTTGCCGCCAAATATACCGCCCAGCAACAGCTGGATCAGTGCGACAACCAGCGCAAACACCGCCGCCCACCAGAAGTTGGCCACGTCAAACTTGCCGCCCATCAGGTAGCTGGTGAACTGCACCATCAGCACGGTGATAATAAACGAAACGAGCCCTAGCGTCAGGATGTTCAGTGGCAGGGTAAAAAGCCGTAATACCGTACCTACGGTGGCATTTACCAATGCAATAATTAATCCGGCCAATACCGCCCACCAGAATCCCGCCACCTGTACCGCTGAATCGGGAAGGATATAGGCCCCTACGAAAATGGCTAATCCTGTCAATAGCACGTCAATGATAAAACGCATGTTGTTTAAGCTTTAAGGTGAATCATTAGTTAAGGATAAATAAGGTTTTATGCCTTTTTGTTTTACGGCAACACGATAAAATTAACAAATTTATTGTGGAATTTACACCGGTCGTCCATCTATACCCATAGAAACGAACCAATTATGGACTACATCATCCAAACCGATGCGCTGGATTTTCAGTATGCAGCGGACAAAAAGGTGCTCAATGGTATTTCGCTCCACGTGCCTAAAGGGGCAATCTACGGCTTTCTCGGACCAAACGGTGCTGGAAAATCGACAACCATGATGCTGCTCACGGGCATTATCCCGCAGCAGGGAGATGCCATCCGCCTGTTCGGCGCGCCGTTGCAACAGCAGTTGCCCCACGTGTTTACCAAAGTCGGCGCACTGGTGGAGCAACCCGCCTTGTATCTGCATCTCAGCGGCATTAACAACCTCCGTTACATGGCCAGACTACGGGGTATCGATGAAAAGCACATTCCACACGCCCTCGCACAGGTAGGGCTTGCCCGGGATGGCAGGCGCAGGGTCCGTCAGTATTCCCTGGGCATGAAACAGCGGCTGGCCATTGCCATGGCGCTGCTGGGCGACCCGGAATTGCTGATCCTTGATGAGCCGGTCAACGGGCTGGACCCCCACGGCATGATGGAAATCCGGCAACTACTGGTGCGGCTCAATAGGGAACGGGGCGTAACCGTTTTCATTTCCAGCCACCTGCTCACCGAAATTGAAAAAATGTGTACGCACATCGGGGTCATCCACGAAGGGAAGCTGAAATTCGAGGGGCCGGTCAGTGGCGGAAAAGACCTTGAACAGTGGTTTATGTCGCTAACCAGTAACTCAAATTGACACCTCATGGCTACTTCCACACGAACCTCATTCATCGCCACGCTCAGGGCGGAACACATCAAGAAAAAAGGAACAGGCATCTATGTAATGAGTGCGCTGGTGGGCGCCCTGTTCCCCTTAATGACGCTGCTAATCATCCTTTTTCGGAACGTTCAACAAGCGAAGCCCTTTGCCTATTCGTTCTATTTAAACTTCATTACGGAATCGACGATCCCGTTTACGGACTTTTTCTTTCCGTTGCTGATTATTGTGCTCACCAGCAGGGTCACGCAGCTTGATCATCGAAATGGCGGATGGCGCCTCATGGAGTTGCAGCCCCTGGCCAAGTCTACGATCTATTTTTCCAAGTTTTCCATTGTACTCATCAGTAACGCCATTGCCATCGGCACACTGATCCTGTCCGGATTGGTGATGGGCTGGGTTACCCTTAGGCTTACCGGCATACCGGTCAATGCGGTGCTGGATATTCCTTACCTGGCGCTCCTGCAGCTCGCTGCCCGGCTCTTCGTGGCAAGTCTGTACGTAGCGGTAGTGCAGTATGTAATCGCCGTACTGATACCGGGTTTTATTTGGTCCGTTCTGGTTGGATTCGGTGGATTACTGGGTGGGGCTTTGCTCAGGTCACAGGGACTTAACTTCGACTGGTACCCTTATCATATCTTATCCCGCGACTATAGCGTCAGAAGCGACCTGGGTTACTGGTTTACCTATACCGATGGCATCTGCCTGTGTATGGCTATCCTGCTGTTGTACATCGGATTTCAGTGGTATCGCCATAAAACCCTAAAGCGGGCGTTTTTAAGTCCACCCTCACGGTTGTTGCCGCTGGCAGCGGTATGGATCGTCTTCGGTGGGGTAACGACCTACCTGTTGGTCCCGAAAGTGTCACCACCTTATAAGGCCACTGTATTAGCGGGAGAAATAGACACGTCATTGCCACTGCACACGTTGTATGTTATCAATCCGGTTCTCCACGATACCCTGGCCACCATACCCGTCAATGAAAATACATTCCATCATGTTTTGGCGGATGATATCACCGACGATTATTACGTCATTATTTTCGATGATTATTTCGGAAAGCAGGTTTACTTCGGTGGAACCGATAGCGTTTACATCAAAGCCCGGCTGAATGAACAGGCAAACGAGTTAACAGTAACGGGCACCCGGCTTGCGGAAAACCAGCTTTCACCCCCCGCGCAAATCCGGTCGATAGCCGACCATTACCTACAACAGCATACCTTCCTGGATAATCCGGCAGGTTTTAGCACAGCAATCCACCAGGAATGGAAGAAAGCCCTGCGCGGGCGCAAACGCTTCAAAACGGTGGACGGCTATACCACCCATGACGATTTTAATGCGCGTATTGATAAGCTGCTGGCGGTGCAGTACCTCAATTACTGGAACACGTACCGGCAAAACCGCCTTGCCGCGTTTCCGGATGAAAATACCGAACTAACTCCCGGAATGCAGGAAATAAGCGCGAGGGTGTCGCTGACCGACGAGCAGCTGTTGGGGAATGAAAGCTACATGGAGTATGTGATAGACCACCTCACGGCGGCCAACCAGGCTGATATCGGCCAGGATATAAAGGCGCTGGAAGGCATAAACACGTTGCCTGAAGGTGATTTCAGGAACCGGGCTTTTTACTGGCAGCTGGATAAAAGCCTGAACAGCATTACGGATGAACTCGAGCGGGCGGCACTGATCGATCGGTATGCAGGGCAGATTTCCGACGGGCAACTAAGCGGACGGCTAATGCAAACTTATCACCGGCTGCAGCGCCTGAATGCAGGAGCCGCCGCTCCCGTATTCCAGGCGATGGACTTAACCGGTAACACAGTATCGCTGGGCGATCTTCGCGGCCAACACCTGCTTATTGACGTTTGGGCGACCTGGTGCGCACCGTGTAAAAAGCTGTCGCCACTCTTTGAAAAACTGGCGATTAAATATAAGGACCAGCCAGTCCGTTTTCTTGCGTTAAGTGTCGACCGCGACGAAAGCAAATGGCGCATTAGCGCTAAAAACAAGTCCGAATCGGTATTGCAGTGGCGGGTGCTGGACAACGGTGCCTTTGGGCAGGAATACCGCGCGTCGGTGATTCCCCAGTTCATTTTCATCGACCCCGACGGTCGCTTCGTCCACGCCAAAATGCCGCTGCCCTCGGAAAGCGCCTTTGAAATCCTGTTGCGAAATGCGCTGGGGGTGGCGGATTAAATAATACAACCGTAATATATCCGTTAAATACAGCAGGGGATTTTGTATTGGGGCTATATTACCCTAATTTAGCCCGCGCATAATTTTCGTCCATCATTTAATAGTTAATCGCATAGTGCAATACGTATTCAGACTCGCTTTCTTATTTCTTTTGTTTACCGCGCTTGTCGCATCATGTACGTCTTCCGAAAAGAGAAAAATCCGCGCCGAAAAAAAACAGCACGAAAAAGATAGCCTGGCATTGATCTACGATAGCGCCGGGGCAGACCCCCGGCTCGATGCATTTATGCAGCGATTGCACCGCCGCTCCGGATTCAACGGGAACGTGCTGGTGGCCAAAAACGGCAAAATCATTTACCAGCATGCCTTCGGCTGGGCAGATTACCTGCACAAAGACAGCCTGAACATCACCTCTCAATTTGAGCTGGCGTCGGTTTCCAAGCCACTGACAGCGACGGCCATACTCCAACTCTGGGAAGCAGAGAAAATCTCGCTTGATCAAACGGTGGATGAATTTTTTCCTAATTTCCCATATCCCGGCATTACCATTAAAATGTTGCTCAGCCATCGTTCCGGCTTAACCAATTACCTGTATTTTACCGATAAGGTATGGCCCGACCGGCAAAAAGGGATGACGAACATGGACGTTATGGCGCTCTTCGAAAAACACAAGCCGGAGAAGTATGCCAGTCCGGATGTGCGGTATTTTTATAACAACACCAACTACATGATCCTCGCCGCCATTGTGGAAAAGGTAACCGGCCAGGATTTTGCGGTTTATATGCAGGAAAACATATTCGGTCCGGCGGGAATGAAAAATACGGCGGTATATTCCAAGGCGGTATATGAAAAAATACCGGTCAAAGTGATTGGCCACGACCGGGTATGGCGCCGTTCGGTTGTCCAGAATTTTCAGGACGGTCCCGTGGGGGATAAGGGCACATACAGTACCGTGCAGGATCTTTTCCTGTTTGACCGTGCCCTGCGGGATGGGCGTCTGCTCAAAATGGAGACACAGGACTCGGCCTATGTCGGCCGCAGCAAGCCCATCAAAACACTGTTTAATTACGGCTATGGCTGGCGCACGTTTGACCCGGGCAATCACCAAGTGGTTTACCACACGGGGTGGTGGCACGGCTTCCGTAGCCTGTTTATCCGCGACCTAAAAAAAGACATCACCATTGTTTTGCTGACGAACCTGGTCAATGCCAGCCTGCTTCACCTGGATGAGTTGTATGAAATTCTCGATATGCCCGTCATCCGGCAGGCAGCCTATTCGGCACAGGGTGAATTTGCGGGCGATGAATAACGGAAAACCGTATCTTTGTATATCGTGCTTGACGTCATGGACAAAAAGAAAACACTCATCATCGGGGCAACTCCCAACCCTGCCAGGTACGCGTACCTCGCGGCTCACCGCCTGGTTGATGCGGGACATGAAATTGTCAACATCGGAATAAAAAAAGGCGAGGTTGCAGGTGTTGCTATTCAGCCTGCCGGAGATCCGCTGCCGGACATTCACAGCATTACCCTCTATATCGGCCCGCAGACGCAACCCCTGTATTACGATTACATCATCCATACCAAACCGCAGCGTCTCATCTTTAATCCCGGCACCGAAAATCCGGAACTGGAAGCAAGGGCGCAGGCCGCAGGGATTGATACCATTCGGGCCTGCACGCTTGTTCTGCTGTCCACCAACCAGTATTAAGGGTGTGCCAGCCCTATTGCTAACTTCCCGGAGATTAGTTACCTTAGCCTTCGAAAGCAAATTCATCGCTGAAATCGGGGAGTTGAACGGACTTTGGCAATGATGACGGCCGGCTACGCACTTTTTATCGTACATTATTACCCTTGAAAACAAAATTTGCCACATTCGTCTCCACGCTCGGCCATCCCTTTTTGACCCTTCCGGTGTTTATTATATTTCTGCTTTTCAGCACCGAGCCTGTTGCGAAAGCCGGACTGCTCACGCTCCTGATCATTGGAGGTATCTTTATTCCGGTTGGCCTGCGGACGCTGCTCGGTGTCCGGAAAGGCAAGTATACCAACCTGGATGTATCGGATCAGGCCCAGCGTCAGCAATGGTTTATCGTGACCACGCTGCTGCTGCTGGTCGTCACGGCCATCGTCTGGATTACGGACCAGAACCGTACCCTGCGGCTGGGCATGATCTGCGCCTTTTCACTGCTGCTGGTATCCCAGTTGGTAAACACCCGTGTAAAGGCCTCGATGCACCTGGCTTTCCATACCTTCCTCGGGCTGCTGATTCTGCATATGAATGCCGTAGCCGGGGCCATTTTCCTGCTTTTTGCACCATTATTGGCCTGGTCGCGACTATACCTGAAACGCCACGTACTTGAAGAGGTATTGGTCGGGGTGGTGCTCGGTGGGCTATTCGGACTGATTTTCTGGATTATTTACTAGCTGCCACTCCGGCTTCCGAAAGCCGGCGAACAATGGGCCGGTCTGCCGCAGCCCAGTTCAGTTCGGCAAGTCGCGCCGGGGGTAGCCATAGGGCATGAACGTGTTCATTAAGTTGCAACGCCCGCACATCGGAAACCGTGCACAGGTAGCTTTGCAGCGTAATGCTAAAATCGGGGTAACCGTGCTCCACAGTCAGGTAGGCGTCGGTTATCTGGATGTCAAGGCACAATTCTTCCCTGATCTCCCGCCGGAGCGCAGCGTCCGGGGTTTCCCCTTCTTCAATTTTTCCGCCCGGAAATTCGTATGTATACTGTAGGTAGGGGTATTTTCCCGCTCCTTTTTGTACACACAGGATATTTCCTCCGTACTGAATGATTGCAGCAACGACCACATAATGGGGTTGTTTCATGTCATGGGGATGCGGATTGGTCATCATCATGGGGTTGTTAAAGTGGGTGGACGGTCGTTTCCGGTGTGATTGCCAGTCCATCGGTATGCATTAGGAGGTTAATTCCGGGCCTTTTGCCTTTTTCAAATGAGCCATACCTGTCCGCCAGGCGGAGTGCCAACGCTCCGTTAATTGTTGCCCATTTGATGGTCTCCGTAAATGGCAGTTCAGGAAAATGTTCGTGCAATGTCCGGAGTTCCGACAGTATACAAAGCTGGCCGTTGGAGGCCAGGCTGTCGGTGCCCAGGGCAATCCGCTGGTCATGCCGGATGAAATCGGGCACATGGGGCAGGGTACCTTCGATATATAAATTTGCATTCGGACAAAGGCACCACGTTACCTCCCGTCCGGCTGCGGCGGCAAACCGGATGTCCCCCGCGACCGAAAATGTGTTATGTACCAGCAGCAGCGGTGTTTGTTCCCCGAGGTAAGGTACATAGGCCCGCAACGCGGTTTCCGCGCCGGAAGCGAATCCTGAAATGTCCTTCCCCAGTGCATGGTAAAAGTCCAGGAATACCCCACTTTTATCGCGAAAGAAATCGTTTTCCGCCGCACTTTCCTGGTTATGTATGCTTAGTGGCACTGGCACCTCCCTTGCCCCATCGAGCAACGCAAACAGTGTTCCCGATACGGAATAGGGGGCGTGCGCGGTAATTGATACGCGACGCGCGTCAAAGGTTTCCGCTGTCGCGCGCGACAGCCGAAGCTTCTCCGCTGCCAGCTCGGGTTCTACGCCAATGGTCTCGACAAAGGTATGGTAGTGCAGGCTGCTCCGATGCTTAATCGTCGCCGAAAGGCTGTTATTGGCATGGTCGCCTACCGCAACGATACCGTTGGCCGCCATCTGCTCATCCGCCGCTTCCATCGCCTGCGACACCGTGTCTTCCGCTGCGATCCGTGAGCGCATCACAGCCAGGAGAAATGGAACCAGGCCGGTATGCTTCGGTATTACACCCAGCATATGCGACAATTCCAGATGGCAATGGGCGTTGACAAAACCCGGCACGATTATTCCGCGGTGGCGGTAGACTTCCCGACGGGCCAATGCCCGGCTATCCGGGGAGTGTACCGCTACAATGGTACCATCCCCGGTGATTTCAAGCACCCCGTTTTTCACGGGCGGTTGGGTCACCGGCACAATATAATCTGCGGAAAGAAGCGTAGTCATGGTATAAACCGTTTTATATCCAGGCGGATGCACATCGCTACAAATGTGTGAATTTTTAAGTGCTTAACCAAAATCCTGTAAAAGCCGTATCTTTGTGCCGTGGCTCATTCAACAGCAAAAATCGACATCCGCAAACTCTCGCTGGAACAGCTCCGCGGGCACCTGACCGACATGGGCGAACAGGCGTTCCGTGCTAAACAGGTTTACGAATGGCTCTGGCAGAAAGCCTGTACCGATTTTGACCAAATGAGCAACCTCAGCAAACCGCTCCGTGAAAAACTCAATACGCACTTTGTCATCAACGCAGCCACGGTGCTGCGCGCACAGCGTAGCGCGGACAGCACGATCAAGAGCAGTTTCGTGCTGGCCGACGGAAACATTGTCGAGGGGGTGCTGATTCCGGCTCCCGACCGCATGACTGCCTGCGTCAGTTCGCAGGTGGGCTGCAGTCTTACCTGCAAATTTTGTGCAACCGGCTATATGGACCGTAAACGCAACCTGAATGCCGACGAGATTTACGATCAGGTAGTGCTCATCACCGGACAGGCACAGGAGAACTACCGGCAGCCGCTGACCAACATTGTGTACATGGGTATGGGAGAGCCCTTGCTCAATTATGCCAACACGCTGGCATCCATTGAGCGGATCACCGCTCCCGACGGACTTAACATGGCCGCAAAGCGGATCACGGTTTCAACAGCCGGTATTGCCAAAATGATCAAAAAGCTGGGTGACGACGGTGTAAAATTTAACCTGGCCCTGTCCCTGCATGCCGCCAATGACCAAAAGCGGAATGAAATCATGCCCATCAATACGCAAAATTCACTCGCCGCATTGGCTGAGGCGCTGAAATATTTTTACGCAAAAACAAAGAATCCGGTAACCTACGAATACATTGTATTCAATGGGTTCAATGATGAGCTAAGCGATGCCCGGGAGCTGGCGGCTTTCTGCAAGCACGTGCCCTGCAAGGTGAATATTATTGAATATAATCCCATTGCATTCGCTGATTTTGAAAATGCCGCGGTGGACAAGATCGATCAGTTTGCGGCGTTCCTCCGGCAAAAAGGCATCATCACCAATATCCGCAGAAGTCGCGGAAAGGACATCGATGCAGCCTGCGGGCAGCTGGCCATTAAAGAATCCGCCGCACCCAGCGCTTGAGTTTTCTTCCCCGATTGCTTACCTTTATCGGTATCAACCCGGTAACCGATGCTGATCAAACCGCACCTGCGTGATTTCGTATCCCTCTTTTTTCCTCCTGCCTGCGCCGGATGCGGAGCTGTCCTTGGTAAAGGAGAGCCGGTGATCTGCGTCGCATGCGCGTATCACCTTCCCTACACCCATTTCCATAAAGACCCCGCCAACCGCGGTGCGAGGCAGCTTTGGGGGCGGGTGCCTCTCGAGGGCGTAACGGCATACCTGTATTTTTATGAACCCTCGCGTGTACAAAACATCGTACACCTGCTCAAATACCGGAACCGGCCGGATATCGGCGTGGCCATGGGCAGGAAATACGGCGAAGTGCTCTGCGGTACCGCGCCCTACAGCAAAGCAGACTGCATCATCCCCGTTCCGCTACACCCCCGCAAGCTGCGCCGCCGGGGCTACAACCAGAGCGCAAGCTTCGGCCAGGGCCTTTCGGTAACCATGCAAAAGCCACTGATCGAAAATGGGCTGAGGCAGTGCCGACCCACAAAGAGCCAGACCAGGAAGGGGCGTTACCAACGATTTGAAAACAGTAGAAAAGTGTTCGAGGTGACCGATCCGGAGCTGTTGTCCGGCAAGCACATCCTGCTGGTGGATGATGTACTGACCACCGGAGCTACGGTAGAGGCCTGTGCCGCGGCACTGCTGGCAGACCCCACGGTCCGCGTAAGCGTAGTGACACTGGCCCATGCCCTATAGCTGGCCGGCAGCGGTCTCAGTTTGGTGAGATAGCTTCATGGCGGTGCACCGTCGGGCACTTGCAGCCTTTTCGGAACACGCTGCAGGCTGAGAAAGACAGCAGCAACAGCAGGCAGGCGACGAAGCAAATCGGACGTTTATTCTTCATAACGATAGGTATTGTGCAGTAACAGGTAGGCAAAAACGCCCATACCCGTACCCACGACATCGGCAAAAAGATCCCAGGCCTCTGCAGACCGGTACGTAAAAATCTGCCACTGCAGGTATTCGATGAGCAGGGCAAATAATACAGAAAACAGGACGACGTTAATGGATATCCGCAGGGAGGGCCGCGATGTGCCCCGTTTGCGGATTTCTCCATAATAAAGCAATACGGCGAGCACGAAAAAAAAGCCCGTGTGAACCAGCTTGTCGATCCCCGGAAATTTGGGGACATCGGCAGTGGTTTCCGAGGGCAGGCTGCACAGCACCAATATGATTACCGACCAAAGTAATGACCAAATGTAATGTTTCATCCGCGCTATGGAGCGATTATAATGCCAAAGATCGCCCTAAGCGGAAACCTGCGCCGCATAAGCATCGGCGGAAAGCAATCCCGCGGCGTCGGCCGGATTATTCATTTTTATACGCACCAGCCAGCCTTCTCCATACGGGTCCTGATTGACGAGTTCGGGGGAGCCGTCTATTTTGTCGTTAATGGCCAACACCGTGGCGGATACGGGCATAAATAAATCAGAGACCGTTTTGACTGCCTCCACCGTGCCAAAAACCTCATCACGGGCTACTTCCTCACCGACAGACGGGATGTCGAGAAAAACGATATCACCCAGTTCGCGCTGCGCGAAATCCGTAATGCCTACCACGGCCTCGTCGCCTTCAACGCGTAGCCATTCGTGGTCTTTCGTGTACTTTAAGTCAGTAGGAAAATTCATAGCCTGTGCTTTACATATGTTTGCGCTGCAAACGATTAAAAAAGGAACTTAAAACCCGGTCCAAACTTAGATAAAGTTGCCCTGATATGCAAGACGTATCTGCCTATTTGTAACTTCCTTCCATTACCCTTATCTTTAAATCATGAATCCCTATGTTGAAAAACTGTACGGCATGGCCACACAGGCAGAGCGCGTCATCGTGGGCCTGATGTCGGGTACGTCACTCGATGGGCTGGACATTGCGCTTTGCCGGATTACGGGTAGCGGCCGCCGTACGGCGCTTCAGCTCGAACACAGCTGTACCAAACCCTACGCCTCCGATTTCCGTCGCCAGATACAGGATATCTTTGCCAAACGGACCATTGACCAGCAGCAACTGTGCGGCCTCCACGCCCTAATCGGACGTACCCATGGCGCATTGGTAAATGAGGCGCTCCTCGGGTGGGGGGTATCCCCCGAGCAGGTCGATCTTATCGCCAGCCACGGACAAACGGTATTCCACGCACCACGCTGGCTTACCGGCGACCGGCGTTTTCCTGACAGCACACTGCAGATCGGGGATGGCGACCATATTGCGGTGGCCACCGGAATCATTACCATTTCTGATTTTCGGCAAAAACACGTGGCCGGGGGCGGAGAAGGGGCGCCGCTGGCAGTATATGGGGATTCCCTGTTGTTTTCGCATGAAACCGAGACCCGGCTCCTCCTGAATATCGGCGGAATTGCCAACTTTACCTTCCTGCCGGCGTCAACTGCAGGGGGAACCGGTTTCGCCACCGATGTCGGACCCGGTAACACGTTAATGAATCAGTACATGCAGCGGCACCTGGGTGCGGAGATGGACCGCGATGCACGCGTTGCGTCATCCGGTACGGTAAATCAAAACCTACTGCGGGCCCTGCTGGAGCACCCTTTCTTTGGCCTCCCTTTTCCCAAAACCACCGGGCCCGAACTGTTTAACCTGGAATACCTGCACCGGGCGCAGCAGGATTCGGGTACGGCCGGCATGGAAAACAGTGATGTAATGGCGACGTTGTGTGCTTTTTCCGCCGCGGCAATTACTGCGGCCATACAACAGGTACTGAATGGTAATGATCCCAAGGCTCGGGTATATGTGAGTGGGGGAGGTCTGCATAACCCCCTGTTGATGCGATTGATCCGCGATGGTCTTCCGGCGACACCGATCACCGCCTTTGACGCGCTCGGACTGCTGCCCGATGCCAAGGAAGCCGCACTCTTTGCGCTGCTCGCCAATGAAACGGTTACCGGTAGCGCCGCGGAGGCCTATCCCATATTGGGCGCCCCCACGGTTTACATGGGCAAAATCAGCTTCCCGGGATAATGCGCTTTAGTTAATCCGCATCACCCAACGCTTCGTGCAAAAACAATTTGAACTGATACATCCGCCGGAAGGCCGCAAGTACCGCTTTAAGTCCTCCCGGACCCGACAATACCGCGTCGGTCAGGGGTTCGGACGCGGTGAAACTCTTTAACTTAAGCAGGTCGATGTAGGGGTTGTCTTCATTGTACCCCACAGGCGGCCGTTTCAGCATTTCATCGCGGTCGAGCCGGCAATGGCCCCGGAATGCGGGTCCATCCAGTATTTCCACCAGCTGTGCGCCGTTGTAATCAATTTCCTGGCGGATGGCCGCCAGGTGGTCTTTCTCCGGCCGCCAATAT
The DNA here is from genome assembly GCF_024643285.1 of Parapedobacter lycopersici. Classification (GTDB taxonomy): domain Bacteria; phylum Bacteroidota; class Bacteroidia; order Sphingobacteriales; family Sphingobacteriaceae; genus Parapedobacter; species Parapedobacter lycopersici. The sequence continues at coordinate 252,809 of NZ_JAMSLW010000005.1, forward strand.
CCCCCTGCCGCAAAACTGTTTCCCGGCTGGATATGGAGGTAATATTCCGGGCCGTTCAGTTTGCGCCCGGCGGTGGATATCCCTGCCCCGAGCCAGTTTTTGTATGGGTCTTTATTTTTGCTGAACCGGGTGTCGCGGTAAATACGAAATACACATTTGGATACCGGAATATCCCCGGTAATGTACCGGTCAGTTTCCGCCAGCCCCGTTATCACTGCCTGTGTAAAGTTCTTCATGTTCAGCCAGGCACGCTCATAGGCTTCACGGTTGGCCTGGAACCATTCCCGGTTATTGTGCATGCTGATGTCGGATAGGAACCCAAACGTGTCCGGATGTATAGCAGTTTCCATGAGGTATCGTGGTTTGTGAGCAAAAAAGATCAGAGTATCAATTTAAGGAATACGAAAACAACAGGTGCGGCCAGTAGCAGCCCGTCAAACCGGTCGAGCAGCCCGCCGTGCCCCGGCAGAATCGCCCCCGAGTCCTTTATTTTCTGGCTGCGCTTGAACAGCGATTCCACCAAGTCGCCAAACGTGCCGAAGAAGGCGATGATGAGCGCCACAACGGCCCATTGCCAACCGTTCAGCACCATAAAATAGCGACTGATGATCCAGGCGATAAGCAGCGCCAGCAGTATGCCCCCGGCCAGTCCTTCCCATGTTTTTTTAGGCGAAACCCGTTCAAACAGTTTATGTCGGCCGGTATACTTGCCCACCAGGTAAGCCCCGGTATCGTTTCCCCACAGGATCAGCATAAAACCAAGCGGCAGCTGTTCCGTGTATGATCCCGTGACAAAGGCGAGGGTAAAGAAAAATGCAAACGGCAATACCACATAAATAAATCCCAGGAAAGTGTAGGCAACTCCCGTAAACGGTTTTAGCTGTTTCCGATACAGTTCGGCAATAAACACCAGCACAACGCAGGGTATGCAGAGCAGGGCATATCGCTGCGGAAGACCAAACAGGTAATGCGCAGCATAAAGGCCAAAGGCGAACAGTCCCAGCAACGAGCCCATGATACGGTTGGGTCGTGCGTCGCTCCCTCTAAGCAACCGGTAAAACTCATTAAGGCACCAGATGCTTAATACGATAAAAAACAATCCGAATGTATATTTCCCCAGCAGCAGCGATGCCAGCAGAACAATCACGAAGAACAGGGCGGTGATGGCGCGGACTCTCATGGCGTTGATGTTATCCGTCCAGGCCGTTTTGCCCGGCAATAAGCTCCCCCGCGGTTGCCGACACCGATTCATGCACGTAAAGCTCGATCTGTCCGAACCGGTAAGACGAGTCCTGTTTATTCAATACCACCGCTGTGATCCCATTGGTCTCAAGCAGCTGCCTGATCATTTCCGCCTCAATGGGGCTGGCGGTTGTAATTAATTTAATCCAGTCTTTTTCCATGTTCCTGCAATTCAGGTAAGCTGCCGGTATCGTTTTACACGTCTCTTTTCCGATGCAGATCGATAATACTGATACAGCAGCACACCTGTCAGCACAAAGCTAACAAAATATAAATACGAAGGAATCTGTTCTCCGAAGTCCAGGTCATCGAGTGTTTTCCCCTGCCGCTGCAGGTAAAAGGCAGATACCGTTGCCGCTCCGTTATTAAGAAAATGAGCCAGTATCGGGAGCCAGATATTTTTTCCCCACACGAGGAGGTACCCAAACAGCGCCCCCAGCAGCATGCGCGGCAAAAAACCGTAAAATTGCAGGTGGATCGCACTGAAAATAATAGCGGTAATCCACACGCCGGCATGGGGATTCCGGAACCACCGTGTCACGATGCGCTGCACACATCCCCGGAAGAGGAATTCCTCGCCGATGGCGGGTATAACCGCAACGACGACCAGGTTAATCAGCAACCCCCAATACGTCGTGTCGGAAAGCAGCAGTGCAGTCAGCCTTTCCAGCTCAGCTTCCTTTGCCTTCATCCAGTTTTCAATCCCCGAAAGGGCCCCGGGGAGCTGCATGCTTTCGTTGATCTTAATGCTCTGGTCCAATACCGGAGCCGAAAAGAACATAATGGCAACGACCAGAAACCACAATGTGGGATTTACCGGCGTTGTAAAATCCAGGTACCGGGTTCTCCTTTTTTCCACCAGGGCAAAAAGCAGCGCGGGGATGACGAACATACCGACGCTTGATCCGGCCTGAATGATTTTGATAAAGCCCGCGTCGGGATTCTCCCCCTCCAGCAAATGGCCGATGCCCGCGGCACCGCCCCCTGTCGCCGCAAAGGCAATCCCGACCGACAGCAGTCCGAACACCAGGGCGCCTCCCAGCACCAATGACAGCAGGAGAATGAGCGACACTACCGGATGATTTTCCGGTAGCCGGGTGTTGGGGGTTGTGTCAAGCGTGTCCATAAATGCCTGTTTTTTCCGGGGATGAAGATACGGATTGCCTATGATACTTCCCAGATTAACCCTATCTTTGAATAAGCTAACCGATAGGCATTTCCATGAGCGCCCTGCTGATTGCTACGCTGTTTTTGCTTACGTACCTGTTTATCGCTCCGCGCGCGCAGGCACAGGAAGAATACGTCCGGCCGGCATCGGAAACATTGGCCACCGTGCCGTTCTCACTGGCTGCGGAAAGTGTGGTGCTGGTCCGGGGGTTGCTGGTTGGCCGCCCCGATACCCTTACCTTCATTTTGGACACCGGCAGCAGCGGCATTTCGCTCGACTCCGCCACCGCCAATCTGCTTGAATTAAAGCCGGAAGTTTCCGACATCAATATCCGCGGTATTGCCGGCATAAGGAAAGCATGGTTTCTGTACAACCAGCGGCTCGAACTTAACGGTTATGTCATCGATAGCCTTAATTTTCATATCAACAACTACGAGTTTCTGTCTTACGTATACGGTACCCGGATCGATGGCGTAATCGGCTATTCCTTATTCAGTCGGTACATTGTTAAGATCGACTATGACGTGAATGAAATTGAGATTTGCTCACCGGGTACTATCCGGTATCCACGGGGTGGACACTTGCTGCGGCCATTCATCCGCACACTTCCCATTCAGTCGGCCCGGGTACGCGATAATCATCCGATTACCACACGGTTTCTTTACGATGTCGGAGCAGGATTGGCCCTGGTGCTTTCCCGGGATTTTGAACAGGACAGTGCAGTCATTCGCAAATCGCGGAAGCGGTTTCAGATTCAGGCGCATGGTGTTGGAGGAAAACTGGCCATGGAAATGACTATGGTAAAGGAATTCCGGCTGGGGCCGTTTCGGTTCCGTAACGTGCCGACCATGGTTTTTGACGACGTGTACAACGTAACCTCCTACCCGTATCTGGGCGGACTGATCGGCAACCAGCTTCTCAAGCGGTTTAATACGATCTTCAATTACGAAAAACGGGAAATTTACCTGAAGCCAAACAGCCTTTACCGCGAACCGTTTGAACGGGCGTACTCCGGATTGGAACTGTTTTACATAAACGGAGCGATCGTGGTAGGGTCCATCATTCCAGGCTCACCGGCCGACATCGCCGGCCTGAAAGAGGGGGACGTCGTCATTGCGATAAACAACGACGCCAGCCAGAATTTCGTGCAATACAAGAAGACACTTATGGTTGCGCGGAGGCGCGTGTCATTCATTGTCCAGCGGAAAGATGAACTATTGGAAATACAGGTGAAACTGCTGAGCTTACGCTAGTTCCGTTTCCACTTCCTGCACCAGCCCTTCGTCCACGAGGACACGTCCACAGTGTTCGCAAACGATGATTTTTTTACGCTGGCGGATTTCCAGCTGCATCTGGGGTGGAATCTTGTTGTGGCAACCCGAACAGCTATCGCGGTCAATGGAAACCACGGCAAGCCCATTCTTATAAGTACCCCTTAACCGCCGGTAAACCCGCAGCAGGCGGTCTTCAATGTCTTTTTCGGCACCATCTCCCTTGCTGATCAGCTCATCTTCTTCCTTCTGCGTTTCCGAGGTAATGGTATCCAGTTCGCCCCGCTTTATATCGAGGTCTTTTTTTGCGGTTTCCAGTGTTTCCTGGGTATTTTCGTAAACCTCCGTTTTATTCCGGATTTCGAACTCAAACTCTTTGATTTTTTTCTCGCTCACCTGAATATCCAACCCCTGGATTTCGATTTCCTTGGTGATTGCGTCATACTCCCGGTTATTTTTTACCTCATTGAGCTGACTCTCGTATTTCCGGATGGCCGCTTCCGATTCCTTGATCATATTCCGCCGGTTAACGATGGAATCTTCCATTTCATCCAGCTCGTTGCGGACTTTCTCGATCCGGGTTTCCAGGCCGGCGATCTCATCTTCCAGGTCGCTCACTTCAATCGGTAATTCCCCCCTTACCTGGCGAATCCGGTCTATCTTGGTGTGTATGCGCTGCAGCAGCCAAAGGGCTTTCAGCTTTTGTTCTATGGTTTGTTCCATTTAACTGTAATATTTAATGGGGTTCGTGTCTATGCCCGTCAAACGGACTGCAAAGGTAGGAAATTTTTTTTGAATAATTTCCAACAATAATTGCTGCGTAAACTGTTCGCTTTCAAAATGTCCCACGTCGGCGATAACCGTTTTTCCCTCTGCATCAAAAAACTCGTGATACTTGTAATCCGCCGTTACAAAGGCGTCCGCTCCGGCCCGGATCGCCGGCTTTAACAGAAAACCTCCGGCCCCGCCACATACCGCCACCCGCGCTATCGGTTGGCCGCGGAGCGCGGTATGCCGGATGACCGTTGCTGCCAATTTTTCTTTCAGCAGCCCAAGAAAATCCATTTCGTCCATTGGCTGCTCCAGCTGGCCAATCAGGCCGCTGCCCACCAAGGGGTGATGGTTTTGCAGCCGGTAGCTGTCGTATGCCACCTCTTCATATGGGTGCGTTTCAAAAAGGCTTTTCAAAACCGCCTGCTGGCGGTCCGACGGATAGATTACCTCCACGCGGGTTTCTTCCTCGCGGTGAAGCTCGCCCTGTTGGCCGACAAACGGTTGGGTTCCCTCGCCGGCACGGAAGGTTCCGTATCCCGCTACATTGAAGCTGCAGGCGTCGTATTTACCAATATCCCCCGCACCCGCAGCAAACAATGCTTCACGTACCGCTGTCGCATGATCTACCGGCACAAACACCACCAGCTTATTCAGCAAATCTCCTTTCGGCAGGAGGATCTGTGTCTGCCGCAGGCCGAGCCGCTCAGCGATTTTCCCGTTTACGCCCCCGGCAACATTATCCAGGTTGGTATGGATGGCATAAATGGCGATATCATGTTTTATTGCCTTAATAATAACCCGCTCGACGTAATTGCTGCCATTGAACCGTTTCAGTCCACGGAAAACAATCGGGTGATGTGAAATGATCAGGTCGCAGCCAAGTCGGATAGCCTCATCGACCACTGCTTCCGTGCAATCCAGCGAAACCAGGGCATGGTGCACTTCCCGATCGGGCGAGCCGACCAGCAGCCCGGAATTATCATAGGACTCCTGGTAGGCCAGCGGGGCCAGGGATTCCAGGTAGGATGTCAGTACGTCTAACCGCATACGGCAATCGGATTATTGTTCGTTCCTGAATTTTTCGTGTTCAACCAGCAGGTTCCGGAAGTTATTTAGCTTTACCCAGTACCCAATGAAATAGACGAAGCTCAGCAGGGCAACAGTGACCAGGATAAACGGGGGAAAAGGAATATTCGACAGCAGGAATAACCAGGCATAAAGCCGGCCCATCGCCCGCCCGGGCTGTTCTTCTTCCGCGATTTTACGATCGTAGAACTCATTGGTCAGGGAATCGGCCATCTGGGACGCGACGACAAAATTCCAATAAATATTAAAGAGCGGCACCACCAGCAGCCACGCCATCCCCGGTTTCATCAGGCGGTTTTCAGGCGCAACCAGTAACAGTGTCTTCCGCACGGTATTGGCATAAAACACCCAGATCAGCAGCCGGATCAGCAGCACGGCGATCACCAGCTGGATCATTTCGCCCGTCAGATTTCCATAGTCCAGATTCATCGCCACTAAAATACGGGGATTCCGCCATAAAACCCAATGTGATGCTTATTTGATGGTATCCGGACCGCGCTGCATGCGGATATGCGGAATCCCGGCGTCCATGTAAGGTTCGCTGGTCTGTGCAAACCCCAGCCTATTGTAAAAGAGATGGAGATGCTGCTGAGCGCTGATGGTGATGGCCTGTTGGCCGAATAACCGATACAATTCGCTGATACTCCGCTGCATGAGCTCGTTTCCAAGCCCCCTGTTCCGAAAATCCCGGGCAATGACGACCCGCCCGATACTGGCTTCGGCATAAGTAACTCCCGGAGGGATCAGGCGGGTATACGCCACCAGCCGCGCGCCGTGCCACGCCATCAGGTGTGCCGATTGCTGGTCCCTGTCATCCAGGTCGCTGTATACACAAGCCTGCTCCAATACGAACACCTCCTGGCGTAACTGAAGGATCTTGTACAACGTTTCCAGCGAAAGCGCGGGGAAGGGTTTTGTCTCCCAGATTATCGATTGGTTGTCCATGGGCGTTATTCACTACTGGTCGATCACGTCTTCCGGCAGCAGGGCCGGAAAAGCCGGCATGTTCGGCTGCAGGTTGTGGCCATATTGCATTGGCACACCCGTCATTTTTGTCTTGTTCCGCTTAATTTAGTTATGCACATAATTAAGGATTTTCTGGCAAATGGCCAAAATATTTCCATCCGATTACCTCTTCCATATAGGTGTCAATAAGGCTCACGTTAAGCATGTCGTTAATATAGCCAATATGCATGTCGGGTCGGATAAGTACGGTTTTGGTGCCATCCGGCTTTATTTCAAACGCATCAAAAACCGGTTGGTTCCGAGGGGAATAGGGCAGGTAATAAAGGTGCATTTCCCGGGGGTATTTCTGACGCATCCATTGTCCGACGATGTGCAGGTGATGATGGCTGATGGTACCCAATAATAGCAGCACGAATCCCGGTTTTTCACACCAACGATGTAAGTCGGTTTGGGTTTTTGTTTTTTCGTCAAACACAGAAAGAAAAGGTAGCCGGTCGCCGGCCTGCACACGGCGGCCCGTGGCATGGTGTACGGCAAGCCCCGCTTTCCGGTAATTGATGGCCAGCTGTGCTGCGGTATCAAACAGCTTTTGCAGTAGCCGCGGGTTCCTGCCGATATACCGCATTCCGATCGTCAGCAGCAGATCCCGTAGCGGGCTCAGCCGGTCACGCAGGCGCATCCCCAGTCCAAAGGCACCATCGGTTGCGCGAATAATGGAACGGGCAACAGGCATCCGTTCCCGCTCGTAACTATGCAGTATCCGCGGGGCTGTCCGCCCACTGATCACACCGGCCAGCTTCCATGCCAGGTTCACCGCGTCCTGTATCCCGCTGTTCATGCCCTGGCCGCCGATGGGAGCGTGGATATGCGCAGCATCACCGATCAGGAAGCAGCGCTGCCGGGCAAATTGCTCAGCCATCCGCCGGTGCACCGCAAAGCGGCTGATCCAGAGACATTGGCTTACCGGAAGCGCTAAGCCAACCGCCTCATCCACCAGCGGTTTGATGTCTGCATAGTTGATAGCCAATCCGGACGGTCGATTCTCCATTTCGGGCAGCATACCGACCAGCCTATAACGACCTTCGCCAGCCAGCGGGAAGATTCCCAGCAGGCTTTTTCGCGGCAAAAAGAAGTTTATCAGTCGATTCTGAACTCCCGTTATGTGTACGTCGGCCAAAAAAAACTCCCCCGGGTAGCGTTTTCCTTCAAAAGGTATTTTCAGGCAATCCCTCACGGTGCTGTTTGCTCCGTCAGCGCCGATCAGCCATTTACACTGCCAGCGTTGAACGACGTCGTTCTGCACCACCTCCACAGTCGCAGAACGGTCGTCCTGCCGGAGCGACAGCAGCCGGGTTGCCCATGATACGGGACAAGCGTGCGCCGTCAAGCGGTCAACCAGCAATTTTTCTGTTTTTTCCTGGCCGACAAGCAGCACGAAGGGAAAAGCCGTGTGAGGTTGGTCGATATCGGTAAACTGAATGCGGCCCTTTCTTTTTTTCCGGCCATGCACCTGTATGCCATAAGCCGGAAACCCGTCCGCAAGCAGCTGGTCGGCCAGACCCAACTGCCTCAATAGTTCCAGGGTCCGGGCATGAACCGCAATGGCTTTGGAAGTTCGGTCCGGACCTGGTTTGGCATCGATGATGGTGGGCTGTATGCCGAAACGGAGTAATTGGGCGGCCATCATCAGGCCCGAGGGGCCTGCGCCTACGATAAGGGCATCCGTATGTTTGGCGATTTCCAACGTCAATAAATCAAAAAAATTGCCGGTTTTTTATGGAAGTCATACTGCCGCTTCTTCCATTGCTGCAACGGCATACTAATAATCTGTTCGTCGGGGGCCGTCAGGTTGCAGGCCACGCAAAGACGCGTCTGCGGACTGCCCACCCGCAGGATTTCGGTCAGTAGCTGGTTATTGCGGAAAGGCGTTTCGATGAAGAGCTGCGTCTGCTTTTCCCGGTGTGCCGCATGCTCCATCGACTTGATTTTTTTGGTCCGCTCACCCTTTTCAATCGGTAAATAGCCATGAAAGATAAAGCTTTGTCCATTGAATCCGGAGGCCATCAGTGCCAATAGGATGGAACTTGGCCCCACCAACGGGGCAACCCGGATACCGTTACGGTGGGCTTCTGCCACGATATCCGCTCCCGGGTCGGCCACGCCTGGGCACCCCGCCTCACTCATCAGTCCCACATCGCGGCCCGCCAATAGCCCCGAAAAAAGCGAAGCGAAGTCCACATTACTCCGGGCATGTTTGCCGTAGTCATGTATCAATAACTCACTTTGCGGTGTCTCAAGGCCGGCCTGCTTGAGGAACTTGCGCGCTGTTTTCTCGTTCTCCACAATATACTCGTCAATTGCATTGATTATACGGCCCAGATAGGGTGTATATGAAGCAGCAGCAGCGTCCGCACTCAACGGCACAGGAATAAGATATAGCGTTCCATAAGGCATATGCAAACGTAACAAAAGCGAATGACATACACATTAGTTAAACCTTCATTGCACAGGTATGTTTCTTAAATTCAAACACATTTACTAACTTGCTCAAAATTCCGATACCCATATGGCCACACAAATTACAGCCGGGGTGAAAGTTTCGGTGGAAACAGTGTATCAGCCCGAGTATTCAAATCCTGAAAACCAGCATTACATGTTTGCTTACAAGATTACCATTGAAAACCTGGGCGACTACAGCGTCCAGCTACTGCGCAGGCATTGGTATATTTTTGATTCAAACGGCACACGCCGCGAAGTGGAAGGGGATGGTGTAGTTGGCCTGCAGCCGGTCATTGAGCCGGGAGAACTGCACGAATATGTTTCGGGTTGCAACCTCAAGAGTGACATGGGCACAATGGAGGGCGACTACCAAGTGATGCGGGAGATGGACGGCAGCTTATTTGACGTCAAAATCCCGAAATTTATGCTGATTGCACCGCATCGCTTAAATTAAATCGTACGCCCCTGCACCACGGCCGTAGGAACCTGCGATTACCCGTTCCGCCCTGTGATTTTCGCTTCTTTCCCATACAGGCCACTGGCGTGTTTTCCGGGAGCAAACAACGAATCCGCCGAAAATAAATTCCTCCGCAATCGATACGGAAGTATTGGAAATCCCGCATGTTCCGGTAAGGTTTCGCCGCGGATACTTGCCCGGACAAGTGGCTGTTTTCCTCGGCATGAGTCCATAGTGAGTCCACGGTAAGTCCACAGTGAGTCCACGTTTCCTCGCAAATTATTGGACTCACCCCGGTGTCACCCCGGACAGAAAGCGGAGAAAAGCCGAATCAATACAGACCGATTATCCCGGCAGTCCCGGACAACCTTCCCCGTTACCCGGGGAGCTGATGCCGGGGTCTGCTTTCCTTCGGTTGCCTGGCTGGCGCAATGGCAACCGCTAATTACCTGTTCACAAACTTCATAACAAGATATTTCCGTAAATTTGTACAAAATTTTGGCACATGGGCAAATCAGCAGTTGTTTTCGGCGCAACGGGATTAGTTGGCAGACACCTGCTGGGGTGCCTGTTAAACGACACAGCCTATTCGCGGATTATCGTTGTCACACGGAAGCCGATCGATATAGAACATGCTAAAATACAGCAGGTTATATCCGATTTTAATTCGATTGAATCGGTAAAAGACGAACTAGTTGCAGATTGTTTTTTCTGTTGTCTGGGAACGACGCGCAGGAATACCCCGGATCTGGACCGCTATTATGAAGTGGACCACGATTATCCGGTATGGGCGGCCCACACCGCAAAAGCGGCCGGCGCGAAGACATTTGTCCTGGTTTCGGCGGTAGGGGCAAACCCGGGCTCAGCTAATTTTTACATTAAGATGAAAGGGGAGGCCGAACGTGACGTCATTGCAGCGGGAGTTGAACGGACGTATATTTTCCGACCGTCATTACTGACCGGGCGCCGCGATACACCCCGGGTATTGGAGCGGGTAGCTAGCGCGCTGATGAGTGCGATCAATCCGTTACTCATGGGAAAGCTGAGCCGTTTCCGTAGTATTCCCGCGGCACAGCTTGCCAATGCAATGGTGGCATCGAGCCACCATACCGCATCAGGGGTTATTATTTATCATTGGAAGGAAATTAAAAGGTGGCAATAAGTATTTTATCGACGGAGCAGCTTGGTCATAGCTACAGTGATCGCTGGCTCTTCCGGGGCTTGCATTTCGGACTGCAGCGGGGCGACCGCATTGCGTTGGTGGGAATCAACGGCACAGGTAAATCAACCCTACTCCAATTGCTTGCGGGCAGGCTGGAACCCCTGGAGGGAAAGGTGGTTAAGGAAAAGGGAATCCGGATTGGGTTCTTGTCGCAAGACCCTGATTTTCAAGGAATTAATTCGATATATGATTTCATATACAGTGCCGACAACGAGCAGCAACGGTTAATCCGAAGCTATGAAGAACTGTTGGCGCAACCCCATCCCGATCAGCATCGGCTGGCAGCGCTGAGTGACCAGCTCAGCGCGGAGGGTGCGTGGGAGTACGAGCACAACATTAAAAGTATTCTGCACCGGCTGCAGATCAGCGATTTTAGCCAGGAAATTAAAACATTGTCGGGCGGGCAACGGAAACGGCTGGCTTTAGCCAAACTGTTGATTGATGAACCCGATGTGTATATTTTGGATGAGCCGACCAACCACCTGGATATCGAAACCATTGAATGGCTCGAGAAGTGGCTTACCACCGGGCAGAAGACCGTGTTGCTGGTTACTCACGACCGTTACTTTCTGGATCAGGTCTGCACCGCAATCCGGGAGCTTGACCAGGGCCAGCTATACAACTATGCGGGCAACTATCGCTATTACCTGGAAAAAAAGGCGGAGCGGGACGCTGCCGAGGAAACGCTTCAGGAACGAAACCGGAATCTCCTGCGCCGTGAACTGGAGTGGATGCGACGTCAGCCACAGGCAAGGGGGACCAAATCAAAGGCGCGTATCGACGCATTCCATACGCTGGATGAGCAGACTCGCTCGTCGAAACAAACCGGTACGGTACAACTGCAGGTAAAAGTAAGCCGTCAGGGCGGAAAAATCCTGGAACTGGAAAAGGTTTCCAAACATTTCGGTGGTCGGGAATTAATCACCGGCTTTTCCTATGTATTTAAAAAAGGAGACCGAATAGGGCTGGCGGGAAAAAACGGTTCGGGTAAATCGACTTTACTCAACCTCATCACCGGCGAGCTGTTGCCGGATGATGGCCATATAACACCCGGAGAAACCACGGTGTTTGGTTATTATCAGCAAAGTGGCCTGGCCTTTGGTGAAAGCGAGCGGGTTATCGATGTCGTCACTCAGGTAGCCGACTACATTACGATGGCCGACGGGTCAACCCTTACAGCCTCCCAACTGCTTACCCAGTTCCTCTTTCCACCAAAGAAGCAGTTTGGCCTGGTTGGCCAACTCAGCGGCGGTGAGCGAAAGCGGCTTCAGTTGATGCGGGTATTGATGCAGAACCCGAATTTTCTAATACTGGATGAACCGACCAATGACCTCGATATTGATACACTCAACGTACTGGAAGTTTTCCTGCTGAATTATCCCGGGGTATTGGTGTTGGTATCACACGACCGATACTTATTGGATAAATTAACCGAGCAACTTTTTATCCTGGCAGATAACGGACAGGTCCGGGTATATAACGGCAATTACGCCGACTATAAGCAGGAACAGGAAGCCCTATTGAAAGAAAAAAAGGAGAGCGAAAGTGTGCGGGTCGAGCAGAAGCCGGCCCAAGTTGAATCGAAAAAGAAATTAACGTACAAGGAGCGGCAGGAGTTCGAACAGTTGGACCAGTTGATCCCGTCGTTGGAAAAGGAACTCGGACAACAGACACACGCCTTGAGCCAGACGGCCGATCACTTGGCTATCGCAGCACTGGCAGAAGACATCGCCCGGCTCAACAAGGACATTGAAGAAAAAACGACTCGGTGGCTGACTCTGAGTGAATACATATAGCCGCTTCCATGTTCCACGTGGAACATGGAAGTGATTGGTTTAATTTAGTTGTGTTCCACGTGGAACATCCATATTTATGTTTAAGAAATATAATGTAATTGTAGTTGGGGGAGGGCATGCCGGGTGCGAAGCGGCGGCGGCGGCAGCGAACCTGGGTTCGTCCGTATTGCTAATCACCATGAACATGGGCACGATTGCTCAAATGAGTTGCAATCCCGCCATGGGAGGTGTAGCGAAGGGGCAAATTGTACGCGAAATAGACGCGATGGGCGGTTATTCGGGGATTATTGCAGACAAAACCACCATTCAGTTCCGCATGCTCAATCAATCTAAAGGACCGGCTATGTGGAGCCCGCGGACGCAAAACGACCGCATGCGTTTTGCAGAGGCTTGGCGATTACAGCTGGAAGCCCTGCCGAACCTCGATATCTGGCAGGACACCGTTAAGGAAGTTATTGTAAAAAATGATCGGGCCTGTGGCGTGGTTACTTCACTCGGTATCAACATTGATTCCGACGCCGTAGTACTAACCAATGGTACGTTTCTTAATGGGGTTATCCATATCGGCGAAAAGAAGTTCGGTGGCGGACGGACCGGAGAGAAGGCTGCCACCGGCCTAACAGAGCAGTTAGTATCACTCGGTTTTGAATCCGGCCGCATGAAAACAGGCACCCCGCCGAGGGTAGACGGAAGAAGTCTGGATTATAGCAAAATGGAAGAACAGTGGGGAGATGAAAATCGCGGAAAATTTTCCTTCACCGATGTTCCATTACCGACAAAACAGCGCTGTTGCTGGATTACCTATACCAATAAGGCCGTACACGAAACACTTAAGGAGGGTTTTGAGAAATCACCCATGTTTACGGGGCGCATTAAAGGAATCGGACCGCGTTATTGCCCCTCTATTGAAGACAAAATAAATCGTTTCGCCGAACGCGACCGTCACCAGATCTTTGTGGAGCCGGAGGGCTGGGATACGGTTGAAATGTATATCAATGGTTTTTCCACTTCCCTGCCGGAAGAAATTCAATTGCGTGCGCTTCGGCTGATTCCGGGATTCGAAAATGCGCAGATGTATCGGCCGGGTTACGCCATTGAATATGACTTTTTCCCGCCTATGCAACTGGATCTGACCCTGGAAACATTCCGTATCAAACACCTGTTCTTCGCCGGACAGATTAATGGCACCACAGGTTACGAAGAAGCCGCAAGCCAGGGTTTCATCGCCGGGATTAACGCACACCAACGGATAAATGACCTTCATGAATTGTTATTGAAGCGTTCGGAATCCTATATTGGCGTATTGATAGATGACCTGGTAACCAAGGGAACGGAAGAACCTTACCGCATGTTTACTTCGCGTGCCGAACACCGGTTGCTCTTACGTCAGGACAATGCAGATGCCCGTCTTACACCAATTGCACACCAGCTTGGACTTGTCTCAGACGAACGGCTGGAGATGGTTAAACAAAAAGAGGCGGGGGCCGAACAGCTGGTAGACTATATGCGCAATCATTCGGTAGCTGCAGAAGCGATCAACCCCGTCTTACTACAACAGAACTCCAGTCCGGTCAGTCAGAAAACGCGGATGTTCAATTTGCTCAGTCGGCCGCAGCTGACTATCCACGACCTGGCCAAAGCGGACAGCGACTTTGCCAAGATACTTTCGCCGTTCACCAAAGAGGTAATCGAACAGGCGGAGATTAAAGTTAAATACGACAGCTACTTTGAGAAAGAATTGGAAATCATAAGCAAGATGAAACGGATGGAAGACCAGGAAATTAATCCGGACTTCGATTACTCCGGACTCGTTTCACTATCTAAAGAGGCACGCGAAAAGTTAATTAAAGTAAAACCCCGTACACTTGGCCAAGCGTCTCGGATTTCCGGGGTTTCACCGTCCGATATTTCCGTTTTAATGGTTCACATGGGTTAATATATTGATAATCAAACAAATATACAAACAAAACGGCGGCGCACATATATTAATCGTGCCGAATTATTTTTAAAATTCCGATGCCAGACTTGTCAAAAAAAGAAAACGGCTTAAATCGCTTAAAAACAGCCCCAAATCCAAAATGGCTCGTTCTGGCCTTTTTTGTGTCTCTCGTTTTGCTCACATCGCAGTGTGCAAGCATCCAACAGCCCACCGGTGGCCCGAAAGATTCCATTCCACCGAAAATACTCAAAGAAACGCCTTCGAATCTGACCCGGAACTTCAATGCTGAAAACATTGTCATCTCCTTCGACGAGTTTATCAAACTCGCAGAAGAATTTAAGCAAATCAGCATATCGCCTGATATGGGTAGCCGGCCGCTATTCAAAGTGAACCGCAGGAACCTGGAGATTTCAATTCCCGATTCACTGGAGGAAAACACGACCTACACCATTAACTTCGGAAAGGCGATCGTCGATTTTAATGAAAGCAATCCGCTGCTCAATTACAGCTATGTATTTTCCACCGGTGACATTATTGATTCACTATCTGTCTCCGGTCGCGTTACCAATGCGCTGACACTGGAAAATGCGATGCAGGTTACCGTCATGCTAATCCCAAACAGCCGGGATTCCATTTTCGGAAAACAGAAGGCCAATATCTTTACGATGACCGATTCGTCCGGAAACTTCACCCTCCGCAACCTCCGGGAAGACACCTACCGGATCTATGCGCTTCAGGAAGAAAACAACGACCGTGTATACAATGCACGGGAAGAGTTGATCGGGTTTCTTACGGATTCCTTTCATCTTGACAGGGACACCTCCGGCATACACCTTCAGTTATCCCGCGGTATTCCAAAGACTTTCCGGTTACTTGACCGGAAGATCGAGCCGACAGGCCGCCTCGTCTTTGCCTTCAACAAACCGCTCGATCACCCGGATATCCGGGTGATTCATCCTGAAAAGCTAAACGAAGATAAAATTGTGGTATACAATAAGACCGCGGACTCGGCTTCTGTTTGGCTTTCCGACCTCACTTTTGATTCCCTTAAGGTGCAATTCTATGACGGCAACAATCTCCTGGATTCTGTCTCCATCCGCCGCGGCAGAAATGAAAAATACGACCGGGATTTCATCATCACCGACCGCTTAACAGGAAACCGCGTGAACCGGGTACGGCATATAAAGCTTGTTTCCGCTGCGCCTGTACAAACAATAGACCGGAGCAAGATTGTCCTCACACAGGACTCCGTGCCGGTGACGAATTACCAGCTGATCAAAGATACGAGTGAAAGCTTCGCCTACCTGCTCCGCTATAACTGGCGGCCTGAAGTTGATTATAGTTTAACTGTGGAGCCGGGCGCATTTGTGGGCTATTTCGGTGCCAAGAATAAGCCTTATAACAAATCCTTTACCTATGATGCCAACGAGAACTTCGGTAATATTGTTTTCAATACTACCCCTGCGGATACATCCCACCAATACGTAGTGGAGCTCGTTAGCGAGAAAAAGGACGTTGTTCATCAGCGTGCCCTAATAAGTGCGCCCCAGCGTGTCCATTTTAACCAGCTTCCGGCAGGCAAATACACGCTGCGGATTATATACGATGTAAATAATAACGGTAAATGGGATCCGGGCGATGTCAATTCCCGCCAACAGCCCGAACGAATCTGGTATATTGGAAAAACAATCATTATCCGTGCAAACTGGGAGCAGGAAGAACTCGTAAACGTTCCGGAATAAAACCACCTCGTTCGTTATTCGCTGAACCAGCTGGAATACATCACATAGCGATCGGGTAATTCTTCCAGGAGCTTCCGTTGCGCTGCGGAAATGGATTTAACCTTCCTGGCAGGAACGCCTGCGTAAATATATCCGCCCTCGCAGTGTGTACCCTCCAGCACCACCGCCCCGGCCGCAATAATACTATAGGATTCCACCACCGCATGATCCATTACAATGGCCCCCATACCTACCAGCACGGAATCGTGTATACTACAACCGTGTACGAGTGCATTATGACCCACATTAACCCGGTTTCCGATCAATGTAGGTGCCGTTTCATAGGTGCAGTGAATCACCGCGCCGTCCTGTATATTGGTATATTCCCCGATCCGGATTGAGTTTACATCACCCCTGATCACAGCATTAAACCATACCGAACAGTGCGCCCCTAATTGCACATCGCCAACAATAGTTGCGTTGTCCGCAAGGAAACAAGCTGTTCCAATCGCAGGATAAATCCCTTTTACCGGAAGAATCAACGCCATATTTATACGGTAATTAACGTCATTAAAAAATGGTATCTCTTAACTCCTTCGCATGATCGGGATAATCCGTTGTATAATGCAACCCTCGGCTTTCCTTTCGGGCCATCGCGGATTTAATAACCAGGTAGGCTACCTGGATTACATTCCGCAGTTCACAAAGCTTCACCGACAATTTGGTGTTTTTATAGAAACTTTCGGTTTCATCATACAGCAGCCCAAGCCTCCGCATCGCCCGCTCCAGTCGAAAATCTGAACGCACAATTCCCACATAATCACTCATTACCTTCTGTGTTTCGCGCAGGTTGTGCGTCACGAGAATATCCTCATTGGAGAGTACGGTATTTGAATCATCCCAGTCTGGTATATGCGCCGGTAACTCAATTGAACCGATATGTTTAACCGCATCTATATAAATCCGGTGGGCAAAGACGGTTGCTTCAAGTAATGAATTGGAAGCCAATCGATTAGCACCATGAAGACCGGTTGACGAGCATTCCCCGCAGGCATACAGGTTCTTAATTGATGACCGTCCATAATCATCAACCATAACCCCTCCACACAGGTAATGGGCCGCGGGCGTAACCGGAATGTAATCCCTCGCCATATCAATCCCAATTGATAAACATTTCGCGTAAATATTCGGGAAATGTTCAAGGAGCGCTTCTTTTTTTCCCATAGTGGCATCAAGAAACACAAAATCATCACCCGATTTCTTCATTTCAGAATCAATGGCCCTCGCCACAATATCCCGTGAGGCAAGTGATTCACGCGGATCATACGCCGCCATAAAACTGCTGCCATCCCGGCGTCGCAGCACACCTCCAAACCCACGCACAGCTTCTGAAATTAGGAAAGAGGGGTATTCTCCTGGGTTATACAATGCTGTTGGGTGAAACTGGATAAACTCCATGTTCCGCACTTTCCCTTTGGCCCGGTATATCATGGCTATTCCGTCACCTGTCGCTATTACCGGATTCGTTGTACTGGAATAAACATGGCCAGCACCGCCGGAAGCCATCACGGTAATCTTACTCAGAATCCGTTCAACGTTATTTTTCTTCGTGTTCAGTGCATACACACCATAACATTCAATATCCTTTGAATGACGATCCACAAATACACCCAAGTGATGCTGAGTAATCAGGTCGATGGCAAAATAATGTGTCAAAATCTCGATATTCGGATTTTCATGGACTTTCTCGAGCAGTGCACGCTCGATCTCAAAACCCGTGACATCTTTATAATGCAACACCCGGTGCTCGGAGTGCCCCCCTTCCTTTGCCAGGTCATACACGCCTCCCGTTGTCTTATCGAAATGGGTGCCGTAGTCAATGATCTCCTGTATGCGGATCGGCCCTTCTTTCACCACGTTTTCCACAACCGTCTTATCGCATAAACCATCGCCAGCAATCAGGGTATCAGCAATATGCTTATCAAACGAATCCGACTTATCCACAACCACAGCAACCCCACCCTGTGCATACTTGGTATTCGACTCGTCCTCGTTAGCTTTGGTAATAATCAGTACTTTTCCGTGGTTAGAAGCTTTCAGTGCGAAACTAAGTCCGGCAATTCCGGAGCCAATCACCAAAAAATCTACTTGACGCATAAAACTAAATCAACAAAATGAAATGAAAAATAGCCAACGCTGTGAATAACGTGTAGACAAGCCGTTGAATAAATTGGGAAAACAATAAAGCACACCGATCAGTCCTTTTCTTTCACCAAATAAGCTTACGTATTCCCCAAAAAACCGATACAATATTAACAATTATCAACCAATAAACAGTACACATTACTGTATGGAAAATAAAACCATGGAAAAATAAATGTACTGTAAATCAGCACTAACTCATTAAATTGATGTGAATAAGTTGTTAAAAGAAAATGTATTCCCAAAATCCAAAGAAAATTTAGGGTTATTTTCTCACGTGACCAACACCATAACAAACAATAAGATGAATATATATTATAACTTATTTATTATTGATTGTTCCGTGGAATTGTGAAAACCAAGTCAATTAGTTTGCCTATTTTTGTATTTGAATTTAAACCAAGGAAGTGCGCAATATGGAAACTTACCTCACGGAACTGAATGCAAAGGGCTACATTGATGCGCCAATAGACCCGACACTGGATTTAGTAGACGAGATAAATAAGTTAAAAAAGGAAAAAAACGCGGTAATACTGGCGCATTATTATCAGGAATCCGAAATACAGGACATTGCGGATTACATCGGCGACAGCCTGGGGCTTTCACAGCAGGCGGCCAAAACCGAAGCCGATATCATTGTTTTTGCCGGGGTCCATTTCATGGCGGAAACCGCAAAGATCCTGTCGCCGGAGAAAAAAGTGCTGCTACCTGACCTGAAGGCAGGTTGTTCGCTTTCCGATAGCTGTCCGCCGCATCTTTTTGCCAAATTCAAGGAACAATACCCGGATCACCTGGTGATCACCTATGTAAACTGTACTGCTGAGCTGAAAGCCCTCAGTGACATCGTCTGTACTTCCAGCAATGCGGTGCAGATTGTTGAAAGCCTGCCTCCGGACCAAAAGATCATTTTCGGGCCGGACCGGAACCTGGGGGACTATGTGCGCAGGAAAACGGGCCGTGACCTGGTGTTGTGGAATGGCGCCTGCATGGTGCACGAGATCTTCTCTCAGGACCGGATCGAACAGCTGAAACGGGATTATCCACAGGCTAAATTTATTGCGCATCCGGAATGCGAACAGGAACTACTGGCGATAGCCGATTATATTGGATCAACAACCGGTCTGTTGAAGTATACCCAAAAGGATCCGGCGGATACCTTTATTGTGGCGACTGAAAGTGGCATCCTTCACCAGATGCAGAAAGCCAGTCCGGAGAAGACGTTTATCCCCGCCCCGCCAAATAACGCATGTGCGTGTAACGATTGCCCGCACATGAAGCTCAATACGCTGGAAAAATTATATACCTGCATGAAATATGAGCAGCCCGAGATTGATTTACCCATGGATGTGATCATCCGCGCCCAGCGGCCCATCGAGCGGATGCTCGAGCTGTCTGATCGGCTTGGTTTATAACCGCTTTTTGCGGTGCTATTAAGGAAAAAAGAGAAAATGCTGGAAAATAAGGAAAAGACGACAATCGCACAGCTTGGTGAATTTGGTTTGATCGACCACATTTCCAAAGCCGTGACGTTAACTCAAAAGACGTCTGTGAAAGGCATTGGCGATGATGCGGCCGTGCTTGATTTTTCAGCCAAACAGACGCTGGTGTCGACAGACCTACTGTTGGAAGGTGTCCATTTTGACCTGCGGTATGTTCCGCTGAAGCATTTGGGTTACAAAGCAGTCCAGGTTAATTTGAGTGATATTTATGCGATGAATGGCCTGGCTTCCCAGGTTACTTTTTCACTTGGCCTTTCCAGTAAATTCCCATTGGAGGCAGTGGAAGAACTGTATGAGGGCGCGTTGCTTGCCTGCAAAAATTTTGGTGTAGACCTGGTTGGCGGTGATACGTCTGCTTCCGCACAGGGGCTGGTGATCAGCGTAACCAGTCTGGGATATGCGGACGCCGATAAAATAGCCTATCGCAGCGGTGCCCTTGAAGGCGATTTGATCTGCATTTCCGGCGATCTGGGAGGCGCCTATGTTGGATTGCAGCTGCTTGAACGGGAGAAGAAAATCTTTCTGGAAAACCCGAATATCCAGCCGGACCTGGAAGGTAAGGATTATATCGTGGAACGGCAACTTAAGCCAGAAGCACGCAAGGATATCGTGGAGTTATTAGCTTCAATTGAAGTGAAACCCAATGCAATGATTGATGTTTCGGATGGACTAGCCTCTGAAATACTGCATATCTGCCGTGCTTCGAACTGCGGGTGCAAGTTGTATGAAGAAAAAATCCCGATTGATCCAATGACTTACGAGACCGCACGAGAGTTTGGTCTTGATCCAACCGTGTGCGCGTTGAATGGTGGCGAAGATTATGAATTGCTTTTTACAGTGAAGCAGGCCGACTACGACCGGATAAAGAGTCATGCTGATATCAGTATCATCGGCCACATTACCGAAGTAGCAGCCGGTTGTGAACTGATTACGAAATCTGGGAAGGTGCATGCGATTAAGGCCCAGGGATGGAACGCGTTCCATTAGTATGTATACCGGACTTCATTGACCGAATCGGTTGATAAACGAATTTTTACTACTAACCAAATACATAAACCCATGAGATTACCCGCATACTTATTTTGCGTGAGCCTGTTTTTTTGGTTTATTCCGACTCGGGCACAAACCACTTCCGGAACGGCAGAGGCACTTTTTTATATGGTGGATTCACCTGAATCTTTTGAGAGTTTCCAGGAGAATATTAAGGACATTGATATTGTTTGTCCGCAGACGTTCCTGGTGAGTAAGGAAGGTGTATTAACGGGAACGGTTGACCCCCGTGTGCTCCGGCTGGCTAAGGAAAACGGTGTAAAAGTAATGCCATTGATTGTAAACAAAGGGTTTGACAGTCAGCTGCTGCACGATATTGTGCATAATCCGGTAGCCCGCAAACGGTCGATCACCATGATGCTGGAATATGCAAGCCAATTGGGGCTTGATGGCTGGCAATTTGACCTGGAGGGCCTGCATATTACAGATCGCGATGATTTTACCCGCTATTTTCAGGAAACGGCAGCTGCCCTTCACGGGGCAGGCCTTCAGCTTTCTGCCGCATTGGTTCATGCCACCGATAACGTGGGCGGTGTATCTGCCTACCAGCAATTTCTCTATGAGAACTGGCGGGCCGGATATGACCTTAAGGCACTGGCTGAAGCGGGTGACTTTCTTTCCATTATGACCTATGACCAACATACCCGGCGTACTACGCCCGGACCAGTTGCTGGAATCAAATGGGTGGAACGCGTTGTCAAACACCTGCTGGCTGAAGGGGTACCTCCTGAAAAACTTTCCATGGGGATACCCAGTTATTCCGTGCATTGGTTTGCGGACTACACGGAGGAGCGTGGCGGGTTTTCGAACGGCCGTCAAATTGGGTACGCCACGGTACAGCATTTATTGGGTAAGTATAACGTAACACCCGTATGGCACGAAATGGCTGGCTGTAACTATGCGCTTTGGGAAAACGATGGTGTATTTGAATATATTTTCATCGAAGATGCGAAATCGCTTCAGCTGAAAATGGATCTGATGAAAACATATGATTTGCGCGGCTTTTCGGTTTGGGTACTGGGGCGCGAGGCACCCGGTTTTTGGGATGTAGTAGCACGCTATTAAAATGAACAGCCGTGCGGGCTGTCACCGAAATAAACGAAACACCGGTTGTTCACATTAGCTTATCAACCGGTGTTTCGTTTATGTTATGATTTAATGCCCTTGCTTGCAAGGGATCTTATCACGATTGTTTTAGGAATCCGCGGAGCACATACTGTAAAATACCGCCATGGCGGAAATATTCAATTTCTATTGCGGAATCAAACCGGGCCATTGACATAAAGGAAATGATGGTTCCATCGGCTCTCGTAGCCTTGACCTCCAACAATTTGTGGGGGACAAGGTTTTCCGACAGACCGGTGATAGAAAAAGTTTCCGTACCGTCCAGGCCGAGGGTTTCTGCATTTTCACCTTCGGGAAATACCATGGGAACAACACCCATACCCACCAGGTTGCTTCGGTGGATCCGTTCAAAGCTTTCTGCTATTACGGCCTTGACTCCCAGTAAATTGGTTCCTTTTGCCGCCCAATCGCGCGATGACCCACTGCCGTATTCCTTTCCGGCAAGTATCACTAATGGTGTATGGGTTTCGGCGTATTTCATCGCCGCATCGTAAATAGACAGCGTTTCTCCTGAAAGGAAATGGGTGGTGTAACCACCTTCGCGATCGGTAACTTTATTACGGATGCGCACATTGGCGAAGGTTCCGCGCATCATTACTTCGTGGTTGCCCCGGCGGGAACCGTAGGAGTTGAAGTCTTTTTGTGCAACACCCCTTGACAGCAGGTAATTTCCGGCGGAAGATTCCGGTTTGAACGAGCCTGCAGGCGAGATGTGGTCTGTAGTGACCGAATCGCCCAGGTATAGCAGCACCCGGGCATCGCGGATATCCTGTATCGACTCGGGTTCAGCGGAAATATCTTTAAAGAAAGGTACCTCCTGCACGTATGTGGATTGCTCGTTCCAAACGAAATTTTTCCCTTCCGGAGCAACGAGCTCCTTCCAGTCTTTCTCACCTTCGAAGATCACGCTGTATACATTACCGAAATCTTCTGTCCGTAGGCACTTGCCGACGGTGTCCGCTATTTCCTGCTGCGTGGGCCAGATGTCGTTAAGATAAACCGGATTTCCATTGGGATCGTACCCGATCGGGTCGGTCAACAGATCCACGTCTACACGGCCGACAAGCGCATACACAACAACCAACATCGGCGACATCAGGAAGTTCATCCGTACCTGCGGGTGCACCCGGGCCTCAAAATTCCGGTTTCCGGAAAGCACGGAAGCAACCACAAGATCTCCTTTATCCACGGCCTCTGCAATGTGCGGGGGTAGCGGACCGCTATTACCGATGCATGAAGTACAGCCGTATCCAACGGTATGAAAGCGGAGTGCGGCAAGTTCATCCAGCAGGTTTGCACGCTCCAGGTATTCCGTTACCACCTTTGACCCGGGAGCCAGACTGGTTTTTACCCAGGATTTGGTGCGCAGGCCGCGCTCCACAGCCTTACGGGCAACAAGCCCTGCACCGACCATCACCGCCGGATTGGAGGTGTTCGTGCAGCTTGTAATTGCCGCAATGACAATGCTGCCATCGCTCAGCGTATATTCCTGGTTCTTTATTTTTATCCTCACGGAATGGATCTGTTCTTTTTCCACGGCAATACCGGTGGACTTGAGGTGATTTTCGTAAACAAATTCACTGCCCGAACCGCCTTCTGACAGCCACGACTGCACCTGCCGGTCTTTTACCGGTAAGTAATCCCGGTTATATTCTTTTTCGATCAGGTGGGAAAACTGATTTGAAAGATCCTTTACCAGAATCTTGTCCTGCGGCCGCTTGGGTCCGGATACAGTAGGTTCCAGGGTGTCCAGATCTAATTCAAGTACGTCAGAGTAAACAATCTCCTCGTTTCCGGTACGCCACAGCATATTTTCCTTGGCATATTCCTCGACGAGGGTGATCTGCTCCGGCGAACGGTTGGTCCTCCGCATGTATTCCAGCGTCTGTTTGTCAATGGGAAAATACGTAACCGTACAGCCAAATTCGGGCGACATGTTGGAAATCGTAGCCCTGTCGGGTACACTCAGGTGGTCGAGCCCTTCGCCAAAGACCTCAACGAATTTACCCACAACGCCATAATCCCGAAGGAGCTTGGTAATGGACAACACCATGTCCGTGGCGGTACATCCCGGCGGAATTTTTCCGGTCAGCTTTAATCCGATTACCTGCGGGCAGGTAAAATAAATAGGTTGGCCAAGCATGGCGGCCTCCGCCTCAATCCCACCGACACCCCAGGCAATTACGCCGATTCCGTTGACCATCGGTGTGTGGGAATCCGTACCGACAAGTGTGTCTGGAAAGGCCCACCCGTCGCGGGCAATGACGCCTTTTGCCAGGTATTCCAGGTTTACCTGATGGCAGATGCCCATGCCGGGCGGCACAACAGTGAAATTATCCAGTGCCTGCTGGCCCCACTTGAGTAGTTCGTAACGCTCGGCATTGCGTTCGTATTCCAGCTCCACGTTCCGCAGGTAGGCATAGTTGGTTCCGAAATAATCGACCTGGACAGAATGGTCTATGACCAGGTCGACGGGAATAGCCGGATTGATCCGGCTGCCGTCGCCCCCTTTGCGGATGACTTCAGCGCGGATAGACGCGATATCCACGATCGCGGGAACGCCGGTAAAGTCCTGCATCAGTACGCGGGCCGGCTTAAAGGGAACTTCCCGGTCGGTGTTTACGGGATCCCAGTTAATCAGTGTGTCCAAATGCTCGTCGGTAATGGCAAAACCGTCGTGATTCCGGAGCACATTTTCCAATAAAATCCGAATGGAGAACGGGAGTCTGCTGATCTGTTTTCCTTCGGCCTCTAATTTTTTTAGGGAAGCTATTTGGTGTTCCATTATGCTTAGTTAGTTAATTGATGTGATATGTGAATAAAAAATGAGCCTGATAGGGCTAAAATACTAAAATAAATTTTGACTGGTTTACAAATAATTATATATACCTTTGGGTTTTTATTATTTTTTAATTTTTATAACAATGGCAGAAGGAGTAGTTAAATTCTTCAATGAAACCAAGGGTTTTGGTTTTATCGTTCCTAATTCTGGTGAGAGTGACATTTTTGTACACTCATCCGGCTTAATCGACAAAATCCGTGAGAACGACAATGTTTCTTACGAAGTTGAGCAAGGAAGGAAAGGTCTAAATGCGGTAAATGTTAAGGTAATCTAAGGATTCCCTAGTAGTTATATTTATTGTATTCAGCCGGTAGTTTTAAACTACCGGCTTTTTTTGTCCGGTTAATGCACGCCAATGAGGTAGCCGTAGGGTTTCAATGAATCGACGTGGTCAAAGATGATTTTGGCGACACCGAGAAAAGGCACAAACAGGATCATGCCCGCGACACCCCAGACGAGACTGCCCAATAGCAACGCCATAATCGTAAACAGGGCGCTCAATTGGATTTTGCCACCGGTGATCTTCGGTGTCAGTACATAACTGTCGATCTGCTGAAGTACGATGAAAAAGACGGCGACAATCAGCGGGGTAACCAACGTATCCCGGGTAATGAGCGTATAAAGAACCACAACCGAGCTTCCAGCAACGGAGCCGACGTATGGTATGATGTTAATGAAGGCAACCATAATGCCGAAAAACAAGGCGTTCTCAATGCCGATGATGATGAGTCCGACGGAATTAATGACAGAAAAAATAAGGGCAACGGAAAAAACCCCAGTTAAATAAGCGCTGGCTACCCGGGTAATTTTTTCGATGACACGCTGGGCGTTTTTCGTGTTTTCTTCGCCCGCATACTGAGCAACAAGCCGGAGGACAAATGTCTTGATACGGCCGCGGTAAATCAACAACAACAAAGTATAGGCCGTAACGATCAGCAGGTGGACGAGAAATGAGAGTACGGACCGGAAAATGTCGCCGATGAATTTACCGGCAAGGCTGGATAGACCGGCAACCTGCCGTTGCAGGTAGTCTTTTTGCTCGGCGATGGGAAGCTGGAAATGCTCTGAAATAAATTGATGCGCATTGTTGAGCATGGCATTTAGTTTGGATGCAATGGCCGGTATATCTGTTCCAAGCGACATCATTTGATAAAACAGCACGTAGAATACGCCCGAAAGCAGTACCAGGGTGGTAAGCACACAGATACCGGCAGCTGGTCCGCGAGGTATACCCCAATGCTCCAATCGCCGGCAAGCGGGAACCAGAAGCATGGCCATCATGCCGGCGATGGCTACCGGAATAAGAAATGGCTTGGCAAAATAGAGTATTCCAAACAGCAGGACGACAAATAGCATCACCTGATTGAAGCCATATACCGGGGAATTTCTTGCCATATTGCCTGTGGTTTTGCCTTATTGCTATAGCAGCTGGTCAATAGCCCGGGCCAGCTTGCGGTCTTTTTCGGTGACGGTATCTCCGGCGTCATGCGTGGCTAACCAGATCTCCACCTTATTCCAGCTGTTGGTCCAGGTCGGGTGGTGATTATGTGCTTCTGCCAGTAGTGCTACCCGAAGCATGAATGCGAAAGCTTCGGAAAAATCGCGAAAAACGAATGAGCGGTAAAGGGAGCTGTCTTGTTTCTGCCACATGATCGTATGGATTGGGGTTGTCAAAAAAATGAGTGATCCTTTAAGGGAAAACAATGCTTTGGCAGCTTTTGTTTGACGGGCTTGACCGGTGATGTGCAGGATTATCCGAGGACTTCTTCCAGTATCGCGTGTGACTTGATTTCGCCCAGGCTATCGATGTGAAGGCGATAAAAATCGATGATCCTTTCAAGTAGAAAGCGCCGATCGGCCAAGGGTATACGTAGGGACGGCAACTGCTCCATTGAACAGGATAAGAGCGAGGCAAAATGAGTGGTATGCGGGTGCTGTAATGCAAATGGGTGCCCGGGAAGTGTTTGGCAAAACACGCCATCCTTCAGGTCGAAAAATACGCAACCGGGCTTTGGCGGCGCCGGATGGAACCCCAGGAATTTCGATAGTTTCACCAAAAAATACAGGTGGAAGTCGGGGGGCATCTTTTCGGCCGAGTCCAGCCAGGAAACGGCATTGAAAATATAATCGAACAGGGGCTCGTCTGTGGCTTGCTGCCGTAGGCTTTTGTACAGCATTTCATTGAGGAAGAGCAGTACCGCCCGTTTATAAACGTCATAAGGGATGGTTTGAAAAGCGGGCAGCTGGCGGGCTTCGGCGATCCGGTGCAGCGTACCTCGTTCGTTATACGACACCACCATATCCAGCAGGAAGAGGGGCTGCAGGAGTACTGTGCCGATTTTTGCGCGGGGCCTTCGTGCGCCGTTAACGATGTAGGACTGCAACCCGAATTTTTCCGTAAAAATCTGCGCGACTACACTGGTTTCACTGTAATTGGTGTGTTTTAATACGATGCCCCGGGTTTTATGACGCATAATGGCAGATACCTGTTGTTAATAGAAGAATTGGCGACAGAGTTTAGGTCCGAAGATAACCAGCCCGACCACCAACGCGAAAACGGCGACGATCAATACGGCGGCAGCAGCGGTATCTTTGGCTTTTTTCGCCAGTGGATGCTCGCCCGGGGAAACGAAATCAAAAAGAGCCTCTATTGCGGTATTGATCAGTTCAGCAGCCATTACCATTGCCATTGCCAGCGATACCCAAAGCCATTCCGTGGCGGATAACCGGAGACAATACCCGGTCAGTAGCGCCAGAAGGGCCACTACCGTATGGATCTTGAAATTCCGCTCGTCGCGGAACGCCGCACGGATTCCGTGGAAGGCATTGACGAACGCATTTTTCCTGTTCATTCTTTTTCCTGTTGTTCCCGACGTTCTTCCAGTATGCTGTGCCGCTCGATTTTTCGTATGAAACTATAGATGATCGTCAAAAAACCAATACCAAAGAGGATCACGCCGGCAATCATGATCCATCGGTATAAGGCATTTTCCTCGCTCCTCAGCGCATAGCTCCAGGCACAGCTGGCCAACCCGACAACCGTATAGCCAATGCCACGCAGTAGATATTTATTCATATTGTTGCGTTTGTCTTCATGACAAATCACACAAAGATAATGTTTTCAACAACGGTTTGGACCAACGGCGGGTTTGATAAAAAACACGTCCGGACGGCAAGACGGGAAACCGTTCCGGCTAAAAGCAAAAAATAATTGTATAATCAAAAACAAATGTAGATATTTGCAAACTCTTTGCGAAAAAGAGCTTAACGACAATAAAATAACATAAGATCATGTCAAGAGTTTGTGATTTAACCGGAAAAGGGGCGATGAACGGGTATAACGTTTCGAATTCAAACGCCAAGACCAAACGTAAATTCTACCCTAATCTGCAAACGAAGCGGTTCTTCATTCCGGAAGAAAACCGATGGATTACCTTGAAAGTATCTACTTCCGCGATAAAGACGATAAATAAGAACGGTATTACCGCTGTTATCGATAAATTTATCAAAAAGGGCTACGTATAGCAGGTGCCTGAGCACAGGTAAGATAACGATTTGCACGCCGTACCGGCGATATAATATAATAAGATCATGGCGAAAAAAGGAAACAGGGTACAGGTTATTTTGGAATGTACCGAGCATAAAGAAAGCGGTCAGCCGGGAATGTCCCGTTACATTACGACCAAGAATAAGAAAAACACGACCGAACGGTTGGAGTTGAAGAAATTTAATCCGGTATTGCGCCGGGTGACGGTTCACAAAGAAATTAAGTAAACAGGTGCCCGTTTAAGCGGGCGTCGGCAAAACATAAACGGACATGGCAAAGAAAGCAGTAGCATCACTGAAAACCGGAAAGGGAAAAGACTACACCAAAGTAATCACAGCGGTACGGTCTCCGAAAACCGGTGCATATACCTTTAAGGAACTCATTGCGCACAACGACCACATTAAAGACGCTGTTGAGGCGGCTAAGGAAGCCGTTACGGAGTCTTCGGCACAGTAGTTTTGTGTTAAGGAAGTAAAGGTGGTTCGGGATAAGACCACCGATGGGCCGTTTCGGGGAGGACCGAAAGGGCCTTTTTGTTGTTATTAATTTATACGGCAACGAGCTATGGGATTATTTGATTTTTTTAAAAAGAAACAGGAGACCCCCGAGGCGCAGGAAGCGCTGGACAAAGGACTTGAAAAGACGAAAGCCGGGTTTTTATCCAAGATTACCAAAGCGGTAATCGGCAAGGCCACCGTGGATGAAGAGGTGCTTGACGAGCTGGAGGAAATACTGGTTACTTCCGATGTAGGGGTAACAACCACACTCAAGATCATTGAACGGATTGAGGCCCGCGTTGCCCGTGATAAATATGTGAACACCGCAGAACTCCATGTGCTGCTGCGCGAAGAAATACAGGCATTGCTTGCCGAGAATAACAGCTCGGATTTCCAGCAGTTTGAATACAGTAACCAAAAGCCATATGTAATCATGGTCGTTGGGGTCAACGGCGTGGGAAAGACCACGACCATTGGAAAGCTGGCCCATCAGCTCAGGGCTTCCGGAAACAAGGTAGTACTGGGCGCAGCCGACACGTTCCGTGCAGCCGCGGTTGACCAGATCAAACTTTGGGGCGAACGCGTGGGTGTGCGGGTGGTATCCCAGGCCATGGGCTCGGACCCCGCTTCGGTGGCTTTTGATACGGTAAAGTCCGCGGTTTCCAATGGCGACGATGTGGCGATCATTGATACAGCCGGCCGGCTGCACAATAAAGTGGCACTGATGAATGAACTGGGGAAAATCAAAAAGGTAATGGAGAAGGTCGTTCCGGGCGCGCCCCATGAGATCCTGCTGGTTCTTGACGCCTCTACCGGCCAGAATGCCATTGAACAATGCAAGCAGTTTACCCAGGCTACGGATGTGAACGCCTTGGCGCTTACGAAACTTGACGGCACGGCGAAAGGCGGCGTAGTCATCGGCATCTCCGACCAATTCAAAATTCCCGTCAAATACATCGGCGTGGGAGAAAAAATGGACGACCTTCAATTATTCAATAAAAAGGATTTTGTGGATTCACTGTTTAAGTGACCGATGATATGAAAACAAAGCAGGAAAAACAAGCGGCGGTGTCGCGGGAACCACGTGTCAATGTCGTTACCCTTGGCTGCTCTAAAAATATTCACGACAGCGAAGTGCTGATGGGCCAGCTGCGGGGGAACCAGCGGCAGGTCGTGCATGAGGCAGAACGGCTTCGGAAAGATGATATCGTGGTAATCAACACCTGTGGATTCATCGACAATGCCAAACAGGAGTCCATTGATACTATTTTACAATATAGCGCGCTCAAAGAGGCGGGCAAAGTGGGAAAGGTAATCGTTACCGGCTGCTTATCGGAGCGGTATAAACCTGAATTATCGGCAGAAATACCGCATGTCGACGCTTATTTCGGCACGAACGACCTGCAGAACCTGCTGGGAACAATCGGCGCGGACTACAAGCACGAACTTCTTGGCGAACGGCTATTGACAACCCCCTCCCATTTCGCTTATTTCAAAATCGCGGAAGGATGTAATCGCCCCTGTTCTTTCTGCGCGATTCCGCTGATGCGGGGCAAGCACGTGTCGAAATCCATGGACGATCTCGTAAAAGAGGCCCGGCTTTTGGCTAAAAATGGCGTAAAAGAGCTGATTCTTATCGCACAGGACCTCACGTATTATGGACTTGACATTTACGGCAAGCGGAACCTGGCTGATTTGCTGCGACGACTATCCGACGTGGAAGGCATTGAATGGATACGGCTGCAATACGCCTACCCATCGGGCTTTCCCATGGATATCCTGGATGTGATGAATGAACGGGATAATATCTGTAATTACCTGGATATGCCGTTGCAGCACATCAGTGATCCAATGCTCCGCTCCATGCGCCGGGGGATTACGAAACAAAAGACAATAGACCTGGTTCGTGCGATACGCGACCGAGTACCCGATATCGCCCTGCGTACAACCCTTATTTGCGGTTATCCCGGCGAAACCCAGGCGGATTTTGACGAACTGCTGCAGTGGGTGACGGAAACCCGGTTCGACAGGCTGGGATGTTTTACCTATTCGCATGAAGAAAACACCCATGCTTATGAATTGGCGGACGATGTGCCGGAGGAGGTGAAAGCCGACCGTGTCGCGCAGATCATGGATGTTCAGCAGGGTATTTCATACGCGATCAACCAACAGAAGGTGGGACAGGTTTACCCGGTGCTTATCGATAAGGTAGAAGGCGCATATTTTGTCGGCCGTACGGCGCAGGACTCGCCTGAAGTCGACAACGAAGTATTGATACCGACGGAAGATAACTATGCGGCAACGGGGCGTTTCGTAGATGTACGGATTGAGCGTGCCGAGGATTTTGATTTGTATGGATCAATTGTCAAATAATTGTTAACAATTCCTGCTTCGCCTGCCAAGCCTTATTTTTGTTTCACAGATGAAGGCAACCTACATTGACTACAAAGACACCAACAGTTTTTCGAAAACATTGTTGGCATATCTTGAAAATGACCCTCAATTAACCCCTTTTGCCGGGAATCGCCCGACACTGGAAGGGTTTGGCCGGCAAATACAGGCAAAAGCAGGGAAAACCAACCGGAAGGTGCTGGTAGAGGCCCTGAGGGAGCAATATGCCGCAGTAGACGCTCATCCGGACGTGACCGGGAACATTGATGCCCTGCTTGATGAACGTACATTTACCGTGACTACGGGCCATCAACTCAATATTTTTACCGGCCCGCTTTACTTTATTTTCAAAATAGCGACGGCTATCCGCCTTGCACAGGACCTGAAAGCGGAATTCCCCGACTACCGATTCGTGCCGGTTTATTGGATGGCAACAGAGGATCATGATTTTGCCGAGATCAACCATACTCAGCTTCATGGGAAGCGCATTACCTGGGAAACAGAGGCAGTGAGTGCAACAGGGCGGATGAGTACAGAAAGTATGGAAGCGACAGTGCGCGAGTACCAGCGGTTTTTGGGGCTTTCGGACAACTCTACCAAACTCGCGCAATTAATTGAAACGGCTTACCTTCGGCACAATAACCTGGCCGACGCTACCCGGCACCTGGTGAACGGGCTCTTTGGAGCACACGGACTGGTTATTATTGACGCGGATAAGCCGGCATTGAAGAAATTAATGGCACCGATTATCGAACAGGATGTGATTGGCGAGCACAGTCATCGTGCAATTGGGCAGACCTCTTCGGAATTAAAGCAGCTCGGATTCGCTGCCCAGGTACATGCACGCGAGATCAACTTTTTTTATTTAACGGATACCTATCGGGAGCGGATTGTCAAAAGCGCGGCCGATCACTATGAGGTGCTTCATCAACCACTTTCCTTCACAGGTGCTACATTGAAAACGGAAGTTGTGCAGCACCCTGAGCGGTTTAGCCCGAATGTAGTCATGCGCCCCCTTTACCAGGAATTGATTTTGCCTAATCTTGCTTACATTGGCGGGGGAGCTGAAATTGGCTACTGGCTGCAGCTGAAACGCTGTTTTGATCATTACGGTGTCGACTTTCCCATATTAGTACCCCGGAATTCCGCAATGATTACCGACGATAATATGGCGGTAAAGGTCCTGCGGCTCGATCTCACGTTTAAAAGTATCTTTAAGACCAACGAAGAGCTTAAAAAGGAGTATGTACGCCGCCACACCCGGCACCGCCTCGCGCTTAATGATGAGTGGATGGAACTGAGCAGCATCTTTAGCAAGCTTCAGTTAAGGGCACATAAGATAGATCCCAGCCTGGGGCCGAGCGTAAGCGCCGTAAAAGCGCGACTGAAGAAAGCGCTTAACCGGCTGGAAAAAAAACTGCTTAAAGCAGATAAGCGCAATCATCAGGATGCCCTGATCCAGATCGACCGGATTAAAGAGAAGCTTTTTCCGGGGGGAGCCCTGCAGGAACGTTCTGAAAACTTTGGGTTGCTGTACGTGAAATATGGCGACAAGCTAATCCATGAACTGATTCATTACTTCCGTCCGTTGGACTTTCAGTTTACGATTATTTATTGATTTCCCTGAGCGGGGCCTCATCATTGGCCGATCGTTGGCCATCATATCCATTGTTATGCGCCGGAGACAGCTGGATTACGATTCCAGCACCTCCTTTAATACCACGGCGTGGTTGATGTGTTCATCTTTGGCGGCATAAAGTAAGGTTACCCGCTTTTTTTGGGCGAGTTCCCGCAACCGGTCCAGTTCCGTCTTTTTTTCCAGGAGTTCTTCGTGGTATTGTGCCGAGAATGTGTCAAACCGTTCAGGCCGGTGATCGAACTGTTTCCGCAATGCGGTTGACGGGGCAATCTCCTTATCCCATTCATCCAGTTCGGCAGCCTCCTTTTTAATACCTCTTGGCCAAAGGCGGTCGATCAGTATCCGGTAGCCATCTGTTTTAGCCGGCTGTTCGTAAATACGCTTTAGCTGAAAATTAGCCATGGGGAGCTTCTTATAGGACAATAAGTATAAAGTTATCAAGAAAATCATCAATATCCAAAATACGCGAACACTCCGGCCGGCCGTTGCGCCGCTCCGGATCGCATAGGCAGGCAGGTTTACACAGAAGCCATTCGTAGATCGCCGGTATTTGAAAAAAGCCAAGGGTAGTGACGACCTTGTTTGTCATAGTATAAATGGATCAGATGATTAAACGTTTTGGATTGAGAAGTTTGTTTCGGGACAACAGCGGCGCTTTTCCGGCAGCTACCGCATCAATGGGGTTAAATACGGTTTTAGAAAATTTCAGTTTAACGGCGGCAACACCATGTTAGGTTATTTTTTGGGAAAGGTTATTCGCTACCGGTTAAGCGTATGTGTTCAAAACCTTTCCAGGGCTTTTCCCGGGTTTTCATATAAAGAGATTAATGACTGTACAGACGAATTTTACCAAAACCTCGCGAGGATAGGATGGGAAATGCTTTACCCATCAAAGACAACGCTCAAAGTAGGCCTGGCCACAACACATAAAATTGGGCAGTTGAGCCACCGTCGCCGTCCCACGATACTTTTACTGGGACATTTTGGTAACTGGGAGGTGCTCAACCAACTTCCGCGGTTTACCGATGTACCGGTAAGGGCCCTCTATAAACCCCTGAAGAACAATTTAGCGGATTACCTCGTCCGAAGCAGAAGAACCAGCTATGGTTTAACCCTTATCAGGTCCGGACAGGCACTCAGGGCACCATTAAAAGATAAAACCAACAACTCCATTATGCTATTCATCGCAGACCAGTTTCCCGGAAGCAACAATGGAATTTCAGTAAACTTTCTAAATCAGCAAACCCGGATGTTTTCCGGTGCAGAACAACTGGCCCGGCGATTAGATGCTTTCGTGGGATACATAGAGCTGGCTTCAAAGCCAAACCATACGTGGGAAATGAATGTGCAGACCATCTGTGAAAATGCTTCCAACACGACAGAAGGGTATATCACCAGGACATATACCAAAATGCTCGAGGAGAGCATCCATAAAGCCCCCGCATGGTGGCTATGGTCACACAGGAGATGGAAATGAAAGGCCTTATCCGGGAATCAAAAGGCATAGATCAGGCCAATTGTACCACCGCCGTGGAACGTATTCCTTGTCTGATCCGTTTTCCAAAATTTCCATATCACACCCTTGGCTCCCGGTTCGGGGTGTAAGGCATCTGCATAGGTGAGCGAGGGGGCGACATATGCCTGGAGGTGACGGCTCAAATGGATTGCGGGGATAATCCGCAATGAGCTTCGGTTAGTCGCTTTGTAATTAAAGTCTTTATCAAAATGCGTTCGTTGAACCAGTTCAGCAGCTAATGTAAATGATGGTTTCCGTACAAGACGCGCCCCGATACCAATTTCAAGGCCGTATTTGAAGGTGTCGTTATTCAGGTATGTTCCTGCCCCCAGTACACTGTACATCACCCGTCCGCCGCTTTTAAAATTCAACGCCGTAAATCCGCTCTCGTCAATTCCCAAAGCCAATTGGCGGGAACCATTTTTCACCCAGTTAAATATACCAATAGGATAGTCGCTGCTGTCGGCAATATTAACAATGGCTACCTGTACACCCTGCACCTTTGAAGCGATATTCAGCCCTCCGGCCAACTGGTTTCCGGCATCGCCCGTTGCCATATTCATCACCCCGGCCACCTGGATGCCTTTTACCTTTTTGGCCCGGTTGATCCCACCGGCCAATTGCAGTCCTAAAACAACCGTATCGGCACTGTTCCAGACGCCCGCTAATTGTACGCCTGTTAGTTTATTCAAACCAACATTACCGAACCCGGCCGCCTGAAACCCACTGGTATTACCCCCCACGACATTGGATAAACCGGCCAGCTGCACGCCATGCATGTTGTATTGATTTACATTGAACCCCCCGGCTAACTCCGCTCCGGTTACTCCCGCCGTATAACCGCCGATGATATTCAGGGAAAATTTGTTGAGTACCTGTGAGTTAAAAAGACCATGTGTACTCAACCCCGGGGTCATCGATACCTGAAAGGGGCTATACACAAAGAACCCGCCCAGGTTCAGGTTTTGAATCCGTTGCCGGGAGCTCGTAAAAAACCTACCAAACACCGAATTTGAGATGGTTTTATTGGAGTCGTTTGCGTGGTAATACCCGATTCGCTTTCCTTTGGAAGCCTGCAAAATTTCAACCGGCAATATGAGCACCAGCATTGTGTCCCGGTAATTTTCCTTGCTTAGTGCGATCGTAACGGTATTCGTCGGATGTTTGATGTCCAGCTCGAAATACCCATTGTTACCGGTCAGCGTAGCCCCCTGAAATGCCGTCCGGTCATACACACTTACCAAACCAACCGGCAGGTTTGTCCGTATGTCCTTAACATAGCCCGAAATCATTGTCCGGTTATTCTTTGTGGTATCGATATCTACCGTGCTTACATCCATCCGTTGCGGGGCATAGGTAATAATGATGTGGGAATTGGCTTCTTTAAAGCTATACTTTTCTCCGAGCAGTTTTTCCAGGTAATCGATTAACAGCCCCTGGTAAGGAGCCATGCTGACTTCTTTATCGAGGTCAAGTAAACTACTGTTATAAGAAAACAGGATTGACTGCTGCCTTAACACATCAAAGACCTCCCGGATTGCTACGTTTTCAAATTTTGGCAGCTCCACAGGGCCCGAAAGCCTATTTTGGGAATAAACGGAAGAACAGCTTAGGCATACGATCAGCGAGGTTGCTATGAAAAGCGTTATTTTCCGGGTAATGTGTGTCGTAATTTCGAGCGACCTGATAAACGTATAATAGATAGACATGTGCTTAATTAATGTAATAGACGTTATCTTTCTTAGTCAGTTTTAAGTCGAATGTTTTCAGGATAACATCCAGTATTTCCGCCAGCTGCTGCTGTTCAAATGTCGCCGTATATTTTAACAGTTTGGCCTTCGGGTTTTCAATCAGGAATTGTTTTCCATACGCCCTTCCCAGCACGTCAAAAACCCTCGGCAGCGGCGTGTTTTCAAAAATAAACTCCTGGTGAACGTAATATCGATAAAGCTGGTCCGGAACCGTGTCGATAAGGACCTGATGTGTGGAGGTGTCTGAAACAACAACCATTTGATTGGGTTTTAAGACAAGCTCCTGTCCATGATGGCTGACTTTTACGGAGCCGCTTGCCACGATAACCTCGGTCTCGTTCCCGTCGCGGCGGACATGGAAGCTTGTTCCCAATACCGTGATTTTACTTTTACCACTTTCGATTACGAAAGGATGCTGCTGATCCCTTTTCACATCAAAGAAAACGGCTCCTTTAAGCAATTGGACTTTTCGGTCTTTCCCAAGCCATTCTTTTTGGTAAACCATCGTAGCATGACTATTCAGGTAAACCATGCTCCCATCGGGCAGGCCCGTGTGTTGCACCTGCAAATCCGTTTTCAGCACTTTTTCGACACGGAATATCGACTGAACTCCCCAAACAGCCAGCGCCCCAAACAACAACAGCGATGCGGCAATACTGATCCAATTCCGCATGGTCCTTTTTTTCGGAGCATCAAGGGTTTTTACCTTATTGCGTTCATCACGCATCCGCACAAAATCCGACCAAAGGTTATCTATGTTTATTTCAGGAACCACTCCGGTTTCTTCTCCAATATCCCATACCTTCTTCATTTCTTCGAGCTCCTTTTTATTATCACGATGTTTGGCGACCCAGGCTTCCACCAGGCGCCGCTCCTGATGATCCGCTTCTCCCACAATATATTTTACGATCAATTCCTTTTTCATTAGCTAGTTAGTTATGAGTGAAATACCTCATGCAGGTCATGAACCTACCATAATGATTAATGTCAATACATTTAGATAATCCGCAAGATGAAGCCTTAGGTGTTTCAACGCTTTGGTCATGTGACCCTCCACGGTTTTCAATGACAGGGCCAGCTCATCGGCTATTTCCTGGTATTTCAATTCTTCAAAGCGACTCATTTCGAAAACCAATCGACTCTTTTCAGGTAATTGGGACAAGGCCACATGCAGCTGCTTTTTCAATTCGATATCGCTTTGCTGTGTGTCGGTATCCCGGCCCCGGGCATGCTGCTGGTACATTTCGTATTTCATTTTGAGCTGCCCGCGTCTGATGAGGTTTACACTCTCATTATACACCGCCCGGTACAGGTATGAGCGAATAGAAGTATGAACATCCTGTTCCCGGTCCTTTTCCCATAATTTCAAAAAAACCTGCTGAACGGTTTCCTCCGCTGTATCAGTATCTCCCAATAGTTTAAAGGCGTATCGATGCAACTCTTTAAAATAAGTCCTGTAGACCTCTTCAAATTTTTTCTCTTTACCTAACCGCATCGTCATATCATGCATGTTTCTTGTTTTGTGTCAGGCGCCCTTTCTGACTGCTCTAACTATAAAGACAACCAAAAGAGTCTTAACCCTCATTGATTTTTGCCTTTTTTATATCAACATCTTTCATCGAAAACAAAAATAGCAGAAGCGATTAACTGTTTTTTAAAAATGAACAGGGTATATGCCAAATACATTGTCATAGTCATACATAGCAATAGTAAAAACACATAATTTAACATCATTACATCATGAAAAAAATGAAAAAACAGGTGAAGTACGGGTTTATGGTTTTCGCATTAAGTCTCGGGCTGCAATTAACGGTAAATGCACAGGACATGGAGTTCGGTATCAAGGCCGGTGTGCTGTATAATATGCCAGGCTATGGCAATAACGCGGTTAGCAATACAGACTCGAAGTTTGGTGTGCAGGCTGGGGTATTTGCCCGTACGGCAGAAAAGCTTTACATGCAGGGTGAGTTAACATTCACGACATTTAAATCGGCATATACCTTGCAGCAGAAAAACTATGACCCCACATTCTATCAATTGAATGTACCTATTCAAGTAGGTTATAAAATAGTGGAGACCGATCAAATGAACCTAAGAGCATCGTTGGGGCCCCAGGTAAACTATAATTTAAAAAAGAACAACGCCACCAATAGCATCAATTTTAAAACATTTACTTACGATGGCGTTGTTAACATCGGGACAGACATTAATCGGTTTATGATCGATCTGCGGTATAATCACTCCCTGAGCAAAACAAGCAAGGAGCTTGACAGCCGAAATCGAATGATTGGCCTATCCGTTGGGTATAAGTTTTAAACCATCATAGCTTTATGTTTAAACCTCGGGCAACAACCCGGGGTTTAAACATGTGATGAGTTTTGAAACAGCAGTAATGCCAAGCCTTTTTCATTTTCCAGGCGGGAACTGATGCTAACGCTGCGGCACTACGCCATCACGGAAACCATCGATAATGCCGCTTCACCCAACATTTGATTGCCGGATACGCTTACTTTATCCTTCACCTGTTCCGGGCGTAAACTTTTTGAAAATAGTTTCCACGATGTGTCCGGATCGATAATAAGTTCCGTTGTCGGGGCATCTAAATTTGATTTGGTTAATACCCATTTTCCGGCCATCCGTGTCAGAACCCACGACCCGCCAATGGCTGATGTGACCGTTACTTTTACTGTTGTCCCGTTTTCTGCTTCAATTGCCCGATAAGTATGCGGAAGCGCAAGCATAAACACATCAATAAACGGATAATACAACTCATGGGTCATTAAGCCCTGTTTATTAACCGCGTCACGTATCTGTTGCTGATGTAGCCATTTTTCGGTGTATTCGCGGGCAATCTCCATCCAGTTCTTACTTTCCGTTTCTCCTGCCCAGTTTACGGCCAGTAAGGATCCATCGGTTGGATTTAGCGTTTTGAAGTAATCACAAAACACGGGTCCGGTCATTTCATGAAGAAAAATGAGCATTTGCGGACTTGTGCGCTTCATGGCTTTCACCCAATCCGCGTTAAGCCTGTTCAGGAAGTCAACCAATTCCGGATAAGAATTGCCCGGTGGCTGTTCACCAAAGTAATTATCGCGAAGTATGGAAAGGGTACGGATATTTCCATCAAGCAGGTGGGCAACAACGTCCTTAACTGTCCACAGTTTTGCAATGGTCTGCTTTTGCCAGTCGTCCAGAGAAAGGGACTTCAACAGTTCGATTAATTTCCCGTCAAGAACCGGCAATAAGTCAACCACGTCAATCGGTATATTTGCTTTTGTCGACATAATATAATTGTTAACGGTCCAATTGGCCGTCTGTAACTATCTTATTCTTTCTTATTTCGTGCAATTCTAAACCCAGGGTCGTCAATTTAAATTTTAAAGGATGGCTTCTTCTTCGAGTTGTTGCCATAACACTTCATTCTTCATCAGACCCGCCACCACCTCTGAAAATTCGGTATGAACCATAGACCGCTTCGTCATAAATGTCCGAACACCATTCCCATACATTACCAAGCATATCATAAAGCCCCCGATATTTTTATTGCTTCTGATTGAGAAGTCAGATTAGAACACAAACCTGAATCGAGATTTAAACTCCAAGGAGTTATTTCACGCAAAAGACTCAGCTGGGTCTCCCTATTAAACTCCATTTATGAAATCAAAAACTGAACGGATAAACTCCTTGTTCTTTTCATAATAAAGTATGTGCCCGCCGTTAATTTTCCGGACATTTCCGTTCATAAAATGAAACAATGAATAATGATTTTCTCCAATGGCATGATCCTGCTCACCGGTGATTATCAAAACCGGTAACTTGACACGTGTGGTCATCGGCGTATAATCTTGCCAGTATTCATCTATCGAAAAAACATGCTTGGCAAAATCATAATCACTGGGATTCTGGCCGTCAATTTCGTCAACCCGGTCAACATTCGTTTTACTATCTGAAAGCATTTTATAGCCGAAACCCTTTTGAGATAGTGCTTTCTTCGCTTCAAGAAATGTTGATATTAATGAAGCAGGTGTGCTGTCAGGCACAGCAAAATCCGTTTTCAAAAGACTATTTATATAATTAATCTGACCTGTTATGGAATTGCGCATGTTGAGCGTTGAATTCGCCAGGATCAATCCCTCAACCTGGTCAGGATGACTTAGCGCATAATTTAAAGCCAGAATACCTCCAAAAGAGTGAGCCATCAAATACACTTTTGTAGCACCATAGTGCTTGCGAATTAAATCAATATCCTTAACCATTCTTTCCAGCGAATAATCACCGCTTGCCGATTTCTGTGAGCGACCACATCCTCTTTGATCATAATATACCATCGACAGATTCGTTTCCAAATTACCCCCCTTTAACCCTTCAAAAGATTTACTCCAGGCTCCCGGGCCTCCGTGAATAAAAATACAGATTGGCCCCGTGCCAGTTTTTTTAACGAATAATTTTGTGCCATCGTCGGTCGTCAGATAATCATTCATCTTTGATTGGCCTTGAACATTCATTCCAATGCAGATGAGTAATAAAACAATTGAAGACTGTATACTGTTCATGAAACGTGTTTTTTAGTGATCTCCAAACTTACATAACAAGTCCCTTAATTGAACCTTCTTGATTCAAATAAGACAGGGAAGCCGGAGGATTATGCTCAAATTAAAATAATGGTTATGAAAACCGTGGTAACTTTTAAGTGTGCTATGCGTAAATTTGGACGATGGGTAGAGTCAGTTAATGGAGTGATGACATAAGGAAAGGTTCAGGAGTTCGTGAGAAAAAGAAGCATTATGGGAGGAAACAAAACCGCTAATTGAGGCGACACCCCAAACGAGAAAAAGTTGGTGTCCAGCGGTATCGCTTTAAACCAACTTTTCCTGTCTAGTAGCCCGTAGGGGAATCGAACCCCTGTTTCAAGAATGAAAATCTTGCGTCCTAACCCCTAGACGAACGGGCCATTAATAACTCTTGGCGTGCAAATATAGAAGTATTTCACTTACTTACCAAGGTGTGTTTACTCAAAAAAGAATAATTTACAATAAATCNATTAATAACTCTTGGCGTGCAAATATAGAAGTATTTCACTTACTTACCAAGGTGTGTTTACTCAAAAAAGAATAATTTACAATAAATCGAAACCAATGTCCCGACGGAAGTATTTTCCTTCAAAGTAAATCCGGCCCGCATCAGCAGTCGATTGCTGCAGCGCATCAAAAATGGAGTCGCCCAGCGCGGTAACCGCCAGAACGCGCCCCCCGGCACTTTTTACCACACCATTTTCTTCCTGGGTCCCGGCGTGAAAGACGATGGATTCCTTTACGTTTTCGATATTACTGATGGCCTTGCCCGATTCGTAATCGCCCGGGTACCCGCCGGAAACCAGCACCACAGAGGCAGCGGTTTTGGGGGAAAGGGTAAATGAACGCTCGGTCAGGTTCCCTTCCGCCACGCCACGTAATAAATCCACCAGATCGCTTTCAATACGCGGCAATACGCTTTGGGTTTCCGGGTCACCCATGCGTACATTATATTCAATGACATAGGGTTCGCCCCCCCTATTCATCAGTCCGATAAAAATAAAACCCTTGTACGGGATTCCATCCTTCTTGAGTCCTTCAATCGTAGGGATTACGATACGTGTCTCAACTTTGTCCATGAATTCCTCGTCGGCAAAAGGAACCGGCGAAACCGACCCCATGCCGCCAGTGTTCAGTCCCGTATCCCCTTCCCCAATGCGCTTATAGTCTTTAGCCGAAGGCAGCAGCTTATATCCTTCGCCATCGGTGAGTACAAATACCGATAATTCGATACCCGTCAGAAACTCTTCAATAACCACTGTACTGCTGGCCTGGCCAAACTTGGCATCGAGCAGCATGGCCTGTAACTCAGCCTTCGCTTCGTCCAATGTTGTGCAGATCAGCACGCCCTTTCCCGCAGCGAGTCCATCCGCTTTAAGTACGATGGGCAGTTTCTGCGTCTCCAGGTAAGCCAACCCTGCTGTCAGGGTATCTTTGTCGAACGACCGGGAATTGGCGGTTGGGACACCGTGCCGCTGCATAAATTGTTTGGCAAAATCCTTGCTGCCTTCCAGCTGTGCTCCTGCTTTTTGCGGCCCGATCACAGGGATATGCTTTAACTCAGGATGGTTCAGGAAGAAGTCGTGTATACCATTGACAAGCGGTTCTTCAGGTCCCACCAACACCAACTGAATGTCTTTTGTCAGTACCAGGTTGGCAAGGCCATCAAAATCGGTGGCTTTGATCGGCACATTATGGCCGTATTGCCCTGTACCCGCATTGCCCGGTGCGATGTAAAGTTCCGACACCTGCTTACTTTGGGCTATTTTCCAGGCAAAGGCGCTTTCCCGTCCGCCTGAACCAATAATTAGGATATTCATGCTGCAAAGATATTTTTTTTAGTTAAACGGAGCACCGGGATCCGAAAAAAGAGTCGATGAACCCGGGCTTTCTGCTTCTTAAATTCAAGTTATTCCCTATATTTACCCTACATAGCACAAACGAAAGTCATAGGGTCTGTGTTTTTCTTATTTTGAGTTTTATACCGTAGCTGAATGGGTATTTGCCCGCTTTGGCATGGGGATCGGCATAAACGACTACCCCAGGTTACCCATTTATTTTACTGTTAATAACGTATGGATTTTATTAAAGTAACTATCGACGATCACGTTGCGCACCTTGTTCTGGATCGCGGTAAGTCAAATGCCATCAACCAGCAGATGCTTGATGAGCTGCACCAGTCGATCGTTGAAGTACAGAACAACCCCGCGGTAGAGGGGATGATTCTTCATGGAAAGCCGGGTTTTTTCAGTGCAGGCCTGGATCTCATTGCGCTGTATGAATATAACGAGAAGGAGGTGCAGCACTTTTGGTACGCTTTTATGGCCCTTATCCGCATGTTCACCGCATTCCAAAAACCTGCGGTAGCGGCGATTAATGGGCATAGTCCGGCCGGCGGGTGCGTACTGGCACTTTGTTGCGATTACCGTGTAATGGCGGGAGGCGAATACATCATCGGTCTCAATGAAGTGCCCGTAGGTATTGTTGTGCCCGACAGCATTTTTCAGCTGTACAGTTTTTGGCTGGGCCAGGCAACCGCCTACCGTTACCTGCTGGAGGGAAAATTGCTAAAACCGGCCGACGCGTATCAATGCGGACTGGTGGATGAGGTGGTAGACGAAAAAAGCATCCGGACGGCCGCCGAGCGACAGCTAAAAAAATACATGCAGTACGAGCGGCACACCTGGCGGCAGAGCAAAATTAATATGCGTAAAGCACTGA
Organism: Parapedobacter lycopersici; assembly: GCF_024643285.1. Taxonomy (GTDB): domain Bacteria; phylum Bacteroidota; class Bacteroidia; order Sphingobacteriales; family Sphingobacteriaceae; genus Parapedobacter; species Parapedobacter lycopersici. Next base: position 296,301 of record NZ_JAMSLW010000005.1, read on the forward strand.
TCGCCCACTTGGACACCAGCCAGGAACAGTCAATAGCCGCTGTATTGAAACAGTGGTGGTCGCCCGCTACCCGTGCCATACTTAAGACCATTATTGATAACCTGAAAAATAGCGGGTCGAAGTGATGACTATTGCCAGGGATGAAATAGCAAGTTATGGATAAACAGAGCAACAAAACCGTACCGGGCGCGCTTCGTGAGGGCGCACTTCAGGACAAAACCATTGTGGTAACCGGTGGAGGGACAGGACTGGGAAGGGCCATGTCTACCTATTTTCTTCAATTGGGCGCCCGGGTGGTGATCGCAAGCCGCAAAATAGCCGTACTGGAGACTGCCGCAGCGGAAATGGCTGCAGAAACAGGTGGCCAAGTATTGCCGATTGCATGCGATGTGCGCGACATTACGCAGGTCGAGCACCTCTTATCCCGCTCACTGCAAACGTTTGGGCGGGTAGACGCCCTGGTTAACAATGCCGCCGGCAACTTCATTGCCCCAACCGAGCGCCTTTCGGCGAATGCATTTTCCACGGTGATCGATATTGTACTGAAGGGCACAGCCAATTGTACACTGGCGTTTGGAAAACACTGGATTGCCGAACGGCAGCCAGCCAGTATCCTCAACATGATCACCACCTATGCATTCACCGGCTCGGGGTATGTAACACCTTCCGCAGCGGCCAAGGGCGGGGTACTGGCGCTTACCCGCTCGCTGGCAGCCGAATGGGGGAAATATGGAATCCGCAGCAACGCCATTGCCCCCGGCCCGTTTCCGACCAAAGGGGCCTGGGAGCGCTTGCTGCCGGGCGACCTGGCACAGCAATTTGATTTCAAGGATTATGTCCCGCTGAAACGGGTGGGCGACCATCAGGAACTGGCCAACCTGGCAGCATTTTTACTTTCTGATTTTGCCGGATACATCAATGGGGAAACCATTACCATTGATGGCGGCGAGTGGCTGCAGGGCGCGGGGCAATTTAACCGGCTGGCGGCTATCCCCGATACCTTATGGGACGCACTGGAGCAACAGACCCGATCAGCCAAAGGAAGCTGAATACGGCAGGCGCCAATTAAGCGTTGCAATACTCGATTAATAGTTTATTTTTGATCCCACAATAAAGAAAAATAAGTTCAAATGCAATTAGACCCCAATGTCCGGGAACGCGCTGCCCGTTGGCTGCAGGCACCCTATGATGAAGAAACTATTCAGGCTGTACAGCAATTAGTTGACAGCAAGGACGCAGTAGGACTTACCGATGCGTTTTATAAAGACCTTGAATTTGGAACCGGTGGACTGCGCGGCATTATGGGCGTTGGTACAAACCGGATGAACAAATACACCATCGGAAGGGCCACCCAGGGCTTAAGTAATTACCTGCTGGACACCTATCCGGGCGAACTAATCCAGGTGGCCGTCTCTTACGACAGCCGGAATAACTCCCGCGAATTCGCACAGTTGGTGGCGGATGTGTTTTCCGCCAATGGTATGCGCGTCTTCTTGTTTAATGAATTACGGCCGACACCCCTCCTATCTTTTGCCGTCAGGCACCTGAAGTGCCAGGCGGGTGTCATGCTTACGGCATCCCATAACCCCAAAGAATACAATGGCTACAAAGCCTACTGGAATGACGGAGGACAGCTCGTTCCACCCCACGATAAGCAGGTGATCAGTGCGGTTTATGCCATTACCGATCCCAGTCAGATCCGGTTTGGCCCCAAGCCTGAAAACATCACGCTGCTCGATGAGGCCGTGGATGAAGTTTACCTCCGGGCAATTGCAGGGCTGACCCTGCGTCCGGCAGCCGTTGCCCGGCAGCACGACCTGAAAATCGTGTTCTCGCCTATACATGGCACGGGTATTACTTTGGTGCCGAAGGCACTGCAGCAATGGGGTTTTTCCAATGCACAAACGGTAGCGGCCCAGGCACAGCCCGACGGGAATTTTCCGACCGTTGTTTACCCTAATCCCGAGGAGGAAGAAGCGATGTCGCTCGCACTAAAAGAAGGAGAGCGTATCCAGGCGGACGTGATCTTCGCAACCGATCCGGATGCCGACCGAGTGGGGGTTGCCGCAAAGGATGGCGATGGGACGTATAGCCTGCTAAACGGCAACCAGATCGGCAGCCTGCTGGTGGATTACGTACTTTCCGCCAAAAAAGAGCGCGGCGATTTACGCCCGACAGATTATATTGTTAAAACCATTGTCACCACAAACCTGATCGCGGAGATTGCCAATGCCTATCAGGTAACGTATTACGACACGCTGACCGGCTTTAAGTATATTGGCGAATTAATGACCAAAAAAGGCCAACAGGGGCGCTTCCTTGTCGGGGGTGAAGAAAGCTATGGATACCTCGTCGGGGACTTGGTGCGCGATAAAGATGCGGTGGTCTCCGCGGTATTCATTGCTGAGATGGCCGCATACTACAAAGGTCTGGGAAAAACGCTTCATGATGCACTGATCGACCTTTACCTCCAACACGGCTGCTATAAGGAAAAACTCATTTCACTTACCAAAACAGGAAAGGCCGGCGCTGATGAGATCAATGCAATGATGGCAGGGCTGCGCGCCAATCCGCCAGCAGAGCTCGGAGGTGTGGAAGTAGCCCAGGTTAAGGACTATCTGCATAGCGAAACCCATCATTTGAAGACCGGTGAAAAGACCGTTATCAACCTGCCAAAATCAGATGTTCTGCAGTTCATTACGGTAGATGGTGACGTGATATCGGCGCGGCCATCCGGAACCGAACCCAAGATCAAATTTTATTGCAGCGTAAAACAGCCGCTGCCCAGCAGGGAGGCGTTTGATGAAATCAATCGACAGCTGGACGAAAAACTAACCCGTATCATGAGCGCAATAGCCTGACAATGCATTGGAAAACGTTATCCTCCGAATACCTGGTGCGGGCACCCTGGGCGGTGCTCCGTAAAGACCGTTGCCAAATGCCCAACGGGCATATCGTGCCGGAATACTACGTATTGGAATACCCCAACTGGGTTAACATGGTGGCGCTGACCGCTGATAACCAGTTTATCCTGATAAAGCAGTACCGACACGGTGTGCAGCAGGAAGTGCTTGAAATACCGGGCGGTGTAATTGATCCGGGAGAAGATGCACCGAATGCGGCCGTCAGGGAAATGCTGGAAGAAACCGGCTATCGGTTTGCGCACATCGAACCGCTGTCCGATTTATTCCCGAATCCGGCGACCAGCACCAACAAAACTACTTCCTACCTGCTCACCGGCGGGGTGAAAGTACAGGAACAGGCACTTGACGATCAGGAAGAGATTGACGTGGTATTGGCCTCTCCCGAAGAAGTAAAGCAGCTGCTGCAGGAAAACCGGTTCGGGCAGGCACTGCATACTGCTGCGTTATTTTATGGACTGTTGCGACTGGGGCTGATGCGGTGATTACGGCTTGATCCGTTGTCTTACCGGGGCGTCGGTCTTTAGGTCGCGCCCGCTGAGCTCAAAGTAGGCGATATCGGGATCAAGGGCACTGCCCCCATTGATTCGTACGAAAATACGATCAAGGATAGCATCCCGGCCATTAATTTCGGCCAGTACCACATATTTTTTATGTTCTTCCCGGTAGGTGAGCCACAGCGGAAGCGACTTATATGCAGCCAAATGCAGTTTGAAGTCGCCGTTTTCCAGTTGTTTATGGCTGATGCCGTAGGCCATGGTCCGCTGGATAAAGTTCAGTTTTTTCTGTTCGCCACCTTCGGCATACCGTATCCAGTATACATTTACCGGGGCTGAGGCGTCCACGGTACCGTTTATCGCGTTAAGCTGATACACCACCGTATTTTCATCCGGATCCCGTTGCAGGTAAAAGAGCTGTTTCGGCTCATCGGGCACCGGCAGCGATTCCACCACCACCTGCCTTTCGAACTGATTTTCCTGGGCAGAAACCCCCAGGGCAGAAAAAAGAAGAACGGAACCGATATGTCCCCCGATGCAAATGTACCTGAAATGATCACTGAAGTCCGTCGGAAAATTACATGGCATAACTTGCATAAGTACACTCCTTTTCTTCAAAGATAGCAAATAATCTGCCGGTTTTACGACCAGCTTACCGGTCGGTGGCGAAGCCGGTATCCGCTTAATTAAGTCGCCTCAAAAGCGGCGCTTCTACCGCTTTGAACACCTGCAGCGGCTTCAGGTTACGCCAATTAAAATCATTAAGATCACCATCGAAATTGATAAAATAGTCGATGTTATTTGCCTTAAACTCATCAATAACGTGCTGTCGGAAGTTAATTCCGGCAATCCAGCCATCCTCAATCTCCTGAAACCATTCCTCATAATAGCAGTCGTCTGACGCGTGGAAATTGAGCACATTCTCTCCAATAATGATAAACTTGGTGATTCCGGCGTCTACCATGATATCAATGACTTCGCGCTTGAGCAGCATTATATCGTTGTAAATGGCATCGTTCCACTCGCCAATAAATTCGATGATGGCGTAGTTACGGCTATAATCGGCAAACAGGACTTTCAGGTACAGGGTGTTCGACCCAAAGCTATCCCACTGGGGATGGAGCAGGAAGTTATATATCTGCTTGTCGAACTCGAATTCGCTGTATTCCGTACCATAAAAGGGGGACAACTCGTCTTCGGCCGCGACATAATCGTCTCTCCAGCGGTAGTATGGTTCAATTTCGTGCATGCGTGTTGCCTTTTTACAAAAATGGCGAAAAAATGTCGCTTTATAAATCGTGGTTGCGTTTGATTATATAATAATCTCTGTAATTTAGCATGTGTAATCTGCGATGCAAAAAGATACTAAAAGAAACTTATTTGTTGCCGCCACCTATGGGGCCGTGCTGTTACTTGGCTTATTGCTCGGGCAGAACTATGCCGATGACAACCGCCAGTCCGGCACAAGTACCCTGTTGCCGTTGGGTCTGGGTCATACGGGCAAGGTACAGCGGATGATTGACCTGATCGAATCAAATTATGTGGACAGTGTGGAGGTCAGCCGCCTGCAGGACCTGGCCATCGGAGAGATCGTTGCCCAGCTGGACCCTTATTCCGAATACCTGTATCCGCAGGCTGCCCTCCGGCAGCGGCAGGCGCTTGAGGGGAGCTTTGAAGGCATAGGCATCGAATATTACAAGGTAAACGACACACTCATTACCGTGGGGCTGATTGCCGGCGGCCCGGCACAACAGGCCGGATTACGGGTTGGGGACCGGCTGATCGCCATTAATGGCGATACCATTGCGGGTGTTAACATCACGGAAAAGGCAATCGACGAAAAAATACGGGGACGCCTGGGAACGCCGGTAACGATCTTGGTCAGCCGTAACGGCCAAGCCCTGCCGCAGCCCATCAATATCACGCGCAAACGGGTAGAGGTAAGTAGTGTCGATGCAGCATATATTATTGATAGTGCAATGGCCTACATTAAGATCAGCCGCTTCGGGGCTAAAACGGCCGAAGATTTTACGCAGGCATTGGCACAGTTGAAAAAAGCCGGTGCAAAGCGGCTAATTGTGGATCTCCGCGAAAATGGCGGCGGCTATTTTGATGCGGCGACCGCACTGGCCAGCCAGTTTTTTAACGACAAGGAGCTCCTCGTCTATACCGAGGGGGCCCATGAGCCGCGTACGGATTATTATTCCACTGCCGATGGCTTATTCGGTACGGGCGCCTTGGCCGTACTCATTGACGAACAGTCGGCTTCCGCCAGCGAAATCGTTGCGGGGGCCGTGCAGGACCTGGAGCGGGGCATCATTGTCGGACGCCGGTCATTTGGCAAGGGATTGGTACAGGAACAGTTTGGTTTTGGCGATGGCTCGGCGCTCAACCTGACCGTCGCCCGGTATTACACACCTTCGGGAAGGTGCATTCAGAAAACATACCCCAAAAATCACGCGATTCTTAAATCGCCTACACTGGAAACAGCCACCGTTGTAGGGACGGAACAGTCAGAGTCGTCGGGGTGGCAGGAACCCCAGAGCCGCCATCCCCAACGGGCCAACCGGCCGGTGCTAACCGGCGGCGGAATAGCACCCGACGTATGGACACCTGTCAACGGGCTGGATACCAGCGCCTGGTACAAGCGGATCCGGCGGGGCAACCTCATTGAGGAGTATGTCTACGGCTATCTCGCCAAATCGGTGCCGGCTTATTCGGTCGAAAATTTTCTGGAAAAGTATAACCTGCCCGATTGGGCGTATAGCGACTTTTTGACCTACGTCAAAACCCGTGGAATTACCTATTCCGCGCATGAGGCACGTGCGGGCAAGCCACGGATATGTACGGATATGGAGGCGCTTTTGGGCCGTTTCTATTTCGGAAGCGAGGCCTTTTTCCGGGTGCGGAACCGCTCGGATGAAACGCTGGCCATTGCCATAAATGCACTGTCTGGGGAGTGATGATTGCACGACCGCTGTACCCCGCAGCGACAATCCCGTGGATTTGCATTTTTTTTCAACAATGGTTAAGTTTGCGTCACTGAAATTCGACAATGAACGAACAAACGAAAGCCATTCGAGAACAGGCCGATCGTTCTCAATATCGTGAACATTCCGTTCCTTTATATCTTACCTCCAGCTTTATATTTGATAACGCCGAGCAGGGCCGTGCCATATTCGCCGAAGAAGAATCCGGAAATGTCTATTCCCGGTACTCCAATCCAAACACCACTGAATTAATCAATAAGGTGTGCAATATGGAGGGAGCCGAAGCCGGACTGGCGTTTTCTTCGGGTATGGCGGCCGTATTTGCCTCTTTTGCCGCGCTGCTGAAGAGCGGCGACCATATTGTGGCCTGTCGGGCCGTATTTGGCTCTACCCATCAGCTGTTCACCAAATTGTTTCCCCGCTGGGGCATTACCACTACCTATGTGGATGCCGGAAAACCCGAAGATTGGGAAAAGGCAATCCAGCCCAACACCCGGATGATTTTTCTGGAAACCCCCTCAAACCCGGGGCTGGAACTCGTTGACCTGGAATGGCTGGGTAAATTCAAGGAGAAATACCCGCATATAATCCTCAATGTAGACAATTGTTTTGCCACCCCCTACCTGCAAAAGCCGATACCCTATGGATTTGATCTGGTAAGCCATTCGGCGACCAAATACATGGACGGACAGGGCCGCGTATTGGGCGGAATCGTGGTGGGCAGGAAGGAACTGATTGATGAGCTGATGTTTTTTATCCGGAATACCGGGCCGGCATTATCGCCATTTAACGCCTGGGTTATTTCCAAAAGCATAGAAACCCTGGGGGTTCGCATGGACCGTCATTGCAGCAATGCCCTCCAGGTTGCCCAGGCACTTGAGGCACACACCGATGTGGAAGAAGTGCGGTACCCCTTTTTGCCGTCGCACCCGCAATACGAACTGGCCCGTCGGCAGATGAAAGCCGGCGGCGGCATCGTCACTTTTGTTGTTAAAGGCGGGTTCGAACGCGCAAAACGTTTTTTGGATGCGCTGAACGTCATTCTTTTTACGTCTAACCTGGGGGATTCCCGTACCATTGCCACACACCCCGCATCTACCACGCATTCCAAATTGTCGGAAGCAGAACGGATACAGCTGGGTATTAAGCCGGGAAGCATCCGGGTGTCTGTAGGGCTGGAAGATTCGGCAGATATTATAGCCGATATCGAACAGGCACTGGCAAACAGTTAAACAGGAAGGTCAACGTTTTTTTAACATACTTAAACAAGCGATATGAAAATAGCATTGCAACGGGCGAATGATGCCGTACATTTTGTCGGCAACAGCGAAACAGCGGACGTAAAAATACACATTGACGGATCACCGGAAATTGGTGGCGAAGGACTTGGTGTGCGGCCGATGGAGTTGGTGCTGATGGCGTTGGGTTCGTGCAGCGCACTGGACTTTGTCAGTATCCTGAAGAAACAGCGCCAGCAGCTGGACGACCTTCAAATAGCCGTAGAGGGCACGCGCCGCGAGGAAATTCCCCACATATTCACGGCCATCCATATTTCCTTTAAACTGTCGGGCCCGATTGACCCCGATAAGGCGGCGAAAGCGGCAGAACTTGCAGTAAAGAAATATTGCTCGGTTCATGATATGCTTGCCGCCGGCGGAGTCGATATTACCTATTCGGTGCAAATAGACTAAACAAACACCGGACAGCCGGTGTTATGTTGGCTGAAGACTGCTATTTTCAATTCTTAACTTAGTTCAATGTGCAGCTGCACTTGGACCGCTACTTTTGTATCATTAACAAAAAAACAAAACCATGGCAACAATTTGGAAATTAGACCCCACGCACTCTGAAGTGAGTTTTAAAGTAAAACACTTGGTTATCACTACCGTAACCGGGTATTTCCGCTCCTTTGATGGCACCGTAGAAACGGCCGACGACCTGGATTTCAGTAAGGCAAAAGTAGCTTTTTCGGCCGATACGACAAGTATCGACACGAATCAGGCCGATCGTGACGGGCACTTGAAATCGGCCGATTTTTTTGATGCCGGAAATCACCCCGCCATTACGTTTAACTCTACCTCCCTGGAGAAGAAATCGGACGATGAGTTTGTGTTAAACGGCGACCTCACCATCCGGGGCGTAACCCAGCCGGTGAAACTGAACGTGGAATTCGGAGGTACGGTAACTGACCCTTACGGAAACTTTAAGGCCGGATTCGAAGTAACCGGCAAAATAAGCCGTAAAGCCTTCGGCCTTACCTGGAGTGCCGTTACCGAAGCCGGAGCGGTCGTTGTCAGTGACGATGTAAAAATCCATGCCAACGTGCAATTCGTAAAGCAATAGTAACCATTGCGGGGGCACATACCAGTTCAGATCTCATGGGCGGAGCCGGCGTGATGCCTGCCTGCCTATGAGGTTTTACCCCGCCAGATCCGCTCGGCCCACCGGCCAATAAACCAAAAAGAAGCGGCCAGTATCAGGAAAAATACCGCCCGGTTGATGTTATCCCAGAGGTACTCGAAAAAACGGGTATAGAGGTTGATGACCAAAAAGACAATCCCGAACTCACGGGCAACGTGATCTTTCCGTTTTAACCCATACCAGGCGAGCCCCAACGCGATGGCGGTGGATAGCAGCCCCCAGTAGAAAATGCGCCATTGCCGTACGGCGCTCCATTTGTCCATATCGCTGTAATTGCCAAAAATGGACAGCAGCCACAGCGCCACCATCAGGTAGGTAAGCCCGATAATATAGGTGAGCGGCTGAAAGGGCTGCAGCGGCTTGATGCGTTTCTGCCAGCTCAGGGCAAATCCCGTGAGCAGCGCCCCAAACAACGTGAACCGCAGGGGGTAATTCATGCCCCAGAACCGGAAACCCCAATCGCTGTGATAAGCTGTTTCCGTGGCAAACCAAACCCCGAAGCAGACGAGCGTAAATACCCAGATCAGCCGCGAAGCGAGCTTAATCGACAGTAGACCATAAATGACTACCGACGCCAGGAACAATAGCGAGAAATGACCCGATCCGCGGTCGATAATTTTGCCCAGGTAACCGATGAATGCCGCGGTAGCAAACACCCCGAGCGCCATGATGGCCTCATTAGTAAACGATCGGTCGGGATGGCGTGCTTTATGCCGGAATCCCCAGGAATAAAAGAATACCGCAAGAGTAAAGCAGAAAACACAGATAACCGTATCGGGTGTATCGTAGAGGCCGCGGATCCACCGGAGTACCGTTTCATCGACAAAAAGCGACAAAAAGGCCAGCACCGTACAGGACAGCGCAATCCAGAATGCATATTGCGCCAGCCGCTTCCAGTCGAATCCCTTTACTTCGTACGATTCGGCCAGTTCCGTGGCCAGCCGGTCGTCAATCAACCCCTCTTCCCGCCAATGCGTAATGGCTGCATCCAGCGTTTCTTTTTCCTGCTTACTGATGTCCAGTTTTTTCATCGGCGGCTGTTTCCCCGGTACGAAGGTAACGATAATTTTTATCCCTGAATTCCGGCCGATATTACCTTTTCGCACATGGGTGCAAAGTCGCGGACCAGCTTTCCTGTATGTCTTTCCCGCTTTTTTCGGTCGCGCGTACCGTTTCAAAGGCAACGGCAGGTGCGCTTTGGCGAGCGTCTGTCAACTTTATTTCGTGGCATTTTTCGGGGCCTGTTGCACGTCCGTTAGCTTGCATTTGAAAGCAATTTTAGCTAAATTTGCCTTACCACTTAATTTATTGACGAAGGGTTAAATGATAAAGCAAACCACGCCCGATCTGGGCGAGCAAAGCGAAGTAGAGGTATTCGGTGCGCGTGTACACAATCTCAGAAACATTGATGTCAGTTTTCCCCGCAACGAGCTCGTCGTTATCACGGGATTGAGCGGCAGCGGCAAGTCTTCCCTGGCTTTTGACACCATTTATGCCGAAGGGCAGCGCCGGTATATGGAAACCTTCAGTGCTTACAGCCGGCAATTTTTAGGCGGTATGGAGCGTCCCGATGTAGACAAAATATCAGGCCTTAGCCCGGTGATCTCCATCGAACAGAAAACGACCAGTAAGAACCCCCGTTCTACTGTGGGTACCATTACCGAGGTATATGACTTTTTGCGGCTGCTTTTTGCGCGTGCGGGAGAGGCATACTCCTATATCTCCGGAAAAAAAATGGAGCGCATGTCGGAAGACCAGGTGGTTGACCGCATCATCAGGCAGTTCGAAGGGCAGGCGGTAAACATTCTTGCACCGCTGGTGAAAGGCCGGAAGGGACATTACCGTGAACTGTTCGAACAGATCCGCAAGCAGGGCTACGTCAAAGTGCGTGTTGACGGTGAAATACTGGATATCACGCCAAAAATGCAGGCAGACCGCTATAAGATACACGATATCGAAGCCGTTGTCGACCGCCTGATGGTTACCGAAAAGGACCGGGGGCGCCTCTACGCGTCCGTGATGCAGGCCATGAAAATGGCCAAAGGCATTATCAAAATCAGCGATAAGGAAAACAGGGAGTATTTTTACAGCCGATACCTGATGGATGCCGAATCGGGCATTTCCTATGACGAGCCGCAACCCAATACGTTTTCCTTCAACTCTCCTTACGGCGCGTGCGAACGGTGTGACGGCCTGGGCTATATCTATGAGATCGACCGTGACGCGGTGATTCCCAACCCGAAGTTAAGCATCATGAAAGGCGGGTTGGCCCCGCTGGGCGAATACCGGGATACGTGGAATTTTCAGGTATTAAAAGCGGTTGCGAAGCAGTTCGACTTTTCACTGGCCACGCCCATTGAAAAACTGACGCCGGAGCAACTGGATATCGTGCTTAATGGATTGGACACTACCCTGACCGTGCCGGTTACCTACAGCAACTGGAATACGAAGGACTATAAGATTACGTTTGAAGGGTTGTTCAAGATGCTGGAGGACCAGCAGGAGCGATTGGGCAGCAGCGGTCAGCAACTGGAAGAATTCCGGGCACGGGCGATATGCCCCGTATGTGACGGCGCACGCCTCAGGAAAGAATCGCTGCATTTCCGGATAGCCGACAGGAATATCCACGAGCTGGCTACCATGGACATCGCTACGCTGGCCGACTGGTTTGTGGACGTTGAGGAGCGGCTCGACGAAAGACAGCGGATAATTGCCACGGAAATCCTGAAGGAGATCCGTACCCGCCTGGGGTTTTTACTGGACGTAGGCCTCAACTACCTGACGCTCGACCGCACCGCCAAAACCCTTTCGGGCGGCGAGGCACAGCGCATCCGGCTGGCCACCCAGATTGGCTCACAGTTGGTAAACGTACTGTACATCCTCGACGAGCCCAGTATCGGATTGCATCAGCGTGATAACGAGCGACTCATCAACGCGCTGAAAAACCTGCGCGATATCGGCAACTCTGTGCTGGTGGTTGAACATGATAAAGACATGATCCTGCATGCCGACCACGTCATTGACATGGGGCCGGCTGCCGGGAAGCACGGGGGCTTGGTTGTGGCGCAGGGTACCCCGGAGCAATTAAAACAGGCACATACCCTTACCGCGGCATACCTAAACGGCGAGAAAGAAATCCGTATACCGGCAAAACGCCGCAACGGAAACGGGGAAGTGCTGCGCCTTGTCGGCGCAACGGGAAATAACCTCCGGAATGTCACGGCGGCATTCCCGCTTGGAGAACTTATCCTCGTTACCGGGGTATCGGGCAGTGGAAAATCGAGCCTGATTACCGAAACGCTTTACCCGATCCTGAACCAGCACTTCTTCCGGGCAAAGAAACAGCCGTTGCCTTATAAGAAAATCGAGGGCTTAGCCCATATTGATAAGGTGATTGAAATCGACCAAAGTCCGATCGGCCGCACACCGCGGTCGAATCCCTCTACTTACACAGGTGTATTCTCCGATATCCGGACCCTGTTTGTACAGCTGCCGGAATCCAAAATCAGGGGGTATAAACCCGGCCGTTTTTCCTTCAATGTGAAGGGGGGGCGGTGCGAAACCTGCCAGGGAGCCGGAATGAAAGTCATCGAAATGAACTTCCTACCCGATGTGCAGGTGCCCTGCGAAACCTGCCAGGGCAAGCGGTATAACCGTGAAACACTGGAGGTCCGCTACCGTGGCAAATCCATCAGCGATGTGCTGGACATGCGCATCGATGAGGCGGTCACGTTTTTCGAAAACATTCCGTCAATCTACCGGAAAATAAAAACCCTGCAGGATGTAGGACTGGGCTACCTCACCCTTGGCCAGTCGTCAGTTACGCTGTCGGGTGGCGAGGCCCAGCGGGTAAAGCTGGCCACCGAGCTCTCGAAAAAAGACACCGGAAAAACATTTTACATCCTTGATGAACCCACCACAGGGCTGCATTTCGAAGACGTAAACGTATTGCTGGGTGTGCTGAACCGATTGGTCGACCGGGGAAATACGGTGCTGGTTATTGAACACAACCTGGATGTGATCAAAGTGGCCGACTGGGTCATCGACCTCGGTCCGGAAGGCGGTGCCGGCGGCGGCGAGATTTTGTTCAGCGGGACCCCGGAAGCGTTGCTGCAGCATAAAAAAAGCCAAACGGCACGGTTTCTGCGCGTGGAAATGCCGGCCGCTTCAGCCGCAGTGTAGACGCGGACCCGCCCGGTTTTTATGATGGGCAATTTTATCATTACCCTGCGTTTTTTTATCTTCGCAAGCGTATGTCAGATATTATCCAATTGTTGCCGGATGCGGTGGCCAACCAAATCGCCGCGGGCGAGGTGGTGCAACGGCCAGCGTCAGCGGTTAAGGAGTTGATGGAGAATGCGATAGATGCAGGGGCGGATAAAATCAAACTGATTGTAAGGGACGGTGGAAAATCCTTGATCCAGGTGATAGACAACGGCTGTGGCATGAGCGTTACCGATGCCCGGCGTTGCTTTGAACGCCACGCCACGTCAAAAATCCGTCGGGCGGAAGACCTGTTTGCCATCCGGTCCATGGGATTCCGGGGAGAGGCACTCGCCTCTATCGCGGCAATTGCCCATGTAGAGCTTAAAACCCGGCGTACGGAAGATGAACTGGGGACGCTCCTGGAAATTGCGGGATCAACCGTCGTAAAGCAGGAACCCGCTGCATTGCCAACAGGCACGAGTATCTGTGTAAAAAACCTATTTTATAATATTCCCGCCAGGCGGAATTTCCTGAAAAGCAATGCCGTGGAAATGCGGCACATTGTCGACGAATTCCAGCGGGTGGCCCTGGCCTATCCCCAGCTCTTTTTTAGCCTGCACAGCGATGGCAACGAACTGTTCCACCTGCCGGAGGGAACCCTCAAGCAGCGCATTGTGCATGTGTTCGGCAACAGCTATAACCAGCGCCTGGTACCCGTAGCGGAAGATACGACCATCATCCGGCTGGACGGATTTATCGGCAAGCCCGAATACGCGAAGAAGACTCGCGGCGAGCAGTTCTTCTTTGTGAACAACCGGTTTGTCAGGGACGCCTACCTTAACCACGCCGTCGTTAAAGCCTATGAAGGGCTCCTGCCTCCGGAGAGTTTCCCTTTCTATGTCCTGTTTATTGATATAGACCCGGCCAAAATAGATATCAACGTTCACCCGACCAAGACGGAAATCAAATACGAGGATGAACGGGCTATTTATGCCATCATCCAGTCGGCCGTAAAGCGGTCGTTGGGTCGGTATAACATTACCCCGACGCTGGACTTCAATCAGGAAACCGGCTTCAGCCGGCTGATCAGCCAGAAGCCGCTGGACGAGATCGTCCCGCCGAGCATTGCATTCAATCCTGACTTTAACCCGTTTGAGCCGGCATCCGACCATAAATCGGGCGCATCCGGTACGGCCCGGCCGGCCGCTTCCGGCGGGCACGGCAGCATTCCGCAAAACTGGGAAACGCTGTACCGGATTGCACAACAGCCCGAAAAAGGACAACTGAACCTGGAGGGTGATGTATCCGGACCGGGAGCAGACCAGACCGAGCGCGTTTCTAAACCGCCGTTCCAGCTGCATGGCCGCTACATCCTGTCGCAGATTCACTCGGGTTTCATCCTGATCGATCAGCAGGCGGCCCACGAGCGGATTTTGTTTGAACAATTCAGCCAGCACCTCGAAAACCGGCAGGGCGCCAGCCAGCAGAGCCTGTTTCCCCAAACGGTTACCTTAAACGGTGCCGACTTCCAGCTCATCAGTGAGCTGCTGCCGGACATTCAGGCATTGGGCTTTCAGATCAGGGAATTTGGTAAAAATACGGTTGTCGTTGAGGGAGTTCCGGCCGACATAACCGGCATTAGCGAGCGGCAGCTGCTGGAACAGCTGCTGGAAGACTATAAAAACAACCAGGCGGAGCTGAAGCTGCCCAAGCGGGAGAAGCTTGCCAGGAGCCTGGCCCGGCATGCCGCCATCCGTCCGGGAACCGTATTGTCGATCAATGAGATGGCCGAATTGATTGATCAGCTATTTGCGTGCGAAACACCCGGCGTATCGTTGAGTGGAAGGCCGATAATTCTTACTTTTACACTGCAAGAACTGGCCGAACGGTTTGAGCGGTAAATATCTACTAAGCACATGTACAATAATTCAGCATCTCCATTTGCAGGCCTTACCCCGGTAGTCAAAAACCTGATCATCATTAATGTGATCTGCTTTCTGGGCACCATGATATTCGACCAGGCCAACCGTCTTTTCGGGGTCTATTATCTGGATTCACCCTTTTTCAAGATCTGGCAGATCATTACGTATATGTTTATGCATGGGGGCTTCTCGCATATTTTCTTTAATATGTTTGCGCTGTTCATGTTCGGGCCGGTACTTGAACAGGTGCTGGGCTCCAAGCGTTTCCTTAACTATTACCTGATCACGGGACTGGGCGCGCTGGCGTTGCAATTTGGTGTTCAGGCATTGGAAGTATATCAGATCACCGGCACGGTATCTGCCAGCCAATGGCTGCGGTTTGATATGTTTCAGGGGCTGGTTTACAGCAACCATCCCGCGCTCACGCAGGAAGGGTTCAACAAGCTGGTTTCGGTGTACAATACGCCCATGGTTGGCGCATCCGGCGCCATTTATGGCTTACTGATCGCCTTTGGCTACCTGTTCCCCAATACGCCGCTGATGCTGATTTTCCTGCCGGTGCCCATTAAGGCTAAGTACTTTATTCCGGTCATGATTTTAATCGAACTGGTGCTTGGCATGTCGCGTACCGGAACTTCGGTGGCCCACTTTGCCCACATCGGCGGCGCACTGTTTGGCTTCTTATTAATTAAGCTCTGGGGGGTCCGCCGCCCGGGATATTGGTAAACACCGCATATTTTTGTACCTTGCAGTTGAAAGCGAATACAACACTTTTTTTCATATATTAGTGGCTGTTTTCTGCAGGTTTGTACCGAACGAACGGCAATGAAAAAATCACTTTGGAACGATTTATGGCATAGGGCTTTCCAGTCTGGAAATCCGTTGTATTTGGTCATTGCGCTGAATATTCTCGTTTTCCTTTTCCTTAACGTGCTTGCCCTGTTTACCGCGTTGCGCGTTACATCCCTCCCCCTATCGGGCTACCTGTTATCGTGGCTGCAATTACCGGCAACGGTGGGTGCTTGGATATATAAACCCTGGACGATCATCACCTACATGTTTACTCAGCAGGGATTGTTCCACATCCTTTTCAACATGCTTTGGCTGTTCTGGATGGGTATTATATTTCTTGATTTTCTGAAGAAACGGCAGTTCATCTTTGTATACCTTGCCGGCGGTCTGCTTGGCGGTGCGCTGTTCATGCTGGCGTATAACTTCATTCCGGTGTTTCGGGAGGAAGCGCTCCGCACGGTGCTTATTGGCTCCTCGGCCAGTGTCAGTGCGGTCGTGTTTGCCACGGCAACGCTCTTGCCCGACTATACCCTGCGGATGCTCTTTTTTGGAAATGTCAAACTGAAATACCTGGCCCTGGCATTTATCGTTATTGACGTGCTGGCCATCGCAGGTCTTAATGCTGGTGGAAGTATCGCCCACATCGGGGGAGCACTGCTGGGTTACCTGTATATCAGGCAGCTGCGGGCGGGCCACGACTGGAGCCGTGTGCTGGGCCAGCGTAAAAAAAGCAAATTACGCGTGGTCCGGAATGATCACACCTCCCCGCGGCAGGACCCCCCGCTTGTGCCCAACCAGGAAGTGATCGATCAAATCTTAGATAAAATTTCACAATCGGGCTACGACAGCCTTACCAAAGCCGAAAAGGAGGCGCTCTTTAAGGCGAGTAAACAGGGCCAAAATGAGTACTAATGGCACGGAAGGCGCGGCGCACGAATAAATTGGGTGTCATCAGTAAGTTCATGCTATTGGCAAATGGCTGCGCTGTGATCGCATTGCTGCTGAGTTACCTTGCGCCTGTTGTTAACCCCATGGGGTTTTGGCCGATCGCTTTTTTCGGCATTGCCTACCTGCCATTGCTGGTCATCAATATCCTGTTTATCATTTACTGGCTGATCCGGCGAATCCCCTACGCCGGCATTTCCCTGATAGCGATTTTGGTGGGATGGAATACCTTTAATAAACATTTCGGCTTTAGTGCCCGCGTGCCGGCGGATACGGTGACCGCCCCTGATTCGGCAGCTATCCGGCTCATGACCTACAATGTTCATTTTTTCCGGACCTTCGAAGCGCAGAATAATGCACCGGCGATCAAAGATGAGATCATGCAGGTCATTGATTCCATTTCACCTGATGTGGTCTGTATTCAGGAGTATTATACCCGGCAGCGCGGACAGCACCGGATGTCAAAGGCATTTAAAGACGATGTCGGATTGCCGTACCGGGTGGTTTTTCCGGCTGCGCAAAACGATTATGAGGCTTACGGCCTGGCCATTTTCTCCAAATACCCAATTCTGGAATCCGGACACCTGCCCGACCATCAGTATGGGGTAAACCGGGTGGTGTATGCAGATATCAATAAAAACGGCAAGGTGTTCCGGGTGTATAACGTGCATTTACGGTCAATTGGCTTCCAAAAGGAAGACTACGACTTCATCAAGCGCCCGGCCAAAACCATTGAGGAAGATGCCGCATCCACCCGGCGCATCGGGTCGCGACTGAAACAGGCCTTCCGGGCGCGGAGCGGCCAGGCAGAATCACTGAAAGCGCATAGCAATGCCTGCCGTGTGCCTTTCATCATCGCCGGAGATTTCAACGATACGCCGTTGTCTTATGCCGTCAATCAGGTATCTTCGGGTATGCAGAACGCTTTTTTGGAAAAAGGCCGCGGATGGGGAGTAACCTACAACGGCGATTTCCCCAATTTTCAGATCGATTACATCCTGGCCAGTAAGGAATTTTCCATCCAATGGTACCAGATCGTTAAGAAGAAACTTTCCGACCATTATCCTGTTTGGGCGGACGTGGTACTTTAATCTCCTGCCTTATGCACTCCGGGTGGCCAGTCGCCGCCGGACCTTGCTGAGAAACTCGGGTGTCATTCCCAGGTATGCAGCGATGTAGTGCTGTGGAACCCGCTGGGTGATTTTAGGGTACTGTTTGATGAAGTCCAGGTAACGTTCTTCGGCCGTCCGCGCCATGGTACGGATCAGTCGCCGTTCAACCGCCACCAGGTGACGCTGAATCATCAGGCGGAAAACCCGCTCGAATTTGGGCAACCGCTCCAATAGCGCAGCCTTGCTCGCGACATTAAGCGTAAGGAGCTCACTGTCCTCCATCGCTTCAATGTAAAACAGGCTGGGCGTCCGGTCGTGGAAGCTGCCGATATCGCCTACCCACCAGTCTTCAATGGCAAACTGCAGGATGGCTTCACTGCCGTTTTCATCAATGTAATAGGTGCGTATGCAGCCTTTTACGATGTATGCCTCGAAATTGCAGATTTCACCTTCGCGGAGGAGAATCTGCTTTTTTTTAACCGATCTGGGAACCAGCAGGCTGTTGAAAACCGCCAGGTCCTCTGATGCGAAATTTCCGCAATGGTTAACATAGTCGTTAATGGATTCAAACATCATCATGCAGCATAACGGATCATTAGCACAAACTTAGCTAAAATCCGTTCATAAGCAATATGCCCGCGCTGGATATTCAGATCGGCCGCGTCCCCCGCCCCGGATAGTGCTTTTTAAGTATGAAATAACCAAAACCATCAGTGGGGTTTAATTTTTATATAAGTGAAACGGCTTTTCTTGTTATAGGTTAATGCGCAGCCGTGCGGCACCGTTTACTTTTGTATCAACAAATAGCCATTAAGGCAAATTAAAGGAGTATCAATTATGGAAAACAGGATTTTAGGCATCCATCACGTTACCGCTATTGCGGGGGATGCCCGGAGAAATCACGATTTTTATACACGCATATTGGGGCAGCGGCTGGTGAAAAAGACCGTTAATTTCGACGATCCGGAAACGTATCATTTTTATTTTGGTGACGAAGTGGGTACACCGGGCACCATTCTCACCTTCTTCCCCTGGGGCAACCGCGTTCACATGGGGCGCCGGGGTACGAAACAGGTAACGGAAATCGGTTTTTCCGTACCCGAAGGGAGTCTTGATTTCTGGAAGCGGCGGATGGAGGAACACAACGTGATCCACAACAACGTGGCCGAGAAGTTCGGCGAGCAGTACCTGACGATTTTGGATCCGGACGGACTGAAACTGGAATTAACGGTGCCACGGGTCGCTGACACACGCACACCCTGGGAAACGAAGGAGGTAACCGCAGCACATGCGCTGCGGGGGTTCCATCACATCACCATTACCACGCAGAAGATGGACGCCACCGCCAGTATACTGACCGATGTGTTTGGCTATCGGCTGGCCCAACAGGAAGTAAACCGCTACCGCCTGGTCACCGATGCGGTACAGCAGGCCGCTATTGTTGATTTGGTGGAGGCGCCGGGTGAAGCGGTCGGGCAGGTTGCCGGCGGATCAGTACACCACGTTGCGTTCCGTGTGCCGGATGAAGCCGTATTGATGCACTTCCGCGAAAAAATTGCGGCCCTCGGTCTGCAAATTACCCCGAAGATCGACCGGAATTACTTTTATTCGCTGTATTTCCGCGAACCGGGAGGCGTGCTGTTTGAATTGGCTACTGATAACCCCGGCTTCGCCACCGATGAAACCGTTGCCCAGCTTGGAAGCGGACTGAAGCTGCCGTCCCAATACGAGGCAAACCGGAGTCACATCGAAGCTGTTTTACCACAATTAGATTAAGGTTATGTACACGCACGAAAAACAAGTTATACAGGCCGGGACAGCTGTAGCACAGGCAAAAAGCGCCATTGTGCTGCTTCACGGCCGGGGCAGCTCGGCACAGGGCATTCTCTCCCTGCAGCATCACCTTCAGTTTACGGATGCTGCCATTGTGGCGCCGCAGGCAACCAATAATACCTGGTATCCCCATAGTTTCATGGCACCGGTTGATCAGAATCAGCCGGCACTGGATTCCGCGCTGGCACGGATTGATGAGGTTTTTGCGGAGCTTGCCACGCAGGGCATGCCCGCAGAACAGGTATACCTCGTCGGTTTCTCGCAGGGTGCCTGCCTCGCCCTGGAATATGCGGCCCGCCATGCCCGTCGGTACCGCGGCATCGTGGCGTTTACCGGGGGACTTATCGGTGCCACATTAGACCACACATCCTATCAGGGTGATTTTGATGAAACACCGGTATTGATTACCGCCGGCGACCATGACGCACATGTGCCGCTGGCAAGAATTGAAGAAAGTGCCACCATCCTGCGGCAATTGGGCGCGCAGGTAACCACGGAGATTTATCCGGGAAAACCGCACAGCATCAGTGCCGATGAGACCTTGCTGGCCAACACCCTTATTTTCCAGTGAGCAGGGCATGCTTCGAGTCGGCTTCGAGGGTGCTTCGGGTGTTGTTCGAGGGTTCTTCGAGACTTCTTCGGGAACTGTTCGAGGGCGCTTCGAGTGTTGTTCGAGAGTGCTTCGGGAGTCCTTCGACTCCGCTTCGGGCGCTGTTCGACCGGCCTTCGGCGGACACCGAACGAGGGCGATAAAACCCCCGGACCATTCCCGAAGCAGTACCGATGGGTATCCGAACAGGTGTTGAAGGGGTCCCGAAGCGCGGGCTAATGGCTCCTGCCGCCGGCCTTAATGGCTAATCGATTTTGGGATGCTGAAACCCCAACCGTTTCAGTCCATGCTGTATTTCCGGTGCGCGCATGAACAGTTTCCACAGCAGGCCGCTGCGGTAATTTTCGATCATCGCCACAATCGGGCCCTGATCAATCGCGAGGTAACGCTGCGGAAACCAGTTTTCGGTTTCGCTGTAGGCATCGTAAAAGCCGTACTCCCCCCATAGGCGGTCGCCAAGTGTTTCATAGAAATAGCGCAACACCCGCATGCTGTATTCAGGGGTGTAGGGAATAGATGATAATGCCGCCGTAGGCGAAATGACCCCAAGGTCGTTATCGGGGTGGTGTGCGGCATATCCCTTTACGGAATAGCTTGCCGTAAAACCCCAGGCGTTTTCGCCATATCCCTTATAGCCGTTGGGGTTACGGAGCGCATGTGCCCGATTGATCAGTACGTGGTTCGTGTTCAGTTGCCAATAGTCGGCATACCGGTCTTTAAGTTCCCTCGGGTCCAACCCCAGACACGAATAATGTGCCCAGAAAAGGGGTCCGACAGCGTCTTCGGGGGCGTTATGCCGGAGGATCACCGGAATCCCGTACTTTTTGTCGGCGGAAACAATGGCCCCCCCGCGGGCCCAGCCATTGTGATAGGCCGAAACGGGAATCGGATGCGTGGGCGACGAGGCCGCCAGGATGTAGGTAATCAGGCATTCATCGTAACCCTGTATGGCGTGGTTCATGCCCCACTGGTGTGTCGGGCTCCAATGCCAGAAAAGCACATCCTGGTTATTCCGGTAAAAGTCCCAGTCGATTCCTTTCCAAAGGCTGTCGGCCTTTGCGGCAATCTCCCGGTTGCCGTCGTGTACGTCATTTCTAAAGTACTCGCGCACGCAGATCAGTGCCTGTGCCATGAAAGCGGTTTCCACCAGGTCGCCGCCATCGTCGCGGTCACTGAACGACTTGGTCCTGCCCGTGGGGCCGTAAAGCCAATGGGGCCATGCACCGTGGTACCGGTCGGCTGCCTTCAGGTAATCCATGATGTGCTTCAGCCGGCCGGCGCCATCGGCTTTGGAAATAAATCCGCGTTCCATACCTACCAGCAGGGCCATTACGCCGAAACCACTGCCACCAATCGTAATTACGTCCCGATCGTTTTGCGGATATTCGCCATCGAGGTGTATGCGTTCACGGGCTAGGCCGGAAGTGGGCTCAGCTCCTTCCCAAAAGTAGCGGAATGTCTGGTGCTGTACCAGCGAAAGCAGCGAATCGTCCGTTAATGGCTCCGGGTTAGCCGACCCGGACCGGGCGGTTTCCCGCCCGCCGCAGCCGCTTGCCAAGAGTAAAAATCCGGCAATGACGATAAAAAGGCCTGCATGCTTCATATGAAAGGTTCCGTGTGCGCGCGTGTTCATCAGAGGATTACGGATAGTCGGGATTTTGTTCCAATACGCCGCCCGAACGGTCGATTTCGATCTGGGGAATCGGGATGAACCGATGCCGCTGCTGGTAACTGGTTTCTCCCGCCGCATGCATCGTTTCGACATCGATGCCCCAGCGTACCAGATCAAAGAACCGCTCATTCTCCATGCCCAGCTCCACCTGCCGTTCGTGGCGGATGGCCTGGCGGAGTTCTTCCTGGTCGCGGGTTGTTACCTCGGGGAGTACGCCGCTGTTGGCGCCCCGGGCCCGTGCGCGCACCTGTTCCAGGTAATCCAGCGCCAGGTCGATATTACTTTCCCCGCCGATTTCATTGGCGGCTTCGGCAGCCATCAGCAGTACGTCGGCATAGCGTATCACCCGGAAGTTAAACCATTCGCCCTGCCGGCTTCCGGCTGAAGCCCGGATAGACGGATTGGTATACACCTTTTTGTTCCAGTATGCGCGGTCCAGCCCGCCGGGTATCCGCTCACCATATGGTGCATTCACACTGTCGGAATAAAGAACGGTAACGTCCCTGCGCGGGTCTCCCTCCTCAAACGCATCAAGCAGCACCGCATTGGGGATGTTCCAACCCCAGCCCAGGTTAAAGTCGCCGGCACCCCGGAGTCCCTGGCGGCTGGCATAGGTAATTCCCATCTCCCGGTTATTTTGCGTGTATACCGCCTGTATCTCAAACACCGATTCGCGACTATTTTCGCTTTCTTCGCGGAATATCATGTCGTAGGGAACACTCAGGTCATACTGTCCGGAGCCAATAACAGCCTGTGCGGCTCCCAGCGCACCGCTCCAGTTGCTGCGCGCGAGGTATGTTTTTGCCTGCAGGGCATAGGCCGCGCCCTGGGTAAGGCGACCGGTAAAACGATCTTCCCAGGTGAGGGGCAGCACGGCTGTGGCTTCCTGGAGGTCCTCGTCGATAAGCGCATAGATTTCGGGGATTGTCGACTTGGGCACAATGGCCTGGTCCTGGGTGACGATAGGAAAGTCAATTTTGGGCACTTCACCAAATGTACGTACGAGGTTGAAATAAGCAAAGGCGCGTGCAAATTTAGCCTCCGCTACGTTGATGGCCGTCAGGTCCGTTGGCGTAGCAATAGAGTCCGCCGCCGCCAGGAGGTTGTTGGCCAGCGCAATCAGGCTGTAATGGTTTGTCCAGTAATTATTAATCAGCCAGTAGTCTTTGGTATATCCAAAATGGTCAAAGATAGGTGCCGCGGCTGCCTCATCTCCGGGTCCGCCGCCAATATCCGCGTCGTCCGAACGGATGTTGTGGATGGCAACGTAGGGCAATCCGCTGGTGCCCTCGCTGCGCAGTCCGGCATAGATCCCGAAGGCCTGCCCTTCAAGTGACCCGGCAGGAATGTCATCCTCCGTTAGGCGGCCAAGCGGGTCGCCACCCAGCCAGCTTTCGCCGCATGCCGTGAGCAATGCAGCAGCGGCCAGCAGGCAGGCAGACGCGATGAGGATGTGTTTACGGGTGTATATCGTTTTCATGGCCAGAGAATTGGTAGTTAAAAATTGAGGTTAACGCCAAATGTGTAAATAGCAGGGACGGGGTAGGTACCCTTATCCACGCCAAATGCGATGGCGGATCCGCCGATCTCAGGAGTGTATCCCGTATTCCGGGCAAACGTAAAGGGGTTTTGGGCATTGACAAAGAGGCGCATGCTTTTCAGCCGCAGGCGGGTGGCCAGCTCGGATGCAAACTGATAACCCAGCTGGATGTTCCGTATGCGGACGAAGCTGCCGCTTTCAATGAAATACGAAGAGATCAACCGGTTGTTCGCCCTTGCGGTATTCGCGATCGGTTCCCAATTGGAGGTTCCCTCGCCGGTCCAGCGGTCCAGCCGGTCTTCCTGGAAGTTGAACTGGGCAAACTGGTTACGGTTCCAGTCGCGGAAGATGTCATTGCCCTGCACACCCATCAGCTCAATACCCAGGTCAAACTGCCGGTAAACCACATTCAGCGCGGCGCCATAAGTAAAGTCCGGAGTCGGGTTGCCGATCAGCGTGCGATCCTGTTCATTGACTACGTTATCTCCATTGACGTCTTTGTATTTGATGTCGCCCGGGAGCACCTCATTGATGGTGTTGGTGGGCGAATTGGCGATATCCGCATCGTTCTGGTAGATGCCGTCGTGTACATAGCCATAAAAATAGCCAATCGGGAATCCAACGGCCGTTCGCGATGCATCCCGTATAATTTGATAGCCTTCGTCAACCAGGCTTTCCACGTTATTGGAAAGCGTGGTGAGATTGGCGGCCACGGTAAAAGAAAGGTCGTCGGTGAGCTGCTGGTTCCATGATGCGGCCAGTTCCACGCCGCTGTTCTTGATGGACCCCTGGTTCCGCAGGCCCGGCTTGGTGCCCAGTGCTCCGGGGACCTCCACCATGATATGGTCTGTCAGTTTGCTGTAGTATACTCCTTCCAGCGTCAGCCGGTTTTCAAAGCCTGCGAGTTCGAACCCCGCCTCCCAGGCTGTCACCGTTTCCCATTGTAAGTTAGGGTCCGGAATGTATTGTGGTTCATAGGCAGGGAAAACATTGTCGCCGAAAACGGCCGAGCTGTTGGCCACCAGCAGCGGAAACATCGGGTATCGGTAGTCGTCACCGGTATTCTGATTGCCCAGCACACCCCAGGACCCTTTTAGTTTGAGGTTGTCAATAAAGCTTTCCGTTCCCCAGAAGCCCTCTTCGCTGATTACCCACGCAGCACCGATGGACCCGAAATTCTGCCAGGGGTTGTTTTTGATGAACGCCGAGCTGCCATCGCGCCGGAATGAGGCATTCAGCAGGTATTTACCGCCGTAATTGTAGAGTACCCGTGCCAGGTAAGAGATGGTCCGCCGTTCCCAGGCGGTGCCGTTCCCGGTCTGTGAGTCGCTGGACCCGATGCCGACGTACCATTTATCCGGGTCGTTGGGAATCGGGTCGCCGCTGCCCTGTGTCCGCGACGCGGTGACCTGCTCATAGCGGTTACTGTAGGTGGTGTAACCCACGAGGGCGGTCAGGGAGTGCTCACCGAACGTGTTTTTATAGGTCAGCAGCCAGTCCGACTGGATCTTGGCCTCGGTGCTCTGCGCCTGATTCACCGTAGTTACCAATCCGACGCGGTCCGTTTTGTCCTCCCCTGCCAGATCGGGATTATAAAAGTTGATCAGTGGAATGTAGGAACGTTCGGGATTAAATCCATAGTCGACCAGGAATGACGTCCGGAAGGTGAAGTGCTGCAGAAAATCGATTTCCCCGAAGATACTTCCCACGCCCCGGTACTGGTGGCGGATATTGGTGTTTTTCCGGTACTCGACATTGGTCATCGGATTGCTGATCTGCGCCCGCTGGAAATCAGGGAGTGTATGCAGTAACCCATAGGCATCATTAAATACCGGAGCGATGGGTGCGGCCCGCAGGGCACTTGCCACGGCAGCGTCCGTAAGGCTGTTGGGTGTCGGCAGGTCCGATCGGTAACCGCTGAAATTGATCCCTACCCGGAAATTTTCGGTGATGTTCAGCTGATCGTTAATGTTCAGTGTTATTTTTTCAAGCTGCTCGTGCTTGATTACCCCCTGATCGAGGGTATAGCCCAGCCCCATGTAAAACCGGTTGTTTTCGGAAGCACCGCTTACGCTGAGGTTGTTATAATTTAATACGCCCTGCCGGAAAATCTGGTCCTGCCAGTCGGTGTTTGCTTGCCAGTTTTCGTAATCGAACGGCGGACTTCCCTGGTTGGCCAGCTGCTCGTCGTACAGTTCGTGGAATTGTGCGGCATCGGTCATCGCCATCCGGTCGGTCACGTGTTTGAGGCCGACGGTGGAATTGAAATTAAAATTGAGCTGCCCCGCCTTTGCCCGTTTGGTGGTAATTGTGATTACCCCATTTGCTCCCCGTACCCCGAATATAGCCAATGACGAGGGGTCTTTCAGAATTTCCATGGACTCGATATCGGCGGGATTCAGGAAATCGATGTTGTCATTCAATATCCCGTCTACCACATACAGCGGGCGCACGTTGTTGATGGAGTTGGTTCCCCGAATGCGCACATCCGGTTCGGCTCCGGGCCTGCCGGAGTTGACCACCTGGACACCGGCCACGCGGCCCTGGAGAGACGCCACGGGGTTGGCTGAAGGTCGGTCGGCAACCTCACTGCCGCTGACCTGCGCGATGGAGCCGGTCAGGTCGCGTTTCTCCGCCGTGCCGTATCCGATAACCACTACTTCTTCCAGCGCAGTCCCTTCATCCTCCATGGTTACGTTCAGCGTGGCCTGATCATTTATGGGGACTTCCTGTGTAGCAAAACCTAAAAAGCGAAAGACCAGTGTGTCGGCGCCCGCGGCCTGGATGGTAAAATTACCCGCAGCATCCGTCTGGGTGGCGGTGGCAACACCTTTTACGGTGATGGTCACACCCGGGAGTCCCTGACCGGTGGCTCCGTCAGTGACTTTTCCATTCACGGAGGGTTGCTGGCCATAGGCCATCGTCCACACCCATACCGACAGCAGGCAACTGGTAAGTAGATTCTTCATATTGACATAATAGGTTCAACATGTTAGTTCTGTGGTAGGATGTTTTGTGTACAATGAACTTGTCCTAATAAGTACAATTGAACGCGGCATATGTTTTCACAACGTGAAATGTTTTATGGAAGCGTGGCGTGAAATAAAAAAACCGCCCCGACGCATGTCGGGACGGCGAACCACAAATTTGATATGCCCAAACACACTAAGGCATACTGATACGGCTTTTTTCCTCACTTTGGGTGTCGGAATGGCGGGCGCCGTTCTTCAGATTTCCAAAGTTATAGGTGAAGGTAAGCCGCGCAACCCGTGTTTCGGGGCGTTGGTTAACCAATACATTCAGATTGGCGTAGCTGGTCTTTACGTCGTATGCGCGCGTATTGAACATATCGCTCACGGAGAGCTTTAAACTCGCTTTTTTATCTAAGAACGACTTGCTCAATCCGGCATCGACAGCCCACCGCATGCTAATGCGGTAAATGCTGTACACGAGGGCCGACTGGTAATTAACCGATGCTTCCGCGGAAAAAGACGGGGTGATGTTAAACGTATGGTTGTTGCGTACCTGTAGCGCAAATTGACCCTGCTTAAGGTAAGAGGCGCCAAGCTGCCCATCAAAACTCATATAAAAGCCGTTGATGTTGGTACTCGTATTCCACCATTTGGCGAACTTAACGGGTATGTTCAGGTTGGTATACCACACGGCCTGTTTAGCCAGATTGTCGCGGGTCACCCAGGTCGACTTTGTTTCGTCGTCCTGCATCATGGACTCCGCAATGACGTCGTTGGTGAGGCTGTATCCCGCCGTCAGGTGGTATTTTTCCATCAGCGTATAGGAGAACTCAAATGCATGGGTGTATTCCGGCCCGAGATATGGGTTACCCTGTTCGGACGTATATTGATCCAGGAAATAAGCAAACGGATTCAGGTTCCCGTAATTGGGCCGGTTGATGCGCTTGCTGTATGAAAGACCCGCCTGATGATTGTCTGCGATCTTATAGTTTACGAAGATACTGGGAAAAAAGTCGACATAATCCCGTTGGACACGGTTTTCCAGCGTAATGGAATTGCCGTCGGACCGGGTGTATTCGCTACGCAGGCCCGCCTGGATACCCCAGTCGCCCAACTGGGTACTGTAATTGAGGTAAGCAGCGGCTACCTGCTCTTTATAAACAAAATGATTTGTCCGTCCGGCATCGTTCTGCCAGTCGCCGCCGACCTGGTTTTCAAACACCATGTCATTGTCTGCTTCCACGTCGCTGTACTTCAGTCCGGCTTCCATCTTACTGTCTTTGCCCAACGGATGGGTATAATCCGCCTTGGCCACCCGGATATCGACGATGGTGGGCATGTTACTGCGCGAAAGCAACGGAGATCCTTTGATCTCACCCGAGGGCAGGAAAAAGGTGTTATTATAGTTGGCCCGGTTTTCATTGTTGAAGCGGGAGATATCAACATCTGCCGTCAGCTTGCGTCCGTTGCTGTCAATGGTAAACTGGTTGTTCAGGTTGACCGCGAAGCTGGTATAACGGCCGTCGAACAACGAGCTTGTCAGCAGCGTGGAGTCCGGTGAGGCGATGTTGGTTCCAATGGATGTGCCGCTGTTGTTATTATTGTCGCCGTTGGTTGCATAGCCGCTCAGCTGCAGGCCCAGCACGTTGCGCTCGGAGGTATTATAATCAACCCCCGCCCGGAAGGAGTGATTCCGGTTTTTGCGGTTAAATTCCGTCAATTGGTCAAAACTTGTTGCGGCTCCACCAGCCCCCACGGTACGGAAAATTCCGATGTCCTGTCCGGAAACGTTGTTCATGTAACTGTAATTGCCGAAGAGATTTACGTTGCCGGCCTTGTGGTTGATGTTGAGCGAGGTGTTTGCCTTATGCCCCCAACCGTAGCCGGTGCCCAGTGTCAGTGTGCCGTTGGTGCCGGTCATTTTATTCTTTTTCAGCACAATGTTGATCATGCCGGCCGTACCGGATGCGTCGTATTTAGCGGATGGATTTGTAATCAGTTCGATGGATTTGATGCTGTTTCCGTCGGTGCTGCGGAGCAGGTTGGCCAGTTGAGCCGCGGACAGATACGTTTGTTTGCCGTCGATCATCACGGTAACGCCCTGCTTGCCCATCAGGCTGATGTTGTCGTCTTTGTCTACCGTTACGCCGGGCGACCGTTCAAGGATGTCCATGGCGGTATTTCCTGCGGCGAGGGTGGAATTTTCCACATTGACAACCAGCATATCCGGTTTCCGTTCCACCAGCGGACGCTGTGGCGCATCGATGGTCACCTCGCCCAGCACCTTGTTCTCGGGTTTAAGCACCAATGGTGGAAGTTCCCTGGTGTGGTCGGCGGAGGTAATGGCAACGGCGTTGCTGACCGCATCTTCATAACCCACGAGTACGGCCTTTACCCGGTAATTGCCGGGACCGACGCCTGTGAAGGTAAACTGTCCCTGCTTATCGGGGAAAATAGTCTTCACGACGGAAGAGTCCCCGGCATCCAGTAGGTGTATTGTAGCCAGGCTAAGCACCTGTTGCTGCTCGTCGGTTACGCTGCCGCGGATGACGGATTGCTGGGCGTTTGCCGGCGGTGTTGCGCTGAAACATGCCAGCGCTATAAAGAGGTAAATTAAGGTTTTCATTTTTTAGGAGGACAAAAGATTCCCTTTTCAAAAGACTCTTGTCTTTTAATTAATTGATAATCTGATAATTGAAAATAGTTTGTGTTACTGATGTATGTAGTGGCGCATGCGGGGCTGCCAGCTATTAGCGTGTGCTCTTGTGGTTATTTTGCTTCATGTATTTTAACGGTCTGTTTTTTATAAGACGCCCCGCACCTGCGTAAAGTTGCATTATGGCGTTAAATTATTTTCAGCGGAATCTACAGGGGTGATTTCCTCGGGTTCCGGCGGAGCCGCAATGGCACATTTGAGTCCGGACTCTGTCATAATCCATTCCGTTTGATCGGGACGGTTTCCATCGGGATAACCGTAATTTTCTTCACATTGATTGAACGGAAGGTCCCAGATATGGCGCTGCAGGTCGCGGTCGATCACGAGTTTCGTACCTACAGGAATGTTGAG
The DNA here is from genome assembly GCF_024643285.1 of Parapedobacter lycopersici. GTDB lineage: Bacteria > Bacteroidota > Bacteroidia > Sphingobacteriales > Sphingobacteriaceae > Parapedobacter > Parapedobacter lycopersici. The sequence goes on from NZ_JAMSLW010000005.1 coordinate 325,801, forward strand.
GGTGAGGTGCAATTCCTGATCGCGCATCAACTCCTGGTTATCCAGGTTAAAATGGCTGTCAAACAAGAGTGTGTCACCCTGTTGCTGCAGCTGGTAGTTGATCCGTCCGGCCCGCTGGGCAGCGCGGTCATAAGTAGCGCCGTGGGCAGAATATTCATACCTGATGGATGGCCCCTGTGATGAGTCGATCTTGGCAATGTGCATATACATCCGGCTCTGGCCCTCCAGGATGTTGCGGTTGCGGTCCATTGCCCGCTGCCGGATACTGGCAGTTCGGTCGGCCTGATTCTGTGATAGCTTAATTACCGTGAGGTCGTTCCGGGAAAGGTGATAAGCAGGCAGCAGCTCCAGTGCACGCTCTTCTACCACGGTGCTCTCTTCACGGAAGTCATTCAGTGTACGGGTGGCGTAGACGGTGGTAAATCCCACGGCAATAAGCCAGCCGGCAAGCAGGGTGAAGCCAGTATATCTTCCCATGACGCTTTTGTTGAAAAGCACACGGATGATGAGGGCTACCAAAGCCACGAACGGGATAATGGCCACGGCAAGTGCGCTTATCAGCATTGGTGTACGTAGACCGGGCTCGATAACATTGAGCGGAAACATGGCCATATCGGTGGTGCTGCCCAAGAATCCGAAGCTGGCAAATACACTGATTAACAGCACGACTAGACCAATACATGCACCGATGATAAAGAGTACGCCGACAACCTTGGCCAGGATAATAAACGCACTTACAATGAATTTTCCTGCCGATTGGAGCCCTTTCCTAAGCCCTGCCTCGGCGCCAGTAAAATTTGAGCGGAGCCCCTCCATTTCCTCCTGAAAGCTGCGTTTAAAGTTTTGCAGGTTGGGGGCTTCACCGCGCATGGCCATGCGGTCTGCACGGGTTTTGGCCAGCGGCATGACAATCCAAAGGATGATGTAAAGCAGGAATCCGGTGCCACCGAATACAAATAGGAGTACCAGGATGAGGCGGATCCATTTGGCCTCGATACCAAAATAATGCCCAAGACCGCTGCACACGCCACCGAACACCTTGTCATCGGGGTCGCGCATGAGTTTGCGCTCACCGCTCATCGGCGGTATCTCGTAGCTGGGTTCAGTAAAAGGGGCTGTGGTTTCCTCGGTTTCGAAATCATCCACGCTGCCCATTTGCGCAGTCACCTCGTTGACATCCTGCATCGTGATGACTTCTTTTTTGCCCTGCACAATCCGCTCGTTGAACATCTCGGCAATGCGGTTTTCAATATCGCCAACGATTTCGTGGCTATCCTCGGTGTGTCCGAAGTGCTTTTTAACAGCGATCATATAAGAACGGAGCACTTCATAGGCATCCTCCTCGATGTGGAATACGATGCCGTTTATATTAATAATGATGGTTCTGTTCATGGTGTTGTGGTTTTTCGTTATTTTGATGAATCTATGGTTTGCTTGTTACGGCCTTCCGTGGCCGTTTGTACGGCGAATACCAGCTCTTCCCAGGTGGTATCCAGTTTATCCAGTACCTCCAGGCCCGCTGGTGTAATCTCGTAATATTTGCGGGGCGGCCCTGAGGTAGACTCTTTCCACACATAGCTTAGCAGCTCGTTGTTCTTTAACCGGGTGAGCAGGGGATATAAGGTACCCTCTACCACCAGCAACTTCGCTTTTTTAAGCTCGCCGATGATGTCTGAGGCATAGATCTCGCCTCGCGAGATAATGGAAAGGATACAGTATTCCAGTATCCCCTTCCTCATTTGGGTTTGCGTATTATCTACTATCATAATACAAAGATATATGTTTTAGTTTGTACTATGCAATACATAGTAGTATATAAAAACACAATTCGTTGATTATGAGGATAATATTTTTTTATTCTATCTTAAGATAATGGATTTGAGCTGTCGGATTTTTAAAAGATAGCGGGGAAAGTGCAAATAGGATGACCTATTCAACGGGCACGATACGGAGCCCTACATCCGTAATTTCCGGAAGTGGGTTTTCGCGCATGTTCTGTTCGATGGTAAACACATATGCGCCTGTATCCGGAAAAAGGAAGTGACCTTTGATCAGTTGCTGGTGGGCATAGCTACTGCCCGTACCGTTACCGAGCCAGCGCCCGTCGGGTTCGGCCAGTGTCAGTTCAATGCGCTCGGTGGTATCTTTTCCGCTGGGTTGGCGGAGGTGCACCAGCATAAAAATATTGGAATACCGGTAATCCGGTGTATGTCGCAGGTTGAGGTAAATGCGATAAGGCCTGCGGGCTTCGGCAATGTGTACCGGAATAGCTACCGGGTCCTCATACCGCCATTGATGCCCGGCGATGGCGACATGCTCGTCTACTACCGCTGTGTCATTACAGGCAGAAAGAAAGGCGATAATCGCAAGAACAGGCAGTATATACTTCATCCGGAAGTGGCTAAGCGATCGTTAAGCTTCTTTATTCGGCGGGCCGCCCGGTTTTCCCTTCTTGTTGTTATTTCCCCGAAAGCGCCGTTTCGGTTTCTTTGGCTTGGCCTCTTCTCCCGTGCTGGCAGCCTGGGTGGGGCGACTGGGTTTTGCGGGCTGGGCCGGGGCATCCGGGCTTCCGGAAGGCTGGCGTTGCTGCTGAGGTTTGGCGTTCTCGTTTTTCTTTCCGTCCGTCCGTCGTTTTCCCTTGCCCGATTTGCGTTTTTTCTTGTTACGCTCGTCCAGTCGGGTAAGGCTGTCCTGACCAACCACATTTTCATAGTCGTACACCACCGGTTTCTCTTCCGCGGATTCCTTGAGGACGACCCCAAGCTCTTCTGGTTTTATGCCCTCTTTATTCAGCTGGCTGATTTCTTTTACCCGCGTGGTGGTAAGAGCGATCCAGTTTTCCTCACCGGGATAGCTGAACCACATTAATTTTTTAAAAATATCCGTCTTTTGCAGATAGGCAGTACCCAGTTGCGTTTCGATGCGTTCAATGTTCCGGGGAAAATCCTTCAGCGCGTCCATGTAGCTGTCGAGCTCGTAGTTCAGGCAGCACTTGAGTTTTCCGCATTGACCCGCGAGTTTCAGCGTGTTCAGGGACAGGTTCTGATAGCGTGCGGCGGCGGTGGAAACCGTTTTGAAATCGGTAAGCCAGGTGGAGCAACACAGTTCCCGTCCGCAGGAACCGATGCCGCCCAGGCGACTGGCTTCCTGCCGCATGCCGATCTGCCGCATTTCGATCCGGATCCGGAATTCCTCGGCCATGCGCTTAATGAGTTCCCGGAAATCCACACGGCCTTCGGCGGTATAATAAAAAGTAGCCTTGGTTTTGTCGCCCTGGTAATCCACATCACTGATTTTCATGGATAGTCCCAGGTCAAGTGCCAGCTTCCGGGCACGGTGCATGGTTTCCCATTCCAGGTCCTTGGCTGCCTGCCATTTTTTTAGGTCGGCATCGTTGGCCTTACGGTATATTTTTTTGGCTACCGTTGTGGTATCCACCTTATTCTTTTTCAGCTGGAGCCTGACCAGTTCGCCCGTCATCGACACGTGCCCCAGGTCATAGCCGCCCGTTGCCGGTTCTACGGCAACCAGTTCACCCATTTCCAGGTATAAGTTTTCGTGATTGATGTAAAAGTCTTTCCGGGATCCTTTGAACCGGACTTCTACAATGTTGAAAGGCGTATAGTTTGTTGGCAGGTCCATATCGGACAGCCAATCGTAAACATCTAATTTATTGCATCCGCTCGTCATACAGGCGCCGTTATTCTGGCAACCTGCAGGTGTTGTACTACACCCTCCGCCGGATGAGCATGAGCTACATCCCATAGTTATCTGTATATATAGAGTCCCGACTTGTAGGGAACGTTTGATATTTGTAAATTAAAACCAATTGCAAAGATAAATCTAAAAATAATATTTTAGGATTTGCATTGCGCTCAATGTGATAGTGTGCCTGTTCAAACAGGGTAATGGTTTCTCCGATCTGGCCGGTGGTATAATGCCGTTCGAATTTCTGCACAAAATCCAGCTCATCATCCGTGATGTGCACCAGCGTTGGCACCTGCTCCTTGAGCAATATGACCTGCCGCATGACATTGATGGCGTAAAGTAAAAAACTTTTTTGGTTTTCGCGGCCTAATTTTGACAATTCCTCTTCGCTGGTTTTGATCAGCGCACCCCCCTGGTCGGTCACACAGTGACGCAGCCAGCGAACCAACAGGTCAAAATAGTCTTTGGTATCTTCTCCCAATAAGCGCAGAGCCTGTTGAATGTTGCCGTCGCTGATGAATGCGATTTCAGTAGCCCGGCGTTCATCCACCTGACTGTGTGTCGTTAAATAAGTCTTTACGTTGCCGGCATCCAGGCGGTTGATTTTCACTAGCTGCGTCCGGGAGATGATGGTGTTCAGTATTTTATCCTGGTTTTCGGCCACCAGTAGGAATAGTGTTTTTTCCGGAGGCTCCTCAATAAGCTTCAACAGGGCATTGCCCTGGGTATCCAGGTATTCGGGCAACCAGATAATGAGCACCTTGTATTCGGCCTCAAAAGCCTTGAGACTTAGTTTTTTGATGATGTCGTGCGCCTCGGCAATGTTGATGTTTGCCTGTTTGTTTTCCGCATCGAGCTGGCTGCGCCAATGATCGAGGCTTAGGTATGGGTTCGCTAAAAATGTTTCGCGCCACTCACGGGCATAGGTTGCCGCGGTGTCTTCCTTGTGCTTGGCGAAAAAAGGATAAGAGAAATGAAGGTCCGGGTGGATGAGCTTCTCGTATTTCCTGCAGGAAGCGCATTGTCCGCAGCTGTCATCCGCCAGCCGGCTTTCGCAATTGACGTACTGGGCATAGGCGACAGCCAAGGCCAGGCTACCGCTGCCCTCCGGACCGAGAAAAAGCTGCGCATGGCTCACCCGGTTTTCATTTACGGTACGGATGAGGTGCTGCTTGATTTGCTGTTGCCCGATAATCGCGTTGAACTGCATATGATGACAAAGTCTGGCCTTTGGATGCCCAAAGGTACGCAATGCAAAGAAGAATACACAGCGGGTGCTTAATCGCAGCTTACTTTTTGACGATCCACAAGTTGCCGCCCCGGTTATTGTAACACAGGGGGATTGCGGCAAATGCATCAGGATGGTGCTTATGCAGGTAATGGGAAAACAGGATGATTTCGAATGAGGGGTTATACATTAAAAAAGCCCTGAGCAGGTAATCCTCATTCCAGTTCCGACCCGCAAACACCCAATCCCTGGGATACTCAAAGGGGTAGAACACGTCGTGAAAATGGATTAATACCCCGCTTTTTAAGCGGGGCAGGATTTCGAACAGGATATAATTGACGTCACTCCCCGTTTTTGCCACATGTGTACTGTCGATGAAGAGGACATCACCGGCTTCCAGTCGATCAAAAAAGGTTAATGGTACCTGCTGGACGTCGCTTTCCACGATCGTTGTCGACGTCCTGTCCTGTTCCTTTAATAACGTGCTTAACCGGTCAATATAGGGCTCAATGAACGTCAACTTAATCCGGTTTTCAAAGAAAAATTCATTGGTATCCAGCATCACGGCCGACGAAAAGCCGGAGCCTACTTCCATGATCTGCCGGGGCTGGTAATGCCGGATAACCGAATAGAGGAATATGGCATCGGTATAGGAATAAAAGCGGTTATCAAAATAATAGCGTATTTTATCATTCTTTTCCTTGCCGAAAGGCATTTCGTCGTAATAATCGGCAAATTTGGCCACCAAACGCAGTTGCTGGGCGCTGTTCAGGTCGATGCCCGGAATACCGTCCGTGTTTTCGTGTTTCCAGATCGTATGTGCCCGCTGTTTAATATCCTCCACCGAAACAATGGTCGAATAGTAATGTCCTGCCGGAAAACAGGCGTTTTCCTTGAATTGGATATACTCCCGGATGTGCCGCCCCGCATAGGGGAGCCGGGTCATCATGTTCAGCAGTTTTTTGTTGTATTTCATTTCGCCTTCCGTAAAGTTAGGGATGTATCGCCGTATCAGCGTGTTGCCGCTCGGCCGATGATAGCCGGTGGCGGCTGCGATCAGGGAGGCCCATGGTAGATGGGAAAAGAGCCGATTATATCCGGATAATTTTTTTTAAACGGATATATCCGTTTATCATCCGGCTACTGCTGGCCGCTCCTGGCATCTTTGTGCTGACCGGTGGCCGGAGATTCCGCCGTCATCCATTTGTTTAACCATTTAACTTTTTAGTACAATGAATGCATTAAAAAACAGTGTCCGCCTTACAGGGTTCTTAGGAAGTAACCCCGAAGTAAAAGCTATTAATGACAACAAAAACCTTGCCCGTGTTTCCATTGCCACCCATACACGGCACCGCAACAGTGACGGGGAATGGACCACCGATACGCAATGGCATAACTTGGTTTTTTGGGGAAAACAGGCCGTTTTCGTTGAAAAAAGCCTGACTAAAGGCTCGGAAATCACCGTGGAGGGTAAGTTGGTTAACCGCCAGTATGTGGATAAAACAGGGGTAACGCGATACGTTACCGAAATCAGTGTCCAGGAACTGTTGCTGCTTAGCCGCAAACCGGAGGAGTAGCGTACTTTCCATGTATTTCCGCATTTTTCGTTAATTTTGCCCCAAATTAAAGTGACGGTTACATGGTAAAGAATACAGCGCTCACCGATTTACATATCGCTTTAGGAGCCAAAATGGCTCCTTTCGCAGGTTTTAATATGCCGGTCCAATATTCCGGCATCTATGATGAGCATGAGGCGGTCCGCAGTAGCGTGGGCGTCTTTGATGTCAGCCACATGGGAGAGTTTATCCTGAAGGGGGAACGTGCCCTGGAACTTATCCAGCAGATCAGTTCAAATGATGCGGCAAAGCTTCACGACGGCAAGGTGCAGTACGCATACATGCCTAACGAAACCGGCGGGATTGTGGACGACCTGCTGATCTACCAGATCGATGAGTTAACCTATATGCTGGTGGTCAACGCCGCCAACATTAAAAAGGACTGGGACTGGATATCAGCTTATAATACCTATGGCGTAACGCTAAAAGATATTTCCGACGAAACGGCGCTTTTTGCCGTTCAGGGCCCCCGGGCTGCGGAGGTGCTGGCTCCGCTGACAGAAATCGACCTGGCGGGAATGGCGTACTACACCTTCCATAAAGGCATATTCGCCGGCGTAAGCAATGTACTGGTTTCCGCTACCGGATATACCGGGGCGGGTGGCTTTGAGGTGTACGTGGCCAATAAGGATGCGGCGCGCGTCTGGCATGCCATTATGGAGGCCGGCGCTTCACACGACATTAAACCAGCGGGTCTGGGTGCACGGGATACGCTGCGGCTTGAAATGGGCTTTTGTCTTTATGGAAATGATATTGATGACACCACGTCGCCGCTGGAGGCCGGGTTGGGATGGGTAACCAAATTTAACAAAGATTTTGTCAATGCTGCGCAACTCCGGGAACAGAAGGCCACCGGTTTACAACAAAAGCTGGTTGGATTTGAAATGATCGACCGGGGAATTCCCCGGCAGGGTTATGTAATCAAGGACGAGGCTGGAGCGGTAATTGGCCGGGTTACCTCAGGCACCCAGTCGCCCACGTTACGACGGTCTATCGGATTGGGGTATGTCACACTTGCACATGCAAAGGAAGGCAGTTCCATTTACATTGATATCCGCAATAATCCGGTTCGGGCCACCGTGGTAAAGCCCCCTTTTTTGAAATAGCCGGCGAGACTGGCCTCTGGCCAATCTTTGGTTTACAAACGATTTATGGATTCAAGAAAAATTCAGGTCTGCTTAAGTCCGGCATTGCTGCCGTTTTACGATAAGGAAAATACCGTGGCGGTGGTGATCGATATTTTCCGGGCAAGCTCGTCCATTTGCTATGGACTGGCGAACGGTGCGGAAGCGATTATACCCGTTGCCGAGGTTGATGAATGCCGCGCCTACGAAGGCCGGATGGGATGTCTGCTCGCTGCCGAACGCAACGGGGAGGTCGTGCCGGGGTTTGACTTCGGCAACTCTCCTTTTTCCTACACTGCCAATCAGGTTAAGGGAAAAACGGTGGTGCTCACCACCACTAACGGAACCCGGGCCATCCAGCAATGCCTGGACGCCAGTACGGTAGCTATCGGCTCATTTCTCAATATCACTGCGCTCGTGGAATGGCTAAGGGGACAGGACCGTCACGTACTGCTGGTCTGTGCAGGGTGGAAAAACCACGTTAGCCTGGAAGACAGCCTTTTTGCCGGGGCGGTGGTTGCCCGGCTGAAAACCTCGTCCAGCTTACTGGACGATTCGGCACATATGACCGCCGCATTATTTGCGGAAGCCCGGGAAGATATTGCCGGCTACCTCAATAACAGCGCCCATGCCCTGCGGATGCGGCACCTTGACTTGGCGAAGGACATCGCTTTCTGCCTGCAACAGGACCTGGTATCTACCATTCCGGTGCTGCATAATGGACGGCTGGTTGGTTTGCCGACAGAGGGAGAAGCGGCCACGACAGGTATTCCGGCCTGAGTTATTTTTTAGTCTGCCGCTTTACCACCTTCAACAGGTGGTATTTAAGGAAGATCAATACAGCGGTAATCAGTACTGAAACGGCCAAAATGATATGCTGGCCACTGTTATAGGCAGCCACAATACTCAACACCATCACGATCAGCGCGATCGTCAGCAGTACATTATAAAAGAAGTATTTCTTCACAGGATATCGCCCGGTTAGTACACCTGCATATCCGGCGCGAATGCATCCCGCCAGGCAATAATGCCACCCTTCAGGTTGTAGAGATTATCAAAACCTTCCTGCTCAAGCAGCATGATTGCTTGCGCACTCCGCTTGCCGCTGCGGCAATGGACTACGACTGGCTTATCCTTCGCGATTTTGTCCTGTTCGAGCACAATCTCTGCCAACGGAATATTCTCGCCGTCTATGTTTGACGTTTCGTATTCAAAGGGTTCGCGGACATCGATCAATTGGAAATCTTCGTTATTGTCGATTCTGGCCTTCAGTTCTTCTACCGTAATCTCGTTCATAACTTTATTACTTTTAGCTGTTCAAATATAGGGCTTATTTGGCTAATGGTGGGTAACAGCGGTGTAAAAATAGGAGATCTTGTTTTAAAATCCGTATTTTTGGATTCATTGCTATTTGTATTATGATCAATAAACTAAGCCTTTATATTTCCTGTTGCCTGCTGGCCGGTTGTGCTGTTCATCAGCCGGGCGAAGGAATTGTAGAAACGCAGGAAGTGAAGCGGATCGTATCTGCGCTTGCGGGCGATGATATGGCAGGCAGAGCTTCTTTTACACCTGGAATTGAAAAGGCAGCAGACTTTATAACGGCCGAATTTGAGAAAATAGGCCTGCAACCATATACCGCTGCCGGTTACCGGCAAACGTTTGAGGTTTCGCGGATTAAACCAACCACTTGGGAAGTTACTCTGGACGGGGAATCCATACCGGAAGATCATGTTATTGTATCAAGCAACAGTCCGGGCGTGAACTGGAATACCGACCCGGGGGTATCCGTGCTGCAAATTGCCCCTGGCGACGATTTTGCCCAGCGGTTCAGGGAAATAGCCGCTGCCGGGAAAGATGCGCTGGTGATCGTCGACACCAGCTTTGCCTCCCTATTTGCACGTTATAACGGCTATTTAATGGGCGGTCGAATCGATCAGCATACCGGTGCTGGGCCGACCCCTTCCATCGTGTACGCACTGGCTTCGCGTAAACCGGAATCTTTCCGGGTGAGTTTCACGAACGCCATTGAAAAAATGCCACTCTCCAACCTGATCGGCGTGTTGCCCGGCAAGTCCCTGAAGGATGAATATGTGATCTTTTCGGCGCATTACGACCACATAGGTATCCTTGAACCTGTCGGACAGGATTCCATTGCCAATGGTGCGGATGACGATGCCTCGGGGGTGTCCGCTGTCATCAGCTTGGCAAATTATTATAAACGGGCAGGAGACAATGAGCGGACGTTGCTTTTCGTGGCATTTACCGCTGAAGAACTCGGCCTTGTGGGATCTACTTATTTTGCCCAGCAGCTGAATGCGGACGAGGTAGTAGCCATGATCAACATGGAAATGATTGGCAAGGGCTCCCGCTTTGGACCAAATGCCCTGTATGTAACTGGCTATGACCGGTCTGATTTGGCGGCGCTGATGCAACGGCAGGTTAACGGGACAGGCTTCACATTCCACCCTGACCCCTACCCGGACCAGAACCTGTTTTACCGGAGCGATAATGCGTCACTGGCTGCTGCAGGCGTACCGGCCCACAGCTTCTCTACGGTGCAGATCGAGAAAGACACTTTTTATCATACGGTACACGATGAAGTAGAAACGCTCGACATGGAAAACATCATTTCGTCCATTAAAGCAATTGCATTGGGTGCGCGCGGCCTGGTACAGGGAACGGATACACCAAAACGGGTTCCGAAACTTAACCGCTAAGCTAATTCTCACTGCCGTAACCCACCGCTTTTTGCATAATGTAGTCATTAAGTACATAGTCATGGTACGGAATATCTATTTCCTGTACGACAACAAACCCTTGTTTCTCATAAAAAGCTTTAGCCGGATTATATCGGTTTACGTGGAGTTCAAGCCGGCTAGCGGTAACGTCCCGCGCATAATTTTCTGCCGCATCCAACAAGGATTTTCCCGTTCCCTTACCCTGCTCGGATGGTAAAACATATAGCTTTTCGACCCGTACAACACCGGGCGTTTCCGCTTTCTTTGTCAATCCCGTAAACCCCACGACCTCGTCGTCCCGGTAGGCCAATAGGAATAGCTGTCCGGCCTCCAGCTGCGCAATCAAGGCCCTTTCGGAGTATATCTTTTCCAGCATCAGCCGGATCTGGCCATGTGGCAGGTAATTGCCATAGGCAGGCCACCAGCTGGCTATCGCCAGTTGCCGGATGATGGTAACATCGGTTACCGTTGCCTGTGTGATGCGGATCCCGTTCATGTCATTATTATAACCGCTCCCCGACTAATCCATAGGAGCCGGAGAACGTTACGGAAAAAAAACCATCCTGTTGGGTAACATACTCGTTGGCGCCCCGGCGGATTAAGCCCTCAGTGACAACTCCATTCGACTCGCCGTAAAGCCATATCGTTTCTCCCGCAGGTTTCCATTTATTGAGGCCCGGTTTCGCCACTACAATCCGCTGCTCATTGCCCAGCAGTACGATATCAATCCGGTCAGCGTATCGGTACATCAATTCGAGGACTGATGATGTTTCGGAGAGGACATTTACCGCCCGGTGTCCTCGTGCGATGAGGTGGTCGAGTGCCGTATCCATCCAGGCCGGCCCCGCAGGTATGATAAGAAGGTGGTCTTGCGGCGGAGGTGTTGCTTCTTTTTTACGGGTGAACCACACATCCACTTTAATGCCGTGCGCCTGCAGCTGAATTAATGCGTCGTCTCCCGTCAAAATCGTTGGGCTCCACTCCAGTAATTGTTCAAAATAAGGCAGGGGTACCGCATTAAGATCGTCAATCAATAATGCCGGTTCCTGATTTTCCCGGATAATATGATGCGAAGACATGCCGCAGGGGGTTAATTCCCGAGTTTTCGGAGGGCGATATAGGCCATGAGACCGGTACTGAGGGCTAAGGCGTTTTCGTCGATATCAAATGTCGGGGTGTGGACGGCCGATGTGATGCCCCGTGCCGTGTTTCCCGTGCCGAGACGGTAAAAACAGGCATCGGCTACCTGTGAATAGTAGGCAAAATCCTCTGCCGCCAACCAAAGATCCAGGTCCACTACATTTTCCGTGCCCAGGTAATCCTCGGCGTAATCACGGGCCTCGGCAGTAAGTTTTTCTTCGTTGACCAGGAAAGGATACCCCACGCGGACCTCAAAGTCGCAGGATCCGCCCATGCTTTCGGCTATTCCTTCAGCCATTTTTTTCATATGTGTATGGGCCTTTTTACGCCATGCTTCATCGAAGGTACGGAAGGTGCCTTCCAGATAAACTTCGTTGGGAATAACGTTTGTGGCCCCGTTGGCTATTACCTTTCCGAACGAAAGTACACTGGGTGTCTTGGGGTCGGCTACACGACTGACGATCTGTTGTAGTGCCGTAATAATGTGTGCTGTAATGACAACCGGATCAATATTTTGCTGAGGTTGTGCCCCATGGCCGCCCTTCCCCTTTACGGTGACGTACAACTCATCGGTTGATGCCATGTATTTGCCTGACCGGAAACCCACCTTGCCGGCTTCGATCAGTGGCATTACGTGCTGTCCGATGACCGCCTGCGGGACGGGGTCTGCCAGTACCCCTTCCTTGATCATCAGGCTGGCCCCGCCGGGCAACCGTTCTTCACCGGGCTGAAAGATCAACCGGATGGTGCCGCCAAACTCCTTTTTCAGCGATTGCAGAATTTTCGCGGTACCCAATAGTGAGGAGGTGTGAACATCGTGGCCACAGGCGTGCATAACCCCGGGTTGCTGCGAGCCATATTCGCGGCCCTCGACTTCCATAATCGGCAGCGCGTCCATGTCGGCACGCAGGGCAATTACCTGTTCGGAGGGCAGGTCGCCCTTGATTTCCGCTACTACGCCGGTATTGGCCATGGACCGGTAAGGGATACCCAGCTGATCCAGTGCAGATTTAACGAAAGCCGATGTTTCATATTCCTCAAATGAAAGCTCGGGATGCCGGTGCAGGTGCCTACGCAACGATACGGTTTCTCCATGAAGCTGAGTGGCAAGTGCACGTATTTTTTCTTTCATTATCGGGATTTGCTTTATTGATACACGAATATTTCTTCTGTGAAGACAAATACATTGTTGAATTGCCTGCGCAGGCCCTGCATCAGGTTTTGTGCCTCGCCCCGGCTTCGAAAGTCGCCCACTTTCACCCGGTAATTGGGTTCCTCGTAAGTGACGTAGGTATCGATGTCCTTGTAGAGGTTCTTGAACCGCGTCTGTTCCGCGTAAGCTTCACTGCGATCAGCGCCGGAATAAATCTGCACCCGGAAACCCATGGTCGTCGTGCGGGTGGCGGTAGATTTGTCAACGGGCCTGCTTCTGCTTTCAGAAGCGGCTGTAATGTTCGTACCTTTCCGGTTCCGCTGCATGACGCTGATCAGAGGGTCGGCAACAATTTCCACACGCCCCTTGCTTTGCTGGGCATGGGCATCTACCCATCCGATGCAGACCAGCAGGGCGAGCCATCCGCCGGTTTTGACTAATGTTTGGAGCAGTTTATACATAAGCTTGTCTGTTTAGCTCAACGGGCTCACTCCCGGTTACGAGCCGTGGCAGTTTTTGTATTTTTTGCCGCTGCCGCATGGACAGGGATCGTTCCGGCCAACCTTTTGTTCGTTACGGACCGGCTGGGTCCGCTGGATTTCGCGCGTATCTTCAACCGGCGCGCTTCCCCCTCCCGATGCTACCAGCTCGGGCTTGGCCGCTTTAACCTGCGCCTCCTGCCGGGGTTGCGGACGGGCTTCGCGCACATCCTGCGGCTGTTGGTTCGGGATCTCACCCTTGAAAAGAAAGCCTACCACATCCTTATTCATGCTCACCAGCATTTGCCTGAACAGGTTAAAGGCTTCCATTTTATAAATGATAATGGGATCTTTCTGCTCATACACCGCGTTTTGGACCGATTGTTTCAATTCGTCCATATCCCGCAGGTGCTCCTTCCATGCTTCGTCGATTAACGCCAGCACTACCCCTTTTTCAAAAGACTTGAAGACTTCCTTTCCTCCGGATTCCACGGCTTGCTTCAGGTTGGTTACTACCTGTATGCCCCGCAGGCCATCAGAGAATGGCACTACAATGTTTTCAACCTGGCCACCCCGTGTGGCAAATACATCGGTAAGTACCGGAAGCGTCTGTGCGGCTATTCGCGTTGCTTTTCCTTCATAGTACCCGATCACCTGCGCAAATAGCTTATCAGTAAGGTCGGCGTTGCCTTCGTTTGCAAATTCCGCTTCACTGATCTGTGGATCCAGCGAGAATACCCGGATTACTTCAAGTTGAAAGTCCTCATGAGAACCGCCTTCCTTATACTCGGTCACAATATCTTCCACCACGTCGAAAATGGTGTTATTCAAGTCTACGTCCAGCCGTTCGCCGAACAGCGCGTTTTTCCGCTTCGCGTAAATAACCGTACGCTGGGAGTTCATCACGTCATCGTACTCCAGCAGGCGTTTCCGGATGCCGAAGTTGTTTTCCTCCACCTTTTTCTGTGCGCGTTCAATGGATTTGGTCAGCATGCTGTGCTGCATAACCTCGCCTTCTTCCACGCCCATACGCACCATGATGTTGGATATCCTTTCCGAGGCAAAGAGGCGCATCAACGGGTCTTCGAGTGAAACGAAGAACTGCGACGAACCCGGGTCGCCCTGCCGGCCGGCCCGTCCGCGAAGCTGGCGGTCTACCCGGCGTGACTCGTGGCGTTCTGTACCGATGATGGCCAATCCGCCAGCCTCCTTAACCCCCGCTCCGAGTTTAATATCCGTTCCCCGGCCGGCCATGTTGGTGGCAATGGTTACGGTGCCTGTCTGCCCCGCTTCCGCCACGATATCGGCTTCGCGCTGGTGCAGTTTGGCATTCAATACGTTGTGTTTTATTCCGCGCAGCTTGAGCATACGGCTAAGCAGTTCCGAAATTTCAACGGAAGTTGTACCCACGAGTACCGGTCGGCCGGCTTCGGTAAGCTGCTGTATTTCTTCCGCCACCGCATTGTATTTTTCACGTGCCGTGCGGTAAATCAGGTCGTGACGGTCGTCACGCTGGATGGAAATATTAGTGGGGATCTCCACCACGTCCAGTTTGTATATCTCCCAAAGTTCACCCGCTTCTGTAACAGCCGTACCGGTCATCCCCGCCAGTTTGTGATACATCCGGAAATAGTTTTGCAGGGTGATGGTGGCATAAGTCTGCGTAGCATCTTCCACTTTCACATTTTCCTTAGCCTCAATGGCCTGGTGCAGGCCGTCCGAATAGCGCCTGCCTTCCATGATCCGGCCCGTCTGTTCATCTACGATTTTGACCTTGCCATCATCAATGATGTATTCGTCATCCCGTTCGAACAGCGTGTAGGCTTTCAGTAACTGATTCACGGAGTGGATGCGTTCCGATTTAATGGAAAAATCGCGCATCAGCTCTTCCTTTTTAGCCAGTTTTTCCTCCGGGCTTAAGCCTGACCGTTCGATTTCCGCTACTTCCGAACCCACGTCGGGCATAATAAAGAAGTTCGGGTCCTCACCGGAGGCGGTAATAAGCTCGATGCCCTTTTCCGTAAGCTCAACCTGGTTATTCTTTTCGTCGATTACGAAATACAGTTCCGCATCCGCTTTGGGCATGTGCTTGCTCTGCTCCTGGAGGTAATAGTTTTCCGTTTTGCCAAGTACCTGGCGGTTACTGCCTTCGCTCAGGAATTTAATCAGTGCCTTGTTTTTGGGCAGCCCCCGGTGTGCGCGGAACAGGGCAAGTCCGCCACTTTCCACGCCGGTGTCACCTGCCGCAATGGCTTTTTTTGCCTCATTCAGTACCGTGTTGATCAGGCTCTTCTGCGTATTCACCAGTCGCTCAATACGGGGTTTTAGCTCATAAAACTCGTGCTCGTCACCCCGTGGAATGGGACCGGAGATGATGAGGGGTGTCCGTGCGTCGTCCACGAGTACAGAGTCCACCTCATCCACCATAGCGAAATGCAGTTTGCGCTGCACGAGCGCTTCGCGCGATTGTGCCATGTTGTCACGCAGGTAATCAAAGCCAAACTCATTGTTTGTACCAAACACGATATCCGCGGCGTAAGCATTGCGCCTTGCCGGCGAATTGGGTTGATGCTTATCGATGCAGTCTACCCGGAGGCCGTGGAATTCGAAGATCGGCCCGTTCCATTCGGAGTCACGTCGTGCAAGGTAATCGTTCACCGTTACGATGTGTACCCCGGAACCGGATAGCGCATTAAGGTATGCCGGGAGTGTACCCACCAGCGTTTTACCTTCACCCGTTGCCATTTCCGCTATTTTACCTTCATGCAATACGATACCCCCGATAAGCTGTACGTCGTAATGCACCATATTCCAGGTTACCTCGGTGCCGGCAGCGGTCCATTTATTCTTCCATATGGCGTGATCGCCATTGATCTGTACATTGGGTTTGAGCGCAGCAATGTGCCGGTCAAAATCCGTGGCGGTTACTTCCAGTTCTTCATTTTCGGAAAAACGGCGGGCTGTTTCCTTCACCACGGCGAAGGCTTCCGGTAAAATTTCCATCAGCACCTCCTCCAGTTTTTTATCCCGGTCTTTGCCCAGCTTATCCACCTTGTCGTAGATTGCTGTTTTCTGCGTCATCTCCACGCCTTCCTGCTCCGCCTCTCCCTTCAGTTCAGCTATTTCCTTGTCTATCGTCTCCAGGTAGGCCGCTATCCGCTGTTTAAAATCTATCGTTTTCGACCGCAGTTCATCGTGGCTCAGGGAATCCAGTTTGGCGTACTCCTCCTTGATACGTTCTACCAGCGGTTGGATGTGTTTAATATCTCGGTCTGATTTACTTCCGAATATTTTGCTTAAAAATGTTAACATTAGTCGTTGTTTACAGAATTACACTACCTGTTGGCAATAATAGCACCAAAAAGTAGCTATACAGCCAATATGGCATACTGGGCAAAGTTAGCTATTCAGTATGAGAATGTAACGGTTAGCGATGAGATTTTTACGTTATGCCATCAAGACAGGAATAACGGGTGGGTTACCGGGGGAATCAGTTCCAGTGCGGTTGCTTCGTCAAAAAGCCGCTGTATGGCGCTCCGTCCTTCCGTCCCAAGCGAAACCGAATAGCGGTTTACATATAAGTCAATGTGCTGATACATGACGGCCTCATCCATTTCCTGTGCATGGGAGCGGATGAAATCGATCCCGGATTTCGGATGAGCCAGCGCATACTCCACGCTTTTCCTGAGCACGCGGTTGAGCCGGCGCTTAACCTCCTCTGGAAGCTGCCGCTGCGCCACAATACCACCCAGCGGAATCGGGCCTCCGGTTTTCTTCTCCCAAAAATCTCCCAGGTCAATGACCTTATGCAGCCCCTTTTTCTGATAGGTAAAGCGGTTCTCGTGAATGATCAGGCCAAATGCAATCGCGTCGTCCAGCAGCGCCTGTTCAATATCCGAGAATAGCATCTCCCGTTTGTCGTCCAGCTGGGGATAAGCAAGTCCCAGCAGGAAATTGGCCGTGGTGAACCTGCCAGGTATGCCCACGGTAAGCGGTTGCCCCGCCGTGGCCTGATCCGATAGGCGTGTTGCTGTTTCGGGATTTTTGCAGATCAGGAGCGGTCCCACGCCAAACCCCAATGCGCTGCCGGCATCAAGGAGGGTGTAATGTTCAACGGCATAGGCATAGGCATGATAACTTAGCTTGGTAACAGCCAGTTCATTGTTGAATGCCTTTTGATTGAGTGTTTCCACATCTTCATACAACACATCAAACTCCAAGCCTTCCGTGTCGATCTTGTGATGGATCAGTGCGTCGAAGATAAACGTATCATTGGGACAGGGAGAGAAGCCAAGCGTCAACTTCATAGCGTTATCTTTTGTGTCATTAACAAAGCCAAAACAGCAGCAAAGGTAACTAAAATTATCCCCTGTGCAGTCTTTTCGCTGTTGTTGCGGTAGCCATAACGTACAAGTGCGAGGTTGATCAGGCCTGCCACCCCATAATAACCCAGGGGCTTATTGCTTAGCCAGGCCATAGCCGATGAAGCAGTAAGCAAGTAGGCAATCACCGGGAAAATAAGTCCGATTGCACAGCCCAGCAACAGGTTGTTCTTTTTCACGGATAAGACTATTTGACGTTGAAACTCCAGGCGTTCAGCTGCGGTATCACATGGTGGGCGGTCATGTCAAACTGTACCGGAACAATCGAGGCAAACCCCTGCTGCAGCGCCCAGACATCGGTATCCTCGCCGCGGTCGCGCAGATCGAATATGCCGGTCAGCCAATAATAACTCCGGTTGTAAGGGTCGGTCCGCTCGTCGAATTCTTCCGCCCATTTGGCATCGGCCTGCCGGCATATTTTAATGCCCTTTATCTCCGGAACATTCGGGAAGTTGACGTTCAGCAGCGCGCCTTTGGGCAACCCGTTTTCCAGGACCTGCCGGGTGATTTCCCGGACGTAAGGGCGGCAATTGGAAAAATCAGCATCCGCATCGAAATCATCGTATGAAAACCCGATGGACGGAATGCTTTCAATGGCACCTTCCACAGCCGCAGACATGGTTCCTGAATACAGCACATTAATCGAATTATTCAACCCGTGGTTAATCCCTGACACACAGATATCGGGTTTACGCCCCTTGAATACTTTATTAACCGCGAGCTTTACGCAGTCAACAGGTGTGCCGGAGCATTTATACATGAGCGTGTCGGGATAGATGTGGATCTGGTCTATCCGGAGCGGTTTGCCGATGGTTATTGCATGACCGGTGCCGGACTGCGGACCCTCGGGGGCCACTACGGTGACATCGCCCAGCTGCTGCATTTCTTCAATCAGTACCTTGATTCCCTTGGCGGTGATGCCATCGTCATTAACGACCAGGATAGACGGTTTCTTTTTTGCCATGCGCCTAAGTTAACAAGAAAAGCGTTACCAGGCATAGCCGGTAACGCTTTTCTTGTTAACAGGGTAAGGTCTGCTACAGACTGTTTAACCAGTCGACCACTTGATCACGGGCTTTGCCTGTCTTTTTTTGAATACGGCCAATCAGTTCATCTTCCTTGCCTTCTTCATATAACAAGTCGTCATCTGTTAATTCGGCAAATTGCTGTTTCGCCTTTCCTTTCAACTCGTTCCAGTGCCCCTTTAATCTTAAGTTACTCATAGTTTTTATGTTTTACTTAATTAACAACAGGGAGCGGAAATAGTTTAGGAGTAGGCTCAGGAATAAATAAAAAGGGCTCCCCGATGTGGGAAGCCCTTTTGTAAAACCTTGTGTAAACTAAGGGTTTACTTATTTTTTAATTTCAACGCGACGGTTAAGGACACGTCCTTCTTCAGTAGCGTTAGATGCGATCGGAGCAGATTCGCCCAGTGCATTTACCATGACTTTGTTAGCGTCAACGCCAGAGTTAACCAAGTATTGTTTTACTGAGTTAGCACGGTCTCTTGACAAGTTCATGTTGTAAGCTTCAGTACCTTCAGCAGAAGCGTGGCCGTCTAAAGTAACGGAAGCACCGCTTTCACGCAGGTCAGAAGACAACCGATCCAGTGTAGAGTAAGATTCGGTTTTCAATACAGAGCTGTCGAATTCGAACTGAATGTTTGAATAAGTAGCTGATTCTGCAACTTCAGGCTCTGGGAATTTGATCGGGCATCCAGCACCGTCTACCTGAGTACCGGCAGGCGTGTTAGGGCACTTGTCAAATTTGTCAGATACACCGTCACCGTCAGAATCACGACCCAATTCGTCAACTAAGCCTTCCAGCGTAGTTACACGTTGTTTCAATGCTTCAAGTTCGTTACGCAGTGAAGGATCTTTCAACTCATCATACAGCGTAGACACAGGGTTATGCCAGGTCAGATCTGGTTTTGAAGAAGAACCCAAAGAGAACTCTAAACCACCGTAAGTGTATGAGAAGTTATCGTTAACACCTTTGTTAACCGGACCATAAAGGGTCTTGTCGTCAACAAAGTTCATGGTGTAACCCAAGTTCAATGCTACGCGGTCAGACAGTTTGAATTTGATACCAACGCCTACAGGAATGTTAGTCGCTTTTTTGAAGTCGTTGTCACCAGCATTTTGGCTATCCGCACCCCAGTTTCCTTTGTTGTTCCACTCGCCAGTTGATCCATCAGCGTCTGTGTATAATACAGGGTTGTAAGCCAAAAGACCCAAACCAACACTGGCGTAGAAGTTAACTGCATTTTCCCTTCTCAGGAAGTCGATGGTTGCCAATTGGAACACACCGTTTAAGCTGGCAGAATATTGAACAGAAGTCTCTGCAGATTCGTAATCCAGGTTTGCTGGTAATCCAGGAGCATTCCAAGGATCGATGGTTGTTTTCAAACCTTCTTCGTTATGTGCAAAGATCCGTCCGCGGTTGATGTTACCTTCCAAACCAAACCAGCTTGAAAATTGCTTGCGAAGGGAAATTCCGTAGTATTCGCGTAATTTGTATTCACCGAACCCTACTTCCTTGCCAAATGAGTTGGATCCACCGACAAGAACAGATGGCGTAGTAAAACCACCATTCACACCGATCGTCCAGGTTCTGTACTGGGATCTTCCTCCAAATACAGTAGGCTCCTGCGCTTGCGCGGTCTCTGCTAACCCAAGGGCTGCAACGAGCGAGCAGGCAATTGCCGTTTTGATTGTAGAATAATTCATACTCGTGTTTTTTTAAAGGTTAAAAATTTTTAATTGTCTAATTTTCTCGCAAAAATAACCAATAGTTTGATTCACGCAACATTTGCAAATACTATTCCAGTTTTTTGTTTCCGCGCTTCTTTTTTTAAAAAAGTGCTTCTTTTTGTCTGAAACCGCTTTTTTCTTTATTGTTTATGAGCCTGTTATACAACAGCTTATGCGTGCTGTTTGTTTTCAGGGAAATCAGGGCACTAATGCCCTGTCCTTATTGTATCAGCCCATTCAGTTTTATAATCACCTCAAAAAGAAACGACTGCGTGTCTGCAAACGCATTAATTGTCCAATTTTATGGTCAGTCAAGGCTAAAACGCGATAAAACTACATATAAATTTGCAATGATTCCTATAAAACCCTGTTTTTTTTATACATAGACACAGGTTTTTGCCTGCCAGTATGGTTTGCCGGTATCCCAAAGAACCCGTCGGCCGGTTTTAAAACAGGTAATGGATGATGGTAAAGGTAATACCGGCCAGTACCGCGGATACCGGAATGGTCAGTACCCATGCCCAAAGAAGGCTGATCGTTACGCCCCAGCGGACAGCAGAAACCCGTTTTACCACACCTACCCCGATAATGGAACCGGTAATGGTGTGCGTGGTCGAAACCGGAATGCCAAAGTGTTCGGTAATACCCAGTGTCAGTGCGCCGGCTGTTTCGGCACCCACGCCTTCCAGCGCGTTTACCTTCGTTATTTTGGTGCCCATGGTTTTCACGATTTTCCACCCGCCGCTCATGGTACCCAACGCAATTGCAGAATAACAGGCTAATGGAATCCACTCCGGCATAGGGTCGCCCGATTGCAAATATCCACCCGCCACCATGGCCACGAAAATAATCCCCATCACCTTCTGCGCGTCGTTGCCGCCATGTGCGAAGCTGAGGGCGGCCGACGAAACGAGCTGCAGTTTCCTGAACCACCATTCGGCTACGGCCGGTCGGGCCCGTTTGGATATGTTGATGATGATTAATGTGATAATGGTCGCAATGATCATCCCGATTAGCGGTGCCAGGACAATGAACGAGATAATCTGCAACGTGGCTTTCATGTTGATTGCACCAATAACATTGTCGCCCAGAATAAAGGCGTGCATCATTCCTGCACCGGCAAATCCGCCGATCAGGGTATGGGATGAGCTGGAGGGGACGCCGTAATACCAGGTAAACAGGTTCCAGCCGATGGCGGCAATTAATCCCGCGAAAATCACCTCAAGGGTAATGTACTGTTCCAGTACCGTTTTGGCAATGGTATTGGCAACTTTATGGTCAGTGAAATAGAAATAGGCTGCGAAGTTGAATGCCGCCGCCCACAGCACCGCCTGAAAGGGGGTCAGTACTTTGGTGGAAACGATGGTGGCAATGGAGTTGGCGGCATCGTGAAATCCATTGATATAGTCAAATGCAATGGCAAGGATGATGACGATAACCAGTAATGTGGTAATCATTAGACGTATGTTTCGTTAATTAAACCTTTCGGTTGCTTCGTTATTGTCCGCGGCTTCACTTATGCGTTTTTCACCAGGATGCTCTCCAGTACATTGGCCACGTCCTCACACCGGTCGGTGGCCGTTTCCATCGCCGATAACACCTCTTTGTATTTGATCAGGTTGATGGCGTCCTTTTCAAACTGGAACAACTCGCCCACCGCTTTGTCAAATATATAATCCGCTTTATTTTCGACGCTGTTGATGCGTACACACGAATCGGTGATGTTGCGAATATTTTTCAGGTTGCGGAGCTCATGCACTGCCTTGGCCACATCTTCCGTCGCTTCCACAATCAGGTCGGCGATCTCAATGATGGGATCGGTAATCTTTTCCACCTGGTATAAATCGATCCGGTTGGATGCACCATGAATGAAGTCAGCGACATCGTCCAACGAACTCGTCAGCGTATGGATGTCTTCGCGGTCAAAAGGTGTAATGAAGTTTTTGCCCAATTCGAGGTGTATCTGATGAGAAATCTCATCGCCCTTATGCTCCAGGTCTTCAATTTTTCTGCAGATTTCTTTCCGCTTGCTAAGATCGGGCAGGTTTACCAATTCTTTCAGTAGCCGGGCCATTTCAATGAGGTTGCTGCTGGCCTGCTCAAAAAGTGGGAAGAATTTTTTGTCTTTAGGGACAAAATACTGGAATATGCTGTTTAACGACATAACTGGAATATTTCTGCAAATGTATAACCTTAATGTTAACTTAACGTTAATTAACAAGTTACTTATTGTTAAGTTTGAAGGGAGGAGGGTTTACTTTTTTTCCGCAAAAAAGTAATAAAAAACTCGTCGCTGGGCCCAGCCGCTACAACCACCGGTCACCGGGTTAAATCGCGGGGCTTTCTTTCTCCAGTGTGAAGGCAAAGGTAGTGCCCAGACCTTCCGTACTCCGCGCGTTGATGGTCTGCTCGTGGGCTTCAATGATGTGTTTTACAATGGCAAGCCCAAGTCCCGAGCCGCCGATTTTCCGTGAGCGGCTCTTATCTGTCCGGTAAAACCGCTCAAATACCCGTGTCAGGTTTTTTTCCTCGATGCCGATCCCGTCGTCGGTCACCTCAACCAGCACCGTGTCGAAGAGCTCGTAAACCCGGATGTCGGTCTGCCCGTGTGTTTTTCCGTATTTAATGGAATTGTCGACGAGGTTAACCAGTACCTGCCTGATTTTCTCACGGTCGGCATTCACCATCATGGCCCGTTGGTACTTCTCTTTGAAGCGGAGTGTGATTTCATGTGCTCGGGCCCGGTCGTCCATGGATTCCATGACCTCCCTGACCAACGGCACGATGTCGAATTTCTGGTAGTTGACGGGGATCTGTCCGCTTTCGAGTTTGGAAATCGCATCCAGGTCCTTAATCAGAAAGCTCAGCCGGTCTATATTCTGCGATGCCTTTACGAGAAACTGGGTGGCTGTTTCCGGGTCCTCTTCCAGCATGCCGTCCTGCAGCGCATCGATATACCCCTGGATGGCAAACAGCGGTGTCTTAAGTTCGTGGGAAATATTGGCCAGAAACTCCCGGCGAAAGCGCTCCTGGTCTTTCAGCGTTTCAATTTCTTTTCCCTTTGCCTTTGCCCAGTCCCGCACCTGCTGTTCCATATCATTGATGGGGTCGTTGCTCATCTTCTCGCCCAGCGCATTCTTTAGGTCTTTGCCAAGCTTAAGGCTATGGATCTGCTTATAGATAAGCCTGATTTTATTATAGATGTAACGCTGGAACAAGTAATAAAACACCAGGAAGCTGATGGCAAAGCTAATGCCGAAGGAAATCAGGAAAGCGGACCAGTCGCGTTGAAAATAAAAGTTCACGAAGGCAATGGATATGCCCACCGCACAGGCATTGATAAAAACAAGCAGGAGGAATCTCATGGTGTATTGAAGCTATATGATGCCCCGTTGTATGTCGTCACCGGAGCACTGTTACTCGAACTGCCCGAGTGTCGTCAGTCCGCCGGTTACGTGGTCCCCGATTTTTACATTTACTTTCGTACCGATAGGCAAAAAAACATCCACACGGGAGCCGAACTTGATAAATCCGAACTCCTGCCCCTGTGTGACACTGTCGCCTTCCCTCACATACCAAACGATCCGCCTTGCCATGGCACCGGCAATCTGCCGAAAAAGGACTTCCGTGCCCTTCGCGGTTTGTATCGCAATGCTTGTCCGTTCATTAAGTGTTGATGACTTAGGATGCCAGGCCACCAGGTATTTTCCCGGGTGGTAGCGGAAAAACCGAACGACGCCGCTTACCGGATTACGGTTAATGTGCACATTCACGGGCGACATGAAAATGGAAACCTGTATCCGCCGGTCCTTGAAATACTCCGTTTCCTCTGTTTCCTCAATTACCACCACCTTGCCGTCGGCCGGACAGAGTATGGTGTTTTCATTGGGTATGATGTGCCGTTTGGGATTTCTGAAAAACTGCAATATGGCAACAAACAACAGCAGTGAAAGCAGGTATACGAACCACACCACAAATGTGCTGCCCGGGATAAAGTAATGTACCAAGGCATTACTTACAAAAATTACCAGTAACGTAATGGCAATGCTGGTATACCCTTCTCTATGGATTGTCATCTTATTTTGCTAAGCCGTAAATTAACCAAGCAAACTTAGCTAAATTCACCTTGATATGCAACACGACGGCGGTGCATATATAAACCATCCGGACACCGCATAGCCATACATCCGGCACCGGTGGGTGCACAATCCGGGCAGGCCTGTCCGGCCATCGTACACCTGTTCCTCCGAACAGGGCACGCTACGCATTGACCAGCTGCTCAATATTGAATTTTTTCATCTGCATAAACGCCTGCATTACCCGTGCGGATTTCGCGGGGTCCTGCAGGAGTCCGGCCAATACGGTGGGGACCACCTGCCACGACACCCCGAACCGGTCTTTCAGCCAGCCACATTGGCTTTCGCTTCCACCGTCGGTAAGCCGCTCCCAGTAATAATCGATTTCCTCCTGGGTGTCGCAATCAATCACGAGGGACACCCCTTCGTTAAATGTAAACGGCTGCGGCACGGCACTGTCCATGGCCATGAAAACCCGGTTATTGAGCCGGAATCGGGCGTGTACAACCGTCGCATCGAGGGTTACCTGCCCTGGTTCGTACCGGACGATGCTTTCTGTTTTTGCGGGGTTAAATACGTTGGTATAATATTGCAGGGCTTCCGCAGCCCTTCCCTGTTGTTCGCCACAGTACATCAGCAACGGAACGAATCGCTGGCCCACGGCCCGGCTGTCGCCCAGACTAATCTGCCACGACACCCCGAACCGGTCCTGCACCCAGCCATATTTTTCGCTCCAGTCATACTTGTCGAGCGCCATCAGCACCATTCCGCCATCGGAAAGGCGTTCCCAGGCTTTTTGTACCTGCTCTTCCTTGTCCAGCACAACATAGAATGAAATCGCGGGATTAGGCTTAAATGTCGGCCCGCCGTTCAGGCCCATGAACTTCACACCATCCAGCTCGAAGGTGACGACCATGGGCGTGTCGTCGATGATGCCGGAGTTTTCAAATACCGAACAGTAGTATTCGGCCGCATCCTTAGCCTGACCATCAAACCAGATGCAGGGATAAATTGCATTTTTCATAATTTTCTTGCTATTCCTGTGGAAATTTACTCATATCCATATAACAGACTTCCCAGAGGTGGCCGTCCGGGTCCTCAAAACTCCGTTGCCACATGAAGCCATAGTCGTCGGGCTCCCGGCTTTCTTTGCCGCCGGCGGCCACTACCTTTTCAATGGTATTGTCCACCCGCTCCCGGCTGTCGAGTCCCAGCGAATTGATCACTGCGGCGGTTTGCCGGGTATCAGCAATGGCCTTGCCGGTAAACTGGCTGAATTTTGCATGCGTGAGCAGCATCACGTAGATTTCTTCAGAATATACCATGCACGCCGCGGTCTCGTCGGTAAACGTCGGATTATTCGTGAACCCGGCCGCGGTATAGAAATCCATGGAACGTTTCAGGTCTTTTACCGGGAGGTTAATGAAAACTTGTGTATTCATGATCTTTGATTAAAGGTGAGTAACTAACCACGCAACCTTGTGTGGTATGTTGATCAAAATTACGGCCGGTCGACGGCAATTACACGGTGGAAATGCGACAAATCAGGGGGTAATCCGTGACAAAGAAGCAGTCGGCAATGCGCCGTGTATCCCTGGCCTGCAATCCGGCTAGGATTATAGCCGGTTCAGTACCCTTTTTCGCGCCTGATCTGTATATTGTAAAAGTGCAGTTTTTGTCCGTCCGGGTCAGGGGCTACCTCGGCCGTCAGCGTTAAGGTATCGGCTGTATATTCGCCATCCGCATAAGAGGGGAACCAGAATTCAATGCCATGGCACGCGCTTAACAGCAGGGAAGCGTACTGTGCGCTTGGAAACGTCTGTATGGCCTCAATCCGCTGGGCGGTGCCCGTTTCATCGACGGCAATGGCGAGTTCGATCCGCTGGCTGGCCAGCGCGGCCGCATTGACCGTGGCAAACCATCGCTCAAAGTATTTTTCCAGGTACTGGGTGAAACCCGAATACTCATCAATGGTACAGGCTTTACTCACTAGGATCGTTGCCCGGTCGAAAAATTCAACCGGGTATAGCCGGTAGCGGGGTGTGCCGTCAAACGTTTCGTCGGTGAATGTTTCATATCCCCGTATAAACTGGCCATCGCGGTAATACTCATGGCCGGCCCCCGCCTTTTCACCATCCTCAAACACATATTCCACGATCCAGTTGCCATGGGGAAGCCCGTTAACAACCCGCCCGCTCCGGTTATAGCGGACGTAGCCATATTCGTTGTAACCATCGGCCGCTATTTCAAAGGCATACTTCCCATTGCCGTCGGTCACCTGCTGGCGGCCCCGGGTGTCCCAGAAATTACGGATAATGGTGCCCCGGGGGCCATACTCCAGTTCAAGCAGGGGTTTTCCATCCGGATAGTAAAAAGCCCATATGCCCCGGGGAACATCCTGTACGAAAGTCACTTCCCATTTCCGTTCTCCGTTCGGGTGATAGGCCGTAAATTTCCCCTCTTTTTTACCGTTTTCATAATTGCCCCGCAGTATGGCGCGCCCGGACAGGTTAAAATCGACAAACTCACCTACAAATACCTGCTTGTTGAAATCAAATTTAGCGATGCGCTCGATTGCCCTGAACGAACAGGCCTTATCTGCCAGGTAATACCTGTCGTCATAGAAAAAGCGCAGCATGCCCTCCGGCGCCGGTTCATAATAAACCGGCCGGCCGGTGGTATCCGCGCCGGCGGCCATCGCCGTTATAGCAGTGGTAACCAATAAATATAACAGCAGGTATGTCCGCATAGTTGCCGGTATGGTTAGTGCGCTTCGAGCCAGTTCTGCCCTTCGCCGATTTCCACTACAACCGGCACGGTCATGGTCAGCGCATTTTTCATGTGTTTTTCCACCAGGGTACGGAATTGGGATACTTCCGAGCGCGGAACATCAAAAACCAGTTCGTCATGTACCTGCATGGTCATTTTTCCCTGAAGACCCTGTTGCTGGATATCCCGGTGGATGGCAATCATGGCAACCTTGATCATGTCGGCGGCGGATCCCTGGATGGGGGCGTTGATCGCGTTCCGTTCAGCAAAGCCTCGCACGGTCTGGTTGGCCGAGTTGATGTCGCGCAGGTAGCGCCGCCGCTTGAGCAGTGTTTCCACGTAGCCATTTTCCTTGGCAAAATTAATGGTGTCGTTCATGTACTTTTTGATGCCGGGGTACTGGGCAAAGTATTGGTCAATAATGGTTGCTGCTTCCTTGCGCGGAATGCCCAGGTTCTGCGAAAGACCAAAGGCCGACTGACCATAAATAATACCGAAATTGACTGCTTTCGCGTTTCTGCGCTGTTCGGATGTGACCTCCTCCAGCGATACGCCATATACACGGGCAGCCGTGGCCCGGTGGATGTCCAGCCCTTGGTTAAAGGCATCTACCATACCCTGGTCGCCACTTATGTGGGCCACCAGCCGCAGTTCAATCTGTGAGTAGTCGGCCGAGAGGATCACGTGATCCGCATCGCGCGGTATAAATGCCTTGCGCACCTCGCGTCCCCGTTCGGTACGGATGGGGATATTCTGCAGGTTGGGGTTGGTTGAACTCAACCGGCCCGTTGCAGCTACTGCCTGGTTGTATGAGGTATGTACACGCCCGGTAATCGGGTGAATCATCTGGGGCAGCGCATCTACGTAGGTGGATTTCAGCTTCTGCAGCTGCCGGAAATCGAGGATGTCCTTTACAATATCACTTTTCGTGGCCAGCGTCAGCAGCACATCCTCACCGGTTTTGTACTGGCCGGTTTTGGTTTTCTTGGCTTTCGGGTCGAGCTGCAGTTTATCAAAAAGCACTTCCCCCAGCTGCCGGGGTGAGGCGATATTAAACCGGACACCGGCTTTGGCGTAGATGGTCCGTTCGATCTCGGCAATATCTTTTTCCAGCGAGCCGGAGAGGCCGCGCAGCACCTCCACATCGATCTTTACGCCGCAGCGTTCCATATCGGCCAGGATGTATACCAGCGGAAATTCCACTTCGCGGGCCAGGTTTGAAGCCCCCGCCTGTTCCAGCAGCGGCTCAAAAACCGTCTTCAGCTGCAGCGTGATATCGGCGTCTTCCGCGGCATAGGCGGTGATTGCTTCCAGGTCGACGTCCTGCATGTTGCCCTGTTTTTTGCCGCGCGGACCGATAAGGTCGGTAATGGGTACAGGCGTGTAGCCCAGGTAATTTTCGGCGAGTACATCCATGCCGTGGCGGGTATCGGGGTCGATCAGGTAGTGGGCCAACATGGTATCAAACAGTTCACCTTTAACCGACACGCCGTAGCGGGCCAGCAGTAACATGTCGTATTTCAGGTTTTGTCCTACCTTGGCAATTCCTTCATGCTCAAATACCGGCTTAAACGGTTCGAGCAGGGCGCAGCAGCCCGCCTCGTCGCGGGGTGCAGGCACGTACCACGCCTTACCGGCCTCCGTGGCAAATGATAACCCGACCAGGTCGGCCACATTGGCGTCCGTACCCGTGGTTTCCGTATCGAAGCAGAACGATTTCTGCGCCGCCAGCAACGCCACCAGTTCGGCCTGCTTTTCGGGTGTGTCTACCAGGATGTATTCGTGCGGTGTATTGTTGATGTTCCTGGCGGCAACGGGCGGTACGTACTCTTCCGCCACCTCCGGGTTGCCGGCAAGCTCCGGTGCAGCATTGCCGAAGAGGTCCATCTGGGCGCCGGTAGCCGAGCGCGTTTCAGCCACGCTGAACCCATCGCCAAATACGCGCCTGCCCAATGTGCGGAATTCCAGCTCCGCAAAGATCGGTTCCAGCACATCTTTGTCCGGTTCGCCCAGCTTCAGCGCATCTTCATCCAGCTGAATGGGTACATCCAGCTGGATGGTGGCCAGCTGCTTGGAGATCAGTCCCTGCTCGGCAAACGTCTCCACGTTTTCCCGCTGTTTGCCCTTCAGCTGGTGCGCATTGGCAATAATGCCCTCCACCGAACCGAATTCCTGCACCAGCTTCTTGGCCGTTTTCTCACCGATGCCGGGTATACCGGGGATGTTATCCACCGCGTCGCCCCAGAGGCCGAGAATGTCAATGACCTGGGAAACGTCGGTAATTTCCCATTTTTCCAGGATTTCCCTGACGCCGAGCACTTCGGCACCATTACCCATCCGCGCCGGTTTGTAAATCAGGATGTGTTCAGTCACCAGTTGCCCGAAGTCCTTGTCGGGCGTCATGCAATACACCGTATATGCTTTTTGTTCTGCCTGTTTGGCCAGCGTGCCGATGATGTCGTCGGCTTCGTAGCCATCCATCGAAATGATGGGGATGTTAAATCCCTCGACAATTTTATATACATAAGGGATGGCCGCGGCCAGGTCCTCGGGTATGGCCTGCCGGTTTGCCTTGTAGTTTTCAAACGCGGTATGGCGGTTGGTTGGCGCCATGGTGTCAAATACCACGGCAATATGAGTGGGCTGCTGGCTTTTCAACACCTCCAACAGCGTATTGGTAAAGCCCATGATCGCCGAAGTGTTAAACCCCGTTGAGGTAATCCGCGGTGTTTTGTTGAGCGCAAAGTAGGCCCGGTAAATCAGGGCCATGCCGTCGAGGAGAAAGAGTTTTTTCATCAGCGTAGTTTGTTCTTTAACGACGATGAAGCTTGCATGAGTTGTTTTTCACTTCTTGACAGTTTTCAGCAGTGTTCAAGAGATCGCTGCGCTAAGTTCCTGTCTTTTTTCGAATAGCAATTCATGCAGGTTTCACGTGTATTTGACGTATTGGTATGCTACAAAGATAGGGATAGTGATGAGATGATGTAAAAATTTACCATTTTTGTCGTATGGCAAAATCCACGGCATATTACCCCTTCGCGGCACCATGAAAGGCTTGGTTACCAAATCCACGGGAAGCTGGTATGATGTGCTGGCAGAAGACGGCAGCGTTTACCAGTGCCGGATTAAGGGAAAATTCCGGACCAGGGACATCAAAACCACCAATCCGGTGGCGGTGGGCGACCGGGTAACCATTGTGCCCGAGCCGGAACAGTCAACCGCCGTGATCACCCAGCTGCACGACCGCGAGAATTACATGATCCGCAAGTCGGTGAACCTTTCCAAGCAGGCGCAGATTATTGCGGCCAATATAGACCAGGCCCTGCTCGTCGTAACCCTGGCCTCGCCATTTACCTCGCTGGGGTTTATCGACCGCTTTCTGGTAACCGCTGAGGCTTATGCGATTCCGGCGGGGTTAATTTTCAATAAGCTGGACCTGTTCAGCGCGGAAGGCCTTGATGTGCTGCACGAATATGAAGCCATTTACACCGCCATCGGCTATTCCTGTTACGAGACATCGGCACTCGAAGGCACCAACCTGGAAATCATCAAGCAGGTGCTCAAGGATAAAACGACATTGATATCCGGCCATTCGGGGGTGGGGAAATCCACCCTGATCAACGCACTTAATCCTGCGGCCGGCCAGCGTACCGCCGATATATCGGATTGGTCGGATAAGGGCCGGCATACGACCACCTTTGCTGAAATGATTCCGCTGCCCTTCGGCGGGCAGCTGATCGACACGCCGGGAATCCGCGAATTAGGTATCATTGATATCGAACAACAGGAACTCGGCCACTTCTTTCCGGAAATGCGGGAATTGATGAACGACTGCCGTTTTAACGATTGCCGGCACATCAATGAACCGGGCTGCGCCGTACTGGCGGCGCTGGAAGAAGGACATATTGCACCCAGCCGTTATGAAAGTTACCTGAGTATTTACCATAAGCATGATACCCGGGGATAGGCACGTTTATACAACACTTCCGGTATGTACCATTTAGTAGAAGAAACCACGGCATTTATCCGGCAGCGGATCGCCGATTTTGAGCCCGAATCCGGGATTATTCTGGGCACAGGCCTGGGCAGGCTGGTCGACGAGATCGACATCAGCCACCGGCTGATGTATTCCAACATTCCTAATTTCCCCATTTCCACCGTGGAATTCCATACCGGCCGGCTGATTTTCGGCACACTCAACGGCCGCCGGGTAGTAGCCATGCAGGGACGTCTCCACTATTACGAGGGCTACAGCATGCAGCAGATCACGTTCCCGGTCCGGGTCATGAAAGCGCTGGGCATCCGGAAACTGTTTGTGTCGAACGCGTCCGGCTCGCTTAATCCCGCGATTCTAAAGGGCGACCTGGCGATTATTGATGATCACATCAACCTGCTGCCCGACAACCCGCTCCGAGGAAGTAATGACGAGCGGTTCGGTCCCCGTTTTCCCGATATGAGCCGGCCCTATTCGCCGGCGCTTATTGACCAGGGGCTGGCCATCGCCCGGCAGCACCAGCTGCGCGTACACCGGGCGGTTTATGTTGCTACTCCCGGACCCAACCTGGAAACACGGGCCGAATACCGTTACATGCGGCTGATCGGGGGCGATGTTGTGGGGATGAGTACCGTTCCCGAGGTGATTGTGGCCAATCATATGCAGTTGCCCGTTTTCGCCATCTCCGTCGTTACCGATGAGGGCTTCCATGAAACCCTCCAGCCGGTATCACTGGCGGAAATTGTGGAAGTGGCGGCCGCAGCCGAACCGAAGATGACACTAATATTGAAAGAATTGGTAGCTTTGCAGTGATGAAATCAGTCCGCAGTGTCCTACTGTTTCTGGGTTTTTTTTTCGCAGCCGTGACGCTGCTGCACGCTCAGGTAGAAGAAGAGTGGAGCAGTGCCCTGGATTCCGCACGGGCTGCTGAGGATAATAAGGAAGATAGCGTCATCTATTCCGCGCGGTACGTGCGTTATACTACGCTGGCCATGATGAACCGGGGGACATACACCTACCAGATTGATACACTCCATAAAAATTTCCAATACTACAATCCGCAGAATCAGCCGAGAAACCCGAGCATTAACCTGGGCAGTTATGGCCTGGCCACGCGCGACCTGCTTTTCGTACCCGATAAAGCCATCGGCTTCCAGCCGGGTTTCCACAGCCTGGAGCGGTTCCTTTATCAGCCCGACTCTGTAAAATACTACCGGGCACGGGCGCCCTTCTCGGAACTGTATAATGTCGGTTTCTTTTTTGACGACCAGGTTTTACGGGCAAAGGTCACCCAGAACATCAACCCGTCGCTCAATGTCGGGGGCGAGTTCCATGCCACCCGGGCCGATGGCTATTACGCCAACCAGCGGTACAACGACCTGAAATCGGCCCTGTTTGCCTGGTATGAATCACCGGGCCACCGCTATAATTTATTGGCCAATGCCGTATTTAACCGGCTGATGTCTACGGAAAACGGCTCGATCCTCAAAGACACGATATTCCGCAACGGCGAACGCCCTTCCAGCGATGACGAGTCGACACGGCTGCGGGCTACGCGTGATGAGCGGCCACGGCATACCTGGCGCGACCAGAACATTTTTATCCGGCAGAGCCTGTTTGTGGGGCGGCTGGACACCATCAATGCCGGCGAACCCGAACAGCAGATACTGCCAACCAACAGCATGTGGCACAGCTTCCGCCTGCGTTCACGCAGTTTTGAATTTTATAAAAACGAGGAAGATGTTTACGGTGCCTTTCCGTTTGGCGAAAGCGTGTTGACACAGGATACCACGCGGCTGACTACCATTACCAACGATTTTGGCTACCGCTTTTACCTGCGGGGCAGCTCGCTGTCGTTCGTTAAAAACGAGATCCGGCTCGATGTGGGCTACCGGCACGACATGCACTGGTACCGGGACCGTGGTTACAGCGCTTTTTTGCAGAACAGCACACTGAAGGCGGGTATCGGCTACCGGTTCAGTGACCGTGTGAGCGTTACCGGCGACCTGAACCAGATTGTACAGGGGCAGAATTTCGGTGATTACCTGTATGAGGCGGAAGCCGATTTTCTGCTGAGCAAAACCATCGGACGGATAAAGCTGGGCGCTTATACCCAGAATAAATCGCCGGAACGGGTTTATGAGCGGGTGAATTACACCTACCACCAGTGGGACCGCAGCTTTGAAAAAACAAAGACCACCAGTTTCTCCTTTGCCTATGAAAACGATGCGATCGGTTTTTCGGGCAAGGCTGCGTATTTTTTGATTGCTAATCACCTCTACTTCCAGGAAGTGACCAATGAGGCAAATGACCCCCGGCTGTTCCGTGTCATTGAACCCGCGCAGCTGGACAACAGCATCAACCTATTACAGCTATCCGTGGGACAGAACTTCCGCTTTGGCGGCTTTCATTTTGATAACTACGCGGTGTACCAGAAATCGGACTATAATGCGGTGCTTGCCATCCCTGAGCTGTATACCTGGCATAGCTTTTACTACAACGGCAAGCTGTACAAGGTAGTCGATTTCAACCTGGGCTTTGATGTGCGGTTCAACACACCGTTCCGTACCCCGTCGTACGCTATTAACGTCGGACAGTTTTACAATGATAACGTAGGGATTGAGTTTTCCACCTATCCCATTGTCGATGTCTGGGCGACGGCTACACTCAAGCGGGCCAACCTGTTCCTCAGTTATAATTTTGCCAATCAGAACGTCTGGCCGGTAGGTTATTATACCGTGCGCCGGTACCCGATGAACAACGCCAACCTGCGGGTGGGGATTTCATGGAAATTTTACGATTAATGCAAGTGTACTGCGGTTTCGTTTCCGGTGTGTTTAAACCGGAGAGAACAGGAAGCTTGGGATTACGACCGATAGTCAGCCGGTACAAGCTCCCCTTTTTCGTTTCGGAGATGGGTTTCAGCTCCCGGCACGATATCCGTATTCTGTGCCGACACACATAGCCAGTGATCGCCGTGTTTCCGCACCACAAATAAGAACAGGTTATTCCGTATACCTGCCGCTGCCTGTGCTTTGGGCGTTTGGCCCGTAAGTCGCATCCGGGCATGGACCACCGCATGGCTATCGCCCAAAGGCTTTGTCTTGACCCGGCCGGTTTTCAGGGTCGATTCGTTGAAGATGATCCGTAAACCATAATCATGCGCTTTTTGGATGTCCGCCCGGTTTTCCCACCAGATGCCCACCACGTTAATGAAATCGGCTTCTTCCTCAAATAATGAGGCAAGCCAGTCCGCACGCCTGGCATTCCAGGCTTCGGTGAACAGCCTGGGGATGTCTTCGGGGGTTGTGGCTTGCGTGAGTTGATCCATTTGCTGGCCCTTTACCGGTGACGCTTGGATACTTTAGCCCGGTCATTAAATGACAGGCAACACTCCAGCCAATACGCAAAGTCATCTGCCCGGCTGTATCCTTCGGGACTGATATAACAATATCCGTTCAGCGTCTTCCCTTTCATTACCATCGGATGGTAACCCGGGCGTTTGGAGACCGTCGCCAGGTCGGCCGGATCAAAACGGCACATCAGGTTATTGCTGCTTACATTAACGCACATTTTTCCATTAACGAGGAACGCCAACCCGCCAAACATTTTCTTTTCTTCAAGAACGAGGCCGGGGATACCTGTCAGATATGCCCTTACTTTTTCTGCTAATGCGGTATCGTATGCCATGCTTAACTATAATAACATAAAGGTGGATATTTTTACCGCATTCTCCAAACGGGTTGCGCCACGCTATGTTTCATTGGCCTGGCCCTCCCGCTGCCGGGCGGCCTCCCATTCCCGCTGGTACCGTTCCCCCTCCGGGTTGCCATCGAAATCGTGCGGTAGGTTGGATTCCATGGTCTGAGAAAAGGGGACCGTCTGGCAGATAAAGTCCGCATCATGCCCGGGTTTGCTGTAGTCATATGGCCAGCGGTAAACCGTGGGCAACTCTGCCGGCCAGTTTCCGTGGATATGCTCCACGGGGGTGGTCCACTCCAGCGTATTGGCCTGCCAGGGGTTCTGCCCGACCTTCTTTCCGTAAAATGCGGAATAAATGTAATTGAACAGAAAGGCTACCTGCGCGAAACCGGCGATGATGGCCGACCAGGAAATGAACACATTCACCGACAGCCAGTGTTCCATGGACGGAAATTCCGTAAAGGCATAGTACCGCCGGGGGACACCATCGATCCCCATGAAGTGCATCGGGAAAAACACGAAGTAGGCGCAGACAAACGTTACCCAGAAATGCAGGTAACCAAGTTTTTCATCCATCATTCGCCCATACATCTTCGGAAACCAATGATAAACACCGGCAAGCATGCCGAAAACAGAGGCCGATCCCATAACCAGGTGGAAATGCGCAACAACAAAATACGTGTCGTGCAGGCCGATATCCAGGGTGGAATTACCCAGGTAGATACCCGTCAATCCGCCGGAAATCAGGAAGGACACGAAGCCGAGGGCGAACAGCAGCGGGGGCGTAAACCGGATGCTTCCCCGCCAGAGCGTTGCCAGGTAGTTGAACGTCTTGATGGCTGAGGGCACGGCGATGATCAGGGTGGTTACCATGAACACGCCCCCAAGGAACGGATTCATCCCCGACACGAACATGTGGTGGCCCCATACCAAAAACGACAGCACGACAATACCCATGAGGGAATACACCATGGCGTGGTACCCGAAGATCGGTTTCCGGGAGTGAACGGACATCACCTCCGAAACAATGCCGAAGGCAGGCAGGATCGCGATGTAAACCTCCGGGTGGCCCAGGAACCAGAAGAGGTGCTCCCATAGGATGGGGTTACCCCCTTCGTTGGGCAGGATCTTCCCCTGGATAACCAGGTCGCTGAGGTAAAAGCTGGTCCCGAAGCTGCGGTCGAAAATCAGCAGGACCAGGCCTGCCACCAGCACCGGGAAGGTGAGCAGGCCCAGCACAGCGGTCAGGAAAAGCCCCCATACCGTTAACGGCATTTTCCAGAAATCCATTCCGCGCGTCCGGAGGTTGAGTACGGTGCTGATGTAGTTGATGGAGCCCAGCACCGATGAAGCTACAAATAGAATGACGCTGGCCAACCACAGCGTCATGCCCAGCCCGGAACCCGGGATGGCGCGTGGGACGGCCGAAAGCGGCGGATAGACGGTCCACCCTGCGCTGGCCGGGCCCGTTTCGATGAAGAGGGACGACATCAGCACCACGCACGACGCAAAAAAGAACCAGTACGAAAGCATATTCATAAATGGGGAAGCCATATCCCGTGCACCAACCTGCAACGGAATAAGCAGGTTGGCAAAAGTGCCGCTCAGTCCGGCAGTAAGTACAAAAAACACCATAATGGTGCCGTGTATCGTAATCAGCGCGAGGTAGAAGTCGGGGTTGATCCGACCACCCTCGGCCCATTTCCCGAGGAACAACTCCAGTATGGGAAATTCCCGGTCCGGCCAGCCGAGCTGGATGCGGAACAGAATGGAAAGCAGCAAGGCCACAAACGCCATGGTGATGGACGTAACCAGGAACTGCTTGGCGATCATTTTGTGGTCGGTGCTGAAAATATACCGGGAAACGAAACTTTCCCGGTGATGGCCGGCGTGCCGGTCGTGGGTACCGTCGGTATCCGAAAGAACTAATGTTGCCATGGTATCGAATTTAACGTTCACGAATGGACGGAAGTCGTCGCAGGTTCCCGGAGACCTTCTGCTCCGCTGTGGCCAGGGTCATAGGGTGATTCCCGGGCTTCCACGGGTAAAATTATAAAAAACATTTTATATTGTATAAATAATATAAAACACCATTTATTGTTTAATAAAATTTATTTATTTATTGTTTATGCAATATTTATTGAAATAGGATCGCGGCGATTTATCCCGCGGAATTTTCGTACTATTGCGGTATATGAAGCGAAAACACCCTTCGTGTAACCTCAGCGACTGCATCCTTTGCCGGCTCTGCCTGCCCGACTGGATTCCGGCAGTGGAGCTCAACCGGAAGGTCATCCTGCTCCGGAAAGGGCAGCAGGCTTTTACCGAAGGCGATGTGGTGAAGGGTATTTATTTCATCTACTCCGGCGTGATGAAAGTCCACCAACGCTGGGACCAGGAGAAGGAGCTGATTGTGCGGTTTGCACGCCGCGGCGATATGGTGGGCCACCTGGGGTTGGGCAAGGAGGCGCGCTACCCGGTTTCGGCGACAGCCCTTGAACCCACGAGTGTGTGCTACCTGGAAATGCCTTTCTTTGAAAGCACTTTAAAAGTAAACCCCGAGCTTACCTATGCGCTGATGCGCTTTCTGGCCAACGACCTGCAGGAAGCACACCGGGCCATGCGTAACCTGGCGCATATGCCCGTTAAGCCTCGCATTGCACAGGCATTGCTAACCCTCAAAAACCAATTCGGCACCAATGAAGCCGGCTTTCTGGACTTCGCCATTACCCGGCAGGATATCGCATCCTTCGCCGGGACAACCTATGAAACCCTTTTTAAGGTATTGAATGAACTCAACGCAGGGGGACTTATCCAGCTGGATGGTAGGGATATCGCCATCCGTGATGAGGTGGGGCTTGCGACCATCGTTGATCCGGGCGATCGATAGTGCCTGTTTGATGTTAGCTGTTAAATTCGACATTTGAGATGCTATGGGTATTTATTCGAATGTCGCAATGATGTTTTTCGAGACCCTGACATCGCCAATCCATAAACCAATTGATTGCAAATACACAAAGGCACAGCCAGACAGCGAATGAAAGAGATTATTGAACTTTCAGACCGGGAAATAACCCTTGGCAGAAATGAGTTTCTGAAGGTAAAGGACAGCGTTGATACCAATGTATATTATGTGGAGCGCGGGAGTCTGCGGATTTTTGTGTTGGACGATTATGAAGAACGGATAATCCGATTTGGTTACAGCGGAAATTTAATTGTTTCGCTGGACTCATTTTTGACAGGCAAACCCTCAAACCTATATATACAAGCGATTAAAAGGACGGTAGTAAAAGCGATTACTAAGCAACAGATTGACCGTTTTTTGGAAACTGGAAGAAACGGAGATTTGTGGATTAACATCTTGGAAGACCTGGTTCTTCAACAAATGGAACGTGAAATTGACATTCTGACAAATTCTCCAAAAGAGAGATATGAACGGGTTTTAAAGAGAAGTCCGCAGCTTTTTCAGGAAATTCCCAATAAGTATATTGCTAATTATTTAAGAATGAGTGCTGAAACCTTATCGCGGCTAAAAAAGTCTTGACTTCAATCAAGATTTATATAAAATGCTTTTTTGAGCTTTGCATAAAAATGACATGATGCAAACAGCGGACTTAATACAGGCACTTCTAGCGCAGACCAAACACGCAATTAATCAAGCAGAAAAACTGAAGACCTATGATCTGGATGCTTTGACCTGGAGAGAAAATGAAACGTCGTGGAATATGCTGGAATGTCTGGAACATCTGAATCTGTATGGCGAGTTTTACCTGCCACAGATAGAAAACAAAATTAAGCATTCGAAGACCAAGCCCGAAAGGGATTTCAAAAGCGGCGTTTTAGGCGGATACTTCGCAAAAAGTATGTTGCCAAAGGAGAAGCTGAATAAGATGAAGACTTTTAAAGATAAAAATCCGCTAAACGCGGATATTGGCAAAGCGGTCATTGATAAATTTATTGAACAACAAATCAAGTTATTGGATTTATTAAACCAATCAAGAAAAGTGAATTTGGGCCAAGTAAAAATTCAGACTTCGATTTCGAGTTTAATAAGACTGAAATTGGGGGATACGTTTCAATTTTTTGTAAATCATATTATCAGGCATTTAAAACAGATTGACAACATACAGGGAGCAATGAAAAATGCCTGACTGTTCTCCCTTTTAATTTCACCGATACCCGAAGGTAGAGTGCAAAGGGCCGATAGGTTTATAAACGAAAAAGCCCCACATTGCTGTGAGGCTTTTTTAGTGGGAGATACTGGGTTCGAACCAGTGACCCTCCCGACTTATAGTCGGGATGCTTTGAACCAGCCGGGCTATGTTTTTTGCACAAGTTTTTCGATTAGCCTGCGGCTTTTCCATGATTTTATTTCCCGTTCTCTTTGCCCCGCTTTAATCCTGTTTGGAAATTCTTCTGTGTATATGATGCGCCAGTCTTCCACCTTGCCAGTGTAGCCCCGGTGGTGGCTGTTGTGCCTTCGGAGCCTTTGCTCGAGGTCTTGGCAAGAGCCGATGTAAAACCGGTCAATTTCCCTAGAGTACAGGATATATAGGTAATGCATTTAGGTTAGGTTTAATGATAAAAGCCCCACGTTATCCGTGAGGCTTTAGTGGGAGATACTGGGTTCGAACCAGTGACCCCCTGCTTGTAAGGCAGGTGCTCTGAACCAGCTGAGCTAATCTCCCTTTTGTTTTACCCCTGCTCCAGTGACCCTCCCGACCTGTAGTCGGGATGTGCTGAACCAGCTGAGCTCCCTTTCTTTTGGGACTGCAAATATAGCGCAGATTGCGAACAATAAAAATTTATTTTTTATTTTTTTATGATACCGCTATCCTATCGTGCGATAGGATATATTACATAATTTTACACCCTGTTGCATTGGCCGGCAAACCTTTTCAGGACCTTTGGTGTTTTTATCGTAATTTTATCTTACGTTATGAAACAAACCAGCTTTATTCTTTCAGCTTTAGTAGTCCTTTTCGGTTGTTCAAATGCTGCGCAATCGGGTCATTCCGAAAATGCTATTGTAAACACAGCTTCACAAGACAAGGTAGAACAACGCTCTTCACAGGTTACCCTACCGGACAGCGCCTCGGCTTTTATCCGGCAATACTTTGCGCCAGCAGAAGTACAGCGTGTTACTAATAAAAAAGCACCAACGGCCACAGGAACATTTTACGAAGTGACGTTAATGAATGGAACGGGGATAGACTTCGGCAAGGCGGGAAACTGGATCGAGGCAAAAGCAGATGAACCGAACCGACTGCCCACAGGTTTCTTCCCCCAGGCAATCCAAACCTATCTTGAAAGCAACTTTGCCGGCGTCGGTGTCGAAAGCATTGACAAGGAAAATAAAGGATATGAGTTGGAACTGACCAATGACGTCAATTTGTATTTCGATGCAGATGGCTCATTCATAAGGCAGGAAAAATAACAACCAGACAGGGACAAGAGGGCATGCTGTCTACCAGCTCATTATAAGCTTTCCATTTGCTTCAAATTGTTATAGGAATCTACTTGATGGGTTTTCTTTACAACCTTATGTTGGTGCTTGTCTGACAGTACCGATACGGGCGATGCATGTCCATCTTCTCCACTAAAAATAGGAATTCAAATGTTCGACTGATCTTCGAGTGTTGTTCGAGTGCGCTTCGACTGTCCTTCGAGACTTGTTCGACCCTTGTTCGAGTCGGCTTCGAGGGCGCTTCGGGGCTGCTCGGTGTGCAATGCGTTGCGCTTCGAAGCATTTCGAATGGTTTCCGAAGCAGCCCCGGAGCAGTCCCGAACAATTCCCGAAGCACGCTGCAATACCGCCCGAACAGCAATCGAACCCGTTAAAGGGGTTCCGCGGATCACGCGAAAGGATGATATGGTTTTTCACCTGGGACTGAATTTGCGAATGAGGCGGTCAGACAAGCTAAAATTAGGAGCCTGAAGACTATCTTTACGCAATGAAACGAAACAGCGGTTCTTCATTGGCCCGGTGCCGAAAAGAGAAAGGCATGACGCAGGAACAACTTGCGGAGGCTTCAGGCGTAACCGCGCGTACCATCCAACGTATTGAAAGCGGTGTCGTTACCCCTCAGGGACAAACCCTGAAACTGCTGGCAGAAGCATTGCAGGTTCACCCGGGCGAGCTTGTTTCTGTAGACACGGCGCCCTCCTTTTCCGAACCGGTATTGTTACCTCTCTATCACATACTGCCTTTGCTTGGACTTGCCCTGCCGTTTGTAAATATTATCCTGTTGCTGATTTTATGGACAATGAAGCGAGATGAGCATCCGGAATACAATCGCCAGGGACGGGAGGCCATCAATTTCCAGATCACGGTTACCATTGTCATTGTTTTATCGTTTATAACCATGGTGCTTTATTTCCCGGTCGGGTTTCCTTTGATGATTGCCAGCTATGTTGTTGCCGCCAGCTTTTGTATCCTCAATACGATAAGGGCGCTAAAAGGAAGGCCCGTCCATTACCCGTTGTATGTTCATTTTTTGAAGAAGGCCTAAAACCGTCTAAACACCCGGAAATGCAGGTGTCGTGTAAATGTCGTGCAGGTGTCGTTTGACGGCATTTCCTTTCGGCGGATCTTTGATCAAAAAATTCACAGCCATGAAATTTGCATGCTTTCTT
Organism: Parapedobacter lycopersici; assembly: GCF_024643285.1. GTDB lineage: Bacteria > Bacteroidota > Bacteroidia > Sphingobacteriales > Sphingobacteriaceae > Parapedobacter > Parapedobacter lycopersici. The sequence goes on from NZ_JAMSLW010000005.1 coordinate 367,302, forward strand.
TCCGCGCTTATTGTCCTTTTCGCCCCGGCAAAACTTTCCGCACAGCCCTCGGCTGACGCCGTGATTCAGCGTATTGACGGGTCCGCTATTACAACAGATTCATTGACTAAAAAGATTCGGCAACTGATGCATGATGCGAAAGTGGACGGCATGCAGGTCGTTGTATTTAATGACGATAAAGCCGTCTATAAACAAGCCTTCGGCTATGCCAACAAAGCACAAAACACCCCGCTTGCCACCAGTAATAGTATGTACGGCGCGTCATTAAGCAAGGCGGTATTTTCGACCCTGGTAATGAAATTGGTGGAGCAGGAAAAGCTGGATCTGGATAAGCCGTTGCAGGAATATCTTGACCGGCCGGTGTATGATTATCCTGCTAAAGGCGAGAATTATTGGGGATCGGATTTTAGCGATCTGAAAGGCGATACGCTGTATCAGACAATCACTGCCCGGATGTGCCTTAGCCATACGACCGGTTTTGCGAACTGGCGCTGGTTTGAACCTGACCAGAAGCTGCATATCCGATTTAAGCCGGGCAGCAAATTTCAATATTCAGGTGAAGGGATGGGCTACCTTCAATTCGTTATTGAGCACATTACTGGGAAACGCCTGAATGATTTGGCGCAGGAATTAATCTTTGACCCCGCCGGGATGAAACAGAGCGGTTATATCTGGAGTGACGCGTTCGGCGGTCAAATTGCACAGGGCCACGATACCAATGGAAAGGTATACCCCGTTAAGAAATACGTTGTTGAGCGTGCCGGAAGCACGTTGCAGACGACCGGAGATGATTACATCGCTTTCCTGGAATCCCTGATGCATAATAAACTGGTGAACCCCGCCAGCCGGAAAGAAATGTTCCGCCCGCAGATCCGGATACATTCCATGCTGCAATTCCCAACCAGCCCCGAAAATGACCGGGATACACATCAAAACGATCATATTCAGCTAAGTTACGGTTTAGGCTGGGTCGTCTTCCAGCCCCCCTTCGGCCCGGGGGTTTTTAAAGCCGGTCACGGTGATGGTTTCCAGCATTTCTCCATCGTTTTTCCGGAAAAAAAGATCGCCATGCTGATTATGGCCAACAGTGACAACGCGGAAAGTATTTTTAAGTATCTTCTTGAAAATGCCATTGCAGACACCTACACACCCTGGTTCTGGGAAAAATACATTCCCTATGATGTTATCATCAAGTTCTAACTATAGTGGGTAGGACCGCGCAATTGCAGGTGAGGCCGGTATAAATGGCGTAATATGGTTTAGCTGCCCGGGCGTTACAACGTATCCGCATTCAGGTACACATATCCGGCATTTTCAACCACCTCATACGTCTGTATTTCTTTTGCGGCCGGGCCAGCGTTCGGTGCGCCCGTCCGGACATTGAACTGGGAGCCGTGCCACGGGCACTGTACGGTGCCGCAGATCATGCTGCCGCCGGCCAGGGACCCGCCCCGGTGACTGCAATGATCGCTGAATGCGACGTAACCATCTTCCGTTTTGGCAAGCACCACCCGCTTGTTCTTGATATGGATTAACATCATCTGGTCGGTGGACAGCGTGTCGGCTTTTGCTACGTTTACCAAGGTGCTTTTTTGATCAAAATGCAGTTCCTGCCATTTACCCGCGTTTGCGTACCGGGGGTCGACGCCTATCTGGTTGCGGACGACCAGCGTACCGCCCAGCCATCCGGCAATGAGCATGAGGATAACGCCTCCGCTTTCCAAGACAACGGGAAGAATCGAAAAGGGATCGGATCGATTGAAATACGCAATGATAAAAAGGGCGAGCATACAGCCATTGACAACCGCATGCTGGCTTGCCCGCCGCTTTGCCGAACTACGCGGCGGAACCGTGTACAGGTAGTCGATCACTCCGGGTACCGCAGCAATAAATCCGGTGAGGATACCGGCAAGCTCCAGGTATCCGGCGGTTGTCCAGAAGCTGTTGTTGAGATAGATTATTCCCAATACATCAAAAAGCAAGGCTCCTGTAAGGAATGCGATAGGAAAAGAAACCAGAATCATGTGTACCGGATGCCCCTTGATATGTGCTGTGCTTTTCATGGGTTACGGATTTAATCTTTCTTTTGTCTCTGGACCTGCGTCCCTTGCAGCATCCGCTCGACTTTAGCTGGCCTTTTCTGCGTGTCGCCAGCGCGATTTTCTTGACCGGTATGCTCAATAACGCTTCACAAGCGATATGGTTTTGATTTATTTGGGTAGACGCAACACCCGGATAGCGCAAACGGTTGCCTGGAAAAACAACTTGATAATTAATGGCCGGTCTGAGTTGGTCAAGAATGCCAATGACGGCAACCTGTCGCTTATCACGGGTGACTGGAAGTTTATTCCGCCAAACCACGGGGCTAGGTATAACGCATTGGTGGATGTCGAACTGGGTAATGATACCGTGCCCCAGCTTTATCGGCTGAAAGACGATATCGGCGAAAAGCATAATCTCGCTGAAGAATTTCCGGAAAAGGCAGCGCAAATGACTTTGACCATTTCGCGGATGTAGCCGCCATCTTCTATAACTGCAACACCCTCTTTCATCTAAAAAACATTACGGTTTACCAGCTACCACCATTTGATCTAATGTAGGCTGGTCACTACCTCCCGTCGGCTCTATGGTGATGGCAAACATATCGGCATTTTCAATGGACAACATTTGCAGGAGGGCCTGATCCCCAACGGCGGAATCATAGGTCCCTGCATTGACAGGTTGCCCATCAACTATACCCCAAAGTTGGTATTGCTTGTCTTGGGGCAGTGCCGGTAAATCAGTCGGCTTAAGGTAAACCGCTTGGGAAGCCGTATTCCAATAGACCACTGCGCGACTGTTGTCATGACCGGCGACTCCACTGAGCACCACCGAGGTGAATGCAGGGTCTCCGACTACCTTCATTTCGTGGCGGGCCCCTTGGATTTGTGCCATGAAGGTTTCATTTTGTGCGATCAGGGCTGCTTTTTCCTGCTCCAACTGCCTTATCTGTCTTCGGAAGTCACCCATCCTTATCAGATGGAAGCCAACGGTGGCAAGAAAAAGTACGGATGCGGCAACGGCGATTGTGCGCAAGAGCGCAGTCTTTGAAGACCGTAAAGGGGGGGCTTTCTCATCTGGATGGATTTGCCCGTCATCGACCAGTGTTTTGAAAATCTTTCCCTTTGCGGAAGCGGGAGGCGTTTTACTATGCAACAGTCCATAGCTTACCAATGCTTCTTCCGCTTCCCGTAAGGCTTCCCGTACCTCAGGATGTTGTTCGGACATCCGGGTAAGCTCAGCATCTTCCGCTGGCGAAGTAAGGCCTAGTACATGGCTCTCGATGATTCCTGACGATATGTAATCCTGTATGTTCAACGTTAAACAAACAAATGCTTCAATTTCATTAATGCTGCTCTTGCGCGTGTCTTGACGGTTCCCAAAGGCATATTTAATTCCTTGGCGATCTCCTCTTGAGTATATCCTTGGAAATAAGCCAAGTCTATAATTTTCTTTTGTTCCGCGGTAAGCTTATCGAGTACGGTATTCAAGCCAACATGGTCGATTTTGATCGCATCGGTATAACCAGGGTCACCCAGCGGTGTCGATTCTGTCAATGACTCTGTCTTAATGCTGTTCCTGGACTGCGCGGACCGGACGTGGTCTATGGCCAGGTTTCTGGCAACATTTAACATCCAGGTGAATAGTCGGCCTTTGTCGGCATTGTACTGCTCAATATTCCTCCATATCCTTATAAACGCTTCTTGCATTACGTCAGCTGCCTCATCTTCATCACCGACCACTTTGCAGATCACTCCGTAAATGGCAGCAGAATAGTTGTCATACAGGTAATTATATGCTCGCTGGTTTTTGAGCTTAAGCAGCCCAATCAGTTGAGCTTCCGTGTATGATTGCTTCGAGTGCAAATTGCTTTGGATCGTAATTACTGTAATAATAGTGTTTTTTTCTTGTTCCTGAAAAATAATTCCAAGCTGATTTGTTAACCCCGAATCTATATTGTTCAAACTCTTTACTGGGCATTATATACGCAAAGCCGGCCGTTACGGATTTATCACCTTTTACTTTTTTTGCCCGGGGTGAAATCCGTATCCTGATAAACTTCGTATGTATTGATGTGTCGATACGACCGCACTTATTTATAAAAAATAAATACCAATGGAAAGTTCGATTAAAAAAACAAATGGTCAGCCATTGCCGAGCGATAGGCCGACTGAAACTCCGGTAAGGCGCCGGCAATTTCTTCAATATGCCGGTGCTGGGGCGGCTGCGGCCGTATTGGTGGCGTGGGGATGCAAGAAGGACGACCCCGGTCCAGATATGGGGGGCAAAGGATTTTATTTTGGAAGCGGTGACATTGCCATTCTCAATTATGCCTATGCGTTAGAACAACTAGAAGCTGCTTTTTACACTGAGGTTACCTCGAATCCGTACGGCAGTATTTCAGATTGGGAACGTGCCCTGATGACGGATATCCGCGATCATGAAATTGCGCATCGGGAATTCTTCAAGGCAGCGCTCGGCCAGCAAGCGATCGATTCGTTAACATTCGATTTCTCTGCAGTCAATTTTTCAAGCAGGGGAAGTGTGCTGGCAACGGCGAGAGCATTTGAGGACCTGGGCGTCTCCGCTTACAATGGCGCGGGCTGGTTGATACAAGATGTGAATTACCTGGCGCTTGCCGGAAAGATCGTATCAGTGGAAGCCAGGCATGCCGCTTTGGTACGCGACCTGATCGACAACGGATCGTTTGCCAATGATGAGGTAATCGACGCAAACGGTTTGGACCTCTCCAATAGTCCTACGGTAGTTCTGGAAGTGGCAGCACCGTTTATAAAATCAAAGATCGATGTAACAGATTTGCCTACTTATTAATCACTGTCATGAACATATTCAACATATTCGATGAAATAACGCAAGTGGATCCGGAATTCCACGAACGTGTAAGCCCACGCAGAACGGCTATCAGAAACCTCGCCTCGATGGGTACCAAAGTAGCTGCCGCTACCCTACCTTTCATGTTAGGATCATTGTTTAAAAAGGCCTATGGCCAGGTGCCTACCGATGTAACCGGCGTGCTCAATTACGCACTTACTTTGGAATACCTGGAGGCCGAATTCTATACAATGGGTACGGCTGCGGCCGGTTTGATTCCCGTTGGGCCGCCTCAGGGAGCAATTGCCACCATACGTGATCATGAAATCGCACACGTAGCGTTTCTGAAGCAGGTACTGGGGTCGGATGCCGTATCCAAGCCGGAATTTGACTTTACCGCCGGGGGAACATTCGGCAATGTTTTTACGGACTATGATACGTTTCTGGCGCTCGCACAGGCGTTTGAGGATACTGGAGTAAGGGCTTATAAGGGACAAGCCGGACTACTAAAAGGTAATCAGGTAGTGCTTACCGCGGCTTTGCAGATTCACGCTGCGGAAGCCCGCCACGCTTCGCATATCCGACAGATGAGACGTGCGCGCGGTGGAGCTGCCGCTGCCCAGAAACCCTGGATTACGGGCGCTAATGACAGCGGAATCGGTGCGGTGGTGGATCCTGTATATGCGGGCGAAGACAATGTTTCGCAGGCCGGTGTTAATATTACTTCCCTAAATGGGATTGAGGGAAAGCTTTCCGCCAATGCGGCCACAGAATCTTTCGATGAGCCCTTAACCGCAGAAGCGGTGCTGGATATTGCGGGACTGTTTATTAAGTAAGCGTTCTGCAGGACATAGTAAACCTCATTGGGCCCGTTAGACAAAAGGTCCTGCCATTTCGGGCAGGACCTTTCCATGTAACACATGCGATCGCTTAATCCAATCGGGGACAGGAGCTGAGCTTACTTGGCTAAACACTTCTGTACGATTTCATGTGGCATGCAGTGCTATTTGCCGGCACGGGTGCACAGTGTTTAGCATTCAGGCACAAATATTCGGTATTTTCAACCACCTCATGCGTCTGTATTTCTTTTGCGGTCGGACCGGCGTTTGGTACGCTAGTTCTGAGGCTGCCTTATTCAATATATATTTTGACCGAATCGGTATTCAGTCTCGATCGGAACCATCCTTCCAGTTTTTCGTGGTTAGCGAGCGTTTTCCTTCGATCTGACGATCCTAAAACAAGGGTTAAGTAGTTTTGCGCCTGAAGGGAATCATTATAGAACACCTGATCTGCTGCCCCGCATGTTGTAATTTCAGGGTAAAGGGGCTTGAGCTCCTGAAGCAGCTGCTTACCGAGGTGCTTTCGGTTGTTGAGGCTGTCCTGCAACTGTAGCGTTGTTCCCAGGGTAGCCCGAAGGCGATTGATTTCAGCTTGTTGCGTATTGATGGCTAATAGATTTTCATTGGATTCACTTTCTTCAAGCGAAAACCCCTGCTGGATACTAATTGATGCGCCATTCAGGCTGTAATGTCTGGCCTTGTCAATTACAGCTTGTTTTGCCGCCTCCGGAATCAACCGTCCGCCATAAACGAGCCTAATTGAACGTTTTGTAGGATCTATATCGGATTTGAGCAGGTAATCACCTTCGATGTTGGTTTCACTCCGTATAAATGACTGCGCATTTCTCGTGAACCGTTCCTGTTTAACCAGAATATAGCCGAAATAAATACTCGGCAAAATGGTGACGGTGGCGATAACGCTCACCCAGCGGTTTGCAGTTTTTTTCATGTTTTCATCGACGCCCTGCCAAATGGGGTATTTCAGAAAACGGACAATCAGCAGGGTGGCTACGGCAATAAATACCGTATTGATGGTGAAGAGGTAAAATGCCCCGAAAAAATAATTCCAGGTGCCTGAGGCCAATCCGTATCCAGCGGTGCACAACGGTGGCATCAGTGCGGTAGCGATGGCGACCCCGGGTATTACATTGCCTTTTTGTTTGCTGGAGAGCGCCACAATACCGGCCAATCCACCAGCAAGCGCGATGATTACATCATAAATATTTGGCTGTGTACGCGCCAATAATTCCGAATGGGCTTCTCCAAGGGGTGTGACAAGGAAATACAGGGTAGAAGCACCCAGCCCTGATGCGACGGCAAATCCGAAATTTATCAGCGACTTCCGTAGCAATCCGAAGTCGTACGTTGCCAAACTGTATCCCATGCCCAGTATCGGCCCCATCAAAGGGGAAATCAGCATCGCACCAATGATGACTGCCGTAGAATTTACGTTGAGGCCGACACAGGCAATGAGAATGGCGAATATCAGGATCCATAAGTTCGTGCCCTTGAAAAATATGCCTTTCTCTACGGTATCGTGGATGACGTTATAATCTTCCTGCTCTGACTTGATATTAAATTTCTGCGCTAGTTTTTGTAGATCCATATATGTGGAGTTAATATTGCCTTCTTCAACTGAGTTTGCCGATATTCCGTAATTGGGTCTGGCACGCCGTTATCGTACCGTTGCGCAATAAAGGCTCTGGAGAATGTTTTCTATTGCACAACGCTAAATTCAACCGGCGGCTAACTCCGCCTAAACCTCCTCATCCCGATGTTTTTCCGGCTCCAGGTCGGACAGGTTCAACTTCCGTTCGAGCTGTTTCCGGTCTTTGCGGTTCCGGCGGATCAGCCAGAACAGCAGGATCAGCACGGCTAACCCGACCAATCCAACAATAAAATAGTTTATCTCCATGGCAGTAAAGGGTTAAACTCCAATTAAAGTTAACCACATTTTGCGTAGCACGCAAGGAAAGAAGGATAATTTAACAGGGCAATCGTCGTCCGGGTTCAAATGTAATACAGGTTTAATGTGCGCTTAACCCCCCGGGACTACCTTTGCCGGCAGTTAAAACCCCCTGATTATTGCTTTTATCGGCGGTTGATGCGGGTTTTGTATGCTGCTAACTACTATTTATTATACGATGAGGAATTGTTTATTTTTTGTGTTATTACCGGCATTGTTAGCATCGCCCTATGCCAAAGGCAGTACCCCTGCCGGACTCCTGCCGCACAACCTGGATCGGGCGGCCCGACTTGAAATCAACCAACAGCCGACCATACAGGGTGTCGTCCTGGACATGCGGACCCGCGAACCGATCCGGGGTGCATCGGTGAGCATTGCGAACACCTCATGGGTGTCGCAGACGGCGGCCGACGGTGCGTTTAGCCTGCGGTGGCCCAACGGGGAGTCGCAAGTGCTGTTAACCATATCCAGCGTGGGCTTCAAGTCGCAGCAGGTTACTATCCAGCGGGCAGCCAGTGAATCGCCTGTTTCGGTTTATCTTGAGCAGGACTTGTTAGGGCTCGACGAGGTGGTGGTTACCGGCCAGGGACTGGATATCAGTAAAAGGCGACTTTCGACTAATGTGACCAGCATTGGCAGCGAAGAATTGGAAAGAACACCTTCCGGACGTATTGACCAGCTCCTGCAGGCAAAACTGCCGAATGCGCAGATCCGGCTAACCGGCGGCCAGGCGGGAGCGACATCCATCATCCGGGCGCGTGGCGTTGTATCGGCGTATATGAACTCTACCCCGGTGATTTATGTGGATGGCGTGCGTATGGATAACCTCAACACGGCCTCGTCCATCGGCGGGGGAAGCACCCAGGGTGCTGCCGTCAGCTCCATTGCCGATATCCCCATGGAAAATATTGAACGTATCGAATACATTAATGGCGGCGCGGCAACGACATTATATGGTTCCGATGCCGCAAATGGTGTGATCCAGATTTTCACCAAAAAAGGCGGGGCCAGCCGGACGGCTGTGATTGTGGATGCTACCGTGGGACGGGAAACACCGACCACGGACTTCCTTCATTTTGAGCGGACGAAGGACCTGCTTTTTGAACCGGGTGTATTCCAAAAATATAACGTGGCGATTAACGGCAGCGGGGAGCGTGTGGGATACAGCTTTTCCGGCGGTTACCTGAACAGCAGCGGCGTACAGCTGTACAATCAAAACCAGAATGAGCGGCTCGACCTGCGCACGGGATTCCGGGCCAGTCTTGCCGAGGAGTTAACCTATGAAAGCACGTTTAGCTATGTCAATAACCGGTACAAGCGCAACCGGAACGGTAACCAGGGGGGCTATACGGCACTTTGGTTTACGGAGAGCGGCGCCTCTGCCGTTACGGGTCCGCAACCGCGATTTAACCCGCGGATTGACGAGCAGGGCGACGAGGAGTTTGCACGGATGATGGCTTATGTCGATGAGGCTGAGCGGCTACAGGATAACGAAATTGTGGTTAACCGTTTTCAGACATCGCAAAGCTTTGTGTACCGCCCGGTCAATAGTGTGCAGCTGAAAGCGCTGGGCGGTGTGGATTTCCGGCAGCTGCGTAACCAAACGATCCAGACCAACCAGTACCTTACCCATACGACGGGCAACCTGACGACGGACCGGGGCAGTATTAACAACGGTGAGCGGAAGTACTGGGGCCTTACGCTGGAACTTAACGGGCAGCACCGTGCAGATGTAGGCGATTTTTCATTTGTGACTACCGTTGGCGGGCAGCTGTTCAGAAATGAAGACCGCCAGGTATCCTACGTGGGTACCAATATCCGCGACGGCGCGCGGAACATTGCCGACGCCGCCACGAAAACCAGCGACGAGGTGTATTATGAGGTGGTTAACTATGGCGTTTATGCCCAAACCAACATCGGGTTCCGCGACCGGCTGTTTGTTGACCTTGGCCTGCGGGGCGACGGTAACAGCGCATTCGGCGAAGCCATTGGTGTGCAGTATTACCCTAAAGTAGGTGTTTCGTATATTCCTTCTGCCGGCGCGTGGTGGCAGGAAACGCTGCCATTCTTTTCGGCGGCCAAGGTACGCGGCAGTTACGGCATCGCAGGGAATTTTCCCCCGCCATTCCGCAACCTGCGCACGGTGTCGTTTCCCGGATACTTGGGCGAACAGGCCGCGGGCTTCGGTACGCCGGGGGTAGACCTCCGGCCGGAGAAAAGCAGCACGTTCGAAGCGGGTATCGATCTCGGTATGCTGCAGGACCGCATCGTGCTTTCCGCGGGTTTTTACCATACCATAACCAATGACGCGCTGTTTGAAGTGCCGTCAGCTCCTTCCACGGGTGAATCCGATGCGTTTCGTAACGTGGGCAAGATCCTGAACAGGGGGTGGGAGTTTAGTACTAATATTACGGCGGTACAGACCGCATCGACTTCCCTGCGCATAAACCTGGCGGTTAACACACTGCATAACCAGGTACTCAGCGCAGGGGGTGCCGCACCGTTTAACATCAACGGCTTCAGCGAACGCACCATCCAGACGGTCGTGCAGGAAGGATATCCCATTGGTTTTATCCGGGGCAGTTACGGCATATTCGGCGCGGATGGTGTAATGGAGCGCTCGATTCCACTCCAATACTTGGGCACGACCATTCCGGACCTGTTCGGAAGCATGGGCCTGGATTTCCAGTACAAGGGCTTTAGCCTGTTTGCGAATGCCGATTACCAGCAAGGAGCCTTTGCCAACAATTGGGACAGCCAGTTCCGCTACAACTACGGTGCAGGCGATGAGGGCATCCCCTTGGGGGAAATCAATTCTCCGCGGGGGCGCACCGGCTGGCTGGATTTTACCAACATGTTTATTGAACAGACCGATTTCATCAAGATCCGGACCATCGGTGCCAGTTACAGCTTTAGCAGGGCGCAGCTTGGCTCGCGCCTGCAGGGGCTCACGGTTGGCTTGAACGCCATCAATCCGTTTAATTTCGCGACGTCGTCCTTTGATCCGGAAGCCACGATCAGCGGCAGTGCCGCAGGCCAGGGCGGTGCCACCACCGGCGGCATTGCTTATGCTACTTATTCCGCACCTAGGCAGTTTCTTCTTTCATTAAAAGTCAGTCTATAAAAAGCATCCCATGAAAATACATAAAAACATTCTGGTCATTACAGCGCTCTTATTATCGGGGTGTGAGCTTACCGAGGTAACCAACCCCTATGTTACGGAAGACCGGTTCCTAACCGGGTCGCAGTCGGCCGTTACCTGGGTAAACGGTGTCCGGAGGCAGCTAAGCCAGACGGTTGGCACGGTGACCGAATTTACGGAACTGGTATCTGACAACTATTTTAACAACTATACGCAGAGCAGCAAGGTGTTTGATGTTCCGCAGATCAATTATTTTGACATCGACGTAACCCGCATCCAGACGGCTATCCACCAATTGCTGGAAATGAGTGAATTCGGGCTGACGGATGTGTTGCCCCGCGACCCGGAAAGCACGCAACAGCAGCGTGCGGAATTGTTGCGGAACAAGGCCTATGCGCTGATACTCGGGGCTGAGCTGTTCGTGGCCCTGCCGGCAGGGCCCCTTGGTGAGGTACAGGAACCGGAGCAGCTGTTGCTGACTGCCGCAGGGCTGCTTGATGAGGCTGCGGGACTTTTTGCGGAACAGGATGACAAGCTGGTCTGTGCGCTGCTTAAGGCACGGATTTATTATCGCCTTGGGGACGCGGCACAGGCCATCCGGTTTGCACAGGAGGCCCAGGCTAATCCGCTGCTGCTAAGCCAGGTACATTACGGCACGCAGACGGGACCGTCCAACAATTTCCAAAGCGCCATATTCTCCTCCACAACCAACCAGTTTGCGCCGCTGCCACGACTGGATTTCCTCGACCCTAAATACTTCCATACGACCGGTGTGGTCTTTGACGACGAGAAGCCGATCAGCATTGCCAAAGCGGAAGAAGCATTTTTGATTATTGCTGAGGCCCAGGCTGCGGCGAATGAGCTGGCGGCGGCCCGTGAAACCCTGCGGCAGCTGCTGACCGAAACCGTTGCCAAACGTCCGGTGGTTATGCTGGATGACAGCCGGGAGACCCGCAACGGCGGTAACCGCGGCGATTATCCGCTTACCGCCGTATCCGTGCGCTTTGATGCGGGCAGCGATCCAGTGGAAGGACTGGTGCTCGACCGGCAGGCGGGCCTTATTCCTGCCCGTACGGTATCGGGTACCAGCGTAACCGGGGCGCAGCTGGATGCGGCTGTCAGCCAGGACGAACTGCTGTACCTGATTTACCTGCTCCGGCAGGAAATCTTTATGGCCGAGGGGCGGCGGATGACCGACCTGGGTATCCGTTTCCCGGTATCGCAGCGTGAAGAGCAGAACAACAGCCACGTACGGCCTGAACATACCAAGGCGTTGATTCCGTCATTTATTCCGGTAAACCGGGAGCTTGACGATTTTACTTACGACGCACAGCAGGGTGTCGTAACCATCAGGCATGACATGAACAAAATACTGGTTGCCCATAAATCGGCACCAGAAATTTTTCCATTCAATAATTAGCATTAACATAAACAGCAAATCAAATGAACAAATTAGGATTAACCTGCTGTTTCCTGGCGCTTGCACTCGGTGCGGCGGCGCAGGGACAGGTAACGGGGTATGTGTTTCAGGATGCCAACCAGAACGGACAGCGCGACCGCGGCGAAAAGGGCGTGGCCAACGTATCCGTGAGCAATGGCATCCAGGTGGTGCAGACCGACGGGGATGGCCAGTACATCCTGCCTGTTGGCAACGACAACGTGATTTTCGTAATTAAACCGGCGGGTTATCAGGCGCCGCTGGACGCGTTCAACCTGCCTAAAACGTACTACATCCACAAGCCGGGCGGATCGCCCGCTTCGCTTGAATATCCGGGAGTGGCTCCCACGGGCGCCCTGCCGGCATCGGTTGATTTTGCGCTGGAACCGGCCGATGAATCCGGTGAATTTAAAGCGCTGGTCTTTGGCGATCCGCAGGCCTACACCAAGGAGGAAATGGAATTTTTTGCCAAAGGCATCGTTTCCGAAGTGGCCGGCATCCGCAATGTGGCTTTCGGCATCAGTCTTGGCGACCTGGTGGGCGATGTGCTCAGCCTGCATCCGGATTATAAGCAGGCCGTTGCCAAAATCGGTATTCCCTGGTACAACCTGATGGGCAATCACGACATGAATTATGATGTGACCGCGGATTCCCTCGCCGATGAAACGTATGAGGCGAACTTTGGCCCGGCTAACTACGCATTCGATTACGGCAACGCCCACTTCATTGTGCTTGATGACATCCTGTATCCGGACCCGCGGGATGGTAACGGCTATTGGGGTGGGTTCCGCAAAGACCAGCTGGATTTTGTGGAAAACGACCTGCGGTTTGTCGATAAAAACAAGCTGGTTGTGCTGGCGTTCCATATTCCGCTTGACCACCGCAACGGGGACACGTTCCGGCCGGAAGACCGCCAGCGGCTGTTCGACCTATTGCGCGATTTCCCGCACACGCTGTCGCTGTCGGCGCATATGCACACGCAGACACAGCATTTCTATACCCGCGAAGATGGCTGGCAGCAGGACAAGCCGCACCACGAATATAACGTGGGCACCACTTCGGGCGACTGGTATTCAGGCCAGCTGAACAAGCAGGGTGTGCCGGATGCTACCATGCGTGACGGGACGCCCAATGGATATGCTTTTCTCCATATTGCGGATAACCAGTATCGGCTGGAATACAAAGTCGCCGGGGAACCTGCCGATTATCAGATCAATGTGTTCAATCCGAAGGTTGTTGCCCAGGGCCAGCGCACACGTGCCGGCATTTTCGCTAACTTTTTCATGGGCCATCACGGCAATACAGTGGAATACCGCGTGGATGACGGCGAGTGGCGCAGGATGACGCCGGTACAGTCGGCCGACCCCGCATACCTGGCGCTGGTGCACCCCTGGGATAATTCAGATGAACTTATTCCGGGAAGACGGCCTACCGACGCGGTAGCCAGCACCCACGTTTGGCGGGCGGCGATCCCGACTAATCTGGCGATTGGTACGCACACCGTCGAAGTCAGGGCTACTGACGACTACGGCAATACCTTTACACAGACCAGTACCTACCGGATCGAGCAGGCTAAGTAACAACAGACTTCAATCAACCTCCATCTTCCCCGTCGGTGGTTTCCCCTATCCCGGAAACACCGGCGGGGCTTTTCAATTTGTGCGGAACCGTTTTTATTCCGTTCTTTATGGCGCCGGAAAGCCGATAGACAGGCAGAAAAAAAGCCGGCAAAAAGGACGATATATGGCCTATAGAAAAATAATACGCGCGGTTGTGCTTTTGCTGCTCGTAGCCTGCAATGTCAGCTGCGACCAGGTGTCCAAAACCATTGCAAGGCAGCAAATTGATTATGGTGAACAGCTGAAGCTGGCTTCGGGGTATTTTACCTTTACGAAGGTGGAAAACCGCGGTGCGTTCCTAAGCCTGGGGCACACACTGCCCGAGGGGATTCGTTTCTTCCTGCTCTCCGTGGTGCCGTTGTTGGTATTGCTTTATGGTTTATATTACCTGTTTACGCAGCACCGCATGGCCAGCCTGCTTGCGCTGGGTCTCAGTTTTGCACTTGGGGGCGGACTGGGTAATCTCTATGACCGATGGCGACATGGATCGGTAACGGATTTTATGCACATTGATTTTGTGGTGTTTCAGACGGGCATATTTAACATGGCCGACGTTTCACTGACCATTGGGGTGATCATCATGTTTATTGCCCTTTCACTGGAGCGGCAACGGGTTTCGATAAATCAAGCGGATTAACTGATCAGGTAACGGGCTCCGGGCCGGCGCTTTTAAGCACAGATCTCTCCGGAGGTGGCCATTATGGAAAAAAGTAATCGAATGAAGATACTGATGGTTTGTTTGGGTAATATCTGCCGTTCGCCGTTGGCGCATGGCGTAATGCAGGCGCTGGTGGAAACCGAGGGCCTGGACTGGGTGATCGACTCCGCCGGCACAGGCGGATGGCATGCGGGTGAAGCACCTGACCGCCGGGCGATTGCCGTTGCCCGGCGATTCGGGGTGGATATCAGCAGACAGCGTGCCCAGCAGCTGCACCCCCGCCACCTGGACGATTACGATCACGTACTGGTGATGGACCGCGCGAACCTACGGCATGTGCTGGCCATGGCCCAGACACCGGAGCAGCGTGCCCGCATTCGCCTGTTTCTGGACGACCAGGAAGTGCCGGATCCGTATTATGACGATGGATTGTTCGAACCGGTGTACCGGCTGGTGGAGACGCGCTGCAACGCGCTGTTGGAGCAGTGGAAATAAACAACACCGGGTAACGCAGGAGATGGCTGCAATGCATGTGTTCTTCTGAATGCTTTTTGACCGTTAGGGAACGGGTATCAACAAAAAAAAGCGTCACCGAAGCGACGCCTTTTCCAGATACTAAAACAAACAGTTCATACTATACTAAGTAATGCTGTTCTTTTTCAGCGTTCCGACCCGGGAGCGCTATATTTTTATGCTTTTACTGCGTATGATCATTTTAAGTTCAACCCTGTAGTAACAATATTGTGCCAAGTTGGAAAATTGGGGCAATGCTGCCGCAGCCTTTTTATTCTTTTTGGTCAACTGGCCTGGCAATCAATCCAATAGCTGTTTCCTTTTTCCTTTGGGAAGCAGCGAATAAAGGTGTGTGGGGTATTGTTTTCCACCTGGCGCGGATCAGCTTGTTGCGCAATTGCTACAAAGTGTGGCGCAACTACACATGGTCAGCGCCCCGATTAATCCGTATATTTGTCGCGTGAAAGCCTCAGAGATCAACAAAAAATGGGCAGCGCTGCAAGCCCATACCGCAGATCAGTTCGACATGGAAATGCCCGACATCAAAATCATGTTATTTTTGATCGGTGTGCAGGAATTGGGTAAAGGTCCCATGAAATTCAGCAAACGGCAGAAAGAAGAGCTGATGCATATCGCCACGTGCCGCCTGTTCAGCTCGATGGGATTCTACGAACTCGAAGGGCTCGACCAGGATGGCTGGCCGCACTGGCGGCTGCTTAAACCCATTCCCAATTACACACTACTGGAACAGGAAATGATTATTAAGTCACTCATTATTGATTATTTTGAGGACGCGGCATCGATGGATGGTGTTGTGTGAACGGTGGTCGATAGTCAGTGATCAGTGGCGTTTACCCATAATGACGGTTAAGGGAACAGCAATTAAAACGAACATGAAAAAAATTCTTTTGTTAATAAGCTTTGTCGTATTGCAGACCGCACTTTTCGCGGCGGCACCACCACAGAAATACGTCCGCATCATCACACCGAAGGGCACCTGTATCCTCCGGTTATATGATGAAACACCCCAGCACCGGGACAATTTCATTAAGCTGGTGCGGGAAGGCTATTATAACAACCTGTTGTTTCACCGTGTGATCGAAAACTTTATGGTCCAGGGAGGCGACCCTGATTCGCGATACGCGGCCGATCGCCAGCAGCTGGGCGATGGCGGGCCCGGCTATACCATTCCCGCCGAAATGGTGGACAGCCTGTTCCATAAGAAGGGGGCGATTGGTGCCGCACGGGATGATAACCCGGATAAGGCATCGCATGGCTCGCAGTTTTACCTGGTGCAGGGCCGTACGTTTACCGACCGCGGACTGGACAGCCTGGAACAAATGCGGCTGGGCGGCCGCAAGATTCCGCCATACCAGCGCGAGATATATAAAACGCAGGGAGGGGTGCCCCACCTCGACCAGCAGTATACCGTATTTGGCGAAGTAGTTAAAGGCATTGAGGTGATCGACAGCCTTGCGGCAGTGCCCACGGACAATCACGACCGGCCGGTAGTGGATCAGCGGATGGAAATGCAGCTGCTTACCCGCCGGGAAGCCGTTGATGTGGAGCGGGGCCTGGCCGGACTCCCGCCGAAAAAGAATATTTTTACCTGGCTGCAGGATTTGTTTAACGGCAAACAGTGATCTGTGGTCGGTGTGCTACGGTTACCGTTCGCTATCCCGTGACTCCCGTTTCTTGAAAATCCGCCGGAAGAATCCGCCGGTCTTTTCTTTGATTTCCTTTACTTCCTCTGCGGTGCTCATCAGGCGCTGTTCCCGTTCTTTGCTGATGCCCGCACATTGCTTAACGCCCTCCAGCAGGCTTTTCCATAGTGTTTTGAAAAAAGAATAGGTTTCGGGCCGCCGGTAGTTGATGGTGCCGGTATGGTACACGTCATTGGCATCCGGGTTACTGTCGTTAATGACAAAACTGGTAGCCAGGAAAGAGGCCACCCGCATGGAATTTTTCCCCTCGGTGCCCGGCGGTGTAAGCAGGTTAAGCCGCATGTTGCGGTAGTCAAAGCGCAGCGACCCGCGCGAGCGGTAATCATCGGCCTGCATCACGAAACTGACACCCCGGATATTTGCACTCGTGATCTGCGCATTAAGCAGGGGGGTAATGATGGAGTTGAGTGACCGGCCATCCATCGGCCCCAGGGTGCCTTTGTAGGTATAGGCACCACGCTTGTCAAGCATGTCAAAATCAAATACCACATCCAGCTTGCCGGTGTCCATGAGGTAAGAGGTGAAACGCGCAGTCAGCGACTTGTTCTGAATCAGTGCCAGGGTATCATTGGTTACATTATACAGCACGCCGCTGGTCCGGTCAAAACTGATTTCTCCCGTTTTCCCGTACTTTGCACTTACTTCGCTGTAGCGGATCGCGACATCGCGCAGCAATACCGAATCAATCTTCAATGGCTGCTGCATCTTCAGGAGTAGCTGGTGCGGTGACTTCCCGATCTTGTTTGTGGTTATCCGCGGATGGCGCAGGTCTTTCAGAATGTCCACCACGCCGCTGTCTATGTGGAGGCTGCCGGCATAGATTTTCTGGTTCCGGACGAACCGGTAGAGATCGATGTTTTCCAGGCGGATCGTCGGAAAGGCGATCGTTGTCATTTCCGCTGCGGCCTTTTTGCGGCGGTAGAATTCGGCACGGTCCACTGCAGGGGCATATTGCAGACCGGTGAGTACAACGCGCTTGTCGCCCGTAGCGACCTTCAGGCGGTCGAAACGCACGAAATACAGACTGTCGGCCGTTTCCCAGCGGAAACCGGGGATGTCTACGTCAATGGCGCGGGTATGGTAAAACCGGGCGGTATCAAACTGCGACAGCGAATCGATCAGGATGTCCCGCGCGGTGAGGTTCACGTGCTGCAGCGCCATTTCCGATAAGGTGGTGTCTGTCTTTTTGGTAAACCGGAAATTGATGTTGTTCAGCTGAAGCGATTGCACCCCAACGGCGCGCAGCATGCCCGATATGCGCTGGTACAGGGTCCGGCTGTCGCGTTCGGTCGCGACGGTATCGTTATAGGCATGATATTCATTGATTACCCGGATAGCAGGCGTATCGATGATAATATCGTCGATGTGCAGCTGCTGGCTGGCCAGCATGCGCCGCGGATGGAACCGGCGGATCCGGAGGCTGGCCACGTGGATATCATAGCGGTTATCGGGCGCCAGCTGCTGCTGCTGCAACCGGGCATATACGCTGGAATCAGGAGTGAGCCGCAGGTTTTTAATGGAAGCATTGCCCGTAATCAGACTGAAGTCCAGGTCGTCATACGTGATCCGGTACAGGCTGTCCGTCGAACGGATGACAGCTTCGCGGATCTTGTCATATAATAACGGCTTCCAATGCCGGCTGAGGTACCAGGAACCTGCAAATGCTGCCACCAGCAGCACGGCCACCGCGCCGATGATCCACTTCCATATCGATCTCATAAAGACATTATTTGTGTTTATAACGGCAATAAAGCTTGTTTTGCCCCATGATTTTTCACCGATTTATCAAACGGGATGGCATTCGTTTAATAGAAAACAATGTTTTGCAAAATAATGTTCACGAAAGATACGGAATTTTATGGGGATGTGTGATCTGGGGTCGGTGTTCTGGGGTGGGTGGTCGGTGATTTGTGACGGGTGATTGAGCGTACTGTTACAGCATACCGGTGACCGGTCACCGACTATTGGCGCCCGGCCACGGATTCCAGACCACCGGCCACAAAAAATGACACCCCACTGAATCGATTTTTATGATAAAACCCGTACCTTCGACTTTGCGTTATGCGTGGTTTTCATTTTTCGAAATACATCCCTGACTCCCTGCCCAAAGGCAGCTTCGATGAGCTGCTGAAGCTTTTTATGCAGCTGCTTCAGCATACTTCGGGCGATGCGGCGGAAGCCCTTGCCTGGCTGAATGAGCTGGACCGGCAGTATGGCCTGACCACCGGCGATTACGGCATCGGCGATTTTATCCAGGACCTTAAAGACCGCGGGTACATCAGCGATGATCCCGGCGGAGGCGAAATCCGCATTACGGCGAAAAGCGAGCAGGCTATCCGCCAATCGGCATTGGAGGAAATTTTTGGGAAACTCCGAAAAAGCGGCAAGGGTAACCACAACAGCAACCGTTCCGGCCTTGGCGAAGAGAAAAATGCCGACCGCCGCGAGTACCAGTACGGAGATTCGCTCGATCAGATTGACATGACGGCTTCGATCCACAACGCCCAGGTGAACCATGGCCTTGGTGATTTCCGGCTCACGGAGCGCGACCTGGAAGTGGAGGAACGGGATTATAAGACATTGACCTCCACGGTGCTTATGATCGATATTTCGCACAGCATGATCCTGTATGGCGAAGACCGCATTACGCCGGCCAAGAAGGTGGCCATGGCACTGGCGGAGCTGATCCGGACCCGTTACCCGAAAGACACGCTGGATATTGTGGTATTTGGCAACGATGCCTGGCCCATTGCGCTTAAAGACCTGCCCTACCTGCAGGTAGGGCCTTACCACACCAATACGCTGGCCGGCCTGGAGCTGGCGACGGACCTGCTGCGCCGCCGTAAAACGCATAATAAGCAGATCTTTATGATTACCGATGGCAAGCCCACCTGCCTGAAGGAGGGCGGGCGCTATTATAAAAACAGCATGGGCCTCGACCGGAAGGTGATCAACAAAACATTGAACATGGCGGCACAGTGTAAGCGGCTGAATATCCCGATTACCACGTTTATGATTGCCCGCGATCCTTACCTGCAACAGTTTGTGCGCCAGTTTACCGAAACGAATGGCGGAAAGGCATTCTACAGCTCGCTGGACGGGCTCGGGGAGTATATTTTTGAGGATTATATCCGGAACCGAAGGAAGACGGTACGGTAGCAGCTGCCGGCAAAGACGATTAAATAAAAAACGAAATAGCACGATCATCATACATGACCGAGATAACGACACTTAAAGAACTCAAAAAATCCGGCTACCAATACCGGACAGTAAAAGAAGAATTACGGACGAATCTAATTAACAGGCTGCGGGATAAAAAGGCCGAGTTTGCCGGCATTATCGGTTACGATGAAACGGTGATTCCGGAACTGGAAACCGCTATCCTTTCGCGGCACAACATTCTGCTGCTTGGCCTGCGTGGACAGGCCAAGACCCGCATTGCCCGGCTGATGGTGCATTTGCTGGATGAATATGTGCCTTACGTGGCTGGCAGCGAGCTGTTTGACGATCCGATGCACCCCATATCGTGGTATGCCCGCCATGAAATAGAAACGAAGGGCGACGATACGCCCATCGCGTGGCTGCATCGTTCGGAACGGTATACCGAAAAACTGGCCACCCCCGATGTGACCGTGGCCGATCTGGTGGGCGACGTGGACCCGATTAAGGCGGCTACCCTCAAACTGACCTACAACGACGAACGGGTGATCCATTTCGGACTTATTCCCCGGGCCCACCGCGGCATCTTCGTGATCAATGAGCTGCCTGACCTGCAGGCGCGCATCCAGGTGGCCCTGTTTAACATGCTGCAGGAAAAGGATATCCAGATCCGTGGCTTTAAGCTCCGACTGCCGCTCGACATCCAGTTTGTATTTACCGCCAACCCCGAGGATTATACCAACCGCGGGTCCATCGTTACCCCGCTCAAGGACCGCATCGAAAGCCAGATTTTAACGCATTATCCAAAGACCATCGACATTGCCCGGAAGATTACCTTCCAGGAGGCGCGGATTACTCCGGACCAGCGGGAAGCCATTGAGGTGGATGGTCTGTTGAAAGACTTGGTGGAACAGGTGGCGTTTGAGGCCCGGGACAGCGAATTTATCGACCAGAAATCCGGCGTATCCGCCCGGCTGACCATCTCGGCATACGAAAACCTGGTGAGTGCTGCCGAACGGCGCATGCTTGTCGCTGGACAGAAAAAGACCATCGCCCGGCTGTCGGATTTCATTGGCATTATCCCGGCCATAACCGGTAAAATTGAACTCGTTTATGAAGGCGAACTGGAAGGTCCGGTGCACGTGGCCCACCGGCTGATCGGGGGTGCCATCAAAACGCTGTTTACCCAGTATTTCCCCCATCCGGAAAAAGCCAAGAAAGCGAAGACCGACAGTCCGTACGAGTCTGTTATTGAGTGGTTTAACCTCGGCCACCGGCTGGAGCTTACGGATGAACTGACAGACAGCCAGTATAAGAAAGTGCTGATGGAAGTGCCCGATCTGCATGGATTGGTGAAGCAGCTGCACCCCAAACTGACCGAGAGCCAGCGGTTGCTGCTCATGGAGTTTGTGCTCCATGGATTAGCTGAATACTCCCAGCTGAACAAGACTTACCTGCATGGGGGTATTAGTTTTTCCGACATGTTTAACAGCCTGTTCGACGGGGATTTTGATGACGACGAGGGTTTTGACGACGAATAGCAGCTTCCCGGCATAACGGACAGGCACGCGGGCTTACGGCACATTGCATCGTATGCGTTTGTCGTGACGGGTTGCGGACAGCAATTGGAATGTCTCCTCATGCAGGCCGCATACAGGCCATAGACTATAGCAAAAAAGAAAAATGACGATATACGAACAACCCCTGCGGGAATTTACTGAGCAGGTATTTAAAGCCATCGGCTGCAGCGAGACGCACGCCAGGCTGGCTGCCGATGTACTCCTTTCAGCCGATCTGCGCGGCATCGATTCGCACGGTGTAGCACGCCTCAGCGGCTACGTGCGCCTTTGGGAGCAACACCGGATCAATGCAACGCCCGATATCCGGGTAGTGCACGAAACACCGACTACCGCAACGGTTGATGGCGATCGCGGCCTGGGGCTGGTCGTTGCCCCTTATGCGATGGAAGTTGCGCTGGAGAAAGCAAGGCAATACGGCTCGGGCTGGGTGGCCATCCGCAATTCAAACCATTTCGGCATTGCCGCGTACCACGCGCTCCGGGCCGTGGCCGAAGATATGATCGGTTACGCGATGACCAACGCCAGTCCGCTCGTAGCCCCCACCTTTTCGTCGGAACGCATGTTGGGCACCAACCCGATGTGTTACGCATTTCCGGCTGGCCAGCATCCGCCGGTGGTGGTGGATATGGCCACGGCGGCGGCGGCCAACGGCAAGCTGGAGGTTGCCGAGCGCGCCGGCAAGCCTATCCCCGAAGGGTGGGTGCTGGGTGCGGCGGGCGAGCCGACGACCGACCCCACCGCACTTAAGCAGGGCGGTGTGCTGCTGCCCCTAGGGAGCGATTATGCGCACGGTAGCCACAAAGGATTTGGGCTGTCGGCCACGGTGGATATCCTCTCGGGCGTGCTTTCGGGGGCTAATTACGGGCCGTGGGTGCCGCCATTTGTGGCGTTCCTTCAGCCCGCGCCGGATGAACCCGGTCTGGGCATCGGCCATTTCGTGGGCGCTATGCGGGTTGACGGATTCCGCCCTGTGGAAGATTTTAAGCGGCACATGGATCAGTGGATCGGACGGTTTAAGGAGGCCCGGCGCATTGATGCGCAGCAGCAGGTGGTGATTCCGGGGGAACCCGAAGACCTGGCGGTGGCTGAGCGTCGGATTAATGGGATTCCATTGGCCGCTGCGGTGTGGACAGATTTGCAGCAACTCGGTGAGCGGTTTGGGATTGAAGGGTTGTAATGCGTCCAGGTGGACCGGGTAAGCCGCGTGGAATGCAGTAACCCCAGCGGGCTGTGCTGCTATTGCCCCCGTTGGGCCGCACGGAGCAACCGCTCCTCATCTTTCTGGCTTAAACCCATGCACTGTTTTACTCCCTCGAAGATTCCCTGCCAGATCATCTTGAAAAACGAGTAGGTCCGGGGCCGTTCAAAATCAATGCTGGCCGTATGGCGTTTGCCGTTGGCGTCCGGATTACTGTCGTTGATGACCAGCTGGTTGATTAAAAAGGAGGCAAGCTTCTGCGTCGCCCGTTCACCGGATTCATCCTTGGCTTTCAGCACATTCAGTTTCAGGTTACGGTAGTCGAACTGCTGCGAACCGCTCGTCCGGTAATTATTCGCCCGCATGTTAAAATTCAACCCCTGGATATCGGCGCTTGCAATCTCGGCAGGCATCAACGGTGTGAGTACGTGGTTGAACAGCCGCCCGTCCATTGGCCCGAGCCTGACCTGATACCGATGCCCGCCTGCCTCATCCAGCAGGTCAAAATCAAACCGCACCGACAGCTCACCGGCGTTCATCAGCTTTGCGTTTACATCGAGCACCATGTTTCGGTTTTTGGCCAGCGCCAGTGAATCGTTGGTTGCGTTACGGATTACACCCTGGATATGGTCGAACGTCACTTTGCTCTCCTCCCTGCTTTTTTCACCCAATTGAGCAAAGCTTACGTCCAGGTCGTTTACCACGATCGAATCAATAGCCACAGGCTGTTTGAGGTTGAGCAGGTGCTGGTGTGGTGCGCGGCCGATTTTATTTTCAATCGGCTCCGGATAAAATAAATCCTTCGACACGGCGATGGTGCCACCGCTGTCGATGTGCAACGTGCCCGCGGCGATTGTTTGGTCGGTTATCCACCGGGGCAGGTTAATATCCGACAGCCGGATGCGGGGAATATCCATGTCCACCATGTCTTCGGCTACCTTTTTATGACGATAAAATTCCGCCATGCTGACCAGGGAGTAATACCGCAGGCTGTCGATGGTGAGCATGCCGTCATCCGTTACTGCATGTAATCTTTTCGCGGTCAGCGCATAAAGTCCGTCTGCCCGGATGAATTCGACGCCAGACAGGTTCATTTCAATGGTGCGGGCACCGTAGAACCGCGCCGTGTCCGATTGGGAAAGCGAGTCGATGAGCAGGTCACGTACGTCGATATCGATCCGGGGGAGCGATATCCGGGTGGCGTCCTTTGTTTTTTCCAGTGCAAACCGCCCGCCATTCACCCGCGCCTGCCCTATTTTTAATTTATCGGTAAACGATGCAATGCGCTGGTATAGGTTTTTTGCCGGTTTGTCCGCAACCGTGGTATCGTTATACGCGTGGTATCGGTCGGTAAGGTTAACGGCTGGCGTGTCAATCGTCAGGCTGCTGATGTGCAGGTTCCGGCTGAGCAGCATACGCAACAGGCCAATACCGCCCAGCTTTATGCGCTGCGCCGTGACGCCATAGGTGAGGTCAGGAGCCCGCTGTTCCCGCTCCAACCGGGTGTAAACGGCGGAATCCAGTGTCAGCTGAACGTGGGATACGGCTGCATTCCCCGTAATGAGTGAGAAATCAATTCCGTTGTAGCTGATGCGGTACAGGCTGTCGGTACCGGTTAATACCGCCTCCCGCAGTTTGGTCTCCACCAGCGGTTTCCACCGTTTGCTGAGGTACCAGGCACCGATTAAAACAAGAAAGATTAGGCTGGCTGTGATGCCGATTGCCCATTTCCATATGGGTTTCATCAGAAGAGAAACACGGAAGATACAGGAAATGTTTGCGTGACCGTGTATAATGCCTTCATCGCAGGGCATGCAACGGAGTTGTCCGTGCAAGAACTGATCTATCCACATGGATTGTTTATCCGCCGGCGGGCGAATTACAGTAATGCAGCAGTAGGCCGATTACACTTCCAGGTTCAGGCGTTTCTCTTTATTCAGGATATCCGCGATGCTCGTATCGTTGAGAATCTGCAACATTGCGTTGCGAACATCCACAAATGTATCGCGGATGCCACAAATCTCTTCTGACTTGCACTCATCGCAGCTGCGATAAAAGTTCAGGCTCACGCAGGGCAGCAGAGCAATGGGTCCGTCTATGAGGCGCATCACCTGCGACAGGCGGATGTCTTCCGGCGCTTTGTTCAGGCTGTAGCCACCGCCGGCCCCCTTTTTACTATATAGAATCCCCGCATTGCGCATCTCCAGCAGGATCTGCTCCAGGAATTTTTTGGGAATATTTTCTTCCTCCGCAATGCGCATGATCTGCATGGGTTCGTTGCCATAATTCCGGCCCAGCACGATCAGCGCCTTGATCGCGTATTTTGTCTTTTTAGATAACATGCACTACTCCTATGTAATACGTTGATTACAAAGATACAAATAAATTCAGTTACGTTGTAGCGTTGTGCAGCGGATGTCTGTTCTATATAAGACGTTAGTTCATTGATCGGCAAAATTTTAGCTACCTTTGCGGCTTGAGGGGCAGCTATTTAATGAGGGAAGGTATAGGAAAGCGATGTTGTGTCACAATAAAAGTTGGCTTGGGATTTCGCGGTGCGCGAATGGCGCATTTACGGCTGGTAGGAGAGAGAAAGATGAACTGGCTGCTGGCAGAGGCTGTTACGCCGCAGTAAAAGTCGCATGGAAGATTTTGCGGGATGCAGATGATGGATTGGATTAGAGAAAAATGTTAAGTACGGCTGCTGGCGGAAACTGTTGTGCCGCTATGAAAGTCGCCTAGAAGATTTCGCAGGATGTAGGTTGATGCACTATCCACTGTGGCGAAAGATTCCAGCGACGAGTTTATTCACTGTGTGTTTATTTTAATCGGTGTTCATGAACTCCCTTCGGTCGGTTTTACTTACTTTTTTGCGGAAAAAAAGTAAGAATTACCTACCCATAAGTAGGTAATTCACCCTCAAAAACATAAAATAATAACAACCCCAATGAGATAAATCTTTATCTTGGTATATTATTTGAGTACAAACAACAGAGACTAAACAAACACGATTAAATTGAATGGGAATATTTCTATTTGGAAGTAAGAAGAAGCTGGTACAGTTCCCGATCGGTGAGTTATTGAAAACCGACATGCACTCCCACGTTCTTCCCGGTGTTGATGATGGCTCACCCGATGTGGCAACCTCGCTGCAGTTAATGCGTGGCTTAGCCGAAATGGGGTATGATACCCTGATTGCCACGCCCCACGTCATGGCGGATATCCACCGTAACGACAAGCACACGATACAGCATGCTTACGAGCAATTAAAACAAGCCGCAGAAACGGATCCGACACTGCCGAAGCTTCGTTTTGCAGCGGAGTTTATGATGGACGAAGGGTTTGGACATTTGGTAAAGCAGGATGCGTTAATTCCCCTTGCGGGCGATCAGTATCTACTGGTGGAAACCCCTTATCTTCACCGACCGTTAAACTTGGAATCCTATATTTTTAATTTACGGGCTATAGGATATACACCGGTCTTAGCCCACCCCGAACGATATCATTATCTATTTGATAAGTCTGCCGAATACGAACGGCTTAAAGAACTGGGCTGCCTGTTTCAAGTAAACATCTTGTCATTAATGGGATATTATGGTAAATCCGAAAAACATGCGGCGGAATGGTTACTGGAGGAGGGGCTGGTGGATTTGCTGGGCACGGATCTGCACCATGAGAAACATTTGAAGCGACTGCTTAATTTCACGGTAGATCAAAAACTAGTTAAATTTTTGGAGCACGGTTCATTTCTGAATCGGCAACTCATCGCCACAGCCGCTGTGAACCTTTTTGGCACATAGGTTGTTTTAACTGTTGGATTCTTTAGTGGAATGTTTATTTTTGCTGCCGTTTATGTAATTATTGACCTATACCTGGTGTTGTACGAAAAATACGTTAGCTTATGGGTTATACAATAACCGGATATATGCAAAAATTCTTGTTTACTCCTTTGTTTCGCCTTCTATTATTGACGATCGTGTTTGCGGGGCTATTTGCCTCCTGCGGCAGTCGACAAAATTTGGTGTACTTCAGTGACTTGCCGGACACCGTAGCATACAAGGTAGCGATGGGTGAGGTGGAAGAACCGACCGTTCAGCCGAATGATGTGTTGCGGATTATGGTAAATAGTTTGAATCCAGAGACCAATCGATTGTTTAATACGGGAACGATTCAATCTGTTGAAGAAAGCCGTTACAGCACATCTTCCGAAGGGAATGTAGGTCAACAAGGCTATCTTGTAAATGCAGACGGTTTTATCAGTTTTCCGGTATTAGGGCAGGTGCAAGTGGAAGGGTTAACGCGCGATCAGGTGCGCCAGAAAATGGTGACGCTGGTTAGTGAATATGTCAAGGACCCGATTATTAACGTTCGCTTTACCAACTTTCGTGTCACTGTTGTGGGCGAGGTACGGAACCCATCAACTTTCCAAGTACCCACAGAACGAATCAATATCATTGAAGCATTGGGTCTGGCTGGTGATATGACCGAGTTTGGTAAGCGAGACAATGTGTTACTGATCCGGGAAATTGATGGAGAACGAACGATGGTACGCTTAAATCTTAACGACAAAGACGCCTTGAACTCTCCCTATTTCTATTTGCGTCAAAACGACGTGATATATGTAGAACCTTCACGATATAGGGATCCCAGTGGAGATCGGGCACTACGTATTGTTACCGCTGTCTTTGCCGGACTGACGACCCTTGGTCTATTTTTGCAGCGTATATTGTAACCTAAGAATGCATTGATGAATACCAAAATATCCCAAGAATACGAAGGAGAACAGATTGACATTAGGGCATTATTGACCAATTATCTTCGTCACTGGTATTGGTTTGTGATTTCTGTGTTAACATGCTTATTTTTAGCGTTTTTGTATCTAAACTACGCTACTCCGCAATATGAAGTAAGCAGTACTCTATTAATTAAGGACGATAAAAAGGGGGGCAACGTATCTGATATGGCTGCATTCGCGGATTTGGGATTTGGCCAGTCAGGACAGAACATTGCCAATGAAACCGAAGTGCTGAAGAGTAAGGGACTAATGCAACGTGTTCTAACATCACTATCTTTACAGGTCTCCTATTTTGAAGAAACTGCTATGCGCTCCACGGAACTTTATGCAGACAGTGTTCCGCTCCGAGTAACGGTCCATACGTTAGATACCTTAGCTTATAAGACAAATCTCGAAATTCGAGCAAAGGGGGGCAGCCGATTCGAACTACTGGAAGAAAATGAAATTGTTGGAACATACTCATTTGGTACGGAGATTCAGCGGCCTTATTATCGTTTTACGGTTACTGCGATTCGACCCATGGAAAAAGGAACATTGATTCGAATCGTGTTTAATGATCTTCGCAAACTAGCCAATTATTACAACAATGAAATTTCAATTGAACCGGTAAACAAAGATGCTAGCGTATTGAAGATCACACTTGTTGAACCGGTTCGGCAAAGAGGCGTGGACATCATCAATAAGCTCGTTGAATTATATAATAGTGAAGCTATTGAGGACAAAAATCAGATTGCGGCCAATACGGTCGAGTTTATTGACGATCGACTCAAGTTACTCGTGTCCGAACTCTCTGATGTCGAAGCGAATGTAGAACGATACAAGCGCGAACACGAAATCACGGGTGTTAGCACGGAAATCGAACAGTATCTAACGCAAGCGGGTGAGTATAATAGACAGGTTACAGGGTATGAAACTCAATTACGGGTACTTGCTTCTATTGAAGAATATCTTCAAAACGAGAATAGTGGCGAGCAATTGGTGCCAAGTGCACTGGGTATTCAGGATATTACCTTGCAAAATCTAATCGCTCAGTTTAATGAATTGCAATTGGAAAGACAAAGGTTGTTGCGCACAACTCAGGAGAGTAATCCCTTAGTGCAAACAGTAGATGAACAACTCGTAAATCTGCGACGAAATATTCAGGAGAACCTTCGTAACATTAAATCCGGCTTGGAAATTACACGAGACAATTTATTGGCAAATACTGGGCAGTTCCAAAACCGGATTCAACGTGTTCCCACAGTTGAACGCGATTTGCTGGAAATTCAGCGTGAACAGAGCATTAAGGAACGTTTATACGGGTATTTACTACAAAAGCGAGAAGAATCAGCCATTTCGATGGCGTCAAATACCACTAATTCTAGAATTATCGATTCGGCGATGGCTGGCGATACGCCGGTCAAACCAAAGAAGATATTGGTATTGCTTTTTGCTTTGATCATCGGGATTGTCGCCCCTGTTGGTGCATTATATGCAAAGGATTTATTGAATGATAAGATTCAGACGCTAAAAGATGTAACAAACATCGTCGATGTGCCTATTTTAGGCGAATTGAGTCATAGCGATGGAAGAGATGTGCTGGTAGTAAATAAATCTGTTCGAACGGAAATTGCGGAACTGTTTAGGTTGATTCGAACTAATTTGCAGTTTGCTGCAAATGGAGGGGCCAATCAGGTCATTATGGTGACTTCCAGTATGAGCGGCGAAGGGAAGACATTTTTTGCTATTAATCTGGCAGCCAGCTTAGCGATTACCGGCAAGAAAATAGTGGTCTTAGAATTTGATATCCGACGGCCACGTGTATTAAAGGACATTGAGTTACTCGTCAAAAATCCCGGGATCACCAATTATTTAATTGATGAACGACTGCATATTGAGGATCTAGTTTTTGAGACTGGACTGGTTGAGGGGCTATCGGTTATCGGTGCGGGTCCAATCCCGCCAAATCCAGCAGAACTACTGATGAGTCCCAGGATTGGCCTGCTTTTTAGCGAATTGAGAAAGCAATATGATCATATTTTAGTTGACACCTCACCTATTGGGCAAGTAGCGGATGCGTTTACATTGGCTAAGTATGTGGACATGGCGGCTTACATGGTTCGATACAATTATACATTCAAACAAAATGCCTACGTCATTAAGGATATATATGAAAATAAGAAGATCCATAATGTTATGTTGGTGATGAACGATGCGAAGCCAGAAAATGGAACTCGTTATGGCTACGGCTACGGCTATGGCTATGGTGAAGAGTTTGATGAAAAGCGGTCGTTTTGGAAGCGCGTTAAACAGCGCATTGACCCAGTTAGCCGCGGTAGATGGAAGTACAAAAAGAGCCGATAGCCTTCCTCGCTAATGTAACGTCGTATATCTCAGGTTCTTCTTAGCTTGCTATCATAACGATGATGTGACGATAATTTGCAAGGCCTAAAAAATTCGAGTACCTTTGTTGCTCATCGTATGGGATGGATATGCTAGATTCTTTAATTACTTCCAAAACACGTCTTCGGCTACTGGTTAAATTTTTTATCGATGCCGCTAACCAAGGGCATATGCGTGGACTGGCGGAAGAGTTTAATGAATCTACCAACGCTATTCGGAAGGAACTCAATAACCTATGCGAAGCAGGGTATTTGGAGAGGCAAACCATCCAAAATCGAATTGCCTATCGTGCAAATACCAAACACCCATTATTTGCATCCCTGCAGAATATTGTACACAAATATTTGGGCTTGGACACTATTGTGAGTCGGGTTTTAGACCGCATGGGCGACGTACAGCAGGTCGTACTTACGGGTGATTATGCGGCCGGACGTGATACAGGTACTGTCGAAGTAATAATTGTCGGTCAGACCCTCAATGAAACCTATCTTGAACAGTTGGCATCTAAAATCTACGAAACGATCGGACGACGGGTCCGGTTTACCCTCCTAGGGACGCCCCTGAAAAAAGGATTGGTCCTATATCAAAACATCAGATAAAATATCACGAATATTTAATCTGCTTTTTTTTAAAGTGGCTTCATTTTTGTTTCGTACTCTCGCAGATAGATAGAAAGCGAGCAGGCAGACTGGTTTTTGACTTCAATCGACCGTTTTTCAGCGATTTTAATCTATCCATTTTATATCTACCAAGGTAAACATTTTATTATGTCTATAGAAACTACAGTTTTTATGTGACAGGACGGTTGTTATTACGACATGTTTTCGACAAAGAAAACATGTTGATGGTTTGATTTTAGGCATGATATGAAATACTTTGACTTCACTAGCCTTCGGACAATGCCACGGTGGATTATTCTGCTCATCGATACTGGGTTGATGACCTGGGCGTTTTTCATTGCTTATTTTTTTGTACAGGATTTTTCAGTTAGCGGATTATTGAAACCTGCATTTATTCCGTTACTATCAATTTACGCATTTTTCTCGCTCATTACACTTTATTTGTTACGCACATATAAAGGGCTAGTGCGTTATACGAATACGGCGGATATTGCTCGGATACTAATCACTACACTATTCACGTCCCTTTCTTTTGGTTTTTTGTTGTGGATTGGATGGGTTCCCTTTGTTAACTTGTCTTTTCAAGAAAACTGGAAATTATTAGTGTTAAATTGGTGCATAAGTACCTTGACATTGATTTTATTGCGTCTCGCTACTAAGCAGCTCTACTATTTCTTTGCAGCACATCACGGTGATCAAAAGACCAAAGTAGCCGTTTATGGAACGGATCATCGCGCTATTATGGTGGCACAAGCATTACGAGGGTTACCTCAACCTCGGATTCAGGTCACCGCCTTTGTTGATCATGCACGTGCGCGGTTGCGAAGCACTATTGAACAATGTAATGTGTATCACATTAAGGATCTGATTAAGTTAAAAGAAAAACATCACGTTTCGCAACTCTTTTTAGTGAAAGAGCAGTTGGATAGCAGAGATAAACAAGTATTGATCGAACGTTGTTTGCGACTAGGTATTAAGGTAATGACTGTTCCACCGGTGCAACAGTGGATGTCTGGACAAATTAATCCAAAACAAGTGCAACGTTTACGGATTGAAGACCTGCTAGAGCGCAAACCTATCGTTATTAATAATCAACTGGTAAGTCGGGATTTAAAGGGTAAGCGCATTTTAGTTACTGGAGCTGCTGGCTCTATCGGTTCAGAGGTGGTGCGTCAGGTAATGACTTTTCATCCTGAACAAGTGATTCTTTGTGATCAAGCAGAAAGCGCATTACACGACGTGCAACTGGAATTACAAGCCAAATATAATGCAAAGTTATTTATTCCTTATATGGCGGATATCTGTAATATACAGCGGATGGACACACTATTTTCGACCTACCAACCTCAGGTGATATTCCACGCTGCCGCCTACAAACATGTACCAATGATGGAGGTCCACCCGGCGGAAGCAGTGCTTACTAATGTAGGAGGAACGAGATTATTGGCTGATTTAGCCATCAAACATAACGTGGAGAAGTTCGTTATGATCTCGACAGATAAAGCGGTTAACCCTACCAATGTAATGGGTGCTTCGAAGCGGATTGCGGAGATTTATACACAAACTTGCAATATGATGACGAATAGTCCTACCCGCTTCATCACCACGCGATTTGGGAATGTATTGGGTTCTAATGGTTCTGTGATTCCACGCTTTAGGAAGCAAATCGAAGAAGGCGGACCCATTACAGTGACTCATCCGGAAATTACACGCTATTTTATGACTATTCCGGAAGCAGTACAGCTAGTACTGGAGGCTGGAACTATGGGCCAAGGTGGTGAAATCTTTGTATTTGACATGGGTAAGCCCGTTAAAATTGCCGATTTGGCAACTAAGATGGTACTGTTGGCCGGATTAAAACCCGGCATTGATATTGATATTGTGTATACCGGGCTTCGGCAAGGCGAAAAACTATATGAAGAGTTGCTTAATGACGCTGAAAAAGCGTTGCCAACACATCATGAAAAAATTAGCATTGCCCGAGTCCGTCCTTATGGACTTGAGACTGTTGTACAGCAAATTGATAAGCTGCTTGATTCGGCTATGGGGCAACGAACAGGCGAAATTGTTTGTCAAATGAAGGCTATAGTTCCAGAATTTAAGAGCAACAACTCGCCGTATGAAAAATTCGATAGAGATCTAAAGAAGAGACCGTTAGTTATTCATTAGCTACATTAGGTATAAGATTTGTATGTTCATATTAAAAGCGAAACAGCCCTTCCCTGTTAACCGTGCAACAACAGTTGATTTACGGGCCCAATTATTACCAGGTATTGCCGGCGGACCAGCTCATTTGGATTCTGCTACAGCCCTGGTACAGGGACTAACGGCATTAGGATACCGGCATTTGATTACAACACCTCAACTCCGAGGTCCCGATTACCGTTTGGCGGATCAGGCTATTCAACAGGCCGCCATACAACTTCAACAACATGTAGACCAACATGGTATTATCGTATCCATTACGCCAGCAGCGGAATATTGTATTGGCGAAGGATTTGAAGAATTTGTTCGTCAACATTCTATTCGTGCACTTCCTGGTAACTATGTATTGTTGGATATCTCAAATCATGAATCGGTTAGAGATTTAAAGGGACCTCTTTTTGAGTTACGGGCCCGAGGCTACGAGCCGGTTATTGTACAGCCTGAAAACCTCCCTGATCTCATTCGTAGTATGGCGGCTCTTGAGTATTTGCGGGATTTGGGCTGTTTTTTCCAAGTCAATTTATTGTCCTTGGTTGGCCACTATGGAAGGAGGGCGAGTTCTTTTGCGACTAAACTCCTAAAGGCGGGCTATGTAGACTTTTTGGGTTCAAACGTTCGAAATCTTCAAGACCTTTTCTTATTACAAACTTTTGCTGTAACACCAACCATTGGTACATTGCTTGAGCAGACGAAATTTAAGAATGGGGAACTGGTCTTTTCTGAAATATCGAAATAACTGCTTAAAATAAGATAAGATTAAATTTGTATCTTTTTAGAAAACGAGTACCTTTGTTGCTCATATTTCTGTCTGGAAAATGAACGATAGAGCGTTTTTCATTGTCGAAAACATCCTTAATACTATCGAACAAAGATATGCTGGCTTACCCTTGACTAGAGAGTTTGCCAATCTCCGGTATTGCAATGTGTTTATTTTTACTGTTCCCAGACTACTTATTTGTCAAATAAAGAAACCAAACTCCCACACTATTATTATATAGTATCATTATGAACATCACAAACATCTGCTGCATCGGGGCGGGCTATGTCGGG
>NZ_JAMSLW010000006.1 GCF_024643285.1 Parapedobacter lycopersici
CTCCTTCTATCCGGGCGTATTCAGCGGTAATATCCTTGAATTTTATAATTTCGGTTTTTATGGTTCTGACGATAGCTTTAGGCTCTCCATCCCAATTGGTAATGATGGCCAGGTCGCCAATTTTTGGGAATTCTTCTTTATACTTTTCAAACCACCAGACTGAAGGCGAAGTTGCTTGCTTGATTTTCTTTACAACCAGGTCAGCGCATTCGTCAGCATCCTTTTTGTTATCGCAGTAATGATAGGTTAGCGGCTTCACGTCCGCATATTCAGGATGGTTTTCCTGGAAAGTTTTCCAATAGTCGGCTATCAAATTCATCGTTGCACGTTTAGGGCCAATACAATAGACTGACGTAGATTATATGCTGGGAAGGGAATATGTTACTCAATAAATGAACCTTAAACCGCTGTTTTACTACTCCAATCGTTTCACCACATTATCCAGGTATTCCACAATCAGATTAACAACCACTTTATTATCCGGGAAACGCTCCTGTACATCATCGCGCAATTGCATAAATAGTGCCAGGGCCGGATCATCTTGCGCGATATCACCCACTACTGGAATGAACAGTTCATAATTGCCTTCCACCTTTTCCGCAAATACGTACTTGGTCATTGCCTGGTCGAAAAAGCCTGTCGTGATCAGGCCGTTAGCAACCTGGTCAACTTCCGCTTCCGTCAAGTTCTTTTCGTAGTAACTAATTTCATGCTGCATTGTCCCGTAGGTCTTATGCAGTGTCTTGCCGTTCGTCTGCTGGTCAACCAACCAGACGATACTTATCACCGCCGCCATCGTTACCACCAGGCCAATCACCCCTACGCCAACTGCCCTTTTCCAGGTGTAAAAAAGCCCGCCCGCATCCTTGTGGGCTTCAATGCTTTTCCCCTGATAATGCTGCGCCAATACATAACCTATGGAAGTGTAAAATATGGGAATCAGGGCGTTTGGAACATTTTCCAAGGCGGGGATCAGTATTATGCTGCCGAATATCAATGCAGTAGCCAAAACAGCAATGATCCAGGCCCATCTTGCCTGCTTCGGTTGGTTAAAGACCTTAAAGTTTTGGGCAATCGCGTAGCCTATAGTCAAAGGACCGCCAATAAAGGCAGCAATGCCAATGGCCTTGTCGTTATAGATGCGTTGCTCTGGTGGCTTCTCAGTGTTCATTTTGTTTAGGGTTTCAGTATTTGCTTTTGGAGGATTGTAACTCTTTTAAGGATTTTAGTTATCCGGAGCGCTCAACTTCAAAGCTCTTTGGATCCGTGGCTGTGTAAACCAAATTCCAACCGGCAAAAGCCAGATAAGGAAAAAGTCAATAAGCCTTGATGAACCCGTTAGTCCAAGTTCGTTTTCGCGCTGATGCAATCCCTTGCGAATTAGATTGATGCAATAGAGCAATCCAATGAAATTCAATAATCCGATGATCTCCATCAGTACAGGCAAATGGTCTTTAAATAGCACATTCAACAGCGGGCCCACCAAAAAACCAACGATGAATATCGCCCAATATAACCTCCGAAACCATTTCATCTTATTTGGCTCACAAATAAGATAAATTCCGGCATTCCACAGCCATCCGGCATAAACAATAATGATAGGTAGCCAAGCAATCACGGTGCCGATCGATATGATGCCCGGTATTTCCAGTACCCTGCCAATCGTAACCACCACAATTGTTCCCAATATCGGAAACAAGAGCAAGAAGAAGAAGATGACCCAAGCCTTTGCCTTTAAAAATAACATCGTTATAAGATTAGTGTGTTCTTGTTTTTCTGTTAGTAAGTCACTTACCGATGCCTTCACCACTCTTGTCAGCCCAATGGCCTCAATAAGATAGCGATAAATAGTATGATATTGCTTGCTTTTATTCCCATTGGTTTATTGTTCCTTGTCCTTAAAACCATTTGTAGATTCCCCTTCCAGCTCCCGTTGCATAATGCGCTTTACCTTGGGCTGCAAAAACCATATTCCAATAGGAAGGATCAACAGCAGCAACGCATCGCCGTAATATTCACCTATACGAGCCTCGCGCTTTCTTTGTGCACACCATAATACCTTAGCGGGGTACATCATAAAATAGAAGTATGCAAACAAACCATAAAGTGCGGGGAGCAATTGCCAGCTGGTAAATGTGATTCTTTCATTAGTAAATAATATGATGACTATGGCGTACGAGACAAACCAAGTGAATCCATTAAAAAGATAAAAGTTTTCGTTGATCGTGACCTTGCGCGGCACATAATCTTGAATTGCCTGTTGAAGCGAGAGCGGATAAGCAGCCCACATAGCCAGGCCCAATATCCGGATCATTGCAGTCATAGTCGGATAATCGACGATGATGAAATTTGAAAACCATCCACTAACAGTCGTCAATAAGAAAACCACCCACGGTTTGGCCTTTACTAAGCTTTTCATGATAAATCAATAGTTGTCGCTTATCGATTCAATATAAACCAAAACTCCGCTCGCTTCAGGCCTAGGTCACATCGGTTTAGTTAAAAGTAAAGACTAATCCGATAAATTCCAAAATTTAAAGCCTTATCCCACAATTGACTTCCAATATTGTTCAAGTATTTCCACCAGTTCAGGTTCCATATAGCCATATTCATCCGGAATGTCGAGTACAAGCATTTTTCTTCTCTGCAGACTGTTGCCGAATTTTTCCTGTAAGATCACCTTATGCCGCTTCTCCATTACCAAAATCAAGTCGGCCCACTGTATTATTTTCTCTGAAATCTTTATTCGTGCCGATGACGCCGTTCCAGCAGATCGGACCTGATGCTGCTGGTATTTAAACAAGTCTTCGGCGGTCCGGCTACGCCACTGGTTACGGCTGCAAACAAAGAGGATATTCATGGTTACATCTGCTAGTAACAGCTTTTGACTTATTCAACGTTGCAAAGTTAAGTGTATAACAGTAATCGCGTCGCCACGTGAACAACACACTAAATTTGAATAATCTCCTGTCTTATGCTGCCCCAATTATTTTCGACGGTTAGAACCACCGAAGTTGTACCCGGTATAACTACCAGTTTTTTTATATTCCCATTCTTCAATTTGCGGTATCTAATTCTTGATGCGCTTACTTGGTTATTAAACTTGACCATCCCATAATCGTCGGTATCCTTAAAATAGTTGGGCTTAATCTCGAAAATGCCTAGCCCCTTTTCTTTGCTGGCGACAACTATTTTATCTTCTACAATTACAAAGTCAGAGAATGTATGATAACCTTTATCATCCATTCCGCTGGTAATAGCAAAACTTCTTTTTAAGTCAATTCCATCATAAATAGAAATGTGCCCGGACGCTCCGGTGTCACCACTGTATGTTCCAGACCGAAGGCCAAAATATTTATTAGTTATCCGTCCTTGGTAGATGCTTTCGTAAGGTCCATTTGATTTTAGCATCGTGGAATGCGACAGTGTTAAACTACCCGTTGAACTAAACTTATAACATAGGATGTATTTTGGCATAACAAGGTTATCGATCGCGATAAGCAGGTTTTCATTGACGACAATGTCGTCTATTGCCTTACCTGGGAGACTTACTTCTTCTGGTATTTCCAAAGCATACCATTCATCCTTTGCAATATGATATTGAACAAGCATTTCACTTATCATTTCCCCGCCAATGAAAACACTCCCCTGGATTAAAAATACCGTTTTAGTCTTCAGCGCATACGGTACGGTTAACCTAATTTCATTTAACGTATTAATATCAAAAATCAACAGGTCATTTTTGGCTGTATCCAATAACGCTACCGCCGACGCTCCATCAGTCGCGTAAATCATATCCTTGTTAATTGTATGCGTGGTATGTTCAACTAACTGATCATTTTTATATGTGTTAACCGAAATTGTCCGTTGATTCTTTAATAATAAAAAGTAATCTCCCTTCGCTGGCCCATGCTGCCCATAGGCGACGAGTATAAAAGAAACTAACGCTATTGCTAAAGCGAATTTTTTCATAGTATATAGCGAGGTTCTAGTGTGTTATTCCACTTTATCGTCGGACAATTCACTCTCTATTTCAATAATCTTAACACTTTTATTGATTGCCATAATAATAAAAACCCCAATAAGCAGCGTCACGCCTGTTTTTAAGTAGTGCATTTTATCGATATTAACGAAGCCCTCAACAAAATCCTGCAGTAATCTTCCGATAAATTGTAGCCCTGACGCAATACAGAAAAATATAATTGCCCAAACCTTTATAGCGATTTTAGCATACTGATGGTTATCAAAAATCAACCACAATAGCGCGCCTTGAATAGTTATTGGCAATAGCCCAATCAATTGTCCTGTGATTACAGTCGCATAGAAGTTCCAAAGCATCAGCCCGCTGATCAACACGATAACTATCCAATATATTGTCTTATTGGTGAAATGTGATTTTTTCATCTTATCAAACTTATTCGATATTTTCCTTGTAATATCTTACTTAGGCTCCAACCCGAAATTTTCTAATATCCCACGATATAATGTCCAGTCAGGATCAGTATCCTTTTCAATTGCAAGTGAAAGTTTGAGATTCTCTTGTATATCACTGAATCGCTTTTCAAACTCTTCAGCAGATTGCGTGTATAAAATCCATGTTCGTTGTCCATTATGGGTATATACCAGTGTCAATACCGACTGTAAATCCGCTTCAAGAACTTCGACGAATTTGTCTTCAAACTCACCCATTTTCACATTTTCGTCTGGTGTCGGCAATGCAGAGTCATTAGTAGGTTTATAGTTCCAAATTACCTCCACTAAACTGGAGAAGCGCTCTGACATCATCAGGTTTTTCAAGTGTTGCCTACCCCGGATGATTATTGGTCTACCGTTATTTTCTCCTTCTCCAGTAAACCATGTGTCGTTTATCATCAGTTGTTGGCTACGGGCAGCCCCGAAGATTGAAATAATAAGCATAGCTAAAGTCAGTTTTTTCATTGGTTAAATCTTTGTGGCATTATTTCACCTATACGTATTATAATTGGAATGGTGAAGACTACCATCCAGATCATGTATTGAGCGATAACCAGTCAAAATAATAGTTTAAGTAAAAAGTACTTTGGTTTAGGTGTTTCACGTATAATAGCCACTTTAACTGATCTAATAATCACCTTTTAAAATCTCATTTAATACCCAGGGTTTTGCATCATATTAGGATTTAATACAAGTTCCTGTTGAGGTATGGGTAAGAGAAGTTTATATTCTTCAATGTGTAGTTCGCTTGTTGCAAGTTCATTTCTTTTCAGTGCCAAGAAATAAGAACCTTCTCCACCAAGGTTTTCTCGCCATTCATCAATCAGAATCGTAATGAAGTCTTCGTTTATTTTGTCTATTGCCTCCTTATTATTTCTTCTTTTAAGCTTATTAATGAAATTCGTAGCATCATCATAATTTCCTAAATGAAAACTTGCCTCAGCGGCCATTAAAAGGATTTCTGTATTCCTTATAATATGAATGTACTTTCCCTTACCGCATAATTCCACATACTCACTGTTTTGTATGTCTTTGTGTTCTCGAAGATTGTGACCCATTATGGCTTCCTTTTCAGTATCGAAAATTTCATCGGTTACTGCTAGAGAAAAATTGGGAGCATTAATGATTGATTTTGTGTACTCGCTCACCGCATAATAGTCTTTCGTTTCCAAATAGTATTTCGCTATAATCGAAGCCGCTTGAATATAATGAGATGTGTTTTCTTTAGTTTTATGTAACAAATCCTTAAGTTGAGAGATATTTGTATCTCTAACCTGTACCGCAGAGACCCTTGGCGGAGCAAAGCTTACATCATGTCCGCTCAGTTCTGATAACAATGGTACATCTCCCCATAACCCGATCATCACGTAATAAATATATGAAGTAATCAAGTCAAGATTGTTTTGCTCGTCTGATTCAGACCTATTTTTTAAAGTTTCTATATGTCGAAGAATTTTATACGATGATTGCCATAAGGAGTATATATGGTTAAGATTAGGCGAAATGTCATTTTGTTGAATGGATAGCAAATCGCGCTCAATATTTGTATTATTCACTATACTATGGCTATAAAGTGCTTCAAACAGAAAGTAATCTTGGATGTATTTTAGAAACTCTTTAGTCAGATTTTCCTTGGCCTCAAATTGATTAAATCCGGGGGAAACTGAATAGGCTTGGATTTCTGGCTTTGCCGCGAGCTCCTGTAGTTTTTCTGTGAAGATTTTTTTGAATGATTCGTCGGGATTTTCTGAAATATAGACAATTTCAGCACTGTCTTTCAGTGCTGAAAAATCTTTATCTAAAAGCCTACGGACAGTCCCCTGTAACTTGGAATAGGTGCTTTCGGCGGCGACGAAATAGAATAATACATATCTCGTATTATGAGGAGTGATTTTTTTGAAATTTTCGAAATTTCGAAATGCATTTATGACGTCTGAGGTGTTTGCTGAAGCTTTTTTTCGGTATTTTACATCGACTGCAATTGTTTTATTGTTGCTTTCTGCAACAAAATCGAAATTACCGCGGTTATCCCTTTGTATAATATAGTCTGGCAGTGTGTCTTTGCCAATATAAAACACATAGTCTTCCAAAATTTCAGCCTTCAGCCGTCTAAGATTAAAAATGGATTCGTCCACAAGCTTAATAGCCTCATTACCGACTCTTTCCCCATGCACAATTTGATTTCTTGCTTTTATTATTTCTTTCGCCGAATCGATAGGTTTTTGTCCTATTACACCTTTTGATTTAAGAGTGCTAAGAAGTGTATCTAATGCCATAACCGGTTGTTTTTGATTTATCCCGATTTCCCCACTTATATGTCTAGTCAACTGCTCAAATTCGGCAAATTCTGTAATGAAATCTCCACTGCTAATCCCTTGTTGAGATGCCTGACTCCACAGACCGGTTTCGTCATTAGAAAACCTGTATTCGATAGGGCTCTCATTAAACCGGGTCCAATAATAATGACTTTCTTCTTCCTCATCGTCGCTATGGCTGATGCCTAATAATTCTTTTTGCAATAGCTCGTCAGTCAATAACTCCCCAAGATTATCTAGTTGCAGATAGTAGCGTGCCGGAGCTTTTCCCTTATAGGAATTGATATCCTTAACTTCACTTAAAAGAAAATGAGCCGATCTATATTCTATCATCCTACGTGCCCAAATGTGTATTTGTGCTGTAAAAAAATCAAGTTGAGTCGGCGTTATAGAAATTTTAGAAAGGGTTTGGTCGGTAACTTTGCTTAAGCTACTCAATAATTTTGCGTTTCTACTGTGTTCGCTGCTTTTGATTTCATCCAGTACTAAATACGCCTCGTTATTTTGCCATTGTAGATTCGATCTGATCAAGTTAACCAATATGCGAGGAATTCTCCTTGAATGTAATATCATCGAATCTAAAAAATCTAATACAAGTTCATTTTTCTTATCTTTTTCTTCGATTAACAGGTTTAAGCAATAACTCTTTAGCGTTGCCTGACTGAGAAACGGAATATGGATGGTTTTAGAAAAAATGCTCGAAATCACTTCATTTTCTTTCATTGCTGCTTCTTCATAATGATAGCTAAGCTGCTGTCCGGCAATAACAAAGAAATTTGCTCTACCAGAAAGTAGTAGTGGCTTAAGATCATCTATGATTCGCATAACGTCTGTAATATTGTCGTGCTTATCCAATTCATCAAAAGCAATGAGAACTTTTGTTTTGTTCTCGTTTATTTTTTTCAGAATCTCTAAAAGATAGTGTTCAGCAATCTCGTCATCATATAAGCTTTTTCTAGATGATTCATTGGTATTTGTCTCCGTTGCTGTTTTTTTGATTGCTAATTTCCATGTTGTAAGTGTACTCCAAATCAATCCGGTAATAGCTAGAATGGTATTGGTTAGTCTTGAAGGAATAAGATCGAGCCCAAGGTTGATGACAGTTATTAATGCGAATGCAATCGGCAGAAATAGCTTCTTCAGATTTAATGCTGCGGTATGTTCAAGCTTATTTTCTTCTTGTTCTCTAATTAACTGGTTATTGACAACATCGTTAAATGTGCGGTCGTATAACAAAGCAAACTCATCTATGAGCTCTTGATCAACATTTTGCTTTTTTGTATAAGCATCAAAAGAAAGGTATAGTTGTCTAATTAGGCGTTTTACGAGGTGAGGATAGCCCTCATATTTGGCAACATTTATGGATGCAAATATGTGATCTGCTTTAAGGTGTTCAGCCACTCTGACAACGAAAGACGTCTTGCCAACACCTCGATAACCCGAAACCAAAAAAACAGATGGATGGGCATTTTTGAGCTCCTGTATAATTTGCTCTAAGAATTCGTCATCCTCAAAAACGAATGCTGATTTTTTTGACTCGGAATAAGGTGAGTCAATCAGGTTTTCCGTGTTTATTTTTATATCCAATATTATGTTTATAAGTTACGAGAATAATTCGAACATTTTTATCGTAGCGTTCTTTTCTTCGTCTTTTTTCGTTTACTTTTCAGTAACTTTTGTCGCGTTACTCTAACGCTACAAAAGCCTAACACCCATTACATTGATGATTTAGTCCTAGCCAAGTAATTGATAATGTCCGAAGGGCCCCGGATAGTCGGCAGTGGCAAAGGCATATTGCGCACTCCAGCAGTGCGTCAAACTGTAATATCAATAGCTTATTTTTTTGGCTTAGGTGGTGGAGGGTTTCTTGATGTGGGAAGTTGTACGGATTTCGGTGACCGGTCCCCGCCTTTGTCAGTTTTTGTAGTAGGATTTGGTCGTTTGGTGTTATTTTGCTTTGCCATAACTGTTTATTTTGTGTGTTAATATTTAAAGATGCGCTTGAGGACTGGGATTTATCGCTTTCTTGGTGGTTTAGGGTTCGTGCTGATTGGTATCTGACCGTTTTTGACAGTGTACCTTAGTTTTTCGGCTAATACATATCTATATCGATGTATATCTTTTAAATGTAGCTTAACAGCTTTATGCTTTCCGTTTATGTTAGTTACTATCCAAACGTTTTATTTCTTTTAAAATTAGTCGCCATCTTCTAAATCATACATGTTGTGGATAAATACATCGAATTTCGATATTGCTCTATCATAGAGCTTCTTTTTTTCCGGCAAATGGATTGAATTATCCAAGTCCTCAATCCTTATGCTAATCTCCCTGATTTTAAAATACTCTTCTGTTGCTTCTGCTTCGCTTAATATTGTGTTTTCTAATTGTATAAACAATCGGTCTAGTTGCTCGAATTTATTCACATATAACATTCTGTATTCCGGTAATTTGTCCAATAGTTTTTCATCGATTGACAGAGCGGGTATTATTTCTTTAAGCAGCTCTGAAAATGTTAAAAGCATTAATACTACTAATGAAGAATTCGACAGCCATTTTTCAGCAGCTATACCCCCGATCGAAGCGATGATTTTAAGCATGTTTATCTTTTTTCTCTTCGATCTCAAACTTGAAAGATAGCAACCTAGATAGAAGTCATATTTTTTTGCGTCACATAACTCATTCCATATACGATCCCTAATCATAAAAGAATTTTAATAGCTTTTGATTAATCTTATATTTCATTATGCAGCATTCAAAAGCATATCCAACACCTCTGCACGATGAAAATCGATGTTTCTTGAATTAGGCCAAGTTGAACTGGTCACAATAAAGATAGGTGATTGAATTTGAACCTCCTAACATTTAGTGAAATAAAAACTGTTCACATCGTAGTAATGATAGGTAAGCGGCTTCACGTCCGCATATTCAGGATGGTTTTCCTGGAAATTTTTCCAATAGTCGGCTATTAAATTCGTCGCTGATGCTTAGAGCTAATACAATATACCGGGGTAGATCATATGCTTGCTTCAGGCCTAGATCACGTTGTTCAGCTAAAAGTAAAGACTAATCCGATAAATAC
Source organism: Parapedobacter lycopersici (assembly GCF_024643285.1). Lineage (GTDB taxonomy): Bacteria > Bacteroidota > Bacteroidia > Sphingobacteriales > Sphingobacteriaceae > Parapedobacter > Parapedobacter lycopersici. Next base: position 9,868 of record NZ_JAMSLW010000006.1, read on the forward strand.
CAAAATTTAAAGCCTTATTCCACAATCGACTTCCAAATAGCTGATCGATATGTTATGCTTTGGCCGGCTTCTTTGTAACGTCAATTTACTCGTCTTAGATTAAAAACCCTAGATCACCTTAAGGGGAGTTCCCATCACTCCCGCGGTAATGGGTTTCTTTTTGATGTCGTAATTGAATCGCACCGTTTACCGGTATTGCGTGCCGGTTAACACCTAATATAATGCAATTGTGTATCAATCTTCACTTTCTTCAACGGTCCACCATTCCGTATTAAAACCGCTAAACCTTTTTCCAGATCCGCTGTAGAAAAAGAACCATCTGCTAATACCCGCTTCATCTCTAAATAAAGCGGCAGCGCCAGCCGAGGCTCAGCAAAATAACTCGAAGCTACCGTCGTCTCCAAAAACTCCTGAACCACCGGATTCGCTTTCCGTCGTACACCCGTCATAAAAGTCTTTTGCCAAATCACCTTCATACCATCACCACCTTCGTGTGGATAAACAATGTGGCTATATGTTACCGTATTATCTTCTTCGTTAACTTTCTTAGTAACGTGGTGTAATTGAATCATCTCTCCAGGCTGAATGTCCAGCGGGATAATCTCGCTATATGGTCGCCCAAGAATCGCGGGCAGCGGATCAAGTTGATCCGTTTTCAGTTTTTGCTTTTTACGTGGGTCGATGAGGTCAAAGAAGTATTGATTGCGCTTACCCAGCAGAAACGAAAACTCTTCGTCGTCCATACCAATTTCCTGAACCAACCGTAGAATACGACAAACCACTTCATAATCCATCCGCGACAGATTCAAAAATGAACCAGCGGGTTTACGTTCGGTATGTTTAGTAGTGAAGGCAACCATTGCTAGGCTTAAATTCTAAATATCATAATTTTAACGATAAGCAACGGGGTCATTATCTATATTAAAAAGATATATTTGTTTATTAACCGAATAAATCAAACCAATGAGCGATCAAGACCTAACGAAAAAAATTGATACATATTTTGCTTCTCTGCCAATAAGATTAGAATCAACCGTCGAAATCAATATACCTAATGCCCCAGTTCGTATTTACAAAGGCTTGGCAAATATAAGATATGACTGCAAATCGATTGAATGTGCAATTGAAATCTTATTTAAATGGCAACCAAGAAGAGGTGTGGAGTTTTTTATAGAAGATGACCGTCCTGAAGTATCAAATATGTTTATGCGTCAAATGGTCGATTCGTCAACTGTTCAATTTTTAATTGACGGATTTGAATTTGGACAAGTATTGCCAACGAATGCCAACGAGAGCGATAATAAATATGTTATTAGTGGTCTGATTAATCCCCCTGTCCAACAATATAACAAACTATCAACCAGGACAACTAAATATGACAAAATAGTATTTCATCTATTTAATTTTGTGAATATTCATGGTAGCCCCGTTCGCAAAGCAAACCAAAAAAGCAGTAGTTTAGCTAGGTTACATTTTCCTGCACAGCATTTTGATATTGTTGTAGACTGTATCCTAAACAACCAAACCGAATGGGGTGAAATCTCTAAACATGGAGGATATGGGCTTACTCACGTTGGAGAGCTTATATTAAAGGATAATGCGAAAATAGATCAAGATATAGCCTACAAGATACTGAATCAATTTGATCTTTTTTTGTCTTTTCTTACGGGAAGAAAGGTGACTCCGTTTTTTATGACTGGAAAACGAGGAGACGAAATACTTTGGGTCGAGTACAATAATCGCAGACAGGAGCCTTATATGTACCAACATTCTTGGTTGCCGCAACTATTTGATGAAAAAATCAGTGCTATTTGGGCCGAATTTTATCAGCTTGCACAAGATAACTATGATCTTGATACATTATACTTGGTCATTCATTGGTACTTGTCTGCTAATAAAGGCTCAGGCGGATTAGAAGGATCTATCATCCTATTGCAGAATGCCTTTGAGTTATTGTTCAGATGGATCATTGTCGAACGAAAGAATATGATATCTCCTGATGGCGGGGATGCTCTTCGTGCCAGTGATAAAATAAGAATGCTTCTTTATTTAATCAATTGCAGCACTGAATTGCCTACGCATTATCAAAAACAATTTGAAGATCTTATAAAACAAGATCGATCCCTGATTGATTTCCCCTTTTTGTTCACTGAAATCAGAAATTCATACGTCCACGCAAATCGCAAGAAAAGAGAAAAAATAAACAATTTGCCAAGTGACTACTTGTATGCAATGTTGACTTGCGGTCTCTATTATATCGAGTTACTTATACTCTACTTATTGAATTATGATGGAAAAATCGCTCAACGTATATCTACGGAAAAATTCAGAGGTGGCAATGAGGTTTTAGTACCTTGGAATAAGAGTGTTGAAAAGTAGTTTTTACTTTAAAATTATTTCGCCTTTTTCACAACAATTAAAACGTCGTGACAATTTTGTACCTCTCCGAAAAACAACAAAGTAAAGAAGATATTGCAAAAATATTTTTAGAGGATTATATTGAATCTCCTGAAGATATATGGCCATTTTTCGATATTGATTCGTTAACTATATTTCTTCGCGGGACTGTAATTGTTAAGCAGAAACATCTTGATTTTATTGTAGCGGAGATTGAAACAGATCGTTTTTATTCAAGATTTCTCGATCTGGCTGGGTGGATTAGACAAACCGAAGCTACTTATTCCAGCAATAATTTTCGGCTAAATGCTATTCCGATTTTTGTAATCAAAAAAGATGAGCTGGGGAAGGATCAACTGATAGAAAGACTATTGACTGACGAAACCCAAAGACGTATTGATGAAGAGAAAATTTATAGACTTGAAAATTTGCTAGAAGGTCGTATTATAAAACCCGCTGATGGTGGTCGACTTGGAGTTCGATTTGGAGTATTGCCAAGCAATCTGGATACTTGGTTAGATAGGCTACAATCAGACCTCGATACAGTCGAAATTGACCCAATTTCCGGCAGGTTTGGTGACAACTTGAGCATGATATTGCGCCAGAGCCATCGCCTAAAGATATTGTCGGAAAAGTTTGTCCAAAATGTCCGTAAAATGGACTATATCTGGATTGGAAATAAGGGGAATATTATCGAGTCGGTAGGCGATGAGTTCACAGCTTTATTAAAAAAAAGTGAGAATAATCCCACGTTGAGAAATGAAAAGGCTTTACACGATTTTCTTAGAAAAAATGAGCATTTGTTGAAAAGTGAAAAGTTTGTTGGGTCAATTTACGAGCACCATTTTTATCATCAAAATAGTCGTCGATATGAAGAAGTGGATTTGATTAATGTTACTCAAACTTATACATTGGGAAATATAGAGCTATTTGAAGTAAAACTGCCTAATCAACGTTTTTTTTATAAGCGAAATCGTAATCCCCTAAAGGTTGCAAAAAAATACTTTCAGCAAATCGGATTGCAATATCATTCGTATTTTAGTGATCCAAAAAACTTTCAGGAGATACAGAGGGGATTTAGAAAACATGGCTATTCGATCGAAAATCAAGATTTCGATTTTACTTTATTAATGGGAAGGGACTATGATAAACCTGAATTCCAAGAGCTAATGGAATATTTCTACCCCAATTTAGCCACCCAAGTACGCTTGATTACTTATGACAGCTTAATTCGGAAACACGAGTTTTTATTTAATAGAATTAGAAGGTTTGGAATCAATTAGGTTCTTGGAAATTCCGCTACGGAAAAAGAAGGATCTATCAGACCAAGCCGTTATTAATTCCAGCTAAGCTTTAGTATATTCTGACCCGTTTCCTTTTAATAACCTTTCCGTTAACAACTGCTCCAAAACCCACCCCAAAACCTTCTCTTCCTCCTTACCGTCGATATACAAATGCTTCGCTACATCCGTAAGCGACTTTGGCTTATCAAAAAAGCCGTACTCAGTTAATCCTTCAACAACTAATCGCATATCCTGGGGGTTGGAGAGGCTCAACACTTTTTTATCTACCTTGGTGCCATCGCTTACCGGGGCATCGTCAGGAGGGAGTAGGTCTTTGATTGTCCAATTCAAGGCTTTGGCTAAACCAGCGTATTCGTGAGCGGGATATTGGTTATCATTTGTAGCACTCTCAACTGATGCAATATAACTTTCTGAATGATTTAATATCCTTGATAAAGCTTTCGACGCTAACCCTATTACTAGGCGACGATATTTTACTCTGTTTATGATATATACCGATAATGATGTGATTCCAGCCATGATGCATATTAATCACGACTCGACTGTTCTGAATAACTAAAGGGGTTATGTAAATTTGCATTTTTGATTATTACTATTTATCTTAGCCCCATTGAAAGACATATAAGTGTTTATCTGTCTTTAATTTATTGGCGATTGACGCTGAATCTTGCTGTAGAAAACGTAGGAAATTTTCAATGAACGCAGGATCAGGAGTCAAGACCCATTCTCTTACCTTTGTGGAAAGAGATGGGTTCTTACTCTTGTTTTCGTTCGTGGGCTTCCTACGGCCTTCTGCAGAGAACGGGGTAAGGCCCACCTCTTTTCGAGTAAGCTTTCCTTCATATATAGGTTCATAGTTCAATGCCATAAGCGTGTTGGCCAATGCAACCTAAGAAACAGCATGATGTAAGTAAAACATTTATCGTCATCCAAAATGATGCGATAATGCCGTATACTGCCCTAAGCATATACGAGCGGCTGTTTCCGTTAAAGCCCAAAAATCCTGTTTAGGTGTTTCGGCGAAAGCCGATACTGGTACCACTAACCACATTATTCCTTACACCTAAATACACCCAAATGGAACAAGATTTACTTGAAGGGGAGGGGTATGCCCTTTCTAGAGATATAATACCGCACATAAGTCATAACCGAATTTCCAAGCGATCGTCGGCCAACGTTCGGCAAGTATTGCAGGTCGCTTCGACATTTGTTCGAGATTCCTTCGGGACTGCTTCGGGAATCCCTCGAATGTCTTCGGAACGCAATGCATTGCACTCCGAGCAGCCCCGAAGCGCGGTCGAAGCGGAGTCGAAGCCGACTCGAACAAGGGTCGAACAAGTCTCGAAGAACAGTCGAACAGCACTCGAAGAACCCTCGAAGCGGAGTCGAAGGGTTGTCGCAAAATATGTGAATACGGAATTAGTAGTTCACTCGCCCATGCCCATTTTCAATGGTGCTCGTGGAATCTTTGCAATGTTTGATTCATTGCAAAGATTTCATGTGTGCAGCCATTTGCGCAGGCCCCTGACCAACCCCAGACGGGGCCTCGCATTTGGTGTTTTATTAACGGTATTGCTGTTTATGTGCAAGCCATTGGCGGCTCAGCAGCAGGTAACCGGCCGGGTCGTATCCGCAATCAATGGTGAGCCATTGCAAGGGGTTACCGTAACCGTGCAGCATACGAACATCCGTGCGCTAACGGATGACGGCGGCCTGTACCGCATTGCCGCAGCCAGTGATGCCGTACTGGTATTTACTTCCATCGGCTACGAGACCGCCGAGGAAGCCGTACGCAGCAGGAGGGAAGTGAATGCTTTCCTGGAACCGGCCGAAAGTGCATTGCAGGAGGTAGAGGTAAACGCAGGTTACTACACCGTAAAAGACCGCGAACGTACAGGGAGCATCAGCCGGATTACGGCAAAAGAAATTGCAAAGCAACCCATCCGAAACCCGATGGAGGCCATGATTGGGCGTATGCCGGGTGTATTCATTGAGCAGGGGACCGGGGTTCCGGGAGGCGGCTTCCGCATCCAGATCCGCGGGCGAAACAGCATCAGCAGCGGGAACCGCCCACTGTATATCGTGGATGGCGTGCCTTTCCCTGCCGAATCGGTGAACAATTCCATGGGCACCACTATCCTGATGGGCGCAACCGCCGAGCGGGGCAGCCCGTTGGACGGGATCAACCCATCGGACATTGAGAGCATTGAAGTGCTTAAGGATGCCGATGCCACGGCGATCTATGGCAGCCGGGGCGCCAATGGGGTGGTGTTGATTACCACCAAAAAGGGTAGGATAGGTAAACCCCGTCTCCAGGCCGGTTTCAGTACGGGTTTTGGGGAGGTAGCGAACCGGCTGGAGCTACTTAATACAGAGCAGTGGCTGGCCATGCGCGAGCAGGCGTTTTGGAACGACGGGCTGGAACCTACCGCAGCCAATGCGCCGGACTTGCTGGAATGGGACCGTTCCAGGTATACGGACTGGCAGGATGTGCTGATCGGTGGCACGGCCCGTAGTAATAGGCTCCATGCCTCCATCAGCGGTGGCGGCAGTGGTACCAGCTTCCTGCTTTCGGGCAATTACATGGATGAGGGATCGGTATATCCTTCTGCTGATAAATACCGGAAATATGGTGCGCTTTTCAATATGCACCATACGTCTGCAGATAACCGGCTGGAGATCGGTTTCTCGTTTAATGCAGTGGGTAGCGCAAATACACTGCCCACCACTGATTTTACGGGCAGCGCGATTGATATGTCGCCGATGGCGCCGCCTGTTTATAAGGAAGATGGTTCATTAAGCTGGGAGCATTACAACGCCATGGCCAATCCATTGGCGATTGCGGCGACATCGTATCGCGCCGATAATACAAACCTGAATACGCAGTTGCAATTAGGCTACCGCCTGATGGAAGGATTGCGCATCAAACTGGCGGTTGGGTACAATCGGCTCGTGTTGGATGAAATTACGAAATGGCCGGCACGGATGTATAATCCCGGTTTTGGCATTACCACCAGTGAAGCATTCTACGGCCGGGGGCACAACGGAACACTTACGGTGGAACCGCAGGTGTTTTATGACCGGCAGTTTCCGCAGGGTGAATTGAATGTGTTGTTTGGCGGTAGCTACCAGCAGACCCGGCATCACCAAGAATCGTTTGTTGGAACGGGTTTTACGAATGAAGGGATGCTGGATAACATGTCCTTTGCGCCTGATCTGCGTGTTGCCGATGTTTCGGGTTCCCAATACCGATACGCGGCGGCATTTGCCCGGGTTAACTACCGGCATAACGGTCGGTACATTGTAAACCTTACGGCGCGGCGGGATGGCTCCAGCCGGTTTGGCCCGGATAAACGGTTCGCTAATTTCGGTGCGGTTGGTGCCGCCTGGTTATTCAGCGAGGAACAGCCGATAAAGGAACACCTGCCGTTTCTAAGTTTTGGTAAGCTGCGGGGCAGTTACGGTGTTACGGGTAACGACCAGATTGCCGATTACGGGTATATGCACACCTATTCGCCCACGGACCGGCCGTTTTTGGGTGCCATTGGTATGCTGCCCGACCGGCATGCCAACCCCGACTATTCCTGGGAAACGAACCACAAGCTGGAAGCAGCGCTGGAACTGGGGTTATTCCGCGACCGGATTGGACTGGAAATAGGTGTTTACCGCAACCGCTCGTCAAGCCAGTTGCTGGGTTACCCGCTTTCGGCGGTAACAGGCATGCAATCCGTACAGCAGAACCTGGCGGCCACGGTGCAGAACAGTGGCTGGGAGTTTTTGCTGCGCACGGTAAATGTGCAGCGCGGTCGTTTCCGGTGGGAAACGCATTTTAATATCAGCTTGCCCCGGAATAAATTGATCGCGTATCCCGGCCTGGAATCATCATCGCATCGTAATACATTGGAAATTGGCCGTAGCCTGAATCTCTCCCGCCGGTACATTCTGCTGGGGGTCGATCCGGAAACGGGCACCTATGCCTTTGAACAGGACGCCAATGGCACGCTGGTGCGCAGGCTTTTTGATACCGATAGCCGCTACTACGGTGGACTGCAAAATGACTTTCAATATGGGCGGCTGTCGCTTTCTGTATTCCTGCAATTTACGGACAAGCGGGGGGAAGGGTTGTTTGCCAGTTTCCCGGCACCGCCGGGCAGCCTGTATAGTAACCAGCCCGTACAGGTTATGGAAGGTGAAGGAACGCTGGTGCAGCGCTATACGCGGGGCAGTAGTGCGGAATACCGGCGGTTCGGTGAAAGTGACCGGACACTGGTGGACGCTTCTTTTATCCGCCTGAAAAACGTGGCATTATCCTATAGCCTGCCGGCTTCGGTCGTGCGCAGGCTGGGTGCCGGGAATATTACCTTTTCGGTAACGGGGCAGAACCTGCTTACCTGGACGGGCTATGATGGCCTGGACCCGGAGACGGCAAACAGCCGGGTGCTGCCACCGTTGCGTACCATTACCTTCGGTGCGCGGGTTCAGTTCTAATCACAGGTAGTTTTATTCAAAATTATATACCAAAATGAAAAAGATATATTTCATTATTCACTTGCTGATCGGGTCGACAGTACTGTCGTGCTCGGAACTGGTGGAGATCGATCCGCCGACGGACAGCCTGTCGGGTGATCACCTGTTTGCCGACGATGCGTCGGCTACTTCGGTGCTTAACGGCATGTACACGCAATTAGTCAAAGCGGGTTTTGCGAGCGGCTCCTCAGCCAGTGTTACGCTGCTGGCCGGCGCGTCGGCGGACGGATTTGTGGCCAACGGCTCCAGCATCGCATCACAGGACATTGCGGCATTTAATGAAAACGCGTTACATAGTGAGATACAGGGTGTAGCCGGGTTATGGAACAGCCTGTACCAGCAGGTTTTCTATGCGAATACGGCATTGGAGGGGCTGGCTGCCGCAGATGGGCTTTCGTCCCCGGTTAAGCGGCAGTTGCAGGGGGAAGCGTTGTTTGTCCGCGCGTTCTGCTATTTCTACCTCGTAAACCTATTTGGCGAGGTGCCGTTGGCGCTGACCGGCGACTACCGGGTGAACAATGCGCTGACGCGTGCATCGGTAGCGGCGGTTTACGCACAGCTGATGGCCGACCTGCGCGAAGCGGTGGAATTGCTTCCGGAAGGCTTTGCCCACACGGGTGGCGAGCGGGTGCGCCCGAACCGGGCTGCCGCGCAGGCCCTATTGGCACGGGCGCTGTTGTTTACGGGCGATTGGCCGGGTGCTGTGGAACAGGCTTCGGCGGTGATCGACCGGACGGATATGTACCGGCTGACACCGTTGGATGCGGTGTTCCTGAAGAACAGTGAGGCGGCGATCTGGCAGCTGATCCCTCCGAATGCGTATACCAATGAAGGGTGGTCATACATTCCTGCGGAAAACAGTTTGCCCAGGTACGTGACGTTAAGCGATGGCTTGCTGGCGCTTTTCCAGCCGGATGACCAACGGCTTGCTGAATGGATAGGCCGGAGTACATACCTCGACCTGGAATTTTACTACCCTCATAAATACAAGGTGTGGGATAACAGCATGCCACAGGATGAATACACAATGGTGCTGCGCCTGGCGGAACAATACCTGATCCGCGCGGAGGCGCTGGCCCGACAGGATCAGCTTGCGGAAGCAAAGGCGGATATGGATGCACTGCGCGGCCGCGCGGGTCTTGATGGGCTGCCCGATGGTATGGGGAAGGAAGCGCTGCTTGCGGAGATTGAAAATGAACGGTTCCGCGAACTGTTCGGGGAGTGGGGACACCGCTGGCTGGATTTGAAACGCACTGGTAGGGTGGATGCGGTACTAAGTGTGGTAAAGCCGAACTGGCAGTCGTATCAGCAGCTGTACCCCATACCGAAAGTTGAACTGGACCGAAACGGAAACCTAAACCCAAACCCCAATTATGAAAATTAAATCAGGACGAATGAATTACAACAGAATAATAACGGTGATAACCATCCTGGTGATGGCGATTACCCAAGTTATGGCACAGGATGACGCCGGGGTGGTTTATCATGAGGCGGAAGCCGAAACTGTTAAATCCACTTTAAAGGAATTGAAGGTAGGGGATACGCTGCCGGATTATACCTTTGCGCATCCATTAGTGAATTATCCGGGAGAAAATGTGCGAACGTCCGATTTCCGTGGCAAGCTGTTGATCCTGGAGTTTTGGAGCATGGGCTGTGTAAGCTGCATCGCCGGATTTCCGAAGTTGCAGAAATTACAAGAGGAGTTTGATGACCAAATACAGCTCGTTTTGGTAAATCCATGGAGCGACCGGAAGGCGGTACTCGACCTGTTGGAACGGCGAAGGAAGCTGACCGGTTTTGAAATGAAACTGCCGATTGCATTCGGGGATACGGCCTTGAGCGATCATTTTCCACGAGTGGGTGTGCCTCACGTAGTTTGGGTGAATGAGCATGGGGTCATTGCCTCGATCACCAGCGGCTCTCAACTTGATGCCGAAAATATAAAGCAGGTTTTGGCAGGTACAAGAAAAGGAATCCGACAGGCGGTTACCCACTTGACCGAACGGAATTACGAAAAACCTTTGTTTGTAGCGGGTAACGGTGGGGATGGTTCAAACATACTTTGGCATTCGGTACTGGCGAAGGCCGATTTCAGGCTGCAATCTACGGTATCAGTCCGACCTAACAAAATCATCCTCCAGAATTCACCGTTGGCATTTATCTATCGGGTGGCATACGGTTATCCCGAACATCCGTTTAACTATGGATTGGCTGTCCGCCTGCAGCCCAACCGGATTGTTTTTGAACTACCGCCAGCGCAGTTGAAGCTGACGGATTCGGTTTTTGTGTACGAACTTAGCGCCCCCGAAAAGCGCTCACAGGGAGAACTACTGAAGGTGTTGCAGCAAGACCTCAAGCAGTATTTTGGCTGGCAGACGCGATGGGAAAAGCGGCGCGTTGAGTGCTTGGTACTTACTGCGTCAGACACGGCCTTGCTGATGCGGGAAAAGCAACGGGAGAATCCCCCGGTATGGCAAAATTTGAATGAGCTAACGGTAAATATCGAAAATGCCTCCGTGCCGGAGTTCGTTTTTTGGCTGGAAAATTTTCCGCTGCTGCACGGTGAAATGCCAATCATCGACGAGACGGGTTATCAGGGTCGGATAACAGGTATTCGTCTGGAAGGGATCAACCGAAAAGACTGGAAGGACTGGAACCGGCACCTCGAACCTTATGGATTGCAGTTTGACGTGAAATACAGGGAAGTGGATATGCTAGTGGTAAGCGAGTAATAAAAAGGAGCCAATGTTAATTGGCTCCTTATCCAGCACAATATACCGACAGAGATTAGTTTTCCGGCTGGCGGAAAATCTCATTCATGCAATTTGCATCGGAATACGCGGGTTTTGGCAGTCCATCAATTTCCACTTGGCATTGATCGTCGGTTTCATTGTTAGAACAACGTTCAGGCTCTAACAATTCACCGGTGGTACACTGGTTTGATGCATTCCGGCCGAAAGCATCCACCCGCATTCCCGTTTCCGCGGTTGCATGGGCTCCCGCTGCAGCGACTATCGCTGCCACCAGGGGAATAAAAAATGATTTTTTCATATTTTTGAAAAAATAAAGATTAGTAAAATTGAAGCCTTCCGTCTTGCCACGGAGGGCTTCGTTATTGTGGTGGCTTCATTTGCTGCGGGGTGTAAAGCCATGCCCCGGTTTGCAAGGCAGCTGTCTGCCGCTGGCAGGCGCGTAGCCCACCGGATCTAAATCACTTGTTGCCGGTTACCTCCTTTCCCGTACTATGAAAGTTAAATCGACGCTGTAGCAAGATGCCAGCCACGGCCAATAACATAAATCCAATATTGAACAACAGGTGCTCGCTCCACGAAAGCAAGCCAATAACCCCACCACACGAACACGGCAACCGCTCGCTGAAAAACAGCGTCTGCACGATGTAAATAGTAAATAGTGCCATCAATCCCAGGAATGCATACAGCCCCGCCTGCCGCCACCGGGAAAAGCAAAGCATGGTAGCAATGAGTAATTCGCACGCGGGTACGGCCCACGCGACAAACCCAGCAATCGGGGCCGTTAAGGGGGCAAGTTTGAGCTGCGCGGTGGTGTATTCATAAATCATGAGCTTGCTTACGGCCGCATAAACGAACAGCAGCACGCAGAGGAAAACGATGACCTCCAATGCCACCCGGCGCCGGGAGCGGGGAAGATTGCCTGAATGTTGTAAGGTATTCATGGTTAGTATGTTTTGTTTGTGAAGCATAAAGTTAGGGAGGGGAATCAGCGAAAGGCAAGTAAATCAAGGGCTTTCGGGATATCCTGGCCGAAAATCCGGATGGCTGGGACATTTGCCCGACTATCGGCCGGATGCCTGGATATCCGGGACAGGTGCGTTGCCATTGCTGGCTGTCCGACGGCCTGTTTTTTGCATGGGATATCGATTTAGCTTTGGTATTATCCGCAGAATGCGTACCTTAGATTACCATTAACCAATTGGTAACGCACATGGAAGAACCGGTAAATACGGCGGACCCGGGTGTGCAACAACCTAAAATTCCTAAAGTCAGCAGTGTAGCATGGTGGATTATTGGCTTAACAGGCGTTTTTGTAGGCTTGTTGATACCTATCTATGACACGCGGATCGCCTTTAGTAAACTGATCGGGCTGAGTACATTCTGGAAGTCACTGGTAAGCAGCGTATGCTGCGCGTGGCTGCTGATGTTGGCTGTAATCATGATTACACACTGGCTGGATATGGCGTTGCCCTGGCGCCGGCCGAGGTACCAGCGACTGCTTTGCCAGCTGTTGCTGGGTATTGGGATTCCGGGTATGCTGGCGCTGGGCTGGCAGCTGATTTTTTTGGCGTGCTTAAACTGCATCCCTCAGATTGCGAATTATTTTTATTACAAATTTCCGTTGATGCTGCTGTTTGTGGCATTATTTAACCTGTTATGGATAATGGGGCTGCGGCAGCAGGGTAGGACGGTATCAGACAGCGGATTGGTTTCGGGTGCGCCTACTGACGCATCCCGGCCGGAAACCGCCGCGTATGATCGGGCAATAACGGAGCTGGCGGATACCATTGCTTTCTTTGTGTCGGAAGATAAGCAGACCATCGGATACCGGCTGGATGGCGGCACTACCGTAGAAGTGGATACGGTCCGGGAAATTGCGCAGGCGCTGGAGGGGGATGATTTTTTCAATATCCGCCATGGTGTGGTGATCAACCGGGCGGCGATTGGTCATGTACACCCGGAGCAGCGGCATTACCGCATTGTGCTGAAACCACCCTATAACGACCGTGTTTTCTATACCAGCAAATCGCATTCCCGCGAGTTTAGCGTGTGGTGGGGCCGGGGGTAAGGTTTTACCCGGCAGCGGTCGGCGGGCGGCAAGCCGGGAGTTTCGGACAATTGTAGTACATTTGGGAACAGCGCAACTTACCAAATGGCTGATATAAACGCAGTAGCTATTTTTTATGCTTTTTCCGGAGGGGCCTTATGGCTGCTTGGGTCACTGTCTTTGCTCGGCATTAACCGGGTAAATGCAAGTGCCGATCGCTGGCTTAGCCTATTTTATTTTATTTTAGCCTGTACGTTTACCCGGGTTTCACTGGAGGAGTTTAACGTTGGCAGCGAATTGCTGCGGCACCTGCTTGAACTGCCCACATGGGCCATGCTGCCCTGCCTGTATATGGCGGTACGGCATTACGCATCGCCTTCATTACCTAAAAAGGGCTGGCCGCTCCATTTTGTGCCTGTGCTGCTTTTCCTGCTGTTTTCGCTGGTATACTTAATGCCCGTGCTGCTTAATAAAAGGGACCACCTGCCGGTTTTACCTTCGTGGGTGGCATTTATCGTACGCTATTTTTTCTTTGTCCAGATGGTTTATTATTGGGGCGCCTGTTTCGTGCTGCTTCGGCGGCACCAAAGGAATATAAAACAGGTGGCTTCGTTTACCGATAAAATAGACCTGGAGTGGCTGAGGTACCTGTTGATTTCGATGTTGTTCCTGATACTGATCCGTATGCTGAGCATGGCCAACATGCAGGTAACGCATTATGCACCCTTCCTCTATTTTCTGGGGATCATTCTGCTGGCCTATTCAACGCTCAGGCAGAAATCAATTTATGCGATTGAAGCCTACCGGGTTGCGGAAAAGGACGGAATGGCATCCAAAAAGGTGCGGAATGAACGGCTGACCCTGGAACAGGTGGAAGAGCTGAAGAACATCGTGATGCGAAGGACGACCGATGAAAAGCTATACCTGGACCCAGGCCTGACGCTTTCGGTGCTTTCGGAGCGGATAGGCATTGGCACGCATGAACTGTCTTATGTGCTTAATAACGGGGTGGGGAAGAATTTTTATCAGTTTATCAACGAACTGCGGACGGAAGAAGCCAAATCACTGCTATTATCGGAAGATGCCAGGCGGTTGGATATGCTGGGTATCGCAGTCCGCGCGGGCTTCAACTCCAAAACGACTTTTTACACGACCTTTAAAAAAATAACGAACCTCACGCCGAAGGAATACATTCAGGCAAATACCGGGGCGGATTGACCGCCATGTGGTTCGGTTGTATCCATCCGGACGGTTTCCGGTAGCCGGAGCGCTATCATTGCATCATAAAAAAATTAAATGATGAGCACAATGAATGCATTCCAATCAGCAGTTGCCACCGGAATCCGAGGGGTTATCGGTGGCATTTTATTCGGCAGCGTCCTTATTTCAAACGGTTTTGCGCTTACGCCTGCCCGGGCAGGTGTTGCCGGACCCTTAGCAGGCCAGCACGTGGCAGCGGTACCGCTGGAAACGTTCGTGGGGTTTTACCAGGCGCCAGACAAAGCCTCGTTTGTGCAATTTGAGCTAAAGGACGATGCGCTTTTTGCCCATTGGCAGAACAAAGAGTATCAGCTTGTCCGGGTTGATGAAACCCATTTTAAAACGAAGAGTGAGGGCCATGAGGTGGAATTCCTGAAAGACGGTTCCGGCCGGTTTACACAGGCGATGCTGTTGGGAAATATCCTGACGGTAAAAGTCGGGTTTAACCCCTATACCGTCAAAACGCTATCGGCTGCACAGCTCAAAGGGTTTGAAGGGACGTATCGCTTAACGAGAGACGACAATAGCTTTGAGATTGCGATCCGGCCGTCAGCCAACGGGTTGATATTGAAACAGCTGTGGGACGATAAAGAAATTGCCTTTACGCCCCGGTCGGATACTTTTTTCCTGGATGCGGAAGGTACGTTCCCGCTTACTTTTCTGCTGCGCGAGGGCGAAGCCGTGCAGGTTACCTGTTTTGAGGCCGATGTATGGCGCAGAACTGAATAGCCGCAGAGCGCGCAGGAAGGGAGGAACGGGGATGTACCGCTTTACGTTATTTTTTTAAGGTGGCCAGTAAGTCGTCCAGTTGCTGGAAATCGATCGTCATCCCTTCTTTAAAGCCCATTTCGATTTCCTTTTCGAGGTCGGCCAGGGAATCGTAGGTGAGCAGCATGTCAACGAGCACGTTCGTTTCCTGCGGGATAAAGTTGTTTTCCCAAAGATTCTGGGGGAGCATTGACGTCATGGTGCCGTTTTCATCGCTGGACCCGCCCCGCGAAGCAAATGATTTTTCGGTGACGATGGATAGAAAATTGGTTTTTGCGTAATGCCTTTCCCCTTCGGGACTTACCATGGCATAGAGCCAATAGCCGCCTTCACGGAAATCCAGGGTCTTGGTTTCTGCCCGCCAGGGTTTGGGGCCCCACCATTGGTCTAATAATTCGGCGGTTGTCCATGCTTGCCAGACCGATGAGAGGTCGGCGTTAAATTCGCGCTTGATGCGGATGGTGTTGTTTGCTTTGTCGATGGTAAAATCGAATAGGAGATTGCTGTTCATGTCAGTTGTTTTTTAGTGTCAGTAATAATCCGTCCAGGTTCTTAAGGTGTGATGAAAACCCTTTTTGGTGGCTGGTTGTAGCCATCTTTTCAAACATTTCGGGGCTGCTGTATTTCTCTGTCATGGTTACGCATGTTTTGCCGTCCGTTTCGCTGAACAGCAGCGTGCATTCGGTGCGGGGGAAATCCGGATCGATCTTTCCGTTTTCATCGCTGAACGCCCGCAATTCCGTAATGCTTTTTTGGGGTTCTATTTTTTTGTAATCGTACCTGCTCCAATGTTTTTTCCCTTCGGGGCTTACTATCGCGTAATGCCAACGGCCGCCTTCACGGAAATCCAATGTTTTTGTTGCTGTCCGGTACGGGTTTGGAGCGCACCATTGGTCCAATAATTCCGCGGTTGTCCATGCCTGCCAAACCAGTGAAAGGTCGGCATCAAATTCACGTTTGATGCGGATGGTGCGGTTTGCTGTGTCGACGGTAAAGTCAACGAGTGGGTGCTTTTTCATAACGCTATTGTTTTTCCAGAAATTCCTTCAATGAGTGGCCACCATTGCGCTATGTATTCGGGTTCCGTCCAGGCTTTCCAAACAAGATCGATCGGCGCTTTTACCGTTCTTGTCATTTTCAGTTCCCTGTTAGCTGTGTTTTCCATCGGTTACTTCTTTTGCATTTTTGCCAATAGTTGATCGAGGTTATCGAAGCGGTCTTCCCAAATTTTGCGGAACTGCGCAAGCCAGTTATCTATTTCTTTCATTTTGTTTAATTCAAGTTGATAATAGATTTCCCTGCCTTTTTGTTTTTGAGTGACCAGTTCGCACTCGGTCAGAATGCGCAGGTGTTTTGATACTGCTTGCCGGGTGGTATCAAAATGTGCCGCAAGTGAATTGGGTGTCATGGCCTGTAAGGCAATCAGGGCAATAATGCCCCGCCTCGTGGGGTCTGCAATCGCCTGAAAGATATCTCGTCTTATTTCCATAGTGCAAACATGTGGTTGCAAATATAAGTGCAACTATTTGGTTTCACAAAATTTTTTTGAGTTTTTTTGTGTTGGGTTCTTGTGTTCCAGTCTTTTGGCCCATTGCGTTCCAAAAGGTACCCTGGTGGATACGGTTGCGTCTAAATAAGCTGGTTTTTTGTTTACTCAATACAATGAGTAAATCAGATAGTATGTTTGAAAGGCCTTGTTTACAGCAGGTTGCTAAGTGAATGGATGAGCCAAGGAGGTCTGGAATTTTTTTGATACCGGCTCGTCAAAAGCGGCGCGGGATATAATCCACCTCCTGGGCGTCGTTAAGGTCGGCTGATTCGTCGGCCACCAGTTCAAAGCGTGCCAGGGGTGCCATGCGGGCCTTGTTCAACGATAGTGTATTGCCGCTGATGGTATAGTTATCCACTTCCTCCAGCATGCTTTTAAACCCGTTTTCGATTTCCATATGGTCGCACGCCATCATGGTGGACATGCCCTGCGTAAATTTGAGTTGCCCGTTGCCGGATAGCGTAAAGGTGCCACCGAGCCCGTTGCAGCCCGCCGAAGCGGAGTAACGCTGGTCGGCTTCGTCAAACTGGATAAAGGGTACTTTACCGTTGATGGTTGCCGCAACCGGCTTGCCGCCAAGTTCGATGAGTTGCCATTTCTTGCCGGTGATGCTGTCGGTTTCCGCGGTAGCCGCTTTTTTGGTGTGGCAGGCACTGAACAGGATAACCGCGCTGATGAGGGGAGTGAACAGAAGGGCTTTCATAGTCTTGTTTTTTATATGTGTTACAAAGCTAGTTAAATTTTTGCGGGTTGGTTAGTATTAAGCTATTGGCGGTTAGCGGCAGAAGCCCATTATTGCCGTGATGTTTGCGGTGAATGAAATGAATGGCGGCCGGCTGCGGACGATTAATTATAATTGTCTGATTATGAGTTATGTGAATAGTTGGTGAAAATAGTGAAATAGAAAATATCCAACCGGCTTTAGTGTAAATTAACAACATTATCTATATTCGCACTTTAATCGGCCTAATGATTTAACCTTAATTACCATTTATCATCTGCCAATATGAATAAACAGTTACTATTAATGCTGCTGGGCCTGTGTGCATTCAGCGCTCCATTAACTTTACAGGCGCAAGTAGGTGTCGGTGTCGAGATACCGCACGAATCCGCCCAACTGGAAATACGTTCAGACAGTAAGGGGCTATTGATCCCCCGGATGACGGAAGCCAATCGGCCCGCGTCGCCGGCGGAGGGTCTGCTGATCTATCAAACCGATGCCGCACCGGGGTTTTATTATTTTTCCGGTGGTACTTGGCAACGGCTCGGAACCGGCGAAAATCCATTCACCAACACGGTTGTATTTGACGCCGGCGAGGCGGCAGGCTACGAAGCGGGGCAGGTGGTGACGCACGACGGGTCGACATACATTGTTAACGCTGACGCACCTGCGGGAACGCCCGGCAGCAGCGCGTCATATACCCTGATCGCTGCACAGGGTTTGCAGGGTGTGGCCGGTCCCGTGGGTCCGGCAGGCCCCGTCGGTCCGCAGGGAGCACCGGGCAGCACCGGACTACCGGGCCCGGTTGGCCCCGTTGGTCCAGCCGGTCTCCAGGGATTACAGGGTGACCCCGGTTTGCAGGGCCCGGTCGGTCCCATCGGCCCACAGGGAGTACAGGGAGACCCCGGCATTCAAGGACTTCAGGGTGATCCAGGTCCCGTGGGTCCAGCCGGCCCAGCGGGCCCCGTTGGGCCACAGGGGGGCTTATTCAACCTGGTGGTTTTCGATGCGGGAACTGCGCCAACCTATCTTGAAGGGCAACCTGTTTCGTACAATGGATCGACTTATACGGTGAGTGTTGCCGCGCCTACCGGCATTCCGGGCACCAGTCCGGATTATGCATTGGTGGCTGCCAAAGGTGATACCGGGCCTGTGGGGCCTGCGGGCACTGCAGGGGGTGGAGCCATCATCCCGTTTGCCTCGGGTGTCCCCGTCACGATGACGACCATATTGGGAGGGCTTTCTGGCACATCCGCCGCGCTCGGTTTCGGAAATTCCGCATCGGGTATACAGAATTTCGGCGGAGGTATCGATTTGACCGGTGCGAGTGGGACAAACCTGAACATGGCCTTTTCCGTACCACGGGACGGGACCATCACCTCGCTGTCGGCCTTCTTTAGCACGACATTGGCGCAATCGCTCATTGGCAGTACTGTTACGGTGACGGCGCAACTGTACCAAAGCTCGACGCCAGATAATATGTTTTATCCGGTGCCGGGTGCTGTGGTGACATTGGCGCCTGCCTTTACCGGAGTTTTAGCCATGGGGACTACAGCCGACGGCATAACCACAGGCCTATCCATCCCCGTCACTGCCGGGTCGCGGCTGTTGCTGGTGTACTCAGCCACGGCTGCTGGCCTTTCGCTGGTGAACACCTTACAAGGTTATGCCAGTGCTGGTGTAGCGATTGACTAACGGAGGGCGCGATGATGAATAATCGACTCCGGACACTGCACCGACGACTGTGGGCTCTTGCCGCGGTCGCGCTGCTCGTTTGGCTGGCCCCGCCGGAAGCATTGGCACAGGTCAGTGCAGGAAATGAAGGCCTATCCATACGACCCAACGAATGGTTCTCTTCGGAGGGCCTGGCTTTCCGGCCGGCCGCGGGGAATCCCCTGCCGGTGGTACAGAACCGCCTGTCGCGAAGTGCCACGGCGGTAACCATCGGGCCGGGCACCTCTTTGCCGCAGGTATACCGGTTTGCTGCGCCTGTTCCTTTTTCGGGAACCATCCGCATCCGGTACCGCCAGACGGACGCAATCGGCCATGAAGAAGCAAACCTCTGGGTTTTCGTGCAACCGGCGGCCGACGCACCGTTCCGGCCGGTTGCCAGCGTACGCGATATAGACGAGCGGTTCGTGCAGGCGACACTGGATAACCAGCCGCTGCATGCAATCACGCTGGCAGATCCTACTACGGTGGGCTACATTATGGCGCCGGAAACACCCGACGTGTCCGCGATTACCCAGCAGGGATTTACGCTAACGTGGCCGCCGGTTGCCGGTGCGGCAGCCTATCACATTGAAGTAGCCACCACGGCCGATTTCACGGCACTGGTGCCGGGAATGGATCCTCTTGTGGTAGGTGAGCAGACTTCGGTAACCCTCGATGGACTGGAGGCGGGTACGCCATACCATTTCCGGCTGGTGGCCGTGGATGCGGCGGGCGGTACACAGGTATCCCCAGCAGGAACGGCACAGACGGAATACTGGAAGCTGGACCGTATCGGTCCGTTTGAACCCATTACCGTCGACTATGGCACGCCGCTGGCCAACCTGCCCTTGCCCGAAACTGCAACGGTTTTCCTGGAAAATGGCGATGCCCGGTCGTGGACCGTTAACTGGGACGCTGGCGCACCGGTATATAACGCCACAGTGCCGGCAACGTATTCGTTTACGGGAACGGTGGTGCCGGAGGATGGCACGTCCAATCCGGATAACATCCGGGCATCCATCGCGGTGACGGTGGAGCAAGGGTCATTGGCCGGCGTAACGTTGGCGCCTACTACGGTAACTTACGATGGCCAGCCACATGCACTGGCGGTGCAGCACCTGCCGGCTTCGGCAAGGGTGCGCTATACCATTCAGCGTGATGGCGGTGAACCAATGGCGGGCAATACGGCGGCTGATGCCGGTACATACACGGTAACCGCACGCATTGAACTGGAAGGATATGACGACCTGACGCTTAATGCACGCCTGGTGATTGCCCCAGCGGTCCGTACGCTGGATTTCCCGGCCATTAGCAACAAGGTTTTCGGGGACGATGATTTCCGTGCGGGAGCCACGTCGAGCAGCGGGGAAGAGGTGACCTACACCAGCAGCAACCCGGCGGTGGCGGACATCACCGGAGACGGACTGATTACGCTTACGGGCGCGGGTGAAACAACGATCACGGCCACGGTGCCGGCGAACGGCAACTTCAGCAACAGGCCGGAAGCTGCCCGCACGCTGGTGGTAAGCAAAGCTGTACAGTCGATCAGCTTCAACGCCCCGGCGGAGGTGAACCGCGATGCAGGCAGCATCCAGTTGGATGTATTGGCTTCCAGCGGCTTGCCGGTCAGCCTGGCGCTGGACGATGAACAGGTGGCAACGCTGGACGGCAGCACGCTCAACATTCACCGGATGGGCACCGTCCGGATTACGGCCACGCAGGCGGGCGACGGCAATTACGAAGCGGCGGAACCGGTTACGGTAACGATCCGGGTGGTTGACCCGTCGTCGGGCTTTGTGGTGCGGGTGCACCCTGCGGTATCGCCGAACGGGGATGGCATAAACGAGTTCCTGATGATTGAGGGAATAAAGGATTTCCCCGAGAACCGCGTGACGCTCATTAACCGAAACGGTACCATCGTATGGGAGGCTAGTGGCTACGACAACGGCGACGTCGCGTTCAGGGGCACCTTCACGGGCGGGCATAACGCACCGGCGGGTACGTACTTCTACATCGTGGAAGTGAAGATAAACGGCCGCTGGGCACACCGGAAGGGCTATTTCGTGCTGCGGTATTGACGGTAAACGGTAACGGATTGGCTCGGTTTAGTGAGGCATGCCTTGCACGGGCCCAAGCGGAAAAAGAAAAGAGCTATTGATTCGATATAACAAAGAATGAAAAATTTTTTATTGACCACGGTATTGGCGGCCGCTTCGGTCTTAACCCTGCACGCACAGCAGCCCCTCACTTACACACAGCACGGGCAGCTGCGCACGTCACTGAACCCTGCGGCAAGCCTGCTGCACATGGAGGGGGAAGTGGCGGTTGTCGGCCGGCGGCAGTGGGTAGGCATTGACGGGGCGCCAACGGCATTCTGGGGAAGCGGACATATGGGCTTTGGAAGTTTCGGCGCTACGGCGGGTGTCAATATCCGCCACGAGCGGCTGGCGGTGGAGAAACTGACGGAGGCCAGCGCATTCTTCGCCAAGGGGATCAGAATCTCGGAGAGCGAGTACGTTGGGCTGTCGCTGAATGCGGGGATTGCCTACCACGATGGTCGGTTCTCCCAGCTGGACCCGGCGGACCCGGCCTTCCGGGAGGACATCACCGAGACGGATGCGTTGGTCGGTTTCGGTGTGATGCTTTACCGGCCGAGCCGGTACTACGTGGGGCTGTCTCTTCCGCGGCTGATGCTGGGCAACCTGGGTGTTACGGGCGACAGCCGTTACAACTTCCGCAACCAGTATCACCTATCGGCGGGTGCGCTTTTCGGCCTGGGTGCCGACTTTAACTTCCGCCCGGCACTGCTGGTGACGTATGCGGGGAACCTCCGTCCGCAGGCAGACGTGCAGGCCATGTTCTTCGTGAAAGAGATATTCGGCCTCGGAATGAACGTACGGACTTACGGTGACCTTGCGGGCATGGCGGAGTTCCATTTCGGCGGCTTCGGGGTGGGTTATAGCTACCAGTTTAACCCGGGCAACGAGCCACAGAACCGAAGGGTGGGCAACACAACCCATGAGCTTGGCCTGAATTACCGCTTCGGCGGGGTGGGCGGACTATTGTAGGTACGGATAACCACTGCACGGGGTTTACGCCATGCAGGTGGACATAAAAAAGGCCGCCCTTAATCCGGGGCGGCCTTTTTTATGTAGTGACGGCGGTCTGCTAATAAACGCCGATGTATTGGTTGCCGGTTTTGTTAACCAGTTTGGCACCTACGGTCATTTCGCCGGTTTTGCTGTCGAAAATGTAAATGTTACCGTCCTGGCCGACAGGGGCCACTGCCACGTAAACTTCGTCGCCTTCGATGGTCAGGTTCTGAATCTGGCGGAAGTTCAGGTTAGCTTCGTTCGGAAGGTCGTATTTGGTTGCTGTTTTGGCATTGAGGTCTACCCGGGCAATGTAACCGCCGGTGCGTTCGCCGGCAGCATTCACCAGGCTGTAAACCACAAAACCGATACCGTTACCGGCATATTTCCAGGTTTCAATGTACGTGTTGGTCAGCCCCAGTGCCTGATCCAGGCTAAATACGTAGCTGTTGTCGTAATCGTTGGTTGCGGAGCTGATCCGAAGGATCTTGGAACCACCGTCGCCTACGGCTTCACCCGAAGTGGCCTGGTATACGTGGCCGTCCGTGCCCACGTATTGCATGGTGCTGCGGTAGCCGTTGGTGTTGGCGCGGGTTTGGGTAGAGGTGATAAGCTGCGGGTTGGTCAGCGAAGGGTAATCCAGTACCAGGGTTTTTGCCCAGGCTTTGGGGCTCGTTCTGTCGGTAGCGAAAACGGGTTTGCCGTCTTCGAGGGTGAAACGGGCCGGATCGACCTTGCTGATGGCCGCGCCGATGAATACCTTGTTGCCGGCTTTGTTGATTACCGGTACGTCAATGCGGGATACGTAGTATCCGGCCGCTTGTTCCTCGGCGGAAAGTGCAAGTTCAAAGGACGCAGTCTGCGTGATTTTCGGGTCGTTGAGGTCGAGGGTAATGGCATCTGTCTTAGCGGTGATGTGCTGGAAGACGAAATTCGGGTTGGTGCCTTGGTACACGGCATCGTTGGCGGTTGCCCGCACGGCTACACCGATGCCTTCGGCGGCTTTCAGCCAGCGGGGCGAGGTGCTGACGTAGGTAGCGGTTTCCACTTCAGGGCCGTCCGGACGGAAATCTTTTTTCCCGTGTACGCTGTATTTGTTGAAAATACCGCCGTCATCGCCCACGTACTGGATGTTATACAGGAAATTTCCGTCGGCGGAAGCCTGCAAACGTGCGGTACGCTGTGATTTGATGTGCATCCCTTGGTCAAAAACATTGATGGACACGTTCGGGTCCTTGGCTTGTGCGGTGGTTACGCTGTATACCATGGTGCCGCCGTTGCCGTCGCCGGCCTCTTCGTCCATCAGTGCACCGGATACGGTGATCCACCGGCCTTCGTTATCGGGGGGCGTGGTGCCCGGGCCGTCATTTTTGCTGCAGCCAGCCAGTGTGAGGGACGTTACTGCGACGCCCAGTAAAGCGGTTTTGATCGGATGTACTTTCATGTTAATTAAGTATTTACATTTAGAAATTATTGATGAGATACGTAAGTTTCAGGTAAAAGGCCCGCCCGGGTTTCTGCACGCCGAAGTTGTCATAGATTTCGGCATTGAATACGTTTTTAACATCGAGGCTGGTAACGATCCGCCGCTGGGGGAAGGTGTAGCTGGCCCCGATGTTCTGCGCGTACTGGGCCGGGGTAATAAACCACTCGGACTCCGGCCATACGGTGCGGAAGGGGTGGACATAGCCCAGCGTGTAAAACAGGTTTAACTCGGATGCCTGCTGGATGAGGTTGTTAAGCCGGTAGTGCACGCTTCCGTTGATGGTAAAGAACGGCTCATTGGGAATCTGGGTGTTGTAGTAGGTCATCCGCTGGCCCGAAGCCGGGTCAAACTCCTGCTTGAACAGGGAGTTGAATTTGGAAAAGTTGGCCATCAGCGTCAGGTTGTTCCGGTAGGTGTATGCCAGCTCGCCCTCGAAACCCAGTGACTGGGCCAGGCCGAGGTTGATGTACTGGGTTTCTTCGATTTCCTGGTTGTTGAGCAGCTCGTTGGTGCGCGGCATGATCCGGTCCTTGATGTTGCGCCAGAATACGTTGGTGGACACGGAGAATTTATGCTGGTCGAACTCGAAGGTACCCAGCCGGAAGCCCGCGTTGTAGTTGTCGCTCCGCTCGGGTTTCAGCGACGGGCTGGACAGGATGTTCTGGTCGGGGCTGCCGAATATTTCGTCGTCGCCTGGCATGCGGATCGCCCGTTCGGCCGAGGTAATCAGGACGATCCGGGGGAATAGCGAGTATGCCGCGGCAAGGCCGAAGCCGGTGTTCGACCGGTTGTCACGCACTACGTTTTTGTTGACTACCACTTCGCCGTTTACGCTCGATCCGTTATAGGTAGTGCTAGTTAACGACTGTTGGTAGATTTTGGCAAATAGGTTGGTTTTTAGTTTACTGTCCAGTACCTGTGCCTCGTAGTTAAATGACACCACGTTTTTGGACAGGTCATTGGTATTCTTAAGTGCTCCGGAGCCGACGGGGTTCAGCAAATCGTCGTCTTTCCGGTCAATGGTGTAATAAATGTGATTGACGGATAGGCGGTGCCCGGCAACGATGTCATAGCTGATGTTGGACCGGATGTTGGTGATCTGCCGGTCGATATCCGTCATGGTTGGCCTCGACCCCTGCTGCGCGTTGCCCAACCGGCGTATGGGATTGCCGTTCAGGTCCATCCGGATGTTGCCGTCCCAGTTGTAAGCCCAGGGAACGGTATCCTGGATATAGGTGTTCCGGTAACTGTGCACGCCGTTGACCGTGAGGTTCAGGCCGGGGGTGAACAGGTCCTTTTTGCTGTAGTTCAGGCTCAGCACATGGGCCTGGGCTTCGGAGGTGCGGCCCATGTACGGCGTGCCCATGGTTTGCCCGTGCTGGATTTCCTTGTAGGAATCGGATATGTTGTACCCGACCAGGAAGGCATCCGCCCAGTTGACGTTGGTAAAGCCGAGTTCGACACGCCCGCCGAGGGTGTTGTACCCATCAAAAAAACGGGTGGTCCGGTAGTTCCGCGTGACGATGCCATTGGGCTGGATGTATTTGGAGAATTTGCCCCACTGCTCGTAATCGTTGTCGGTGGAGGTGTAAAAACCGGAGGCTTTTACGGTAAATCCGTTTTTGGCCTGACGGTAATTGGCGCTGAGGTCCGATTGCAGCGTGTTGAATGAGCCATAGGAAACCGAAGCGGTGATGTTGTTTTGGATATTTCCTTTTTTCAGCACGATGTTGATGGCCCCGCCCAGCAGGTCGCCGGAGAGGTGGGCGGGCAGTACGCCCTTGTATACTTCGATGCGGTCGATCATCGCCGGCGGGATGTTGTTCAGGTTGAACGAGGAGCCGTACGTTGAAATCTCGATCCCGTCGATGAATATGCCGACCGACCTGCCGGTCATCCCGTTGAGGTTGTATTGCACTTCGGAACCCAGGCCGCCGCTCTGGCGGACCCGCACGCCTACCGTCCGGTCGAGGAGTTCGTTGGTCTGCAGGTTGCGCAGCGAAGCTTCTTCGGTTTCGATCACGTTGACGGCAAACCCTTCGGTCTCAATCTCCCGTTTGACGGTCTTTGTGGCAACGGACACTTCGTCGAGCTGGGTCTGGTCGGTGGCTTCGGCGGTGATGTTGAGGGTTTCGGCCGCATCCCGGATACGGACACGCACGACGGTCTCCCGAATCTCCAGTGACGATACCACCACGCGGTAAGTGCCCTGCGGCAGGCCGCTTAGCCGGTAACCCCCCCGCGCATCGGTAACGGCCCCTTTGCCAAGCTGTTCTACGTAGACGGAGGCGGCCTCCACGGGGGTGCCGTCAGCGAGACGGACGGTGCCGGAAAGTGTGCCGGTTTGGGCGAGGGAGAGCGAAGCGCTGCAGCATAATAACAGGAGAACGTAGTAGTGTTTCATCGATCAAATGCGGGGAATTAAATTTTTTTATTCCTTTTACTATTAAGAATTAGTCTAAATTCTTATTTTCGCAGCAAAAGTAAAAATAAATCAATAGGAATAGTAAAAAACTTAAAATTTAGCTGAACGTATGGGATCATCGAGTACTGCGGGCCGTAAACGCCGCCCGGGAACCTGGCAAAAAATCCGGAAAGCATTTAATGACGTGCACCTGTGGCTGGGCCTGGCCAGCGGCATCGTAGTAGTGGTGGTGTGCCTCAGCGGTACGATCTATACATACAATACCGAACTGCGCGAAATGGCGGCTTCGCACCTGCACCGGGTAGATGTGCCCGATGGCGGGCAGCGCCTGCCGGCCGACTCGCTGGCCGGCATGGTGGCGCAGGTTTCGGAAGGCACCGTGAGCGCGGTGGTGATTCCGGCAAACCCGAAGCGTTCGTTTCAGTACAGCGTGCGTACCGAGGGTGATAACAGCCGGTTCGGGACCGTTTACTACCTGAACCCCTATACGGGCGCGATACTGGGCACCTCCAAGGAGGAAACCGGTACGGCCAAGTTTATGGGATTTCTCTTCAGCCTGCACCGCTGGCTGCTGCTGGATAAGATTGAGGAGCCGATTTTCGGCGAACTGCCGAACCGGAAACTGGGAAGCTACATTACGGGAGCGGCTACCATCCTGTTTACCCTGGGGGTGATTACGGGGATGGTGATCTGGTTTCCGCAGAAACTGCGTTCGTGGCGCCACGGCCTGAAAATCAAATGGTCCGGCGGATGGAAACGTATTAACCACGACCTGCATAATACGCTGGCGTTCTACTCGCTGATTTTCCTGTTCCTGATGGGGGTTACCGGCCCGCAATGGTCGTTTCCGTGGTACCGGGAAGGACTGCAGAAGTCGCTGGGCACGTATAAGGAAGCCCCAGGCGGGGGCGGTCGCGGCGGAAACGGGCCGCAGGCCGGCGGTGGACGTGAGCGCGGGGCGGGCGCACCGGGTGCGGACCGGCAGCAGGCGCCGGAGGCTCAGGAGGCGGTGGTGGAAGCGGTTCCAAGGCTTTCGCTGGAAACCTACCTGGCTGCGGCCGATCAGGCGTTGCCGTATAGCGGCGACTACCGGGTAACCCTGCCGGCAGGGGATAGTAAGGAGTTAAGCTTGAGCAAGAACCGGACTGGTTTTTTTGCCCCGGCTGCGGGCGACCAGCTGAAGCTGGATATCGCAACGGCATCGGTGCAGGAGGTGACCCGGTTCCGGGATAAGCCGTTCAACGAACGGGTGGCCGGTTCCATTAAGGCGCTCCACATCGGCGACGTATACGGGCAATTTACCAAACTGCTCTACTTCTTTGCCTGCCTCGTGGCTACCTCACTGCCCATTACGGGCACGCTGATCTGGCTGAATAAGATGAAGAAGAAAAAGCCGGCCAAAGACGGGCGCCGTAAACGGGTACTGGAACCGCAGGTGTAGCCGTAATCCTTTTGGCCGATAGCGCTAAAACGGACCCGCAGGTATTCATGTGGGATGCGCCGATGCGATTTTGGCTTCAATTTTGCTGAAATAAAGGCATAAATTGAAAGGAGAGATTATGGTAACAATGAAACGTATTTTAGTGGTTCCTGCATTGGTGGGGGCCTTGCTAACCGGTTGCAATGACGATACCGTGGAGCCGACCCAACAGCCCGACCAGGTTTTCGCGCAGCTGTACCCTGATGCAACGGATGTGGAATGGGAAGCCGAAGGGGAGTACCGGGTGGCGGAGTTCCGCGATGGCGGCATGGAGAAGGAGGCGTGGTTTGACCGGGCGGGTGCATGGCAGCTCACCGAGACGGAACTGGCCTATGCGGATCTTCCCGAAGCCGTGCGCACGGCGCATGAAGGTGGTGATTTTGCCGCATGGACGGTAGACGATGTTGATTTTGTGGAACGCAACGGCCGGGAGTCGCTTTATGTACTGGAGGTGGAGCGCGGCAATGCCGAGTATGACCTTTATTACCTGGCGGACGGCACACTCGTGAAAGCGTTTCCGGACAATAATAACGACAACGACTACCTGCCGGTGGTGCTGCCTGACGCGGTAACGCAGCTGCTGAACGAACGGTACCCCGAGCATCGGATCATTGACGTGGAAACCGACGATAACCGCATCACGGTGGAACTGCTGGATGGTAATATCCGGCGGGACGCTGATTTTGCCAATGATGGCACCTGGGTTCGCACGGAAACGGATGTCCGGCTCAATGAGGTGCCTGATGC
Organism: Parapedobacter lycopersici; assembly: GCF_024643285.1. GTDB lineage: Bacteria > Bacteroidota > Bacteroidia > Sphingobacteriales > Sphingobacteriaceae > Parapedobacter > Parapedobacter lycopersici. The sequence goes on from NZ_JAMSLW010000006.1 coordinate 38,137, forward strand.
GGTATTGGATGCACTGGCAACCTCTGAATATGGCGCTTACACGGTTGATGACATTGACTTTGTGGAAACGCCCGATGGTAATTATTACCATTTCGAACTGGAATCACGCAATGGAGATGTTGAAATCACCATTGATGAGGCCGGCAATATTGAACCGGTGAATTAATATCACCCGATTCGGAAAAGATAAACCCCGCTGTTGGCGGGGTTTTTTTGTTAGGATGCCAAGACAATAGGCCCGGCACCGGCGTACGGTTACTGCACTACGCGGACTTTATACGCTTTCATATCGGGCACCTCGATGCGGAAATCGGGGTTTACGCCATACACGTGGTGTGTCCACCAGCTTTCCTCGGCAACGGTATAGATCAGTGCGCCGGTGGTGGCGTCGTAATTGGCCGATTTGATGTTTTCGCGGTCTTTCAGTGGCTCAAACGGGGTAAACCGGCCGGTCTCCATATCGGCCAGCCACACGTGGTGGTGGGTGCTGACCAGCAGCTGGCCGGATGCGGTAGGTGATAGCTCATGCCCGCCGTCATCGGGCAGGGGATAGGCACGTACTTTCTTCAGTGCGGGGTCCGGATCATCCACACTTTGCCGGTACACCAGCAGGCTGTCGAAACCGAGAGCGAAAAATTCCTTGCGATCGGCCACCCATACGGCCCCGTGGCCGGAATACAGTGTATCTTTATAAACTACTTTTTCGGGCGTACGTGCATCATAGAGCTCCAGGCTGTTGCCCGCGGCGTGCGTGGAGTTGGCCACGGCGATGAAACCTCCCGGCAGTAGATCGGCCGAGTGGGCCATCGGCGTACGGGCATAAAACAGCACCCGTTTGGTGGCAATATCCAGCAGCAGCGTGGCACCGGATGAGGAGGTGACGAGCAGCTGGGTGTTGCCCTGTACGGGCTTACAGTCGTCCAGCGAGCGGAGCATGTCGAAATAAGCTTCGGGCAGCTGGCCCCTGGCCTCGCTGGCCTGCCACGACCAGGTGAGCCTGGCTTCGCCGGCACGTGCCGCATCACCGTCGTAGACATGGATCTTGTCGTCGCCGCACACCACCAGGTCGCCCCGGCTGAGGACAGGCGTATCCGTAACGGTGGCAACCAGGGTAGCCTGCATCAGCAGCAGGCATGCGGTTAAAAGTGTAAAGCGTATTTTCATCGGGTATTCCTTAACGGCTCCCGTCCGGGAGTTTATACAAGATTAGTATTTATCGTGCGCTCTTGCAAGGGAATGGGGTTAAATAACCGTTAAGTCGGTGCTCCTACTGTCCGGTTTGTTGGCATGACCATTCAAGTGACATTCACGTTCCATACTACACCCAGGTAAGTATAAATTAGCTAAAAAAATTAGTATATTTAGTTTTTGTTTGGTATGTTTGCCTCATGCCTAATAAACCTAACCCGGTCCGGAAACCTCCCCGGAGGAAAAATGATGAATTGCTTAAGGGTGCTTTTGAGGAGCATTTTGTGGATTTTCTGCGTTTCCTGTACCACAATGCGGATGAGCTGTTTGATTTTGGCCGCGACCTTGTGTTTATGGACAAGGAGCTTCATGCCATTATCCCCAGTCGCGAGCGGTCCAGGGATAAACGGGTGGCGGATCTGCTGGTTAAAATTTACCTCAAAAGCGGGGAAGAAAAGTATATTTTACTCAATACCGAAATAGAGGCCGGAAGCAGAGAAACGTTTGCGCGGCGCATTTACCAGTATAATTACCGCATTTGGGACCGATACGCGATTCCCGTGGCTACGATTGCGGTGTTCATCGGAGACCGGAACCAACGGCGGCCGGGGGAATACTGGAGCCAGGTACTGGATACCACGGTGAGTTTCCGTTACCGCACATATCATATTTTTGACCATCCGGAAGATGAACTGATGGCCATGGACAATCCATTTGCACTGGTGGTGCTTGCCTGCCAGAAGGCACTGCTGGAAGGAAAGGTTTCCGATGAGGTGCTTGGGCGGGAGCGGCTGATGATCGCAAAGGCGTTATTGGCGCATGACTATCACCACGACCGGATTTTGAGTTTTTTGGTGTTCTTAAAGAACTTTGTTTTTGTCGGGAGTGCTGAAATTAATCGTAATTTCATCGGTCAAGCTGCTTTTTATAGGCCGATGAGAGATCGAAAAGCTTGCTTAGTCGGGCAAACTTTTCTAAGTTTGATCAACAAGTGGAAGAATTAACAGGAGGAACAATCAACATGGGAATTATCGAGACTGTAAAACGGCAGGAAAGGCGAGAAGGTAAGTTGGAAGGCAAGCTGGAAGGTAAGTTGGAGGGTAAGCTGGAAGGGAGACGAGAGGAAGCCATTGCAATCGCGCGAGAAATGAAGAAGGACGGAATCCCTGTGGCACAGATTGTTAAGTTTACCAAGCTTACCATCAAGGAAATTGAAAAGCTCTGACATGGGAATTATCGAAACCGTAAAACGGCAGGAAAGGCGAGAAGGTAAGCTGGAGGGCAAGCTGGAAGGGAAACGAGAGGAAGTCATTGCAATCGCGCAAGAAATGAAGAAGGGCGGAATCCCTGTGGCACAGATCGCCAAGTATACCAAGCTTTCCGTTAAGGAGATCGAGCAGCGCTGATCATCAGGTAACCCGGCAATACCCGTCCACAGCAGCTTACATCGCTAAGCGAATACGCCGGGCACGCTAACCCAATACTTTCGCAATAAAACAACAGCTGGCGGAAACACCCCGCATAGCCGGCTGCTACCATGCCGATTTGTTTGCGATCCTAGCAGGAAACGCAGGGTTGGGCGGCGCTGTAGCAATTTCAGCCCCGGTTACGTTAACCTGTAAAAGCCAAACCATGAATACAAACCTTATCCTGCTCCTCCTGATTACCGCCACTGTTTTTTCGGCCTGTGAGAAAGAAAATTTCGAATACGAAAATGCATTTAACCGAAGCCATGAGAAATGGCTGGAATTCAAGGCGTCTTCCGCCGACAGTTACCGGTATGTCGTAACGGGCATGTCCTGGGCGGGTTCGCGGTGGGAGACGACCATCACCGTCGAAAATGGCGTCGTGACCGCGCGCGATTTTCAGTTTGCCCGCTTTAACAACGTATGGATGCCGGAGACGGGATGGACGTCAGCTGAAGCGGACGAGATACTGTCAGCACTGAATACAACCGCCGATAAATTTGCCGAACGGGAGGGGATTTCCTTTCTGGAGGTATTGCAATGGACGGAGCGGGACAGTCAGTTGGGTGCCGGGGCGCATACGCATTCGCCCGCCGCGGCATTGCGTACGCTGGATGAAATCTATGACGAAGTCCGCGAGTGGCTGAAAAACCCGGAGGACGTCCGTACGATGTCTTTCGAAGCGGCCAACAATGGCTTGATTTCCGTGGCGGGGGGTGTTGCGGAAAACTGCATGGACGATTGCTTTGCAGGAATCAGCATTGCATCCATCGAGGCGCTGGACCAGCGCCAGGTAGCCCGTAACTGACGAAGGCTGTTACTACGGCTTTTATCCAGCGGAGAACCTCGGGCGGACTGCCATGGGCCGGGTGGCTAAAACCTAAACTGCTTTTAGTTGTTTACCGTTTGCCTGCGGATGGTTAAGAACCGGAGCCGCATGCATTTTCGTAAACATAACTAACAACACCATGGCAAAGTATTCAAAAAAAGCGGGCGAGAAGGTCGAAAAGGCCGTGCACGAAATGAAGGAAGGTAAACTGAAATCGGGCAGTGGAAAGAAAGTAACATCGAAAAAACAGGCTGTGGCCATCGGGCTTTCGGAAGCGCGGGAAGCGGGGGCGAAGGTGCCAAAGAAAAAGAAATCATAGCCGTGTATGGATTTCAGGAAGAATAACCCCACCCACAAACGCCCCGAGGGGGAACGGGTGCTTGACGACCGCGTGGTGCCGATTGATATTCCGGAATACACTGCACGCCTGCTTCGGGAGGACAGCTGGCAGCAGAACGACCGGAATGCGATGACGCTGTTTAAAACAACGGCATTGACCGTTACGCTGCTGGCACTGCACCACGGTGCGGTAATTGAGCCGGGCAGTATGGACGTTGCCGGTGTGTTGAGCGTGCAGGTGCTGCAGGGGGCTGTGAGTGTGGAAACGCTCGGACGGCTGGATGAACTTGTGACAGGGCAGCTCATTGTGATCCACGAACACCTGGAGTTTGCAATAACGGCGCAGGCGGAGGAAACGCTCTGCCTACTGACGGTGATGCTGTCCTGAAAGTAGGGGTAGGTTTTAATTAGCTATTTCGCCGATTATATGCTTTATCCGTTGCTCGAAATCGGGTAATACATCTTCAATGACGCCCCAAACGGCACTTGCATCCACCCCCATGTAATCATGAATTAATTTGTCGCGCATACCAGCTATGTTTTTCCAGGGAATTTCGGGGTATTTTTTTCGAATAGCAGGATTAATTTTTTTAACGGCCTCGCCGATGACTTCAAAATTCCTTATCACGGCATCCTGGATGAGAAAATCCCGGAGAAATGCTTGCTCATCAATGTTTTTTGTGTAGGCGCGGATGCGGGATATACAATCCTGAATATGTAAAAGATAGATGGATGGCGATTTATCCATTAGGTAATCCGGATGAGATCCCGCTCAATCAGCGGCTTTAAATGCTGATGCAGGGATTTGGCGGTTACTAAATCCACTTTGATACCTAATCGTTTAGATAATTCGGCTTCAAGATGGATCAATTCTAATAGATTCACCCGATGATTAAAATCAATCAGGATGTCAAGATCGCTACGGTTGTTTTGTTCTCCTCTTGCGTATGAACCAAAAACACCAATCAGCGAAGGCTGGTATTTCGCCGTGGTTTCTTTGATAATCTCTTGTAGCCGCAAATCGATCATAATGCAAATGCTGATATGCAAATATACATAATTCCTTATTAAAGAGGTTATTTGCAATACGTTACTTTCTAACAGATCAGGAGTATCACGTGACAACTACACAGATTGCCAATTACTCAGGAGATAGATTACGCTGTGTTACGGACGCATATCAATAATGCTATCCACAATGAAAACACTGAACCCGCGCCAGGGAATGGCTTTTTTGTATTCTTTGTAATGCAGGTCAAACGTTTTGCCGCTATTGAGCATCAGTACGTTGGCGATGCTGTCGTCTTCCACTGAAAACTCAAATTCGTTGGACTGGATAGTGCCTGCATTAGCCGAACGCAGCCCTACCTGTATCAGTTTGCCTTCGTAGGTCTTAAAGATATTGCCTTTTTTGACGACGTAGTTGAGCTGGCCTGATTTTACCCCTTCGCCGAATACATAGTAATACTTCCACCAGATGAGGGCGGCCGCAATGACGAGTAGACCGAACCCGGCAATATACATGAACTTCCGGAACGGACTTTTCTGTTTGGGGGGCATTTGTACCTTTTCCATAATATGCAAATGAAAGGTGGAATCGTTAAAACAAACATAGGTAAATTCACCAGGAGATACAATGCCTGCCTGCGCTTAAAAACAACCCGGGTAATCCGCATCCGCCGTTAAGCCGGTTGGGGGATATACGCAATCAGCTCCACACCCGACCCGCCGTTGTTTACCGCCAGGGAGCCTCCCAACGCCGCCACCCGGTGTTCAATCGATGGCAGCCCCAAACCCTGTCCGTTGGCGTGCGGCCGTATGCTGAGCCCCCGGCCATTGTCTGCTATACTTAAGACCAAGCGATTCGCCTCGTTGTAGATTAATACATTCACTTTGGTTGCCCGGGCGTGCCGGATAATATTTGTAACGCCTTCCTGAATAATACGCAGCAGTTCGATGCGGGTTTCCAGGGTAACATCGGAAAGGACGGCGTCATCCACGTGTACCGCTTTTGCATACCGGCTGTCCGGCAGCGCGCTGTCGAGCAGGGTTTGGATGTGGTTCTGAAAATCAGATTCGCGGAAGGCCTCCCCGTCCCGGTACCATTGATGGCTTTTTCCGCGCGCAATGGCATGCGCCTGTTCCACATATTCGCTGATTTCGACCAGCTTGGTGTTAATATCTTCATTGGGGTTGTCAATCGTCAGCAATTCAATCTGGTGTTTTATGGCTGCCAGGGTAGCCGACAGGCCGTCATGCAGGTCGCGCCCCAGCCGCTGTTGCTCCTGGCGTACCGCTTGGGCGGTAATCTCCTCCATGGCCGCTACCTGGAGGTTGGCGGCGTTATTGAGTTTGTCGATCAGCTTTTTGGCCTGTTTGCTTTTCCGGGCCAGTAAGAAGGAAATGCCAACGATCCCGCCGATGGAAAGTAAAATAATGCCGATCAGCCACCACTTGCGCTGGTTTTTGACGTGTTCTGATTCCTGCAATGCCAGCCGGCTGTATTCGGCGTCGGTATGGGCATACAGCAGCGTGTCAATATCGTTGACCAGAATGGATTGGATGGAATCGATGGACTGCGTAGCGGCTTTGGCGCGTTCATAGGCGGTTTGGTACAGCCCCTGGTTGGCCAGCAATTCGGCTTCAAAACGGTGCAGCGTGAAATCATGATCGGTAAAGACACCCGGCATTGATTTCAGTTTGGCCAGGTAGTGGGCGGCGCTGTCGTTGTTTTTGTAGGTTAGGTGGTATTCTACCTGTTTGGTAACCAGCACTGGCTCGAGCATGCCGATCAGCGGGGCAGGCCGGGTAGTGTCGCCATACAGCGCCTGTTCCATATCCGCCAGGGCGTGGGCAGTTTGCTCCCGGTCTTTCAGTAAAGTAGCGTATTTGTAATAATAAAGCTCTTTCATATAGAACGCCGTGATAAACGCGTTGGCCGAGGTGGGTTTGATTTGCTCAACCAAGGGGGCGTAGATCGCCTCGGCCAGGGCGAGTGTTTTTGCGACGTTGGCGGTATCGTTTTTAGCGGCGTATGCGTGGATGGCGGGATCCAGCACGTTGATAAAGCTGATGGCAATATTTAAGTTGATGGACTTCTTTCGGAGCAATTCCGGAAATTGCTCGATATAAGCCCGTTCTTTTTCGTATGTTCGGATTACGTTGTCGTAGTTCCGTTTATCGATATAGGTGTTGCTTTTGCGACCTGCAACCAATAGGGGTTTCTCGCCGTACGCAGCCAGGATTTCCTGTTCGGCTTTTTCCAGAAAGTAGACGCTTTCCCCTTCCCGGTTTCCGTAATTGGCATTATTGCTCAGGCTGATGTAGTAGTTGATCCGGTAGGCATTCAGGGAATCGGCACTCCACGCCAGCCTTCGGTAATGCATTAGCCGGTGCATCAGCGTATCCCGATCATAGTGCATGCCGGAGGCAAATTGGATAGTGATCCAGTCGTCCACGGCATCCAGGTAATGTTTGGTGTCCAGTTTATTATTGTCCAGTTGCCGTTTAAGGCTGCTGATGTCCGGCGTGTTAGTGCCTTCCTGCTTAGCAAATGCGGTGGCGGTAGTTACGTATAGCACCATGATGGCGGTACAGATCGATTGTATGTGCATGTGTTGCAGTTTAGGGTGTGATAATAAACCTGATACCTGTAAATATAACAATAAACGGGCGTCAGACGGGTAACAATGCGTTGACGTCGGAACACTGAAAAGTAAATCGCACGCGAGGGAGCAAAGCTACCTAAATCAAATGGCATTCATAGGCATACCGGTATTACTGCGGCAAATTCAGCGGGATGGATACCATGATTTCGGTGCCGGTCGTGTCGGAATGCAGGGTCATGTCGCCATTCAGGTACTGCACGCGGCGGCGGATAGATTGCAGGCCCATTTTTGATTTGCTGTCGTCCAGCTTCATGCTGTCCGAACCCTTTCCGTCGTCTTTGATCGTCAGGACAAGGCTATCCGTTTCCGCATAGATTAAAATATCCACCGCCGTGGCTTTGGCGTGTTTGATGATGTTGGTAATGGCTTCCTGGATGATGCGGAGCAGCGCAATCCGGGTGTCGATATTGACCTGGCGCAAAGCACCATTATCAATCTCAATATGCTTGCGGTATCGGTTATCTGGCAGCGCGCTGTCTGCCAATAGGTTAATCTGGGTTTCCAGTGATTGTTCCTGCTGTCCTTCCGCGGCGTAGAACCATTCGTGGCTTTTGTTGCGGGCCGCATCATACGCGTACGTTAAACTGGTTTGCAGGGTGCCTAGTTTAGTCTTCAGCGGCAACTCTTCGGTTGACATCATTAACACTTCCAGCTGGTGCTTGATGCCCGCGATGGAAGCCGACAGGTTATCGTGGAGGTCCTGGCCCAGCCGTTGCTGTTCGTCCCTGATTGCCTGGTGTTTCGCTTCTTCCATGGCGATGACCTGCATGTTGGCTACGTGGTTAAGGGCTTCTACCTGTTCTTTCGCTTTCCGGCTCCGGCGGAGCATAAGCAGGTATATGGCCAGTACCACTGCCGATGCTACGGCCGAAATGATCACCAGCCAAACGGTCCGTCGCTCTTTCACGTGCTCTGCCCGGCGAAGGGAAATTTCGCTGTGCTCAGCTTGGGTATAGGCATATAGCAGGTCGCTCGCTTCCGACATTAGGGCCATTTGCAGGTCGCGTTCATGATTGAGTGCGTCAGTAAGCGACGCATAGGCATCGCGGTAATTGCCCTGCATGGCCTGTAGCTGGCCTGTAAATTCAGCAACGTCTGCCTGTTGACTGTCGCCGAAAACAGGCGAAGACTTGTATTTTTCGAGATAGCGCCGAAGGCTGTCTACCTGCTGTCGATCGCGGTAGTTTTCTAAACGCAGACGGACCAGGTTGAAATCGATAAAGTTTGTCACTTGGTCACTGTAGGTGGTCTTCAGTGCCTCCATGCGATTCAGGATGGTGGCTACGCTATCATAGCGGTGCTCAAATTTAGCTATGGAGTGGTCCGTGTCGATCAGTAACAGGTCATTGTACAGCAGCTGGCTCCGGGTAATCGAATCTTTTTGTTGGAGGGCATGGCCAATCTGCCTGCTGAGGTCTGCGGTTTGGTAGACCGCTGCGGTGTCATTCATCTTGATATATCCCGATAGTACGGGTGATAAAATGTACATGGCGTTCAGGCCCACGGAAAGGTCAACCTGACCTGAGCGGAGGCGCTCGGGCAGGCTAACCAGGTAGCTGCGCTCCGGTTCATAGACCGAGAGGACGCTATCGTACAACCGCAACTCCTGATAGATCCTGGTTTTTTGCAGTTGTTCGACCAGTGGATGCTCCTCGCCGGCCTTTTTATATTCCTCCGTAATTTTTTCGGCGTAGTACATGGATGCCCCCCGCTTTTTAAACATGCGCGCGTTGTTAAAAAAGAGGAAATAATAGCTGATGCGGCCACGGCTGTGTGCGACTTTATTCCAGGCAATGTCCTCATACAGCTCGAGCAGGTCTACCAGTTCCCTGGTTTCAAAGTGTTTTCCCTCCGAGAACAGGCGGTGTGTCAGCGAATCGGCTTTAGCCAGGTATTGGTCTGCGGATATGCTATTGGAATGATAAGCGTTGGCCAGCTTGTCAAATTCCTGCTGTGCGCGGGATGCCGGTTGCGCGCTGGCAATCTGACCGATACTCGCCAGGAGAAAAAATAAAATGGCAAGGAAAATAAATTTCCTTGCCGGTAGGTAGAAGTTGATAGTCATAAGTAATACGCACTGAAGTGGTGGTTCGTGATCAGATTAATTCCTGTGTACGGGCATACGCCAGCAATTCCGTAATGGAATTTACGTGCGCCTTAGCCATCATCTTACGCCGATGCGCGACAATTGTATGCTTGCTCAGGTGTGTCTGATCGGCCGTTTGTGCAATGGATAGCCCTTGTGCAAAATACTGTAAAATTTCCAATTCACGAACGGTAAAAGGAATTTCGATGGTTTGGTTCAGGTCTTCCAGAATTTTACTGATTACCGGACAAACGTACTGTTCGCCGCGATCTATGGTCGCTAAACATTCAAGAATGGTGTCAAAGCCAGACGACTTGCTAATCAGTCCTTTGGGATTGTACGCCATGATGTTGGCCACGGTAGTGGGGTTAACGACCGAGCTGATGACAATGACCGTCACCTTACGGTTCAGGCGCTTGACCTCATTGATGAGCGGAAGGGCGTTTTTATTCTTCAGGTAATAGTCCAGGAACAGGCAGATCGGCAACTGGGAATGCTTGATCAGGAACTGGGTCAGTTCCCGTTCCTCGTTAAAAGCATGCACAGCGTGAAAAATTTCCAGCCTTTCGATCAGTGCCGAAAAGGAATCCGCAAACAGGCGGTGGTCGTCAAAGACGATAGCTGTGGTATTAGTTCGCTCCATAGGTCAGTGCCAATGTAGCAAAAGTATTGATTTTGATTTATGATGCATTAGGCCTGTTTGGGTATCGATTGATTTTAGTGACTAATTAATGTGGTATAAGCATGGTTCAATAACATGTTTTTGTTATCTGTACTTCTTGATAATACCGGCTAAATCAATTAATTAAAGGTTCATTTACATGACAGTAGCCTTTTTTTTGCTCGGATCAGCTTACGGATATAAAATGACATAAATAGGTTATTTTATAAAATCATAATAGCCAAAAAATGTTATTGTGTATGTAGTGTAGTGATATAATAGACTTATCTCCATTTCTTTGTGAAAAATATTCTATCAAAGAAAATTGAAATTTAGTAAAAGAAACTTAGGCCTGTTTTAACGCTGATATCTTCAGAATACCGTGATCAATTTATATGCCAAGGTTTTTTGGCATCCACGGAACGGTTACACAGATTGGTCTTCAAATACCGAAGAACCAGCGCTATGGGCGATTTTGATTCGTGAAGCGGACAACCGATGCCGAGCGAATAACCACCAACTTAGTCAATTCTGCACTATCAAATGAACAATTTAAGCCAATTGCTGACACCGACTCCCACTGGGAGAACAAGGATGAAAATCAATTTCATGGTATCGTGTGTGATTACCTTCCTAATCCTGCTATGTGCCGTACCTTCTTCATGGGCACAGAGCCACCCGGCAGGAAATAACGACGAATCAACGGCTGCGCAGCTGGCGACCCGCGACCTGGCGACCCTGAAGGAAAGTGCACAGCTTTCAAAATTGCAGGAAGACTATGTGTATAATATGTTTTTAGGGAAATATCAATACCTCGAACAGCATGAAGCTACCGGTCCGCGCTGGGAATTAAACATGCAGGCGAGTGCCCGAAAACTGCGGGAATTGCTGGGAGAAGATGTCTACCTGCGGTTGATTGACCTGGGCCTGATAAATCGTTGGTTCGGAATTAATGAAAAAAACTAAGCCTGCTATCTATGAATAAATTTTACGCGAACTCCATGCGGATAAAAAGCTATGTATTAGGTCTTGTTGCCCTTTGCTTAATGGTAATGCCCAGTGCATTCGGACAGGCAAGTTTTTCGACAAACCCGGCTGATGCTGCCATTATCAATGCGTTGACCGGCTCGGGTATCGGCATTACAAGCCCGTCGTTGGAACGTGGAAATCGAACTTCCCAGATTGCTACTTTCACTAATGGAAATTCCGGAGCCGGCTTTGGGATGGATCAGGGTGTGCTGTTTTCCACAGGGAATGCAGGAAGTGATCTAACCACCAGAAATACACGTGCTGTTACGTCAAATGACCCCGGAAGTTCTGGAACGGATGCAAATCTAATTGCAATCAATTCGCAGGCAGCATATAACACGGTCTCGTATTCCTTTGACATCACGCTTGAGCCGGAAGTAACCGGAATTCGGATTGTGTTCCAGTTTGGCTCCGAAGAATACCCCGACTATGTGGGCAGTGTCTATAATGACCTGTTTGGTTTCTTCGTGTCTGGACCGGGTATTGGTAACGGTACGACACCGCAGAATTTTGCGCTTTTACCCTCCAATAATGACGTCATTGCGGTGAATTCGGTCAATGGCGGGGTATTGGGTGCGTCTTCAGATGGTACTGCGGTCAACCTAGGGCAAACCGAGTTTTATATCAACAACGGTCACCGGAATGATGGGCAGACAAATACAAATCCGCAGCCAGGGCCATTCCCGGTTCATATTGAATATAATGGGGTCACCAAGGCAATCACGCGGGATATTGCCGGGCTGACGCCCGGCGCTACCTACCGATTTAAGGTGGCCATTGCGGATGTGGGGGATCCATCCTACGATTCTGGTGTCTTATTACACCAAATCATCGGATTACGGGAAACAGATTTGTCGGTTGAAAAGACAGTGGACAACGCCACACCGATAGTGGGTGGTACCGTGACGTTCAACATCAAGGCAATAAATAAAAATATTCCCGAAGGGAACGAAGTGACGCAGGCGGAAGTAAGGGATTTACTGCCATCAGGGTATACGTTTGTGTCGGCTACGCCTTCGCAGGGAACCTACGACCCCGTGACGGGTTTATGGGATATCGGCACGATGCCGATTGGTGCCGAAGAGGAACTGGCGATCCAGGCAACCGTCAATGCAACCGGTGATTATCGAAATCTGGTCAATATCCAGGCGCTGGATGCGGTGGACGCTGACCAGACGGATAATTTTGATGAGGCCTCGGTAACGCCGAGTCCGCCAAACCCGTCGTTTACACTGGTTAAAACGGTTACATCGGTGACGGATGCCGCCAATGTTGTGCGTGCCGGAGGTACGTTTGAAGCGGTTGGCGATAAGATCAATTACACGATTACGGTAACCAATACCGGCAATGTGGAGCTGACGGATATTATCGTTACCGACCCGCTTACAGGACTTTCAGAGACGATTACCTCCCTGGCCTCGTTGGATACAGAGGTTTTCACAACAACCTATACGATACAGCAGTCCGACCTGAATACGGGTTCGGTAGTGAATACGGTTACGGCTACGGGTGATGATCCGGACGGTGATCCCGTCAATCCGGAGGATCCGAATGACGGCGAGGTAACTACGCCGGGTACGCAGACCCCGGAGCTGACGGTAACCAAGATCATCACGAGTGCGGGTCCGTACAATGCGGTGGGCCAGGAGATCACCTACGATATTGTTGTGACGAACACGGGCAACGTAACGATCGATAACATCGTACTGACGGATGCCAATGCGGATATCCCGGCTGGCGAGGAGAATATCGGCACGCTTGACCCGACGGAAAGCGTAACCATCACGGTTACCCATGAGGTTACCCTGACGGACCTGAACAACGGCAGCGTGAGCAACCAGGCCACGGCTGCGGGCGATGACCCGAACGGTGACCCGGTGACGGAGGATTCGGATGACCCGGGTACACCGGGTGTTCCCAACGACCCGACGGACACGGACGTGGTACAGACCCCGGAGCTGACAGTCACGAAAACGATTACAAGCGCGGGTCCTTACAACGCAGTGGGCGACATAATCACCTACGATATTGTTGTGACCAATACGGGCAACGTAACGATCGACAACATCGTGCTGACGGATGCCAATGCGGATATCCCTGCGGGTGAGGAGAGCATCGGCACGCTTGACCCGACGGAAAGCGTGACCATCACGGTTACGCATGAGGTTACCCTGACGGACCTGAACAACGGCAGCGTAAGCAACCAGGCCACGGCCGCGGGCGATGACCCGAACGGGGATCCGGTGACGGATGACTCGGATGATCCGGGCACACCGGGTGTTCCCAACGACCCGACGGACACGGACGTGGTGCAGACCCCGGAGCTGACGGTAACCAAGACCATTACAAGCGCTGGCCCTTATAATGCGGTCGGCGACATAATCACCTACGATATTGTTGTGACGAACACGGGCAACGTGACGATCGATAACATCGTGCTGACGGACGCCAATGCGGATATCCCTGCGGGCGAGGAGAACATCGGCACGCTGGATCCAACGGAGAGCGTGACCATCACGGTTACCCATGAGGTCACCCTGACTGACCTGAACAACGGCAGCGTGAGCAACCAGGCCACGGCTGCGGGCGATGACCCGAACGGGGATCCGGTGACGGATGACTCGGATGATCCGGGCACGCCTGACCCGAACGACCCGACGGATACGGATGTGGTCCAGACCCCATCGTTATCATTTGCAAAAACGGGCGTGCTGGCTACCGATGGCAATACAATTACTTATACGTTCACGGTAACTAATACCGGCAACGTAACCATGACGGGTATTACGCTGGCTGAAACCGGCTTCAGCGGTACAGGTACGGCACCGGTTCCGGCGTTTGTTTCCAACAGCAATGGTAGTCCGGCTGGCACGCTTGTGCCTGCCGAAGTAGCCACTTACGCGGCAACATACGCATTGACACAGGCCGATAAGGATGCGGGCAATGTGGAGAACCAGGCCTCGGTAACGGGTACGCCTCCGACGACCGATCCGGGCAATCCTGCTACACCGATAACGCCTGTCCCGTCTACACCGGATCCGGATAATCCGGGCACGCCGGGTAATCCAGGGGTGCCGACCGTGGTAGATGTTCCCCAACGCGCGGAAATCGACGTGATTAAATCGGCACGGGAAGGTAACTATGCACAGGTAGGCGATGTAATTACCTACGATATAACCGTACGCAATACCGGAAATGTAACGCTCCGCGACATTGTGATAACGGATGCTAACGCCGATGCGGGTAGTGTTACACCGGCAACGATTGCGACATTGGCACCCGGTGCAACGGTTGACGTAACGGCCAGGCATACCATTACCCAGGCAGATGTGGATGCTGGATACGTATACAATTCGGCGAAAGTAACCGGAAAAACACCCGAAGGTGATCCCATCGATCAGGACTCGCATGACCCGGATCCGCAAGACCCGGATGCACCAGTGGATCCCGCCTGTCCGGATTGTACGGTAACACCGGTCAACATGTCGCCATCGGTTGCGTTGGTTAAGGCGGTGTCCAACAGCGGTACGGGCCGGGATGGGCGGTTTATTATCGGCGACGAGATGATGTTTACATTCACCATTCACAATACCGGCAATGTGTCGCTCACGAACTTCCGGCTGACGGATGCCAAGCTCGGCTTGGTAAATGTACCGGTCAGTGGTACGCTGCTGCCGGGTAATAGCCTGACCTATGAGGCGGCTTATATCGTGACGGCGGCTGATATCGCGGCCGGGGAGATTGTGAATACGGCAACCATCGGAGCGGAAACGCCGAATGGGGAAACGGTAACCGATGTGTCGGGTACAGGTATAGACAACGACACGCCGACAACGGTGCCGGTAGCGGAAGGACCAGTGGCGGTAAATGACGCAATTAACACGCCACAGCAAACACCGGTTTCAATTCCGGTACTGGACAACGACCGGGAGGGCAGCAGTCCGCTCGATCCGTCGACAGTATATGTGATTGATCCGGAAACTGGCGGACAGGTGAAAGAGGTGACCATTCCAAATGAAGGTACATATACAGTACAACCCGATGGCACTATTGTATTTACGCCGGTAGATGGGTTCTTCGGCGAGAGCGGCATCCAGTATGTGGTAAGTGATACGAACGGGCTGCAGTCCGATCCGGCAGCAATCACCGTTACCGTAATAAGGAGCGAGCCCGAGGCAGTGGATGACCGCGTGGAAACGACCTTCAATACGCCGGTCAAGGTTCCAATATTGGATAATGATGTGGCCGATGGTGCCCCCTTCGATCTGACAGCCATCGAAATAGTCGACCAGCCGCAGTTTGGTACGGTAGTCATAAATCCAGACGGTACGGTAACCTATACGCCGAACCAGTATTATACCGGAAGTGACCGGTTCACGTATCGCGTCCGGGATGCGAATGGGAATTGGACGAATGTGGCTGCGGTGGAAATCACGACTTCCGGATTCCAGATTCCGAACGTGATTACGCCGAACGGTGACGGACGGAACGACCGGTTTGTCATCGTTGGCCTGGAAGACTATGATAATGCGGAGGTAACCATCTTCAACCGCTGGGGTAACCAGGTGTACCGGAGTGCTAATTATCGGCAGGACTGGGATGGCCAGGGACTGAATGAGGGTACGTACTATTACCTGATTACCCTGAAGAAGAACGGGAAAGAAACGGTGCACAAAGGCTGGGTATTGGTAAAACGGAAATAACAGCGGATTGGCAAGCATGAATTCGAAGAATATGAGAAGACTAATAAAAGCAACGATATGGTTATTTGCGGTTGGCCCGGCCCTAACGGCCAATGCCCAGCAAAACATCCAGTTTACGCAGTACATTTTTAATTCGATGAGCGTGAACCCGGCTTACACCGGATATAAGGAGGAATGGTTTGGTCAATTGGGGTTGCGCAGCCAGTGGGTGGGTATTGAGGGTGCCCCGCAGACGGCGGCACTGTCCGTTGACGGGGTAGTGGACCCCGTCAACAAGCGGCATGGGGTAGGCCTGCAGCTGACAGCCGATCGGCTGGGTCCGCAGGCGGCCTCTTCGGCATACCTGAACTACGCATTCCGGTTACGGCTGAATGACGAGGATACGCAGCGGTTGAGCTTTGGGGTCGGTGCCGGTGTAACGCA
This sequence comes from Parapedobacter lycopersici, assembly GCF_024643285.1. Classification (GTDB taxonomy): domain Bacteria; phylum Bacteroidota; class Bacteroidia; order Sphingobacteriales; family Sphingobacteriaceae; genus Parapedobacter; species Parapedobacter lycopersici. The sequence goes on from NZ_JAMSLW010000006.1 coordinate 54,529, forward strand.
GTATGGACTGGATGGCGGCATGCTGCGTCCGAATGACGGGAACGATCAGTTGCTCCCTTCGGGGAAGATTAACAGCTTCATCCCGGATGTGCGGTTTGGCGTCTATTACTACAATCCCCGCTGGTATGCCGGTGTATCGGTGATGGACCTGCTTTCGGGCGACCAGAGCAATAACATTTTCCGCTGGGACAATACCACCACCGACAACCTGCGCCGCAAACGGCATTTCTATTTTATCGGTGGGGCTTTGTTTGACCTGTCGGAAGGCCTGAAACTGCGGCCGAGCCTGCTGGTGAAGGAAGACTTTGAGGGGCCGACGAGCCTCGACCTGAATGCCATGTTTATTTTCGGCGACCGGTTCTGGATCGGCGGCGGATGGCGTACAGGTGTTGCCGTGTTCGAGCGGGAATACAACCGGTTCAGTGGAAATAACCTGAATGGATTGAACTCGGTTTCGGCCATTGCCCAATTGTATGCTACCGAGTCGTTCCGGATCGGCTATTCTTACGACTACATCCTGAGCCAGCTGAGCGGTGTACAGAATGGCTCACACGAAATAACACTGGGTATCACTTTCGGACAGCGGAGTAACCGGCTGCTGAGTCCGCGGTTTTTTTGACAAATAGCGCCTACTGAAATATAATGGGAATGAATAATTACATCCAAATGAAAGATAGGAGATCAGGGACATGGGTAAAAATCTATTCGATGGTTGCCCTTGGATTAGTCACGCTGCTGACACTGGTCATGTTGATGCTTTCAAGAGCCTGCGCGCAGGAACAGCCCAGCCTCCGCGATCGTGCCGAGCAGCTTTACAGGCAATATGAATATGCAAATGCGATACCGCTGTATACGAAACTGGTGGATACTAAGCGGCCGAGGCTGAACGACCTGGAGCGCCTTGCGGACAGCTACCTGAAACTTAACGATTACGAGTCGGCCGAAAACTGGTATGCGCGTGTGGTTGCCCACGAGGAGAGCCCTGCCGAAAACAGGATTGTTTATGGCGAGGTGCTGAAGGCCAATGGCAAATACGCCGAAGCGCGTAATCAGCTGGAGGCCTATGCTTCCGAAACAGGTGATAGCGACCGGGTTACCGTGCAGCTTGCAGGCTGTGATTCGGCACTGGTGTGGATGGCGGATCCAACCGCGCATAGACTGCGCAACGAAGGGGTGAATACCCCGCAGGGTGAATTTGCGGTTTTTCCCATGGATGGCAGGGTATATTATGCCGGTGAACCGGAAGGCGTAGTGCAACGCAAGGGCACATATGGCTGGACGGGAAATTCGTTTCTTCGGATTTATACGGCGGACCGCTCCGACGATAATACGCTGACGAATCCGGCCCTGGCGGTAGGGGAAATCAATGATGCATCCTATCACTTGGGTCCGGTTGCCGCCGACGCCACGGGCAACACGCTTTTTATTACCCGGACCTACCCAGGCAGGGAAGGAGAGCGGACCCGGGAAGACCGGCAGAAATTCCTGACGCGTAATTTGGAACTGTACTGTTACACACGCAATAATGATGGCACGTGGTCGGCTGAGCCATTTGCTTATAACAATGTGCAGGAATATTCACTGGGGCATGCGGCATTGAGCCAAGACGGCAATACCCTCTATTATGTCAGTGATATGCCAGGGGGGCAGGGTGGTACGGACATCTGGTTCAGCGAAAAACAGACAGATGGAAGCTGGGGTGAACCGGTAAATGCGGGAGAACGGATTAATAGCAGTGGTAACGAACTGTTCCCGAACATCGGTCCTGACCATACGCTGTATTATTCAAGCGATGGCTTTGCAGGCATGGGCGGCCTGGATGTGTTCCGGTCGACCGGCAGCCGGGGGCAGTGGACGGAACCGCGGAACCTGCGGTATCCGGTTAATTCATCAGGTGATGATTTTGCTTATGTCCTTACACTGGATGGGGAAGAAAGTCTGGCGGGCTATTTATCCTCCAACCGCAAAGGGGGACAGGGCAATGACGACATCTATTCGTTTAGCTACGAAAAGCCGAAGATCATCATCATCTTACGCGGTACCACTTCGGACAAACAGACGGGCGACCGCATCGCGGCGGCAGCTGTGACGCTGTTTGACGGAAAGCGGGAAATTGTCGCCCGGAAAAGCAGCGACGGTTCGGGGACTTTTGAATTTGTACTGGACCGCAACCAGACCTACACGGTGCTCGGACAAAAGGAGGGTTACCACGCCGACTCGGCCAGCGTAAGTACAATAGGTATTTCGAAATCGGACACGCTGGAGGCTGCGTTGCTGCTGGAACCGGTATTTAAGGTGGGGGATACATTTGAATTGGAGAACATTTACTACGACTTCGACAAGCATAACATCCGGCCGGATGCTGCTGCAATACTGGATGAACTGGTACGTACGATGCGCGACAATCCGACATTGAAGATCGAACTGTCGAGCCATACGGACAGCCGGGGCAGTGACGCTTATAATATGGCGTTATCCCAGCGAAGAGCCCAGGCTGCGGTGGATTACCTGGTAAGTCGGGGCATTGCGCGTGAGCGCATGGAAGCGAAAGGATACGGTGAAACCAGGCTGGTGAACGATTGCGGCAACGGGGTTGCCTGCTCCCGTGAAGCCCACCAGGCCAACAGGCGGACGGAGGTGACCGTATTGGCGTATTAGGCCGGGATGCGAAGTCATCTTAGAATTTTATGCATGAAAACAGACGAACTCATATTTGTGGTGCTGGAGGGGGAGAACAATTCCCTCATGGCCGTTGAAGATAACATCGGACTGGTGGTTTTTGGCGAGGACATCAACGAAATACGGGACGGCGTGGTGCTTAAGGTAGATGAATATTACGACGGTGAATATAAAGGTGACATCCGTTTTATTCACGTATAAGCAACCAATGAGAGTTATCATTTTCGCGGTATCGCGTCGGATAAACAGACCGATGACCGCATACGACAGTAACATTAACGCCTAGGACATGGCAATATTACAGCACAGCGTACAACCTGGTGCGGATTACCCAGGATGCAGTCATCTTAAAATGTTAAGCATGAAAACAGACGAGCTTATATTTGTTGTGTTGGATGGAGACGATAACTCCCTTGTTGCCGTGGAAGGTAATATCGGAATGGTTGTCTTTGGCGAAGACATCAATGAAATACGGGAGGGTGTAAGGCTGAAAGTAAGTGAATATTTCGACGATGGATTTAGGGGAGAGGTTCGCATCCGCCGGTTCCAGGATATCGTTTTAACGATATAACAGTATTAACACCCGGTGGTAGGGGGCATTAGCCGGGACGGATAGGATGCTGTGGCCTGCTACCGGTATTTTTAACATGATGCGCTGGGTGGTTTTGTGAAATAAAGAACCGGCAGCGGGTGCCAAGCGATTGAATTGCGCATTGGATGGTAGGCTGCCGGTAATGACCTGTAGTGGGGGGACACAACAAATAAGAACATTTACAGATCAGGTTGGAAATAAGTGCGTATGTATTATCGTTTGTATGTGGATCGGAAAAGCCGTACAATACTATCGGTTTAAACCGATGGAAACAATAGTATACCATACCAAAAATAATCAGAACGCGGGCTCAAGTAGACTGGTGAGGGTGCATAGTTGGGCAAGCGAAGTGTTGTCACGGGCAAAAAGGCGATTCCGAACCGTGTTTAACTGGTTTTTGGCGGTCTGTGGATTTACACAGGCGATTTCAGCGATTTCGGCAACGGAGTGCCCGTGACGCCAGAGGGAGATCAGGTTTTTTTCCCGGGGTGAAATGATGTCTTTATGAACAATCCGGCGGGTACTGGAGTGCCAGTGGACAGTATGCTCGCCAATGAGAAAACGCATCCAGTAACCCTCAGTGGATGTCATCAGGGGGGTAATATCCTCCAGGTAATCGAAGCTGAGCATCACGTTTCCTGTATCGTCCATAACCAGCGGTTTACAACGGTAGTGCAGACGCATCCGCTGGTTGCGTAGATTGACGATGGTACCACCGCATACCGACGAAAGGGGTAAAGCACCCGTGCGTGCCGGAACCGATTGAAGCAGCTGTTGGCGAATGGTGATAAAATCCGAAATGCTTTTCCGGTTCTGGACGACGCTGAGATACTGTGAGTCCCATTTCAGGGGACCGTCAGCGCTGACCTCCAGGCCAATGAGGACTGAAAGGTTGCTGCTGTAATATAGGTAATCGGGTTTCGAGAAATCAAACAGGGAATACATCCGGTTGCTTTGCCAGGCAAGCCGGTCGAGCATCTCCAGCTGCGGGGTAACATCGTCAGGAATCCGCCAGTTGCCTCCTGGAACATACACTTGCCGTAGTTTTTTGCCGATCTGGATCAGCAAAGCAGAATCTTCAGGTTGGCCCGCCATTTTAGTTAAGTTAGGATGAGAAGTGAAGGCGGTGGTTTAATTGCGTTATTGGCCGCCGGGCCAAGCAAATATAGAAAATAATCAGAAAGGATGTTGCAAAAAAAATAGCGATGCCTGCGAAGCGAATTGAAAAAGGCTCCGCAGGTTTGCGCTATTGGAATGTGATTTATTTAAATCTGATTATATGAAGCACTTCGGGACAGTTGCTGCATACACAGTAAGCAGCCTTATTCATACTGATGCGGATAGGGCAGGCCTTTTCCGGTTTCACAAAGGAATTTTAGGCTTCTCAGGAACATGCCCCAGTCATAGGTGCAGGATGCAAGGTCCGGTGTGTAGGCTGCCCACCCTTCGTGCCGGAGAAATAATAAGGAGCCATTGGAACGGGGTTCCAGCGTAAACGTTATGGTGGTGCCTATCCAGTCGGCAAATCCGGTGATACAGCGCCATTTTACGTGGCTGTATGGTATAAGCTCCTCGACTTTCATTTCTTTCACATAGTCCGCAAAGGTAAACCTGGACGTACTGCCAACCACGGGTTCGGCGTGGGTTGTGGGCGTCCACCAGCCTGCCAGGCCCTCTTGCGTGGTCAATGCGTTATAGATGGTTTCGACCGGGGTTTCAATGAGCAGCCGGTGCCAGATGCTTGTGGTTGCGTGTTCGGCCGGTGCCGGATTTGCGGACAGGGCCTCCGAAGGCGTGGCTTCAGCGGCTTTGGGTGTAGGACTGCCCTGGCCCGTCCGGACCAGTGCCGCCAAGCTGCCCTGTATATAATGCGTCCACGCATCGTGGCAGACCTGGAAACATTCGTACGATGGCACCAGTCCCTGGTGCGTAAATTGGAGATGGGTTTTTCCGTCTTTTTCGGAAAGCTCGAAAATGATATTGGTGCCGGTCCATTCGCGGGGATCGCCGGTAAAATTAAAATAGTTGTCAACTACATGCCACACTACTTTTTCATTGGGAACCCATTCGGTGATGCGGATCCGGCAATGGTGTACATCCTGATAGCGGTACGAGAATTCGCCGTGTAACCTGTCGGTATCGCCAGTGATGTTTTCGGACCACCACTGACGCACCTGATTCACGGCTTGGAATACCTGTTGGGGAGTAGCGTTGAAGGTAATTTCCGTGTTGAAATGTTGATTTTCCATGAGCTAAATCGTTGATTATAAAATGATATATCCGTTTACAATTCAAAAGTAGGAATAGAAATGCAGGGGAACCGGGGGTAAAATAGACATTCTGGCGGGTTGATTTAGACAGCTTAACATCGTAAGTTTGTAAATATGAAACACCTCACTATCCTTGTGCCGGATGTACAGACGGCGAACAGCACGGTGGCCTGCATTGTGGGAGCCTATCAGCTATTTACCGGCGCCAATGACTATTGGCAAAAACAGGGAAAGCAGGCACTGTTCCGGATCGAAACGGCCGGGGTTGCCGGCGAGGCGGCATTCATTAACGGGCTGCTCACCATAAAGCCGCAGGTAAACATCACTTCGCTGCGAAAAACGGACCTGATCCTGATCCCTTCGCTGACACCGGAGTTTACACAGGCGAAGCAGGGCAACAGGGTGTTGATTGACTGGCTTCGCGAACAGTATGAAAATGGTGCGGAAGTGGCCAGTATGTGTACCGGCGCATTTATGTTGGCATCAAGTGGCCTGCTCGAGAAACGGAGCTGTTCCATCCATTGGAATTCAGCGGACCATTTCCGGACACTATTCCCAAATGTGCAGTTGAAAACGGAACAGGTAATTACCGATGAGCATGGCATTTACACAAACGGAGGTGGTTATTCGTTCTTAAACCTGTTGCTGTACCTGGTTGAAAAGTATTACGACCGGGAAACGGCGATTTACTGTGCGAAGATTTTTCAGGTAGAAATAGACCGGCAGACGCAGTCGGTCTTTGCTATTTTTACCGGTCAGAAGACACATGGTGATGAAATGGTCAGAAAGGCGCAGCAATACATGGAAATGCATTTCCCGGAGAAAATATCCATGGGCGACCTCTCACAACGGTTCGCCGTGGGGAGGCGGAACTTTGACCGGCGGTTTATAAAGGCTACAGGGAATACGCCCGCGGAATACCTGCAGCGGATAAAGGTCGAATCGGCAAAGAAAGCATTTGAAACGACCCGGAAAACGATCAACGAGGTGATGTACGAGGCGGGCTATGCCGATGAAAAGGCCTTCCGGGAGGTGTTCAGAAAGCTGACGGGCATGTCGCCCCTTGAATACCGGAATAGGTACAATCGGGAAACAGCCGCTACGGGTAGGTCGGTTTCCAATGAATAAAAGACCGCGCCTGCGGCGGATTTCCCAAGATACTGGTGGAAAGAAGTTAGCGGGCTTTTGTGAAAAAGAGGGCATCCAGCGAAAAACGTCCGGGTCCGGTAAGGAGCAGGGCGATGAAAGCACATCCAAACAGAATCACGGTTTCCTGCTGACCGAATGTCTGATCAAAATGAACGGTAAAAAACGCCGTGCTAACGACGATGATCAGCGGAATCAGCGCGAGCCGGGTAAACAGTCCCAGCATTAGCAGTATAGCACAGATTACTTCTGCAAAAGTGGCCAGTCCGAGCGAAGCGGCGGCGCCAAATCCGAAAGGGTCGGCAAACTGGATTTCTTCGGAGCCGAATAACCGGCCGAGCTTACGGAGACCATGTCCGTTCAGGATGCAGAACCCAAAGGCCAAGCGGAATACCAGCAAGCCGTAGTCATGCAAGCGGGAGGGTAGTTCAATGCGGAGTAAATTCATGTTTTTTAGGATATAATTGTTGTTGATGACAGGAAAGCGTTGTGCTTCTCCCATACATGTACCAAATATACCGCATAAGTACATACCCGGTATGTAAAATAATTGTTGAAAACTCAGCGTTCCACTGAGCCGGCTGCCCGGGGTAACCTCCGCTATATGCTATGGATCCGGCCATGGACCGCCCCGCCGTAAACGTGCGGCGGAGCGGGTGTGACAAGCGTTAATCCAGCGTTTCGCTAAGGAAACGGGCTAAATCCGGACCCCGAAGGTTTTTGGCTACCAGCTTGCCATCCGGCCCGACAAGGAAAGAGGCCGGAATGGCGTTGATGTTATACAGCCGGGCAACCTCGCCGTTCCATTCTTTCAGGTCGGAAACCTGTGTCCATTCCAGCTTGTCTTCCCCGATGGCGCTTACCCAGGCCTCCCGGGTCCGGTCAAGCGACACGCCGAGTACTGTAAAACCCTTGTCCTTGAATGCGTGGTACTGGGTCACGATATTCGGGTTCTCGATGCGGCAGGGCGTACACCAGGCAGCCCAAAAATCAAGCAGCACGTACTTACCGCGGAAGTCAGACAGGCGTACGGTTTTCCCTTCTGGAGTGGTGGAGGAAAAATCCGGTGCCGGCTGACCGACGGCCAGCCTTTTCATGCTGCCCAGGTGTTCGGAAAAATTCTGTGCCATGGTGTTTTCGGGAAAACGTGTTCCGGCCTCTTCGGCGTAATCGAATAGTTCGGACTCGTATCCCTCAGCATCCACGTTGAACAGCAGGAGCATGCCATACAATCCGGCGAGGTTTTCCCGGTTTTCATTTGAAAAATCATAGATTTCACGGGCCCGGGCATCCAGCGACTGCTGGCTTTTGGTTGTTAGTTCCGTGCGGACTGCCTGTATGTCTTCACCAGCCCCTACCCGGTTTTCAAACTCGTCCATAATGGCCTGCTGTTCTTCCTCAAGCGCTGTGCTGATGCGGGTCAGCGTCTGCAGCTTGGTGTTGACTTCCGAACCGGATACTTCGTAGGTGCCGTCCTCGGCCAGATCGGCCCGGAATGTCAATTCATCGCCGTTCTGTAACAGCAGGGTATATGACTGGGGACCGATCAGCAGGGTAAAGAGTGTAGGTTCGTCAACTTTCCGTTCAAAGGCAAAGCTGTTTTTGCTGTCCAGTATCGTAGAGTCCACCAGGGATTCCCCTTCGTATAGCTGGACGGTCCGGTCGTTAGCAGGATGTATAATTTCACCCGTAAGGCGGAACGGGGCCTGGGTTTGCCCGTCCGTACTGGAACAGGACAGGCTAATAAATAGTACGATAATGGCGGAGATAAAAAAAGACTGTTTCATGATTTGCATAGTTAATCGGGTCGTTATTCGTTAATTAATTGGGTAATGAAGGTGTGGAATTCCGCATTGGAATAGTCGCCCATACCCTCGTGTTTAAAGACCACCTGGCCGTATTTATTGAGTACCAGTGTGGTGGGAATGGATCCGCCCATATACGTGTCGGGTATTGGTCCGGCGGGAGTGTAGACAGGCAGGGTAAAATCATGCTTGTGCATGAACTTGTCGGCCTTGGCGCGCTGGTTGTCCACATCCACCAGTAGGAATACAACCTGTCCGTCATCGTTAAACCGGTCGTAAAATTGCTGGATAGAAGGCATTTCCGCGATGCAGGGCGGGCACCAGGTAGCCCAGAAATTAAGAAATACCACCTTGCCCCGCTGGTCGCCTAAGGAAACAATACGACCCTGCGGATCCTTAAACTGGATGGATGCGGTTTCGGCCGGTAGAAACCCGGTGAGTGGTTTTCCACCATCGCTGCCGGAGACGTCGGGTGAAAAAAGACCGGTTTTCAGAAGTTGCTGCATTACCGTTCCTTTGAATGAGGGAAAAGCGACCATGGCCAGTATAAAGAGAACCATTAAGGCGCTGATGGCATTGGATACCGTGAAATGTTTTTTGATATTCATGATCATAGCTGCAAAAGCGTAAGGATGCCGGCATTGTAAAAACTACCGGACAAAAAGGGGTGACCGGACCGTCGGGACTTATGTGAGCGGTCCACTGCGGGTACGCGAAGCTATAAGAGAAGCATGCTGTTTTTCAGGAACAGCGGAATCCCGGGAGCGGGGCGGTTCCGGTATCGGTAGAAAAGAACGCTGAACAGCGGTACAGCTGGATTCCAGCGAAGGCAGGGAATCGCGAGAAACAGCAGGCCGGTAAGCGTGTTAAAACCATGTTGCCGAAGATCCAGCCGGGAAACATGCGCAACGGTATTATTCGTGGCACAGGGCGTAACATGACCGGCATGTATCATGTGCACGGGCTGGTGTGCCCCGCCGCTGCCCGTGGATGGAAGATCAAAAATGAGGCGTTTTACCGGACATGAAGCAACCAGGGCAAAACACAGCACGGCGAATAGGGCGAGTAGCCCCGTTTGATGGAAAAATGCCGTGTGTTGTCTGCGCATACCTGATCCCTTCGTTATACTGTTATTACAAAAGTAAGGAAATTTTTGAGACTGTTGGAGGATGGGCTAGTACCCTTTTTTCAAAAAAATTCAAATTTCCTGCGGTTTTTTCGCAAATAATTTAGACTTTCGTAATGTCTACCAACTTTACAAACGTCCATGGTGGCATTTTATTACGCAGATGCGTGTTACAGATTTACCATCCAATACCATAATCATATTGCTGAAACACGGATAGCGTACCAAAGGACGGATGCCATTTGTTTGATTGCGTGATGATGCCGGCGGGCATGGAAAGGGTATGGTGGGTAGCAAATTGCGACACGGTCTGCAAAACTAACGCAAATAAACATGGGCCTGAACGGTAAACCGATCTACTAAACCCCAATCACGTTTCCTAATCGCAGATCCTGTGTGTGTTTATTAGTTAACTAACTACATATGAAACACTAATACCTATAGGTATGTATCTTATTAATCAACTGAAAACCGCATTATGCTGTTTGGCTGCATTACTGCTATGTTTTACCGGTATAAAGGCCCAGACACTCAATCAGGGCGATTTGGCGGTCATCGGATGGAATGCGCTTGCGGATGAGGTGCACATCGTCACCTTGGTGGATATTCCGGCTGGTACGGTGATTAAAATCACGGATAGGGGGTGGGATGGGAGTACAAATGCATTTACATCATCTTTCACGGGCGATGGCATTGTTACCTGGACATTATCCAATGCGGTACCTGCCGGGACGGTGTTGGAGTTGTTTTTAGGAGGGGCCGATGACGAGGATGATCCGAGCGATCAGTACGGGGAGGCATTAACCAATTTGACAACATCAGCCAGTTTAACTAGTGATATAATCACTTCGACTTATACAGTACATGATGCGATGATCGGTACCGGAGATCAGATTTTCATTTACCAAGGTGCAGATACTAATCCCTTTTTCATTTTTGGGTTGAATAATTCCGCTGGCCCGGTGGATGCCACGAATTGGAATAATAATTATGAAGTTTCCGTTACTTTTGTTTTATTGAGGGATTCTTACCTTCCTAACGGTACCGGTAGCCAAAATGGCCTGACCAACGGAGCCAATGCCATCGGTTTACGCACAGCAACCAATCAAGAAGACAATGTTCAGTACACTGGACCAACCACAACAGCCGATAGGAATACCTGGCTAGCCCGTATCACCGATATTGCCAACTGGGGGGGGAGCGATATAGACGGTAATCCGTCAAATCCAATTACCTCGGCTCCTACGCCAATCGTTAATATCGCTCTGCCAAATAACCCGCCAACCGACATTGCCCTCAGCAATGCATCTGTAAATCAGAGCGCGGGTGTTAACGCGGTAGTTGGTACGCTCAGTTCCACCGATGCCGATGGGGGCGATACGCATAGCTACAGCCTGATATCGGGAACCGGAAGCACCCACAATGCCAGTTTCAATATCAGCGGCAACACCTTGCGCGCCAATAATGCGGCTGGGCTTGCTGCCAATAACTATAGTGTTCGCATCCAAACAGAAGATAACAACGGTGGCATATATCAAAAAGCCTTTGCAATTACGGTGGTAGATGACGTGCCACCAACGGTCGGTAGCGTAAATGTACCGGCAAACGCAACCTATATTGCCGGGCAGAACCTCGATTTCACGGTAAACGTATCGGAAAGTGTAACCGTGACCGGTACACCCCAGCTGTCATTGACCATCGGAACCGCATCGGTCAATGCCACCTACAATGCAGGCGGTTCTACCACAACGGCCTTGCTATTCCGCTATACCATACAAGCTGGTGAGGTTGATGCTGATGGCATTGAATTAGAAACAGCCATAGACTTAAATGGTGCTACCATCACTGACAATGCGGACTTACCACTCACGCTTACCCTCAACAACATAGGCAATACCACAGGCGTATTGGTAGACGGCGTAGCACCGTCGGTAACCAGTGTGGATGTACCCTCGGATGATACGTATGTTATTGGTGAACCGCTTAATTTTACGGTTAATTTTGATGAAGCTGTCACCGTGAATACCGGCGGCGGTACCCCTCGTTTTCCGCTGACCATCGGAACCGATACCCGCTATGCAGCATATCAGTCTGGTTCGGCATCCTCCGCCTTGGAGTTTGCCTACACGGTAGCGGCCGGTGATAATGATAGCGATGGCATCGCGGTCGGCACCGCTATTGAACTCAACGGCAGTACCTTACAAGATGTGGCCGGGAACTCCGCTGCGCTTATCCTGAATGCTATCGGTAACACCAATGGGATACTGGTAGATGGCGTGGCACCGACCGTGTCCGCATTCAGCCCGGCAAATGGATCCAGCGATATGGAACCCAGCGATAACCTGTTGATTACATTCAGTGAGGCTGTTGCCTTGGGCACAGGCAACATCATTATATACGATGATGCAGCTACACCAATAGCTACCATTGACGTGGCAAGCCACGGTGGGCAGCTTAGCATCACCGATGATGTATTGACCATCAATCCGACCGCTGACCTGCTGGAATTGACCGATTACTACGTACACATTGAGAATGACGCAATCCATGACTTGGCTGGCAATGCTTATGCAGGCATTAACAACAATACCACATGGGCATTTACCACGGCCGATATTACACCGCCATCGGGGTACGCGGTATCCATCGACCAGACCACCATCACATGGGCCAACCATATCTCCCTAAGCTTTACCTTCATTGGAGCAGAAATGGGTGCTACTTTTGACTATGAGATCACGAGCGACGGTGGCGGCGCGCCAGTTACGGGGAGTGGAACCATAAACTCCGCCAACCAACAGGTCTCTGGCATCAATGTGTCCGCTTTGCCAAACGGTACGCTCACCTTGAGCGTTACGCTCTCTGACGCGGCGGGCAACGAAGGAAACCCAGCTACAAACAGTGTAACCAAGGCGGTCAATTACCTGCCGCAGATTACAACCAGTGGTGGATTGACTGCCTTTACTGAGTCTATGGACGGTGCTCCGGTACCGGTAGCAATCGATCCGACATTGACGGTGACTGATCCGGACAATACAACCCTTGCTTTGGCAACCGTGCGTATTTCGGGTAATTTCCAAAGCGATCAAGATGTGCTGGCCTTTGAGAACGATGGCAGTACCATGGGTGATATCGGTGGTAGCTACAATACAGCCACAGGCGTACTGACACTCACTTCGGCGGGCGCTACAGCCACGCTGGCGGAATGGCAGACTGCCTTACGTGCCGTTACCTACAGCAACAGCTCCACGGGTCCGAATACAGCAAATCGTACCATTACATTCGTGGTTAACGACGGAATTGATAACAGTGTGGATGCTACAAAGATCGTATCGATTACCGCGGTCAACAACGCACCGATCATCACCAATTTGGATGGGGATGCTATCACGTTTACAGAGGATGGTCCGGCGGTACTGCTCGACGCTGGCGGAGATGCCACGGTCAGCGATTCGGATAGCCCTGATTTCAATGGGGGCAACCTGACGGTATCCATTGTTGTTGGTGGTGACGCAGGGGAAGACGGGTTGGCCATCCGCGATGAAGGGATGGCCGCAGGCGAAATCGGTGGGGTAGGCGGAGATGTGCATTACGGTGGAACCCCTATCGGTTTGCTGACCGGAGGTACGGGCGGGGTCGATCTTGTGGTGACGTTCCTTCCAACTGCAACCCCGGCCGCTACACAGGCCTTGATCAGGAACTTGACGTATAGTAATAGCAACACCACTAATCCGTCAGTGGATCCGCGGACCATCCGCATCACGCTGAATGACGGAGACGGTGCGACGAGCTCGCCCAGTGACCTCACGGTAAATATTACAGCGGTAAACGATGCGCCCATTGTGACCACAAGCGGCGGCTCTACGACCTTTACCGAGCCGGAAGACGGCGACCCGGTACCGGAAGCGGTTGATCCGGGGCTGACGGTGACTGATCCCGACAATGCCACGCTGGCTTCAGCCACAATAAGTATAACCAGCAGTAGTTTCCAGGCTGGAGAAGATATGCTCGCCTTTGAAAACGATGGCAGCACGATGGGCAATATTGATGGCAGCTATGACGAAGCGACAGGTACGCTTATGCTTACCTCTTTGGGCGGCACCGCTACGTTGGCGGAATGGCAAGCGGCCCTGCGTGCAGTAGCCTACAGCAATAACTCACAGCATCCAAATACCACCACGCGTACGGTCAGTTATGAAGTCAATGACGGGACAGCTGATAGCGCGCCGGCTACAAAAGATATGAATGTGGTGGCGGTAAATACGGCGCCGGTTGCTGTGGATGACCCGGTGACGGTAAATGAAGATATACCGGCAACCGGAAATGCATTAACGAACGACTCGGATGTGGAGGGCAACGCACTGACGGCGTCCTTGGTTACCGCGCCCGTTAACGGCACGGTGGTATTGAATGCAGATGGCAGCTTTACGTACACGCCGAATAGCAACTATAATGGACTGGATAGCTTGGAATACCAAGTGTGTGATAACGGAACGCCTTCCCTGTGTGACACGGCCTGGGTACGCTTTACCATCGGCGCCATCAACGACGCCCCTGTGATTACGGCACCCGCTACCCTAGCAGCGGATGAAGACGTGCTGACGGATCTTACGGGTATTAGCTTTGCCGATGTGGACGCAGGCGGTGCGGATGTCACAGTAACTTTTTCAGTAGGCAGCGGCACGCTCGCTGCCACTTCAGGAGGTGGGGTAACTGTCAACGGATCGGAAACGACGACTCTGACGTTAGTAGGGCCGATTACCGACCTCAACGCATTTATCGCAGCTGGCAACGTGGGTTTCACCACATCGCTTCATGCGACGAGTGATGTAACGCTCACGGTAGATATCGACGACGGAGGAAATACGGGAGCCGACCCGGGTAACTCGGGTACGGATGATTCGGAGGCAGCTACAACAACGGTGACGATAGCCGTGACCGCCCAAAACGATGCGCCGGTAAACACGGTTCCCGCAGACCAGACCATTAATCAGGATGAACCGTTGGTGTTCAGCACAGGCAACGGTAACATCATTTCTGTCGCCGATGTGGACGCGGGGGGTGGCACCATACAGGTTACGCTAACGGCGTCGAACGGATTACTGACCTTGGCGGGTACCACGGGATTGACCTTCGCTGTAGGCAGTGGTGCAGGCGATGCCACCATGACCTTCAGCGGAACGATAACCGACATCAATGCAGCACTGGAGGGATTGACGATGATGCCGACAAGTGGTTACAGTGGTGCAGCTAGTCTCCAGATCGTCACCAACGATCTTGGACTGACCGGTGCTGGTGGCGACCAAACGGATACCGACGTAGTCGACATTACCGTCAACGAAATCAATCCGGAAGTCACCAGTGTGAATACGACGAGCCCGGACGGCATATATAAAATGACTGACATCATCACCTTGACGGTGACGTTCGATCAATTAGTGACCGTGGGTGAAACGGGTGGTTCACCCACCCTGTTGTTGGAAACTGGCAGCACTGACCGCGAAGCCGATTACGTATCGGGCTCAGGATCCAATACGCTGGTATTTAGCTATACGGTGCAGGCAGGCGATGAGACAGCCGACCTGGATTACCAATCGACCGCAGCGTTAACGCTTAATGGTGCAACCATCCGGAGCGCTGCCGGCGATGATGCGGAGTTGACATTGCCTGCTGTTGGCGGGGCCGGTTCAATAGCGGGGCAGCACGCCATTATCGTCGATGGGGTGGCACCCGTTGTGACTGCCGTAGACGTGCCAGCCGATGGCTATTACCGGGAGGGAGATGTGTTGACTTTTACCGCACATGTGGATGATGACGTAGTCGTGAATGCCAGTGGTGGCACTCCATATCTGGAGCTTGCGATTGGTACGGCAACCGTGGAGGCATTCTATTCGGCCGGACCGAATAATGACGAACTGGTCTTTACCTATACGGTTCAAGCGGGTAACCTGGATATGGACGGGGTTGTATTGGGGAACGCGATCGTGCCGGGCGGCGGCACCCTCCTTGATGCGGCGGGCAATGATGTCCTCCCTGCACTCAACAGCGTGGGATCCACGGCAAATGTGTTGGTCAATACAATCCACCCGAGTGTGATACTCGCTACAGGAGCGGGGTCGATAGTGAATGCACCGTTTACGGTAACCGCAACATTCAGCGAGGCAGTGACGGGTTTTGCCATTGATGATATAACCGCCACCAATGCCACACTGAGCGATTTGCAGACAACCGACAATATTTCATATTCCTTCTTGGTAACGCCGCTGGACGGTGGAGCCGTAACCCTTTCCATGGCTGCGGATATGGTTGTGAATATCGCCGGAAACGGTAACAACGTATCTAACACATTAGGTGTTCAGTTCGACGAACTAATCACCGACATTACGCTGGAAGACAATAGCTTCGTGTATGATGGCACGGCCAAGTCGCTCGCCATTACAGGCGACCTGCCTCCAGGTACATCGGTAAGTTACGCCAACAACAGCCGTACGGACGTGGGCACACAAGAAGTGACGGCTACCGTCAGTGGTGACAATTACGAGGACCTGGTCCTGACGGCTGATCTGACCATCACTGTGACCTCAATCACCGGCATCACGCTGGAAGACGGCAGCTTCGTCTATGACGGCACGGCCAAGTCGCTCGCCATCACGGGTGATCTGCCTCCGGGTACGTCAGTGAGTTACGCCAATAACAGCCGTACGGACGCGGGTTCACAGGAAGTAACGGCCACGGTCAGCGGTGATAATTACGATGACCTGGAGCTGACGGCCACATTGACCATTGCGCCGGCGGAACGGACGCTGGACTTCCCAGCGATACCGGCAAAAACTTACGGTGATGCAGACTTTAACATCGGGGCAACAGCCAGTACCGGCGAGGAGGTAAGTTATACCAGCAGCGATGCCACAGTAGCCGAGATCCATAATGGACAAATCCAGATCACGGGGGTAGGTACAGCCACGATCACGGCCACGGTGCCTGAAAACGGCAACTATAGTAACAGGCCCGAAGCTACACAGGTACTGACGGTCGGGAAAGCGGCTCAGGCCATCACGTTCAATGCCCCTGCGGAGGTGAACCGCGATGCGGGCAGCATCGGGCTGGAAGTGAGCAGCAACAGCGGCCTACCGGTGACATTAAGCCTGGATGACGAACAGGTGGCCACCCTGGATGGCAGCACGCTTTCCATCCTCCGGCTGGGCACGGTGAGGGTCACGGCTGTGCAGGCAGGTGACGCCAACCACGGACCGGCCGAACCGGTGACGGTTACCATCCGTGTGGTGGATCCGTCGGCTGATTTTGCGGTACGGATCCATCCTGCGGTATCGCCGAACGGCGACGGGATCAACGAGTTCCTGATGATTGAGGGAATAAAGGATTTTCCGGAGAACAAGGTGACCCTGTTCAGCCGGAACGGCACCATCGTATGGGAAGCGGAGGGGTACGATAATTCGAATACGGTATTCCGGGGCACCGGGGCAGGTGGTCTGCAGCTGACCCCCGGCACATACTTCTACATTGTGGAGGTGCGGGTTGACGGCCGCTGGGAATACCGGAAAGGTTACTTTGTGCTCAGGTATTAGTGGTGGACGGCGATTGGTGATCTGTAGACGGTGACCGGTGGTGTGTGGTCTGTGACCGGTATTTGACCGCAGCAGGCGGTGTAGGGTGGTTCGCAGGAGCCCCCCGTTCGGCTGGAAATGTTGCATGGATGTTCTGCGGTAAGCAGCGGGATGCACTTTCGCTGCAGCAAAAGCTCCGGGCGACGGGTTTTTGGATACTTTTTGCGGGAAAAAAAGTATCAGGCCCCTTCCGCGGCCATGGGCGGAAAGAAAAGAAAAAGAATAGAAATGAAAAAGCTATTGACCCTGTTAATCCTATCTGCTGCAGCCACGACTGCGCAGGCGCAGCAGCCGCTTACCCACACGCAATACGGCCATCAGCGTACGGTCGTGAACCCGGCACTGAGCCTGCTCCACCCGGAGGGAGAGGTATCGTTCCTGGGCCGCCGGCAGTGGGTCGGGATCGAGGGTGCGCCGACGGCCTTCTGGGGCAGCGGCCATATGGGTTTCGGGACTACGGGGGCCACGGGCGGATTGACGCTCCGGCACGAGCGGTTGGCGGTTGAGAAGCTGACGGAGGCGGGCGTTTTCTTTGCCAAGGGTATCCGTATCTCGGAGAGTGAGTATGTTGGTCTTTCGCTGAATGCGGGCTTCAGTTACATGGATGGGCGTTTCTCACAGCTTGACCCGGGAGATCCGGCATTCCGTGAGGATGTCAGGGAGACGGATGCACTGGTTGGCTTCGGTGTTGTTGTTTACCGTCCGGGCCGGTATTATGTCGGACTATCACTTCCGCGTCTGATGCTGGGGACGCTTGGTGTGGGTGAAGGGAGCCGCTATGACTTCCGCAACCAGTACCACCTGACTGCGGGTGCGCTTTTCGCGCTCGGGGCTGACTTCGGATTCCGTCCGTCGCTGCTGGTTACGTATGCGGAGAACCTGCGTCCTCAGGCGGATGTGCAGGCGATGTTCTTTGTCCGGGAGGTATTCGGTCTTGGAGTCAATGTGCGGAGCTACGGTGACGTAGCGGGTCTTGCGGAGTTCCGTTTCGGGGGGTTCGGGCTGGGTTACAGTTACCAGTTCAACCCGGGCAATGAGCCGCTGAACCGGCGGATGAACAACAGTACCCATGAGATCGGGCTGCAATACCGATTCGGGGGAACAGGTGGACTATTATAAAACCATTCCAAGCAGCAATCAAATTCATTGAATCCCCTGAAAAATACTGGGTTTCGGGGATTGTGCTACCCATGGCTATACAATAACTTTGCTTGCATACCCTTAAATGTAAAGCCATGTTATATACGAAAAGCCACTATCTCCCACTATGGTGCTTATACGCAGCATTAAGCTTTTTTGCATTTCCGATTTATGCACAGTCCGTTGAAATCCCACGTGGTACTTCGCTATATATTGTGCAGCATTCGGATTCGCAGCTGAAAGACAGCGTGCCCGACCTGCGCGAAGCGTTGAAGGAAGGGCTGGAGGACTGGGGATATTTTACCATTGCTACCAGTCCGGAAGAGGCTGAGCTGACACTTGATGTGTATGTCGACTACGTCAAAGAGGGGATGATGACTTCCTTTAGTGTCTTCAACCGCAGGGCAGCCGTGGTAGAAGCTGTGCTGCACGATGCTTCAAAGCAGGAGCGCTGGCGATGCGAGCCATTTCAGGTTGGTGAAAAAGGAATGATCGGCTATAACTTTGGAAAGGCAGCGATGAAAACGCTGGTGAAGCGGATGAAAAAAGCGATTAACTAAACAGGGCGGACATATTGTCCGCCCTGTCCCCTATAAATATCCCCTGGGTACCTACTTATTTGGTATTTCAGTAAGGGCCATTTTATAATATTCATCTAAACCGTAACCATCGGTAATGCTCCAAAGGGCACTTTGCACGGTGCTTACCGTAGTCATGTACCCTGTTTCATCATCTCCATAATCCTCGGCGTTGATGCGTTTGCCCTGAAGCAACCCGATAAGTTCACCGACTAACCTGCTATTGGTAACGGGCCCCAGTGTGTAGACACAATTCCGTGATGACGACGAACGGTGATTATTGGCGCAGAACGTAAACAATGTACAGCGGGTAACTGCCTTTTTCCTGAGTACAATCGTGGTGCCCTGCAGCAGCATGCCGCTTTGATAATCTTTATCCTGGGCAATAAGAACCAATCCCGCGGGCAGCACCAAAGTGATATCTTCGTTGGTTTCATTTACCAGTCCCACACAAACCGTAACATAGTATCCACTGCCACGGCTCAGCGTAGTATCACAGGATTCTCCAAGAATATCGCTCTCCAGCCGCACGCCATCAGGCAACGTAAAAGGTGCTCCCTGGGGCTCACCTTCGGCCTCCCCGAGACCGGGAATCTGTCCGGCAACCTCATCGGGTATTGGCTCATCCTTGTCTTTTGAGCAGGAACTTAATGTCAGACCCAGTGTAAGTAGAAAGAGTAGGAATAGGTGGTTGGAAATCCGCGTCTTCATGGTTCTTGATTTAAAATACGTAACGTGCCGTGAGACCCAGGTTGGCATAAAAGCCATTATAATATCCTGCTGAATTTACAATATGGATGGTTGGACGGACATCTGCTGAGAAAGCAAAAGGGGCTTTCTGCAGCTTGTAATCAAGTCCTCCCGTAGGATAGATACCCACGTTGAAACCCTTGACAGCCTCGATATCGGAAAAAGTATTGGACAATACCGCACCGCCGCCGACAAACCATTTGAAACCGGCGACATCGCCAATGGGGAAATGGTGCTGGTACGTACCGGCAAACGAAACGTTGGTAAAGCCGGTGCCCAGTACTTTATCGGAATCAAACCCCAGGTTGAATTCCAGGGCTGCAGGTTCGCTGATAAACGTTTTAAATGATGCCGAAAATAAGTCGTAATAACCACTTCCCAGCCGGATACCGATGGAGTTTTTGTAATCTTGGGCACTGGCTGAAAAAGTAACAGCCAAAAGCAGTAAGGGTAGAATAAATCTTTTCATAAGTTTGTTGAATGATGTTGTGAATGGCGCAAAGTTAGTTTGGCCAGATACGTATCACAATACCGAATATTCGGGGTTTTGTACCTCCTAATCTTAGGGTATTCGTAGGAAGGTTGACTTACAGCATGTTTTTTTGCAGCAAAAGTGTTACCAGCTCCGTTGCGTTTTTGACTTCAAATTTCTGCAGGAGATTTTTTCGGTAGGTATCTACCGTAAACCGGCTGAGAAATAATTCATCGGCGATTTCGATCGTGGTTTTGCCCTGTGCCAGAAGCTGGAGCAATTGCTTCTCACGCTTGGTAAGGGACGGCAGTTGCCGCTGTGTGGCGGCGACAGAAAAGACGATTTGCCGTACGTCGTTGCTCATAACCACCTCACCCCGCATGGCGGCATCAATACCACTCAGTATGTCCGATGCCGGCGCGCTTTTAAGTAAAAAACCCGAGGCCCCGTTTTGCAGCAGCTGTAAAATAGTACTCTGCTCGGCTTGGTTACTTAATCCCACGACAACGGTTTGTGGGCTTATCCGTTTGATTTCTTTACAAAGGTCTACGCCATTGCCGTCCGGCAGCGCAATATCCAGCAATACTGCATCAACCTGATGCTGCTCGACGAATGACCGGAAGTCAGCAGCAGTAGTAAACGATAGGATGTCATCACCAGACGATGTACTGAATAATGCTTTCAACCCTTCGATCACGATGGGATGATCATCCACTACCGCTATTATTTTATTGTTTTCAGACATGCAATTCAATGTTTATGGTAGTACCCTGCCCGGCTGCCGAATCGATCTCCATACTACCCTTCAGATAGTCTACACGGTTATGAATATTGTTTAATCCAATACCCTGGGCCTGCTTTGCTGCTGCGGTATCGAACCCGCGTCCGTTATCTTCTACGGTAATCAGGAAATGATCATCTTCCTGCAGGCATTGCACGATGACGCGGGTAGCCTGGCTGTGACGGATTGCATTGGAGAGAAGCTCCTGTACGATGCGGTAAATATTTATCTGGATGGCGATGGAAAGCGTGCGCCGGATGCCGTTTGCCTGGAATTCGATATCTGTTGCTGCATTAGCAAGCGAAACACAGAGGTCGCGTAAGGCCACTTCCAGTCCCGACCGTACAAGTGATTCAGGCATCATGTTCCGGGCAATACGCCGGAGTTCACCAATCGAATGCTCCAGTTGGCCGATTACTTCTTCAACAACCGGTGTTACAGGGGTTTCCCGTTGTCCCGAGAGCTTGATCTTAATACCAGAAAGTGCACCGCCAAGTCCATCATGTAAATCCCGGGCGATACGTTGGCGTTCTCGTTCTTCGCCCTCAAGCATTGCCCGTGTTACCGCCAATTCTTGCTGCTGTTCCAGTTCCCTGACCTGTTGTTCATGGTTGAGTTCCTTTTGTGCGGCCAGTTTGCTGCTGTTGCGCAGGAAATAAACCAGAAAGCCAACCGCAGCCAGTAGCAGGGCACAGCCAATGGCCCACGAAAAGCTGTTGAACCGGGCAGTCTTTGCAGCGTAATCGCTGGCACGCTTTTCGGCTTCAAGTGTAATGATTTCGTTTTCTTTCTGGGCCATCTCATACTTCTTTTCCAGCTCGATGAGACTGGTTTGGTAATTGGCACCGTAAATACTATCGCGGAAGGCCGCGTTTTTCTGCATCCAATTATATGCCGCCCGTATATTTCCAGTTTGGGCATACGCATCGGCCAGTTTCTCCATGTATACCCGTTTGTCCAATGGAAGCAGGATCGGGCTTTTCAGCAGATCTTCCATTACCCGGATGGCGGCCGGGTAATCCCTGATTTTCAGCAGGGTCTCGAACTTGCCGTATTTCATCCGGTTTACATAGTAATTTTCGAGGTTTCCACCCCCCATTGAAATTCCCTTGTCGAAACTTTGTATGGCTTGTTTATATTGCCCCATCCGTTCAAAATATACGCCTTCGGGAAAATAATAAAACAGGTATGCATTGGATTGCGGATAAGGGTCGAGCAGCTGTTTTGCCTTATCAAGATAAACCTTTGCGCGATCCAGTTGGTTGAGGTGGACGCTGTTTTCCGCGAGGATAATCGTAACCTCTACGATGGCTTCCGGTTTATTAGGTTGTGCCTCATGGGATGTTTGCTCAAAAGCGGCCAGGGCTCGTACTAGGTAGCCTTCGGCTTTTTTCCGTTCATTGGCATTCAGAAATACGATGCCGATAAATTTGTTGGCATTAGCGATCAGAAAACGGTCACCCGACCGCTCGGCAAGCGGCAGTGCATGGTTGAGGTAGGCGTCCAATCCGCCTTGTTCATCCCCTTGCCTCTGCGCAAGCGTACCCAGCACCAGCCAGCTATTGCCCCGGATTCTATACGCCTCTGGATCATTGAACCGCTGGAGTAGCGAATCCCCGGTATGTAAATGCGATTCGATGGTCGTCATATCCGTTCCACCGAGCAGTGAAAATGCGGTGTAATAATGAACGGCGGCTTCCATAAACGCATTCCCTTTGGCGCGTGCGGTACCCTCACTAAGGTAATACTGCATTTTTTTGGTATCACCGACGCGTTTATAGAGCTGGGACAGCTTTAACGCCGAATAGGCTGCGGCACTATCAGTGGTGGCATTAGCAAATTCCTGATCCAGATTTTTTTTATAGGTACTGTCGTTGCCCAGTTTGATGATGAGCTGGGCGTTAGTAGCGATAAAGAAAAGCTGAAAAAATAATAAGAAGACCAATTTCTTCATAAATACCAAAGTAAATGTGGAGAGCCAAATATCTCCAATTAATCCTGAATCATAAATACCTATAATTAGGAGGTTTTTACGATATGGGGAGAATGCCCATGATAACGGTGTTTGTGCAGCTATCCAAAATTAGGAAAAATGAAAAAGAAGCACGATTTTAGCTATTGTTAAATGCCACTGGTCCAGATCCTGTCGCTGTTTTGCCAATTAAACAAACAATGACCACAGAAGACTTCATACTGACCATCACTTTAATCGCTACGGCATTGAGTGCAGGCCTTTTTTATTCTTATGCGTGCTCCGTGAACCCGGGACTGGGGAAGCTTTCCGACCAACATTATCTTGGAGCGATGCAATCCATTAATCGCTCAATATTGAATCCGGTGTTTTTTGCCAGTTTTATGGGAACACTCATTTTGCTGCCAATTAGTGCCTGGCTGCAGTATCGTACAGGTATATCACTGATCGCACACCTGCTTTTGGCCGCCGCTGTAACCTACGCAATAGGGGTGTTTGGTGTTACTATATTCGGGAATGTACCGTTGAACGAAGCTTTGGATAAATTTGACCTACACACAGCTTCTGCGGCGGATATGGCGGCCTGGCGGACCGGCTTCGAGTTGCCATGGAATAGGTTGAATACCATTCGGACGGTTGCTGCAATTGTGTCGCTGGTACTTGCCGTGGTGGCATGCATATATCGACCTGAAAGTACCGCTGCCGGAAAATAGCACGACGGGATACCACAACCGCACAGTAACTGTCCGCTTCCGGACAGTCAGGTTTTGATAAATACCTTCTTGGATAATAGCAAGCCGGTTTTTTACTTTGGCACGTCTTTGCTTATTTGATATCCAAAAACAGGAAGATGATTCGAATGATATTGACGTTTCTGATTGCTTTGTTCGCATCGTGTAGCGTCGTCGCCCAACTGCGTGACAATGCTGCTGCCCGGGTCGATAGCTTGTTGATGGAATGGGACCACCCGGATATGCCGGGTTTGGCGGTGGCAGTGGTCCGTGATGGAAAAGTGCTGCTGAAGAAAACAGCCGGAATGGCAAATCTGGAGTACAAAATACCCATAACGGCCAATACTGTATTTACGGTAGCCTCCATTTCAAAACAGTTTACTGCCTATGCCATTGCACAACTGGTCATCCAGGAACGGCTGGGGCTGGAGGATGAAGTACATCAGTATATTCCCGAACTGCCCGACTATGGGCATCCGATTACCATCTTCAACCTGCTGACACACACCAGTGGACTGAAAGACCAATATGATTTACTTTACCTGGCTGGCTGGAAACCCGAAGACGTGATCAGTAATGCCGATGCGCTGGAGTTGATTTATCGACAGCAATCACTCAATTTTGAACCAGGAACGGCCTACCAATACAGCAATTCAGGCTATACCTTACTGGCATTGATCATCGAGCGGATCACCCACCAGCCCTTTGCATCCTGGTGCCGGGAACATATTTTCCTGCCGGCAAAGATGGACCATGCATTTTTCATCACCGATTTCCGGCAGTTGATCGCTAACCGGGCCGAATCGTATACCGTTACAGAGACAGGTTTCGCGCGTAGCCCAATCCAGTCGACCACAAACGGACCCAATGGGCTGCATGCAACGCTGGACGATCTGGTGGCCTGGACAGTTTTCCTCAATGACGCAGGTCGGCTGGATAACCGCATGCGTGAGCTGATTGAACAGGTGCCGAGCATGAGTGGAAAGACCGACAGCCTCCAACTGTTCTACGGGTTTGGTCAGGCCATCACGCAATACCGTGGGGAGAAACTGATCTGGCACGATGGATCGGACGCGGGATACCGTTCATATGTGGGGCGGTTTCCGGATCAACATACCGCGATCATCGTGCTGGGTAATCAGGAACGGATAGATCCCAAAAATATGGCTATGCAGGTAGCCGACGCTGTACTGGCCGATCAGCTGGATGCATCGAGTCCCACAGTACCCGCAACGCAGAAGAATATTGCACCTGTTTCGGTCGAAGAAGCGATTGAAGGGCAGTATGTATTGCCCGCCGGACAACAGCTGGAAGTATTTGTGATTGATCACAACATTTACGCACGGTTTGCGGGAGCCGACGGGTTCCAGTTGTTTCCTCAGGGAAAGGATAAATTCATAAACACCGAACAGGCCGTAACACTTTACTATCAAAAGCAGGGCAACGAAGACATAATTGCCTGGCAGAAGGGGAATAGCGAACCTGTACCGATACAGCAGTTGACCGATATAGACTTGAGCGCTTTTGAGGAATACCTGGGCACATATCGCTGCGATGATCTTGGTGTAAGGTATGCACTGGTGCTTCGCGGCAACCGGATTGGGTTAATACAACCGCGTAATACGTTTATCCCGTTGAAGCAAGTAGCAGGCGATGAGTTTGCAAGCGGATATTGGTGGCTCAAGCAGGTGCAGTTCCGGCGGGATACCGGCCATGCGATTGTTGGTTTTGACATCAATAACAGCCGGGCAAAGGGACTGCGGTTTGAAAAAGTAGATACCCTCCGGATTAATTAGCTGAACCATCCGATCTTCCCATCTGCTTGACAAGGTGCGTGGTATCTCATATTAACAGGGGTTAGTTTCCACCGTTGGCCGGGATGCTGATAGTCTGGTTGTGTGGAATCCCTTGGTAGCCACTCAAATAGATGGATAGTCGCGGTGAAATGTAACAAATAGGAGATTTAACAGGGTCGTTTGCAAATGATCCTGTTAAATCTTACTATTTTTGGCACGATGAAAAAAACGCTGGCGATTTTTTTCTTGTCTACTTACCTCTTGTCAACGACAGAGCTATTTCAGTTGTTGAAATTGCCCATATTGATTGAACATTTCGTAGAACATCAGGAACAGGATCACGGCATGTCTTTTTTGGGGTATCTGATCCATCATTATGGTGGACATGAACCTGATGCAGACTATGCGACCGATATGAAGCTGCCGTTTATGCAGCTGACGGACGGATTGGCGCTTTCAGCGAGCCTGACGCCGAATTTCGTCCATTTCCACTTTTCACACCTGGTTTTGCCACATGGCAAACCCTTATTCACCCATCAGGACGACGACCTCGTGTCCGCTTACCTCCGTTCCATCTGGCAACCGCCGAGACACAGTTAATCAGTTTCCCATATTAAGCCGAAACCCCACAGGGGCTGGGCATATTTTTCATGTAACTGACTGACTAACTAACGTTAACATGCTTAATTCGATTATTGAGTTTTCCGTAAGGAATAAACTCATCATCGGGCTATTTACATTAGCCCTGATTATATTTGGAACATACGAAGCCACTCGGCTGCCCATTGACGCGCAGCCCGATATCACGACCAACCAAGTGCAAGTGATTACGGTGGCTCCTTCCTTTGGTGCTGCCGATATCGAGCGGCTGGTTACTTTTCCCATTGAACAGGCGAACAGCAATATCAGCGGGATTGAGGAGATCCGCAGCTTTTCGCGGTTTGGCCTTTCGCTGGTGACAATCGTTTTTGACGATGATACCGATGTGTACTGGGCCAGGCAACAGGTAGCCGAACGGCTGCAACAGTTGCAAAGCGTCATCCCCGAAGAAATCGGCACACCTGAACTGGGACCGATTTCGACCGGCCTCGGAGAAATCTACCAGTATGTGGTTCGGCCCGAAAAGGGCTATGAAGACCGGTACGACGAAACGGAATTGCGCACCATTCAGGACTGGATTGTCCGGCGCCAGCTGCTCGGTGTAAAAGGGGTGGCGGATGTGAGCAGCTTTGGCGGTAAACTGAAGCAGTACGAGATCGCGGTCAACCCCAATCGGCTGCAAGCCTACGACCTTACCATCAACGATGTATTTGAAGCGCTGGAAAACAACAACCAGAATACAGGGGGTGCATACATTGAACGGGGACCGGCAGTATTGTTTATCCGCAGCGAAGGGCTGATCGGAAACGTGGCGGATATTGAAAATGTGGCCGTTTCATTTACGGGCAGCGGGACACCGATATTGATCAGGGATGTAGCCGAAGTAACCATCGGCTATGCCACCCGGTATGGCGCCATGACTTACAACGATGAAGGGGAGGTATCCGGTGCAATTGTGATGATGCTGAAGGGGGCGAACAGTAACGAGGTGATCAAAAATGTCAAAGAGCGCATCGAAACCATTCAGCAAACACTGCCTGAGGGTGTAGTCATTGAACCATTTCTGGACCGGACCAAAATGGTTAACAATACCATCAGTACGGTGAAGACCAACTTAATGGAGGGCGCGCTGATCGTAGTGTTCATCCTCGTACTTTTTCTCGGTAACTTCCGGGCAGGGTTCCTGGTGGCATCAGTCATTCCGCTTTCGATGCTGTTTGCCATTATTCTGATGAATATTTTCGGCGTGGGGGGCAACCTGATGAGCCTCGGCGCGCTGGATTTCGGACTGATCGTGGATGGCGCCGTCATCATCGTCGAGGCGGTCATGCATCAGCTGGCGCATCATAAAAAACTCGGAGTGCACCATCGGATTCCACCACATGAGATGGACATTCAGGTTAGCCGTTCGGCCTCCAAGATGGTAAACAGTGCGGTATTCGGACAGATCATTATCCTTATTGTATACCTGCCCATTTTTACCCTGGAAGGTATCGAGGGAAAGATGTTTAAGCCGATGGCACAGACCGTGGCGTTTGCACTGATTGGTGCATTTATTCTTTCACTCACCTACATTCCGATGATGAGTGCTCTTGTACTGGGTAAGCGGAAAAATAAAGGACCTAACTTTTCCGACCGGATGATGGCCCGCATAGAGCAGGTGCATCAACGGTACCTGATCAGGGCGTTGCGGATGCCAAAGACTATCATTGCCGTGGTAGTGGTGCTGTTTGTGGGGGCCGTGTTTACCCTCTCCAGGATGGGAGGCGAATTCATCCCCTCATTGGAGGAAGGCGATTTTGCTGTAGAAACACGTATTCTTCCAGGCAGTAATATCAATACGACCATTGAATACACCAATAAAGCTGCCCACATTTTAAAGACGCAGTTTCCGGAAGTGGAAAAGGTGGTGACAAAAATTGGCAGCGGCGAAATCCCGACGGAACCCATGCCGATGGATGCGGGTGATATGATTGTGGTATTAAAGCCGAAGAAGGAGTGGACATCGGCCGAGACATTTCCAGCACTTTCTGAAAAAATGAGTACTGCCCTGTCGGTATTGCCAGGGGTAACAGCTGGGTTCCAGTTTCCGGTGCAAATGCGGTTCAATGAACTGATGACAGGGGCCCGGCAGGATGTAGTCTGCAAAATTTTTGGTGAAGACTTGGATACGCTCGCCCGTTATGCCCAGCGGCTGGGCGCACTCATTGAACAGGTGGAAGGTACGGCCGATCTGTATGTAGAACAGGTAACCGGTATGCCACAGGTGGTCATCGAATATAACCGTGCGGCAATCGCCCGGAACAGGCTGGATATTGCCGCCATAAACCGGGTGGTGAATATGGCCTTTGCCGGACAGCGCGCGGGATTAGTATTTGAAGGAGAGCGGCGGTTCGGCCTGGTGGTACGCCTGGATGATACCAAGCGGTCTGACCTGGAAGATATCCGCAACCTGTTGATTCCCACACCTGCGGGTGTACAGATTCCGTTACACCAGCTGGCCACCGTCGACTTTAAAAACAGTCCGAATCAGATACAGCGTGAAGATGCCAAGCGGCGGATCGTGGTGGGCTTTAATGTGCGTGGCCGCGATGTACAAAGCATTGTGGAGGAGCTTCGCCGACGCGAGCGTGCCGAAATGGGTCTGCCGCCGGGCTATTATGTTACGTATGGGGGTACATTTGAAAACCTGGAGGAAGCCAAGGCGCGGCTCGGGATTGCTGTGCCGGTTTCGCTGGCACTGATCTTTCTGCTGCTGTTCTTTGCCTTTCGCTCGGTAAAACACAGCCTATTGATTTATACTGCAATCCCGCTTTCGGCTATCGGTGGTATTTATTTTCTGGCACTGCGGGATATGCCGTTCAGTATCAGTGCAGGAGTAGGGTTTATCGCGCTGTTTGGCGTGGCGGTACTCAATGGCATTGTATTGATTGCCGAGTTTAACCGGTTGAAAGCGCACGGTATGGTCAACACCACTCGGATTGCACTGATCGGCAGCCGGACCCGGTTACGTCCGGTGCTGATGACCGCTTTTGTGGCATCGCTGGGCTTTTTGCCCATGGCCATCAGTACAGGGTCGGGGGCAGAGGTCCAGCGGCCTTTGGCTACGGTGGTCATCGGTGGTTTGATGCTGGCTACCTTCCTAACGCTATTCCTTTTGCCAATCCTCTATATCCTATTCGAAAAGATAAAACTGCCCAAACGGAAATACCGCATGAACAAGCAACTGATCATTACGGCGGGTTTCCTTCTGCTGGGCAGTGGAGCGCTTGCTCAGACACCTATTACCCTGGCGCAGGCAATTGATACGGCGCTGGAAAACAATTTCCAATTAAAGCACAGCACCCTGCTGGCCACGTATCATGAGCAACGGCGGACGGGGTATGCCGAAGTGCCGCAAACCAATGTATCGGCGGAAATCGGCCAGCTGAATGGGCCCTTACGGGATGCCCGTATCGGGGTATCGCAAACCCTGGTCTTTCCTACAGTTTATGGACGGTATCGAAAAGTAGGCAATGCCCGATGGGAGGAGGCCGTTTTACAGCGCGATTTGGATGAAGTGACCGTGCGCCGGACGGTGACCGCAATTTTTTACCACATCCTCGTACTTCGTGAACAGGAACGGCTGTTGCTGCAGGCGGATAGCCTGTATGCTGGTTTCCTGAATATGGCCGGTCTTCGGTTGGAGGCAGGCGAATCCAATGCGATGGAAAAGGCTACGGCTGAGATCCAGCGGGAGCAATTCGCGGTGCAGCGTAACCAGTTGCAGAATGAAATTGATATTACCGCACTGCAATTGCAGCTGATGCTGAATACCCAAATACCTTATGAACCTCAGGCAGAGTCGCTCAAGGCAACGGTACATGAGCTGCCGGCTATTCCGGATGTCCGATTACACCCTGCAGCAAAATATGCCGAACAACGTATCGGCACTGCAAAGGCGGAATTAAAGCTGGAAAAATCGCGCTTATTACCCAGCATTACACTCGGGTATTACCGGCAGAGCCTGCGGGATATCCGGCCGCAATGGTTCGATATTGCGGAGGTGGGTGTCGGTATTCCGGTGTTTATGCGGGCGCAGAAAGCGCAGATCCGGGCCAGCACGACACAGCTGGCGATATCGGAAAACGAATATGCACGGGAAACGGCGCAGCTAACAACGGAATACCGGCAGATGCAGACGCAGTACCGGACACAGCTGGCCGTTGTCGACCGTTACGAGCAAAAGCAATTACCCAACGCCGAGCGTATCGTTGAAACTGCTGCACAGCAATTTGCCGCCGGGGAAATTGACTACCTGGGGTGGGTGATGCTCACAAACCAGGCTATTCAGGTGCAACGCGACTACGCCGAAGCCTTGCGCTTACTCAACGAATCCATTATTCAATTGAATTACCTTACGTCAAATAACTGATGAGAACAATACCCTTACTGTTTGCTGTCCTGTTGTGGGCAGGCTGCGGAAGTTCACAGAAACAGGAGTCTAATAACCCCACGAAACCTGAAAACAATGCCGGGGCCATTCACCTTTCGGATGCGCAGCTGGCATCTTTCAAACGAAATGAAGTACGGCTTGCGCGGAAAAACGTGCGGCGCACCGTCCGCCTGAATGGCAATGCCGACGTGCCTCCGCAAAACCGGGTGTCGGTATCGCATGCATTGGGCGGTTATGTCCGGAGCATCCACCTGTTACCGGGTAAACCTTTTCGCAAAGGGCAAGTGCTGGCCGTACTGGAAGACAACCAGTATATTCAACTGCAGCAAGATTACCTGATTGCAGCGGCCGAACTTGAGCGGGCAGGACTGAACTACGAACGGCAGCGCATGCTGAATGAAAATAAAGCATCGAGCGACAAGAATTTTCAGGCTGCAACGGCAGAGTATGAAACGTTGCGCATTACCTTGAGTGCCCTGCAGGAAAAGCTGCGGCTGATCGGTATCGATCCCAACAAGCTGACGGCAGCCAATATTACCCGACAGGTCCGCATTTATGCACCTTTTGATGGTGTGGTGGGCAATGTGCTGGTTAATCAGGGAAAATATGTGTCGCCTTCCGATGTGCTGTTTGAATTGATTAATCCCAGTGAAGTGCTGCTGGACCTGAGGGTGTTTGAAAAAGACTGGCCGCACATCGCAATAGGACAGGAGCTCACCGCATACACCAATGAACGTCCGGATCAGGTGCTGACCGGCGAAGTAGTGGCACGTGGCAGTCATATCAACAGCGATGGTACCGCTACAATACATGCTCGGCTGCGCAATCCGGATCAGGCGAATATCGCACCGGGTATGTATGTAAATGCCGTGTTGGAAACGATTAATAATGAGGTATATACGCTGCCGGAAGAGGCTCTAGTGTCTTTCGAAGGTACGTCCTATGCCGTAGAAGTGCTGGATAGTAATACGTTTAACCTGCTTGTTGTGCAGACCGGGATCGCGGATGAGGGTTTTGTGGAAATCGTGGACGGTGAAAGGCTGCGGGGGAAGACGTTTTTAGGTGAAGGTGCATACACAGTACTGATGGGAGTCAAAAATCAGGCGGAAGAATAAGCGTCTGATAACGTTTCGCTGATACATTTCAACGGACGCTAAGCGAATGTTAAATGTGTTAGCGAAATGTTAATTCCGGAATGGAATCCAATTTTAATGCGTATTATCGTCTGTCTGTTTTCTTGCTATGATCAACCGATGGATAAACAAATGGATTGATTTTCTCCGGGATCACACCTATATCATTACCCTGCTGATCTCGGTATCGCTGATTGGGTTGCTGTTCGTGCAGTTTAGTCTTGTCTCGCTGGAAATTGATCTCCAGCAGCGTGCATTTGACAAAGAGATTGATGAGGTGCTGCACGATATGCACAATTATATTGAGGATGACTCCCTATTGAGCGGACAACTGATCCGGTTGATGGCGAACGCCATACCGGACACGGTGGAACGCGGAGAGATTGCCGACAGTGTGATCAGCGAAGTGAAAAAATTTACCGACAGCCTGTTGCTGGCTAATAACATGTCGTACCTCGACTATGATGTGGGGTTTTACCAGCGTTACGAAGACACCATTGTGATCAGCTCCCAGGTGTTTCCCCATCAACCCGATTACCAGCGATACTCGGCACGTGCCGGCTGGCGGATCAAGGAGGCATTGGGCAAAGGCATGTTCCGTTTTGGGCTATTGTTTCACAACAAATTCCTGTTTGTCATTTTTCAGGTCTATTCCATCCTGATTATCATCGCCTTTTTTCTGTTGATTCTGGTGGGCAGTTTTTTCAGCACCCTGCTGCTGCTGAAGCGCCAGAAACAGCTGGCGCAGCTTAAAAACGATTTCATTAACAACCTGACCCATGAGCTGAAAACACCGATTTTCGCATCATCGGTGATCTTTAAAATCATCAATGAAAAAATGGGGCAGTTCAGTAATGATGAGCTGAGTTATCACCTGAAGCTGCTCGAAAAAGAAAATAACCAGCTTAAAAATAAAGTAGATAAGGTACTGGAGCTAACCGTGCTGGAAAGTGAGACCCCCAAGCTGGATCTCCGTGCACTCGACGTACATGAGGTTGTCCACCAGAAATCGTCCATGTACCAGGTACTTGTCGAGGAGAAAGGCGGGCGCATCAGTTACGATTTGCAGGCAAAACACACGACCATCATGGGCGACACGATGCATATTGGCAATATCCTGGATAACCTACTGGATAATGCGATCAAGTATTCGGACAAGCAGCTTGATGTTCGGATATCGACAGTTAATGTGGATGACACACTGGTACTGAAGATCAGCGACAGGGGAATGGGCATCGGAAATAATGAACTGAACGCGGTGTTTGAAAAATTTTACCGCGTAAGCCATGGAAACCTGCATCAGACAAAAGGTTTTGGACTGGGACTCAGTTATGTGAAATCGGTGGTGGATCTGCACAATGGGAAAATAACGCTGGAAAGCAGGCCGGGGGCAGGCAGTATATTTATGATCACGCTGCCGCTCCATCACCAATAACACCAAAACAATGAACGCACCGAGAATATTGTTGGTAGAAGATAACCAGACGCTGGGTTACGCATTGAAAACTTACTTGGAGATGCATCATTTCCGCGTAACCCTGGAGCCGGATGGGGTAAAAGGGAAAACAGCGTTTCTCAGCCAGTCGTTCGATATTTGCATACTGGATGTGATGATGCCGGAAATGGATGGATTCACCCTTGCGGAAGAAATCAAGAAAATAAATCCGGACATGCCTATGGTGTTTTTAACAGCCCGGACCATGAAGATTGATAAATTGCAGGGTTTCCAGAAAGGTGCGGATGATTACATTGTGAAACCGGTGGATGAAGAGGAACTGATTGCGCGGATCCGGGCAATCCTGCGTCGCGCGCATCCATCACCGCAACGGATGGCAACATATACCATCGGAACGTTGCAGTTCGACCTGAATAGCCGAAGGTTACTCTCGGAAACAGACAGCGTAGTACTTACCGAGAAGGAGGCAGAACTGTTGCGTATGCTCTGTGAAAAGAAAAACCAATTACTCGACCGCAAGGTGGCCCTGTTGGAGCTTTGGGGAAAGGTCGATTATTTCAACCGCCGCAGCATGGATGTGCACATGGCAAAATTGCGTAAATACCTTGCATTGGATGCGAAGGTATTACTTACCAATGTGCACGGCAAGGGCTATATTCTGGAAGATTGATAGAGTAGCAGACTTTTTGGTTCACTATTTTCATGCTGTGAATCCCCATGATGGAAATCAATATAACGGCATGACGGTGAATCGATCCTTAATTATTATACAGTTCCTCATAGTCCTTCATGGTTGTGCCACGTGAGAAATGCCGGATGTTATAAGTGAAAGATAGCATCACGTACCGTTGCAATACATTGGAGCGGGAATCTTCGATATAGGTTTCAGTGATGTCCCGCTGGATATTATTATTCTGCGCAAACAGGTCGTAAACGTTAACACTAATTTCACCCCGTTCGTTTTTCAGGATTTTTTTACCCAGGGCCATGTTCACGAGAAATATGCTGTTGTCATACCCTTCAGACAGGCCGGTATTAAACTGGTGGTTGATGTCCAGCCGATACACGAGATTCTGCCACATGATCCAGTTATAATTGAGGCGGGTAGTCTGGTTAAAGTAATTGTTGCTAAGTGCCGGCCGCAGTGAATTCTCCACGGTGTTATAGGCGGACCGGGTCCACAGGTTAAAATCGATACGATCGCTGATATTGCTGCTCAGCGACAGACCGCCGCTGTATCGCGTAGTGTTAACGAAGTTGACCTCCTCATTAATCATTCCCGGGCTGTGGGTATAGCTGATGCCGCCATGGACGTTGAAATTGGAGGAGATAACATGCAACGGTTTGCCCCAGTTGAAATAAGAGCGCAGGTCCCAGTACCCGTCGAGGTTGACCGGCCGTGAAAGCTGTGAGCCGCGCTCGAGAATAATGCCGTCGGCTATCTCGATAGGCTCTTCGGCGATGAGGGTGCTGGTTACCACATTGTTGTCAGTAAGGGACGACATCACCATGCCAAAAAAACTGCGTTCGGTTTTCGGATTGTAGCTGCGGTAACGCAGTCGGAACCGATTGCTGTACGATTGCTGCAGGTTGGGGTTTCCGGTCTCAAGCTGCAGTGGGTTGGAGTTGTCAATTACCCCCTGCAGGTCTTCCACGGATGGGGCATTGGTGCGCGCATCATAGTCAAATTCCAGGTTTTTGGTGTCGCTGAACTTGTAGTCGATCCGCACGGAAGGCAGGATGCTTTTGAAAGCGCGCTCCAGCATAAACGGACTGGGAAATTCCTGGTCATTCTTAAGCTTGGCGTGCTGAAACTCGGCCTCGGCCTGCATCCGGAACCGTTCCCGCGCGTACTGGTAGCCGATTTCTGCTTCCTGCGACAGGTACCTGCTGTTAAAGACGTTGCTCAGTGCAGTATCGAGGCGCCTGATACCCGCCACCATTTCCCCCGCATCGTCGATGTTGTAAGTGCGTTTATCGGAATCATCGATATCATTGCCGATTTCGTATTCAAACTCCATCATGCTGTGTTTTCCGACCGGTTCGGTATAGGAGGCGTTGGCTTCCCAGGAAAATCCCCGATGGCTGCGCAGGTTATTCTGATTGAGGATTTCCGTCCGGTCGGTTTCGTTATAGTAAATATTCTCGGCCTCGCGATCCTCGTCGTCCTCATTCCGGTAGTTGCCCGTATGGAGTCCCACGGTCAGGCTTCGCCCCTTTTTACTGAACTTACGGCTGTAAAAGAGCCTGTTGTTGATGTCAAATTCCGTGTTGTTGGCAAAAAGCCGGTTTTCGGTCTGGTTAAGCGGACCGCTGGCGGTTACCGTATTGCCGGTAAAAAAGGAATTCTCCCGGTCGGACTCCGCTGAGATATTCGGCCGGAACAGGATCCGGTTGTTGCTGTCGATGTTATATTCAAAACGCATGTTGAACCGGTGATCCATGTTCCGGCGGGTGTTGTTGCTCGACTCGGAATAGACCTGTCCGTCGGCATCGGGAAGAATGTAGTCACGGACAAGCGATTCTTCGCCGAAGTTTTTCCGGTGGTTGAACAGGTAACTGGCATTGATTTCAACTTTTTTACCCCAGTCGTCACTGAAATTAATCCCGATCCGGTTGGTATTGATGATGCCATTCTGCGGGCGGCTTTCGCTCCGGCTGTTGGGGTCTGCTGAGTAATCGGTAGCGTTGATGTTGTTGCTCAACCCGGTAACCGTGATCCGCTGGTCTTCGTTGAATGCATTGACACTGGCACCAGCCATGTAGCGGTCGTCATTGCCATAACCTACGGTCGTTTTTCCGAACAGGCCTTTTCGACTGTTGGGCTTGGTAATGATATTGATGGTTTTTTCCCGCTCACCGTCGTCGAACCCGCTGAGTTCCGCCTTGTCGCTGAGTTTGTCGTAAATCTGGATGCTCTGAATTACCTCGGCGGGTAAGTTCTGCAGGGCAGCTTTTACGTCGGTACCAAAAAATGGCTTGCCGTCGACCAGAATCTGTACAATTTGCTCACCCTGGGCTTGCAGATTGCCGTCCTCTGAACCGATACCCGGCATTTTTTCAATCAGGTTCTGTGCACTGGCATCTTTCATCGTCTGGAACGCACCGGCATTGAATTGCATGGTGTCACCCTTTTGCTCGCCCATCGGCGGGCGGATATTGATGGTCACCTCGTCAAGTGCGGTAGCGGATTCCATTAAATACAGTATGCCAACGTCGGTATTTTGGGTCAGCGCAACGGCGTGGTCCATGGGCTCATATCCCAGATACTGTATGCGGATCAAATAGCTGCCGGATGGGATGTCTTCGAAATAGAAGCTACCGTCGGCACTGGTGATGGTTTCCTGCATCAGCAGGGAATCCGGTTCATTCAGCAATAAAACGGTGACATTGGGAAATGCATGGTCTTCGACATTGTCATGAATGGTACCATTGATGCTATACTGTTGTGAAAAGACCTGGTTAAGGCAGAGAAAGAAAAAAAGTGCACAGATAAAGCGTTTCATGTAACGGAAGTGTTTTAGTATCAATACAAAATAAGTAAAAATTTTGGCAGGGTAGGGCGAAGCAAACGTTAAGGGGACTTAATGGAATGTTAAAAATGTTAACAGCTTGTTAAGTTAGGAAGGGAATAGGAGCGTAACCGGCTGTCAATACAACACCTGAATCGAAATTATTATTATCTTCACCTGAATAAACAGATAGCCCTTATCAACTGACAATTATGAAAACACGACTATTTTTAGCGCTGCTCGCCGGGGTATTGCTTTCCGGTGCCGTTACGGCGCGGCAGACACATTCAAAATCCGATTTCCGGATCGTGGGTTATTACCCGCTGCGCTCCGCAATGACAGCGGACCCAAAGACAGTACCTTTCGATCGGGTCACCCATATCAACTTGTCATTTCTCAATCCCGATACGTTGGGGAATTTCACGCAGGACCTCTCACCGCTGTTGCCTTTTATCCGGGCGGCACACGCCAAGGGAGTTAAAGTACTGGCTTCCATTGCCGGCGGCGGCCGGCATGAATATTACCATGCGCTGCTACGTGACGATAACCGGGCACGGTTTATCAACGACCTGCTGCTGATCGCCCTGAAATACGACCTGGATGGCATTGATGTGGATATCGAAGGCAGTGATATCGACGAGAACTATGAAAAATTTGTAGTAGGGCTGGCGAGTGTACTAAAGCCGCGTGGTAAGCTGGTGACCGCCGCAATTGCCGTGTTTTACAAAGATCAGTTCACCGACCATGCACTGGCACAATACGATTTTGTGAACCTGATGAGCTACGATCATACCGGACCATGGACGCCGGAAAAGCCCGGACCGCATTCCACGTATGAACATGCCGTTGCCGATCTGGATTACTTTTTAAATGAACGGCATATACCCAAAGAAAAGATGGTGCTTGGTGTCGGGTTTTATGGATATGGCTTTGGACCGGAACTCAATTCGCCCGCTAAAACAATGGTATTCCGCGATATTCAGGCCCAGTTTCCCGGATCGGAATTGCTGGACGAACAGAAACTATCCGACGGTGCCACACTCTATTACAATGGCATCCCTACCATTAAACGTAAAACCAACCTGGCGAAAGCGCGCGCGTCGGGTGTAATGATCTGGCAGTTATTGCAGGATGCGCCCGGGAAAAATTCGTTGCTTCATGCAATTAATGAGGAAGCATATGGGAGGTAGTAGAAAAGTAATCCTGATGGAGTGACATCCTGATCAAAAAAAGGGGCCGCCTTTTTAGGCGGCCCCTGCTGGTGTTTAGTGAGTCGTACTAAAAGCTTTTGTCTTCCACATCCCACCACAGACGAGTACCGCCATTGTCAGGACCGCCGAGCAGATCAACCGCTGCGTTGACAGCAGCACTGTTGCTATTGTATTCACGCTGGGAGTATTTCATCCGGCGGATACCGATTTCGGTATCGATCTGTCCGTTGCTGTAGTTGAGCACCACAGGGAACTGGATGGGGTATCCTGTGCGCCGCTGTTCAGCCCAGGCCTCATCACCGTCGGGGAAAATAGCGAGCCATTTCTGGGTAATGATGCGTTCCAGCTTTTCATCGTTTGAAGCTGCTTCGTCCCACTTGATGGTTACCGTGCTCAGGTAAGGAGAGCCTTCCGGAACGTCGTTTTCTCCGGGCTCGATCGCCTTGGGATCGACGTACGCTGCCGGGGTTTTGGTGTCATCATTGAGGTAAGCGGTTAGTTCTCCACTAACGCCGTACATCTCGAAGGACTTGGCAATTCCGGTTTCGTAGTTTGTCTTGGCGTCGCCTGCGTTGGCCCAGCCGCGCAGTGCCGCTTCAGCTTTCAGGAACCAGGCCTCCGAAGCAACCATCAGCTGCATACGCTTCGAGAGGGGTTGCATTTTGGAGTAATTATCATACCGGCTTTTCTCATCGATCTGGATGCCACCGCGGATACCTTTGTATTGGCCTGCAACAACCGGATCAGTAGCTGGCCGGAATAATTTCGGTAGACGGGGATCATCATATCCCACCAGGTGGGACTCAAGTTCCGCTGCCATCCGGGTGTCGCTCCACGAATCCGTAATGGTGGTGAGCGGATGGTCACCACTCAGTGCTACACTCCAATTATCCGCTACATCTTCCAGTAATCCACCGTTGGCAGGATCCAGCGCTTTTTCTCCCTGTGTGCGGGCGAGTTCGGGATCTACTTTCGATAAGCGCATCGCCAGTCGAAGCCGGAGGGTGTTAGTTACCTTGAGCAGGTGCGTGTAATTGTCGCCGGTATAACCGATATCGGACAGTGACATGGCCGTAGATACCGGCGTGTCTTCCTGCTTCAGTTCCTTAAAAATATTCATCGCCGTATCCAGGTCCGCAAAATACGCATTGAACAGCTCCGGCTGGGCATCGTATGCCACACCGCCGGTTTCGTTGGGCTTATTGTACTGGGTATAGATGATCGGGCCGAGCTTGTCACTTACCCGGTGCATGGACGCTACCCGTAGCAGTTTGGAAAACGCAAAGATGTCCTGCAGCGATTCGTTACTCCGCGTACTTTGCGATACACGCTCCAGCGGGCTCATGTTTAAAATGTAATGATTGTCCCAGACAGCGTCGGTCCATACCGGAACGATCCGATACGTGAGGTTGTTTGAATTTCCCTCAAATTGAGCCTCTATGGCTAAATAGCCGGCATAAGCATCACTGGCCAGGTTGTTGGCCAGCTGGTAATTACCTGTCGCCTCGTAAATGACGTTCCGCTGTGCCTGTGCCAGGAATGACCGGATCAGGGTATAATCCGCGTTGGCTTCCTCATCCGTTACCCCTCCCGGGTTGGTGTTCAGGTCTTCGAAGTTTTTTGTACAGCCGGCAGCACCGATAAGCAGTGCCGCTACCGCCATAGTCGGGAACCATTTGGATCCCTTGATTCTCATATATTTTTTCATCTGATAATTATTCTATATTGGCAATGAAGCCCGCATGAGTATATGTTCTTTTTGAGTGGTTACTCGTGCAAGTTTCATCGTCTTAAGCAATTAGAAGGATACGTTCAATGTTAAACCAAACTGCCGGGTAGTCGGTAAACCGAAGGCATCGAGTCCTTGTCCGCCAACACCGGTTGTGGTGTTTAACTCCGGATCATATGGTGCATCGTTCCGGAAGAAGAACAGGTTACGTCCGGTAAGTGATACGCGTGCCTGTTGGATACCGTCCCACTGAATTGGCAGGCGGTAGCTCAGCGCAACCTCACGCAGCCTGATATTGGTGGCATTGTATACCTGGCCTTCGATGATACCCTCACGGTTACCTACACCCTGATAGTATTCCTGTGTCGGCAACAGCCCTTGCCAAGGAGTTCCGTCAGCCAATACAGCCGGAATATTCAAACCACCTGCATCGCGGGCATCAGCACTCCGCTGGCTGTAACCAAAAGAGTTCAGGAAACCTTCGGTTACACTGATCACCTGTCCGCCGAAACGGCCGTCAATCGTCATGCTAAGCGACAGGTCGCCATAGCTAAACGTGTTATTCCAGCCGATAAGTGATTTCGGGTTATTGTTGCCAATGTAGCCGGGGCCGCCATTCTGGGGTGCTCCGTTTTCATCGACGATGATGGTTCCGTTTTCGTCACGCAGGAAGGTAGCCGCCCAGAAATCGCCGAATGAACCGCCGACGCGCAGGACGTTATAGTTGCCACCGATGTCGTAGCGTTCACCTAGGTTGGGGGCTAATTCGACGATCTTGTTGCGGTTCATGGTAAAGTTGGCGCCGGTATTCCAGGTGAATTTCTCACCGCGGAAGATATCGGCTCCCAAAGCCACTTCAAGTCCTTTGTTCTCCACATTACCCGCGTTCAGGAACACGGTGGTATTTACTACACCGACCGGTCCCTGATATTCAAAGTACTGGTCTCTGGTGTTGGTTTTGTATAACGCCACATCCAGGTTAATCCGGTCATTCCAGAAACGACCCTCGTAGCCCAGTTCATAGCTCTGCTGGATTTCCGGTTTCAACGGTAACCCTAAATACGGACCGGAAACATTTGGCGTTAGGATACCGGTGGCTAGTCCGTTAATTGGATTCGTAGCGTAGATGCCTACGTCATTTCCCACTTGAGCAAAGGAGAACCGCAGCTTACTGTAGGTTACGAAATCAGGCAGGTCCATGATTTCAGACAGCACGCCGGTAACACCCGCTGACCAGTAGAAATATCCTTTGTCTGATGCAGGAGTGAATGCCAGTGTGGATGCCCAGTCGTTACGTGCGGTTGCATCAATATATACTTTGCCTTGGAAACCGATGTTGGCCGAAGCAAATAGGGATTGGATCTGGCGTCTGTTAATGGTCTCTGTCAGGTTGTCCAGCGGCTGGTCACGGTAAAGGTTGCTCAAAAGGAATTTATTGGCTACTACAAGACGCCGTGCATCAAGGTTCCAGCTTTCGGAACGCTCGTCATTGATAGATGTTCCTGCGGTAAAGTTTAATTCCCAGTCATTCCACTGGCGGTTACCGCTTAGGAGGAAATCCCCGTACATAGCGGTGCTTTCCCCGGCGTTACGTTGGTAACGACCGTTGTCATTCAATACGCCGTCGATGGGCCGTCCACCGACAACTCCCTGCGTTCCGGCATAGGAGCGGCGCTCCCACGTATCCCAGCGTTTATTCAGGGTACCTCGGGCACTTGCCGTCAGCCAGTCAGTCAGTTTGAAGCTCAGTTGTGCCTGGCCAATGATGTTATTACGGGTCTGATCGTTCGGGTTCCGATTCAGGATCCAGTACGGATTCTGGGTGTTGTGGTTGCCCGTCAGTTGATTGTCGTAGTTGATGTTATACCAGTTCTGGAGATTCAGGTTCCGGCTTCCGGAGAAATATTCGAAGTTATCCCTGAATTCATTGAAGTCCAGTCCGCGTGGGAACATATACAGGCCGGTTAACGGACCGAAGTACAAGCCCGAAGAAGGCCGGTTGTGGACTTTTTGATTAGAATACATCAGGCTTCCGTCGAAAGACAAGCGGTCGTCGAAGAACTTGGTAGAGTTACGGAATGTGGCAGAATGCTGTCCGAATTTACTCGTAGGGAGGATCCCTTTGTTAGTCGTA
The DNA here is from genome assembly GCF_024643285.1 of Parapedobacter lycopersici. Lineage (GTDB taxonomy): Bacteria > Bacteroidota > Bacteroidia > Sphingobacteriales > Sphingobacteriaceae > Parapedobacter > Parapedobacter lycopersici. Next base: position 96,202 of record NZ_JAMSLW010000006.1, read on the forward strand.
TTTCCGTACGAGAAATAGTTCTGCATTTTGTCGGTACCCCCGCTCAGGCTAACGGAGTTCATCAGGGTTGTTCCGAGGTCAAAGAAATCGGCCACGTGATCGTTAAATGATCCTTTTGCACCCCAGCTATCTTCGGCGCCGGGAGTAGTCTGCCCATAGCTGAACTGCAATTCAGGTAGATAGAAGGCCTGATCGATGGATACGCCGCTGGAGATATCGATGCGTGTACGGCCGGCTGCACCTTTCTTGGTGGTGATCATGATGGCCCCATTGGCACCCTGACTTCCGTATAACGCCGAAGCTGAAGCACCTTTCAGTACGTTGATGCTGGCGATATCTTCCGGGTTCAGTGTGCTGAGGATGTCACCGCGGTCAGTGTCCCCGCCAAAGGCGCCGGAAGTACCACTGCCACTTGTGTTAGTGATGGGCAATCCGTCAATCACGTACAGCGGTTGGTTGTTGCGATTGGATTTGAAACCACGCAGGACAATGTTTACGGATCCACCGACACCGGAGGAACTCCGGTTGATCTGCAGACCAGATACCTTGCCGGTCAGGTTATTCATCGGGTTGGCATCTTTTACACGCGTTAACTCGTCGCCTTTTACCACTTGTGTAGAGTACGTGAGGCTTTTTGATTTCCGCTCGATACCCAATGCCGTTACCACGACTTCATCCAGATTAGTGGCGTCTTCCTCAAGCGTTACGTTGATGGAAGTCTGGCCGTTAATCGGCACTGTCTGGCTTACGTAGCCAATGTTGGTAAATGTCAATGATCCGTTACCGGGCGCATTAATGGAGAAGTTTCCCTCCTCGTTGGTGGCTGTTCCCTGGCCGGTTCCGGCTACCATTACCGATACGTTCGGCAGTGGCGCGTCGTCCTGGCCCGAAACGTGCCCGGTTACGGTGATGCCCTGGGCCAGCACGTAGTACGTACTGCTCAGAAGCAGACACATTAATAGAAAAAATTGCCTTTTTTTCATGTTGTTAATAGTTATTTAGGGGTTAAAAAAATAAGCAGTACAAGAATCATTTCCACACAACCACCAATTATGGCAGCCGCCGGACAACAATAAACCACATGGGTTTATGGCTAAACCTTAACAACTTGTAACAGCAGTTAATGCTGTACAGCAGCTGTTTTGATATAAGAAATGATTAGGGAGTATAGTATCTGGAAGTAATTTGCTTCCCTGTTAAGATGATGTCGGGCCAATTTTGCCTCGTTCTTTAAATCGGAATTTCGCCTCGGAAAATACGTAATAATTCATCATGTGTGCGTTTACCACTTGTGTTAGTTGTTGTTTACTTATCCATCGGCGTGTGTTGGTTTGCTATTTTCGATTTAGCAAACCGGTTAGGGGACGTGCATTTCCCCTGTTTTTCATGTGTGCGCCGTGCTATGTTGATTAGCGGGGCTAATGTAGGAAAGGCTATTTGTATTTGCAAACAAAGTCATTGGAATTTTTAAGCAACGTTTTTGTTGCAAGACATTAGGTGTTGATTAAGAGTGGGTTAATTTTTATTGGTGCTGATTAGCAAATGACAATAGGTGATTTAATGTAATATGTACGATTAAGCAACGGCATGATTTCGTATTAAGTTGTTCGAGTATTGTTCGAGTATTGTTCGGCTGCTGTTCGAGTAGTCTTCGAGTGTGCTTCGGGACTTGCTCGGGATTCGTTCGACTCGGCTTCGGGGCCGCTCCGAGTGCAACCGTTTGCATTTCGAAGAGCTTCGAAGCGTCCCCGAAGAAATGCCGACGGAATCTCGAAGGGAAGTCATTCAAACCTCGAAGAGTGTCCGATGCCGGCCGCAAGGTTCTCTTGTATCCAGCGGTGAGGTTGCAAATAAAAAGCCCCCACATCATAGACATGGGGGCTTTAGTGATTCTGGATAGATAGATATTAATTATCTTTCATCCAATAGAAAGTAACATCCTCGTCATCACGACCAAGGTATTGCACGGCTTGCGCATACCCGGCAGGTGTTGCATTTACAACCTGTACTACCGGATAAGTTAAACGTTTAATAAACGTACCCAAAGGCAATAATGGGTTCTGCGGGTCCATGATGTGGTATTGCTTCGGATATCCGGTACGACGGATTTCACTCCATCCTTCGGTTCCCTCAGGCCACATGGCGATCCATTTCTGCGTGATGATTTTCTCCAGTTTGGTCTCGAAACCCGCTCCTTCGTCCCATTTTACCGTTACGTTTGATAAGACTGGAGCGCTATAATTGGCCGTTTTCGGATCAACATATGGAAGCATGGTACTAGTACTTTGTAGGTATTGGTCCGCGCCGGATACACCATTTTCTTCGATGGATACCCGGATTCCCTGTTCATAAAACTCTTGAGCGGTGCCGCCCATATTGAATCCCCTTAACGCGCCTTCGGCACGAAGGAAATAACTTTCGGCAACATCCATAACGGTAACAGGATCTGTTAACTGAAAGTTGGGTAGCGAGAAGTTTACATAAGTATCCTTTGCCGGGTGTTTACCTCCCGGTCGGATGCCGCGGTATTCGCCATTCAATGCCGGATCTGTAGCGGGACGCGCATAAGCCGGTAAACGGGGATCACCAAAGCCGTCCATGTAGCTAATAATAGCAGCGGACATCCGGGTATCACTCCAGGCATCACGCATGGTTACATAGGCATTTCCTGCAGGGTTGGTGACACCAAAAGAACCAACTGTTTCATCCAGCAGTCCACCGTTTGCTGGATCGATCGCTTTTTCAGCTTCTGTCTTCGCTTGTGCGGCGTCGACAGCAGAAATACGGATGGCCAACCGGAGCCGCAGGGTATTGGCGGCCTTAATCCAGCTCGTATACTCGCCCTTGAGTGTGGAATTATCCCACCGTTTAAAACGAGTGACGTCTGCATCGGGATTCGCTGCTTCGGCTGCCTGGAGCGCGGCTACTGCCCAATCCAAATCCTTAAAAAACAATGCATAACACTCTTCCGGTGTGTTAAATTTTGGTTCCGCCGTTAATCCGTATTCTTCATACGGATAAGGTCCGAACGTGTCGACTAAGCGATGTCCGCCGAATACCTTAGCGATGAGCGCAATGGCATACAAATCGGGATATTTCTCCTGGATATTATTTTTATACATCGCCACCCAGTTGTTCATTACACTATTTGTGGTAACGGTCCAGGACCCCGGCCATCGACCCCTAGTGTTATACGTTAGCGTATTCACATTGCCGGTAAATTCTCCGGGGGGCTCTAAATAGCCCGCGTACGATTCCGCCTGCAGGTTTTGCTGGGTTTGTACGGAGGTAGTGATACTAACGATGTTATTCATCATCGAAGGAAGCAGGAAGCCCCCCTCATTGGCGTCGTAAGACAGGCCCTGATCGGAGATGTGTTTTTGGTTTTTGTTCAACCCCTCAAAATCTTCGGTACAGGCCTGTGTGGCCAACACCGCCAGGGCCAACCACAACGCTTTGGATTTTATTTTTTGATTCATGATCTTTCTTTACTTAAATGTGTTAATTCCGACTCTTATGTTATTTCCTTTATTACAATCCTACCCGTAATGACAGACCGATAGAGCGGGCCGAAGGCGTTTGGAAGTTTTCAAACCCTTGACTGCCATTGGTAGTGCCATAAGCCAATTCCGGATCGAAGGGCGCTTTTTTGTACAGGAAGAAGAGGTTACGGGCAATTAACGATACATTGATGCTCCGAATCCGGTCCGTAAATTTCGGTAAGGTATAACCCAATGCAAATTCACGTAAGCGGATATTGGTGGAGTCAAATATATACTCCTGAGAAGCGGCGTTGTAGTCGGCCGCTGCAGAAATATAGTAGTAGTACGTCTGCGCATCGATCGTCCGGCCGTTTAGCACCACGCCACCGGCATCCCGTGCTTCACCACTCCGCTTAGATAAGCCCTTGTAATCCAGCCACTGTTCGGTCGAAGAGGCTACCAAGCCACCCCACCGGCTATCTAACAAGAATGACAACGTAAAGTTTTTATACGTAAATTGGTTATTCCAGTTAAGCAGGAAATCGGGGTTTGCATTACCGATAAACTGATCGTCTACGGCAGATAATAAGGGTAAGCCGGTTTCTTCGTCAAATAACTGGTTGCCATTTTCGTCGTATTGGTAGCTCTTGCCAAACAAGTCGTGGTAAGCACCGTATTTACGGCCATTTAACAGATCGCTGCCCGGGCGGAGCAGGTACATGTTGGTTAACCGGTTGCCGGAATTCAATACAAAACGGTCAGCAGAAAGGAGATCGCTCAATTGCTTAATCCGGTTGGTGTTACGGGTAAAGTTTACACTGGGGCTCCAGGTCACTTGTCCGAATTGTTTCCGATAGCTCAACCCGGCCTCAATACCCATGTTTTGAATGGTGCCACCATTGATCCAGAAGTTAGATGCACCGGATCCTGCAGGGGCAGTAATCTGGAATACCTGATCTTCGGTAGTCGCGTTGTAGTAGGTGACATTCAAATTCAGGCTGTTGTTGAAAAAGCCTAAATCGACACCGAATTCCAAGGACTTCGTACGTTCGGGTTGTAAGCTGATGGTGTCCGTACCGCTGAAGAAAGGCAAGGCGCCACGACCCACAATGTTTCCGTTTACGTCAAGGGTATAGTTTGGTGCGCGTTCCGAGGCGCCGAACGGCAGACTATTACCAACTTCGGCGTATGATCCCCGCAGTTTAACGTGAGATACCACATCGTTTTGCGGTAAGTCTTCGCTCAGTACATACGAAAGGCCGACAGATGGATAGAAGAACGCATCATCCACCGTGGATGACCACTCGTTGCGGGCGGTCACGTCGAGGAATAGTTTGTCTTGCCATCCCAATGTAGCCGCACCCATTACTGCACGATTGATTTCCTTTGTTTTGCTTTCTCTGCGAATAAAATTTCCTTGCAAGGCGTAAGCGGAGAAATAATTAGGGAAAATCAAGGTGTTTTGGGCGCCATTGGTTCCATTCTCGAGATTATGGAAATTCCAGATCGTCTGGCTGGTTCCTACGAAAGCATTCAGTGAAATGTCGCCAAAGGTTTTGTTTGCATTGACAATGAAGTCAGAAAACCATTCCTGGCCACCGCTGATCTCTTTGTTGTATGAACCGTTTGCACCTACCGATGTGGGATCGGAAGATGCACCAAAGCGCTCTTCTTCATCTCTGCTATAAATGTTCAGTGTGGTACGACCCGTAGCTGTTAACCAATCCGCAATATCCCATTTCGCTGAAGTCATGAAATTGGTGCGGCTAAAGTTCTGGTCACGCTGAATCTGATTGATAATCCAGTAGGGATTCTGGTTGGAGCTGTGCTCGTTACGGATATACGGCCAGTTTTGGGTATACATTAACCGTGCCTCGTTCCACACCGCGCCACCATTGGGCATGTATTTACCCATGTCATCGCCCATTGGGAACAGATACAGACCAAACATCGGACTGTTGTACCAGCCGGAAAAGTTACGGTTTTCAGTCACGCCTTTGATGTAGTTGATGCTTGCATCCAGTTGTACTTTATCGCGGAAAATGGGTGTGCTACCGCGTACCGTAAAGTTATGCCGGCTATAGTCATAGCCCGGAATCATTGCCTTAGCCGTGGTATTTGCATAAGATGCATACATCCGGCTTTTGTCATTGCCGCTGCTGATGGAGACACTGTTGATGTAGTTTTCGCCCGTGCGGAAGAAATCCTTGATGTGCGCATCACTGCCGTTGGTGATTTTCGGACCCCAACTGTCGTTGGTCCCGGTCCCAGGTTCTCCATCCAGTCCCTGTCCGTAGGTAGTCTGGATTTCGGGTAATAACATGGGGTTGTCAAACATTGCTGAAGAGGCTACATTGACTTCCGTGCTGCCTAACTTTCCTTTTTTGGTGGTGATCAAAATTACACCGTTAGCTGCCTGGCTACCATAAAGCGCTGCTGCAGAAGCACCCTGCAATACCTGCAGGCTTTCGATGTCTTCCTGGTTGAAGTCAGCGAAACCGCCTACTGGAATACCGTCAACCACATACAGCGGCTGGTTGTTACCGGTAATCGATTTGTTTCCCCGGAGCACAATACGAGGTGCCGCACCCGGACCACCGTCACCCTGTGTTACGAATACACCCGCGGCCCGTCCGGCCAGGTTATTCAGTACGTTGGGGCTTTTCACTGCGTTCAACTCCTCGGAAGATACTTTGGTCGTATTATACGTCAAACTCTTGGATGAACGTTCAATACCCAGTGCCGTTACCACCACTTCATCTAATGACGTCGCATCTTCTTCGAGGGTCACATTAATGGAAGTACGGTTGTTAATTGCTACGGTCTGGCTGACATGTCCGATGTAGGTGAACGTCAGCGATGCATTGCCGGGCGCATGGATTGAATAATTGCCCTGATCGTTGGTGCTTGTTCCCTGATTGGTGCCCGTTACGAATATCGAAACATTCGATAGTGGTGTACCATCCGACCCGGAAACCCGGCCGGTGACTGTGATATCCTGAGCCATAACATAACTGCTACTGCTCAGAAAAAGACACATTAAAAGAAAAAGTTGCCATTTTTTCATAATTGTTACTATTTAGGGTTAAAAAATAAGCTATAAAAGGTATTGTACTGTGTTTACGTTAGGGGTTACAATCGGGGTTTGCCAATTTACTTTCACGCCAACAGGCGTGCACAGAAATGTGTGCAATTACTAAATCAGATGCAATCCAAAGACCACAGTCATTGCATCATTCAGAAAAAACGATTTTAACGATTATAACGTAATCAAACTTGTTTGTTGCTTGCTGACCCGCATGCTCTCTTCATATTATCACCCGGTCTATTTGGTGTGGTTTTTTCGCGTCAGCAATTTTTTCGCGCTCCATATAATACCTCATATGGATTGCAGGATTTTGCATTTAATATTTCGACTAAAGTAGAAAAGCGCAACTGCATTTGCAAATAAACTTCGATTTATTTTGTAAAAAAAATGTTTCGAATAATGGGCAAATGGAATACGCAAGAAGCGCGGTTATGTGTACGGACACGGTGATTTTTGTAACGCAACCGATTGACTATGGCTATAGAACGCGTGCCGTACCATGCCGGTTTGCTGCGTCGCCATCCGGAATTTGAACTATTTTATTTTTCTTGTCACCTAATTAATACAGTTAGGTGTCTTTACAATAGACAGTATTGTGGATATTTGCCTCATCCCTTAACGGTATTGTAGTTAATTGGGGGCGGGTAGTCGGTGCGCATACATGCCGATGGAAAAAACCATACGCTGTTGGTAGCCAATGGCGACCGCTAACTTACTATAACTCGAATTAAACGCTTAAAATTCATTCTTATTTTCTGTAAGGAAATGCAAGTTTTTTTATGCCATAATAAACCGGTCACCGGCCAAAAAAGGCTAACAGGCTTTATGCAACGGGGTATCGGTATGGTCCTGTTTCTCCTGGTGCTTTCTGTGTCCATGGTCTATGCAGGAAGCGCGGTAAAAAAAGTGACACTTTCGTTTAAAAATGCGAAAATCGAACAGGTATTTACAGAAATAAGCAAACAGACCGATTACCGTTTTTTCTATAGCGATGAAGTGGCGCGTAAAGCTACACCGGTGAGTATTTCGGTGAAAGACGTCGACGTGCTTGACCTCCTTAACGAACTTATGCACGGGCAGTCCATGAAGTATAAAGTGATTGCAGGTACTATCATTATTAATATGGCCAGCCAGCTGGACCGGATGGATCCCCATCCGGTGCTTTCCCAGCAGATCATTGTTTCCAATGCAGACGGGGAGGATATGGATGAGTTACTGCCGCCGTTCCGGAAGACTGTAGGCCTGATGCCTGCTGACCGGATGGAGAAGGTGGTGCCAAAGCAACCCGACCGTTACCTTAATCATACACCGCTCGCCGAAGAGCCGGGCGGTAGCTAACGCAACCTAAACCTAATGCCAGACTAAACTAACTACTTTTTAATACTAATGCCGTGCACGAAACTATCCCGTCGCGGCAGATCAGTTAAATTTAAATTATAAAATCATCATGCAACGTAGAGATTTATTAAAGTTTATTTCAGTAGCGCCTTTGGTAGGCGGTGCGGTTGGAAGTAAACTGACAGCCAGTCCGGCCAAAACACAGGCTTATGGCGCGGCAGGAAGAGATTTGTTTAAAGAGTTCGGTATCCGCACGTTTATTAACGGTCGCGGTACGATCACAGCCATGTCCGGATCGCTGATGCATGATGAAGTGCTGGATGCCATTAAGGCAACTTCCAGGAACTTTTGCATGATCGATGAATTACAGGACAAGGTAGGCGCCAAAATCGCAGAGTTGTGCCATTCTGAATCTGCTGTAGTTACTTCCGGCGCTTTTTCTGCGCTGACACTGGGACTGGCGGGTGTGCTTACAGGTACAGACGAACAGAAAGTGCGGCAGCTGCCCCACTTGGAAGGTACTGGTATGAAATCGGAAGTAATTTGCCAACGGAGACACGATATCGCTTATAATCATGCGTTCCTGAATACGGGATGTAAGATTGTGATGATCGACACAGCGGAAGAGCTCCGCAACGCGATTAACGAAAAGACGGCGTTACTATTTTTCCTGAATATTAATGCGGATCGTGGTCAGATTGGTCACGAAGAATGGCTTAAGATTGCCCAGGAACACAATGTGCCTACGCTGATCGATATGGCAGCCGATGTGCCGCCGGTAGAAAACCTCTGGCGGTTTAATGACATGGGATTTGACCTGGTCTGCGTATCCGGAGGCAAAGCCATGCGTGGCCCGCAAAGCGCAGGCCTCCTGTTGGGACGTAAGCGTTTTATCGATGGCGCCCGACTGAGCATGTTCCCCCGCGGTTTTAACGTGGGCCGTGGCATGAAAGTGAATAAAGAGGAAATTTTCGGGATGTATATCGCCCTGGAAAAATTCATCAATGAAGACCACGATAAGGTATGGAGGAGTTGGGAAAGCCGTACAGCTGTGGTTGCCGACCAGGTGAAACGGGTGGACGGCGTGACTACGGAAGTTACCGTGCCGGAATTGGGCAACGTGACGCCGAACCTGCATATTTCCTGGGATGCGGCCAAGATTCCGGTCAATGGAAACGAATTAGCGGAGCGCCTGCGGAATGGCAGCCCCTCGATTGAGATCGTTGGCGGACGGGAAAATAAAGTATGGCTGACGGTATGGATGATGCAAGAGGGTGAGGAGAAGATCGTGGCGAAGCGGATTCACGAGGAGCTTACCAAGGCCCGGGTTTCCTAATACACAGTACAGTACACACATGAAATAAACAGTTATTATTGGATTAAACTAAGTATATGAAGTTAAAACTAGTGGCAGCACTATGGTGCTGCGTGGCAGGATTGGCAAGTGTTAATGCCCAAAGTTATCGGTTGGTGATCAAGAACGGGCATGTCATCGACCCGAAAAACAATATTGATGAGGTAATGGATGTGGCGATAGCCGGCGATACCATTGCGCTCGTGGCCAAAAATATTGACGGCGCAGATGCGTTGCAGGTGGTTGATGCGAAGGGCCTTTATGTGGTTCCGGGACTGATCGATATCCATACCCACCATTATTGGGGGACTAACATGGACCAGCAGTATATGAACGGACCGAATGCATTTCCGCCGGACGGTTTTACATTCCGCAACGGAGTAACCACCGTAGTGGATGCAGGAAGTCCGGGATGGCGTACATTTGCGGATTATAAAAAGCAAACCATCGATTTTTCGAAGACCCGGGTACTCGCTTTCCTGAACATTGTAGGTGAAGGCATGCGCGGTGGGGTTTATGAGCAGAATACCGACGATATGGACCCGAGGATGGCGGCACTTACTGCACGTCGGTACCGTGACTACATCGTTGGGTTTAAAGTGGCCCACTTTGAGGGACCGGACTGGACTCCGGTAGAAAATGCGGTAAAGGCAGGTGAACTGGCTGGCGGACTACCAACAATGATCGACTTTGGTGGCAGCAACCCGCCATTGTCCATCCGCGAGCTATTCCTGGAAAAACTGAACCCGGGCGATATTTTTACCCACGCTTTCGGCCAGTTGGGCAGCCGGGAATATATCGTTGACCTGGAGACGCAGAAAGTAAAGCCTTTTGTATATGAGGCCCGCAAACGCGGAATTAATTTCGATGTCGGTTACGGCGGAATCAGCTTTGCATTTTCGCAGGCTATCCCTGCAATAAAGGAAGGGTTTTACCCGAACTCCATCAGTACCGATATCCACATTGGCAGCATGAACGCCGCTATGAAGGACATGCTGACTGTAATGGATAAGTTTATTGTGATGGGGATGCCGTTTAATGAAGTAATTAAAGCTTCTACCTGGAATCCGGCACAGATGATCAAACGGGAAGAACTCGGCAACCTGTCAGTGGGCGCGCCTGCTGACGTTGCCATCCTGGGAATCCGCAAAGGCGATTTCGGCTTTTTTGACTACGTAGGTACCCGGTTGGAAGCCGACCAACGGCTGGAATGTGAATTGACCGTTAGGGACGGTGGTATTGTATACGACCTGAACGGAAGAGCAACACCGTTGAACGTCGATTACCGGAGCTATCTCCGTCAGGAGAATATCCGCAGGCAGACCGGCAACGGTGGAACCCGGCCGCACTAAAAAAAGGCAATTTATGTCGGTTTTTATGCGGATATATTTGTATCATTGGAGCCTATTATAATAAACTTAATAAACAGCCATTCCTTTTGCATCATTTGGTAATGGGAGGCATAAAAACAACAATGATGAGTAAAATAACCAAATTATTAACACTATTGGCCGTAATTGGGGTATGCATCAGCTGTGCGCCGGGCGCGGGCAATAATCAAGAGCAAAACAATCAGCAAATGACTAAAGACACGTTGGACGTTGCAGAAGTGGAAGCCACCGTCGAATCATTCCGGCAGGCATTGGTTGCAGCAGATGAGGCAGCATTAACCAATTTAACAGCTAAAGAACTTACTTATGGGCATTCCGGGGGCTTGATCGAAGACCAGGCAACCTTTATCAATTCCATGGTATCTAAAAAGTTCGTATTTACCAGCCTGGACTTTTCGGATATCACGATTGCGGTTATTGGAAATACAGCGGTTGTCCGGCATTCGCTGTTTGCACACACGGCCGACCAGGGGAAAGATCCGGGTACGGTTTCACTGCACGTGCTGTTGGTATGGGAAAAGATTGATGGCCAGCTGAAGTTAATTGCCCGGCAGGCGGTTAAGGTAGCGCAATAAGGCAGATCGGTTAATACTAATCACATCATAGAATGGAAAAAATATTAGCACGGTCGCGTTGGTATCGGCTGATACCCATTGCGTTTATTACGTATAGTCTCGCTTATCTGGACCGGTCGAACTTCGGTTTTGCCGCTGCCGGCGGCATGGCGGAGGACCTGGGGATTACGCCGGGTATGTCGTCGCTGCTGGGTTCGCTGTTCTTTCTGGGATACTTCTTTTTCCAGATTCCGGGATCACACTATGCTGCGACGAAAAGTGCCAAAAAACTGATTTTCTGGTCACTTATCCTGTGGAGTGCACTTGCTGCAGCCACAGGTATGGTGCACGACGTCAATATGTTGATCGCAATCCGCTTTCTGCTCGGTGTAGTGGAAAGTGCGGTGATGCCTTCGATGCTTATTTTATTAAGTAATTGGTTCACTAAAGAGGAGCGGTCGCGCGCCAACACGTTTTTGATCCTGGGGAACCCAGCCACAGTATTGTGGATGTCGGTGGTCTCCGGATACCTGATCGATGCGTTAGGCTGGCGGGAGATGTTCATTATCCAGGGTGTGCCAGGGATTCTTTGGGCATTTATCTGGTGGAAATTGGTGGATGAGAAGCCAAAAGATGCAAACTGGATGACCGAAGGGGAAAAGGCAGATCTGGAAGAAGCGCTTTACAAGGAGCAACAGGGAATTAAGCCGGTTAAGAATTATGCCGAAGCATTCAAGTCGCGGGCCGTTATTCTGCTGTGTGCACAATACATGTTGTGGAGTGTAGGCGTGTATGGCTTTGTCATGTGGCTGCCGTCGATTATTAAGTCGGCTCCGAACATGGATATCGTGATCACCGGCTGGTTATCCGCGGTGCCTTATATTCTGGCAATCATCGGTATGTTGGCAGCTTCTTACTTTTCGGATAAGACAATGAACCGGAAGGTATTCATCTGGCCTTTTCTGTTGGTTGGTGCTATCGCGTTTTACCTGTCGTACCTGATTGGCGAGAACCATTTCTGGTTGTCTTTTGCATTACTGGTTATCGCAGGTGGAGCTATGTACGCCCCGTACGGTCCGTTCTTTGCTGTAATTACAGAGATTCTGCCGCGTAACGTTTCGGGAGGTGCGATCGGACTGATTAACAGTATGGGGGCGCTCGGTTCGTTCGGCGGCGCTTACATCGTGGGCTTTTTGAATGGCTCTACTGGGGGCTTCGGTGCATCGTATATCCTGATGGCCGTTTCCCTGCTTGCCTCGGCCATTCTAACCATCGTTGTGGTGAAGTCGCCCAAGCAGATTGCGGCTCAGGCTCAATAAATACAACAATGATGTTTATCGGTAATCGCGATAAATACGGGCATTAATTGCTTTAATAAGCCATCCCGACTTGTCGGGATGGCTTATTCATCTCGCAGCAGGCGATTGATTGTAAACCAATTCATATTAATAAACCTGAGTTCCGCTGTCGCTTCTACATGATCCAAATATACAGCGGGTTATTATTTTCGGCGGATTGTTTGTGTTCTGTGGGGAAAGTGGGATATTTAGCGGGATTGTTTTGTAAATTTTACCACGAAGAAGCAGCGCGATAATAGGATAACAAAGGTGGATTTTGTAGATTTGGTCATGATTCGGATGGATGCAGGAAAATGCGATGGAACTGGAATTTAATTTAACATTAACTATTAACTTTTAATTTTTACCTCATGGAAATGAAAAATAATGAACGCCGTTCCGCATTGCGGAAAATTTTTGCATCAGCGGCCGGAGTTGTCGGTTTAGGCTTCCTTGCAAAAGCTGAAGCAAAAGCAGCTGCTCCTGAAAAAGAAGCAGGAAGCATTACCTATCAACAAAATGCACCGTTATTTTCCGGACATACCAAACACGGTAATCTGGTGTTCATCGCCGGAAAAGGCGCTCACTTTGACGGAGATATTACCGCACACACCAATCACGTGCTGGATGAAGTGCAAAAAGAGCTTGAAAAAGCAGGTTCTTCTATGGAAAAAGTGTTGAAAGTAAACGTATACCTGGCGGATTTGGCAGACTATACCAAAATGAATGAGGCCTACAAAGGTCGCTTTGGCAACAAACCTCCTGTACGTACGACCGTGGCTACATACGGTGGTGTACCGGGTGATTCCCTCGTGGAAATCGACTGCATTGCTTACGTTTAATAATGGCACCCGTCCGCTATAAGCGGTAAACGGATTGTCCGGACGTAATAGGCATTATTGCTGCATGTTTCTTTTGCAGCAGTAATGCCTATATTTGTTTGTATAAACCTCATGTTATGAATAATAAGTTATATCTGCTCGGCGTGCTTCTTCTTTTCATCGGCATGACTTCGCAACCTGTCCACGCGCAACAGGATCAGCCATACGCACCACCACAGCTTAGTAACCCCCAGTCCTGGTCGCTGGTATTGCTGCCCGATCCGCAGAGTTATGTGAAATTTGAACGGAACCAGGGCGCGCTCGAACTCATGATGGGCTGGATTGCCGAAAACATTGAACCGTTGCAGATTGGCATGGTGCTCTGTACGGGTGATTTGGTGGAACATAACGATTGGCTGAACCCGAACGGAACACAGGGTAACCAACCGGGAAAACAACAATGGGAAGCCGTAGCACGGGCATTCAACCGGCTTGACGGCAAAGTGCCGTACGTGGCTGCAACCGGTAATCATGATTATGGGATCAAAAACATCGAATATCGCCGGACGAATTATAATCAGTATTTCCCTGTTGATAAAAACCCGTTGTCACAACGATTATTACGCGATGTGGGTATCGACGGCGACGGTTACCCCTCGCTTACCAATGCAACGTATGAATTTACCTCGCCGCACGGACGGAAATTCCTGGTGATGGTGCTCGAGTTCGCACCCCGGGATACGGTACTAAACTGGGCGCTGCAAACGGTCAATCAGCTGCAATATGCCGATCATACGGTGATCCTGCTGACACATTCCTACCTGAACTCGGAAAGTGAGCACATTATAAAGGAGAACTATCCGATAACCGATGGTAATTACGGCGCAGCCATATGGGAAAAACTGGTAAAGCCTTCCAAAAACATCCAGTTGGTTTTTTCGGGGCACATTGGCAAGCCGGACGATGTACTGGGGCATATCGGGTTCCGGACCGATACCAATGCGGCGGGTAAAAAAGTGCAGCAAATGGTATTTAACGCGCAGGCATTGGGTGGAGGCTGGCATGGCAATGGTGGTGATGGTTGGTTACGTTACCTGGAATTCCTGCCGGATGGCAAAACCGTAAAGGTGAATACATTTTCCCCGCTATTTGCGTTGTCACCTGCTACGCGCTACCTGGCCTGGCGTACAGCGGCATACGACACGTTTACATTTACGCTTGATTAACGGGCTGTTTGGCCAGTACGTGAAAAGGCGTGAAACAAATCCAGGGTAAATAATACACTAACGATTTGCTTCACGCCTTTTTTATACTTGCATGGACGTTAAGCTGCCTTGGCAACGTCCAATGCGCATTTCACTAGCCCCTCAATTGCTCGGCGCCGGCCTTGATTTCTTCAACCACGGCAGGATCAAGCAGGGTGGTCGTGTCACCTAAATTGGATACTTCCCCTTCGGCAATTTTGCGGAGAATGCGCCGCATGATTTTTCCGGAACGCGTTTTTGGAAGTCCGGATACAAACTGGATCTTGTCCGGTTTGGCGATCGCACCAATAATACGGCTTACGGTTTTATTGATATCCTGCCGGGTAAGGTTTTCGTCGGTATGGTGATTACCGGCGATAACGAATGCATAGATCCCCTGTCCTTTTACGGCATGTGGGTAACCAACGACCGCAGACTCAACGACATCGCTGTGCATATTGATCGCATTTTCCACTTCGGCCGTGCCGATCCGGTGTCCCGATACGTTAAGCACATCGTCTACGCGCCCGGTAATGCGGTAATAGCCGTTTTCGTCGCGTAAACAACCGTCGCCGGTAAAATACATATTTTCATACGTCGCGAAGTACGTTTGCCGGCACCGCTCATGATCGCCATAAGTAGTACGCAGCATGCCCGGCCAGGGGAATTTCATGCAAAGGTTTCCACTGACGCCGTTGCCTTCAATCTCGTTGCCCTGTTCGTCAAACAAGGCGGGCTGTATGCCGGGTAACGGCAACATGGCATAACCCGGAATGGTCGGTGTAATACCGGCGATCGGCGAGATGAGAATGCCCCCGTTTTCCGTTTGCCACCAGGTGTCTGCAATAGGGGCATTGCCTTTTCCGATCTTCTCGTCATACCAGTGCCAGGCTTCTTCATTAATTGGCTCACCAACGGAACCCAATTTGGTAATACTGCTAAGGTCCTTGTTGTCAACAAAGCTATCGCCCGCAGCCATCAATGAGCGGATGGCAGTAGGTGCGGTATAGAGAATATTTACCTTATGTTTTTCGACAATATCCCAAAGGCGGCCTGCATCCGGCCAGGTGGGAACGCCTTCGAACATGAGTGACGTTGCACCTTGGGATAGCGGGCCGTACACAATGTAAGAGTGCCCGGTGATCCAGCCAATATCCGCCGTGCAAAAATAAACCTCACTGGGTTGATACTGGAACACATTGGCAAACGTATAGCCGGTATAAACCATGTATCCGCCGCAGGTATGTACCACACCTTTGGGTTTACCGGTCGATCCGGAAGTATACAGGATGAAGAGCATGTCTTCGGCATCCATTTCTTCAGCCGGGCACGCCGGGTTCCCCTGCGTTTCTACTTTCGTGATCTCATCTTCCCACCACACATCGCGTCCCTTGATCATGGATACCGGCGTACGTGTACGGGTAAGCACGATAACCCGCTCGACTGACTTGCACTGTACCAGTGCATCATCCACAATGCTTTTGAGCTCGATGGTTTTGGTACCCCGGAAGCTACCGTCCGAAGTGATGACCAGCCGGCAATCCGCATCGTTGATACGGTCGGCAATGGACTGTGCGGAAAATCCGCCGAATACAACGGAGTGTATTGCACCTATGCGGGCGCAGGCCAATACTGCAATGGCCAATTCGGGTACCATGGGCAGGTAAATACATACCCGGTCGCCCTTCCGGATACCATTGTTTTTAAGCACATTGGCAAACTGCTCTACTTTTTCAAGCAATTGCTTATAAGTCAGTACACGGTGCGCTTCATTCGGATCGTTGGGTTCCCAGATAATCGCGGGTTTATCTCCCAGTTTATAGATGTGCCGGTCCAGGCAATTCTCGGTAATGTTGAGCCGGCCACCCTCAAACCATTTGATTTTTGGATCTTTAAAATTCCAGTCCAACACCTTGTTCCATTTACGACGCCAGTAAAAATGATCGGCGACCCCTGCCCAAAACTCTTCGGGTTTCTCCACGCTATATTGGTAGGTCTTTTGATAATCGGCAAACGATTTGATCTGTAAATCCATGATTTAGTTAGTCTTTTTGCTTTACTTTGTTAGTTAATGAAAACGCCATATAAATTTATAATCCTGATAGCTCCGCAATACAAATGAAGCGGCTTATCTTGGTTTTTGTGCTGGCTAATTTACGTACTTTTTGGAAAAAAGAGAATTATCTGCCAAATGTTATGTGTTATTGATACATACCAAATGGCGTAAATTACACGACTAAATAGATGACGTTGAAAATTTTCAGGGAGCTACTTGATTTGATGATCTTCAGTAATGTACTGATCGCCTGCTGTGCGGTGGCACAGGGTGCGCTAACCTATCGGCTACTTGCAATCCCGGTAAACAATAAGGTGCTTACGATTTTGGGCTGCGCCACGCTGGCGCTGTATAATTTCAGTATGATCCTTGCCAAACCAGCCCATCCTGAAGCGTCTCCTTATCGACGGGTCCGTTGGATATTCCGGCACGAGCGATCGCTCTGGATGTGGACGGGTGTGGCATTATTAATTGCTGCCGGGCTTTCTTTTCAGTTCCATAGTGAATCGCTTTTATTGTTGCTGGCCGTGGGCGCCATGGGGTTGGCTTATAATGTGCCGTTCCTTCAGGATGCCGACGGAAGGCGGTTTGGTCTACGGCAGATTCCCGGACTTAAGTTGTTTTATATTGGGTTGGTATGGGCAATGAGTTGCGTGCTGCTACCCGTCGCCGAAGCGCACCACAATGGCTGGCCGATGCAGTGGCTCCCCGTTATGCAGCTGATGTGCTGGGTGTTTTTATTCATTGTGGCCATTACTATTCCTTTTGATATCCGCGACATTTACCAGGATCGTCATTACGGCTTAAAGACCATTCCGGTATTGCTGGGGGTTCGTGCAGCCCATGCGTTATGCGGCATATTGTTGGCTATACACACCGGATGGGTGCTGATGAGCGGTTATACGCTGGAAGTGCGACTGGCGCTGGCAGGTGTTTCCCTGCTGTGCGCTGGAGCCATCCTGCTTCCGAAAAAGGAAAAGGGCACCTATTATTATTTCTTTGTGCTCGACGGGATGCTGATCCTGCAATTCCTGATGATCGTGCTCTTCGCCTAATATCGTCTTCGTTGTTCTGACTCCGTCTTATGCGGTGCAGAAGTACACGACTTTATCGGCGAGCGTATCGGCAATTTTGAAATAGCTTTCTACACTCCAACCGGCAACATGCGGACTAAAAATGATCCGTTCCTGCTGCATAATTTCGGTAAACCAGGGGGCGGCTTCCAGTGCCGGGAATTTCTCAATGGGCAGTACATCGAATGCGGCGCCGAGAATTTTCCCCGTATCAATAGCCTTTAAAACCGCGGGAATATCCACCACTTCGCCCCGGGCACCATTCAGGAAGAAAATCGGCTTGCGGAAATGGTACAGGTATTCTTCATCTACCAGCGATCGGGTTTCGCGCGTCAAAGGAATATGGAGGCTCAGCACATCTGCACGCTTCACCACTTCTTCCATGCTTACTTCGGTGGCATAAGCATCGCTGAAGCCGGTCTTATATTTATCATACGCAATAACTGTCACGCCGAATCCGGAAAGTTTTCGGGCCATGGCCTGACCATTGTTGCCGTAACCGATCAGCGCAACCGTACGGCCACCCAGCTCCACCCCCCGGTTTTCCTCGCGCAGCCATTGCCGATTCCGGATTTGCCTGTCGGCCCGGTGGAGGTTGTTCATGAGTGCCAGCAGCATGCCTACCATGTGCTCACCCACGGCGTCACGGTTTCCTTCGGGAGCATTCAGCAGGGTAATGCCGCGGGCTGCGGCGTGCACATCGTCAATATTATCCATTCCCGCGCCGCCCCTTGCGATAAATGTGAGGGCCGGAGCAGCGTCCATAAATGCGGCATCAACACGGAATTTGGAGCGGATAACCAGTCCTGTATAGTCCGGTATGCGGCGCAAGGCTTCCTCCCGGTCAGCAGCTGGCAGGTAATCAAAGAAAAGGCCTGCCTTCTGGAGTTTCTGTTGGAAAATCGGATGAATATCATCGACGATCAATAGCTTATGGGGGTGTTTCATATAACCGAAGCAAGTTGATTGGTAAGCTGCACGAAATCGGCTACGGAGAGTCGTTCGGCGCGAAGTTCATATAACGGGCTTTCACCCATTCTATCTTTTGGCAACAGCGCGGATAGGGCGTTGCGCAACGTTTTCCGGCGCTGGTTGAAGGCTGCTTTCACGACTTGCCAGAAAAGCTTTTCATCACAGTCGAGTG
This sequence comes from Parapedobacter lycopersici, assembly GCF_024643285.1. Lineage (GTDB taxonomy): Bacteria > Bacteroidota > Bacteroidia > Sphingobacteriales > Sphingobacteriaceae > Parapedobacter > Parapedobacter lycopersici. The sequence continues at coordinate 115,084 of NZ_JAMSLW010000006.1, forward strand.
CCTTCGTTTCATTTCTCGTGAGCCGGATGACACCGGAAAGTACTTTTGGCGGCGGATGAAACGCGCCGGCTTTTACGGTAAATAGGTAGGATACCTCGTAGTACGCCTGGATAAACACACTTAGGATACCGTATGCTTTACTGCCGGGCTGTGCCGTGCACCGTTCGGCTACTTCCTTTTGGAACATCCCGACCGCCTCCACCACCCGGTGCCGCTCTTCGAGTATTTTAAAGAGAATCTGCGAGGAAATGTTGTACGGAAAGTTGCCGATAACGGCTAGCTTATCGGAAAAGTGTGCTGAAAAATCCAGGGCCAGGAAGTCGCCATGGATCAACCTGCTGCCCACGGAAGGGTATTTGTTGCGTAGAAACTGGATGGACTCTTCATCGACATCGATCAGCCAGGTCTGATAATCCCCGCTGTCCAGCAGTATGTCCGAAAGAATTCCCATGCCGGGCCCCACTTCCAATACCGTATGGTAACCCAGTTCGGGGCGAAGGGCCCCAACGATTTTAGCAGCAGTATTTCGGTCCGTTAGAAAATGTTGGCCAAGGTGCTTCTTTGCGCGGACGGTAGTCATGGCAGTATATTTATGCGCAAAGATAGGATTTTCCGGATTAACGGCGACTGATTATGGCGTATCTGTTGCTCGTCTCTGATTGTTGCAGCCTGCTGTTTTTTTCCGGGACAGCTCCGGACCGGCTAGGGGTTGGCCTCGGAGCTGCATGCTACCTTGGTCGGTACTTGTTCGGGCGGTTATTGGGAAAATGTCGACCAAGCTTCGAACAAGCACCGACGGAGCTTCGAACAAGTACCGAACGACCTCCGAAGCCAACCCCTAGCCGGTCCGAGGTCAGCTTCCCGTCCTATGCTGCGCCGTACCGTACACCGTTGATCCGTTCCATCCGGAAAATGTTTTAGATTGCCGATCAGTCAATTTTTTCTATTTTTGGTAGCCAAAGCACAAAACGGATATGAGCGACAGACTAAAGATCGGTATTTCCATCGGCGATGTAAATGGAATCGGACTGGAAGTGATCATTAAAACATTGATGGACAGTAGAATACTGGAATATTTTACCCCGATTGTTTATGGGAACACCAAAGTTACCTCCTTTCACCGCAAGGCATTAGGGATAAACGATTTCAGTTTTCAGGTGATCGATACACCGGAACAGGCAAATGACAAACGTCCCAATTTAATTAATTGCTGGCAGGAAGATGTACAGATTAACCTGGGCGAGGAAAATGAAATAGGGGGGAAGTATGCTTTTCTTTCGCTGAAACACGCTACCGACGACCTGCTGGAAGGCAAGCTGGATGCGCTGGTAACAGCCCCCATCAACAAACATAATATCCAGCAGGAAGGATTCTCATTTCCGGGGCATACCGAATACCTGCAATCCCGTACGCAGTCGGGAGACGTGCTGATGTTCATGGTAAGCGACGACCTCCGTGTGGGCGTAGTTACCGGACATGTGCCGGTAAAGGATATTGCCGCTGGCATCACCGAGGCAGGTATTGTCGCCAAACTGAAATTGATGAACGAGAGCCTCAAAAAGGATTTCTGGGTTGAAAAGCCGAAAATTGCTGTGTTGGGATTGAATCCCCATGCCGGCGATCACGGACTGATTGGTACAGAAGATGGGGAGATTGTGGCGCCAGCCGTAGAAAAGGCAAAGCAGGAGGGTGTATTCTGCTTCGGACCGTATGCGGCTGACGGTTTTTTTGCCGAGGATACCTACACGAAATTCGACGCGGTACTGGCTATGTATCACGATCAGGGATTGATCCCGTTTAAACATATCGCTTCGCGGAGCGGAGTGAACTATACCGCTGGGCTTCCGGTTGTCCGTACGTCACCTGATCACGGTACCGGATACGATATTGCAGGCAAGAATGTGGCATCTGAGGCTTCATTCCGGGAGGCTATATTTGCTGCCATCCATATCGTACAGCGGAGGAGGGAACAGGAAGTGTTGTTGGAAAACCCATTGGTGGCGCGGCGCCTGGCACGCGACCGGGATTAATGTGCATGTATGAGTGATTGGCTGGCACATCCCATTTTTTCCCTGTTAAGTACGGTTGCCGCGGAAAGCGGCATGGAATGCTACGTGATCGGCGGCTTTGTGCGCGACCGGCTGATGAACCGTGCCGTAGCGAATGATATTGATATTGTTGTGGTGGGTAGCGGTATTGAATTTGCGCAGCGGGTAGGTAAAGCGTTGGACACCAAGGTTAACGTGTATAAGAACTTTGGTACGGCCATGCTGGGTTACGGCGATCTCCAGATTGAGTTTGTGGGTGCCCGCCGGGAATCGTACCGGGCGGATTCACGTAAGCCGTTGGTGGAGGACGGCACCCTGGAGGATGACCAGAACCGGCGTGATTTTACCATCAATGCCATGGCGCTGTCGTTAAATAAGTCGGACTTTGGCCGACTGCTTGATCCTTTTGATGGAGTAGCCGATATTCAGCGCCGGGTGATTCGTACCCCGCTTGATCCAAATGAAACGTTTTCTGATGATCCCCTGCGCATGATGCGGGCGATTCGTTTCGCTACTCAGCTTAATTTTAAAATAGATATCGCGGCCATCCAGGCAATCGCAGCTAACAAGGAGCGGATAAAAATCATTTCACGTGAACGTGTTATTGATGAATTGAATAAAATCATATTGGCGGATAAGCCATCAATCGGATTCAATTACCTTTTTGATACAGGGCTTCTGCAGCTGATTTTTCCGGCGATGGCCAATTTGCATGGCGTGGAAGTAGTCAACGGAAAAGGGCACAAAGATAATTTTTACCACACGCTGGAAGTGCTGGACAATGTGACGGAACTGAGTGGCGATCTCTGGCTCCGCTGGGCAGCTATCATGCACGACATTGCCAAACCGGCAACCAAACGCTTTGACCAACAGCATGGCTGGACATTCCACGGACACGAAGACCGGGGCGCGCGGATGGTGCCGAAGTTGTTTGCCGAGCTCAAACTTCCGCTGAATGAAAAGATGAAATTCGTGCAGAAGCTGGTCCTGCTCCACCTGCGGCCTATTGTACTGGCACAGGATGTTGTTACTGACTCTGCGGTGCGGCGGCTGCTGTTTGAAGCCGGCGATGATATTGACAGCCTGATGATGCTCTGTCATGCCGACGTAACGACCAAGAACGACTATAAAAAGAAAAAATACCGGCAGAACTTTGAATTGGTTAAACAGAAACTCCGCGATGTGGAGGAACGCGACCAGATCCGGAATTGGCAGCCGCCGGTAACGGGGGAGGATATTATGGATGCGTTCGGACTGAAGCCGGGGCGGATTGTTGGCGTCATTAAGAACGCACTCCGGGAAGCCATTTTAGAAGGTGAGATAGCCAATAACCGAGAGGATGCATTCCGGTTTATCATCGCAAAAGGAGAATCGCTGGGACTAACATCAAAAGGTTAGGATTTCAAAATTCCTATTATTTTCTGATATTCGCATTTATTACAAAAACAGACACTTCGAGATATTATGGCTATTTATCGGTTTAGGATTTCTTTTGAGGATTATGATGATGTGTTACGGGAGATCGACATATCGCCCAAACAGACTTTTCTGGATCTGCACCGGGCGTTGCATACGGCTACCGGTTACAATTCCGAGGTATCTTCGTCCTTTTATGTCAGTAACGACCAATGGAAGAAGGGGGATGAGATCGCTTACCTGCCGAATGCGCGGAAAGTGGAGCGTGGGGTTACCCTGATGGAGAACTCGCGCCTTAACCGGTTTATTGATGATCCGCACCAGAAGTTTTACTACGTGTACAATTTTGACCGTCCGTTTGATTTCCATGTACAGCTGATCAAAATACTCAAAGAGGAAGAGGGTAAAGTATACCCTGCACTGTTCAGGAGTATCGGACAGGTACCCAAACTGCCCGGAGCTGTCGTTGTTCCTGGTGAGTCGGCGAAAAAAGAAGACGAGTACGATTTCCTGAATGAAACTGAATATGGAATTGATGAAGCGGAGGATCTGGATATGCTCGACGACACCGAAGATGAAGGCGGAAAGAGCAATACCGATAACGAAGAAGGGGGGAACGAGGGGTATGAGGAAGAATATTAAGTGACACGTGACAAAGACCTTAGTCTGTATTGTTGGTCCCACTGCGATTGGTAAAACGGCCTTGGCCATCGCAGTGGCTAACGCATTTGATACGGTGATCTTATCGGCGGATTCGCGCCAGTTTTACCGGGAAATGAATATCGGTACGGCCAAGCCCACATCCGATGAATTGACCGCTGTACCCCATTATTTTATCGATACCCTCAACGTAACGGAGCCTTATTCGGCAGGAGATTTTGAACGGGATGCGCTTGAACTACTGGAGCGGCTTTTTACAAAACACAATCGGGTCCTTCTCGTCGGTGGGTCCGGTTTATTCGTGGAGGCTGTGTGCCGGGGACTGGATGATCTGCCTACACCGGCTGCCGGGATACGTGAACGACTGAATGCGCTGCACCGTGAAAAAGGATTGGCGTACCTGCAGGAAGAGCTGAAACGTGTTGATCCGGACTATTACACGGCAGCGGACATTCACAATCCACAGCGCGTAATCCGCGCGCTCGAAGTCTACGAAAGTACGGGAAGGCCATTTTCAGATTTCCGGTTGCAAAACCAGCTGAAACGTCCGTTTTCGGTTGTGAAAATCGGATTAACGACCGACAGGGAACACCTGTATGAGCGAATTAATGGGCGTGTGGATGCGATGATGGCTAATGGATTGCTGGATGAGGCCAGGTCATTGCTCTCCTTTCGGAATAAGCCGCCTTTGCTCACTGTTGGATATGCGGAACTATTCGATTACCTTGACGGGAAATACACGCTGGAAACCGCAGTTGACAAAATAAAACAACATACACGGCACTATGCCAAACGGCAGCTCACCTGGTTTAGGCGCGATACGGATACCCGTTGGTTTGAACCGACGGCTGTACAGGAGATCATCACCTACCTGAAACAGTTACCTGCTGGTTAGGCAGAACAAATCACAACCGGCAGGTGCGTTACTGTAACCGATCAGTCCACAATGAAATTCCATCCGAATTCATCGGCAATGCGGCCGTACCGCATGTCGTTGAGGTATTGCAGTATCTTGTTGGAGAATTCACGTGACGCCGGGTCGGGTAACGTATAAATTTCACCTTCAAAGCCAATTTCGGTAATCGGGGTCAACGTAGCCGCAGTTCCCGCAGCAAACGCTTCAGTAACGGTGCCGTCTTTTATGCCATCAATCAATTCTTTAACGGAGACTTTACGTTCTTCCGCCTGATAACCCCAATGGCGTGCTACTTCGACAATGCTCCGGCGTGTTACGCCGTGCAATATGGTGTCTCCCGAGGGTGTGATGATGGTGTCACCGACGCGGAACATCAGGTTAGCCGTGCCGGCCTCTTCAATGTATTTATGTTCCTGTGCATCCGTCCACATCAGCTGATCAAATCCTTCTTCCTGTGCGAGGCGGGTGGGATACAATGACAGTGCATAGTTGCCCGCATTCTTTGAAAAACCGACTCCGCCTTCGGCAGCACGGGTATATTGGGTTTCCACTTTTAATCGGAGGGGTTTGTTGTAATAGGCGCCAACCGGTCCGGTAATGATGATGAACTTATACGACAGGGAAGGGTGCACGCCCAAGGCAGCTTCCGTGCCGAACATAAACGGGCGGATGTACAGGGACGCCCCCGGTGTAGCTGGCACCCAGTCGCGGTCCAGGTTGATCAGTGCTTTCAGCCCGCCCATGAAAATTTCCTCGGGTACTTCGGGCATGTTCAGGCGCACGGCCGATTTATTAAAACGTTCGTGATTTTTATCCGGCCGGAAGATACTGACGGTGCCGTCGGCGAATTTGTAGGCCTTGATTCCTTCAAAGATGGACTGCCCGTAATGCAGTGCCGAGGTGGACGGACTGATACTGATATCGCCGTAAGGGACAATACTCACCTCTTTCCATTGCCCGTCTGCATATTCGGCCACCAGCATGTGGTCTGACAGGATCTGCCCGAATTGAAGGTTATTAAAATCTACCTGTGAAAGCCTGGATTTTGGCGTACGCGCTAACTGAATCGCCGGGGTATCTACCGCACTCATAACTGAATAATTCTTAGGTGTGCAAGTTAGGAAAAAAAGCGGATTGCAAAAAATGCATTTCTTTTTCGGCTGCAGGGTAACAAATGCTTCGGCTGCGTGATATACATTAAAACAACAGTAATAAGTATCACCTTAAAAATTGTAATGTCATGAAAAAGATTCTACACATTGTTTCCCTGGTTATCATCGGCATATTTTTTTTCCTGCTTCACCTGAAGGCACAGGACCGCGGTCCATGGCAGGTTGGGGTTTTTGGCGGTGTGAGCCCAACATTGGGCAATTACCACGGCGATACCGCACAGGCAAACCTCGGGTATGTGGGTGGGGTATTCGCCGATTATTATTTTGCTGAAGGTAATTTCGGAGTAGGTGTTGATATGCGCGCGATCCGGCATCCATTATGGGGAGCCGACAGTGTGTTTTTCAGCAATGGGCATATTGCCACTTCATTTAACAAAAGCAAACGGTTCCAGTACGGCGGTCTGGCCATCGGCCCTACATATCGGTTTTCGGTATCGAAGTTTTCGGCCGAGGCTTTTGTAAAAGGCGGCTTGTATGTCCGGCAATTCCCGAATTATCAGCGTACCATCACGTATACCACCGGTGGCGGTGTTATGAGTCCGCCGGTTACCCATAGCCAGGTAATCCGTAAAACCATCAACCAGTCGAATAGGCATTTTGCATGGATGGGTGTCGGTGGCCTGCGCTTTAATTACGAAATCACGCAGCACCTGAGTGCATTTATCCAAGGTGATTATTTTACGTTGATCGGTCCGAAATTCAAAGGGGAATCCAATGATTTTATCATCATGGAGCATGAGTCGCTTGTTCCGCTAACGAGCAGCACCTTTGTGGAAGACGTGAATCTGTATTACGCAGACAAGGCTGTAACCCGCAGTACATTTACACAGGCTATAAATATCGTAGGTGGTATTAAATATACATTTGGCCGTAAAAAAGAACCGAAAGCAGCACCCGCGACGGAATTGCCTGTGCCTCCGGTTACCTGGAAGGAAGCAGCACCCGCACAGGTAACACAGGACCTTGTGGTAGTGGTTAAAGACAAACAGACCGGCCTGCCATTGAGTGGTGTGAAAGTGGTTGTTACCGGGGCGGAGGGAGCGTACGTGCTACTAACGAATGCAAGTGGCGAAACGGAACGACTGACCGCCATAGCGAAGGGGAATTATCAGATTACCGGGAAAAAAAACGGAATCCGGGCAACGGAAGCTGCAATAGCCGCTGAAGATTTTAGCGCAGTGGGTGGATTGATTTATCGCGAACTACAGCATGATGATCCCCGCTTTACGCTCGTAGGTGAAACGGTGGAATGCGATACAGAACAACGCCTTTCGGGAATCAATACGATGCTCACCAACGCGACTACTGATCGTAACATGAGCCAGACGTCGGACACCGAGGGTAAATTTATCTATCAATTGGAACAGCAGGCAACGTATAACATCGTGGCTAGCCAGGCGGGAAAATACTCACAGACCGAGCGTGTAAGTACCGCGGGACTGGACCGTAGCAAAACCCTGTATGTAACCCTGAAACTTGGTGTGTGTGCCCTGGAAGCCGGTGCGAACTGGGTGGTGAAAAATATCCTGTATGATTTTGATAAAAGCGATATCCGTCCCGACGCAGCCCCTGTGCTTGATAATGTGGTTAACATCATGCAGCAGAATCCTACGCTGCGTATTGAACTGTCTTCCCACACCGATAGCAGGGGTGATGATGCTTACAACCTGCGGTTATCACAGCGCAGGGCCGAGGCTGCTGTTAATTACCTGGTAAAACAGGGAATCAACCGCAACCGGGTGGAGGCGAAGGGCTATGGCGAAACACAATTGATTAACACATGCACGAACGGCGTAACCTGCAGTGACGAGGCGCATCAGGAGAATCGCCGGACTGAAATCAAGGTCCTGAGGTATTAATTGGTCTTCCGTGCACCGCATTTAACTACTGATTTACCGGAGCAGCTGGTTTAGTTGCTCCGGTAAACAGCAAAAAGCAAAGCAATGAAACACAGATGGAGTGAAAAATGCAGGGAATTATCGTACTGGGGGATGGCCAGGTTCGGGTGCCGGCATTTCATGGGCTTCCTGATATTTGCCGTACGCTGGGTATTCAGACCGTAACCCGTAACCCGTTACCTGTGCCTAGCTAGTCGCCATATTCCGCCGACAAACACCAACACCAGCAACACCGCCGTCCAGGCCAGGGTGTTGCTTTTTTTGGTAAGGTAGATTTGGGTATCCATACCAGTGTAGTTAAGTGACGCCCAATACCACGGATTTTGTGCGGCGCGTTTTTCCGATGTCAGGTAAGCGCGCTTGGCCAGCGCTAGGGCATGCGGTGGTGATCCGGTCTGCGACAGGTATTCGTAGAAAAACCGGGTCATTACCGGCATGGTTTCATCGTCCACCGGCCAATGTGCTGCTACCACGCCACTAATTCCTTTGCTCAGGAATGCTTTATTCAGACTCTCAACGCCTTCTCCGGGGAGCAGCTGTCCGGTAGCCGTCTGGCAGGCGGATAAAAAGATGAGCGGGGTTTTGGCCGCCGAATACTTCAGTTTATCCAGTGTGATCCGTTGATTCAGTACGATGTAGGGAGCCGTTTGCCCATCTGCAACGGCGTGCGCCGAGAGATGAACGACTGAACCTTCCATCAGGGAGGCAAAAAATGCATCGTCTGTCGCAGCCTTGTCCCGATATGCCGTCGTAGTAAAATGATCGGCCAGGTAATCGGCTTCGGCTTTTACATAAAACAGATCACGGAGGTCTTCACCGGGATAATGCTGTTTGGCTACCAATGTAACCGATGCGTTGTAGGTTGGTAGCTGTGCCGTTGCCGTGTTGAGCAGGAAGGTGTAAGTATAATTAACCGCGTGGGTTTCGGCAATGAAACGATTGCCGGCAATCAGCGCATCAAATGGAAGTGCATGCAATATGCCGTCCGGTGATAGAATCAGTCGTTCTTTGGCTTTTTCCGGTATGGGTAACCAGGCATTGGCAAGCTGGGTAGCCCGCTCCCGGTACCGGTCCGGGTTGTTGTCGTAAGCATCCGGCGTAGCCCCGAAGTAGGTGCTGATAAATTCGGGCACCTGCAAGGCCTTGATTGCTGTCGACGACAACTGGTGGGCGGTTGCATGTTCGCTGGCAAGAGAAAGGATATAGCCATTGCCGCTTCCGTCGATAAAATAACTCAAGGTGGTAATCGAATCGGAAATCGATCGCATGCGTTTCATGAAGGAAGTAAAATCCGGTGGCGTGAACTGCTGGGCGAAGTGATTCTCGGAAAGCTGGAATTGAAAAGCCAGCTGCTCGGCGGCTGCGGTAAGCTGCTGTTTCGTGGTCGCATCGGTTTCTGCGGCCAGGGTTTGATACAGGTGCTGCAACTGGTGCCGATGCAGTGATTGGTCGGTGCTGTCCTGGGCCCATTGTGCCGTGCGGTTGATTTCCTGCAGCAGTTGCCGGCCCTTGGAAAGCTCAGTTATCCACAACATCGTTTCGGCAATGGGCTGTCGCCTGGCTGCAGGGGCGCTACTGTACGATTGCCATAAATAGGCCATTGCTTCGCTCAGCAACTGGCGGCTCCAGGCCGAATTTTGATACTGACTCTCGCTGCTGACGATCAACTGCTGTGTATAGTATGCGTTTTCAACGGCCTTGGCATAATAATAATCGGCCGAATCGCTTTGCTGTACAGTGTGTGTCCGCGCCAGCCCCCACAGTGCCTCGGTAAATGTATAATCCGGGAAATTATGAGCGGATTCCGTCAAAGGAGCAAAAAGCGATAGCGTTTTCTTGAAGTCCCGCTGTGCTGCCTGTGGTTGCCTGAAGAATAGCTGGAGATTGCCACGGGCATAATAGTATTTGGCTTTGTCGCGCTGTTTGCTGGTCGGAAAATGCTGTTCAGCCAGGCTAATTGCCTGGTTAATGGAGCGGAGTGCCCTTTCGGGCCATTGCTGCTGCAACTCAAGTAAACTCCGCTGGTGCAGCGCTGAGGCATACCAAACCAACGTATCGCCGCGGAGATCCCGTTGTGAAAAAATGTCAATTGCACGACGGTTGTAATATGCAGTACTGTCAATAGCACCTTGTCCGTAATAACACCGGGCCATATTATTATATAGTAATGCGGCCTGCGTACTTTCCGGCGCAAGGTAAGCCAGGCCCGAACGGCATGCCTGCAATAGGCTGTCCGGTTGGCCAATCTGTTCATATACGATCGCCAGATTGCCATATAAGGCGGGAAGATCAACGGTATTGCTGGTTTTGTTAATCCGGGATATAGCCTGCTGATGGATATGCAATGCCTTTTGCAGATCGCCGATTTGCGTATATAGGTTACCAAGCGGTTTTGCGATATACAATACAAAGTCCGGTTCAGTCAGCTGCTCTGCCTGGCAATAATCCATCGCTTGCTCATAATAACGGGCACTTTCCTGCAGATTGCCGTGTTCGCGTAATGCATAACCCACGTTTAGCAATAGCCAGGCATACATTTCTTTTCCTTCCAGTGTGGTAGGCATCGCCGGCAATAGCTGCAAAAATGAATCTGGGCGGTGAATAAACTGCTCGGGATGGTCGTAGGCGATGTTGCCCAGTTCTTCCAGTTTCAGTAGAACCAAAGAGGTATCAGTGGTGTCAACCGCAACTTGCAACGCTTCCTCAGGGATGCTATCCGGTTGCCGGCAGGCAACACAGGACATCAGCATGAAACCGATGAGCAGCAGATAAGTAACCGATGGGAACAGACCAAGCATGGGCAAATGCGTTAAAGTCGCCAGGCCGCATACAATTGCCCAAACTGTCCTTGATTGCCCCCATACACGTACCGCAGGCCCAGTACGGGTCCGAGATAAGTCCGACCGAAATTAAAATCGGCAAAGGGTTGGAGACCTAATCTGCTTGCGGGTAGCCGGTCTACTTTCTGGGGTTGTTGTACCGTTGTTTCTCCGTTTGCTAAGATCAAGTTGTATGTGCGTTCCTCACGATGCGATGTATTGAACGTTACATTAGCAAGGGCCCCGACGCCGGCCGAGAACCAGCTGTTGAAATTATAGCGTATATGCAGCGGAACGATGCGCAATTGCAAGTACTTAGCCTGGGTATGGCGATCGTATCGTTCATATTCAACAGTTTGTATGCGATCACTGTCCGGTATCTGGTATTGAATCGTGCCGTATTCAAAAATGGTGCGCGATTCAGTAAATGAATACGTATTGGCATAAAGTTCTACCTGCCAATACAGCTTGCGATAAGGTGCGATGGGCGCCAGTCCGATACCCAATAATGCCCCGTTCTTCAGATTTGTCCTTACCGGATTGTCGGCATTTCCGATGTCCTCCCGTTCAGGTGATTGCAGGAAATGGTGATAGCCTGCGAAGACGATCGGAGAAAAGCCTTTCCGGAACCTCCCGGTGGCGAAATTAGTGATAATCGGTTCATTTTTATCGAAGAAAATATTTGTCTGCCCCCGGAACGGACGGTTGGGCAGCTTCTTTCGGGGCTGAACAGTAAAGCGTATAAAACCCCGTGTGCTGTCTTTATCGTGCACATCAGGTGCTTTTGAGCCAGGCAGCGCAATGTTGTTAAATTGAAATACCAGTGTGTCCGCACCTTTAATATGGTACTGATAGCAGCTCAGCCCTTCGGTGGAGCAGGAATCAAGCACCGGGTATAGGTTAAGTAATTTGAATGTTGCGGGGTCCAATGCCTCCGGCAGTTCAATTTCCAGTCGGATATTCTTAGCATCACCTTCTCCGTCGTTCTGGAACTGCACTTTGTAGGTGAGTTCCTTGCGCCGGGATAAGGCACGGTAACTGAGCCGTGATTGCTTTAACGACATCTTGTTGGGGTCATGGGATGTGACGATGGGGACATCAAGGCGATGCACGGTAGCTGGCCCCGTTTCAGGGAGGAACACACCCGTGATGGTTACCGTAGCATTGGTGTCGGTCAGCATTTCAGGGGTGATCGCTAAATTGATCAGTGAAAATTGCGCGTCCGTCGCGGCATCAACATCATAAGCAGTAACGGTATTGTAGCTGCCATACAAATCTGAAAAATAGGAAATGGCCTCTTTTTCGGTAAATTGAAGTTCTTCCCGGATTCCGTAATCCGGACTTCCGCTTTGGGTCACCATTGCACCGGGTACGGCTGCCCATAATCCCTGCAGCATTTTGGAATCTTCCAATTGCAGCAACTGTTCTCCGTTGTAAGTCGACTGACCCGTATACACAAAACCCGGCGGACCAAAAATTTTTTCATTGGTAAGCAGGAAGACTTTTCCTTTTTCTTTCGTTTTTATTCCCGCAACCACGACCATATCTTCGCCAGGCAGTGCATTGGCATTTTTAGTCAGCTGGAAAATGCCGTTTGACGAAAAGAAATGCTGTTCCGCGGTTGAAGCCACTTTCTGCGGCCCGGTATTGCCCGGTTCTACCCTGACTTTCCGTGTGGGGCGTTTCGGACGTGGGCCGTTGTCATAATTGCTCACCGTATAGAGTGTCACATCGTAATCGCCTGACTTGGTATATACATGCGTTGGCGCTTCCGCTGTGCTGAAATGTCCGTCGCCAAAATCCCAAAGGTAGGTATAGAATGGCTGCCTGCCCCCGGGAATACCCTGTAAAACCGGTAATTCGGCTGTAAACACGGCTTGTTCACGGATGAACTGCACAGCTATCTGCGTTTCAACAGTGTCGGCTTCCCGGCTGTACGCTTGAAAAAAGAGAAGGGAAGGAAAAAAAAAGAACAGGTAGTGTTTTATTCCCATAATTGTCAGGTTGCTTTTAAGGGCTGAAAGTAATAAATTTTTTTATTTTTACGGGCGTTCAATTCATACAAGCCGCACCTATGCATCCGGACCAACGATACATCAACTACCTAAAGCAAAACGATCGTAAGGGGATTACGGAAATTTACCAGCGATTTGCCGGTAAGGTTACCCGGATGATTTGCCATAATAATGGCGATGAATCGGATGCGGCAGATGTGCTGCAGGAAGCGCTGGTAGCTATTTACCGGTTGAGTGCCGACGGGAAATTTACATTAACCTGTCCGTTCGAAGCATTTTTGATCACGGTATGTAAGCGGAAATGGCTGAATGCGCTGAAAAAAAAATCAATAAGCCCCGTAACAAAATCACTGGATGACGGATTTACTATTGAACAGCATGAGGAGACCGAAGCGCGTCAATATGCCGAACAGATCGAACGCGAATCGACTGTGATGCAGGTACTGGAAACCATGGGTGAAAAATGCCGGGAGATCATCAGGGCCTGTATGGGAAAGCAGCATCAGGAACAGGTAGCGGAGCAGTTGGGGTTAACCTATGCGTACTTACGAAAGAAAAAAAGCGAATGCATGGCCCAATTGGGTAAACTGGTGCGGGCACATCCGTTATTTAAGCAGGAGGAACGTTAAATGGAGCATTATTTTGAACATATTCAGGATTATTTGGACGGACTGCTAACCCCGGAAGAGCGACGTGTTTTCGAACAGGAGCTACAACGGAATGTGGCACTGCGGGAGGAAACCAATCATCAGCGAGAACTTCACGCAATTATCGGTAAGCACCAGCGTGCTGCGGAAGGGCTCCCTGCGTTACAGGAAACACTGCGACAGGTGAGCGACAACCATTTTGCCGGCCGGCCTGCGCTAAAGAAACGGCGTATGATTACCTGGCTGATTCCGATGGCTGCCGCAGCCTGCCTGCTCGTTGCATTTAACTTTTTCGGATGGTTTACCACAGACTTCAACCAACTGCCAGAAATGTCGCTGGCGGTAACGCGGGGTAATGCATCGGACACTGATTACGAGGAAGCCGCCCGGGCATTTAATGCGGCGGACTATGATAGCAGTGCCGAGTTGTTGGCTGCTTTGGTACAGCGCGATACAACCGTTATCCGTTACCGGTTCTTCCTAGGGCTTAGTCATATCGGGCAGCAGGACTATCATCGCGCCGCGGCACAGCTGCGGCCCATTGCCGATGGTCCGTCGGTATTTGCTGATGACGCCCGTTATTTTACGGCTGTGGCACTGTGGCATATTGGAAACGAACAACAGGCCGCAAACTACGCTAAACAGGTTACGGTTTCCAGCCCTTATTATGAAAAGGCGGAAAAACTGCTGCGTAAATTGCAATAGCCTGATATACACTGCCGAAAACCGGTTGAATCATCCATACTCCTTTCATGAAAGTTGTCCTGCCGGGCAGCCTGTGGTCAATTTTTTAAAATAGCTACGGATAGAGGGTAACAATTATCCTCCCGTATGGATATACGAATAAATACAACAAATGCCGGGTCAGCCCCCGGCCGAATGGTTTAACTTTAAAACAGCAATCATGAAAAAGTCTTTATTCTTATCCACGGGTTTCGCACTATTGATGTTGGCATTCAATGCCTGTCATAAAGAAACGTCCCTTCAACCGCAGCTGATTAATGCCACGGTGTTTGAAAACGAGCATGTGGCCCAACTTCAATTGTTTACCGGAAATGCCACAGCCGGATTCTCCATTACGGGTGCCGGTGGCACGGAGATCACGTTCCCCGCAGCAGCCTTTGTAAATGCAAACGGCGATGTGGTCACCGGTGATGTGGAGATTGGTATCATCGAAATCCTCACGAAAAAGGACCTGTTGCTGGCTGGTGTCCCAACAGAATCAAATGGCCAGCTGCTGGAGTCGGGTGGGGAAATATACATCCAGGCAATCCAGCAGGGGGATACGCTGTTGCTGAATCCGGTAAACGGACAATGGAGTACTAATCCTGTTCAGGTTAAACTACCGCGTGATCCTGCAATTAATCCCAATGGGATGATCCTATTCAACCAGGGTCCCCGGTTTGACGGCAATGTACTGAGCGACGATTCCTTTACCTGGCTGGTCTTTGATGAATCTCCGCAGAGTATGGTCGGTCCGTACGCTTATGACTTCACTATTCCCGCATTTGGTTGGATAAATGTTGACAAGTTTCTGAACTATCCGCCAAGCCAGCTGACCTTTGTACATGTTCAGTTAACACCCGGGTCAACAAATGGCCTGCAGGACGTCGCGGTGTTAATGGTTTTTGAAGACATCAATGCCGTTATCGGGTTAAATTATGATCCGGCAATGAATCGGTTTGGCACCGAAAGCTTTTCCGTAACGCCCAATATTCCGATTGGTGAACAGATTGCCGTAGTAATGATTGCCAAGGATGCGCAGCATAACCTCTATTTTTCAAAGCAGGAAAACATTACTGTGGTAGCGAATGCCACCTATACAATGACCCCGCAACTGGCTACACAACAGGATATAAACTGGTTGAATAACTTGTAATCCAAGGTAATATTGATGCGTATGAGCCCGCCATTTGGCGGGTTTTTTTTGTAACCTGTTTTTTTGCTTACTCAATCATTGATGGATTTTACGCATTTGGATCAGGTGTTCACTCATTTGCTTCAACGGCACGGAAAAGAATAACGTATTTCGATCCAGTTGTAAACAGAACCATTATGAAAACACTGCATTTGATTAAAATCAACCTACTGATGTTTAGCATGATTTGTTGTACACTGGGCTGTACGAAAGAAGGCGTTATCGGACCCCGAGGTGAACCGGGTGAAATGGGAGTAGATGGTGAAAAAGGAGACAAGGGGGATAAAGGCGATCGGGGTGAAGCGGGTTCACGGGGCGCCACCGGTGCTCAGGGACCACAGGGTCAAAAGGGAGACCAGGGAGCGACAGGTCCACGGGGTGCTACCGGGGCCCAGGGTACGCGGGGCGAGGATGGCGATACCGGCCCGATAGGTCCCCGTGGTCCCCAAGGTGAGCAAGGTCCGGCTGGACCCCGGGGCCCGCAGGGTGTTCCTGGATCGGCTAACGTGGTGTATAGTGATTGGATTAAAGTACCTGAGTCACCGGCAGCCAATGCATTCACGATTTCCGCACCCAAACTAACACAGGAACTATTTGACCGCGGACAGATTGCCGTGTACATGAAGTATGACAACCACGGGACGATGGAAATTGTGCAGATTGGAGAAGGGACGCTTTTTACCAACGAATATAAAATCGGTTATCGGGCAATGGTGGGTTCGATTGTTATTGCTGCTCAGAACACGACAATTAATGGACGTGAATTCCGGTATATATTGATTCCAGGTGGGGTATCTGCACAGATTCAGATCAACTGGCAGGATTACAATGCGGTAAGATCCTCTTTCAATTTGGCGGATTAGCCGCAAAATAACCGGTTATGACAGCAATCCGTTTTTTATTCCCGCTCATCCTGTTGATGGTATTCACCGAACGCTTGCTAGCGCAGGATCTTTCAAACTTAAAGAATCAGAAGCCTGTTGGCTTTAATGGCGGACTGGAACTACGGGGCATTTTTTACAACGCCAATGGCATTGCTAACCGGCGCGACCCATTCACTTACCTGCTTAGTGGAAGTCCGACGATAAGCGTTTACGGATGGCAGATTCCATTCAGCTTCGTTGTCAGCAAAGACGAACGTAGCTTTCGCCAACCCTTTAACCAGTTTGGCATGAGCCCGACATATAAGTGGATTACCCTCTATGCAGGCTACCGGAATGTCACGTTCTCACCATATACACTTGCCGGGCATACGATGCTGGGCGGAGGGTTTGAGATTAACCCCGGCAAACTCCGGGCGGGTTTCATGTACGGTCGGCTTAACCGGGCTACCGTCATTGATACCACCACACAGTCACTGGTCCCGTATTCTTTCAGTCGCAAGGGAATGGCGGGTAAACTGGGTTTTGGTACCGCAACCAATTATGTGGACCTGAATTTCCTACACGCCAAAGACGATAGCACATCCAAACCGGATCTGCTATTGCCGGACAGCATGCGGGTATTGGCTGCCGCCAATACGGTGGTGGGTTACAGCATGAGGCTGTTGCTGTTTAAGAAGCTTTCCATCGAAAGTGATGGTGCCGCCAGCATTTATACCCGCGATCTAAATTCACCGATTTCACTCGACTCCATTGATGACCCGATATTGAAGCGCCTGCGGGGGCTGATGGAAATCAATGGCTCGACGGAATGGTTTCTGGCATTCAATGCTGGTATTGGCTATAGGGAAAAAAATTACGGCATTAAAGTGAATTACCGGCGTATTGAACCGGATTTTAAAACAATGGGAGCTTACTTTTTTGCCAATGACGTGGAGAACATTACCATTAACCCCAATTTTACGCTGCCTAACGGCAGGCTTAGGGTCAATGCCAGCCTGGGAATACAGCAGGACAACGTAAACCTGCAAAAGGAGGCCACCAACAAACGCATTATCGGCTCCGGAACGATTGGTGCGGAGTTAACTGATAGGCTGGGAGTTGATATTAACTACAGTAACTTCTCCAATAACCAACGTCCTAATACCCTGCGGTTTGCTGATTCGCTGAAAATTGTGCAGACTACCCAGACGCTGAATATTATGCCCCGGTATACCATTATTGGTAACCAGATTACGCACCTCCTGCTGCTTTCCGTCAATTTCAGCGGTATGAAGGATTATAACAGTTATTTTGAGCAGGATGCAACCAACCGGGACATCCATACCAGCCAATACCTGATTAATTATAACATTAGTTTTCCCGCTAGGCTGTTGAGTCTTTTTACCAGCGTCAGCCATACGGCTATGGACGGTGCCGGTACCCAAACGAGCTACAGCGGAGTAACACTGGGTGGAAACTATAGTCTTGCCCGCCAGAAATTACAGACTGGCCTCAATGCCAGTCTGATGCAGGGCCGCACACCGTCGGGTAAAAGCATGATCATAAACGGCGCGCTTAACCTCAACTATCGTATCAACAACTGGCAGGGAATCCGGGCTTCCTTTTTCCTGACCAACAATAACCCCGGCAGTGCCGTTACGGGCATGAGCCCGGCTTTCACCGAAACGCGGGGCGAGTTGGCTTACCAAATCAATTTCGGATTATGAAGAACCCACGGAATATGGCACGTATATTAATTTTTCTGCTGTGCATGATCGTTCAGGGGGCGATCGCCCAGGTTAATGTAAATGTCCGCATTATGCCTCCTTATCAAAGCCGCGTCACGGCGTATGCTTCGCGGCCTGATCTGATGTTGCTTACCTTAACCAACACGTCTGCATCAGCAGTTCAGGTGCAACTAACCGGATCCATCACCGGAGACAATGGGATGGGCGCTTGGGTGAAACCCGGTTATCGGAGTCCACAGCCCATCGCGCTTGCTCCGGGCCAGGTGATCAACCTGAATGGCAATGATATCGATTTCCTGTTTGATTTTAATCAAATTGAATACCAGGGGATTTCCCGTGCCGATTTCATCCGCGGAACAGGGTTGCCGGAAGGCACTTACCAGCTGTGTATCCAGGCATTGGATTATACTACACATGAACCATTAAGTCCCGAAGAACCGATCGGGTGCACGCAGTTGATTATCAGCAGTGTGGAACCACCGACCATCCTGACGCCGTTCAATGAGCAGGAGCTCGTCAATACCGGTGTACAGGCATTTCCCATTACCTGGAGTACCCCACCGGGTGCATCACCGCTGACACAATACCGTGTAAAAATAGTGGAGATGATTGTACCGCGCAATCCAAACGATGCAATGCAATCAGCCACCACACCACCATTTTTTGAAGAAACAGTAAGCACCAATACGTTGCTATACGGACCGAGCCATCCGCTGCTTACTCCAGGTAGGCAATATGCGTTAATGGTGCAGGCTATTGATCCTTTCGGCACGACCAGTTTCCGTAACCAAGGGATGAGTGAGGTAGTCAAGTTTGCTTTTGGTAATACGCAAGAGAAATCGCCGGTCCCAGCCGTCGTTTACCAGGGAGACACACTGCAAAAGGATACTACGCGTATCCGGGGAAGACTCCGTTACCGATTTGCGGCCGATGCCGAGGGCCGCACATTTCCTGTTGCCAATGAACGGGTATACCTGAAAAAGGTGTTTGCCCGCCAGGAATTGGATGAGGACGGGGTAGCCCGGCTTGTACCGCTGTCATCCCGTGAATCCTGGGCCATCGATGCCCAGTCAGCTATGCTCGACGGTGTGGCTGTGGAAACGGATGAGGAGGGTAATTTCACGCTTACCTGCCTGATGTCGAAGCTGGATAGTGCGGGTGTGATTCCCGATGAAAAGCGGGATTGGTTTACCGGCGGACCATCGGGAAAATCACCGCTACCCAGATTTGAACATTTTGCGCAACTACCGGAAAACCTGGTGTTAATGTATCAGCTCGTGACGACCAATCCGCACTATAAACCGTATGAAGAATACTTAGCTATTACTCCCGGTGGTACCCGCGATTTGGCGGACGTTGTGGTAGATGCGAATAGCTTTACACTGAGTGTGAATGTGCAGGAGGTATTTAATCAGTTACGGGGCGATTATGTAGCGGGTGCGCGGATCCGGATTTATCGGGATGCGGCTGACAAGAACAATGAGCGGCTTGGCATCCCGAAGTATGAAGGCGACTTGCTGGATGACGCTGGACTGAACATTGCATCCGGTGCGGATAAAGTATTGATTGCTGAACGGATAACACCCTCCCCATCGGGTTCCACCGACCCGGAGGCGTTCCGGGTCAATTTTGAACGGTTATTCAAGAATTTGGATACCGAGCCATACCGGTACCGGGTCAGCCTGGAAAATGGCAATGCGGTCCTGATGGAAACTTCATTGGACCATATACAAATGGCCCTGGGTGGCTCTCCAATAGGTAAGCAAGAAATACCGCAGGGCCAGGCCGGCGGTAAGACCATCGATACAAAAGGTATCGCAGCGCTTTTCGCCAATGGCGCATCGCAGGAAAAGCCGGGCGATCCCAAAACAGGGCAGCCCGCAAAACAGGGTGCGGCCGGCGTACAGCCGGACCGTGGTGCCTTGCCGAAAGGTGCACCTAAACCCAGTTCAAACCGCGACAGCTGGCTGAGTTACCGATACAATGACATGCCGGATACCGCGAGGCTGACACTGGATAAAAACCTGGTAACACCGCCAAGGACCAAGCTAACCGGTAAACTGCAGTATGCCTATAAGACTGATCGCAGTGTGCCCGCTACCCCTTATGCGAATATGCCCGTTAAGTTGGTGGTCTTCTACCTGATGGATGAAAACGAACCGTCGACGAACAACAATGCAGGCCGCAGCAGTAAAAGTCAAACATTACAAGGGATTGCCAGCAAAGGGGTTGCCGAAATGACGACATCGTTCTCTACAACGGTCGCTGCGCAATATGCCAATCAGGATTTGATAAGCCCACAGGTTGGTGCGTCGGGGAGCATAAGCGGTGTCAAGTCATTTATCCCGGGAATCAGCGCCGTAACGGGGTCTGCCGCAATCAGCGGATCTTCCGTTGTGCAGGGCGTAATGGGGAGCGGCGTGCTGGCAGGAAGCGACAGTGAGTATGAACGGTTGCTCGGCAACGACATCGAAATCGGTGGCAAAACCATTCAAGACAATATGCAAGTCTTGCAAACGGTTTATACGGATGCGGAAGGCCGCTTCACCTTTGATTTTCCCAACGGTGAATTCACAGGAGCTGAGCTGGAGGGATCTGTAGCGGCACCGATACCGGACCAGACCGGGAGACGGGAATATGGAAAAGTAAAACGGGTATATCGCATCGTTCCCGATATACGATACTATTGTGCGCCGGATGAGAACATTATTGTGCAGCCTTGGGAGGATGCCGACTGCGGTACGTTGACCTCGTATGTGCAAACGGTCAATATCGATGTGCATGTGCAGAAAGTCAATACGCTTGACAAACCCGATGTGTTAGGTGCGTTTGCCAATGTGCCGGTGAACCTGTATAAGCCTGCCTATAGCGCTACACGGAAATATTGGCCAATGGTACAGGGAATCGATATCAACAGGGAAGTAAATCCGTTCAATAGCGGCGCAAATGGGATGTTGGCGGGTACGGCCACGATGGCAAGCGGAGTTTTAACCAATACAGGCAATGCAGGTAATCCCGGTGCGTCAAATACCGCATTCCAAACGGTACAGTTTACGCCAAACTACAATGCAACCTATAGTGGAGGAAATCTCGTTGCGCTTACCAACCGCACATCAAATACCGGAAATACGGTTTCCAATGCGATGCAACTGCAGCCGCGGTATGGCGTATGGCAATCGGCGTCACCTTCAGTGTCTTCTTATGTGATGACGAACTTCCAAACCTACGTGCTGTATCGGCAGGGGGCAAGCGATGAACAGGGAAACATCCGCTTTGAGAACGTGCCCAAGTCGCTGGCAGTCACCCAGGATATGATCATGCTGGAGGCCGATGGCCGCGACCGGCTTACCGAAGCCGCGTTAGAAACTGCCTACCTCGAATTTCCGGCCACTAAGAACATCCCAACGCGGCAGGAAGTGGAAAATCCCGCAATTGAATCGGAAAATAAGGGGGTTATCCGTATGGATCAGTACAACATTGTTTTCAATAGCGAGTTTGATCCAAGCGCAACGCAGCCTGTTGCGTTCCGTGTACTTGCCAAACCTACCGAGGTACGCGGACGGATCACGGATGATTTTACCACATTGGGAATCAAGGGAGTCAAACTCCACGTGAGTATTAGCTTCGGAGTAAACAACAACGTGTACTACCTTTCTGAATTCACGGAAACGAATGCCGATGGCTACTACGATTTTTCGTCGAAAATCAAGGATTTCCTAATCAACGCGGGCAATGATGGGGAAGAAAAGACCGGCAAAATCGGCTACCTCAACGTGCGCGTCGTTTCGGCGCCGGGGTACGAGGTACCCGCTGATCCGTTCAGCGTGCAGATCGCTCCGGGAGTTACCGGTCAGCGTGAAGATTATACCACGGCACTAAAGCCGCTTGGCCGGAACGCTTTTGGCTACGTGGTGGATGCCGAAAATCCCAATACCGGTGTCACTGCCCGGGTGAAGATCAAGGATCGTGGCCGCTGGGTAGATACCTACGCTTATACAGGAAAACGGGACGCACCCGCAACCGAAAAGAGCTTTATGGAGTACAATGGGTATTATTCAAGTTCTTTGGCTTCGGCGGTACAGTCAAATATCCAAC
Source organism: Parapedobacter lycopersici (assembly GCF_024643285.1). Lineage (GTDB taxonomy): Bacteria > Bacteroidota > Bacteroidia > Sphingobacteriales > Sphingobacteriaceae > Parapedobacter > Parapedobacter lycopersici. The sequence continues at coordinate 137,299 of NZ_JAMSLW010000006.1, forward strand.
AGGCCAGCCAAAACGGTAATCAATCGGCATCGCGGCCGTTAGGTAATGCCGGAACGCTGGTCACCAAGTTCGTAAACAATATCCCCCAGACCACCTTCAATGCAAATGCTGCTGCCAGTTTTTCGCCCATTATCCAAGCCGCTATGGCTGGGTCGGAAGAGCCGGGAAGCAACATTCAGGTGACGGGCGCCGTAAGGGAAATGCAGGTGGATCCTTCGATAGGTATCACGGCGCTCAATCGGGTGACGGACCTGCAGCGGTTTGATATTGACCTGCCGACAAGGCCCGATTCGATTATGATCTTACCCTATGACCCCGCTTACATCGGCGTTACGGTAGCCGTGAATCCGGAAGGGCCGGGGGCCTACCTTGGTGATTTCAAGTTGCAGCGGAGGAAACACCGCGTGGAGATTCTGGTGAAAACCACCACCGGAGGTATGGTCACCAATGCAAGTGTGGAGATTGAAGGGGCGGACGATGATAATTTCCGGAAAACGAACAGCATGGGGGTTGCATCGTTTACCTATGTGAATAATTCCACCGATAACTTTACTGTGCGGGTGAGTAACGGTACGCGGCCACGTTCCCAAGCGGGCAAACCGAGGGAAGCGACGCCTGATACACCACCGGCAAAAGGTGGACAGTCGCAGCAATCCGGTGGATTGCGTCTGCCGGCCGGTAACACAGGTAATGCTAACGGGACAGGCAGTGGACAGCTCGATATCAGTAGCTTAACGCAACAAAACGTGCTTTTCGTGCCCCGTACGCAAAATTTTGAAAGCAATGACGATAACGTGGTACGCCGGATCACCGTTGTCGTCCAGCCAGCCACCGTAATGACCGGTCGGGTAGTGTTTGCCGCGGATAGCCTGCCGGTAAGGGGTGCCGTGGTCTACGTCGATCAGGGGCGGGGCAGCGAGTCCGATATGCGGGCAGAAACCCGCTCGGATGGCACCTACGAACTGATTGTCCCGGCACCGGGTGCTGCTCCGGGCAACGGATTATTGCCGAGTGTCAATACAGGGGGTACCCCACAGGCGGTTACGGCAGCTTATTCGGCGCCGGGCAAAACCTATATCGGACAGACGGTGTCGTTGGCCAAGCGCGGGAAGGAACCTCTATCGGCTCCCACTTCCATTGATTTCGTGATCCGCGAGGCGAATGATATCGATGTCAGTAAGTTGTATGGATTTCCGGTCCGTTTGAATACCCTGCGGGCGACGGACGGCGGGTACATCGTTAGCGGTGAACTGTACGATGTGGAGGATAATCCGAATTTTGCCTTCCGATCGGCGTCCGGACCGAAAGTGCTGGCCTTTGAAAACCTAAAGGTCAGGGCGTCCACCATCAAAAATGCCAACGGAATCCCATTGGCTGTGCCGACGGCCGATGAAATCCAATTTGAACAAAAGCAATTGCGTATCCGAGTGTTCGAGGTCTTCAACGGACAGCTGGCGGAACAAGGCGGTGGCAACCTGACGATGGCCAAAGGCCAGACCGATACTACGGGGGTACTCAATGGGCAGGTGCGCATCGTCGATAATTCGTTCAACTTCCCCACCAGCTACATGACGATCAGTAGCGAAGACTTTTTCCTGGGTAATTATGGTGTTGCCAACGGGCCAGACAAGCTGAATATTCCCGTCTTCCGCACGGGTGCGGCCTATCCGCTGACGAAATTTTCGATTACGGCGGGCCAGGGTGACCCGATCCGGTTCAAGTATCTCGGCTTCAACGGGCAGACGGAGACAACCGGCGAACGGGAATCGTTCGTCATGGGCGATAGCGTGAACCTGTTCATGAACCTCACTGCACGCATACAGGGTGGCATAAACCTCGACCTCAAAGCAGGGAAAGCCGTGGTACGGCACGACCGCATGGAGCCCGTGGTGACCGACAATGAGGTGCGGTTCAAATTGGAGGAATGGGAGGTGCACAGCTCGTCGTGGACGCTGTCCAATACATCAGGGGGTATTGTGCTGAACAACAATACCCTGTATACCGGGAAGGCCGACATTAAGCTGAACAAGATTTCCATTATCCCCGGCGAGCTTATTTTCCATAACGCTACCGGAGCGGAGGCAGCCAACCTCCGCAACAACCTGACTGTTGGCGGCAAAGCGAATATCAAATTGCATGTCAATCCACGGGCAGACATCGTGTTTGTCTACGATCCGGATGTGGGCCGCATACCCGGACAGGGGCATTTCAAATTTACGCTGCGGAGCGATGACGGAAAAGCGGCACACCTGAAAGGGCTTCCCGGGATGACCAATCCGAATGACCGTTTGGAGATCCAGTATATGTCGCTGTTGAGCAACAACGAAGAAGTGTTCGGTTTCAGTACGGATGTGGAGGGTATTGCCATTCAAAACCAGCTGTCATTCAAACCGCAAAGCATCTACAGCGCGTTTGACCGGTTGGTTATTTCAGGCTCGGCCAGTCTGCACATTCCCAATGTGCCAGACAACCTGTCGGCCACCATCTCGTACTATCCGGAAGGCAAGGGTACGAATCGTTTGGTCGTAAGTCCGCTGGAATTTTCCTTTACGGGCAGCGGTGGCACTACCTTCACGACCCTGAAGCAGGACAACGCGCAGCTATTCTACGAAAAGGGTATCGGCATTGCGGGTACGGTAAAATTGCCGGGACAAACCAGCACGCTGAAAGCAAACCTCGTCAGCATGGTTACCGGCGGCCTCAACGGTGTAGCCGATGAAGCACGGCGGCAGACGGAAATCGTGTTGGGGGCCTATCAGGAAGAGGCGGAGCGCATGGCCGCGAATCTGTTGGATGAAGTAGCAAATGACCCCGCACTGGCCGAAGCCCGCCGTACGCTCGAAGAAGCTTTGGGCGGCGTAAACGATACTTACAACCAGTTGCTTCAGATGGGCGGATCGGCTGAGCAGGCCATGCAGGAGCTTGCGGGCAAATGGCGGCTGATCGGCGAGGGGATGGACATCATCAACAACGGTATCGACAACAATCCCATCGGGGCTGCCATGCAGATCAATGGCATCATCAAGGGTTTCTCGGGCATTGATATCGCCGATAAAGCCAAACAGACGGCCAAAATGGTGGCTATGGAAGCGCTGAAAGGAATACAGGACGAAATACCCGTACAAAAAATCGCGGATGGTGCAGCCGGGGGCAATGGCGGTTTCTCGAATATGAAATTTGATTTTGACTTTGCCAATGGCCGTGTATTCGGATCGCTCAGCATGCCCAAACTGGAAGCAGGGGCAGTAACGCTGACCAAACTCGGTATTGAAATGCTGTTTGACACCAAAGGCTGGTATTTTTATACCGGAGCCAATGTCAATGTACGTGGGGTGCCACTGATTTTCCCGCTGGGTGTAGGGATGTGTGTAGGTTCCTATCCCGAAATTTCGCCGGCACTGGAAGCACGGATTACCGAAGTGTCGTACGTGAAGCGACTGCCGAATACATATAAAACCAATGGTATTCAGGGATTCTTCCTGACTGGGCGGAAAGATCTGATTGAGGAAGTGAAATTTGAGGTGCCGGGGATTGGTCTTGAGGTGGGGGCTATGGCAGGCCTGGATGCCCGTATCTATGCTAATTTCGGCGGTAGTGAGCAAGAGCTGGGCATCGGAGCCATGGCGTTCGGGCGTGCCTACGCGCGGATGTCGCCGGTTTCCCAGTTATTGATGGGGTGTGGGATATCGGGCGAAGTAAAAGCAGAAGTAGGGGTGAAGGCAGTCTTTACAAACAGTCCGGCGGGGGTTACGTTCAACGCCAAGGCGTGTGGTTCCATCAATATGAATGCGGAGATTTCGTGCATGCTGGTGGCCAAGAAATCGGTAAGTATCGGATTCCTGGCGCTGCTTGACCTTTGCGTCGGCGCAGAATGCACGAAGACCGTGAACTTCAACGCCCGGCTCTCCGACGAAAGCTGCAGTGAAAACAATGATTTTGATTATTAATGCGATAATTATGAAACCTGTTTTAATGAAATGTGTGTGGATGCTTATGGTGACTGGTCTAGTCGGCATTATGAGCAGTCGGGCTCAACAGCATAAGGCGGACGATCAAGCCTATTTCACCGGAACGGCTCCTGGACTCTATATGGAGTTCAACGAGGTAGCGGTGGCTCGCGCGGGACTGACTATTATGCGGAAAGGCAAAGCGGATGCCGACTATGTTCCTGTCGGAAAAACGGCCCAGCCGACCAGCAGTGCTGATTTTCACCGGCGGATGAGCGAGGCAGTTGACTTGTTTCCGGGATACAGTTTACCCGCTATGGAGCTTACAGATTCGTTATGGCAGGTGTGGAATGGTGAGGATGCCGCTTCTTTGTTGGGTGCCCGTAGTCCGATTATCCATTTGGCATTGGGATTAGGCTTTTTGGATACCGGTGTGGTAACCGGCCAGACGTATGCTTATCAATTCGTCAACGATACAGATGGCACCCGTTTTGAGTCAGAGCAGGTGATTTATGAACGGACATTGCCTTCATTTTCGCCGATGAAGAATACCGTTGTCGACCCCGGGGAAAGTCGGCCGCACCTGGAATGGCAGTCTGAACAAGGGAACGGGGCGATGCAATTTGACGTATGGCGGAGGATAAGCGGTTCGTCTGCCGATTTCGAAAAGCTGTTCACGCCTTCGGGTATAGTAGTTAATGCCAAGGGGGATTCGCTGACGTACCTGATCACCGATACCACGGCACTTTCGGGCGTGCGGTACGACTATTACCTCTCGGGCCGGGATGTTTTTGGTAATCCCGGTAATCCCTCGGACACCGTTACGCTGCAGGTAGGTGGACGCCGGAATGTCGAAGCGGCCTTCAATGTCCAAACGCAGGCAGTAGATAATGGGATACGGTTGTATTGGGCGCCACTGGAACAACGCTATGCGTTGCAGAATATCGTTATCCTACGGAGTGCAGTGTACGACGGCGGATACGAAACCATCGCGACGGTACCGGTGACGGATACGGCCTACATCGATCCGGATGTGTTAGGGGGAAAGAACTATTACTACCAGCTGCTGATACAGGGTGAGGCGAATTTCTCGCAGGCTTCCCCGCGGATTTCCGGAATTTATCAGGGAATCGTAAAACTATTACCCCCCCAAAACCTGGAAGGCAAGGATACACCTGAAGGCGGACGGTTGTCGTGGTACTATCCTGATACAACCAACCTGCGGGGATTTTATGTATACCGTACCTGGTCCATTACATCACCATTGGAACAGGTGAGCGGACTGTTGCCGCCCGCAACAGGTTTAAATTCTTACGTTGATAGCACACAACAGGGGTCGGGAGGCCATGCATATTACATGGTCGCTGCCGTGTCAACCACCCAGTCGCTGAGTCCACCCTCCGGCATCATCGAAGTATTAAGAGCAGGAAGCCGCGAATCGGTACCGGTAGAGGCACCCCGGGAACTGCGGCCGTTATGGCTTACCGACACGACGGTTTCGCTCACTTGGCTGGATTTGCATATCCGTTCGGAAAATGTGGTAGCTTATCGGGTGTACCGAAAGGAAAACGCGGATACCGCATTCGGTGACCAACCGGTACTGGAGACCGTTATGAATGAATTTATAGACACCCTGGGGCATGGACAACAGTACTGGTATGCCATCCGTGCTGTTGATGCTGCAGGCAACCTTAGTCCGGCAAGCCCGGTAGTGGAGCTTACATCACAATACCAAAAGCCATTACCGCCGGGCAGTGTACGGCTGGTTCCGGTAGAAGACGGAATGACGGTCGCCTGGGATACGGATGGCGGCTCGGACAAGATTCACGGCTACCGGCTTTACCGGGCATCGGCCCAGGGTGATGCCGAGCAGATTGCAACGGTGGATTCATCAGGTGAACAGGCCGGTTATGTAGATACGAATGTCGAAAGCGGAACCCGTTATTACTACTATGTCACTGCGGTTGATCGATATGGTGTCGAAAGTGAGTGGAGTGAAGAAGTATCTGCTACGATACCTTAACGGCTGTATCAGGCAGCTGTTCGCGGGTAATCAGTGGCAATGTCAAACAGGCTGCTATTCCCTGCCGGCCAATAGCTTCTCGATCAATCAGCATAAGTTGGGCATCGATGTTGGAGCCGTCCTGCAAGTATGCATCCGAAACGAGGTTAAGGATGTCGGGGTTAATTATGCATAGCCCAGTTGATGCACCATCAGATACCTTCTTTTACCTGAACCTTTTCATCGGGATTCATCGATTGAAAGTTAGCATAAACCAATGGAAGTCGCAGGCATACCCGCGTACCCGTTTTCCCGTTTTCATGGATTTCGTCGATCGTTAGGCTGGGACAGCTTTCAGGATGATGCAGCCGCAGCAAATCCAGTCGTTCGTTGATACCGCGAATGCCGATGGATTTCTCTTTGTAAGGTGCCGTTGCCGCCTTAGCTGCGGTGGCCAGGCCAATACCGTTATCCACTACCGTAATCAGTATATGTCCGTCGGTTTGCGTCATACGGACCTCCAGTTGGCCGCGGTAATCTGGTATATGACGCAAACCGTGCAGAATGGCGTTTTCTACCAGTGGCTGGATGAGCATGGGAGGTAATATGACCTTGGTGAGGTCGAGGGAAGGGTCTGCCTCAAACAGATAGTCAAATGTATGGTCAAACCGCACATCTTCCAATTCGACATACAGTTGCACGGCCAGCCACTCGCGTTCGGCTGTTACCATCGACTGGGTAGAGTTTTCGAGAATGATCCGCGTAAGCTGTGCAAACTGTTGAACCAGCTTACTGGCCGACCGTGAATCGTTCTCCAGGATATAACATTCAAGGGAGTTGAGCACATTGAATATGAAATGCGGGTTCATCTGCGCACGGATGGCCTTCAGTTCGCTTTCGGAGAGCTGCTGCTGGAAGAGTAATGTTTCGGCCTGCAGCGTGAGCTCTTGTTCGCGCATCTCGGTGCGCATCCGGATGCCGCGTAAACGCGAACGGTTGAGAAAGTAACCGGTAACGCCGCCGACCAACACAATGGCCAGTGCCCCGTAGAGCCACAATTGTTTGATTTGCAGTTTGTCTATGGCCTGTTGTTGGATGTATCCCTGTTCCTTAAGGTCGAAGTCATACTGCAACTCCAGTCGGGTGAGCTCTTTTTGGCTGGACTCGTTGTACAGGCTGTCCTTTAGCAGGGCATGTTGCCTGTTGTAATAGAGTGCGCTGTCGTATCGTCCGATCTGCTCAAAATAGCGGCTTAAATTTCCGGATGCATCACGTTGTACGTCGATGGCCTGTGCTGATTTTCCGAGTGATAGTCCACGCGACAAGTAGCTATAGGCCAGGGACAGGCTGTCCAGCATGATGTAGTTTTCCCCTATGCCGGTGCTATTAGCTGCGATGCTTCGTGCGTTGTCGAGCGTATGATTAATGGCCAATGCCTGTTTGTAGTACCCATTGGAGCGTCTGTAATCTTTCATCCGCGAGTAGTTGGAACCCAGGTTGCCATAAACTTTAGCGATATTTGCCTGGTCGTTTACCACCTGATTGGCGTATAACGCACTATCGAGATACTGACGGCCCTTTTCGTAATCCCCCTCATCCGTATACAGTGTGCCGAGATTGAGCAGGGCATAGGCTTCTATGCGTTTGTCGCCGGTTTCCCCGTTTTTTTTACGGGCTAAGAAGATGTATTCTTCCGCTTTTCTGAAATTTTTGATTTCCGCGTATATGGCCGACATGTTCAGGTAAATCATCACCGCAGTTGGACTGCCCACCTCATTAAATAATTGTGCAGCCTCCTGAAAATAAGCGAGTGCCTGTTGGTAGTTATTCAGTCGGTAATAAATGAGGCCGAGATTGCTGATACTCGCCGCTATCCCCTCTTTATGGCCAAGTTCCCGCTGCAACTCAAGCGACCGTGTGCCCCATATTTTAGCCGAATCCAGGTCGGACGTCACAATACGCGCAATCGCCTGTTGCGTATAGGCATTTGCCAGGTTTTTCCTGTCTTTCAACTGATTGGCAAATCCAATAACTTCCGTGGCGTACGCGATGGACCGCTGCGGGTCAGAAGTATGCAGCAGGTAAGCCAGGCCATTGAGCAATTCGGCGCGCCGGTCATCTTTTTGGGGGTGTGCCTGCAGCTCGGAAAGCAGGGAGTCCAGCGGCTGTCCCGGTTGGCAGAGGCCTGATAATACATAGCCAAGCACACCTAAAATGACACAAACGGACCTGCTGATTGATGCGTGAGACATGGTAAATGGATATGGTTGCTAACCAACTAATTGTTAGACTAAAATAGAAAAAAAATAATTCTTGCCAGCAATTGTCACTATTTATTCGCTAAACCATTTCAGCACTTCGCTCATCCAACATCACGATTTACGCATTAGCCCAGATTCAGCTTAAAAAAAGTGGAAATTTGTTGTCGGCAGGAATATTGCCAATCGCGATCAATGCGGATAGGTTTGTGATTATAAAGAAACATCGTGATATTTACAAAGACATAAATAATCTGTTAATTACCTGGTGCCTAATGAAATGAGCTTGCGTCTGGGGATATTGGTCGTTTGTTTTGCCGTACTCCAGGGGCACGGGCAGACTCATCTTTACCATTTCGAACATTATGCGGCTAAGGGGGTGCTGCCGGCCCTCCGAGTGAAAAAGATCGTCAGCGACAATCAGGGGATACTCTGGCTGGCTACCGATAAAGGACTTTGTAAATTTGATCAGCACACGGCCACTTTTTTGGTGCACGATCCCGAAAATGCCAGGTCCGTTGCCGATAATGACTTATCTGATCTGTATCGCGATAGCAGGGGTTGGCTGTGGATGACGACCTATACAAAAGGGCTTAGTTGCTACCGTCCCGATCTGCCTGCTGCAGAAGCGTTTACCAATTTTTCCTTTTTTGAGGAGCGTGGAAACGTAATTCCCATACACGCATTGAACAGTGTTATTGAAGACGATGCCGGCAATATTTGGTTTGGCGGCCAGGAAACAGATTTACTTCGCATGGATGGTAAGACACGCACCATATCACGCGTGAAATTAACAGCCGAAAGTCCGGTAACGGTTTTTAATTTCTTTAAAGACGGTGAGGGGATGCTCTGGATCGGAACGAGGCATCACGGTTTTTTCAAATTTGATCCACAAACCGGTAAGGCCAGCCAGTTTAACCGGCACCCTGGCACTGCGCCGTGGGAAATCGAGAACGGCGGGCAGGTATACCTGGAAACGGGGGGGATGCACTGGCTAAATTATTATGACAGCGGATTCAGCCGGTTGGATGTCCGCACCGGTAAATGGAATATGGATTTGCTGGCACTGGGCAGAAATACCCGGTTTTATGATAATAATATCCTGTGCGCAGCTATGCGGAAAGACGGCACCATATGGGCGGGTCACGACCGAAACGGCCTATACGTTTACGATACCCATACCGGCAGGCACGATCGGATCGGCTGGGCGAGCATCACACCTGCGGACACGACATCCGACGCTATTTCGGCCATTTATGTCGATAGCGTCGACAACGTCTGGATCGGAACAAAGCGGAAAGGATTGATCCGTTACAGCAACTATCAAAACCGGTTCCATACCCGGTACCCCGTGGAAACCTCCGCTAAAATTCTTCAGCTGATTGCCGCCGACGGCTATTGGTGGTACCTGACCGAGACCGGGTTGGGTAAATATAATCCCGAACGGGCAGTCACGGAAGCTTTGTTGCCATTGGCCGGTCTCTGGGTTAGCCAGGTGGCCCGGATCAATGGCCAGAATTACATTTCCACTTATGATCAGGGCGTGTGGACCCTCGGGGAAGGACAACGCCCCATGCCACTGCCGATTTCCGGATCTACTTATGGTTTCAGAGAAGCCGATTGCAATGCGGTATTGGCTGATACCATCGGTGGGGTACCACACCTCTGGATCGGCGCATGGAATGCCGGACTGTACCTGTATAATCAACTTACGCACCGGTTGGTGCGATACGATACCACGAATGGACTGCCCGACCGGAAAGTGGTCAACCTCGCCAAAGATGGAAAAGGCAATATCTGGATCGGGATGGATGGGTATGGCCTGCTGCGTACGACCGGCAAGGAACCGGTAAGTTTCCAGCAATACACCCATAACCCCAAGGATCCGAATAGTATTCCTTCCAACTACATCCGTGCCTTCTCCAAGGCAGCAGATGGGCAGGTCTGGATGCTTTCCGGTTACCAGGGTGTTACGGAAATCCACAATACGGCCGGTATTGCTTTTGCGAATATGCCTGACCGAAATCCCATGGTGTGGCAGTCCAGGCATCACCTGAAACAGGACGCAAACGGAAATTTTTGGATTTACACAGACGACGGCACCGTGTTGTTCGACGTCAAAACAAGGCAACACATTCAGCTGCTGCCTGGTATGGGCATTATGCCTGCCGGGGAACCGGAAGTGACGACCTTTGCCCCCACCGACGATGGCCGCATTATACTGGCTACCGCAGGTGGATTTATCGTGGGTAACGCCAGCGATGCGATCCGAAGACCAGCATTGCAACCTGCCGTTATCAGCAAATTGCAGGTCAATGACGAAGACTACAGCCACCTGCTGAAGGCGGGTGACATCAACCTGCGTGACGACCAGAATTTTCTGACCTTTTCATTGGCAGCCCCGGGTTATGAAAATATCGAACGCGTCCGTTTTTCCTATCAATTGCAGGGCATTGACCCCACCTGGCGAACGACTGCCTATGGCCGCTCGGACGTGTCTTACACGGATGTCAGGGGTGGCGACTACACACTGGTAGTGCGGGTGGGGGATGAGCTGGGTAACTGGGCGGATAACATCGCCCAACTTCCGTTCCGTATTCAAACACCCTACTGGCAGAGCCGTTGGTTTTATGCCACCATTGTCGGGGGCATTTTTTTGCTTACGTATGCCTTTTTCCGGTATCGGTTAAACCAATCCCGGAAAATCAACGGGATGCAGCTGGCATTCAATAGTAAATTGCAGGAACAGCTGGCCAGGCAGTCGGAAGAAATTCAGCGGCAATTGATTATGCTGGAGGTCGAACAGAAGGAACGGCTGGAATCCCAATACCGTCGCCGGATTTCAGAAAGTGAGCTTAAGGCCATCCGCGCCCAGATGAACCCACATTTCATCTTTAACGTGCTCAACTCCATTGAATCATATATTTTGGATCAAAATGCAAAAACGGCCAGCCAGTTAGTTCAGAAGTTTGCCCGGCTGAGCCGCCTGGTACTGGAAAACTCAACCTATAGTTATGTCAGTGTGGACCGTGAATGGACCGCGCTGAAATTATATGTGGAATTGGAGGCCATCCGGTTCAACCAGGAGTTTGATTATGTGTTTTCCACAGGTAATGATTTCGACATGAAAGACATACTTATTCCGCCGATGCTGGTGCAACCCCTGGTTGAAAATGCCATTCATCACGGTATCCGGCAAAATCTCGGATACCGGGGTAAACTGGAAGTAATGGTCAGACGCATGGAGAATAGCTACGTCTGTTTTACCATTATCGATAACGGTGTAGGTATAAAAAATGGCATTGTCCAACGGGATAATCCCTATAAGAAAACATCGGTTGGATTGGCTACGATCAGGGAACGTATTTCCCTGATTAAACAGCACGGGCCGGAATCCGTCGCCATGCTGGATCTTCAGGACCTTGGCGAACAGGGGAGAAGAGGTACAAAAGCGACACTTTACATTCCAATTGTCGCATCATCCACTTATCCGATAATCACCTAAAACGACCATATCATGCTCAAAGCAATTATCCTAGATGACGAACCGCGGGGCGGCAGACTACTAAGCCATAAATTGCAGCTTTTCGCTGCCGACATAGAGCTGCTCACTGTTTTTAATGACCCCTTTACCGCATTAAAAGAAATCGGCCGGTATCAACCGGATGTTTTGTTCCTGGATGTCGAAATGCCGGGCATGAACGGATTCCAGTTTCTGGAACGGCTGGCGGGATTCCAGTTCGAGGTCATTTTCACGACTGCCTATGACGCTTATACGCTCGATGCGCTGCGGCTTAGTGTGGTGGACTATTTGCTGAAGCCAATCGGGGAAGATGACCTGCGGCAAGCGATCGGTAGGCTGAAAAAAAGAATGGAACGGAAAAATGTACAAGCACTGAACACACCCGACCGGTTTTCCCGCAAGCGGCTATCACTGGCTACCGCGGAAGGGATTTACCTCATTGAAAAGACCCACATTATCCGGATTGAGGCCATGAGTAATTATTGCACCTTCCACCTCACCGGGAATAAAAAGATTGTGGTTTCCAAGACCCTGAAGGAATACGAGGCACAACTGGCCGGGGATACCTTTATCCGTGTCAATCGTTCCTCGATGATCAATATTAATTTCATTACCCGTTACCGTAAAGGGAACGGCGGAACGCTGGAAATGGCCGATGGTATGGAAATCGAGGTTTCGCCGCAAAAAAAAGACGAGTTGATGGCGTTGCTGTTTGACCCGTCCTGATTTATTTTATGCTGCAGTAAGGGGGTAACGCCACGTCGTTGTCATATATGGAAAAAGCATATGACGACAACTAACATTCTAGGTACAAGCCGAAGCGCATTCTTCATTATTCTATCGGCCATTTTAATCCAGGTAAAACCAATACAGGCCCAGTCCGCCGATGGGCGGGACACCATCCATCCCGTCCAGATTTCCTTTGTGCCCGGACTCAGTATATTGGGTAACGAAAGCGCGCAGGCCGTGAGCCGGTTCTCCCTTAATATCATCGGTGGATACACAGGAGGAGTAGCCGGGTTGGAACTTGGCGGCGTATTTAATATTAACCGGTCCGATGTGCGCAACGTCCAGCTTGCCGGGGTGTTCAACCGGGTTGGAAATACACTTTACGGGGTTCAGGCTGCCGGTGTTATCAATCAGATAGCCAGTTCCATGTCCGGGATCCAGCTCGCCGGTGCAGCAAACCAGGCCGGGGAGGTGCATGGGGCCCAGTTTGCCGGGGTAGTTAACGTTGCCCGCTCGGTTCAGGGTGCCCAGTTTGCGGGGGTGGTTAATATCGCACGCGGAGAAACCGGATCACAGATCGCCGGGGTGGTTAATGTCGGGAAAAATGTAAAAGGGGTACAGCTTGCCGGATTGCTGAATATTGCCGATAGCAGCGATTACCCCATTGGCCTGATTAACCTGGTCCGGAATGGTCAGAAAAGTATGGCAGTTGAAGTCGATGAAACCGGTACCGCCAGCCTGGTTTTCCGGTCAGGGGGCCGTGTACTGTATGGTGTGCTGGGCATTGGCTATCGTTTCGGAAATGATGGATATAACTATGCGTTGGAGGGTGGACTGGGTGCCCGTCTGATTCATAAAAACCGGTTTTCGCTAAACGTCGAAGCAGTGCAGCGCACGACTACCGATTTTGATACGTACACCCACATGGCTTCCCTGAAAATACTGCCAGCCTTCAGGCTCGGAAACCACGTGGAGATTTTCGGGGGTCCCACAGCCAACGTAAGCTATGCAGACGACGATGTGGTCTCCATGGATGCACCCGGCTGGGTATGGTACCGGCATCGGGGCGACCACGATGTCCGTTCGATGCATGGGGGGCTTATGGGCGGTATCCGGTACGTCTGGTAGCAAGGGCGTAAACGGCGGTTGTTAAGGCCCCTTTTTACCGGATATCAGGGATATTTCCGGAAGCAGGAAGTGTTTAACTTTGGAGGGTTGGATAGCTTAGCACCTGTTCAATAAGTGCATTGCCTATCGGCGCTGGAAAAAAGGCTAATCCGTCTTTAAAACAGTTGACAAAGTGCTTATTTCGATGCTAAGCAAAAATAAGGGTGTATGGGCATCGTTAATAAATTCATTGTCTTTGTTGTACTTGGTATTCCTGTTTTTAACACGACACATGCACAGGTTGTTAATGTGGGGATAAAATACGAAGAGCGAATCATGTTCCAGGCCGGCATCAATGTTCCTTTGATCTTTGATAATACCCGACCTTTTGATATAAGTTATGGTGTGGATTACACCTCACCTAATGCCATGGTGCCGTCAGGCCTGCAGGCACAGGCAACGGCCCTGTACTTTATCATAGACGATGAAAAGCTGTTTTTACTCGCCCTCGGCCTGAATGCCGGTTACCTGTTTGATTTCAATAAACAGTTTAATAACCAGTTCCGGTTTACGCCGCATTTGTATACGGAATTTTTTCTGTTCAATTGTAAAGTGGGATACGACTATATGATGCCGTTTAATAAAGGCTACCCCGCTGTTTCCATAGGAATCGGTGGCGGATACCTGTTCAGGCATTTTAAGATAGGACTTTGATATCAGGGTCCGTAACCGATGAAACTAGGAGCCCCGTAATGGCATCCAGTAGGTTGACTTGTGATCTGCAGTTTGCAGGTTTATACTGGATGCCGTTACGGGAAACCCCTGTTTTCAGGTATTGCATGCACATCGGGCGTATCCTAATTTTACGCCATGAAACTAACTGCTATTTTGCCTCTGGCCGCTACGATGCTTATTATGGCGTCTTGCAGCACGCCTGAACAGCCGAAAACAACGTTGTCGCTTACGACTAATGGGAACCCTGTAGATACCTTGCGTATCGTTGATGAATTAAAGGGGATGCTCTCGCTCACCGCCGGGCCGGAATCACCAAATCGGTCATTCACCATTACGGCTACCGGAAATCCGGACACGCTCCGGCTGATCATCCGGCCGGAATTAACCGCTGTCCATAAAACCGTCTTCGGTGAACTACTTGATACCCTTATCGGCCACCCATCTACCTGGTCTCCTGCCGCACTCACGCTGTTTTATACCGATAATGACCCGGAGATCGTTGAATTACTCCAGCTCGACAGTGTAAATGGCTACCCATTGGAAATTGATTACGCTTCTGCCCAATGGACTTACGAAGAAAAGCAGACGTATATGACCGGTCCACTTGCGAGCGGCGCGGCCATCTCGTACCTGGACTACCGGCTGAAGCAGCCGCTCCCCACTTCTTCCTATTCCCTGGGCCTGGACAACACATCAGGCGAGATCAGTGAGACAGCTGAGTTGATTTCGTCGATGCTCCAGGCGGCGGGACCGATTTCGTCGTCGTTCACGGTGAACAGTACAGATTCGGTTATCACACCCCTTTGGGATAGCCTGCGCGTCAACCATCGATTGCAGATCGACAGTACGCGGCTTGCACTAAACTGGGCGTACCTGGAATTCCCTTACCGGGAATTCTCAAGATATACCGACCAGGATACGATGATCACTTCGAGCATTGATAAACTGCGCAGTGCCCCTTCTTACATCTTCCATGCGCTGGTGGCACCCCGGCTTTCAGGAGTGATTGCCGGCTACCGGTGGGAACCCTGATCCCTGATGCTAAAGGGTGTTCTCACGACTATGAAACAGCCAATAAATCACTGGAAACCGCTATTTACCACTGTTCATCAGGCCATTACTTTTGTTTCGGTTTAACAGGGCTGCTTTGGCAGTAATTATTAATTAAAAAGAAAATAGATATGAAAAAATGGATGAAAAGTAGTGCAGTGTTGTTTGTGGTGTCAGTAGCTGTAGCCTGCGGTGGTGCCCAGGATCCGGCGGCGTACAACAATGAGTTGATGTTGACCATCAACGAAAATGAGAAACACATTACCGACATGAATGCCGCGATGAATGCCGCTGATTACACGAAGGCATCCGAAGTGCGTACAGCGTGGGAAACCAACCTGGAGAAACAAATTGAAAAAGTAGGAGAAATAGGTAGTTTCAATGGAGATAATACACTGCAGCAGGCCGTATTGCAAGGATTAAAGGCGTATGAAAAGATTGTCAAGGATGATTATCCGAAATTAATCGAGATCCGGAGCACCGGTGCGGACGACCCAGCCGCGGAGACCACCGCGTTAAATAACATCAATGACGCTTTTGAAAAGGCAGCCAATACGGTGAATGAAGCCGGAGCAGCGTTTGAGAAGCAACAATTGGAAAACTAAGCTGATTAACAGCTGCATTACCGTCACCGATAGATATATCGGTGACGGTAAAATAAACACCCCTTCCATTCGCGGCTAACCACCTGTAGCCTCAATACCAACACTTTCCGGATTGTTTGCTACAGGAAAATCAATCTCCACGGTTGTACCCATACCCGGCTCACTGATGAGATTAAGGTGTCCTTTCAGGTAATCCAGGCGCGATTGCACATTGTGTATACCGGCCGATTTGCGGCCATCCAGCGCGGCGGTGTCGAACCCCTTGCCATCATCTTCCACCGTAAGGTAAAGCGTATCATCGGTCTGCGCCAATTGAACCAAAATGTATGTGGCCTGCGCATGCTTCACGGCGTTATTCACCAGCTCCTGAATAATGCGGTATACGACCACCTGGCGATTGGTGTCGAGGCTGTCAGTATAATTGACGATTTCGGTGGCCACTTCCAGTCCGCTGTGCGACATCCGGTTGCAGTATTCACGGATGGCTTCGGTCAGTCCATATTTCAGCAGCAATTCAGGCATAAGGTTGTGTGCCACGCGACGGAGTTCATTGACAGCCGCGTCCAGCTGGTTCAGCGACCGTGTGACCTTTTGCATGGCCACTGGGTCAGCTAAACGTGGAAACACGCCGGAAAGCTCAATCTTGGTCCCGGAAAGCAGTCCGCCCAGCCCATCGTGCAGGTCCCGTGCCAACCGCGACCGTTCCTGTTCCTGCCCATCGAGCATAGCGGTCAGGTTGGATATTTCGTTTTGTTGCTGAACCTGTCCCATTTCCAGTCGATGTAAGTCTGTTTGCTGGGCCAATGTCTTCGAGCGTTGCCGGTAAGCATAGAGTAGCAATACCACCACGAACAGCGCAACGGCGAAGAGGACGATGTAGATGCGGTTGATACGGGATTTAAGCACCACTTCGCGTTGTGCCGATTCGAGTTCCTGTCCTTTCTGCTGGTTTTGGAGCCTGGCGAATGCCAGTTGCTGGTGCTGGTTCTCTTCGTTGAGCTTCATGACCTCAAGTGCCTGGCGCTGTTCCGCCGACAATGCGTCCATCAGCTTGATTTGTTGTGCTTTTTTTTCCGATTCCAGGCGTAAGTGGGTGAGCAGCTGTTCTTGTTTCTCCTTTTCGTACTGTGCTTCCAAACGGGTCGCCAGTTCCAGCTTTTCCGAATCGAATACATCGTAGACGGCAGTCACGTATTGCTTGTAATAATGCAGCGCCCCGGCAGGATCTGCCTGTTCTTCGGAAAGCTCTGCCAAGTTCCTGAAAATATGCGGAAGCGTCTCCATATTCATGGTTTTTTCCGCCGATGCGGCTGCCAATGCACCAAGCAGGTAGTTCTTCGCGTTTTCAGTATTCCCCCGGTAACGGGCGAGGGTGGACAAAATACCATAGCCCGATGCGATAAATTGGCTATGGTCGTATTGCCTGGCAATATCAATGGCCATCAATGCGTATTTTTCTGCCTCTTCCCGGTACAAAGGGTTATCCATGCTGAGGTAGAGATTTGCCAGATTGATGGCGGCATGTGCCAGGTTGGTGGGCGAAGCACCCATCTTTGACGGATTGCGCTCAAAGATGGTTATCGCCTTTCGGTAATAATATGTCGCGCTGTCAACAAACGACTGGTTTCCGGCGGCTTGTGCCATACGTGTTTCATACAGGTGTCCCATACGCATGTGTGCATCGAACAGGAGCGACGGATTATTCCGTTTGTTGGCCAGGTCCAGGTTAAGGAAAGCATACTTTGCCTGAAGGTCGGTTGCCCGCCAATTCGCATATATCCCATACAGTTCGCTATAAATCGAGCTTTGATACGTGTAGCCATCGGTATTTTCCAACAGGCGAAGTCCTTCCACAAACGCATTTACGGCGTCCACCTCGCGACCTTCACGTGCCAGCATCCATCCCTGGCAATAGTAAACATAACCCCTGATTTTCCGATCAGGGGTCCGGGAAGAGAAAACCAATGCACTGTCGATGTATCTGCCAGCTTGGGCAGAATCACCCAGTATAAAGGTGTTGAGTGCACGGAGTCCATATAGGTAGGCGGCGTATTTGCCGTCCTGTCTTTTTCTAGCCAGCTGGATGTTTTCTTCCAGTACCGCAATCGCTTCCTGCTGGCGTTCGTTAAAAAACAGTGCGCGGACGTAGGGGCCGGCCTGGAAAAATTTATCGCCGTTTTCATAACTGGCTTGGTGGTATGCCCCCGCCAGTACGTCCAATGCTTCCTGTGCATGGCCGGTCAACGTGGCCAGGCAACACGCGAACGAGCAGATCAATATGGCTATTCTATTCATTGCTTCCGGTAATCGCCCACATAGGGCCGTTTCTGTGTTTAGTTGCTTTGTTCCCGGTATTCCTGTTGGGTCTCCCAATCCACATAAAACCGGACATGGTCGAGCGGAATGTGGGTGAGATGACCATATTCAGGTGCTTGTCGACATAACCATATCGGCCGTCGGCCGCTAAATAGAGGAAATAGTCCATCGTATCGGCACGTTGTTCGCGGGGGTGACGGTGCAACAGCTGAAATACAGGTGCCGGCCGTTGTATTAAGTGCAACGGCCAGCACCAGGGTAATCATGTGCACATTACCATTTTGCATGGTGCAAAGTTAGCGTGGGCCGGCTGGGGAAAAAATAGTGGAAATCAGGGGTATTACCGAAAATCCCTGATTTCCGTGATGACGTAGATTTTTTTTGTCGGTACTTTTGTGCTCCAGTGATAACAAATGAAACGATTACCTTTATGCTGTCTTTTACTGTGCTTGGCAACAGGGCTCTTTGCACAATCTCCCGGCTATTACCTGCTTGAAGGGAAAATAGGCAGCCGTGCCGCCTGCATGGAAATTGCTGTTTATCCGGTACAGCATGACAGGTTGCCCGAGGAGATACCACCGGTATCGGCGTATTATTATTTCCTCGATGAGTATCTGCCGATAGCACTGTATCGCAGCACTGACGCGGACGATACAGGTGTGTTTTCCTATAAAAATGCCCGGACAGCATCCCTGGTGCTCAGTACCTGGTCGGACGAGGGCGACAACCAGGTATTTACCGGTAATTTCGAGGACCGTTCGTATCGCGGTAAGCTGGCCATGGGAAAAGACACCATTGCTTTCGATTTCCTGCTATCGGATAAAGGCGGGGTTGAGCGATTTACTCCTTTTGAGCGGCATCGCATCGTCACTGTCGGGTCAGACAGCCTGAAGGAACCCCTCGAGGGAACCATGCAGTTCCGTGGATTCCTGCCCGATGACGGGCGGCTGGCTGAGGCGTTTACATCCTTCATCACAGGCGGTGCCTTTACCGATTTCGGTGTGCTCGCCGAGGAGCAGATCGGACTGTTCGAGGAGGGGTATCAGGCAGAGATGGCGGAGCTGCTGGAAGAAATTGATGAACAGTTCAGCTATACCCTACACTATGAGTATGCGTATTCAGTTTACCCGATGCTCAACACGACCGATTACCTGATTATGGGTTACAATACTTTTAGTTATACTGGCGGTGCGCATGGAATATCTTCACAACGCTTCTACACCTATCGTAAGGGCGACAAAAGATGGCTTCAATTGGAAGATATACTTGATGTCAGCCAGGAGGCAGTGATTAACGCAGTGCTGGATGCCGAGTTGCGCAAACAGTATGGCATCGCACCGGACGTGAAGCTCAGCGATGACAAACAGGGGATTTTCATTGCCGATTCGATACACTATTCTTCGAACTTCATTCTTTCTAAACAGGGCATCACGTTTCATTATGGGTTATACGAGCTGACACCCTACGCTTACGGATACTTCAGTTTATTTGTGCCGTATGAAAAGCTAAGGGCGGTGCTGCGCGCCGGATTCCGTTACGATTCGGTATCCGTCCCGGTGCGAGCCTCCCGAAAACCGGCTGTTTTTCAGTACAATCCGGTTGATCCGGGAAAATACGACAAGTTTTATACAGTGAATTTTTGAATTTATGGTATCCATTTTCATTACGGACGATCATCCGATGGTACTGGAAGGATTGAAAAACGTACTCTCCGAGGCTGATAACCTGACGGTTGCGGGCTGCTTTGCCAATGCGGCAACAACATTGGAAGCTATTGAATCAACACCCCCTGCGGTGTTGCTGCTCGACATCAACCTGCCGGATATCAACGGCATTGACCTGGTTAAAAAAGTGAAAACCCTGTCGCCCGCCACGCGCATTATTGCACTCAGCGTGCACAATGAATATGCGGTGATCAACAGCATGTTCCAGGAGGGCGCCGATGGCTATATCCAGAAGAATGCGATCGGAGAGGAAATCGTGGAGGGAATCCGTGCCGTTGTCAATGGCCGGCGGTTCCTGTGTTCACAGTCGGCTGAGATCATGAAGCGGAAGACCACGGAAGGGTTGAAAAGTGTACCCAAGATTACCCGGAGGGAAAAAGAGATCCTCCATCAGGCGGCCAAGGGACTTACCACGCAGGAGATTGCCGGAGTGCTATTTATTAGTCCCCATACAGTCGAAAGCCATCGCAAAAACCTGATGGAGAAGTTTGAGGTTAAGAACCTGGCATCTGCCATTAAGCTTGCGACGGAGTATGGGCTGATACATACGTAACCGATATCGGACATTCGACGGTAAACGTAGTGCCCACACCTTTGTCAGAACGGATATCGAATGTACCTTCCAATAGGGTGGCGCGCATCGCTGCATTACGGAGTCCTGCACCCGTTACAGCATATTCGGTATCAAATCCTTTCCCGTTATCTTCCACCACGAGCGTGACAGTGGTGTCTGTTTGCTGCAGCTGCACCAGTATTTCCGTTGCCTCCGCATATTTAGCACAGTTGTTGATCAGTTCCTGGGCGACACGGTAGAGTGTCATTTCCCGTGATTCCGTCAACGGTTGGCTGTAACGAAAGACCTGATAAAAGACGGGAACACCCGAGCTTTTCAATTTGTCGCAATATTCCCGTAATGCCTCCGCTAAGCCATAGTTAACTAACATGGATGGCATCATGCTATGGGCGATGCCGCGGAGCTCTTCCACGGCCCCATCAACATTGCGGGTCACGGAAGCTAAATGCGGGCGCTGGATATCATCTTTGGGCAAAGCACCGGTAATCCGGGACAGGTCCATCTTAATGCTGGAAAGCAGGCCTCCCAGCCCGTCGTGCAGGTCGCGCGCCAGCCGCTCGCGCTCCTTTTCCTGACCTTCCAGCAGGGCCGATAGTAACGAGTTTCGGTGCGCCTGTTCCATGTGTTCCACATCCATGGTGTGCATGCGCTGCTGCTGGACCAATAGTTTACGTTTATTGCGGTAAAGCATGAAAATCAGGATACAGCTGGCCAACAGGGGGAAGGATATCCCAAGCAGTAATCCGATATACCAGCGGTTGCGTTCGATGGCAAAATCTTTCCGTTCATTCTCGCGTTGCAGCACGAGCAGGTTCTTTTCCGCTTCGGCCAGTTTATATTTTTCCTCCATCTCGTGAAGGTTTCTTGTTGTTTCGGCATATTGCAGGCTATCGGCGAGTTCGATGTATTGGTTCAGGAATTGGTACGCCCGCTCCGGCTGCTGCAGGCGGTGTTCCATGCGCGATAAGGCCCTAAGTGCTTTTAATTGATAAGTGCCCACCTGGTTGGTCTGACTGATCTCCAGCAGTTCATCCAGCAAAGGCCGGGTTTTGGCGAACTCATTTTGCCGCTCATACAGCTCCGAAAGATGCAACAGGATGTCGCAGGATGTATACGTGTCGTTGTATCGGCGGGCGAGGGGTAGTCCCCGCCGGAAGGCTTGTTCCGCAGCCGCCAGTTCACCGGCTGCCAGGTCGAACCGCCCTTTCATGTTGTAGTAGTCTGCCCATTTGCGATGCGCGGCATCCAGGTGCTTCAGGTGCTGGTAGGCACTGTCCAGGTAGGCGACTCCCCGCGCATCAAACAATGTGTCTGCACGGAAGCCATGTCCTGCGAGGATAATGTAGGTGTCGGCAATGTCGCCGTGCGGGATTGGTTTTAACTGGTTGTACTGGTCGACTGCGGCCAGAAAATAATGCGCTGATTTAATGTATTGCTGCTGGTTGTTGAACAGGATGCCGATGTTGGTGTTTACCAGGGCAAGGGATTCGGTGTCATCAAGCTGGTTAAGCAAAGGGAGTACCTCCAGGTACCCGCTCAATGCTTCATCAATATGATTACGTTGCCACGCGATATTGGCGGCGTTGATGCGGCTTTTGGAGAATAGCACGCGTGCATTTCGTGAAGTGTCCTGTTCGATAAGTTCCTGCACGAGGTGATTATAGCGGTCAGCTTTTTCCGTACGGTAATGATCATAATGCCAGGAACCGATATTGAGGTAGGTCTTTGCCTTACTGAGTGGATCCCGGCTCTCGCTGGACAGCTCAAGCACCTGTTTCCACAACGATAACGCGCTGGCCGAATCATTGTGCGGCACGCGGCGGGCCATTTCTGTCAGGATGGCGATTTTGGCGGAGTCCGTGGTTGCTTTTCTGAATTCCTGCGCGAGGCTGTCTGTTTGGAACAGCGTGGCTTTCGCGGTACCGATTCCAAGGAGATATACAGCAGACACAATGGCCAGCCAGCAATGAATGCCAAAATTATTCATGGGCCTTCCCGTTTAATGGGCCGCAAAATAATAAATATAATCAGGTAATGGTCTTGCTGCCCACTCGCATGGCCTCTAAACCGCGATTTTCGTCAGCAGAAGGATGAACTGGTCAAGAACGCATTCTGCGGAATAGTTTATAAACCTCAATCCACAGCACGGAAACCACCGCAATGGCAAAGCAAGCCCCCAATTCCGTTGCACGCAGCGGTGTCACGTTAAAGAATCGGGACAGCGGTTCCACATATAGGATGGCGAAGAGCATGATCAAAACCAGCGCCGTAATGCCCGTGAGCAAGGGATTACGGCTTCTGAGACGCTCGAAAATACTGTAAAAGAACGAGCGATTGGCAAAGCTCAGCAGGATGTTCGCAAAAATAAGCGTGGTAAATACCATCGCCCTCGTCTGTTCCTCGCTTCCGCCGTTTTGAACACTTTTTTGGTAGGCAAACAACACCCCTGCAGTAATCACAAGTCCCTGTACAACACTGATGATCAACTCGTGTCCATTCAAAAACGTGTCGGTCATGGTCCTGGGCGGCCGCTGCATGGCATTCCTTTCCATCGGTTCGTTCTCATAGACAATGGAACAGGTGGGCCCCATCACCAGTTCCAGAAAGATTACATGGACCGGCGTAAAGATCTGCGGGAATATCCAGCCCAGAAACAGGGGCAGGGACACCGTCAGGATAATGGGTATGTGGATGGAGATAATGTATTGAACGGCTTTTTTGATGTTGGTATATATCCGCCTTCCGGCAGCTATACCGGTGATCAACTTGCCGAGGTCATCGTTGGTAATCACCAGGGCAGCGGCTGATTTGGCAATTTCCGTCCCTTTGTTGCCCATGGCCACCCCAATGTGGGCCGCTTTCAGAGCCGGGCCATCGTTTACCCCATCGCCCAGCATAGCCACCACTTCGCCCCGTTTTTTCAGTGCATTTACTACGGCCAGCTTGGCTTCGGGAAACATTCGTGTAAACAGCGTGGTGCGTGCCGAGAGCTGCATGAGTTCTTCTTCTGAATGATTGATGAGCTCGCCGCCGTTTACAGGCGGGGTATCGCTAACGATACCCGCTTGAGCGGCAATGGCGTTTGTGGTGTCTGCATTATCACCGGTAATAACCTTGACGGCGATCCCGGCTTCGTAAATCCGTTGGAACACATCTTTGATGCCTTTCTTGGGTGGATCATAGAAGACCGTCAGTCCCAGAAATTCAAATGGAAAATCCTGCTGTTTTTCGGGGAATCCGGTTCCTTCAAACAGCGACCTGGCTACACCCAGTATACGGTATCCCTGCGCTGCGAATGCTTTTATCCGGTTTCTCACCCGCTCCTTTTCATCGGCCGAAAGCCGGGATACGTTAAGTATGGCCTCCGGAGCGCCTTTGGCAGCTATGATCCGGTTTTTGTGGGTGTCCTCGAAGAGATGTGTCATCATCGGTGGTTTCCCTTCGAGGGGATATTCATGGAACATATGGTAGTCACCCCGCAGGTCGTCGGACTGTGTTTGCTCATATACGCCGTGCAGCGTCTTCTCCATGGGGTCAAATGGGGCCGGTTCGCTGCTCCACATCGCGTAGCTGATCAGGGTAGACAACGCCGGGTCGTTGAAGGATGAGGTATCGTATGTCTTGTCGGTCTGGAAAACATACAGGTTGATCAGCTGCATCGAATTTTCGGTAATCGTACCCGTTTTGTCGGTGCAGATAACCGTAGTACTGCCCAGCGTTTCCACGATGCTGCTTCGCTTGATGATGATGCCCTGCTGCATGAGCTTCCAGGCACCGAGCGCCATGAAGGTGGTGAAAGCGACCGGGATCTCTTCCGGCAGAACAGACATCGCCAATGTAAGCCCACTGAGTAGGCTGGCAATGAAGTCTCCGGTCTGATGATACCTGAAAAGACAGACCATCAGGAAAATGACAATACCGACAATGGCCATCGTTTTTACGAATCTGGTGATCTGGAGCTGTAGGGGAGAAGGCGCTGCTTTTATGGTCAGCAGGGATTCGCCAATCTTGCCGATACGGGTCTCCTTCCCGATTTTCGTAACCTCGAAAATGGCCAGTCCTGAAACCGTGAGCGTGCCGCTGTACACTTGATTGTCTTCCGACTGGCTATCCTTGAATACGGAGAAGCTCTCGCCGGTAAGCGAAGCTTCGTTCACGGAGAAATCGTTGCTGTGTACAATGCGCCCATCGGCGTTGATTATTTTTCCCTCCTCAGTAATGCAGAGATCGCTCACCGCAATCTCATGGGTGGGGATTTCCACAACGGTTGAATTCCGGATTACCCGACTCAGCGGCTCGTTGAGTTTTTCCAGCGCTTCCAATGCTTTTTTGCTGCGGTTATCCTGATAAAAGGAAATGGCGGAGATCGCAACGATAGCTACAAACATAAACGCTGCCTCGCCATAGTCGCCAACCACAACGTAGATCAACGAAATGACGATAAGCAGGATGAGCATCGGTTCTTTCAGGATGTTGATGAGCAGCGACAACCAGGAGCTTTTGCGAACCGCATCTAGCTGATTATAACCATATTGCTTTCGGGAAGCAGCTACTTCGTTGTCGGTGAGGCCTTTCAGGTGGCCGGGAATGTGATAGGACATAGGCCGGGTGTGTTCTGACAGATTAAAGCTACGGATTATTTGTAAGATTAAAGCCGTCAAATGCTTAAGTTTTTGGCGGATGTTGGCGCGATTGTGAACGTCCATCCTTTTTTTGCCAACACATTGTGGGATTTCAGCCTGTCTTCTGGATTGGATAAATAGCCAATACCGATTTATCAAGCTTTTCGGCAGGTGACACGGAGACAGAAAAGACATGGGTCAGGTTAAATTGGTGTCAAAAAAGAATGGTTACCTCATTGATAACCATTCTTTCGTAGTAGCGGCAAGTTGTTAAGTTTATTGTGTCATTATCCAGAACTAAAATTAAGGGCGTGAACAAACGCCCAAACTACTACGGGCGATCTGCATACAAGATATTATCGCCTGCTGCCCATACATCATCCCGCCTTCCGGAGGACGCCCGGGTAACAAAGCCATCCCAATCGCCGATGCTGGGCGAAGTCGCCGTCCCATTGCCGTTACTGTCGCCCCCATGTGCGTCGTCGTGAAAAGAAGTGAGCGTAGCTGTGGGATGCAGGTTGATGATGCGGATATCATCCCACCCGTTGATACCGGCACTGACACCTGGAAATTTAACGACAACATTGGGTCCGATCGTTATGGTATGCGGGGTTTTTGCTATATGGGAATTCCCCCCGGTATACACATACGGCACTTCGGTATGCCCCCAGGTTACATCAGCTTCCTGATGCTCCATGCCGAACATATGGATGATGTTCCGATCATTCTGCTCTGCCGGATTATCAGGATTATGAAATTTATTGCTTGCATCCACAGGAAAATAGGAATTGATCACCATCGGAACATCGTTATCGTAGAATATGTTGTTGGTAAATTGGATTGCTTCCGGATTGGGTAGACGTTGTATAAAGACTGCCTCGAAAGTAGCAGAAATACCAGGGCTCCCCGGATTCAAATATTTTTTGTCCTCGCCAAGAGTATGCGCAAATACACAATGATCAAAAGTAAAGGCACCGCCCGCGTCATTGTCAAACCAAACCGCCGAAGAAGTCCCATCACCTGCTCTACCTCCGGCGTATAGAAAATCTGCGTAAGTAAAACTATGGTTGTTTCCACCATCGATCGTAATGCCCCCCCAGTCGCCTCTGGCCGGCTGGGTGTCAGCTCCCTCTGCCTGCATGTTTCCGCAATGTGTACGATCCGTATACGAAGTAAACACAATACGCTTATTCGCTGTGCCGTTGGCAATGATCCGGCCGTTTTTGCCCGGACGAACCACCATCGAAGAACCGCTGTCGAATTTCATAACCGTGCCGGGTTCAATGGTTAGTTCGGATTCGATTTCTACGCTGGTAATACCTTTAAACAAATATACTCTATCGGCTGTCCAAGTGGTGGGTTCTGTGATTCGGACGGCCGTATTGACAAATTCTTCGACCAGTGCACACCCTGTATCTTCGTCGACATTGATGCCGTCGTTGATGTCATCGTTCTTGGCGCAGCTTGCCAGGGTAGCTCCCGCCAAAAACATGATTAATGTTTTTCGGATTGTTGTTTTCATTTCTTTTACTTCTATGGTTTATATTTTTATGGGAATGAAGATTTGCAGAGTGTATTGCCACTGCCTTTTCATTTGGTAAAAGCAAAAGTATAACAGCGGGGTCCCACCCGCTACCCCCCAAAGGGGGTTTTTGTGGAAGAATAATATGGAACGACCGTGACCAGTAAGGTGTTGCGGAGGGGAAATCAGGGGAGGCCCTAATAGTTGAATAACCGGTTTTATATTCGAGCTGTTATCAGGTATAAAATCCAGTTGTAATTCCGGAACGGAATCGTTGATAACGTTTTATTCCCGATAAAATAGGACAATTAAACTTCGGGAGACTGGGGATTTTCCATATTTTGCGTCGATTTCGATTGCCCGGATGATTGATTATTATTGTCAGAATCGGGTCGGAACTACTTTAAGCCAATTTGCGACCTTTTAGAACAACTTCCATGAAAGCCAAATCCCGTCTGCCACAAAGGAGTTTCTATTTCTTTATTGTGTTCTTTCTACTCCTGGCCATTCAAAACCAGATCGCAGCCGGACAATCTGTAACCCAGGCACAGGAGGAGTTTGAACAACTCGATCAGGCCTACTATGCAGATCGTATCTCAGCGGATAAGTATCTGGACAGCGTCAACAGGCTGACCGATCAACACCTGTCGGAAGGAATCCATTTTAAGACCCAGGAATTGGCTGATGTCCTTAGCCTGTTCAAAGAAATCGCCTGGAGCGAGAAAGCATACGGCCACTACCGGAAAAACTACTATGTCATTTTTCTTAACAATGCCAGTATGTTTGAAGAAACCGGTGCAGCTATGTATTACGCCGAGAAAGTAAATCAGGAATATAAAAGAAACGGTGAGAAGTCCCCATTGATTGAAGCTTCAACAAAAAGCCAGATCTATATGGAAGAAGAATTGTATGATAAAGTAATTGCCCAATATATAAAGGAAAAACCCTACCTGGAAACCCTTCCGAAGTTGCTGCTGAAAAACGAGATCGATATTCCAACAGGAACGGAAGCACTTACCATCCTGTCAGCAGGAGTTATTGACTCCTATATCAAGACCGGGGATACGGCGGCTGTCTACCAAACGGCTCAATTGATCAATGAGATTGGCAATGCGATTAAACTCAAACGTCCTGTCAACAGGCAATACATGCTTTTCAATGACTTTTTTATGCTTGTAACGAAATATTATATTGCGCTGTTTGAAGGTGAGCAGGATAAAGTAGGGGGTGTATTGGATAGCCTTGCAGCATTGAAAACGGCTTATCATGACCAGGCAACAGGCTTTATCAATCAAAATCTTTTTCCTTGGCGAATAGATCATTACCTGGCTATAAAAAATACAGACAGTGCCGGTGTATACATCAAAAAGTACGAGACATCCCCCCTTTTTGTTAAAAACCAACAAGCCAAGGTTAATGAGTATAAAGCCATGCTACGGGCCTTGCAAGGTGATCTGCATGGAAGCAACAAATGGCTGTCTCTCGCCCTGGCAGACGAGCGAAAGGCACAGGCCAAATTGATGGCAGAGATGACCGATTTGCTGTATGCCTATACCGAGGCTGAAAACACGAAAATCGACCTTCAGCAATCGGAAGCAGTCAAACGGCAGCGGACCAGTTGGCTGATGGTTATTTCATTTGCTTCGGTGCTAATCGTGCTGGCCATTTATCTCACCATGCTCCATCGCAGCAGGAAAGCGAAAGCGCAGATAGCGGCCCTGAATGAGGCAGCTAATATCCAGATCATTGCGATGGAAGAAGCCAAGCACCAGGCAGTCAGGGATGAACAAAAACGGCTCGGACAGGACCTTCATGACGGCCTTTCTTCGTCTATTGCGGCCATCAGGAATCAGTTGGAGTTACTATCAATGGATACCGAGGACATTGTTTTGAGAAGCAAATTGGGCAGATTGCAATCAGAAACGGCAAACGTCTATGAAGTTGCCCGGAGAAAAAGCCATAAATGGTTCAACGAGGCTGATGAACAAGAGGTTTCGTTTGAAAAACAGATCAGGCTACTTACAGACAATGCCTTGCCCGATAACCGATACAATAAAACTATTCACATTGACGACAATTCACTGGCCAATGTGAATACAGATACTAAAATTGCCTTATTCCGTATCATCCAAGAGGCAATCACAAATATAATTAAGCATGCCAGGGCGAAGAATATAGACATCCTAGTGTATCAGGACGAAGCCAGCCTGATATTGACGATCAGTGACGATGGCGTAGGGTTAGACAAAAAGAAATTTGCAGACAAAAAAACAACTATCGGTCTGGCGTCTATCCGTCGTCGAGTTCAATATTTGAATGGTAAAACTAACATTCATTCAAGTACAGAAGGAACAGAGATCATTGTATCTATCCCATTGATTCCATTGTAATCAATAGTAGTTCCTTTTATCATCTTTTAGGCTGCGTACAATGATTGGTTGATTGTTTAAAAATCAGTTAGGTCATACGCTGCCCCGAATGCGTATCGGAATCTGAAGTGACCTTATAGTCCCTAGAAAGAAATGCGGCCCAAAGAGACGAAAGTTGAACCCAAAAAATAACAAAAAAGAAAAGAGGCATACCAAAACTTTGTCTGGATTTTGCCTCTTTTTCCTCTTTAGTAGGGGCAAGTTTACAAATGTCGAACTTTTTAGCCGACTACGAAGCAGTCCTCTGCGCGAAAAGCCTAATTAAGTAATCTCATTTCCGGATGATATTGAGGAAGTGTTCGGCGGATTTACCTTCTTCCATAACCCTCTATAACTTCCACGGTAATCGCCTCACCCATCTTTAGGGCATATTGGTTGCCTTTACCGTGTTGGGCGGGAAATCCGTTGGTACCAATATTACTTTTTCCATGCTTAGTGTTTTAATTGAATAAAAATACCTGCTTTCCCGAAAGTATCGTGTTGGATGTGTATGGTATATTACGTTTTGTTCAGCTTATCGGAAGAGAAAGGGTTTGGTCTTCCATCCATCGGGTTTTTACCTTTTGGGAGTTTCGATACACATATTGATACAACAATGGTGGAAACACGCTAATGGATACATTGGAGACGAGAAACAGACGCATGAGCAGGGTAGGTAAAGTCGAGCTGGCGGGGCGGCTGAACGGTCCGGAGGCGAAGGTGCATGTGGTTGAAACCGAAGGCGTCGTGTGCCGACTTAAAATCCTTTTTGGCGGCGAGGCATTGTTTTTTTCCATAGATGGGAAGTCGCTTTTTTTTGACGACTTCTCTATGCAGAAAGCTGCGGCCCGATCTGGCAGTATGTGTTGCTGGATAGAAGGGGAAGGCATTCGCGATAAGCGTGCGGTGCAAACGAAAATCCGTGAAGTTTACTACCGATGCTATAAACGTGTTTTACAAATCCTTGGAATGGGTTAACGTATCCACCCAGTAAACTTACTTCTTGGACGGCGCCAACTCGCGCAAAACGTTTTCGGCGTTGTCAGCAGCATAAGCCCTAACTAAAATCGAAATCCTGTCGATTTAATTTTTGCTAAACAATACTTTTGCAAGTTTGTTTTCTTTAACGGGCAAATAATCCGATCTGCAAATTATAAAGCTACCCATTGTGCGTTTCGCACCCAGAGGCGCAGATAGCTTCTATGAAGCTGTGACGGAAAAAGTTTGAGCTTATTTTGAAAAGAATCAGCTTTCACCTTATGCAAATACGACCATGTGGATAAAAACATACTTCATGTTACTGCTTTACGTGGTGCCCTATGTCCTGATGGTTACGGGCCAGACAGCTGGTAATTATTGGCTGTATTTCGCGCTTTGGTTCCTGATGGGGTGGGGAATGGTAGGCATAGGCACGGCAGTCATGCGTGACGCCAATCATGGAACCTACTCGCCCAATAAAAAAGTGAACAGTCTGATCGGACGCATCCTGGAGATCGTGGGTAGTTATTCGGCAACATGGAAAATCCAGCACAATCTATTACATCATACCTACACCAACATTGAAGGTTTAGATGATGACATCAGTAGCATCAAATTGCTGCGCTTTTCTCCACGGCAGCTTTGGTATTGGTTCCATCGTTACCAATATCTTTTACGCCTGGTTTTTTTATATGAACATGACCCTTTTCTGGATGACGGCAAAGGACTACCTGCAGGCATCCGCCTTTGCAGCACCTATCAAATCGGAAGGAAAGATGCACATGGAAGATAGTTGGGTAATACATGAATTAGGCAATACGACTAACTTTGCACCGAAGAACCGAATATTATCCTGGTTTATTGGGGGCCTCAATTTTCAGATCGAACACCACCTTTTTACGGGAATCTGTCATGTTCATTATCCCAAAATTGCACCGATTGTCAAATCAACAGCATTAGCATTCGGGCTGCCTTATCACGAGCAGGAAACATTTATGAAAGCCCTGCTTCTGCATGCAAAAATGCTACAGCTCCTTGGAAAGGAATAATTCAAATATCACAACGCAATGGATCATCCGACTTATGCCGTTATTGTTGGAAGCGGCAGTTATATTCCGACCAGAAGAATACGAAACGGAGATTTCCTTGAACATGCCTTTTATGATCAGGATGGTACCAAGCTGAAAAAAATGAATGCGGAGATCATCGGGCAATTTGGCCGGATTACCGGTATCCAGGAAAGAAGGTACGTGACCGATGATCTGGTAGCCTCTGACATTGCCGCATTCGCCGGACAGGACGCGCTGGTGTCCAGCGGGATAGACGGGGAAACGCTGGATTATATCATCGTTGCCCATAACTTTGGCGACATCAGGGCAGATAACCGCAGAAGCGAATTCGTGCCGGCATTGGCATCCCGGGTTAAGCATCGTTTAACTATCAAAAACCCGTCAACCATCGCCTATGATTTGCCTTTCGGTTGTGCTGGCTGGTTACAAGGTGTGATCCAAGCAGATACTTACATCCGCAACAGCAGTGCCAAACGGGTATTGGTTATCGGAACGGAAACACTGTCGCGGATCTCCGATCCGCACGACCGGGATAGTATGATCTACGCTGATGGAGCCGGGGCTGTCGTCTTGGAAGCCAGGCAGAGTAACACACCGGTGGGCGTTCTGAGCCATGCCACTAAGTCTTACGCCGACGAACTGGCCTATGTATTACGCATGGGCAAATCTTCCAATCCTGAATACCGCCATGATCACCTGTTTCTCAAAATGAATGGTAGGAAGCTATACGAGTATGCGTTAAAGGCCGTGCCACAAACCATGAAGGAGTGTCTTGACCAAGCGGGTCTATCAGTCTCAGAAGTCAATAAAGTGCTGATCCATCAGGCAAATGAAAAAATGGACGAGGCGATCCTGAGGAACCTATTGGAACTATATGGCCTGAATAGCTCGCCAAAAGACATGATGCCCATGACGATTTCATGGCTCGGGAACAGTTCTGTGGCAACATTACCCACTTTATACGACTTGATGCATAAAGGGAAATTAATTGATCAAGCCCTGCAGAAAGGAAGCGTGGTTGTATTTGCCTCCATGGGCGCCGGCGTGAATATGAATGCCGTGGCGTATAAAATACCTACCGCTTAACCGCCTGCTCCATTATCAGTGTCGCGCAGGTTTCCGCTTGTGCAAAAGGTGTTGCATATTTTTACTATATCAAAATATGGTGTCTTGCAGCATCCATCAACTTCCGCGGTATACTTGGGAGCATAGGATCTCGCTCGACCGAAATAAAAAACGCTGAATTACAATATTTTATTCTTACCTTTAAGCCAATTAATAATTCAATTAATTTTTTATTCAAAAGCCATGCAAGAAGGCGTAGTAAAATTTTTCAATGAGACTAAGGGTTTCGGTTTCATCACCCCCAAAGACGGTGGACGAGAGATATTTGTTCACTCTTCCGGGTTGAAAGACCAGATCCGCGAAAATGATGATGTTTCATTTGAAGTCGAGCAGGGCCAAAAGGGCCTCAACGCAGTAAACGTAAAATTGAATTAATTTCTATTTTTCAGATATTGTATGAAGACCACCGGGCATTAACCCTGGTGGTTTTTTTATTCCTTCCACACCGCGCTTACAGGACGCAAAGTGTACGAGTTCTTAGTTATTGACTATTTACAGTCATTGAATGATGTAACTTGCGATGACTTGTTTATAAGTGTTAGCACACGACAGCACTCACACCTGGTTGAGCACGGGTATTCAGAAGGGATGGCGCAACGGTAGCGTATTATCGGGGTTTCTCCAATTTGTCCGACTTAATTGCCTACATTTACAGCATACCTTCACACGAAAGCAGCACATGAGACAACTGAAAATATCCGAATCGATTACCAACCGCGAAAATCGATCCCTGAACAGCTATTTGCATGATATAAGTAAATATGACATGCTTACCGGCGAGGAAGAAGTCGCGCTGGCCGTCCGGATACGTACGGGAGATACTGCTGCGCTGAACCGGTTGGTCAATGGCAACCTTAGGTTTGTGATTTCGGTGGCCAAGCAATTCCAGCATCAAGGCGTGGTGCTTGAGGATCTGATCAACGAGGGAAACCTTGGGCTGGTCACAGCGGCGAAACGGTTTGACGAGACACGCGGTTTCAAATTTATATCCTATGCCGTCTGGTGGATCAGGCAGAGCATTATGTCGGCCATTTCCGTGCAGTCGCGCACGGTCCGTCTGCCATTAAACCAGATTGCTGATTTGGTCAAAGTGAAGCGGTCGCAATCCGAGCTGGAGCAGCAGTTGGAGCGTGAACCCACCGTGGAGGAGCTGGCCGAGGTGCTTGGCGTTTCGTCTGAGCGGTTGGGCCGCATATTGTTAAACGGCAACAAGCAGGTTTCGGTAGATGCTCCCTCCCTTCACTCGCACGAAATGAGCTTATTGGATTCGTTGCCGGACGGCGGGGTGCCGACGGACCATCGGGCGATGAGCGACTCATTGGAAATTGTTGTCGGAGATGCGATATGCAGGCTTCCCCAACGGGAGCAACTGGTGCTGAAACTATTTTTCGGACTCGGCGGGGCTGAACCGAAAAACCTTGGAGAAATCAGCCGTCAATTGGGATTGACTACCGAACGTGTGAGGCAGATCAAAACCAAGGCATTGGCTTGGTTGCAGCATTCTACGGAAGGGAGAAAGCTGTTCCACTTCAGGAGTTAATCTTTCCTGCGCTTCTCTGCCTGTTTTTCCTTCTTGTCTGCCCGTTTTTCCTTCAAGCTCTTTACAGCGGCCTTTTTGCCGCCTTCTTTCTTTGATCCTTTATCTTTTGTCATGATCGTATAGTTTATTTCTTGTAAGATAAGGTATTTAAATGAAATACCAGATATGTAGCCAAAAATGACTACATTTAACAACTTCGTATTGATCGACCGGTTCTTCCCCGCTTCCGTACCAATCCAGTCATCACATCCAGGGAACAATTCATGCTAGCGTTTTCGACCGTTAAATAATTACACCCAAGAGACGTGTATAAATTGCCATAAATAAAAGGCAATAAATTAAAGCAATCGCTTGAGTGCGGTTGAAAGCAAACAAACGGTGAAAACCTACACTCATAAATAATTTAATCAGATGAAAATCGCTTTTATAGGCACTTACGCCCCCCGCCAATGCGGTATCGGGTCATTTACACAGCACCTCTTCCAATCTACCGGCGACGGTTCCGGGACATCAGGCAATTTTGTCGTCGCCATCAATGATCCCGGCAGTACTTATATGTATCCTCCGGAAGTGAAATTTATCATCGACCAGGACGAACATGGCACGTACCTCAAGGCGGCTGAGTTCATTAACCAAAACCAGGTGGATGTATGTATTGTCCAGCACGAATTTGGAATTTTCGGCGGGCAGAACGGCATATTCATCCTGACGTTGCTGCATAGTCTGGAGGTTCCTGTGATGGCTACGTTCCACACCGTGCTCAATAAGCCATCCTACAATCAACTGGCGGTGATGAAAGAAATCACCAGGGTAGCCAGCAAATTAATCGTCATGGCCCACAAGGCAGCGGAGATACTACGGCAAACGTATGGGGTACCGGCAGAAAAAATCGAACTGGTGCCCCATGGTGTGCCGCCCATCCGGTACGATCGGACGGCAGCCCGGCTGGAGTTGGGGCTGGAGACGAAAAGGGTATTGCTGACATTTGGTTTTCTTGGCCGAAACAAAGGGATCGAAACCGCTATATGCGCTTTGCCGAGGGTCGTAGCGAAATACCCCGACGTAGTGTACGTTGTACTTGGAAAAACACATCCCAATGTGGTCAAGCACGCGGGCGAAGAATACCGGTTGTTTTTGCACCGGTTGGTCAAGAAACTGGGCCTCGAAGACCACGTGGTATTCCTCAACCAGTACGCGTCGGAAGACGATTTGTTCAAATACCTCGCCGCTTCCGACATTTACCTCACACCCTACCTCAATGAGGCGCAGATTACCAGCGGTACCCTGTCCTATGCAGTCGGTGTCGGTTCAGCCGTCGTATCCACTCCCTATTGGCACGCGGCCGAGCTGTTGGCCGAAGGACGGGGAGAGTTATTTAACTTTGCTGATGAGGAGCAACTGACCAACCTATTGGTAGATTTACTTGCACATCCTGATAAATTAGAAGCTTTGCGGGATAAGGCGGGAGAATACGGAAAAACCATCACCTGGCCGAAAACGGGCGCAAGATACCATGAACTTACCAGAGATCTCATGGCCAACGTCCCTAAAGCGATCCTCAAAAAGGATCCGGCATTGGACCGCAGCATACTGCCTCCATTGCGCTTCGACCACATCGAACGGCTCACGGATCGTGTGGGCATATTCCAGCATGCCAACTTCGGGATTCCGAATTACAACGAAGGGTATTGCCTTGATGACAATGCACGGGCACTGCTCATGATGCTGATGGCTTATAGGAGGACCAACAGCGAGCAGGCGCTCAAATATATCGCTGTTTACCTTGGCTACCTGAATTATGCGCAGAACACGGATGGCACCTTCCGGAACTTTATGGGGTTCAATCGGAGTTTCCTCGATGATGTGAGCTCGGAGGATGCCTTTGGAAGGGCTATCTGGGCGCTCGGCTATGCCATTGCCTATTCGCCGATGGATGCCTATTATCAGGTCGTGCAACGGCTGTTCTCCAATGCAGCACCCCATTTTGAACACCTGAAGTCCATCCGGAGCATTGCCAATACGCTTATCGGCCTCTATTATTATTTGAAAGACAATCCGTCAAACGAAGAGATGTCCGAACTAACGCGGAAGCTGGCCCAACGTCTTTATGATGCCTATCAACTACACCGGACAGACACCTGGCATTGGTATGAATCGCTTTTGGCCTACGACAATGGGCTGCTGCCCATGGCCATGCTGTGTGCCGCCGAGATGACAAACAATGCATCGTTCAGGGACGTGGCATTTGAAAGTCTGCAATTCCTGGAATCGCATACGCTTTCCAAAGGACATCTGAGCCTCATCGGCAATGAGAATTGGTACAGGCAAACCGGCGCTCCCTCACCTTTTGCCCAACAGCCCATTGATGCCATGGCTATGGTGCTGCTTTACTTCCAGGCCTACAGCTATGCGGGAGATCCCCGTTACCTCAGCCGGCTGTATACGTCATTCATGTGGTTCTTGGGCGAGAACGATCTCCGCGTGAGTATGTATGATTTTGACACCCAAGGTTGCTGCGATGGATTGCAACGCGACGGCGTAAATCGTAACCAGGGTGCAGAAAGCACGCTGGCGTATCTTATTTCGTATCTGGCGCTGCAACATACCTTTGAAAAGCCCTACGGCAGCATCGTATCATGACTGGGCGCGATCAGAAAATAAATACAGGCATTAGTTTGGTGTTTTTCCAACTAAATAACCTACCTTTATGATAATTAATAAGATACAGATACACGTCTCCGGGTTACCACTTTCCTCCTACCGCAGCCAAAGTGGGCTTTACTATTCGATCTCTGCATCCATCGTTTACATTTTAAAGCCCATTATCATGGTCATTTTGTTTTTTTTCATAGGGATATGGTATCTCTCGTTGTTTTCGCAGACCTTTTTCCAGCATCGGTATGCAGCGCATGGCTCATTTACGATGAGCCGGTTCTGGGAACGTTTTTTCTTCGTGTTTTCATATATTACGCAGGGCTCTTCCTACATGAGCCCACGGGCCTACGCCATCATGCACCGCATGCATCACGCGTATACCGATACCGAAAGGGATCCCCATTCGCCTAACTTCTCATCAAATATCTTTGCCATGATGTGGCGTACACGGAACATCTACCTCGACATTGACAGGAGGCGTATGCAGGTGGAGGAGCGATTTACAAAAAACCTACCAAACTGGGAGCGGCTTGACCGGTGGGGCAATACGCCGCTTTCGAGAGTGCTGTGGGCAGCCGCTTATATAGCCTTTTTTCTCGTGTTTGCCAGCAGCTTCTGGTGGTTCCTGCTGCTTCCCATCGTCGTTACCATGGGTGCCTTTCATGGGGCTGTGATCAATTGGTTTGCGCATAAATACGGTTACATCAATTTCAGACTTAAAAACACTTCACGAAACCTACTGGTGGTTGACGTACTGATGCTCGGCGAGTCTTATCACAACAACCATCATAAACACCCTTCTTCGGTTAACTTCGGTAGGCGCTGGCACGAAATCGATCCGGTATACCCTGTTGTCCTCTTATTGAAGTGGCTACGGATTATCAACTTCCCGAAAGCAAGCATGTCGGCCCTCGAAGTTCGTCAGGAAAAACCATCAAATCACGTTGAATAATAAAGAAAGGGTACCGTCATCCAGTCCTCGAATGAAATGCGGGATCCCCCTTGCGACCGCAACCGAGTGGCTCAGCCGATAGAAAAGATAAGCCGGCGTCATCTTGGATTTTCTCTATCTAGTAGCAAAGAATTACGGAAAGAGAGAGGCTGTACAAGAAACCTATATCCCAAAGGAGATGTCGAGCTCCCTAAAAACATCATCAGGTCATTGATAATATTATTTTTTAGACTGATAGGGATAAAAGTATAAGAAGCGTTGTAGTGATTGTCGAACTGGCTTTGGCCGACTTGTAATAGTTTGGGCAACAGGATTTTATTGGCATAAAAAAGGGAAACTACCATGGTATGGTGTTTCCCTATGTAGCGGGGATTGGACTCGAACCAATGACCTTCGGGTTATGAGCCCGACGAGCTACCAACTGCTCCACCCCGCAATGTATTTTAAAAATTCCGTCAATCGCTGGCGGAATATTGTTAATTCTCTTCCGAATTGGACTGCAAAGATATAATTTGTTTCTTTGCAAAACAAATCAAAAACACAAAAATGTCGCATAACGCTGGATTCGTGAGTATTATTGGTAAACCAAATGCGGGGAAGTCTACCCTGATGAACGCATTGGTGGGAGAGAAGATGTCAATTGTTACACCCAAGGCCCAAACCACCAGGCACCGGATTATCGGAATCGTAAACGAACCGGATTACCAGATCGTATTCTCGGATACGCCGGGTGTCATCAAGCCAAACTATACGCTCCAGGCCTCCATGATGAATTTCGTACAGGGCTCGCTTATTGACGCGGATATTATTTTGCTGGTAACGGATATTCATGAGAAGTATGATGAATCAGACGTTATTGCGAAACTGCAGAAAACGGCTTCACCCGTGGCGGTACTTATCAATAAGATCGACCAGTCGGACGAAGCAGAGGTGAAAAATAAAATGCGGTACTGGGAGGACACGATACACCCCCAGGCGATTTTTGCCGTATCGGCATTGCATGGGCACAACATACAGGCCGTCATGCAGTTTATCTTGGATCACCTGCCCGAGCATCCGCCGTATTATGAAAAGGATGCGTTGACGGATAAATCCGAGCGGTTTTTCGTTTCTGAAATTATCCGTGAGAAAGTATTCAAACTTTATGAAAAGGAAATACCATACAGCACCGAAGTGGTGATTACCTCCTTTAAGGAAGAACAGACAATCACCCGCATCAGCGCGGAGATCATCGTGGAGCGGGATTCCCAGAAAAACATCCTGATCGGAAAGGCGGGCAGCATGATCAAAAAAGTGGGAACCTACGCCCGGCAGGATATTGAGGAATTCCTGCAGCAAAAGGTCTTCCTGGAGCTTTTCGTAAAAGTCATTCCTGACTGGCGTAAAAAAGATAATTACCTGAAACGCTTTGGTTATGAACATTAAAAAATAAATAACTATCTTTGCAGCCCCGCAGCGGACGCTACCGGGGCTATGTTGGATACATAATTTATTTAAAACAAAAGAATGGCAACTAAAATCAGATTGCAAAGACACGGTAAAAAAGGCAAGCCTTTTTACCACGTAGTAGTAGCAGATTCGCGTGCACCACGTGATGGTAAATTTATTGAGCGCATCGGTTCCTACAATCCCAACACCAACCCCGCCACCATCGACTTGAATTTCGATAAGGCGCTTGATTGGTTAAATAAAGGCGCCCAGCCGACAGATACCACACGGGCAATCCTGTCCTATAAAGGGGTGCTGTATAAAAAACACCTGCAGGGTGGTGTGAAAAAGGGAGCATTCGACGAAGCCGCAGCCGAGGTTAAGTTTGAAGAGTGGCTGAAAGGCAAAGAAGCCCAAATCCAGGGTAAAAAAGATGGATTGGCACAAACGAAAGAAGAATCGAAAAAAGCAGCATTAGTAGCAGAAGCTAAGAAAAAGGCAGAGATCGCTGCTGCTGTTGAAGCAAAAAATACCCCTCCTGCAGAAGAAGTGGCTGAGGAAGAAGCGACTGAAGCCGAAGCACCTGTTGCTGAAGCAACGGATGTCGTAGAAGAAGCATCAGCTGATGCCGCAGAAGGAGAAGAAAAAACGGAAGAATAATTTTTTACATCCCGTAGCAAAAAGCCGATCCGGAGAGCAATCTACCTGGAACGGCTTTTTTGTTTGGGATCCAGTACACATTACCGCGCCATGGCATTTGAAGGGAATTTTTATATCGGTTACCTCAGCAAAACCCGGGGACTCAAAGGTGAGCTGCAGTTATTTTTCGAATTTGACGACTACCGGGCACTGGAGCTGGATGTGCTTTTTCTGGCAATAGACCGAAAGCTGGTGCCTTTTTTCGTTACCCAGTGCAAACTGCAGTCCAACCGTACCGCTTACGTATTCCTGGAAGACGTTGACCATATTGACCAGGCCCAACCGTTGGTCCATAAGCAGGTATACCTCCCCGAAAGCAAGCGTCCGGAACGGCACCCCGATGATTTCCGGATCACGGACCTTAAGGGCTTCACTGTGCACGATCAGCTGCATGGCGAACTTGGCGAAATCATCGAGATCCATGAGTATCCCCAGCAATACATCGCCGTGGTGCCTTACCGGTTCAACGAGCTGATGTTTCCACTCAATGATGAAATTATCCGCGCCATTGACCGGGAAAAACAGCTGCTGGAAGTGGCCCTGCCCGATGGGCTTATCGATGTATATACCTAAACCGGACCGACAGACTGCCAATTCAAGTTTGTAATTCAACAAACTTTATCGATATTTGCCGACTGCTTATTGAGAAAGGCCGAGGGATTAGACCCAGCGAAGCCTTAGCAACCTGTGCTAACAAGGTGCTACATTCTACCCGGCGAGCCACGCTTCCGGGAAAGATAAGCCACAGCGGTATTCCCCTGTCCGTTCTCAAGCTAAGCACGCGTATGAAATTACAGGATTGCAATAGGCTTAGGCACTGATATGAAGATCACCGAACACATTAAGAACGCAAAAGGGCAGACCCTTTATTCATTTGAGATACTGCCCCCCGTAAAGGGACAGAGCATCCAGGCTATTTTTGATGCCATTGATCCGCTGATGGAGTTCAATCCCCCCTTCATTGATGTTACTTATCTGCGCGAAGATTATATTTACAAACAGCACCCGACTGGGTTGCTGGAAAAAGTAGCTTATCGTAAGCGGCCCAGTACTGTGGCTACCTGCGCTGCCATCATCAACAAATACAAAGTGGATGCGGTGCCACACCTCATCTGCGGCGGATTTACCAAAGAAGAAACGGAAAATGCACTGATCGACCTGCAATTTTTAGGAATCGATAACGTGCTGGTATTGCGCGGTGATGCCCGCAAAAGCGACAATGCATTCATCCCCACGCCCGGCGGCCATGCCTATGCCTCCGAATTGCTGCAGCACGTAGTCAATATGAACAGTGGCCGGTACCTGCATGAGGATATGGAGAATTCCGAGAAGACGGATTTCTGCATTGGTGTGGCTGCGTATCCGGAAAAACATTTTGAGGCACCCAACCTGGATACTGATTTTAAATACCTGAAGCAGAAAGTGGATCTGGGAGCCGATTTTATCGTTACCCAGATGTTTTTTGATAACAGTAAATATAAAGCATTTGTCGACCGTTGCCGGGCTAACGATATCCACATCCCTATTATCCCCGGACTCAAGCCGCTTACCAACAGTAAACAGCTGGTGAGCCTGCCCAAGGTCTTTCACCTGGATATTCCTTTCGAGCTTAGCCAGGCCGTGCAGGCGTGCACATCCGAGCAGCAGGTGCGTGAAGTGGGAGTGGAATGGATGATCCAGCAATGCAAGGAACTGAAAGAGATGGGTGCCCCCGTGCTGCATTTTTATACCATGGGGAATCCCAAACCCACAAAGCGGATCATCCAGGCTGTATTTTAGCCGTACGGACTATTGCTTCTGTGCTTCTTTCGCCCAGGTGTCGCGCAGCGTAACCGTCCGGTTAAATACGGGATTGTCCGGCGTTGAGCCGGTGTCCAGGGTAAAATATCCCTTTCGGATAAACTGATAACCTTTTCCCGGCTCGGCATGAAGCAGGTCGGGTTCGACATAAGCCTTTTCAATGACCTGTAAGCTGTCGGGATTGATGGATGCTGTAAAATCTTCATCCGCCGCCGGATTTTCTGCGTTGAACAGTCGGTCGTAGAGCCGTACGGTCACGGTTTTGGCATGGGGGACACTGACCCAGTGGATCGTTCCCTTCACCTTAAGCCCGCTGGTATCTTCGCCGCTTTTTGATTCCGGGATATACGTACACCGGATTTCCGTCACACGGCCATCCGCATCTTTCACAAAATCCGTGCACTGAACGACATAGGCGTGTTTAAGTCGTACCATTAAGCCCGGTGCCAGCCGGAAGAATTTTTTCGGCGCTTCCTCCATGAAATCTTCCCGTTCAATCCAGAGTTCCCGGCTGAAGGGAATCGGGCGCTCGCCCTCACCGCCTTCCACCTCCGGATTGTTTTCACCGGACAGGTGCTCCGTTTTTCCCTCGGGATAGTTGGTGATCACCAGTTTTACCGGGTCGAGCACCGCCATACGGCGCCACGCGGTCTTGTTGAGGTCTTCCCGGATACAGAATTCGAGCAGCCCCACGTCAATCACGTTTTCCCGCTTGGCCACCCCGATGCGCTCACAGAAATTGCGGATGCTTGTCGCGGTATAGCCCCGCCGGCGCAGTCCACTGATGGTAGGCATCCGCGGGTCATCCCAGCCCGTTACATAATTATTATTAACCAGTTGGAGTAGCTTCCGCTTGCTCATCACTGTATAATTGAGGTTAAGGCGGGCAAACTCATATTGTTTGGATGGGTAAATTTCCAATTGCTCAATCAGCCAGTTGTACAGTGGCCGGTGTGGAACAAATTCCAGGGTACATACCGAATGGGTGATTTCCTCAATGGCATCGCTTTGGCCGTGGGCAAAGTCGTACATCGGGTAAATGCACCAGCTGTCACCGGTACGGTGGTGGTGTGCATGCTTGATGCGATACAGCAACGGGTCGCGCAGATGCATGTTC
The DNA here is from genome assembly GCF_024643285.1 of Parapedobacter lycopersici. GTDB lineage: Bacteria > Bacteroidota > Bacteroidia > Sphingobacteriales > Sphingobacteriaceae > Parapedobacter > Parapedobacter lycopersici. The sequence goes on from NZ_JAMSLW010000006.1 coordinate 179,785, forward strand.
GGGTTTGCCAGGTCAATCTTTGCCCGCAGCACTTTAGCCCCATCGGGGTATTTACCTTCCCGCATCTCGGCAAACAGACTGAGGTTTTCCTCCACGGACCGATCCCGGAAAGGCGTTGGTTTTCCCGGTTCTGTAGGGGTGCCCTTTGACGCAGCAATTTCCGCTGCCGTGCTGTCATCTACATAGGCCAATCCGTTTCGGATCAGCTTTGTCGCAAACTCATACAGCGTTTCAAAATAATCCGAAGTATACAGTTCCTCCGCCCACTCGAATCCCAGCCATTTGATGTCGTTCTTAATGCTTTCCACATAGGCCGTTTCCTCGGTGGTCGGGTTCGTGTCGTCAAACCGCAGGTTCGTTTTACCATGATAACGCTGGGCCAGTCCGAAGTTGAGCACAATGGATTTCGCATGCCCAATGTGCAGGTAGCCGTTAGGTTCCGGCGGGAAGCGCGTCAGTACGCGTCCGCCATGTTTGCCCGACCGGATATCCGCTTCGATAATCTCGGCGATAAAATTGACTGGTTTTTCTTCGTTTGCCATACCGCAAAGGTAATTATTTAACCGGTGTCAATTTCTAAAACCTGACAAAATAAACCATACTGACACAATTATGTCTAAATTTACGTCCTTTACTAAACAATACCATGAATAGACGACAGCTGTTATTAAACAAACGATATTTATTGTTTCTGGTGTGTTTGCTGCTGCCATTTCTCGGATGGTCCCAGCGCAGCAAGCGTCCGCAGGTACTCGTGTACGGCAGCGGGGTGGATGCCTATGCCGCGGCCCTGCAGTCAGCCAAGTCCAATCTGAATACCATATGGGTGCTGGAAGGCGATCAGGTTGCACCCGGGTTAACGGCACAGCCGGTAACACTGACCTCCGGCATCGACCTGGATGCGGGCCTGTGGGCCGATTTCCTCGCGGGAACCCTGAAGCACGAGCAACGAAGCGATTCCTTGTCGGCGATTGCCAAAAAGCGGATCAATCCCCAGATTGCCCGGAATGTCATCGACAGCGTCCTGGACGCGACCAGCAACCTGACCGTTATCCGTAATACGGATCCGGCTGCAGCCAAAAGAAAAGGGAAATATTGGCAGGTTGCCCTTACCAACGGTGAACGTTACCGGATCCCCGCCGTGGTTGACGCGTCGGGTGATGCCCGTCTTTACCGGCTGGCATTCGGGAATACAGATAGCATCCGGACCCGTTCCATGGTAGACAGTGGTTACTTTCAACCCGGGCCGTACGATGAACGTTCGCGTACCGGGGTAGCTGTAGGTCACTCCGGCGCGTATCCATTTACATTACCCCTGGCCGCATTGGTGCCGGCGGACGACAGCAACCTGTTTCTGACGCGGACAGTCCCTGTATTGCAGGCCCTGCTTGCCGGCACTCCGGAGGATATTCCGCTGCTGATGCATGTTGGGCAGGCGGTGGGTGCCGCAGCGGCGTATACGGCCTTTTTCAAGACAACATCCGATAAGCTGGACGTGCGGGTGATACAGGGGGAGCTCCTGCAGTACGGCAGCCGTTTAATGCCGTTCACGGACGTACGGATAGCGGATAAGAACTTTGCGGCGATCCAGCGGATCGGCGCGACCGGCCTGCTGAAGGGTGCTGCGGGTGAGACTTCCGGACAGTTCCTGTTTAATCCAGACGCCCCGGTATCGGCAGCGGAAATAAAACCGGTATTAAACCAGCTTTTTTCGAGGAGCCAGATCTGGTTTATAGACCACGCCGATATAGATACGATACAGCTGGCTGATCTTTTTTCCCTGGTTAAGTACATCGGCCAGCGCGGAGATGAGCTGGAAAGACAGGTAACACGGGGATGGTCACGAACCTTTCATTTTGAAGGCGAATACGATGGTACGCTGCCTGTCACACGCAGGTTGTTTGCTGTATTGCTGGACGCTTACTGCAAGCCCTTTGACGTAAGCGTGGGACTAAACGGTGTGATCCAGCGGTAAGTGCCGGGCCTATGTAAGCGTAATCTGCCGTTTGATACTCTCTTCCAGTGAAATAATGGTTTCGGTTCGCTGGATTCCCTTTACGGCCTGGATATCTTCGTTCAAAACCTTGCGCAGATGAGTCGTATCGTGGCAGATAATTTTCGCAAACATGCTGTATGAGCCGGTGCAATAGTGTAATTCCACCACTTCCTTTACCTGTTTTAGCTGTTCAACGGCATTATTGTACTGTGATCCTTTCTCTAAATAGATTCCCAGGAACGCAGTAATATCGAATCCAACCTTTTGGGGGTTAATTATTAGGTTTGATCCCCTTATTATTCCCATTTCTTCCATTTTTTTCATTCGAACATGAATAGTTCCGCCTGAAACAATTAGTTTTTTTGCTATTTCAGTGTACGGAATGGATGCATCATTCATTAAAATGGATAATATTTGGATATCTAAGTTATCAAGATCTAAATTTTCATATTTTTTTTCCATGTAAAATCAAATTTTTTTCAATTTATGTTGAAATTAAATATAAAAAATGAAAAAATTCACTTTTTTGTTATAAAAAATTATACTAAATGATTTATTTTATTAAATTTGTATTAACGAAACGCGAAAAAGTATGTAAAATTGATTTTTGTTTTGCCCTCCCTCAATTTAATATAGGTTTATAATTGGTTTTAGTGTAGAAGCTCCTCTCCCAAAGGAGCTTCTTCCGTTTAACGTATTTTCTGTTTTAAAATTTTGGTGATTAGCTGATGCTTTGTTAAAAATTTTTCAAAAATAGGCACTTATTTTCATTTGCAAATGAAAATTTAATAATTTCTATGGAAGACGGCGACAGGAATAGGTTTGCTTTGGCACAGGCTTTGCCTTTATTACCCTGAAAACAAAATTATCGATCATGAGAAAAAGTAGAATTAATGTATTAGGGGCATTGATGATCGTTTCATTAATGTTTATGGTTTCCTGCAGTAAGGATACCGATCCTTCGGAGACCGATTTATTTGTGGGTACCTACCGCGGGTCAATTTCGTACACCGACGGTGAAGAGAATATCAGCGATGCTGATGGCCGGGTTACGGTAGCTAAAGTGGGAGACACGTACACATTTGCCTTTGGTACTGGTATACCGAATATTACCGGTGTCAAATTCCAGGAAAGTGATGACGGCACCTACATCAGCATAGGCGAAGGCCTGACCGGTATTACGATCAGTGCAAGTAACCTGAATATGCTGGTTACCAATGACGAAGGTACATGGACGGCCGACTGCGAACGGTAGTTGGCGGGACTGATGCGATAAAAAGGGAAGTTATGCGATGACTTCCCTTTTTCATTTTCAGGACATGCCATTTGGTTTTCTGTACGGAATTGTACTGAATTTAGGTGCTTACATCAAAAAAGCCGTTACTACAGCAAGTGTAATAACGGCTTTCTTTCGTACCCAGGGCCGGGATCGAACCGGCATGGGTCGCCCCACTGGTGTTTGAGACCAGCGCGTCTACCAATTCCGCCACCTGGGCTTGTTATTGTAAAGTACGATTCCCGCTTGGGGCTGCAAATGTATTTATTAATCCGTTATCCGCAAAATATTTTGATAAATTTCACACCGCTGGTTTCGGGCTACCGGACGGAAACTTGGCGCAGTTCCCCCTGTATGTTGACCTGTTTTCCCGTTGTGGTTCGCGGCGGACTCCGTTACCTTTGTTGAGGTAAATACGGATTCACCCGGTGATACCCGACGTATATGTTTGACAGCAATTAAATACCATAACTCATGACACTCAATCCTTATTTAAACTTTGACGGTAATGCGGAAGAAGCTTTCCGCTTTTACCAGTCCGTATTCGGCGGCGAATTATTTGTTCAGAAGATGGGGGAGGCTCCCGGTTCCGAAAACCTTTCCGAAGCCGAAAAGAACCGGGCGATGCACGTAGCCATCCCTATTGGCAACGGACAATTCCTGATGGCATCGGACTGTGTGCCGTCCATGGGACAGGTGCTCCAGGTGGGAAATAACAATTACATTTCCATTATGCCCGATAGCCGCGAGGAAGCCGACCGGCTATTCAACGGCCTCTCTGCCGGGGGCAAGGTCGAAATGCCGATGGCGGATATGTTCTGGGGCGATTATTTCGGATCTTTTCAGGACCGGTTCGGTGTCTGCTGGATGATCAATTTCAATACCAATACACCGTAAAGCCAAATCCAGCCGTTGCAAGTCGTAACGGCTGGACTTCTGCGATCCTGTCGCCGGGGCTGTGTCACCTTACTTACCTATTCCAGCGGAAATACTGTCCCCCCGGGTGCATTCCACATGCGCCTGATAAATATGGATAAGGCCGATTGTTAAAATAAACGGTTGCTGTCCTGTCCCTTTAATTATTTTATTATCTTTGCAAATAAGATAATTAATTGAAAAGATATTATGACGGATAAATCCAAAGAAGCGGCACCTTCATCTGTGGCTTCACTCACCCGGTTGGGCCGGCAGATTTCTGACGCGACAATTTTCATGCACCAGGCCATTGCCCGCAATGCAGGCTTAACAGGAACGGACCACAAATACCTGCGTATCGTGCTGGAAAGCGAGCGGATTACCGCAGGTGAACTGGCCAGACAGACAGGGCTGACCACGGGTGCCGTTACCGGCCTGATCGACCGGTTGGAGAAGAAGGAGCTGGTGAGGCGTGAGTTGGATCAGCGTGACCGGCGAAAGGTATGGATCTTACCCCTGCGGGAGAACGCAGACAGACTGTTTGAAAACTCCCACCTAGACCTGCGGGAACAGGTGGCCCGCCTGATCGCTACCTTCAATGCCGAAGAAATCCGGGCAATTGAACGGTACCTAACTGCCTCCGTCGGGATCATGAATCAGATTACCCGTAAATTAAATAACCAATAGTATGAATGACATTTCTGCGAACTACCTCACGCGGGCCGAAATCTGGCTTTGCGTCACCACACTGGCTTATTTTTTCATGAATGGAGCCCAATTGTTCGAAACGGCAACGCTTGTTCCCAAATGGTCGGCCGCACCACCCGAATCATTGCATTATTTCCGTGGTAAATTTGGCCTCGATCTCAAAACCTTCTGGATCGTCATCCATTCACTGCATGAGATCACGTTTATTATGGCGATCATTTTCTGCTGGAAACTGGACATCCGGTATCCGTTATTGCTCCTGTTTGCCATTCATATGGCTGTGCGTATATGGACGCTGGCATACTTCGCTCCCAATATCATGGCCTTCCGGAAGATAGCGAACCTGGGGACTGTTCCGGATGGGATGGATCTGCTTAGCCGTGCCACATGGTGGCGGAACCTGAACTATATCCGTGTAGCTATTTTTGTTGCTGTTTCCCTGGGGTTGGTCCCGTTGTGCATTAAGTTGTTGAATATGCGGACCGGTTAACGGTATTGAACAGGCGTGATACGACCGGTAAACCCGGTTGGCACTGTTGGAGAATCAGGAGGTTGTGCCCCGGAGACCTACTATACGATGCGGCAGGCAGAAACAGCGGGTGTCAGTCATCCAACCCTTTCCCGGCTAAGATTTTCGGCAGGCACTTTTCCACCCTTGACATCCGGGTTTTAGCCTGTTTGGCTTGCGAAAAGTGAAAAATATAAGCGCGTTGCCTACCCGGGGTCAGGTGCTCAAAGGCTTTTTTCAATGCGGGTATTTCATCCAGTTTTTCCTGAAATTCTTCCGGAATGATGAAATCCGATGTTTTCTTCAACACCACTTTCAATCCGGCTTTTTCCACTTCAATCGCTTCATGAATATAAGCCTTCAGCGTGCGTTCCTGCGCAATGATCTCGGCTACACTGGTGAACCGGATCTGGCGGGCTGCTTGGACATTGGCCGATTGCCGGATGAGTATACCCTGCTCGTCGGTTAACAGGGCACCCTTAAAAAAGAGTAACGCACAATATGCCTTAAATCCATGAATAAGCACAATGTTGCGGTTTTGGAGGGTGTAGCAAGGCTGCCCCCATTTCAATTCTTCGGACAGGCCGCAATCCAGGACGATCGTTCGCAGCTTCTGGAAGGCTTCCTGCCATACCGTGTCTTCGTCGAAAAACCAGTTAACCTTTGGGTTCATTTGTTCTGTTATCGATTTATTTCATCTAATATAGCATATTCTTTTTAATACGGTGCCGCTTCGGGCTGGCTTCGGGATTTATCCGGCCCTGCTTCGGGACCGCCTCGGCCATTCTTCGGGGATTGGTTCGAAGGTCTTCGGAACGCAATGCATTGCACACCGAGCAGCCCCGAAGCGCGGTCGAAGCGGAGTCGAACCCGACTCGAACAAGGGTCGAACAAGTCCCGAAGCGGACTCGAACAACACTCGAACAACACTCGAAGAACGCTCGAACACAGGAAGGGCAGCAGGCCATACATGCCCACTGCCCGGAATCCAAACAAACACAACTAACACTACGTTAATGTTCATGCCCGTGCTCGGCATGAATCTCGAATTTCAGTTCCAGCACATTGTTGCCGGCGAATGTTTCAGCGTAATCGCCGCGGTTCCAGTCGGTCCGTTCGATCGTTCCCTTTACTCCCGGATCCAGCTTGCGCAGCACATACGTCACCGCTTTGGTGCCGCCTTTATTGTCGTGGCCAATGACGAAGTAACTCAGGATGCCCGTTGTTTCATATTTCCCGTCCACGGCCGTGCCGTTTCCATAGGTCTGTTCACGGGGTTGGAAAATAGCGCCGCTCTCATCATCCGAATCAGGATTCAATGTGAAGTCTCCGCCAATGAGGAAGGCTTTATACTGGTCGGCCGTTGCCTTATCGGTTAGAAAATCCGGCTGGACTTCCCGGCCGTCGTAATCCCAAGCTTTTAGCCCGATCTTGTAAACGGCGTCTGCTTCGAGGTGCAGGTGGCCATTGGAAGTGGCATTTCCCTGTTCGTCGAATGTAATGCGGATGGATTCACCCTCGGTACCTCCATCCAGGCCATGGAAATGATCGCCATGCGCTTCAACCGCTTCGCCACTCACCTCAGTGAACGTTAATTCCGCCCGTTGGATACCTTCGGGAATGGGGCTGCCATCGTCATCCTTGTTGCAGGATGCCAACGCAAAAAGCGTGATTGTAAATAAGGAAAGTACCGCAAGTCTGTTTCGTTTTTTCATTGTCATTTACATTTAATTTATAGTTTATGGATTTAATATTGCATCTTAGTTGCATTTGATTAATGCCACAAAGATGCATTTAAGTTTTTATTCCAGCAACTTTTTTTCAATGGATTTATTTTTTCTTTTTGGTATGTCGCATCCGTCCATGTCCGGGCAGGCCGGAAGGCCATTTTTTTGTCACCTTATATCCCGTTTGGTGTTTGTTTGTGGAATTACGCGGATAATACCCTAAATTTGTATATGAAGCCACCGCTTCCGGGCACCGGCCGGTAGTTGGCTTTGCATGGAGTAAAACGAGTTAATTAAACAGCAACACCATGAAAAAAACAGTCAGCACATCGATCTTATTGGTATTGGGCATGGCCGTAATGGGCAGTGTGCTTTATCATACATTAAACAAAAAAGAGGTTATGGAAACGGAAGCGAATCAACCAATGGGCAACATCGATTTAACCGCCAATAGCAATACGGCCAACCTGCCGCCGATCAGCCGGTCTTCAGACGTCATCTATTTTGCGGGGGGGTGTTTCTGGGGCACGGAATATTTCTTCCAGCAGGTCCGCGGTGTTTCGGCCACGGAAGTGGGGTATGCTAACGGGAATACCAAAAACCCGACCTATGAAGAGGTTGTGCGCCATAACACCGGTTTTGCCGAAACCGTCAAGGTTACATATGATCCCCGGCAGGTGGACCTGAACCTGCTGCTCGACCTGTATTTTAAGGCGATTGATCCGACGAGCCTGAACCGGCAGGGAAACGATATCGGTACGCAGTACCGCACAGGCGTTTACTATACCCACGAAGACCAGCTGCCCTGGATACAGGCTGCCGTCAAAACGGTGTCGGGTTATTACGATAAACCCGTCGTGGTGGAGGTGCTGCCATTGAAGAATTTCTACACCGCGGAAGAATACCACCAGGATTACCTGGTGAAGAACCCGAACGGATATTGCCACATCAGTCCAGCGCTGTTTGAATTCGCCCGAAAGGCGAACGAAGCGAAAAAGCAGGCGGAAACAACAGCCTATGAAAAACCGGATGATGCTACGCTGCGTAAAGTGCTTTCCCGCGAACAATATGCGGTAACACAGCAAAATGCAACGGAAAAGCCATTCGAGAATGAATATTGGAATGAATTCCGCGAGGGGATTTATGTGGATGTAACGACGGGCGAACCGCTGTTTGTATCTACCGATAAATTTGAGTCAGGATGCGGCTGGCCCAGTTTCTCCAAACCCATCGATGAAGCATTGATCGACGAAAAAAGTGATAATTCCTTCGGTATGCGGCGTACGGAAGTCCGCAGCAAGGCCGGTGACGCCCACCTCGGGCACGTGTTTAACGACGGCCCCAAAGACCGGGGCGGTCTCCGATACTGCATCAACAGCGCTTCATTGCGTTTTATTCCCAAAGAAGAGATGGAACAGGAGGGATACGGCCGGTACCTGGCATTGGTAAAACCCAGCGATTCCGCCCTGGCCAGCCATAAATAGAACCGGTGTCATTGCCGGTATACACAGCAGCCGCACGTTATTGCACAACTAGGCATCAACGGGCGGCTGTTGCGTTTAAGAATGTCATAATAAACCGCACTCGCTAAGGGGGTGGGGTTGTCAATGTGCCGCCGGGATCAAAAAATTGACACCTATCTGCGATAGGAACAGCAGCAGGACGATTGCAATTGTTTTCATTGGTGTAATTTTAAAATAACAACACTTTCATCGCTCATTTTTTGCGGTATGTGTGTAACGGGTTTCATCGCTCCATATGTTGGTCATGTCTTACCGTGTTCCGTAAAACCCAGTTCCTGACTATTCCGGCCTTTTGTATACGGATACACCTGCTTTTATCGTTTCCAACACAGTGATGTCCTTTAGTTTATCAGGTGCTACCGACAGTGGGTCCTGATCCAGAATAACGAGGTCCGCAAGCTTGCCTTCCCTGATCGATCCTTTGCGGTCTTCTTCATGGTATTGGTAGGCAGCATTAATGGTAATGGCTTTAAGGGCCTCCAGCGGCGGAATCCGCTCATCCGGGCCCAGTATGCGGCCCGAACGCGTGCGCCTGTTAACCGCAGCATATACGGCAGTAAGCAGGTCCGGGGGTGTTACGGGGGAATCGTGGTGAATGGTAAACAGGATACCTGCCGTTAAGGCGGAATGGGCGGGACTGATAAACGCGGCCCGTTCCGGACCAAAAACACTAGCGTAATGCCAATCGCCCCACAGGTAGGTATGCGTGGAAAAATAGGAGGGGATGACCCCGATTTCCTTGATCTTCGCAATGTGGTCCGGCCGGCTGTTCTGCACATGGATCAATGTGGCCCGTAGCTCGGGTTTATAGTAGCCTTCGTCTTTCAGTCTGCCAATCACCCGGATGGCCTGGTCGATGGCTGCATCGCCATTTACGTGCAGCTGTGCCGCAATGCCATGCTCGAACAACGTTTTGAGGTCGGTGTACAGGGCCGAGTCCGTAAAAATAGGAAAGCCCTTATAGTCCGACCCCTGGCCTTCCGGTGGGATAAGGTAAGGTTCGGTAAGCCAGGCGGTCTTTCCCTGCGGGGAACCGTCGTCCGAGAATTTAAAGCCGCCCAGCTTGAGGTGATTATGATATTTCATGTACGCGGGCCGGAAAACTTCCAGGCTGTCTTTGAAGTACTCGTAGTCGGGAAAATAAACGACATCCGCCTTTAATAGCCGTTTATCCGCGGCTTCTTTCAGGAGGGCAACGCTCCCGCCCATGGTTCTGCCATCACAGATGGTGGTTTGCCCGTAGCTTAACCATTCTTCCTGGGCTTTTAGTAGGTTTTCCAATGCCGTTTCCGCGGCGGGCTTAGCTCCTGCAGTTTGTTCGCCTGCCATTCGCTCGGTCAGGGCTACCAGTGCTCCGAAGCTGGCATTTTCCTCCAGTTTTCCGTTGAGCCTGCCAGTTGAGCTGTCGCGGCCGAAATGGCCCCCTTCGGGTTCGGGGGTTGTTTCATCAATCCCGAGAAGGCGGAGCATGGCCGAGTTTGCCACGCTGGCATGACCGGAAGCATGAATGACAATGATCGGCCGGACCTGGCTGACTACATCCAGCTCGGCCCTCGTAGGGTGACGGTGTTCCGCCATGATGGCGTCATCGTACCCATTCCCGATAACAGGAAGTGTTTCGGGAAGCTGATGTGCCGCAATATAAGCTGCTAATGCCCGTTGCAGGTCGCTTATGGTGTTGACCGTACCATAGGGTTCGGGAGAAAGATCCACCGCCTGCATCATTCCTGCCCTGGAAGTCAGATGGCCGTGGGCATCGATGAAGCCCGGCAGCATGGTTTTCCCACCCAGGTTGTGCCTTACGGTACTCTCGCCTATATACGCCGCTGCGTCGGAACTGTCGCCGGCAAATAGGATTTTTCCACCGCCTACCGCTACCGCCTGCACAACGGGAGTCTCCGCCTCCATGGTCAAAATGGTGCCTCCGGAATAAATAATGTCGGCGGTTTCACGGTTGGCACAACCGTGGCTGCCAAGGAGGACGGCCGGCAACAGGTAACGGATTATGCGTGTCATATTAAAGGTTTGTCTTAAAACACGTTGGGGTGTCATTTGTTTTGGTATATGGGAATTTGTATGCCAGACCGGCTTCTTCCAGCATGTTTTTCCGCTTTAACGTGATTTTACCGCCAAATCGGACGGCGGTTCACCTGTTTTTATGCTATCCTAAATTGCTGGATAATAGTTGCTTATGGACATATGTGGGGCCATTACCAGACCGGATTTTATTGTATATTTGATAAATGGATCAACACAGAACGGCTCGCGTTATCGCAATCATCGGTGCCCTGCTCACGTGGACTGCGGTAATTTTGCAGTTTAGCCTTAGCCTTCAACATCGTATACGTCCCGTCCCTGAAGTTGTTGTCCAGTTTTTCAGCTATTATACCATTCTTACCAATATCCTGGTGGCCTGCTGTTTTACGGCAGTGGCGGTTAGGCGTACATCGACTCAACGCAGTTTTTTGAATAATCCAGGTGTCCTTGCGGCCACCACGGTGTATATTATTGTTGTAGGCAGTGTTTACAATCTCCTGTTGCGCGCGTTATGGACACCTACCGGCGTTCAGGTACTGGTTGATGAATTACTGCATACGTTCATCCCGCTTTACTACGTCGTATTCTGGCTTGCTGTCGCCCCAAAAACCCGTCTCCGCTGGCACAATGTGTTTCTTTGGTTGCTTTATCCACTGGGTTATTTCCTATTTACCCTAATCCGGGGTACATACTCGGGATTTTATCCCTATCCGTTTATCGATGTAACGGAACTGGGATGGCCCCGGGTCATCGTAAATAGCGGGCTCATTGCCGGTGTATTTGTCATGCTGTCCCTGCTGATCATCCTTTTTTCGAATATCAGAAGCCGGAACCACGAATCCGATCCCAGCCAGTCTTTATCGGCCTGAAAGGCAATAAAGCGGGCCGGACCGATCGATATTTCAGGCAGAATTCCCTATAATTGTGTTGGCTTGCCCAAAGGACAGCCTGAAATAGACCTTCAGACGTATTTCGGACCAGATCCAATAAATCGTAACATGAAAACGGACACGATTAATCGCAGACTGCTCCTGGTAGCAGTTTTCAGCGTGATGTTAGGTGGTGGCGCCAATGCATTCCAGGACTTCCCATCCGGCATCCCACCGGAAGATGGAGCACATATACTGATGTTTAATCAGCCGGCAGAAACATGGCTTGAAGCCCTGCCGGTGGGTAACGGCAGGCTGGGGGCCATGGTGTTCGGGAATCCGCAAAAGGAACATATCCAACTGAATGAAGATAGCCTGTGGCCGGATGAGAATGGCTGGGACCTGGCCGAGGGTAATGCGGCCGACCTGCAGGTTATCCGTGAACTGCTGATTGCCGGTGAGAACCGGAAGGCGGACGCGCTGTTTGAACAAAAATTCCTGACTAAGGACATCATCCGGTCGCACCAGACACTGGGCGACCTGTGGATTGATTTCGGGGACGTGACGTATACCGGCTACCGCCGTACGCTGGATCTGCGGAATGCCTTGGCCACCGCCTCCTTTGAAGATGAGCAAGGCAGCAGGGTGAAGCAACAGGTATTTGCGTCGTATCCGGACGATGCGTTAGTCATTACTTATACGACGGAAAGCGAAGCGGGATTAACGGCGTCGATTTCGATCGGCCGGCCGATGGATGCGGGTCATGAAACAGCCCGCTGGTTTACCGAACGGGACTGCCTGGTTATGCAGGGCGAGGTGACGCAGTATAACGCGGTGTTTAAAGGCGGGAAAGACCCGATTACCTCGGGGGTGAAATTTGATGCACGGGTGAAAGTCAGGCATACCGGCGGTACGGTTGAATATACCCCGCATACAATCGAACTGACAGGGGTAAAGGCATTTACCGTATTCCTGGTGGTGAACACCTCATTTTATCACCGCGATTATGCGCAAAGAAGCAGGGCACAACTGGAAGCGGTTGTCCGAAAAGACACGGAAACGCTGCGTGATGCACATATACGGGATTACCAGGCGCTTTATTCAAGGGTGCAGCTGGATATCGACCATGAGCCGGTCAGCCTGCCGACAGATGAGCGGCTGGAGCGGGTGAAAAATGGTGCCGTGGATGCCGGCCTGGAAACGTTGCTGTTTGATTACGGCCGATACCTGCTGATCAGCTCATCGCGGAAGGGGAGCCTTCCAGCCAATCTGCAGGGACTGTGGAATAACCAGATTGAGGCCCCCTGGAATGCCGATTACCACCTGAATATCAACCTGCAGATGAATTACTGGCTGGCGAATGTCACCCAGCTGGATGAACTGAACGAATCGATGTTTGATTACATCGACCGGCTGGTTGAAAACGGGAAAGTGGCCGCAAAACAGAATTATGGCGGCGAAGGGAGTTTCCTGCCCCATGCCACGGATATTTGGGCAACGTCGTTTTTACGTTCGCGCACGGCCTACTGGGGTGCATCGTTTGGTGCGGGCGGCTGGATGATGCAGCATTATTGGAATCATTACCTGTTTACGCAGGATGAGGCTTTCCTGAGAGACCGTGCATTCCCTGCCATGCAGGAGGTGGCTAAGTTTTACAGCAGTTGGATTATTGAAAACCCCCATACCGGCAAGCTGGTTTCGGCACCTTCATCATCCCCCGAAAACCGGTTCATTAACGAAAAGGGCGATACGGTTGCCCTGTGCCTGGGCAGCGCCAAGGACCAGCAGGTGATCCATGAACTGTTTACGAACTACCTCCGGGCTGCTGAACTGCTGTCGGTAGCGAATACGTGGACGGCCACCATCGCTGCACAGCTTCCGCGATTGCGGTTGGGTATCCAGCTCGGTGCAGACGGGCGGATACTGGAGTGGGATAAGGCCTACCGGGAACCGGAGCCGGGACACCGGCACATGTCGCATTTGTATGCATTCCATCCCGGTAACGCAATTACGCAGTATGAAACGCCGGAGCTGATTGATGCCGTACGGAAATCAATGGATTACCGGATGGAACATGGCGGCGGCCATACCGGCTGGAGCCGGGCATGGTTAATAAACCTCCAGGCCCGCCTGCTCGACGGCGAACTGGCACATGAGAACATTCAGCTGCTGTTTCAGAAATCCATTGGTCCCAATTTGTTTGACCTGCATCCGCCCTTTCAGATTGACGGCAACTTCGGATACACCGCCGGGGTGGCTGAGATGCTGATTCAATCGCATGAAAACCGGGTGGTCCGTATTCTGCCGGCATTGCCCGCAGCATGGAAAGCCGGCACGGTAAAAGGCCTGAAAGCACGCGGTAATATTACCGTTGATATCCGCTGGGAAAATGGCCGGGCAGTAGCCGTCCGGCTGGAAAGCCCTATCGCCCAAACACTGACTATGATCATTAACGGCGAGGAAAGACAGGTGGTATTGCAGGCAAACCGGCCCATTGTGCTGGGTGAGAACCTGCATGCGGCTTAATGCTGTCGCCGATAGTTCCGTGTACCCCGTCTTTGTTGGTTTACCGATACATTTGTTCATACTGACTTAACGGTAAGGCAATATCCATGTAATAGTATTGCAAAAAAATAAACGCATGAAGCAATACTTTTACTCTTTCCTGTTGTTAACGTTCATGTCGGCCAGCGCATTTGCCCAGCAAAATGGCGTAATCTCCGGCAAGGTGGTGGATGCATCCACACAGCTTTCGCTCCCCGGGGCTACACTCCGGTTTAATACGGGCAACCGCTATACGGTTTCTACCCAGACGGGCGAATTTGAATTCCTGAATGTGCCTGCGGGCCGCTACGAAGTGTCCATTAATTACCTCGGCTACGGGCCGCAGACGAAAACGGTAACCTTAACTGCCGGCGAGAATGCCGTACTGGATTTTTCGCTGGAGGCCGGAGGTACTGAACTGGGCGAAGTCGTGGTGATGGGCGACCGCCTCCGTGGGCAGGCCAGTGCGCTGAACCAGCAGAAGAACAATGCAAATATTACCAATGTGATCAGTTCCGACCAGGTTGGCCGCTTTCCGGATGCCAATATCGGGGATGCGTTGAAGCGGGTGCCGGGCATTACCATGCAGAACGACCAGGGGGAGGCACGCAATATTATCGTGCGCGGACTGGCACCGTCGCTGAACTCGGTCACATTGAACGGCGACCGGATCCCATCTGCTGAGGGCGATAACCGCAACGTGCAGATGGACCTGATCCCTGCGGATATGATCCAGACCATTGTGGTTAACAAAACGCTGACGCCGGATATGGATGCCGATGCCATCGGTGGTTCCGTCAACCTGATTACCCGCGCGACACCGCACGGCCAGCGGATATCGGCCACACTGGGCGGCGGATATAATCCCATCCGCGGCAAAGCGGCTTATACCGGTGCGTTTGTATACGGCAACCGGTTTGCCAGCGATCGCATTGGCATGGTGCTGAGCGGCTCGTATAACGATAATGATTACGGATCGGACAACGTGGAAGCGGTATGGGCGAAAGACGATTTCGGCAATGTTTACATTGAAGAGCAGGATATCCGTAAATATGACGTGCGCCGGGCACGGCGGAGCATCGCGGCAGCATTCGATTTCCAGCTGAGCCCGAGCCACTCGCTCTATCTCAATGGCATGTATAACTGGCGCGACGACTGGGAGAACCGCTTCCGCTGGAACGCCAAGGACATTGAGCCGCTGTATGATGGCAATAATAACATCACGGGCTACCAGGGGGCGATGTCGCTGGAAACCAAAGGTGGTATTGATAACAATCGCGTGAAGCAGCGCCGCCTCGAAGAGCAGCGGGTACAGAATTACAGCATCGGCGGTAATCACCTGTTCGGAGCCGCAGTGGATATGGACTGGTCGGCCAACTTTGCCCGTGCCAGTGAATATCGCCCGCATGAACGGTATATTGAATATGAGATTCCCTATGATGCGGATGAACCCGATGAACCGGGTGTGGCCTTCAACCGCGATTTTGGGCCTTCCCGCCAGCCGCTGCTGACGTTCGTCAACACGCCTGGCCTGGCCGACTATGATTTTGACAAGGTAACGGAACAGCATGAAAAAACGGTGGAAGAGGAGTTTGGTGCGAAGCTGAATTTCCGGGTGCCGCTCAGTGTGGTGTCCGGACAGAAAGGACGGCTACGCTTTGGCGCGCGGCTCCGGCTGAAATCCAAGGACCGCAATAATGTGTTTTATGAATATACGCCTATCGGCGGCATCAACTTCGGGCTCGACCAGATTGCGGTAAACGACCTGAGGGGCATGCACTGGAACCCAAGCGATAAATACGCCATTGGCATCCTGCCCTCGCGCGACTTCGTGGGTGGGCTTCCGCTGTCCGATGCCAGCCAGTTTGAGCAGGAAGCGGACCCGGCTGAGTTCCTGGCGGCAAACTATCATGCGAAGGAGCGGATTGTGGCAGGATACTTACGCTGGGACCAGGATCTGAGTACCCGGCTGTCGATGATCGTCGGTGCCCGCGTGGAACGCACGGGCATCAGCTACACCGGTAATATCCTGCAGGATGAGGAAGAACTGGATGGTACGCGCGAGGTGGAAAACAGTTACGTCAATGTATTGCCGAACCTGAGCTTCAAATACAACGCGACATCCGATCTGGTGCTGCACGCCGCATTTACCACAGGCATTGCCCGCCCGAATTATTATGCATTGGCGCCCTACGTGGATTCGCGCCCGTCCGATGGCGAGCTGTTTGCCGGGAACCCTAACCTGTCGGCCTCCTATGCCTGGAATTTTGACCTCATGGGTGAGTATTACTTCCAGTCGGTGGGCCTGATATCCGGTGGCGCATTCTACAAAAGCATCAATGATTTCATCTACAGCCAACGCGACGAGCAATACACCACAGCTAAATTTGCTCGGGATTTCGGCAACCTCAGTAACCCGATACCGACAGGTGAAAACTGGACATTTGTGCAGGCACAGAACGGCGATAATGTGCAGGTATATGGTTTTGAAGTGGCCGTACAGCGGCAATTGGATTTCTTTACCAGCAATTTCCTGAAAGGCTTTGGTGTGTATGTCAACTATACTTTTACCGAGTCGGAAGCCAAGGGCATCACCAACGAAGACGGCGAAGTGCGGACAGGCTTGAGCCTGCCGGGTACTGCGCCGCACATGTTTAACGCTTCGCTTTCGTGGGAGAATACACGCTTCAGCGCGAGGCTGTCGCTGAATTATGCGGCCGCATACCTCGATGAGCTGGGCGGAAATGATTTTGAGGACCGCTACTACGATCAGCAGACATTCCTGGATGCGAATGCGGCTTACCGCATTACCAAGGGGTTGCGGGTGTTTGCCGAAGCGAACAACCTGACCAACCAGCCGCTGCGGTATTATCAGGGCCTTGCGTCGCGGACCATGCAGATGGAATATTACCAGCCGCGGTATAACCTGGGCGTGAAACTGGATTTGTAATTTTAACCACTAACAGTATAATGATGAATGTAAAACAGACCATAACCGGGTGGACGGGTGCAGCCCTTGCGGCGCTGTCGCTCGTTGCCTGCCAGGAGGGGCTCGCCCCCGTAAGGGAAGACGCGCTGACACCTGCGGTGATCACCGAGCCCACACCACACGACACCGATGACCCGGCCATCTGGATCAACGCTGCCGACAGTTCGAAGAGCCTGATCATCGGAACGGATAAGGATTCGGACGGCGGGTTGTATGCCTATGACCTGGAAGGCCGGATCGTAAACAAGGTCACGGGCCTGCAGCGGCCGAATAATGTGGATGTGGCCTACGGATTAGCCTATGGGGATACGGTGATTGATATTGCCGTGCTGACGGAGCGCGAAACGAATAAGCTGCGCGTATTCCGGCTGCCCGACCTGGCGCCGGTAGACGCCGGTGGAATTCCGGTATTTGTGGATGAGGCGGAGCGCGCTCCCATGGGGATTGCGTTGTATACTCGTGCTGCTGATTCGGCTATCTTTGCCATCGTAGGGCGCAAATCGGGTCCAAAGGAGGGTTACCTCTGGCAGTATCGCCTGGAGGGCACTTCCGGTCGGGTTGACGCAAAGCTGGTACGGAAATTCGGTACTTACAGCGGTGAAAAGGAAATCGAGGCAATCGCGGTGGACAATGAGTTGGGCTATGTGTATTATTCAGACGAAGGGGTGGGGGTGCGCAAATACCAGGCGGACCCTGAACGCAATGATAACGGGGAGTTGGCGCTGTTTGCACTGACTGGCTTTGCCGACGACCACGAGGGAATAGCCATCTATAAAAGCAGCGACAGCACGGGCTATCTGCTGGTATCCAACCAGCAGGCTAATACGTTTATGGTATATCCGCGCGAGGGTGCTGCCGGTAAGCCACATGAACATACGCAGCTGGCCGATATTCCGGTGTCGACGGTGGAGTGTGATGGCGCGGATGTAACGGCCGTAAACCTGGGTCCCCAATTTCCGGAGGGCGTGTTTGTGGCCATGAGCAACGGTATGGTCTTCCATTATTACGACTGGGCGGTATTCCAGCAGTGGATCGATAAAAGCAACCGGTAAGGCGCCAGCAGGTGCTGCCGATGGCCGCTATGCGGCGGACGTCAACACTGTTTTTGCACCCGTTGTAACCCGGTAACGGACGAACGCCGCTAAAAAGCAAACGCCAACGACCATAGCCATGCATCCGGCTATGGATGCGTTGAGCCAATAGGCCAGCCAGTAGCCGGTAAAAGCGATGAACACACCCAGTCCGGTGGTAATCCACAGCATCTGACGGAGATCCCGGGTGAGCAGGTAGGCCGTGGCTGGCGGCCCGATAAGAAAGGCGATAACGAGGATGGCGCCGACTGACTCAAAAGAGCTGACCGTGGTGAGTGATACGGCTCCCATAAGCAGGTAATGCCAGAGACTTGTGGAAATACCGATTGCAGCAGCAAACTCCGGATCGAATGAAGTTAGTTTTAGTTGTTTGTATCCCAGTGTAATAAATAGTATTACCAGTAGTAATACACTAGAAAGAATGTATACCGGGCGTGGTCCCAGATGCGTGCCGCTTGCCGTGATCCACAGGTCAATCGGTACGTAGGCGATCTCTCCATAGAGTACACAGTCCTGGTCGATATCTACCTGGCCGGCGAATGCGCTGATGAGGATGATGCCGATGGCAAACAGAAAAGTAAACGTGACGCCGATAGCAGCATCGGTTTGCAATTTGGCTCGCCGGTGGAAATACGCAATGAGAAACGTGGCTACTAACCCCGTAGCGCCCGCTCCCAGCAACATGGGCAGCGGTTCGCGGCTGCCGCTCAGCAGAAAGGCAATAACAATACCGGGCAGTACGGCGTGACTGATGGCATCACCCACCATGCTCATCTTGCGGAGCACAAGGAAACAGCCCAGCAGTCCGCATGTAATGGCCACCAGGGCCCCTGTTAATATAATCCAGAATGCAATCATATTTTTAATTAGCTATTAGCCGTTCTTTTTTGTTTTTACTGGCTGCATGTTCACCGGTTACTTCCCGTTGACCATGGGCTCCCGGTATTAGTTAATGACCGGATATTTCTATTTATTATTATTTATGAGGTAATTGTGTAATATAACTTCATTAACTGTGTTTATATGCAAACACAATAATATGATAATCAATTTTTTACTATTTACTAATAGTCCAAATACCTGTCGTTTGATCTCATGTTATTAATTATATAACTTCCTTTACTGTCTGTTTATTAACCTTTTGGTATTTCAGTGTCATGCGGATCCTTATCCGGATAGCCCAGCTGGTGTTCGAGTTCCCGTTCCAGCTCGGGAGTGAGGATATGTTCAATGGTTTCCGCATCGTCGTGCACATGATCGGCGGCGATGGCCATGTACTGGGTGAGGTACAATTCCCAAAGACGGTGTAGCCGGACAACCTTAGCAGCCTTACCGACACCGTCGTCAGTAAGGCTCCACTGGCCATGTTGCACGGTAACCCATCCCTTGGCCTGCAGCCGGTGCAGTGCCGCCCGGAGATTAGCCGCACCCATATCGCGCTGACCCATCAAAGCCTGAAGATTATGTTGGCCCGTGAAGTTTCCACCCTGCTCACCCAGGTGATAGAAGACTTTCATCGCATTTTCCTCGGCAATGACCCGCTGGTTTTTGCGCTGCCGGTAAAGCTTGGGTACGATGCCCCGCCTGGGGGCAAAGAAAAAGGAGAAAAAGGCAATGAGGGAGGAAACTACCACCATCCATGGACCCGTGGGCATGGCGGGAGCAACATAGGAAATATAGGCACCGGCCAACCCGGCAAAAGTGCCGAACAGGACAGCAATCAGTACCATACGCCGGATGTTGTCTGTCCAGTACCGCGCGGCGGCGGGTGGCGTAATGAGCATGGCAGCCATGAGAACAACACCTACTGCAGTAATGCCGGTGACCACAGCCAGTACTGTAAGACTGGTAAGCAGCAGGTCCAGCCGGCGTACCGGATACCCAAGCGCTTGTGCAAAAGCACGGTCGAATGCAATGAGTGCGAAGGTCTTGAAAAACAGGCTGACGGTGATTAAAATGACCATGGCAAGGATGCTGAACACCAGCAGGTCGCTGCCAACCAGTGCAGCGGCCTTGCCAAAGATAAAGTGATCCAGACCGCTTTGTGCGGCGTTGCCTGATTGCTGGATATAGGTCATCATCACGATGCCCGTGCCGAAAAAAACAGACAGGACCAGCCCGATGGCTGCGTCTTTTTTGATTTTGGAATGTGCGGTAAGGTAATCAATAGCCACCAGCGCCAGCCATCCGGTAGTGAATGCCCCCAGCAGCATCAGCGGGATGCTCTTGGTGCCCGAGAACAGGAAAGCTGCACAGATGCCGGGTAATACGGAATGGGCCACGGCATCACCTACCAGTGCTTTCTTCTGCAGCAGGATAAACGACCCGACCATCGCTGCGCTGGCCGAAAGCAGGATGGTGCCCAGCACAACATACCGTACGTTAGGATCGGAAAACGAAAAGAAAGTGAGGAAGTTTTCCATAATATCAATTTTCGCGTGCGGGAAATTCCCGTTTTTCCATCAGGTCGCCCACCTGCGACAGCAGATTGAGCCGGCCGCCGTATGCCTGTTGTACAAGGACTTCGGTAAAAACCTGTTCGGTAGGGCCAGCGGCTACCAGCCGCATGTTGAGCAATACTATCCAATCGAAATACGTGCGGGCCGACTGGAGGTCGTGATGTACCACCACAATGGTTTTATGCGCTGCTGCCATATCCTTGAGCAGGTCGATGATGGCCTGTTCGGTAGCGGCATCCACACCCGCAAAGGGTTCATCCATAAAATAAAAATCGGCTTCCTGTGCCAGTGCCCGGGCAAGGAAAACCCGTTGCTGCTGCCCGCCCGAAAGCTGGGAGATCTGCCGCTTCGCAAAGGCCGACATACCCACCTTTTCTAGGCAATGAAGTGCCATGTCACGGTCGTGACGACCCGGATTTCCCAGCAGCCCCATTTTTCCATAGCGGCCCATCAGCACGACATCCAGTACCGAAACCGGGAAGTCCCAGTCGACGGATTCGCGCTGCGGTACGTAACTGATGCGGTTCCTGACGGTATCCAGGGGTTCGCCAAAGAGTTTCACATACCCGCTTGAAAGTGGGATGAGCCCCATAATGGCTTTCAGCAATGTGGATTTACCTGCACCGTTCGGACCAACGATGCCTGTGATGCTACCCGCGGGTAACGTAAAATCGATACCCCAAAGCACGGGTTTTCTTGCATAGCTTACCGTCAGGTCGTGAACCTCCAGTACAGGATCCGGTGTTTGTATAATCATTTCTTTATTAATTGTGAGCTACCCGCATTAGCCCTTAGTCCTTAACGCTAGTGTTTAAGTTCAGCGATCGCTGTTGCCCTCATTTTTTATTCCGCTTCCCCGTTCACAGGCGACCGGTCACTGTTCACTGACCGCCCCCAATGCTTCGACAATCGTCCGCACATTATGTTTCACCATACCGATATAGGTGCCCTCCGGTGTTCCGGCTTCTCCCATGGCATCGGAATATAGGTTGCCCCCGATGCGTACATGGCCGCCGCGCTCGCGGACGCCGGCCAGCACAGCCTTCAGCGACTTGTCGGACACCGAGCTTTCCACGAATACCGCCGGTATCCGGTGCGCCGTAATGTATGTCACCAGGTCGGATACGTCGCGTAACCCAAATTCGGACATGGTGGATATGCCCTGCAGGCCCCTGACCTCGACACCGTACGCCCGACCGAAATAGCTGAATGCATCGTGGGCCGTAATCAGTACGCGTTTCGACGGTGGAAGCGTGTTGATCTGGGCCTGAATCCATTGATCCAGGGTGTCGAGCTGTGCCTGGTAACGTGCGGCATTTGCCTGGTAGTAGGATGCGTTGGCGGTATCCAGCCGGCTTAACTCCCGCGTAGCATTGGTGGTGGCCGCTTTCCATAGTCGGACATCAAACCAGATGTGGGGATCGTACGTGTGTTCATTAAGGCGGATCAGGCCCGGGAGCCCGTCGCCAACCGGAAAGACAGGTTTCACCCGCTCCTGCTTGGCAAAGATGCCGGCCAGTTTGCCCTCCAGGTGCACGCCGTTATAAAACAGGTAATCGGCATCAATAATTTTCCGTAGATCCCCCTGGCTTGCTTTATACAGGTGTGGGTCGACCCCGGGACGCATCAGTGCCTCCACGGTGGCAGAATCACCTACAATATGCTGCACCATATCAGCAACCATGCCGGTGGTGGCCAGGATGTGGGGATGCCCAGGGAAGCCTTTGGGATTCCCGGACGATGTACAGGATAGGCAACCAAACAGGATGCCCAGGGAAAGCAGCATATGAAAAATAGGACGCATACCAATGCAAAAGTATGAAAAATTAGATTAACCTAACATTTTTTGTTTTGTTATTTTTATCACTGCTTAAGGAGTGGGTGCTGTGGCTTTAAGAAAATGCATAACGTTGCCCAGCCATTGAAAATAGTTGTTTTACAGCTTTACGTTTTTCCGTAAATCGATGCTGTATAAGGCGATTAATGACAAGTGGTGATGGCCATTGTACGAGTGGCTGCCGGATGTAGGCATTCCGTGATTTTTCGTAGCTTTGTTGGAACGCTAAGGAACATTGTGCCATGGAAAAAGTATACATTGTCTCGGCCGTACGGACACCCATTGGGAGTTTCGGGGGTGCACTTTCATCCCTAACGGCCACGCAGTTGGGTGGAACTGTGATTGCGGAAGCGGTAAAACGGGCGGGCCTTTCGGCCGATAAGGTAGAAGAGGTATATATGGGTAATGTGTTGTCGGCCAACCTGGGCCAGGCGCCGGCCACGCAGGCGGCCAAATTGGCTGGATTGCCTGATATTCCGGGAACCACAATAAACAAGGTCTGCGCATCGGGTGCCAAAGCCATCATGCTGGCCGCGCAGAGCATAGCCCTGGGGCTGAATGACATTGTGGTAGCGGGCGGCATGGAAAGCATGAGCAACGTGCCGTACTACCTCGGCCACGCGCGGCAGGGGTACCGGTTGGGACATGGTGAGGTGATCGATGGCCTGGTGAAGGATGGGCTGTGGGATGTGTACAATGACTTCCATATGGGCATCGCCGCCGAACACTGCGCCGTGGAATGCAACATCAGCCGGGAAGAACAGGATGCCTATGCAATAGCATCCTACCGGCGTGCGCAGGCTGCCCAGCAATCAGGGAAATTCAGACGGGAGATAGTACCCGTTTTGGTGAAGGGCCGAAAGGGCGACGAACGACTGGTGGAGGACGATGAAGAAGTAGCTGCGGTTAATTTTGAAAAAATCCCCGATCTGAAGCCGGTTTTCCAGTCCGGAGGGACCGTAACAGCGGCCAATGCTTCAACACTCAATGATGGTGCGGCGGCGTTGGTGCTGGTCAGTGAATCCAGGGTCAGGGCGTTGGGACTGACACCCTTGGCATGCATTCTGGGTTATGCTGACAGTCAGCAGGAACCCGAACGGTTTACAACTGCACCGGCAAAAGCAATCCCGCGTGCGCTGCAGCGGGCCGGGATCGAAGCAGATACCGTGGATTTCTATGAAATCAACGAGGCGTTTTCAGTTGTTTCAATCGCCAACAACCAATTGCTGGATCTTTCTCCCGACCGGGTAAACGTGCATGGCGGCGCAGTATCGATGGGTCATCCACTGGGCGCTTCGGGTGCGCGTATTGTGGTGACGTTACTTTCGGTACTGGCTGAATATGATGGGCGTATCGGCGTAGCAGGCATCTGCAACGGGGGCGGGGGAGCAAGCGCGCTGGTGGTGGAACGGATGGCGGGTGCGCTGTAAAGGGTGGTAGGTGATTCGCGAGAAGGGGACCGGTGAAGCGCCATAATAAAAACCAAATCGTTGATGACTGATGGCCAGGAGCAGGAAAGCCAGTGCCTCACGGCTGATAGCCAATAACGGATAAAAATGACAAAATTTTTCTTTTTTTTTATTGCCTGGGCCGGATTGGGATGGTCGCTAATCTATGCCCAGTCAAACGACCACAGCCGGATCCTTGCGCTGCAGGACAGCCTGGCGGGACTTGGCCGGACCATGTATAACAACCCCAGTGAACCGGAACGGTTACAGGCTAATTTTACTTTTATTAAAACTCTCGTTTCGGCACTGCAAACCCCACATTCGTATGACTTTGCGTTTGATTCGCTGAATATGGTGTCGCTGTTGCGGTCGCCGGACGACCGGTTCCGCATATTTACCTGGCACCTTCCGCTGAACGACGGGTCTTACCTCTATTACGGCACCATTCAGCTGAATACCCCCGATGGCAACCTTCGGATGATTCCGCTCCTGGATAAAACCTATGAGATTGACACACCGGAAACAGCGGTTACTTCGGCGGCAGACTGGTATGGTGCGCAATATTACCGGATCATCCCCCTGGGTGGCGACTACGTGCTGTTGGGATGGAAGGGGTATACACCGGAGGTTACCCAGAAGGTGATGGAAGTGCTCCGGTTTTCGGATAGCGGTGCGCAACTGGGCGGCACGGTTTTCAGTGGCGGCGAAGGCGACCGGCACACCCGCATAATCTACCGGTATAACCGGCAGGCCAGTATGTACCTGGACTACCAGCCTGCGCAGCAGCGCATCGTGCTGGATCACCTCGCGCCGGCAGATCCACGGGATCCGGATAATTATGCACAATACGGACCGGATATGACCTACGATGCCTGGGAGCTGAACAATGGGCGGCTGGTATTGTCTCCGGACGTGGAATTCACCAATGCACCGGACGGAAATGACGCGTTTTACAACGATCCAATGAAGCCTTCGACCCACCCAAAAAGCGGTTTTCCGGAAAAATGAATACCGGCCCGGTAGGGTAATTATTTTAGCTAACTTTCGGAAAATTCCCAAAAAGTTTATTTTATTTGCAACTACCGACCCAACGATCAGACGTTATGCAGTATCGGTTTTTTGTCTGATTTTGAATGGTTTATGAAGATAAAACATAATCAACCCGTATTCTTTCACGCAACAAAGCGGATATGCAAGTATCACAAGAAGATCAACAACTAAAAGATCACCTGGTTAAATATGAGGTGAATACAAAAACGGTGTTTCAGCACCCGGTAGGATTATTTGTGCTTTTTTTTACCGAAATGTGGGAGCGGTTCAGCTACTACGGCATGCGTGCCCTGCTCACTCTCTTTCTGGTTACCGAATTGCTGGACGGTGGCTGGGCCTGGTCACGCGAAGACGCCATGCAGTTGTACGGCTGGTATACCGGACTGGTATATCTCACCCCGCTGATCGGAGGCATGATCGCCGACCGGATCATGGGCTATCGCAAGGCCGTAATCTGGGGTGCATTAATTATGACCCTTGGCCATGCAGCGATGGCCCTTGAGGGTGCGGGCAGCAACTTTTTTTACCTTGGCTTGGGTCTGATGATTCTGGGCAATGGCCTGTTTAAACCGAATATCTCATCCATAGTGGGCCAATTGTACCCCGACAATAGCAAGAAAAAAGACTCTGCCTACACGATTTTTTATATGGGCATCAACGCGGGAGCATTCCTCGGGATGCTGCTCTGCGGTTATATCGGAGAAAGGATCGGCTGGCATTACGGCTTTGGCCTGGCGGGCGTGTTCATGTTTTTTGGTATGCTGCAGTTCTACTTTGCGCAGCGCGTTTTTGGGGTATTGGGAGAATCACCGAAAGAGACACGGCTGCGTGAGGGGGCAACGGACCGCACGAAACAGTCGTCTTCGGACGTTGCAGAGGAGGAAAAATCGTCGCACGTGGTGCGTGACCGTATTATAGTCATTGTAGTGCTCTCCCTTTCCAGTATTTTCTTTTGGATGGCTTTCGAACAGGCGGGCGGATCGATGAGTATTTTTGCTCGCGACTATACCCAGCGGATATTGGAAGGCAATGCTGCCACTACTTTTAAATGGGTGGATGCGATACTGACCCTCTTCCCGCTGGTCATTGTATCGTGGGTGCTGGTTTCATTGGCACGGAAGATTTTCAGGGAATACCCGGTGTCTATTTTTTTTACGGCGCTTAGTTTCCTGATCATCTGGGGACTGGGCATCTGGAAGATCAACCGTGAGTTTTCGGCACTGGAAACAGAGGTAGCCGCTTCCTGGTTTCAGATTCTCAATTCCTTTTTTATTATCACCCTGGCCTCGCTCTTCAGCCGGATCTGGGAGCGGGTGTTCAATCCCAGCGGCCCCATTAAGTTTGCGCTGGGACTTATTCTCCTCGGTATCGGTTTTGCCGCACTGGCCTATGGCAGCCGGAATATTCCCCAGGGTGCCGCCACGGCACAGGTAAGCATGATCTGGCTGGTGCTGGCGTATTTCTTCCATACATCCGGCGAGCTGTGTGTTTCGCCGGTGGGACTCTCCTACATGAGCAAACTATCGCCCAAGAAGTTCGTCGGGCTGATTTTTGGATTTTGGTTCCTCTGTTCGGCGATCGCCAATTGGCTGGCCGGCATGTCCGGCAGTTTAATCGACCGGATCAGCGAAACGTATTCGATGTCGGCATTCTTCCTGATTTTTGCGGTATTGCCCGGAATTGCGGGACTGATATTGATTGCATTTTCACCGCTGCTGAAGCGGATGATGCATGGTATTCATTAAGTAATATTCCTTACCTTTACCAGATAAATTTTGCCAGTCAGTGTCAGATAGCATCGTCATTATCCCTACATACAACGAAAAGGAAAATATCGAAAAGATTATCCGGAAAGTGTTTTCACTTGCGGTTCCTTTTCATGTGCTGGTGGTTGACGACAGCTCCCCTGATGGTACGGGCGCCATTGTCAAGCGATTACAGACGGAATTTGCTGACCGCCTGTTTCTAGAGGAACGTGCAGGGAAATCGGGACTGGGAACGGCGTATATCTATGGCTTTCAATGGTGCATTGCCCGCCCTTATGCCTACATTTTTGAAATGGACGCCGACTTTTCCCACAATCCGGAAGACTTACCCCGCCTGCGGGAAGCCTGCCTGACGGCCGATATGGCTATCGGGTCGCGCTACATCAAGGGAGTTAACGTGGTCAATTGGCCGATGAGTCGGGTGCTGATGTCGTACTTTGCTTCGGCTTATGTCCGTTGGATTACCGGAATAGGTGTGCAAGATACGACGGCGGGCTTCGTGGGCTACCGACGGCAGGTGCTGGAAACCGTTCCTTTGGATAAGATCCGGTTTGTTGGCTATGCGTTTCAGATCGAGATGAAATTTACTGCCGTTAAATATGGCTTCCGGGTAGTGGAGATACCAATTATTTTCACCGACCGGACGGAGGGAACCTCTAAAATGAGCACCCATATTTTCCGGGAAGCCTTTTTTGGGGTCATCCAGATGAAAATAAGCAGCTGGTTCAGAAAATACCAGCGTGAACAGTAAGGCCTACCGTTGGTCCGAGGCTGATCGGTAATAATTGGCCCGTAGAAGGGTAACGCCGGCAGACGGATGATGACAGGACAAAAGTAGGGTTAATGAAACGGGGGGCGGCCATGGGTGCCAATAGCTGGTCGCGCAGCGTAACATAAGCATAAATCGTATCATGTTGATGGCCTGGTAATTGCTAAAGGCCCGGTAACTGATAACTAAAAAATGAACGAGCATTTAGATCCGGATCCGAATAGAATGTCAAATACCGAGCGGGAGCTGGAAAAAGTATTGCGCCCGCAGGCTTTTGCCGATTTTACGGGGCAACAGAAAATCCTGGATAACCTCAGGGTGTTTGTGCAGGCGGCAAAGTTACGCGGCGAAGCATTGGATCATGTGCTGTTGCATGGCCCGCCTGGACTGGGGAAAACTACGCTTTCGCACATCATTGCCAACGAAATGGGCGTGGGCATCAAAATTACGTCGGGCCCTGTGCTGGACAAGCCCGGTGATCTGGCCGGACTCCTCACGAACCTGGAGGAGGGTGATATCCTGTTTATAGACGAGATCCACCGGCTGAGCCCGCTGGTCGAGGAATACCTCTATTCGGCGATGGAGGACTTTAAGATCGACATCATGCTGGAAACGGGGCCTAATGCACGGTCGGTACAGATTACGCTGAACCCGTTTACCCTGGTGGGGGCCACCACCCGTTCCGGCTTGCTCACGGCACCGCTCAGGGCCCGATTCGGCATCAATGCACGGCTGCAGTATTACGACGCGAAACTGCTTACCACCATCGTGCTCCGGTCCGCCGATATCCTCCGTACGCCAATTACCGATGACGGCGCCTTTGAAATTGCCCGCCGCAGCCGGGGAACGCCACGTATTGCAAATGCGCTGCTTCGCCGGACGCGTGATTTTGCCCAGATTAAGGGGAATGGCAACATTGATACGGCCATTGCCCAATACGCATTGAATGCTTTGAATGTAGACGAGCATGGCCTGGATGAGATGGACAACCGGATATTGCTGACAATTATCGATAAATTTAAGGGCGGGCCGGTTGGACTGAAGACCATCGCTACCGCGGTGGGTGAGGATGAGGGTACCATCGAAGAAGTTTACGAGCCGTTCCTCATCCAGGAGGGCTATTTGATGCGGACATCGCGCGGGAGGGAATGTACCGAATTGGCGTACCGGCATCTGGGAAAAAACAATTATACCAAGGGAAATACACTGTTTTAGTCAGAAAATACATCATATTCGTATGCAAAGACGTTATTTACCAGGGCTGATGCTGGCGTTGTTAATACCGGTGTCGCTAATGGCCCAATCCGAGCAGGAATCACCTATCCCTTATTTTCGTTATTCGGTAACTGCCGGGATCGGCGCTACCCAACTGTACAGCGACCTGGATCAGGCACAGGTTGGTCCAGGCGGATACTTACGGGGGAATTATTTCCTTCGGCATGGACTGAGTGTCGGACTGGAGCTGCAGGAGGGATTGTTGCGCGGAGTTGATGATGGGGCGGAGCGGGGACTGACGCGCCGGAGCCTCAATTTTTACCATGCGGCAACGCTGGGCTTCCAGTTCCAGCCGATCAAATTTTTACAGGACGACCACCTGCGCCGCATTGAATACCGTGACTCATGGGGAAAGCGCGCGCTGAGCAGCGCTTATATCGGGGCAGGTATCGGGGCACTATATAGTTTGCAATGGAACGTGCGGCGGGTCCAGGATGTAGATGGCCGGGCGTTTCCGGAATTCTCCGGCAAAAACCATGGGCTGAGTTACCTGGCCAATGCCAACGTGGGGATTGAATTACCGCTCCATAACTTAAAACCCAATCTGCTCGATTCGTACGTGTGGAACCTGGTGGTTAATGCGCAGCTGAATTTTGCGTTTGATGACGAACTGGATGGCTATAGCGGTGAATCCCCGGCTAATAATACCAAGAACGACACCTATGGATTCCTGTCTCTGGGTATTAACCTGCGGTTTTAAGTTTCTTCAGCTTCCCGATTATTTTCCTGCCCCGGCTTTGCAATGCCGCTGATCCGTCGCGCAGCAAAAACTCCACCTGGTTTTGCAACTCTTCGCCGATCCATCCGAATTCAGCAGTGAGGTTAAAAAGGATATCCATGCAATTGACCTGCACGGCCACGGGGGTCTGCGGATTAATCAGCCATCCGAAAACGGTTTCTACCAATTGCTCCTTATCGGTTGTCGCATAAGCATCCTGATAGGCTGGAGGTGCTTTTGGTCCGGTAATAACCATCAGTATCTTGGTAAAATGGCGCTGGCAGCTGGGATTTCGCTGGTCTGGTAATCGAGTCATAAACGCAGCAAAAACGGGAAGAAACCGTTGGGGAGCACGTGTGGCGATGTATTCCAGTACCCAGGCTGCTCGGAAAGCCACCGGACTGCGCTCCGGGGTATAACACAACCGGTGTAGGGTGGTAACGGAAAGGGTGCCGGTTTCCCCCAACGCTACCAGTTCCGGAAGGTAGTGTTTAGTAATTACGCCCGATAATCGTTTGATAAGTTCGTTTTCTTCCATGCTTTTCGAAGGCTCAAATAGCCGGTGACGGCCCGGTTTTACCGCCAAACAAAAATACGGATAAAACAATGCCCCATGGATGGTATTCCGGATAAAAAAGAATCCATCCATGGGGCTATATGAAAGGTATGCCCAATAGTGGTTTTACGGCTAAATGAAGCGGTTGATCAGGTTTTCGAGCAACTCCTGCTTACCGCTGATCGTTTCCGGTTCCCCCGAAGCTGCTGCCAGGTCACGGAGGTCGGTGAGGCGAAGTTCGCCCTGTTCGAAAGCCTTTCCACGGCCTCCATCAAATGAAGCATAGCGTTCGGTGCGGATTTTTAAGTAGTCGGATTCCTGCAGGATGCGGTCAGCCGTGATGAGTGCCCGGGCAAATGTATCCACACCACCGATATGCGCATGGAACAGATCGGCCCGGTCCGTGGAATTCCGACGTACTTTGGCGTCGAAATTGATACCCCCACCGGCAAATCCGCCAGTTTCGAGAATAATGAGCATGCATTCAGTCAGTTCATTGATGTTTGTCGGAAACTGGTCTGTATCCCAGCCGTTCTGATAATCCCCCCGGTTGGCATCCATGGAACCGAGTAATCCAGCGTCAGCCGCAACCTGTAACTCATGCTGGAACGTGTGCCCTGCCAGCGTCGCATGGTTTACTTCAAGGTTCAGCTTGAAATCATCGAGCAGGTCGTATTGCCGTAAGAAGCCGATGACGGTCGCTGCATCGTAATCGTACTGGTGTTTGGTGGGTTCGCATGGCTTGGGCTCAATCAGGAAGGTGCCGGTAAATCCCTGTGCCCGCGCATAATCCCTGGCCACGTGCAGCATCCGCGCAAGATGTTCCTGTTCGCGCTTCATGTTGGTGTTAAGCAGCGTCATATAGCCTTCGCGCCCGCCCCAGAAGACGTAGTTCTCACCGCCAAGCGCGATGGTGGCATCCAGGGCTGCCTTAATCTGCGCACCGGCATGAGCTACCACAGCGAAATCAGGATTGGTTGCCGCGCCGTTCATGTAGCGTCGATGGGAGAACAGGTTGGCGGTTCCCCAGAGCAGCTTGACGCCGCTCGCCGCCTGCTTTTCCCCGGCATATGCTACCAAAGTCTGCAGCCTGCGTTCGTTCTCGGCTACGTTGTCGCCATAATCAACGAGATCCACATCGTGGAAGCAGTAGTAGGGCAGGCCCATTTTGGTGATGAATTCAAAAGCCGCATCCATCTTGTCCTTCGCCCGTTGGATGACGTCGGTATGTTCGTCCCACGGGAAATACAGCGAGGGCCCACCAAACGGGTCACTGCCGTTGCCATTGAACGAATGCCAGTAGGCGACGGCGAACCGCAGGTGCTCTTCCAGTGTTTTTCCTGCCACCACTTTCCGGGCATCATACCAGCGATACGATAGGGGATTGTCCGATTCGGGCCCTTCGTAAACTATTTTTTCAATTCCTTTGAAGTATTCCTGGTTTCCGATCAACGTGCTTGCCATAGCTATTTGATGTATGTAATGAGTAAATTATTTTGCCAATTGGATTTATGAGGTTGGGATTGATAAGTTGCTGAGCCGGTCGTCCAGGAGCTGTTTCCATTCCTGGTATAGCGACTCATACGTCCTGTCCTGTGTCGGTTCCACCGTTTTCAGCGGTTTGATTCCCTCGAATGCATCGTCTGGGGAGGTAAAGATACCTGCTCCAATGCCGGCACCAAGTGCGGCCCCTACACTGCCGTCATTGTCATATAATTCCACAGCGGTTTGCGTGACGTCGACGAAAATGGTGGTCAGCAGATCGCTGAGGAACAGGTTGGACCTGCCTGCCCGGATTACCGCGGGCGCTAACCCGTTTTCACGGAGTACATCCAGGCCATAGCGGAACGCATAGGCAATGCCCTCCTGAGCTGCCCGGAATACGTGGGCCTGACCATGTGTATTAAGATCGATTCCGAGAAATGCTGCACCCGGTATCCGGTTGTGAAGCATCCGTTCAGCACCATTGCCAAAAGGAAGGATATGCAGGCCATTGCTTCCCGGGTCTATCGTGCTGGCCAGCGCATTCATCCGGTTGTAGTCCAGTCCGGCACCCAGCTGTGATTTCACCCAGCGGTTCAGGATGCCCGTTCCGTTGATGCAGAGCAGGATGCCGGTTCGCGGGTCTTCGGGTGTATAATTCACATGTGCAAAGGTGTTGACGCGGGATTCCGGATCGTAAACCAGCTGGTCGCTCACTGCGTAGATCACACCCGATGTACCTGCCGTGGCGGCCACTTCGCCCGCCCGCAGCACATGGAGCGACAACGCATTATTGGGTTGGTCACCCGCCTTATAGCTAACCGGGATATCCGGTGGCAGTCCCAGTTCAGCGGCGACGTCATGTCGAAGCATGCCATGAACGCCAAATACGGGCACAATATCCGGAAATACCGCCTCGTCAAACCCGAAGTGGCTGACGATGTCCGGCGAGATGCTGTTTGCTTTAAAATCCCAGAATATGCCTTCGGAAAGGGCGGAAATAGTGGTGGTTGCACTGCCCGTTAATTGCAGTGCGATATAATCACCCGGAAGCATAATGTGATGCGCCTTCCGGTAAATATCGGGTTCATTGGCTTTTACCCAAGCCCATTTGGCGGCCGTGAAATTGCCGGGTGAGTTTAGTAAATGAGCCAATGCGTGCTGTTTGCCGATGGCTGAAAACGCCTGTTCGCCGATGGCGACGGCACGGCTGTCGCACCAGATGATCGAATCGCGGAGCGCATTTCCGTTCCGGTCGACCACAACCAGCCCATGCATCTGGTAGGCGATGCCGATGGCCGCAATAGCCTGCGCGTCAAACGAGCCGGGGGCGGTGAGCTGGCGGATGGCCAGCCGGACCTGTTCCCACCAAAGATCGGGGGATTGCTCTGCCCAGCCCGGAAAGGGGGCGAGGATGTCATTCTCCCGGTGATCGGGGTAACGTACCGCGGCAATACAGCGTCGGGTATCCGCATCGACCACGGAAACTTTGATGGAGGAAGTACCTATATCAATGCCTAGTAATAACATGGTTAATTCCGTACAGTGTCGTTATGCTAACGTTGGCATAAAGGTAGCGCATTCCTTTCCTTTTTCAAAACGTATCATTACTTTTGAAACAGTTTTTTCGCCGTAGGCATTGGCATATGGAGAAAGCCTGATCAGTTGAAACCTGCTTGAACTGCCGCTACAAGCCGACAGATAACACAGTGGCTATACCAGTTTCATTGCCTTTAAACGCAACGAGGCGATCCTGGCGATGTCACTGAATACAGGAAGCACATCGGTAAATACGTGATTCAGATGAAAAAAGTAACCATATTAGATATTGCAAAGGAACTCGGTATTACGTTTTCGACGGTAGCCCGTGCACTCAATGACCATCCCGCGATCAGCGCTGCAACGAAGCAGTCGGTGCGCGAAACCGCCGATCGACTGGGGTATCAGCCTAACAAGCTGGCATCTTCGCTGCGCTCGGGGCGAACGAAGATTATCGGGGTGCTTGTGCCGCGGTTGGATGTCAGTTTTTTCAGTTCCGTGGTACATGGCATTGAAAGCGTAATGAATGAGCAGGGGTATGCTATTCTCCTTTACCAATCGCAGGAATCGGTCCGGCACGAACAGAAAGGCATCGAAACCTTTTTGCGGTCGCGGGTAGATGGCATTATTGCATCCATTTCGCTGGAGACGGAAATCGCTGCCGGTTACGAGGAAGTCAAGGCACGGAACACACCGCTGGCCTTCTTTGATCGGGTACTGGAGCAGCTGGATGTACCTTCCGTAACGATAGACGATTACCGTGGTGGGTTTATGGCCACCGAACACCTGATCCGGGCCGGTTACCGCCACATTGTGCACATCAGCCAGTATCGGGACATCAACATCTTTAATGAACGGTTGCGGGGTTACCTCGATGCACTGAAGCAGTATGGATTGCCGGTTGACGAACGGCTGATCATCAAAGGCGACTTTTCCCTGGATTTCGGGCGGCAATGTGTCCGCGACCTGCTGGCCGAAGGGGTGACTTTCGATGCGGTTTTCACACTGGAGGATTTTACAGCCATGGGTGTGGTGCAGGAACTGCAGCACGCCGGAAAGCGTATACCCGATGAAGTGGGTGTGGTCGGTTTTGCAAATGAGGCATTTACCAGCCTGGTTAGTCCCGCGATCTCTACGGTAGACCAGCGGACGGTGGAAATGGGGGAAGCGGTTGCCCGGCTGTTTCTGCGACTGCTTAAGCAAGGTGATTATTACCACCATAAGCCCGAGAAACTGGTGCTGCAGCCCCGACTGCTCATCCGCGCGAGTTCCGACCGGAGGGTTTAAGGGTTATAAGCCATTGGCACGTGCCGTTACTTCGGCAATGTCCAGCACTTCCACTTCCGTTTCTTTTTCCCTCGCTTTTATCCCGTCGCGCAGCATCAGCATGCAGAACGGGCAGGCGGCAGCAATAACCTGCGGTCGGGTTTCAAGCGCTTCGTCGACACGTTCGACATTGATTTCCTTATTGCCGGCCTCGGGCTCCTTGAACAGCTGGGCGCCCCCTGCACCACAGCAGAGCCCGTTGCTGCGGCAGCGCCTCATTTCGACCAGCTGCGCATCGAGGTGCTCCAGTACTTTACGCGGTGCCTCATAAACCCCATTTCCGCGGCCCAGATAGCAGGGGTCATGGTAGGTAATGCGTTTGCCCCTGAACGATTCGCCGTTGGCAGCAACGAGCTTGCCCGCGTCAATCAGCTGTTGGATCAGCTGGGTATGGTGGATGACCTCATAATGACCGCCCAGGTCCGGATACTCATTTTTCAGCGTATTGAAGCAGTGCGGGCATCCGGTAACGATCTTACGGATACCATACCCATTGAGTGTATCGATATTGGCGATGGCCTGGAGCTGGAAGAGGAACTCGTTGCCGGCACGTTTGGCCGGGTCACCCGTACAGCCTTCTTCGGTGCCCAGTATGGCGAACCGCAGGTCGACATGGTGCAGTATCCGGCAGATAGCCCGTGTAATCCGTTGTGCACGCGCATCGAAACTGCCGGCACAGCCTACCCAGAAGAGAATATCGGGAACCTCGTTTCGGGCAGCCAGTTCGGCCATGGTGGGAATGTGTTGTTCGGTCATTTTTACCTCCAATTCGCGCGGTCCGCCTGCGCATATTTCCACGGGGCGCCGTTGTTTTCAATATTGCTGAACATCGTATTTAAGGTAGCCGGTGCCTGCGATTCTTCCATAACGGTATATTGTCGCAGCGCCATGATGATGTCTAATGGATTGATCAGCACCGGACAGGCTTCGACGCAGGCATTGCAGGTAGTGCACGCCCAGAGTTCTTCGCGGGTGATGTAGTCGTCGAGCAGCGATTTCTCATCGCCGGCTTCGGTATGCTTACCGCGGTTCCCGGCCTCCACCATACGGTCGCGCGTATCCATCATGATCTTTCGCGGCGACAGGCGTTTGCCCGTCAGGTTTGCAGGACAAACCGCGGTGCATCGTCCACACTCCGTGCAGGTGTAGGCGTCGAGCAGGTTTTTCCAGGTAAGGTCAGTCACGTCTTTTGCACCGAAGCGGAGCGCCTCATCCGATGATTCAGAAACAGCGGCCGGGTCGAGCATGGCTTTTACCTCCCGGGTAACCTGGGACATATTGGCAAAACGGCCGGGGCTGTCCAGGTTTGAAAAGTAGGTATTTGGAAATGCCAGTACGATATGCAGGTGCTTGGAATAGGGGAGGTAATTCATAAAAGCCAGTACACCGGCAATGTGGAACCACCACGCGAAACGCTCCACGAAGATCAGCGCCGGAATGCTTTCCGGTAGCAGCGGCTGTATCCATACGCTGACGGGGAATGAACCCGCTGTGGAATAAGGGGCTGCACCCAGTAACTGCAACTGGTGATCGGCTGCATTCAGTGTAAGGAAAGCGATCATCAGCAAAATTTCAGCAAACAGAATCAGGTTGGCGTCCGTTTTGGGCCAGGCCGTCATTTCCCTGCCGGAAAAACGGCGAAGGTGTGCAATGTTGCGCCGGGCCAGGAAAATGACACACCCGATGAGTACGGCAAACGCCATCCACTCCAATATGGCAATCAGTACATTATAGGTACTCCCCAACCCACCAAATGCACGGTGAGTGCCAAACAGCCCATCGATTGTGATTTCCAGCAGCTCGATGTTAATGATGAAAAAACCCAGGTATACGAATCCGTGCAGTAATGCAGCGAATGGCCTTTTAAACATTTTCCGCTGACCGAAGGCCACCAGCAGCATGGTCCGGAACCGTCGGGCAGGCTGATCAGTCCGACGTTCCGGGCGGCCCATCCGGATGTTCCGGATGATGCGCCGGGCATTGTAGGCGGCTAACGTGACGGCGACCAGTAAAAGTATACCAAAAATAAGCTGGCTTATCATCCGATAGTGGGTTAACGATCCAATGGCTCCCATGCGGCGAATCCGATACCGGCTGCGATACACCGGAGCAGCTGCGGGCACTCCGTGCGCAGCAAGCTGCGGCGAAGGGGCCATTGTACGAAGTTAAGGAATTTCGATGATTCTCCAAGCCGGTGCCCTGCGAACGGTATATTCGGAGAAATAAAAAACGCGGAATGTATTTTCATACACTCCGCGTCGCTAATTTCGTTACCGGTCCGGTTACGGATTCGCCGGTGCTGCAGTAGCCGAAATGCCCAGCTTGGTTTTCACCGCAGCTGTCAGGTCGTCACCACCCTGAAAATACGGAATGGCTGAGTTGGCAATATCGAATACATAAGCATAGCCCTGTTCTTTGGCTACAGCTTGTACAGCTGTATTGGCTTTCTGGAAAATAGGAGCAAATAACTCTTCTTGTTTTTTACCCAGCTCATCCTGCGCCAGTTGCTGTACTTCCTGGATTCTCCGTTCAATTTCCTGGATTTCTACGCCAAGTGACTGTAATTTAACATCGGTAGAATCACTATTGGCTGCGCTACGGTTCCGTTGCAAATCCTGGGCTGTTGTTATTTTTTTCTGATATTCAGCACCCATCTGCTGCAATTCCGCTTCTTTGCCTTTCTGCAGGGTTTCAAATTCTGCGTTTGCCGTTTTGAATTCCGACATGGCCTGTATAATTTCATTTGAATTGATGTGGCCGATCTTCTGTTGAGCACTTACGGTTACGGTTGATAAAAACAGTAGCGCTACTATCCCTATCCCTTTAAACAAATTTTTCATGCGATCCATTTAGTTTTCTTGTTGTTTGCGGCAATGCAGATGCAATGCCCTTGTTTTCGTTATTTGTTATTGTTTATCGTTTAAATTTCGCAATGATACGAAACGGATTAATTTTCCGCAAGTGATGGATCAGGTTTATAACCCAGCTGGGTAATTATGGCATCACTTTTATCCAGATTGGGATTGGCATAGAGGAAAGTCACCTCACTGCCTTTGTCCAGTACAATATCCAGACCCTGATCCTTTGCAATGCGCTGTATGGCGGCAGCTACCTTATCCTGGATAGGTTTAACCAGCTTTACCCGTTCCTGAAACAGGTCCCCTTCGAACCCGAATTTTTGCCGTTGGAATTCGCGGGCTTCCTGCTCCTTATTGACAATCTCATCTTCCCTTTTTCGGCGCATGGCTTCGCTGAGCAGCACCTGGTCTTCCTGGTACGACTGATAGAGTTTTTCAATTTCAGCGAACCGGTTGTCCACTTCTTCCTGCCATTGTACCGATAACGCATCCAGCTGTTTCTGTGCTGACAGGTACTCTGGAATATGTTTCAGGATATATTCCGTATCCACATAGGCAAACCGTTGCGCAAATGCAGTAGTGGTAGTCATGACGAGCAGCGTCACCACGCCGGCATAACCCATATATCTGTTGATTTTCATAATTCAAAAACTGTTAATATTTCCAAATCTGTTATTTGTCAAATGTACTGCAAAAGTAATTCCATTTTTTCCACGCTAATTGAACCCACCCATCTGTTGCATGATGCTGAAGGTGAAGTTCTGACGCCATTGGCTGCTCGGTACCCCGGGTATCGGATCGAACGCATGGCCATAGTCGATTCCCAGCAGACCGAAGATCGGCAGGAAGATCCGTGCACCCACACCCACTGAACGGCGTACTTTGAATGGATTGAAATCGCGGAAATTGTTCCATGTATTACCACCCTCGGCAAAAGCCAGCACAAACACCGTTGCCTGATCGTTGAGCATCACAGGGTGCCGCAGCTCCAGCTGATACTTGTTATAAATCGGGCTGCCTGAATTGCGGGCAATATTGACATTGGCCCCGTCAGGAATCACCATGCCATTGGCGTAGCCCCGCATGGCAATAATTTCCGAGCCCTGCAGGAAGTCGAAGCCCATCATCCCGTCGCCACCGAGCTTAAACCGTTCAAATGCCGATTGGCCGGTTACGTTGCTGTATGTGCCGAGGAAACCGAATTGAGCCTGGGCTTTGAGTACCAGTTTTCCGGTAATCCGGGTAAACCACTGTGAATCAAATTTCCATTTATGGTATTCGGTCCATTTATACCGCACATTATCAGGTGCGGTCGGGTAATTGATGTTGTTCATTAATGAGTACGGCGGTGTCACCTGGACGGTAAACCGGATGTGCGACCCTGACGTCGGATAAATCGGGGCATCTACGGAGTTACGGCTAATTTCCTGGGTCAGGTTGATGTTGTATGACGTACCGTTCTCGAACAGGAAGCCGGGGTAATTCTGCAGTTTGTACTGCTGCACACCCAATGAATAATTAAGCTGGAAATAGTTGTCGGGCCATTGCAGCCGTTTACCCAGGCTCACCGTAACACCATTCATCCAGATCCGGTTCAGCTTATCGTCCGAAACCGTCTGCCGGCCGGTCCAGTAATCGAAGCCGCCGTATGATGAAGAGGAAGTAAAGGCACTTACACCAAAATAGATTGGCTTCTTGCCCCCGAGCCACGGTTCGGAGAACGAAAAGCTATACGACTGGTAACGCTTGCCGCTTGTCTGTCCGCGGATACTCAGCTTTTGGCCGTCGCCGCGGGGGAGGGGTTTCCAGGCATTTTTGTCAAAAAGGTTCCTTGTTGAGAAGTTGTTGAACGACAACCCCAATGTGCCGATTACCTGCCCCGCACCGAATCCGCCCGAAAGCTCGACCTGGTCAGAGGGTTTTTCCGCTACGTTGTATTCAATATCCACGGTACCTTCGGAATGGTTCAGGTTTGTCGGTATCGGGTTGGTCTTTTGCTCATCAAAGTTACCCAGCTGGGCAATTTCACGCGTACTCCGCATGATCAGGTCCTTCGAGAATTTCTGTCCGGGCTTGGTGTAGATCGACCGCAGCAGCACCCGGTCATTGGTAACGTCATTCCCCTTCAGGATGATGTTGTTAATCGTGAACTGGGCGCCTTCGTAAATCCGCAGATCGAGATCGACCGTATCGTTGTAAATACGGGTCTGTACCGGGTCCACGGTGAATGTCAGATACCCGTCGTTCAGGTAAAGGGAAGAAATATCATCGCTGTTGCGTGTTGGCCCCATCAGTTTGGTGTTCAGCTTTTCCTCGCTGAATACCTCACCTTTTCCGATACCCAGAATCACGTTAAGGATCGAGTCGGGGTATTTGGCATTTCCCTGCCACGTGATGTTACCGAAATAGTATTTGGGTCCCTCGTAAAGATCGACATCAATAATGACATTCCGGTCGTTATACTTATACACCGTGTCGTTCAGGATGGTGGCATCGCGGTAACCCCGGTCGCGCATCTTGGCAACGAGGTTATCTTTGGCCTCTTTGTATTTTTCGTCTTTGAATTTTCCCGGTCCGGTAATCCGCCACCAGGTACGCTGCCGTACACCCTTGAAGAATTTGCGGAGCTGACGCTGTGAAAACGCTTCGTTGCCTGTGAAGTTGATGCGGTGGGCCCGGACCTTCCGATTGCGGTCGACGTTAACAACCAGAATCTGGTTGTTCGCCTGGCTGGAATCCTTGACGGCGGCCATGGTGATTTCCGGATACAGGTAGCTCTTTTCCCGTAGGTAACGCGTAATGGTATTGCGCGTGGTGTTCATCAGGTTTTCGTTGACGATTTTACCCGTGTTTTCATTCAGCTGCTTACGTACCTCCTCGGTCTGTGTTTTGCTCAGCCCCTCAATGTCAATGCGGGTAAGCCGGGGGCGTTCCACCACATGGATGTTGAAGAAGATCGAATCACCCCTTACGGCATCGGCATATAGCTTCACATCGTCAAACAGCCCCTGGTCCATTAAGTTTTTGACTACATTGGACGTTGCATCGCTGGGTACCTCGATCCGGGTACCCACCACCAGCTTGGAAATGGTGATCAGCACGTCGTTATCCAGGTATTCGGTGCCGCTTACGGTAATTCCGCCGATGATAAAATTCTTGGGATTCAGGTAACTGAACTCATCGGATTCACCGATGGGGAGTCCCCGTTGCTGGGCCCGGGCGGCACCTGCTGCCAATATCGTTATAAGTGCAATAAATACTATCCGCTTCATCTATATTGTTTATCGCTGCTAAAGTACATTAAACAGTTGTTAATTTTTGTTAAAAGGCATTTTTTTGTCGGATTACACCTGTTTGGCCTGATGGATGCTGCCCGGAAATTGCAGGGATTGTGCATGGCTCGGCTGTGCTGTTACGAATTCAGTTGCTCGCTGGTCATGCCGAACCGGCGCTCCCGTTTCTGGTACGCCGCAATGGCCTCAAATAGGTCGGCTTTCCGGAATTCGGGCCACATTTTGGGCGTAAAATACAACTCGGAATAGGCCAGTTGCCACAGGAGGTAATTGCTGATGCGCTGCTCACCGCTGGTACGGATCAGCAGTTCCGGATCGGGCATGTCCCTGGTCGACAGGTATTGGCTAAACAGTTTCTCGTCAATTTCATCCGGTTGGATAGACCCTTCCAGCGCCGCTTTCGCCAGCTGTTTTGCCGCCTCAGTAATTTCCCAGCGGGCGCTGTAGCTCAACGCCAGTGTGAGTGTGCTGTTGGTGTTGTTCCCGGTTTGTGCAATGACTTCCTGGAGGCCTTTGTAACACCTGCCGGGCAGCTGCGCCAGATCACCGATGGCCTGAAGCCTGACACCGTTTTTCATAAGCGTTTTGGTTTCTTTGCTGAGGGTGCTGACCAGCAGCTCCATCAATGCAGACACTTCCAGTTTGGGACGGTTCCAGTTTTCAGTTGAAAAAGCGTACAGGGTGAGGTACTTAACGCCGATTTCGACGGCACCCTCCACGGTATCACGCACCGCCTTTACTCCGTTTTTGTGACCGAATACGCGCAGTTTGCCTTTTTCCTTTGCCCACCGGCCATTTCCATCCATAATGATGGCCACATGCTGTGGCAACCGCAACGGGTCTATCGTGTCTTTACTATCTATTGTCATTTTGCTGCAAAGATAACAGAAAAAAATTATCGCCATTCCGGGCATCCGCCCTTGAAGATCGTGTATGATAGGGTGATCCCTGCGGTCATGTACGAATCGTATGGTCGTCCATCGCCGCGCTGGCTGCCGGGAACCGCGTTAGGTGTATGGCGGTACGTCAGGTTAAACCAGTCGACAGCCGATGCTCCCGATGGCAGATCACTGGGGGGTACCCGGTTTGGATAAACCCCGCTTACATCATCGAGGTAGTCCGTCAATGCCAATCGGTAGCCGACCTCCACCCCCACGGACCACGGGCCGCGCAGGTTATATTTGAAGCCCACCCCAAATGGGATGGCCAGCGCATATTTTCCGTACCCGGTTTGGTTAAACAGTGTATCAACCTCGGTCTGCATTTCCCGAAGTTTTACCTTTTCGCCGGAGGAAGGCAGGTAATTTTTCGGTTCGAACTGCATCCCCGCAATACCGGCGAAGATATATGGGGTATAGACCACCCGACCGCGCTGCGGCAACCACCTGAAGAAATTGAAATCAGCCACCAGCGAGGCCTCCTTAATGTTTCCGAAGAAGTCCAGGTCGCGCTCCCGCCGTTGCGCCACACGCGAGTTGCCGTCGGCAGCCCAGATATTGGCATAGGTAAAATTGGCCCGTATCCCCCAGGTATGATCGAAATTGTATTTAACCATAAAGCCAGCCGCCCAGTCGTTATACGCCACGGGATTCTCCGGGTTCAGGTCGCCCATATAACCCGATGCGCCACCCTGTATACCCACTTCGAATTCCTGCGCGCGCGCGGAATTAGCCATCAGGCCCAGCAGGACAATTAATACGGCGATACCCTTATGCACAATGGTTACTGGTTTTTCCAAAGGGGGTAAATATAATAGAAATCACGCAATTATCGTGTTTAATAATTGCGTGCATCGATTCCCCAGAGCAGTTTGTTGCGCAGGGTGGCGAAAAAGCTGTGGTTCTTCAGCCGGATGAGGTTGATGTCAAACGCAGCCCGCTTGATTTTCAGCCGTGTATCGGTGGAAACCGTTTCCGTTTTCGAGTCACACGAAAGGAGAAATTTTCCGGTGCGGCTTTCGATTTCCAGGTCGAGTTCAAAATCGTTTGAAATAACCACGGGCCGCACGTTAAGGTTGTGGGGTGATATCGGGGTAATGACAAAATTTCCGCTGCCCGGCATAATG
This sequence comes from Parapedobacter lycopersici, assembly GCF_024643285.1. Taxonomy (GTDB): domain Bacteria; phylum Bacteroidota; class Bacteroidia; order Sphingobacteriales; family Sphingobacteriaceae; genus Parapedobacter; species Parapedobacter lycopersici. The sequence continues at coordinate 222,409 of NZ_JAMSLW010000006.1, forward strand.
ATGGGTCCGCCGCAACTCAGCGAATAGGCGGTCGAGCCGGTAGGGGTGGCCACGATAATGCCGTCGGCCCAGTACGCATTGAGCAGCTCACCGTTGAGGTGGGCCTGTACCGTAATCATGGCCGAACTGTCGTATTTGAAAATGGTAATGTCGTTAAGGGCAAACGGGTTACCGTCAAAAAGGGGCGTGTCACCTGCCACCACGGAAAGCAGTGCCCGCTGCTGAATATCATAGGCACCATCCAGGATCGCATCCAGCGCATCTTCGATCTCCCCCTTATTGATGCTGGCCAGAAACCCGAGGCGCCCAAAGTTGATCCCGGCTACGGGAATGCCCGAAGGCCCCACAATAGACACTGCCGCCAGCATCGTGCCGTCGCCACCCAGACTTAACATGAATCCGGTATCTTCCGGCAGCTGCTCCCTGGAATGGTACGTGCGGAACTGGTGCGGACAGGTAATCTGCTCCGTCAGAAAACGATGGAAACTGTCATAAATCCATAATTCGGCCTGCCTGGATATTAAATGGTCCAGCAACTGCCGGACATACGGAATGACGGACGGGTGGAACTCCCTACCGTAAATTGCAATTTTCATAGTTGGTTAGCTGGTGATGATCTGTTCGTCTCCATGGGCTTCATACCGCATTACATATTGATGTAATTCATCAGCTGTTCGTAGCGGTCGTGCGTATTGTCGCGGCTGTTTTCATCATTGTACGTCGCCTTTACCTGGTAGTCATACCGCAGCAGCGTAGCCACGATGGACGATATTTCCAGCTTATTGACCTTGATGGTGACTTCCAGCCTGGAGGAATCGGAAAAGGACTGTACATAAGAATTGAGTATCTGTGCGTTGTCCGACTCTACGATGTGCGCAATATGTGAAAGGGCATTATCGCGCTGTCCCATTTCCAGCACAATGATTGCGCCCGGCTGTTGCAGCGACATGGTCCGGCTCAGTGCATCCGCTAACTGCAGTGGTGTTACCGCGCCCAGGTAACCGTGCTGGTTATCAATTACCGGCATCAGGGAGATGGGGTGGATGTGGAAAAAGAGCACGCCATCATAAATGTGCTGCGTGCCATAGACATATACCTGCTGGTAGGAGAGGGAGGCCTGTTGCAGGCTATGGTCGGCCTGCGGGTATTCGGTCAGTGCCTCGTCCGATACCAGTCCGAGAAAAATCCCGTCTTTTACCACGGGCAGCCGGATAAGGCGAAACTCCGCCATTTTATCCAGTACGGATGCGATCCGGTCTGCGGGGTCTACCGCGTAGTCCTGTTCAGTGATGATTTGGCCGATGTTCATAGCGTTGATCTCCCTTCTACTTATTAAACAGTCCGAAAAGCCAATCGTTTAATCTGCTGTTCAAAATTACTGGGTTTTGATGAGATGAACGATTATTTTGTGTTTTTTTTACACATCAGGGAAAAATGTGATATTCCCGATTCATTTGCACGAGCAACCATAAGTTTTGTTACTTTTGGCTACGGTTTCCGAAATGCGGCGCCATGCCAAAAGAAGGAACGGCTAAGCTACTGTTTTGGAAGATAAAAATAAATACATTGTCATCCGGGATGTCATCGGGCGGAAGAACCCGGCCCTGCTGCGTTGGCTCCCCCGGTTTGTGCTCCGGTATATTGAGCGGGTGGTCCACGAAGACGACATCAACGGGATCATGTCCCGGATCGGGCACCTGCACGGACTGGCTTTCGTGGATGCCCTGATCGGCGAGCTGGGCGTTAACGTCGAGCTGCGGGGAGCGGAGCATATACCACCCTCGGGCGGTGTCATCTTCGCTTCCAATCATCCGCTGGGCGGGCTCGATGGGGTGGCCTTTATGCACGCACTTGGTAAATACCGTAAAGACATTAAATTCATTGTGAATGACATCCTGCTGAACATCAAAAACCTTGAACCCCTGTTCGTGGGCGTAAATAAGCACGGCACGCAGGGGCGGAAAGGAATGGAACAGATTGAGGCGGCATATGCAGCGGACCATGCCCTGCTCGTGTTTCCCGCCGGCCTGGTATCGCGCAAACGGCAGGGACGGGTGGCAGACCTGGAATGGAAAAAAAGTTTCATCAACAAAGCAAAAAAATATCAGAAAGATATTGTACCCGTTTATATCCAGGGCGAAAATTCAAGCTTTTTTTATAATTTTGCTCGTTGCAGGGAACTACTGGGCATTAAAGCCAACCTGGAGATGTTTTATCTGCCCGACGAGATGTTTGCACAGAAAAACAAGACGGTGACGATATGCGTAGGAAAAACAATCCCCTATGCCGATTTTGACGACTCCAAAAGCGAGAAGGAATGGGCGGCGGCGGTCAAACAACTGGTTTACAATTTAGCTCCGGAAAACGAAACTATATGCAAGAAATTATAGCCCCTGTTGATAAGAATCTGATAAAAAAGGAGCTTACGGAAGAAACATTTGTGCGTTATACCAATAACGGCAATAATGAGGTTTACCTGGTAAACCACCGGAGTGCACCCCATACTGTGCTGGAAATCGGCCGGTTAAGGGAAGTCACGTTCCGGGCAGCGGGCGGCGGAACGGGCCTGCCCTACGATGTGGATGACAACGATATGGGTGAGGACGCTTATGACCAGCTGATCGCCTGGAATCCGGAAGACGAAGAGATCATTGCCGGATACCGGCTGATCAAATGCCGGGATGTAGGCGCCAACAGCCACGGGGAGATCAACCTGTCTACCGCGCATTATTTTCATTTTTCCGAAAAATTCAAAACGGCCTACCTGCCGTATACCATTGAGCTCGGGCGGTCATTTGTGCAGCCCCGCTACCAGCCGGCAAAGGATAACCGCAAAGGATTGTTTTCGCTTGATAACCTGTGGGATGGCCTTGGGGCTGTCGTGAAACTCAACCCCGATGTCAAATACCTGTTCGGCAAGGTCACCATGTATCCGCATTACAATAAGGAGGCGCGGGATCTGCTGCTGTATTTTATGAATTATTATTTCCCCGATATGGAACGGCTGGTATGGCCTATCCGGCCACTTGGCTATCATAGCGATACCGAAACGTTCCACGGCCTGTTTGAGGGATTACCCTATAAAGAGGGTTATAAAGTGCTCAACAGCCGGGTGCGGGCACTGGGAGAGAATATTCCGCCGCTGATCAATACCTACATGAACCTGTCATCAACAATGAAGACCTTCGGTACGGCCATTAACGATGAATTCGGCGAGGTGGAGGAGACCGGAATCCTGATTACTATTGATGATATCTTCGAGAGTAAAAAGGAACGCCATATCTCCACCTACGAACGCGATCGGGATGCACACCTCCGGAGAGTGGGCCGGGAGGATTAGCCGAGCAGTGCCTTTACGACCGCCGAGACGGTCTTTCCATCTGCTTTTCCGGCCAGCTGCTGATTGGCGGCGGCCATCACTTTTCCCATGTCTTTCATGCTGGAGGCACCTGTGTCGGCGATGATTTGCCGGACAGCCTGTTCGATTTCTGCCTGGCTGAGCTGCTTGGGCAGGAAGCTTTCGATTACGGTCAGCTCCTCCATCTCAATCTGGTATAGGTCGCTACGGTGCTGCTGTTCGTAGATTTCGGCCGATTCCCGCCGTTGCTTGGCGAGTTTCTGCAATACCTTGATCTCGGTTTCCGCGGTAAGCGCCTCTGCAGGTCCCTTTTCGGTTTTGGCCAGTAAGATGGCTGCCTTGATGGCCCGCAGTCCCCGCAGCCGGGCATTGTCCTTGGCCAGCATAGCGGTTTTTATTTCCTGGTCGATCTGTTCCTGTAATGCCATTTCGTTATTTTTTGGTAAACATGTAATTTCAAACCCCGATGCTTCTTATTTGTTGCGGACCACCGTGGTGGCGTTGGCCTGGGCGGTGGGCATGATCAGCATATCGTTGATGTTAACATGCTTCGGCCGGGAGGCGGTAAACCATACGGCTTCGGCAATATCTTCGGCCACTAGCGGCTCCAGGTTGAGGTAAACGGATTTCGCCCGCGTTTTATCGCCTTTGAAGCGTACCTCTGAGAACTCCGTTTCCACCATGCCCGGATGGATAGCGGTAACCTTAATGCCTTTGTCCAGCAAATCGATGCGCATGCCCTGGCTGAGGGCATCCACCGCAAATTTAGTGGCGCAATACACACCGCCGTTGGCATACACCTGTTTGCCGGCAATGGAGCCAACATTGATGATGTGCCCGCTCTGGCGCGCCGCCATACCGGGTGACACGGCGCGGGTAACATACAGCAGCCCTTTGATATTGGTGTCGATCATGCGGTCCCAGTCACCGATATCCCCTTCGTGGATTGGATCCAGCCCCTGGCTGAGGCCTGCATTATTAACCAGTACGTCGATTTTTTTCCAGGCGGCCGGCAGGTTTTCAACTGATGAGAAAACGGCGTCGGCATCGCGGACGTCAAGTGAAAGCAGGTGGGTGTCTATCCCGTATGCGGCGTGGAGCCGGGCAGCCAATTCCTCGATGCGATCTACGCGCCGGGCAGCAAGCAGCAGGTTATACCCCTCGCGGGCAAATACTTCGGCGCAGGCCGCTCCGATGCCGGCACTCGCGCCGGTGATAAACGCTATTTTATTGGATGTGGATGACATATAATTGAATTTAACAGTTAAAATTGGTGTTATGCGTTATTCAAAAAACAAACTGACCTGAAAATTGCGCAGCATAAGCCGCTCAATCGGGTGATTGTACATATTAGGTTCACGGGCATCAAGCAGGTTGCCCACGCTTTGTACCCACCGGATTTCAGGCGACATTTTAAAGTAATCGAAGTACAGGTCGAACCCGATACCGGCTTCATAGGAAAAGTATCCCGGTTTGGTTTTTAAGAGCTTCTCGAGCGGCACCTTATCGCGATCGTTGTACCGTTTGCCCGAAACCACGTTGAGGGAATATTTGCCGCCGCCGATGAGGTAGCCCCGGTAGTTGCCCTTGCGGTCCGATTTGAACTTGAACAGCAACGGCAGGTCAATATAGGTCGCGCGCACCAGCGCCGACAGGTCGCGCTCGTGACTATTAACGATGGTATTAGGTGTATACCGATAATCCACCGTTTTGTTGGAGAATACGAGATTGGGGGTAAACCGGAGGTTGGCATTTTCGGAGAGCTTCAGGTCGGCCAGCAGCCCCAGGCCCAAGCCCTGCTGGAAAGGTGCACGGACACCGTACAGCGAGTCGGCCACCGGTACGCCACCCTCCTCATACGGTTGTTGCCAGTCGGGTTTCAGCGTGATTTTATAATCGGCGCTGAGGTAGTGGAAGCTAAAGCCAAAATGGAGCCGTTCGTCATCTACCCCGCCGCCCCAGCGCTGCGGGCGCCGTTGCTGCTGGGCAGTTGCGGTAGCGGATACCAGCAATGCCAGTATGAAGGTATATGCGAAAAAAGCCGGTTTCATTTGGTGCCTACGTAGATGGTACAGATGCCAAACGTCTGGGGCAGGCACCGTGTTTCCCTGAAACCGACACGCTGCAGCAGTTCAGTGAACGCCCGCCCGTCCGGAAATGCGGCAACCGATTCGGGAAGGTAGCCGTATGCGCGTTTGTCTTTGGAAAAAAAACGGCCGATGAACGGGGTAACGTGGTTAAAATAAAAGCGATACAGTTGTTTTACGGGGAACACCCGCGGTTTGGAAAATTCCAAAATGATCGCTTTTCCTCCGGGTTTAAGCACCCGGCAGATATCGGTGAGCCCCTTTTCGAGGTTTTCAAAGTTGCGTACGCCGAAAGCCACTGTTACGGCATCGAAAGTGGCATCGTCAAAATGCAGGTGTTCCGAATCGCCCAGCTGCACTTCAAACCGGTCGCCAAGTCCTTTTTTGGCTATTTTTTCCCTGGCTACATCCAGCATGCCCTGGGAAATGTCGACCCCGATTATTTTTGCGGACTTTAACTGGCGGAGTGCTTCCAATGCAAAATCGCCGGTGCCGGTCGCGACATCCAGCAGGTGCCCGGGGGCGGAAGGCTTTAACAGACGGATGGCCTTTTTGCGCCAGATGATGTCGATGCCAAGCGACATAAAATGGTTGAGGAAATCATACGTGCCCGAAATGTTGTTGAACATATCGGCTACCTGCTGTTTTTTGCTTACTTGGTCGTCCTGGTAAGGCTTTATCGTATCGGATGTTGCCATGGTACGCAAAGATACAATTTTATAGCTACGGCAGGTGTATCGTAGCCGATTTTACGTAGATTCCGCGTGACGGTTGCCCGGCATCGCGCATAGGTCGGTTCCGCACCGCATGTGCGTCTGCCCTGATACGTAGCCCAACCGTATTGCGGCGGTACTGCGTGCGGGGTGCGTCCATGTTTTTTACGGAAAAAGGTGGACTCACCCTGGACTCACTATGGACTCACCCTGGACTCACCCTGGACTCACGTCAAGCCGGCCCCGACAAATACCCGGTCCATATGCATCCCCGTCCCGGACCCTCATCCCGACGGAAGCTTACGGGACACTGCGGAAGAAAGGGCAGGAAAAAATGACAGCCCGTTACCGCCGTCATCGGCGGTTACTGATCTGCTTTAAATTGATTATCAATGCGTAGAAATTATGTTCCGGATTTTTGCCTAAAAGGGCGCGGTTTTTGTGTTCTAAATTAAAGCAATCCACAGGAAGGTAAATTATTAACGTCACGTAACTCGTTGATAAACAGTTTATTTTTGCTGTTTTGCACATGTTTTTAACATTTGGCCCTTTGCGTTCCGGCGGGCTAACTAAGCCAGTTTCAAGCGGTAACATTTTTCACACGGTGGGTGCTGTGAAGAGGTTGTTCAGAACTTGCCGGAAATATGGGTGCCAAAATGTATACATTTGTTTGGCTGTTTTAAATACAGCTACCGGTTAGTAACCATTAACGATTAGCAGATCCTTTTACCGTATTAGTAAGTACAATGAGCCAAGAGAACGAATACACCTCCCAACAGACCAGTAACCCCTCGCGCGGAACATTTGCGGAACGGCGTACACGGTTGAATAACCTGGTCAGCGGGCTGGGCAAGCTCCCTCCGCAGGCGGTGGATCTGGAAGAGGCGGTGCTGGGTGCATTGATGCTGGAAAAGAATGCGCTAAGCGAGGTTATTGACATCCTGAAGCCGGAAACGTTTTACACCGAGGCCCACCAGAAAATTTTTGAGGCAATTTATAACCTGTTCCAGAAAACTTCTCCCATTGACCTGCTCACCGTAACCGCCGAGTTGCGGAAGATGGGTGCCCTGGAGCTGGTAGGGGGGGCATATTACATTACCCAGCTGACCGACCGCGTGGTATCTGCCGCCAACATTGAATACCATGCGCGTATCGTTTCGCAGAAATACATCCAGCGTGAACTGATTAAGGTATCCACCGAAATCATCAACAACGCATATGAAGATACCACGGATATTTTTGATTTGCTGGACCATGCGGAAAAGAGCCTGTTTGACATTGCCCAGAACAACCTGAGGCGTGATACACGCAAGATGGACGACATCATGCGCGAGGCGGTGGAAGCGCTGGAAACACTGCGCGACCGTACCGATGGCCTGACAGGAGTCCCTTCGGGTTTTACCGAGCTGGACCGGATGACCTCGGGCTGGCAACCTTCCGACCTGGTGATTGTGGCTGCGCGCCCCGCCATGGGTAAAACGGCTTTCGTTTTAAGCTGTGCCCGCAATGCGGCGGTTGATCACGGAAAGCCGGTGGCGGTGTTTTCGCTGGAAATGTCGTCCGTGCAGCTGGTTAACCGGCTTATCGCGGGCGAAACCGAAATCGAGCAGGAGAAGCTGCGCAAAGGCAACCTGGCCGATCATGAATGGACACAACTCCACTCGCGTATCGGCCGGCTTACCCAGGCACCCCTGCTGATCGATGACACCCCCGCGCTCAATATCTTTGAGTTCCGCGCGAAATGCCGGCGACTGAAAGCCCAGTACGATATCCAGATGGTGATTGTGGATTACCTGCAGCTCATGCATGGCAAGAACGATGGTAAAGGCGGAAACCGCGAACAGGAGATCGGCAGTATATCGCGGTCGCTTAAATCGGTGGCCAAGGAGTTGAACATTCCCGTGATTGCACTTTCGCAGTTGAGTCGTGCGGTGGAAAGCCGCCCGGGCGGAAGCAAGCGCCCCATGCTGTCGGATTTACGTGAATCGGGATCTATCGAACAGGATGCTGATATGGTGCTGTTCCTTTACCGTCCCGAATATTATGGCCTCACGGAAGACGAAGCCGGCCAGTCTACGGCCGGTGTGGGAGAGGTCATCATCGCCAAGCACCGGAACGGTGAAACCGGTACCGTACAGCTTCGTTTCATCGGTAAGTATGTGAAATTTGCCGACCTGGAGAATGACTTTTCTTTTGGTGGCGGTGATTTTCCGGCTTCCGGTTCGTTCAGCGCCGGCCTGGGTCCCTCCGCATCGTTTGACCAACCTGGCAGTATTACGCGGCAGTCGCGCATGAATGACATGAATGACGATGCACCTTTTTAGGTGTGCTGCGGTAAGCCAACCGGCTTTCGGATAATTCCCTTCGTTTTCCGTCGGATGCCTGATTATTACGGGTTTATATCGGCTTCCGCATTTTCTTAACCGCGCCATTAGTCTTCCGGCTTTTGCTTTTCCAAAATATTATCAAAAAATGACATGATCCGTCGGGGTTATGGCATGATTTTGTACCACGTCTTTCCAGTATTCATCCGTTCCTTTGACGTTATTTTGATTAGTTTGTGGAAGCGTTGCTCGATTTTTTAAATAATTTAACCAATCCTGACTGGATTGTTGCCCACGGCGGCCTGTATTTATTACTGTTTATTGTTTTTGCTGAAACCGGTATTCTCATTGGTTTTTTCCTTCCGGGTGATCCCATCCTGTTTATTGCAGGTATTATCATTGCCAATTTGACATTGGGGCCGGTGGATTCCGTGCTTACCCTGCTGTATTGGATTGCCCTGATTTCGGCGGCCGGTATATTGGGTAATTTCGTGGGGTACTGGTGCGGGAAATATTTTGGACATCGGCTGTTGCGGATGAAAGACAACTGGCTGTTTAAGAAGGAATATATTTTCCGTGCGCAGGAATTTTATGACAAACGTGGCGGGATGGCCATTATTCTGGCTCGTTTCCTTCCTGTTGTACGGACATTTGCCCCCATTGTGGCCGGTATCGTGAAGATGGATTTCAAGAAGTTTGCGTTCTACAATGTGGTGGGCGGCATTCTTTGGGTAGGCAGTCTGGCAACCCTGGGTTACCTGCTCGGCGAGAACGCCTGGGTCCAGCGCAACCTCGAATATGTCATCATGGGGATCGTGTTCATCGCTACGGCGCCGGTGCTGGTCAAGCTGGGTACCGGTGCAGGGAAGCGGAAACAGGCAACGGCTGCGGTGGAGACGGAGACTGTGGAGGAAGAGTGTTAGTGGGTGACTGGACTGTGGCCGGTAGCTGGTGAGGAGTGGTCTGTGGTCAGTGGAGGGCGGTTGGTGAAGTGTGTAGGCAGTAGGCTATAAGCATTAAGCGTTGCGCGCCAGCGTGTTCATGAGCCTCCCGGCAGTGAGCAGGCCGGTTTGGGTACTTTTGCGGTCAGGGGTACCGAAGAACTCACCTAAATTCGTACCTTTACGGCACGATCACGAAACAGAAAAAGACAGGAATAAATTTTGGATTATTTAGCTGGATTGAACCCCTCGCAGCGGGCGGCCGTGGAACAGACAAACGGCCCGGTCATGATTGTGGCCGGTGCTGGGTCCGGAAAAACGCGCGTCATTACCTACCGGGTAGCCCACCTGATCAAACAGGGCGTAGACCCCTTTCAGATTCTGGTGCTTACCTTTACCAATAAGGCAGCAAAGGAAATGCGCAACCGCATCACCGCGGTGGTGGGCGATGAGGCGCGGAACATCTGGATGGGGACATTCCACTCGGTTTTTGCCAAGATACTGCGTGCGGAAGCCGAACACATCGGCTATCCGCGCAATTTTACCATATATGACACGGACGACAGCAAAAGCCTGCTCCGGACCATTCTGAAGGAGATGCAGCTGGATGATAAGCTGTATAATGCCAATTTCGTGTACAATCGCATCTCTTCGGCCAAGAATAACCTGATATCGGCCACGGAATACAGCAGCAACGAACAGATCCAGGCGGATGACTTCTCCAACGGCAGGGGCCAGCTGGGCCAGATTTACCTGACCTACACGCAGCGCTGCTACAAAGCCGGCGCCATGGATTTTGACGACCTGCTGTTCAAGACGAACGTCCTGTTCCGGGAGTATCCGGAGGTGCTGCACAAATACCAGCACAAGTTTAAATACCTCATGGTGGATGAGTATCAGGATACCAACTTTTCACAGTACCTGATTGTACGGAAACTGGCGGCAATTAACGAGAACATCTGCGTGGTGGGCGACGATGCCCAGAGTATTTACGCGTTCCGCGGCGCGAATATCCAGAACATCCTCAATTTTGAAAAGGATTATCCCGACCTGCGGGTGTTTAAGCTGGAGCAGAACTACCGTTCGACACAGAATATCGTTAATGCAGCCAACAGCATCATCGCCAATAATAAGGACCAGCTGAAGAAAAATGTCTTCTCCGAGAATGAGCAGGGCGAAAAAATCCGGGTGAACCGGGCGTTCAGCGATAACGAGGAGGGGAAGATTGTTGCGGAGGCTATTGCCCAGGAACGGGCACTGCACGGCGGTAAATACCTCGATTTTGCCATTCTGTACCGGACCAATGCCCAGTCCAGGGCGATGGAAGAGGCACTCAGGAAGATCAATATCCCCTATAAAATTTACGGGGGTACCTCGTTTTATCAACGGAAGGAGATTAAAGACCTGATCGCGTATTTCCGGCTGGTATTCAATCCCAGTGATGAGGAAGCCCTGAAACGGGTGATCAACTACCCCCGCCGGGGAATCGGCGACACCACGGTCGACCGCATCCTGGTGGCGGCCGATCAGCAGCAGATCACGCTGTGGGATGTGATCGGCAATGCCGCATCCTACCTGGACGGCCGGAGTGCGGGTGCGGTCGGCGCATTTGCTGTCCTGATACAGGGCTTTCAGGTGGTGGCAAAAAACCATTCGGCATTTGACGCCGCCATGCATATTGCACAGCATTCGGGCATACTGAAAGACCTGTATGCGGATAAATCCGTGGAAGGCCTCAGCCGCTATGAAAATATACAGGAGCTGCTCAACGGGATCAAGGAGTTCAGCGAACGCGAGGACATTGCCGAAAAGGGACTTGATGTTTTTATGCAGGACGTGGCGTTGCTGACCAATGATGACAATGACAAGGACCCCAATGCGGATACTGTTTCGCTGATGACTATCCACTCTTCCAAGGGACTGGAATTCCCCAATGTATTTATTGTGGGACTGGAAGAGAACCTCTTTCCTTCGCAGCTCTCGCTCAATTCGCGCAGCGAGCTGGAGGAAGAACGGCGGTTGTTTTATGTGGCTGTCACCCGGGCGGAAAAGAAACTGTTTCTCAGCTATGCTACTTCACGCTACCGCTGGGGCACGCTGAATAACTGCGAGCCCAGCCGGTTCCTGGACGAACTGGACCCGAAGTACCTGGAGCTCGATTTCAGGGCCAAACCGGCACCGCAGCCGGGCAGTACGTTTGAAGGTGAACGCACGGCATGGCAGCAACGGGATGTTTTTACTAAACCCAAACCCAAGATCGCGCCGAAGACAACCTCCATATTGCCCAAGGCACATACCCCGACTCCCGGCTTTGCCCCTTCGGATACGAGCAACCTGCAGGTAGGTATGGAGGTGGAACATGAGCGCTTCGGCTTTGGCAAGGTGCTGAACCTTGAAGGGGGAAAAGGAGAGGTCAAAGCAACTATTTTCTTCAAAGAATTGGGACAGAAGCAATTGTTGCTTAAATTTGCAAAACTGAGAATCGTAGGATAAATGGATAATATGGAATTCGACTATAACAGCACCCGGCCTAAACTGATTTTGGCGGAATATGGCCGCAACGTACAGAATATGGTAAACTACATCTGCACGTTGCCAACCAAGGAAGAACGCAACCGCCATGCGCAGGTTGTGATCGATATGATGGGATTCCTGAATCCACATCTGCGTGACGTGGCTGACTTTAAGCATAAGCTGTGGGACCACCTGCACATCATGTCCGATTTTCAGATCGATGTGGACTCGCCGTATCCCATACCGGAACCGGAGGCTATCCATCCGAAGCCGGACCCGCTGGGATACCCCCAGCACCGCATCCGGTATAAGCATTACGGACACACCATCGAAAGCATGATCGAGAAGGCGAAAGCCGTACCTGATTCGGAGAAGCGCCAGCACATGACCCTGGCCATCGCCAATTTCATGAAAATGGCTTACCTGACATGGAATAAGGATTCCGTGGATGACGAGCTGATCATCGGCGACCTCCGGGAATTATCCGGAGGCGAGCTGCAGCTTAAGTCTGACGTGAGCCTGACGAAACTCGATTTCAAAACCCCGCCTCCCGGTAACCGGACCAAAGGCGGTACCAACCTCCAGAACGGAAACGGAAAAGGTAAAAAAGTCCAGAACCAGAAGAAACAGAAAGGCAAGCGGCACTAACGTGCGAAACGCCAACGGCGTGCAGGCACATTTCATGGGTCAACGATGAATGCATTTGAAATATACGGCGGGAAACCACTGCGTGGCACTATTGTACCGCAGGGAGCCAAAAATGAGGCCTTACAGGTACTGTCGGCCGTGCTGCTGACGGACGAGGAAATCACCATTAGCAACATCCCGGACATTAAAGACGTTAATAAGCTCATTGAGCTGCTGGGCGAGCTGGGCGTGGAGGTTAACCGCGTGAATGGGGACACCTATACGTTCCGGGCACACGAAATTGATCTCGATTATTTCACATCGGAAGAATTTAAGGCCAAAGGGGGCGGCCTGCGCGGATCGATCATGATCGTAGGCCCGCTGCTGGCCCGGTATGGCCGGGCGGCAATTCCCAAACCGGGTGGCGATAAGATTGGCCGGCGGCGGCTCGATACCCATTTTCTGGGTTTTGAACGGCTTGGCGCCAAGTTTCACTACGATCCTGACACCCATTTTTTTAATGTGGATGCCACCAACCTGAAGGGTGCTTATATCCTGATGGATGAAGCATCGGTAACGGGCACTGCCAACATCGTGATGGCAGCGGTACTTGCCCAGGGTACAACCACGCTGTACAATGCGGCCTGTGAACCTTACCTTCAGCAACTTTGCCACATGCTGAACCGCATGGGCGCAAAAATCAGCGGCATTGGCTCCAACCTGCTGACCATCGAAGGGGTGGACAGTTTGGGCGGTACCACACACCGCATGCTGCCTGATATGATCGAAGTGGGTTCATTTATCGGACTGGCGGCCATGACCGGCTCCGAGATCACCATCAAGGACGTCCGCTTTAACGAGCTGGGTATTATTCCTTCCGTCTTTTCCAAACTTGGTATCCGGTTCGAGCTGCGGGGCGATGATATTTTCATCCCTGCCCAGGATAGTTATGCCATCGATACATTCATTGACGGCTCCATCCTGACCATTTCGGACGCACCCTGGCCGGGTTTTACACCCGACCTGCTCAGTATCGTGCTTGTTGTGGCTACACAGGCTAAAGGCAATGTGCTGATCCATCAGAAGATGTTTGAGAGCCGGCTGTTTTTTGTGGACAAGCTTATTGATATGGGCGCGCAGATCATCCTTTGCGATCCGCACCGCGCTGTCGTGATGGGCCTGGACAAAGCGTTTAAGCTGCGGGGCATCGAAATGACCTCACCGGATATCCGCGCGGGGGTTTCACTGCTCATTGCCGCGCTTTCAGCGCAGGGAAAATCCGTGATCCATAATATCGAACAGATCGAGCGGGGATATCAGCATATTGAGGCCCGGCTGCAGGCGCTGGGAGCCAATATCCGGCGGATAGAAGCCGATCCGAAAACGGGTTAATCCACCTGCATTTCTCTTTTATCCGGAAATAGCATTGATAATGTCGTATTGCGTAATGATCGCAATCTGTCCGTATTCGTCTTCCACGAGCACTGCCTGATTGTCTTTGTGGATCAATGAGGAAATCTTATCAATTGACGTACGGAGGTCAACGAAAGGGAAGGGAGGCGTGCTGATTTCCTGGACCTGGGCGGATTTCAGCGCAGGGTTGTCCAGCAGGGCATTCAGGATATCCGATTCCGTGACCTTACCGATTACCATGCCCTGCTGCGTTACCGGAATCTGGGAAATATTGAGCGTTTTCATGGTGTTGAACGTTTCCTGGACGGATTGCTCCACATCGGCCATGACGAGCGGTACTTCACCCCGTTTTTTCAGGATGCTTTGCGCGGTCAGCTTTTCGTCAGCGAGGAATCCGCGTTCGCGGAGCCAGTCTTCATTGAACATTTTTCCCATGTAACGTGAGCCATGGTCGTGCAGAATAATCACCACTACATCGTTGTCGGTAAGCCGGTCGGCAAGCTGCAGTAATCCGGCTACGGCTGCCCCCGCTGAATTTCCCACGAAGATACCTTCGCGGCGGGCAATTTCGCGGGTCATTAATGCCGCGTCCTTATCGGTTACTTTCTCGAAGTGATCAATCACCCCGAAATCGACATTTTTCGGCAGGAAATCCTCACCGATTCCCTCCGTGATGTACGGGTAGATTTCGCTTTTGTCAAAAATTCCCGTTTCCTTGTATTTTTTGAATACCGAGCCATAGGAATCGATACCCCAGACCTGTATGGCCGGATTCTGTTCCTTCAGGTATTTGCCGGCACCGCTGATGGTGCCACCGGTACCTACACCAACCACCAGGTGGGTGATCTTTCCTTCAGTTTGTGTCCATATTTCGGGACCGGTCTGCTCATAGTGGGCCTGTGTGTTGGAAAGGTTGTCGTATTGATTGGCCTTCCAGGAGTTGGGGATCTCACGCGCCAGCCGGCTGGACACCGAATAATAGGAACGCGGGTCTTCCGGGTCGACGTTGGTAGGGCATACGATTACCTCCGCGCCAAAAGCGCGCAGGGCGTCGATCTTTTCCTTGGACTGTTTGTCCGTTGTCGTGAAAATACATTTGTACCCCTTAATTACCGCCGCGATGGCCAGCCCCATACCTGTATTGCCCGATGTACCCTCGATGATTGTGCCGCCTGGTTTCAGCAGGCCTGCTTTTTCGGCGTCTTCAATCATCTTTACGGCCATGCGGTCTTTGATGGAATTACCGGGGTTCGTGGTCTCCACTTTCACCAGGATGGTACCGCTGACGGCCTTGGTGATGCGGTTGAGCTTCACCAGCGGCGTATTGCCGATGGTTTCCAGGATGTTGTTGTACCACATGATGCTATTATGTTGGTGATTAGTACAAAAATAGGAATAATTGGTGATAGGGGTGATTGGTGTTACTTTCTTCCGCAGAAAGTAACCAAAGACTCGCCGCTTGGATCTCTTGCTACAGCGGTAGTGCATCCCACTGCAAGCCGCAAGATCTCCCATGCGGCATTTTAAGCGGAACGGAGGGCTGGTGCTTCCTTTCTCGGTAATATAACCTGTTTATTCTTTTTTCTATTTGCTACTCGGGTTTAATTGGTGATTGGGATAATTGGTGTTACTTTCTTCCGCAGAAAGTAACCAAAGACTCGCCGCTTGGATCTCTTGCTACAGCGGTAGTGCATCCCACTGCAAGCCGTAAGATCTCCCATGCGGCATTTTAAGCGGAACGGAGGGCTGGTGCTTCCTTTCTCGGTAATATAACCTGTTTATTCTTTTTTCTATTTGCTACTCGGGTTTAATTGGTGATTGGGATAATTGGTGTTACTTTCTTCCGCAGAAAGTAACCAAAGACTCGCCGCTTGGATCTCTTGCTACAGCGGTAGTGCATCCCACTGCAAGCCGTAAGATCTCCCATGCGACATTTTAAGCGGAACGGAGGGCTGGTGCTTCGTCCGGCTATGGCCATGCGCGGAGGTAAACGGCCTTGAAGCATCGGGAAGCAGCGAGCAGCAACGCATGTGCAATGACGTGCGGACCAGCAATAACCAAGCGGATTGAAAAAGCGTAGCGGCTGCAATCCGCGCAATAAATGCTTTGCAATCAGCTGCAACCGGAGCTTCATAGCCTTGATTTTTTGGTTACTTTTTTATCAAGAAAAAAGTAACGCCCCCCCGGCGAGGCTAAATCAGAATTGCAGGTGTTTTACGGTAAGGCCGTTATTAATCAGCTGTTTCAGCGAATCAATGCCGATTTTGAGATGGGTCTCCACAAACCTGGCTGTTACGCTGGAATCGCTTTCCACGGTTTTCACCCCTTCGGGAATCATGGGCTGGTCGGACACCAGCAGCAATGCGCCTGTGGGAATCTTGTTGGCAAAGCCGACGGAAAAAATGGTCGCCGTTTCCATGTCGACCAGCATGGCGCGGATACTTTTGAGGTATTTTTTAAATGCTTTATCGTGTTCCCATACCCGGCGGTTGGTGGTGTAGACCGTACCTGTCCAATAGTCCAATGAATAATCGCGTATGGTGGTGGAAATGGCTTTCTGGAGGGCGAATGCGGGCAGGGCGGGTACCTCCTGGGGGAAATAGTCATTCGATGTACCTTCACCCCGGATGGCTGCAATCGGCAGCACGAGGTCGCCGATCTTGTTTTTCTTCTTGAGTCCGCCCGCTTTGCCGAGAAAGAGGACCGCCTTCGGCGCAATGGCCGACAGCAGGTCCATAATCGTAGCTGCCATCGGGCTGCCCATGCCAAAGTTGATGATGGTAATGCCTGCGGCTGTAACGCTCTGCATCGGCTTGTCGAGCCCCAGGATGGGCGCGTTGTCATGCATCTCCGAAAACAGCTTGACATAATTAGAGAAATTGGTGAGTATAATATACTCACCAAATTCATTCAGTGGCCGACTGGTATACCGGGGCAACCAGTTGTTTACGATATCTTCCTTCGTCTTCAGTCCGGGTCTAATCGGGCTTTTAACCGGTTTTATTTTCTCGTCGGCCATTCTGATCGTGCATTTGCCGTTTATTTACGCTGCTTTCAGCTTTTTAAGATCGGACTTTTCAAACTTGCGCTTGGCATATTCCAGCGAGATGTACAATTCCTTCTGTTCGCCTTTTTTGGCTGACGGAATCTCGAACATGGCATCCAGCATAATGGCCTCGCAGATGGAACGCAGGCCACGGGCGCCCAGTTTAAACTCATCGGCCTTATCCACGATAAACTGAAAGACATCCTCTTCGAACTTAAGCTCGATGTCTTCGTAATCAAACAGTTTTTTGTATTGCTTAACCAGTGCGTTTTTCGGTTCGGTAAGGATACTCAATAAGGTTCCCTTATCCAGTGGGTTGAGGTACGTCACCACCGGAAGACGGCCGATCAGCTCGGGAATCAGGCCGTAGTTTTTCAGGTCCTGCGGCGTAATGTACTTATATAGGTTATTCAGGTCGATGTCCGTATCTTCCGCATTCACCTTGTACCCGATGGTCTGCGTACGCAGCCGGTTGGCAATCTTCTTCTGTATACCGTCAAACGCACCGCCGCAGATAAACAGGATGTTCTGGGTGTTTACCGCGATCATTTTCTGGTCGGGGTGCTTGCGTCCGCCCTGTGGCGGAACGTTGACGATGGTGCCTTCCAATATCTTCAGCAGGGCCTGTTGTACCCCCTCGCCGGATACGTCGCGCGTGATTGACGGATTGTCACTCTTGCGGGCGATCTTGTCAATCTCGTCGATGTAGATGATGCCACGCTCAGCGGCGGTTACATCGTAATCGGCCGCCTGCAACAGCCGTGTCAATATGCTTTCGACATCCTCGCCCACATAACCTGCTTCGGTCAGCACCGTAGCGTCACAGATGGAGAACGGTACATTAAGTATCTTGGCGATGGTTTTGGCCAGCAGGGTTTTGCCGGTGCCGGTTTCACCCACCATGATGATGTTGGATTTCTCGATTTCGATCTCGTCCTTTTCCACCTTCTGATTGAGCCGTTTGTAGTGATTGTATACTGCTACTGCCATCACCTTTTTGGCGTCGTCCTGGCCAATTACATATTGATCGAGGTGTTCCTTGATTTCCACGGGGCGGATCAGTTTCAGTGTCGTCTGCAGTGCCTTGCTTTTGCGCAGGTTCAGTTCCTCGGCCAGTATTTCACCGGCCTGCGTGATGCAGCGGTCGCAGATGTGCGCACCCTCGCCTGCGATGAGCATCATCGCATCCTGCTTGCGGGTGCCGCAGAATGAACAGGCCACTTCCCTGGTAGTCTTTGCCATTTTATTTTTGTTTTTTGGAATTCAGTACCTCATCCACCATGCCGTGTTCCTTGGCTTCCGATGAAGTCATCCAATAATCCCGGTCCGATGATTTCTCCACCCATTCGTAGGGTTTGCCCGAATGGTGGGAGATAATTTCATATAATTCTTTTTTCAGTTTCAACATTTCCCGGAGGTTGATTTCCATATCGGAAGCTACACCCTGTGCGCCGCCAGAAGGCTGGTGGATCATCACCCGGGAATGGTTCAACGCAGCACGCTTACCTTTGGCCCCGGCACATAACAGTACGGCCCCCATGGATGCAGCCATGCCCGTGCAGATCGTGGCCACGTCGGGTGTGATGTACTGCATGGTATCGTAAATGCCCAGGCCGGCGTATACGCTGCCACCCGGTGAGTTGATGTAGATCTGGATATCCCGGTTGGCGTCGGCAGATTGCAGGAAGAGCAACTGTGCCTGGATAATGTTCGCTACCTGGTCGGTTACCGCGTCACCCAAAAAGATGATCCGGTCCATCATCAAGCGCGAAAATACGTCCATCTGCGCAACATTCAGCTGCCGTTCTTCAATAATGTACGGCGTGAGTGAAGTGGGCATTTTATTTTCCACGCGTGAAATAAAACCATCTACATGCTGGCTGCCAATCCGGTGGTGTTTGATTGCGTATTTCCTGAATTCGTTTTTATCTATGCTCATGGTTTCTGGTGTTTTACTCGACTAATATAACGTAAACCATCCAATGTTCTTGTGTGCTGGATGTCATATTCGTTTTACAAACATCACGCCAGTGCGGTTTACCTGTCAAAATGTCAAGCCCCGTAGTGCGGTAGTTCGGGAAGGAATTCGAAATCATTCCGGTCGAAATGGATCCGGCAATAATGATGCTGGAGGCCATTGCTGATGAGCAGCAGTGGAATCCGGTGCACGGTGTTGTAGCGGGCAATCTGCTCGAAAGTTGCCTGGTTAATGGTCACGTAGGGTGATTTAAATTCAGCAAGCAGGATTTTCTCGCCATCGGTGTTGTACACCACAAGGTCGCTCCGTCGCTGCATGGCATTGAGCCGGAGCCCGCCCTCGATACGGATCAGGGAGCCCGGGTATTTTTTCTCGCGTATGAGGTGCTGGATCCAGTGCTGCCTCACCCATTCTTCGGGGGTAAGCACCAGGTGCTTCTTCCGCAACTCATCGAAAATGAACAGCTTACCGCTTTCTTCCCGGAGTTTCGCCGGATAAGCCGGTAAATTGAGCGGTATGGGGCTAAACATGCTGCAAACTTACTTAACTTTTACGGATGAAACATAATGTTTAATTTGGCGACCTGGAAGGTGGATGCCTAGCATGCCGCCGGACATTGAACGATATGGATGCCAATACGATCATAGCCGATATTAAAAAGCGGAAGCTACTGCCTGTTTACCTGTTGCATGGCGAAGAGCCCTATTACATTGACCTGGTGAGCGACAGCATCGAGGCACAGGTGCTGGACGAAGCGCAGAAAGGGTTTGACCAGACGATCCTGTACGGTAAGGATACTGATTTTGTTACCATTGTCAATGCCGCGAAACGCTATCCGATGATGAGCGATTTTCAAGTGATCATTGTCAAGGAGGCGCAGCATTTGAAATGGAAAGACGACGGACTGCTGCTGCAATACCTGGAAAACCCAATGAAAAGCACGGTGCTGGTGCTGGCCCATAAGTACGCAAAATTTGATAAGCGTAAAAAGCTGTATAAAGTTGCCGAACGGGCCGGTGCGGTGCTTGAATCGGCAAAGCTGTACGACGACAAGGTAGCCCCCTGGATTACCGGGTTCCTGAAAAATGAGGGACGGCAGATTCATCCCCAAGCGGCAGCGATGATGGGTGAATACCTGGGAAACGACCTGTCAAAAGTGGTGAATGAACTGGAGAAGCTGATGCTGAATGTTCCGGCGGAGCGGGAAATCAACGCGCAGGACGTTGAACAGCATATCGGGATCAGCAAAGATTTTAATGTCTTTGAACTGAATACTGCGCTGGCTAAGCGGGATACCGTCAAAGCGTTCCAGATTGTCAACTATTTTGCTGCGAATCCGCGAACCAACCCCATACCCGTGGTGCTGGGCGCGATGGGGGGATATTTCATCAAGGTGCTGAAATACCACTACCTGGCCGATAAATCACCACAGACCGTGGCGAAGGAACTGGGTGTTCATCCTTTTTTTACCCGGGAGTATGAGGTGGCCGCACGCAATTATAACCGGCAGAAGACTTTTGCCATCGTCCATCACCTGCGGATGTATGACCTGAAATCCAAAGGGGTGAATGCATTGAATGTTCCGCACGGAGAGTTACTTAAGGAATTGGTTTACAAAATATTATACTGATCTATGATAAAGTATGTCCTATTATTGGCTGTTTTGCTCGGGTGCTCGGGTGCGACGCGGGCTCAGCAGCGTCCGACCTATACTCTGCTGGAAGCGGGGGGAATCCTGGGACTGCGCCATTCGGGCGGTTTGGATGCGATGAACGGTTACCAGTTCCATTTCGCATTTGGGCGGAATTTCTATGACAAGGCTTACCTGGGCCTGGGTATCGGTAATGATGTATACCGTGGGCGGTCCACTACAATTGAGGGTACCCGTACGACCAGCCGGGTCAATACCCTGCCCATATTTGCGGATTTCCGGGTGCCCCTGGCAGCTGTTTCAATGCTTGGAAGACTCAGTGCGATGGCAAATGTGGGTTATGCACCGGGTATTGGCGGCGATTATTTCAAGGGATTCCTGGCGAAAGGTGGACTTACCTACAGTCATCTGCTGGGCGAAGGCTCGGATCTCCTGTTCAGCTTCGGCTATGGTTTCCAGCAGTTCGACTCGCGGTTTCCCGGTTACCCCACCTTTCATCAGCATAACCTGTTCCTGACCGTTGGCCTGTTTGTGCACTGATGGGCCCGACGAAAGGTTGTCGCGGGCTTACGCCCCAATCCTGTTAAAACGAATGTGCAGCATCTCAGCGAGTTGAATTCGGCTGTGGTCCGCGTCGCGCTGCCGCGACTCAGCAAGGCCGGAATTTAACTCCCGGAGGTGATTGAGCTAACCTGCAGCGTACATGGCTTCCCGCTGAGCCTTCACCGCGTCGCTATTAATGTAATCGTCGTACGGCATCAGCTTATCAATAACACCATTGGGCGTGAGCTCAATGATCCGGTTGGCGACCGTCTGTGTCAGCTCGTGGTCGCGCGAAGTGAACAGCATGGCTCCCTTAAACTCACGCATGCCGTTATTGAGTGCCGTAATGGACTCGAGATCAAGGTGGTTGGTAGGTTCATCAAAGAGCAGCAAGTTGGCCTGTTGCAGCATCATCCGGGAAAACATGCAGCGCATTTTTTCCCCTCCGGAAAGGACGGAACATTTTTTCAGTACCTCTTCGCCCGAGAAGAGCATCTTGCCGAGAAAGCCGCGGATGAATTGCTCGTCTTTGTCGGTAGCGGAGTATTCCCGGAGCCAGTCGATCAGGTTTTCGTTCTTTCCTTCGAAATACGCGGCATTATCCATGGGAATGTCCGCGATGTTGATGGTAATCCCCCATTTGAAGGTGCCGGTGTGATCCGCATCGCGACCGGTAAGGACTTCGTAAAAGGCTGTGGTGGCCAGGCTATTCTGTGATAATACCGCAATCTTGTCGCCCTTATTCACCATGAACGTCGCGTCCTTGAACAGGACTTCGCCGTTCTGTGTTTTGCCGAGTTTTTCCACCTGCAGGATCTGGTCTCCCGCGTCACGGGCCATCTGGTTGAACATAATGGCCGGATATTTCCGGTTGGACGGTTTTATCTCCTCCAGGTTGATTTTTTCCAATGCCTTTTTACGGCTGGTGGCTTGCTTGGACTTAGAAGCATTGGCACTGAACCGCCGGATAAATTCCTGAAGTTCCTTCACCTTGTCTTCCATCTTTTTATTCTGATCGGCACGTTGCTTGAGGGCCAGCTGGCTGGATTCGTACCAGAAGGTATAGTTGCCGGTGTAGATGGTCATCTTGCTGAAATCAATATCAACAACATGGGTACACACGGCATCCAGGAAGTGGCGGTCGTGGGATACCACCAACACGGTGGCCTCATATCCCGCCAGGAAATCCTCCAGCCAGGTGATGGTTTCGATATCGAGGTCGTTTGTCGGCTCGTCCAGCAGCAGGATATCCGGATTACCGAATAATGCCTGGGCCAGCAGTACCCGGACTTTCTGATTGCCGTCGAGTTCCTTAACGAGTTTATAGTGTACGCTTTCATTAATGCCCAGGTTACTGAGCAGTGTGGCCGCGGCGCTTTCCGCATTCCATCCATCCATCTCGGCAAAACGGCTTTCCAGCTCGCCCGCTCGCTCGCCATCGGCGTCGGTAAAGTCGGCCTTCGCATAAATGGCATCCTTTTCTTTCATGATGTCGTACAGCTCGCGGTGGCCCATCATGACTGTCTCAATGACGGAGAACTCGTCAAAGGCGTAGTGATCCTGCTTGAGCACGGCCATCCGTTCGCCTGGTGTGAAGTTGACCGATCCGGTTGTGGGATCGACATCACCGGATATGATTTTCAGGAACGTGGATTTTCCCGCGCCGTTTGCGCCGATAATGCCGTAGCAGTTGCCTGACGTAAATTTTAAATTGACATCTTCGAACAAAACCCGCTTGCCATAGCGGAGCGATAGATTGGAAATATTAATCATGGCCGCAAAGGTACGGTTTATTTGGGACACCGGACCTCCCCCTGTTCCTTATTTGATTTGCCCGTGCCGGCATGGGTACGAAAATTTTATTACTTTTATCGATACTAACCAGTTGAATCTTTTATGACGACACCTCCCATCCGCATAGGCCGGTATCGATGGACCATCTGCGCCCTGCTGTTCTTTGCCACGACCGTCAATTACCTCGACCGCCAGGTACTTAGTTTGCTGCATCCGATGCTGGAGGATGAATTCGGCTGGTCATATACCGATTATTCCAATATCCTGGCCGCTTTTCAGCTGGTTTACGCGCTATCCATGCTGTTTGCCGGGCGCATTGTCGACCGGCTTGGCACCAAATGGGGCTTTGCGGTATCCATCGTGCTGTGGTCGGTGGCCGCTATGCTGCACGCATTGGCCATCCCGGTCGGGGAGGCGGGTGTTGCCGTGCTGGGGATATTCGGAATCACGGGGGTTTCGGTATCCGTGGTAGGCTTTGTTATCGCCCGTGCGTTACTTGGCTTCGGCGAATCCGGCAATTTTCCGGCGGCCATTAAGGCTACGGCGGAATATTTCCCGAAGAAAGAGCGTTCCTTTGCCACGGGTATTTTTAATTCAGGTACCAACGTCGGCGCTATTCTGGCGCCTCTTACGGTACCTTGGCTGGCATTGAACTGGGGGTGGCAGAGTACGTTTCTGATTATCGGCGCGGTGGGGTTTCTCTGGCTGGGATTCTGGTTTACGCTGTACGAGAAGCCGGCTCGGCAACGGCGGCTGTCTGCGGCGGAACGGGCTTATATCCAAAGCGACGAACAGGCTATGGAGGTGCCTGCCGACCAGGAGGAGGTACAGGCGGAACGGGTGCCGTGGATCCGGCTGCTGGGTTACCGGCAGACCTGGGCGTTTGCGCTTGGCAAGTTTTTGACGGACGGCATCTGGTGGTTTTTTCTTTTCTGGCTGCCGGCGTACCTGAAAGCCCAGTACGGCATGGAGGGAACGACCATCATGCTGCCGCTGGTTGTGCTGTATAGTATGACGATGTTTGGCAGTATCGGAGGTGGCTGGTTTCCGGTATATTTTATGCGGAAGGGATATGCGCCGTACGACGGGCGGATGCGCGCGATGCTGGTTATTGCGCTGTTTCCGCTGGTGGTGCTGGCCGCACAGCCACTGGGCCATATCAGCTATTGGATTCCCGTGGTGCTTATCGGCATCGGGGCTTCGGCACACCAGGCCTGGTCGGCCAATATTTTCACTACGGTGTCGGACATGTTCCCGAACTTTACGGTTGGCTCAGTTACCGGAATCGGTGGTATGGCCGGCGGCATGGGGGGCGTGGTGGTCAGCAAGCTCGGTGGAGCGGTATTCGACCATTACGATGCACTGGGGAAGCTTGAAACCGGGTATACGATTATGTTTTCTATCTGCGCGGTCGCTTACCTGGTTGCATGGGTGGTCATGAAATCGCTGGTTCCCCGGATGAAACTGGTGCGGCTCAGTAACCGACGCAGTACTTCGTAACCGGGGTTAGCGTACGGTTAGGATCCATCGTCATCCGGTGACGGCTCCGGTGTTTCCGGAGGGGCTGTTGCCGGTTGTTCCGTTGGTGGGGCTTCCGCCGGTGCTGCATCAGGTATTCCGGCCTCGTCCGGTTCATCGGTGATTGCGCTTTCGCCTTCCCGTGTGCGCCTGCGGATCAGCAGGTCCGCTTTAGAGGTTGGCCGGTCGCCCGGTTTCCATACAAAGCCGTCGAGGATTTCGGCTTCCTGCGGAATCAGGCGCAGTGGATATACTTTGCCATCAACACCACTGATGGGAATAAAATGGGTAATTTCGTTGCTGTCTACCAGTATCTTGATCCTGCTGCTGCGGTTATGATACATGTCGGTAAACACCTGTTTCTCTTCGTCGACATTGTAGTAGATGCTTTCGGCATTGCCGTCAACGAACAGCCGTTCCAGTGCATTATTTGCAAAGAATCCGGTAATGCGCCGCCCTTTTATCTGGTTGAACCTGCTTGAATCAAGCTGGGTATTAACCAAAAAAGCATTTCGTACCATCAGCATATTGTCCAGTTTTTCATTGCGGATCTGCATGTAAATGGTGTCGGAGGTAAGCTGCGAGCCCTGCGCCCAGATCATCGGGTGGCCGAAAAAACGCATCATGGAATCCGGATATCCGTAATACAGCGAATCGGCTACGGCCTGCAGGTCGGATTTATACAGCCGTACATTGTAGTACGCTTTCACGATCCGGGTTTTTGACGTATCGCTGGCCAGGGAATCTTTCGCCAGGGTGTCCGTTATCCCGCGCGTTGAGGCGGCTACCGCATCGGCCATGAGGCTGTCTGCTTCGCCGCCTACGGGGATGATCGCCTGCGCACGCAACGTACTATCCGCTGCAAGCTGCTCCAGCTGGGATCTGTCTTTGGGAGGGGCCGCCACGGCTTCCACACGCCTGCGGTGTGTTTCAAGGAGGGCCTCTGCAGTTTTTGCAGTTGTATCGGCATTCAACGAGTCGGGTCTATTAGTCAGTGTATCCGTAATTTGCGGTGCGGAACGGCTGGTGTCAGCACGTTGTTCCGACGGAGCGGCGGGTGGTAATCCGAGACTGTCCGGTAAAACTTGCAGGCTGTCTGCACCCAGGCTGTCCGTGCCGTCGATGAAGCCGGTGTCATCGATGAAATCTGTATTGCCGAGGCTGTCCACCGTAAAATCCTGGCGTTCGTCGTCAACCACCACGAGGTCGCCGCCTTCGCGGTCGAGGTTAAACTGCAGTGGGATATATGCCTTCAGCGGAATAAGCTGGGAGAAGAGCGTATCGGCCGTCAGGTAAAGGGAATCCACCGCCGGGCGTTCCGAAAGCAGGGTGTCCCTGGCAACGGAGTCCTGCCGCAGGCTATCCGGCTGTGAAGGTAATCGGGTAAGGCTGTCAACCGCCAGGCTATCTCCGGGTACCGCAACTGTGCTGTCGGGAGGGGAAGGGTCGTTCCGTGTCACCGTGATTACCAGCGGATTCTTGGTCATGGTAATCGATTCGTTTTCGCGCTGATAGATGCCAATGCCGCCATAGGCAAAAAACTGATCGGCCGTATCGATAAACAACACATGATCCACTGCCCGTCCATTGCCCGATTTTCCATCGTAATAGAGGCTGTCACCCCGCAGGAACCGGCTGCCTTCCGTGTACAGGTTGTTGCTGTCAAACCAGGCCTGTTCGGTCTGCGTATTGTATTGTCCCCGCTCGGTATAGAGGTTTTCCCCGTCGTGGCCCTTGATATTGGTTGGCCCGTAAAAATAAGTCATCTTCGACGCGGAATTATATCGCATCGTGTCGGTGAAGATGTTTACATTAGGTGTACGGACGACGACATCATGCCGGAAATAAGCATCTTTCGTGTTATCAAAATAATAGGCGTTCTGGCTGGTGATGGTATCGGTGGCATTGACGATCCGGCCTCCGCCGGTGTAGGTGCCAATGCTGTTTTTCATGTTGTAGGTCAGGAAATTGGTAGTCAGCACCGCATCGTCGTCTACCATCCGTACATTGTTGGTGAGTGTGGCCAATTGGGTTTCCGCTGTGTAATGCAGTTTGTCGGCATAGATGACCGTACCATTCGGCTGGGTGATAATCACCTTTCCGAAGGCATCAAAAAACTGCCGGCCCAACTCATCGTTGTAAATGTATCCGCTATCCGCTGAAAGGGTAGAGCCCTGATGCTCGTATACCGGACGGTAATTCATGATGTTGCCCGTGGAGGCGTTGAGCCGGCTATGCGAAGAGGAGATGAGCCGAAGCTGATCGTCCTGTGCATGCCCGTACGCGCACACCAGGGTAACGAGAATCAGGAGCAACGGAAACTTTTTCACAGGGGCAAAAGTACATAAATATCGCGTACCTTTGACAATATGAATATACAGGAACGGTTTGTTCATCAGCTGCGCACGCAGGCACTGTGCACACCGGCTGACCGCATTTTGCTGGCGGTAAGCGGGGGCAGGGATTCCGTTCTGATGGCCACCCTGTTTGTGCAGGCGGGGTACCGCGTTGGGATTGCTCACTGTAATTTTGGCCTGCGGGGGGAGGCCTCGGATGCCGATGAGGTACTGGTGCATAACCTGGCCCGGGAATTTGAAGTACCCTTTTACCGGGCTGCGTTTCCTACGGCGGACTATGCCAGCCAGCAGGGCATTTCCATCCAGATGGCTGCCAGGGAATTGCGTTATGAATGGTTTGAAACTACCCGCGCTACGCAGGGGTATGATTATATCGCCGTCGCCCAGCATCAGAGCGACAGCACGGAAACGGTACTGTTAAACCTGGTGCGGGGCACCGGACTGGCCGGGTTGGGAGGGATTCAGCCGAAACGGGGGCGGATCATCCGGCCGTTATTGTTTTTAACAGGCGCGGAAGTGACGGAAGCCGTAGCGCAGCTGGGTTTGGCCTATCGCGATGACGAATCAAATTACGCCACCAAATACGCCCGTAACAAGATCCGCCTGGAGGTGGTTCCCCGGTTAAAGGAACTGAATCCGGAGCTGGACCGCACCTTTGGTGCAAATATGACGCATTTTGCGGCGGCTTACGAAGTGGTACAGCATCATGTGGAGCAGTTGCGTAATGAGCTGTTCAAGCCGTTGAACCCGACGTCATGGACCATCCCGATTGATCTGCTTTTGGCGTTGCAGCCCCAGCAGTTCCTGCTTTATGAGTTGTTCCGCCCGTTTCATTTTACCGACGCTGTGCTACGCGACCTGGCCGGGGCATTGCCGGGCAGCATCCCGGGGAAACAGTTTGCCTCGCCTACCCACGTACTGCATGTCGACCGCGGTCAGCTTATCCTGGTCCCGGCCGGTGGAAGTGACGGGAAATCTGCCGTGCTGGAATCACCGGAAGCCGGGGTCCGCTGGGCAAATTATCATTTTAAGGCAACGCTGACAGACGATGTGGCCATACACCCACATCCGCACGCCGTTCAGCTGGATGCTGATAAGCTTATCTTTCCGCTGGAAATCCGCAGCTGGCAACGTGGCGATGTATTCAGGCCCCTGGGGATGAAAGGCACCCGAAAGCTGAGCGATTTTTTTATTTCGCTGAAAATCCCCCGATACCAAAAACAGGAGGTACCCCTGGTCGTCAACGGCAATGGGGATATCCTGTGGGTGGCTCCTTACCGGATGGCCGATCACTATAAAATTACCGCCATAACGAAAAAAGTACTTACATTAGCGTGCAATTAGGCATGGAGGAAAAACCAATATTTACGGAAAACCAGTACCTGGGGCGCGATCGCGGGTGGGTAAGTGTGCGGTTGGTGCTGGCGTTGTTTTGTTTTATCGCATATTATATCAATATTGAGCGCGAAAGCGAGAGCCAGCTCTTCCTGTTGGTTGGTAGCGCCATCCTGGTGGTATCCATCATCATGATGTACATGCTCCACTACCGCATTGTGGTGGTTAAGGGCAGTATCCGGCTGAGTGGGTTATGGACTACACGGCTGGTAAAGATCGACCTGAACAGTATTGTTAAAATAGAGTGCAAGCCTTACAGTAAGTTCTTTATTAACAACTCGGTATATAACCTCCACCAAAAGGGGCGGATTAAATTTTATGCGGGCGGCAAGGATGCAGTTTGGTTAACTGACCGCGACGGGCTGGTTTATATCATTGGTACACAGCGGCAGGTCGAGTTTGAACAGGCCGTGCATCAGGCCAAGGCCTGAACAGCGGAATTGTCAGCGCGGCGTTAAAGAACGTAAAAATCACCGGCCCTTCGGGGAAAATCTTCTTTTTTCTTTTATTTTTGGTTAAGTTTGTGTCATTAACAATTGAGCAGCTATGGGATTACTGAAATTTTTGCTTGTTGCGATTGCGATTTTATGGTTGGTACGTATGATTGTACGGCTGATTTTTCCGTATGCGATGCGTAAGATGGCAGAAAAAGTGATGAGCAACGCACAACAGCAATATCAAAACGGCAACCCCTACCAGCAACAGGCCCATCGGCGGACCGGACCTGACGGAAAGGTTCATATTGACTATGTACCCCCACAGCAGACCAAAAAAGGAGCGAAAAATGCCGGTGAGTTTGTGGAATTTGAAGAGATTAAATCGTCTGCCAAATAGCCAGCAAAACGCCTATCTTTGTAGGGTATGTGGCTGAAGCAACTCTCTGTCCTCAACTTTAAGAACTACGCGGAGGCCGCGTTGGAATTTGTGCCCGAGGTAAACGCCTTCACTGGCGATAACGGTGCGGGAAAGACCAACCTGCTCGATGCCATTCATTACCTTTCCCTTTGTAAAAGCTACTTTAATCCGATTGACTCGCAGCAGATCCGCAGTGGGGGTGACTGGTTTATGGTACAGGGTGTCTTTGAGGCAGCCGGCCAGGCCGACACGGTTTCCTGCAGCCTGAAACGCAACCAGAAAAAGCAATTCCGGAAAAACAAAAAAGAATACACACGACTGGCCGATCATATCGGTCTTTTTCCGCTGGTGATGGTCTCGCCCAGTGACTCGGCTATCGTAACCGACGGGAGTGAAGAACGGCGGCGCTTTATGGATCAGGTGCTGTCGCAGACCGATTCACATTACCTGGATGAGCTCATCGCATATAACCGCTGCCTGATCCAGCGCAACAGCCTGCTGAAACAGGCAACCCGCGGCTCCAAACTGGACCTGGGGCTGCTGGATGTTCTCAATATGCAGCTGGTGAAATCCGGGGAAGCTATTTTCGAAAAGCGGCAGCTTTTTATGGACGCATTCATTACGGAATTCAACCGCCATTATCAGTTTCTGACAGATGCAGCGGAACAGGTTTCGCTGACGTACGAGTCGCCGTTGATGCAGGGGTCATTCATGGACCTGCTGGAACAGCAGCTGGACCGCGACCGGTTATTGGAGCGTACCACCGTTGGCATCCATAAAGACGACCTGCTGTTTTCCATCCACGACGGGCTGGCGCTTAAAAAATTCGGTTCACAGGGACAGCAGAAATCTTTTTTGATTGCCCTTAAACTAGCCCAATATAGCTTTTTGCAACAGCAGAAGGGTTTTAAACCATTGCTGCTGCTGGATGATATTTTTGATAAGCTGGACGATAAGCGGATCCGGAAGCTGATGCAGATGGTGTCCGACGATGATTTCGGCCAGATTTTTCTTACCGGCACTAACGCACAGCAGATAAATCGTATCTTTGGTGAGATAAACCGGAAAGCGCGCATATTTGAAATCGAGGCGGGTACGGTTAACCCGGAAACGACATGAGCAGAGGGTCAGACATCACCATCAAAGAAGCAGTAGAGAAAATGCTCGAAGTGTACAAACTTCGGCGTAAGTTCGATGAAACGGCGTTAATTGCCGCATGGCCGGAATTAATGGGACAGGCTATTGCTAACCGGACCAAACGCCTGTATATCCGCGATCGCAAGTTATTCATCAATGTGGAATCGGCAGTAATCAAAAACGAGCTGCTGCTCATGCGTTCACAGATTATCGGGCGGATGAATGAGCACGTGGGGCAGGTGGTGATCGAAGACATTGTGCTGTTATAATGCATATGCTACCTCCCGGATACCAAGGGACTGCATTTCTTAACCTAGGTTAAAAATTGACCGATTAACCTCCCGTATATTTGTTGCATATCAATAGAAAGGCATATTATGGAATTAGGCATCAGTATGTTTGGCGATCTGCACATCGATCCGGTTACCGGGAAAACGCAATTGCCACAGCAGCGATTACAGGAAATTATCGAAGAGATTAAATTAATGGATGAGGTGGGACTGGATTACTTCGGTATCGGTGAACATCACCGGCCGGACTATGTAGTGTCCAGCCCCGAGATTATATTGGCGGCCGCGTCTACCGTGACCAAGCGGATTAAACTGGGAAGTGCGGTTTCGGTGCTGAGTTCATCTGATCCGGTCAAGCTTTACCAGCATTTTTCGACAATTGACCTGCTTTCAAATGGCCGCGCCGAACTCATGGCTGGCCGGGGAAGTTTTACCGAGTCTTTTCCGCTGTTCGGTTACCGGCTCGAGGACTACAATAAACTGTTTGAAGAGAAGCTGGATTTACTGGTGAAGATCAACCGGGAAGATCGGGTTACCTGGGAGGGTAATTTCCGTGCGGCACTCAACAACCAGCAGGTTCTTCCCCGTGCATTGAACAATCAATTGGCTATCTGGGTTGCCGTTGGGGGTACACCGGCCTCTGTGGTCCGTGCTGCCAAGCTGGGGCTGCCGTTGATGATTGCCATTATTGGCGGATCACCACAGCAATTCCAACCGTTTTTTGAACTCTATAAAGAAACGTACATCGCCAGCGGACACGATGTGGCCAACTATCAGGTGGGCATACACGCACATGCATTCTTTGGTGAAAACGGTCAGGAGACCGCCGACCATTATTATCCGATCTATGCCGCACAGATGGACCGTGTGGGACGGTCACGGGGGTGGCCTCCCTATCAGCGGACGCAGTTTGATTTTGGCCGGTCGAAGCCGGGAGCGTTATTCATCGGTGATGCCGAACAGGCAATTGACAAGATACTGCATGTGCAGGAAATGTTCGGCTTGACCCGTTTTGCAGCACACATGGATATGGGGGCGCCTGATCACCGGGATATGATGAAATCCATTGAGATTTACGGTACAAAGATTGCCCCGAGTGTGCGTAAAGCCCTGGAAAAATAGGTCGCCGGTTACCTGGTGATTTCCGTTACTTTTTCTTCCGCCACTGCAGGATAATTCCCGTTATGCTGCAGTGGCTTTTCGGAAAAGCCCAATAGTATCAAACAAACAAACCTGATAGCACGGCCTGCAACACGGGCCGGGTTTTCGGGAAATATTGGTGGAGTTTGGTGGTGCCGAATCAAGCTGCTTTTTGATGTCCCAGATGCTTTCACCGGTGATCATGGCTTTTCCGCGGACATTCTGCAGGAACACGGGCTTATCCATTCCCGCATGACCGGCAATAGCTCATCGCTGGCCAGGATATATACTGAATCGATCCCGGGATAACGCCGGGGTGTCCGGTTGTGAGACGGAGACACTGGTTAATCAAAGGAACGGAAGTTCAACCATTGGCAGATGATTGCTGGTTTTTTTTAAGGTAATATGCACCCAGGTTCTTTAAAATCAGGTAACCTGCCACGCCCGATACCAGGGAAGCGATCAGAATAGCGAATTTGGCTTCCGTTTGGTGGCCGGCATCGCTGAAAGAAAGCAACGCAATAAAGATAGACATGGTAAACCCGATCCCTCCCATTAAGCCGATGGCCAGCACTTGTACCCAGGGCGTGCCTTTGGGGAGTTCACTGATTCCCAGCCGTACGGCAATCCATGAAAACAGTGTAATTCCAAGCGGTTTACCCAGCACGAGCCCGGCAATGATTCCCAGGCCCAGTGGGCTGGCAAGCCCTTCAACCATGCCGCTTTCAAACCGGATGTTGGTATTAGCCAGGGCGAAAAGGGGCATAATAATGAAATTGACTGGGGTGCTGATGGCATGCTCCACGGTCTGGATTGGGGAGGGGCCACCCTGTTTACCTTTAATGGGTATGGCAAAAGCGGTGAGCACACCGGCAATTGTAGCGTGGATGCCTGAATGATGGATAAAATACCAGATGAAAAGACCGGGTAGCAGGTAAAGCCAGATGGATTTGATGCCCATCCGGTTCATGAACATCATCAATAGGAAAATGCCCAGGGCATAGAGCAGGTAGGTGCTCTGAAGTTCCGTTGTGTAGAAAACCGCGATGACCAGTATGGCGCCGAGGTCATCCACAATAGCCAGTGCGGTCAGGAAAACCTTCATTGCGATAGGAACGCGGTTGCCCAGGATGGATAATATACCAATGGCAAAAGCAATATCCGTGGCCATGGGGATTCCCCAGCCGTGCTGCGTTTCGGTATGACTATTCAGCAACACATAAATACCGGCGGGAATCAGCATACCGCCCATTGCGGCGAAAAAGGGTAACGAGGCTTTTTTGGCAGATGAAAGCTGTCCGTGAGCAAGTTCCTGTTTAATTTCAATTCCTACCATCAGGAAAAACACAGCCATCAGGCCGTCGTTTATCCAATTCAATAGGCTGTATTTCAGGTGTATGGAAGGTGTCTCGAAGCCTACTTGGCGACCCAATAGTGCTTCAAACCCCGCTCCCAGAGGAGAATTGGCAATGAGTAGTGAAATAATAAGAAAAACCAGCAGTGTAATGCCACTTGCGGAATCTGCTTCGAAAAATTGTTTGATTTGTTTGCGCATGAACGGAGCTGAAGTTACGGGTTCGAGTTATGAACGCCTAATTTACAAAAACAAACCCAGATCTCCCTTGCCTTCCCGCATAATTTCAAAATCGCCGGAAGTTACATCCACGATGGTGGAAGCAATATTGCCCCCATACCCGCCATCAATAACAATGTCAACCAAATCGCCGTATTTTTCATGAATAAGTTCCGGGTCTGTGGAATATTCAACGATTTCATCTTCGTCATGTATGGATGCCGAAACAATGGGGTTTGCCAGCTGATGCACAATTTCACGTGCGATGTTATTGTCAGGTACACGGATCCCGACCGTCCGCTTTTTATTGCTTAGCAACTTGGGGACCTGTCCACTAGCATTGAAAATAAAGGTAAACGGTCCAGGTAACGCCTTTTTCAGTACCCGGAACGTTGCCGTATCAAACGACTTGGTGTATTGGGCAATATCCGTGAGGTCATAGCAGACAAAGGAGAGATTCGCTTTCTCTGGTTTAAGTCCCCGCAGCTCGCATACCCGTTCGATTGCCCGGTGATTACGGATATCACAGCCAAGGCCATATACCGTGTCTGTGGGATAAATGATCAGTCCGCCCCTTTTCAGGACATCCACGATCTGCTGGATGGCCTTCATGTTAGGATTTTCTTCGTATAGTTTAAGTAGCATACGCTGTTATCGACTAATCACCTGACACCGGCTCACCAACAGTTAGAATTCCGCATTGTTTGGCGTCCTCGGAAATGGAATGACGTCCCGGATGTTGGTCATGCCGGTTACGAAAAGTACCAGGCGCTCAAAGCCCACCCCGAATCCGGAATGTGGTGCCGTACCAAACCTCCGTGTGTCCAGAAACCAATCCATTTCGTCAGTCGGAACACCCATTTTATGCATTCGATCAATTAATTTGTCATACCGCTCCTCGCGTTGCGAACCGCCCACCAGCTCGCCGATACCGGGAAATAGGATATCCATGGCGGCAACGGTTAATCTTCCTTGATCATCGGGTTCGTTCATCCGCATGTAAAACGATTTGATGTCTGCCGGATAATCCGTGAGGATAACCGGTTTTTTGAAGTGTTTTTCCACAAGGTACCGCTCGTGTTCCGATTGCAGGTCGGCCCCCCAACCTTCAATCAGGTATTTGAACTGCTTCTTTTGGTTGGGTTTGCTGCGTTGCAGAATTTCAATGGCTTCCGTGTAGGTAAGCCGCTCGAATTCGTGATCCAGGCAAAAATTCAGTTTGGCTACCAGATCCATTTCCGACCGTTCCTGCTGCGGTTTTGCTTTTTCTTCTTCGAGTAACCTGTTTTTAAGAAACTCGATTTCATCCGGGCAGTGGTCAAGTGCAAAACGGATCACGTACTTAAGCAGCTCTTCAGCCAGATCCATATTGTCTTGAAGTTCATAGAACGCCATCTCCGGTTCGATCATCCAGAATTCGGCCAGGTGGCGCGTCGTGTTGGAATTCTCCGCCCGGAAGGTTGGGCCGAACGTATAAATATTGCCCAGGGCCATGGCACCCAGTTCCCCCTCAAGCTGGCCCGAAACGGTAAGGTTGGTGGGCTTTCCGAAAAAATCTTCTTTATAATCAACCGATCCGTCTTCGTTGCGGGGCGTATGGTCGAAATCCAGCGTAGTCACTTTAAACATTTCTCCGGCACCTTCTGCATCTGAACCGGTAATGATCGGTGTATGGAGGTATACAAACCCACGTTCGAAAAAGAATTGGTGGATGGCGAACGATAGCGCATTCCGCACCCTGAATACCGCATTGAATGTATTGGTCCGGAACCGTAGATGAGCAATTTCGCGTAAGAACTCGAGGCTATGCTTTTTTGGTTGCAGCGGGAATTTCTCCGGATCACTGTCCCCCAGAATTTCCAGCCGTGCTACTTTTATTTCTACCCGCTGCCCCTTGCCCAGGGATTCAACCAGCGAACCGGTGACAGCAATGGCTGCGCCGGTGGTGATCCGCTTCAGCAATGCTTCGTCCATTGTACTGAAATCCACCACGGCCTGCAGATTTCCCAATGTGGAACCGTCATTTATGGCAATGAACTGGTTGTTCCGAAAAGTCCTGACCCAGCCTTTTACCGTCACGGTCTGTCCGTATTCAGTAGCGTTTAAAAGGTCTTTAATACGTATGTGTTTCATGTGCTGTTATCCGCTTAGTATAATGTGTCCGGCTAATTGCCGAGGTATAAAAAAACCTCCAGGTTGTGGAG
Source organism: Parapedobacter lycopersici (assembly GCF_024643285.1). Lineage (GTDB taxonomy): Bacteria > Bacteroidota > Bacteroidia > Sphingobacteriales > Sphingobacteriaceae > Parapedobacter > Parapedobacter lycopersici. Next base: position 257,867 of record NZ_JAMSLW010000006.1, read on the forward strand.
GTTTATGTTTTACGATCAGCACTGACCTAACGCCGTTTTATGGTAAAACGGGGGTTAAGCCAGTACTTTAGTGACCAGCTCGGCTGCTTCTTTCAGCAGGATGGCCGAATAAACTTCCAGTCCGGATTCGTCGATGAGTTTCTTGGCTTCCTCCGCATTGGTGCCCTGCAGACGCACAATAATGGGAACCGGAATATTGCCGATTTCCTGGTATGCATCAATAACACCCTGTGCTACACGGTCGCAACGAACGATACCTCCAAAAATGTTAATCAGGATCGCCTTCACATTGGGGTCCTGAAGAATGATGTTGAAACCGGCTTTTACCGTTTCCGCATTGGCTGTACCGCCAACATCAAGGAAATTCGCGGGTTCACCGCCGGCCAGCTTAATAATATCCATGGTGGCCATAGCCAGTCCGGCACCATTGACCATACAGCCCACGTTGCCATCCAGCTTCACATAGTTGAGATTGGATTTTCCTGCCTCTACTTCGGTAGGATCCTCTTCCGCAACGTCGCGCAGTGCGGCATAATCCGGATGACGGAAAAGGCCGTTTTCATCTAAATTAACCTTGGCGTCTACTGCCAGTATTTTGTCGTCTGAGGTCTTCAGTACGGGGTTGATTTCGAAAAGTGAAGAATCAGTCGCATCGTAGGCCTTATAGAGCGCTGCCACGAATTTAGTCATGTCTTTAAGGGCTGCACCACTCAGGCCCAGGTTGAATGCAATTTTCCGGGCCTGGAATCCCTGCAGTCCTACCTTCGGGTCGACTTCTTCCTTGAAAATCAGGTGAGGGGTTTTTTCGGCGACTTCCTCAATGTCCATACCGCCTTCCGTTGAATACATGATGATGTTCCGGCCGCGGCCGCGGTCGAGCAGTACGCTCATGTAAAATTCTTTGGTCTCGCTTTCGCCGGGATAATAAACATCCTGGGCAATCAATACCTTATTTACCTTTTTGCCTTCCGGCCCGGTCTGTGGGGTAACCAGCTGCATGCCAATAATATCGGTAGCCCGTTGTTTTACTTCGTCCAGGTTCTTGGCAAGCTTTACACCACCGCCTTTTCCACGTCCACCGGCGTGGATTTGGGCCTTAACGACCACCCAGTCCGAATTGTAATCCGTTTTCAGCTTTTTGGCTGCTTCCACAGCTTGTTCAGGCGTTTCAGCCACGATGCCTTCCTGCACGCGTACACCGAAACTTTTCAGTATTTCTTTGCCTTGATATTCGTGAATGTTCATTTGTGAGAAATTTGGCGTAAAAGTAGTGTTTTAATTGGGAATGGTCAAGGGAAACGCCAAAAATTGGCTACCTTCGCCACATGCTACAGGCGAAAGGGATTTTTAAGTCGTACGGCGCATTGCCCATTCTCAAGGGCGTGGACCTGGATGTAGCCAGGGGTGAGCTGGTGAGCATCGTCGGCGCGTCGGGCGCCGGTAAGAGTACGCTCCTCCATATTATGGGGTCGCTTGATAAGCCGGACCGTGGCACCGTGCGGATCCAGGATATGGATATCGGTACGCTTTCGGCCAAACAGCTGAGTGCTTTTCGCAACGCACATATCGGTTTTGTGTTCCAGTTCCACCACCTGTTGCCCGAATTTACGGCCCTGGAAAATGTATGCATTCCAGCGTTTATTAAGAAAACAGATCGGAAGCAGGCAGAGGAAAAGGCCATGGAACTACTCGATCTGCTCGGCGTGCGTCAGCGTGCAGACCATAAGCCCGGAGCGCTTTCCGGGGGAGAACAGCAGCGTGTGGCCGTGGCACGTGCGCTGATCAACAATCCGTCGATCATTCTTGCCGACGAGCCTTCGGGGAATCTTGACTCCGAAAATGCGGAAGCACTGCACCGGCTTTTTGTGGATTTACGCAACCGGTTGAATCAAACATTTGTCGTAGTGACACATAACGAGGAGCTGGCGGCTATGGCCGACCGCATCGTGCACATGAAAGACGGTTTAATTAGCTAAATAATCGACAGGTACATGGCGCATTATACCTTAATTACCCAGGGCACCAAACCACTCGCACAACGACTGGCACGCCTACTGCCAGCAACACACCGGGTGGTGTTCGGTGCAGCGGATGAAATGCCCGAGGTGTTGCTTCGGAGCGGAAATTACGTGCGCATACCACAAGCGGTTTCACCGGCCTTTGCCCATGAAATGCTGAAGCGTTGCCTGGATAGCCAGGTGGAGGTGCTGATTCCCCTTGGTAAATATGAGCTGAAGCCACTACTGGAAGCAAAGTTGCTGTTTAACGAATATGGTATTCGTATATTATTGCCGGAACAGTCGCTTTTTGACCAGTTAATGCTCTTTGAAAATCCACCGGTTCAGCTACCACTGCATGTTCTCGAAAACGGGCAGCCACTGAACCAGGCCGCTGTGGATATCACCGGACCTATGGATACCGGGCTTTCCGGTGTTTTTATCCTATCTGATTCCGGTGATGAGGCTGCATTATGTTGCCTCGCGGATTAAACCATTTGCTGTTTTCTTAGTTCCAATGGGATATGCTGACTTACCCGGATATTGATGAAGGTAAAAAGGCCGTTATATTTGGCCTTGACGACGTGTTGTTTCCTAAAAAAGACTACCTCTTGCAGGTATACTACCTGTTTGCCCATTTGCTGGAATACATGGAGACTGTACCTCCGGCGAAGGACCTGACGGACTTCCTGAAAACGGCATATGAGCACCATGGCGAATCTGGGCTTTTCAACCGGGCGGCTGATGCGTTCGGTATTGATCCAAAATACCGGGAAAACTTTGACCGGCTGCATATTGCGGCAAAACTCCCGCTGAAACTGCTGTTATACCAGCCGATGCTCGATCTTATGCAGGCGCTTAATGGAGATGGTAAACAAGTGTTTATTCTGACGCCGGACAACCCAGCCATGCAGCTCAATAAACTGAAACACCTGGAATGGAATGGGCTCGACCGTTCGCTGAAAGTGTATTTCCAGGAAGAATTGAAAGCCAAGCGACTTCATCCATTGCATTTCCTGCTAACGGATAACGGCCTCCATGCGTCGGATGCTGTTTGCATCGGTGCCGGTAACTGGAATACAGCACTTCCCAATGGAGGGGAAATTGATCTGATTGACGCGGCACGGTTTGTTCATCCGTCCGGTTCGCAAAAGATAGATACGCCATGAAGCAATTTACCGTAAAACTACTGGTGCTGGGGCTGCTGACCCTCCAGTTTCTGACAGGGTGCCAACGGGATTCCATTATGCCCGAGCTGGAGCGTCCCAGCCGGGGCGATACCAATGAAGATCTGTTGAAAGACTCTGTATATATCTATACCTATTTTTTTTACCTGTGGCAAGATGAGCTGCCCGATCAATTTCCCACGCGGAATTATAACTCGGCCGACGCTGTTTTGGAAGCATTAAAAGGCTACGCCCGGAATGACAAAGGCGATCCTTACGATCGGTTCAGCTTTTTGGACCGGACCGGTACCGTGGATGCAGAAGTCCAGCAAGGGCTATCCGGTAGCTTCGGCTTCGATGTACGGTATCAGAACGATACAGACCTGTATGTGAAAAAGGTTGACCTTCAGTCGCCTGCTTATACCGCAGGGATCAGACGGGGATGGAAGGTTTTAGCCATCAACGGCAATGGCAACCTGTCGCTGGCTTCCATGGAGCAGGATAACTATGCTTTTCTGTATGGCGCACTGGATGGGACAGTCATTGACCTCAAGCTGCAAAAGCCGGACGGCGAATCGGTAACGGTAAGTCTTCGCCGGCAAAGTTATCGGATACAACCGATATTAGCCCATCGAATCTATACTGCGGGGACTAAAAAAGTAGGGTATTTTGCTTTCGATATCTTTGTTTCTACACTTGATTTCAATAATGCATCAACCTATGTGAAGACCCAGCTGGATCAGCTGATGTCCCAATTTGAGGCTGCCGGTATCGATGAGCTGATTGTGGACCTCCGTTACAATGGCGGAGGAGCGGTGGTCACAGCCGATTACCTCGCTAATTTGCTGGCCCCGCCAGCGGTGGGAAACGGCCTGATGTATTCGTATAAGCTGAACGATGAACTTGTCAAAGGTGGATGGCAAAAAGACGTCTTTCCGACACAGTATTTTGATAAGCCTAACGGGCTGCAGCTAGATCGCATCTACTTTTTGGTAACCGAAGGCACGGCATCGGCAAGCGAATTGCTGATCAATACCCTGGAGCCGCATATCGACGTGAAACTGATCGGGGAAAACCGCACCTACGGGAAGCCTGTGGGAAACTTTGCCTGGGATATCATGAACGTCGACCTGTATGCGGTTTCTTTCCAGACATTCAACTCGGAGGGATATGGCGATTATTTTTCCGGATTTCCGGTAGACAGGGTGGCGTATGACGACCTGACCCGCGATTTTGGTGATCCCAAAGAGGCAATGATTGCCGAGGCGCTCCACTATGCCGAAACAGGAAATTTCACGGCGACAGCGCGTAACCTGCAACTGAACAATAGGCAGATCGGTGGTGGAATGGCCAGCCGTTCCAATCTCAACCAGGTGCTCGATCGGCACGGTAACAAAGGAATGTACCGTTTTGACCGGAAAGCGATTCAACACAAATAGCCGGCGTCCATTAATTTTTTGTATATTGCGGTTTTACGAAGTCCGTGCGTCATAACCACGATGCTAAATTTCCATGTGATGAAGGAAGGCAAACCGACAACCATCAAAGAAATCGCAAAACGATTGAAGATCTCACCATCTACTGTATCCCGGGCGCTAAACGGACACCCGAGTATCGGTCTGGTGACGACGATGCGTGTAAAACAGGTGGCCGAAGAGTTAAACTACGAGCCCAACCAGACTGCTATTTTCTTCAAACAGCGAAAGACTTTCACCATTGGGGTGGTATTACCCCGCCTGTCCGAACCCTTTTTTGCTGAGGCGATCAGCGAGATTGAGAACGTGGCCAATGAACGTAAATATACGGTAATTATGGGCCAGTCGCTGGATGATCAGGACCGTGAGCGACGCATTTTGCAGACACTGAAGACCCATCGGGTAGACGGGCTGCTGATGTCGATCGGAAAAAATACACACGACTACAGTTTCGTTGAATGGCTGGAAAGTGCCAATATTCCTGTGGTGTTTTTCGACTGCGTGCCGGATGTTGACCATACCTATCAGGTGGTAAGCGACTTGACTGCGGGTATGTTTGAGGCTATTGACCTGTTTGTGTCCTGCGGGCACCGTGCCATTTCCCTGATTAACGGACCGGTAAAACGCCCGGAGAGCAGGGAACGCGAAACAGCCTATCGTAAGGGGCTGGAACGACAGGGAATTTCCTTTGAACAGGCGTATGTGGTTCATACTGATTTAACCCAACAGGGAAACGAAGCGGCTATTGCCCAATTGCTTACGCTTCCCGACCGGCCGTCAGCCGTGGTATCTTTCAATGATTACGTGACATTGGATGTGATGAAAGCTGTCCGTCAGCGGGGACTTACCCTCAATCAGGATATTCATTTCATCAGTTATGCCAATTATCCCTTGTGGAAATACATGGAAAATCCACCAATGGCGTCGATTGAGCAGTTCCCCGGAAAGCAGGGTAAGAAGGCAGCTGAATTGCTTTTTGAACTGATGGAAGCCAAAGATAAACCACAGCCGTCCAAAACCGTGTTTAAGTCACGGTTGATTCACCAGAACAGTTAGCTAGCTTGATAACTGAATCCTGATTTTCAGGTAATGAAATTAGGTATTAGCGCAGGCGTTTATAAATGTAACGGCCGGTTGTGCACTAATACCTAATTCTACTGTGTTTTTATAAGTGGATTACTTCGCCGTAAGCGTCGGCAGCGGCTTCCATGATGGCTTCGCTCATGGTTGGGTGCGGATGTACGGATTTGATAATTTCGTGACCTGTCGTTTCCAGTTTGCGGGCAACCACAACTTCCGCAATCATCTCCGTTACATTGGTGCCAATCATGTGTGCACCGAGGAATTCACCATATTTGGCATCGAATATTACTTTTACGAAGCCGTCTTTGGCGCCAGCAGCACTTGCCTTTCCGGATGCGGAAAAAGGAAATTTACCTACCTTAATTTCATAACCGGCATCTTTCGCCGCTTTTTCTGTATAACCGACAGAAGCAATTTCCGGTGAGCAATAGGTACAGCCCGGGATGTTGTTGTAATCAATGGGCGATACGTCAAGTCCCTTTATTTTTTCTACGCAGGTAATGCCTTCGGCTGAAGCCACGTGGGCAAGCGCCTGACCCTTCACAATATCTCCGATGGCATATACGCCATCGATATTGGTTTTATAAAAATCGTCAACAACCACGCGTCCCTTTTCGGTTTTGACGCCCACTTCTTCCAATCCCAGGTTTTCAATATTTGGTGTAATACCCACGGCCGAAAGTACGGTCTCCGCTTCAATGGTATCCGTACCTTTTGCCGTTTTGATCTGCACCTTGCTTAATTTGCCTGTACTGTCAACTGATTGTACTTCTGCACCGGTAAGGATGTTGATGCCGGCTTTTTTGAGGCTACGCTCCAGTTGTTTGGATACTTCTTCATCTTCCACGGGAACAATACGGTCGAGATACTCCACAATGGTTACCTTGGTTCCGATCGCATTGTAGAAATAAGCGAATTCAACGCCAATGGCACCTGACCCCACAACAACCAGTGATTCAGGTTGTTTATCAAGGTTCATGGCCTGGCGGTATCCAATAATTTTCTTGCCGTCCTGTTTCAAGTTGGGGAGTTCGCGTGAACGTGCTCCAGTTGCCAGGATGGTGTGTTTAGCAACATATTCCTTTGTCGCGCCATCGGCACCCTTTACATCAATTTTGCCCCCTTTTTTAATTTTGGCGGTACCCATAATGACATCAATCTTGTTCTTTTTCATCAGAAACTGGATGCCTTTGCTCATTCCGTCGGCAACGCCACGGCTCCGCTTTACAATCGCACCGAAATCCGCCTCACCGCCCTTTACTTTGATGCCATACTCTTCTGCATGGTTAAGGTATTCAAACACCTGGGCACTTTTTAATAACGCCTTGGTGGGGATACAACCCCAATTGAGGCAAATGCCACCCAGTGATTCCCGCTCTATAATGGCTGTTTTAAATCCGAGTTGGGAAGCCCGTATAGCGGCTACATAACCGCCCGGTCCACTCCCGATAACAATAATGTCGTAATTCATGGGCTCTTGATCTTCGAGTTTGAGTTAACGTAACGTATATGGTTGATGATTCCACGATCGTGCTGGAATCAGCTAACCTGTGGACAAACTTACATAAATTTTTCCAAGATTATTTTGCTGTTTAGCGTTGTTTTTATGCGTTTACCCGGTTTGCTGTCCGAACGTTTCAGGCTGTCCGTCATGTTTTGGTCAAACACCTCCTGTTGATTAGGCAGATGGGTGAAAAATCAGTTACTTTGGGGGCAGAACGTCAATCATGAGTACAAATAAATCTACACTGAAGCTATTCCGCAATACTGCGATTATTGAAGGAATCTCCACCATTATTCTTTTCTGTATTGCCATGCCTTTGAAATATTGGGGGGATATGCCCCAGGCGGTAACCTACGTGGGATGGATACACGGCTTACTGTTTATCGGTTATTGTTACCTCTTGGTGATGTGCTGGTTTACCTATCGCTGGAAATTCGGCCGGGCACTGCTTTTCTTCCTGGCATCATTAATCCCATTTGCTCCCTTTTTTGTCGAGCGGAAGCTGCGGCACGAAGGGTAAAAGGTACACATTTCCTCAGGATCTACCGTCTTCGATAGCGTAGGTGATTTCTGTTCTCCCATGTGGCACGGGATTGCCTTGCTCGTCAACATTGACGAATACCATCCGGTCAATGGTCAGGATACTTTTCCGGGTAATTTTGTTGCGCACCTGACAGGTAAGGGTAATGGACGTACGCCCGAAATAGGTGGCTTTAATGCCCAGTTCGATAATATCACCCTGTTGCGCAGAACTGACGAAATTGATTTCGGAGATGAACTTGGTAACCACACGCGGATTGCCCAGTTGTACAATCGCGTAAATGACTGCCTCCTCATCAATCCATCGGAGTAGTGTTCCCCCGAAAAGGCTTCCATTGGGGTTAAGGTCTTCTGGCTTCACCCATTTACGGGTGTGGAAATTCATTGTTTTCGCATCCATGTTTCGCTTACGCCTTGATGCACAGCCGTTGATTGGGACAGTTTGTGATGGGTTGTTTTTGTAAATGTTTCGGGCAGCCAATAGACTGCCCGGAAACAACAATTACATATGGATTGCCCGGTTGGCCGTCGCCGCGAGGGCAGCCTCCCGAAGTGCTTCTGTGTAAGTAGGGTGTGCGTGGCAGATACGGGCAATATCTTCAGCGGAAGCCCGGTATTCCATGGCTACCACGGCTTCGGCAATCATGTCTGCGGCACGTGGGCCTATCATGTGTACACCGAGTACTTCATCCGTCTGTTCATCGGCCAGTACCTTGACGAAGCCATCGGTATCCATACTGGCCTTTGCCCGGCCGCTGGCTTTGAACGGAAACGATCCGGTCTTGTATTTTTTGCCTTCCTGTTTGAGCTGTTCTTCGGTTTTTCCTACACTGGCTACTTCCGGCCAGGTGTAAACAACTCCCGGAATTAAATTGTAATCAATATGCGGTTTTTGGCCAGCAATTCGTTCGGCTACAAAAACACCCTCGTCTTCCGCTTTATGTGCAAGCATAGCCCCTTTGATCACATCACCAATGGCATAAACCCCCTGTACAGGCGTTTCCAACCCTTCGTTTACCGGTATCTTCTTTCCCCTTTCCTCCAGGCTAATGCCAATATGCTCCAATCCCAGTCCCTCGGTATACGCCGTGCGTCCCACGGCTACAATGCAGTAGTCGCCTTCCAGTTTCAGTTCCCCCCCCTTGGGGTCTTCAGCCGTTACTGTCACTTTTTTACCTTTGGTAGTGGCTCCCGTTACCTTGTGACCCATGTAGAATTCCATGCCCAGTGATTTTTTGAGCACCCGTTGCAATTCCTTGCCTAAGCCACCGTCCATGGTTGGAATAATGGATTTTTCATATTCCACTACAGATACTTTGGCGCCAAGGCGTGCATATACAGAGCCCAGCTCCAATCCGATAACGCCGCCCCCGATAATGATTAGGTGGCCGGGCACTTCGGTTAGCGCCAGGGCCTCGGTGGATGTGATAATCCTTTTTTTATCAACTGGGAGGAAAGGCAGGGCCGTAGGCTTGGACCCGGTGGCAATGATCACGTTCTTTCCGCTGATTTGGGTTACCTTACCATCTTCACCCGTAATTTTTACATTGTTTTTGTCTACAAATGATCCCATGCCAATAAAACTGTCAATCTTATTCTTTTTGAAAAGAAAGGCAATGCCGGACGTGTTTTGGGCGATCACGTCTTCTTTCCGGGCCATCATCTGTTTCATGTCAACCTTCAGGTTACTCAGGTTGATGCCATGCGTGCCAAAATGGGTGGCCGCATTGTGGTAATGTTCGGATGAATCCAGTAATGCCTTGGAAGGAATACATCCAACATTCAGACAGGTTCCGCCAAATGTGCTGTATTTTTCAATGATGGCTGTTTTTAAGCCCAACTGGGCGCACCTGATGGCTGCTACATAGCCGCCCGGTCCACTTCCGATTACGATGACGTCGTATTGCATGAGATTTATAAAGTTGTTTTAATGTGCCAAATGTAAACATAATTACCATTCGACAGAAGTTTGGCCATAAAAAAAGACAGCCAATTGACTGTCTTTGTAGTATCGTGGGAAAGCCGGAATTACTCGGCTACAATTTTACCCTGCATGATGCCATAGTGGCCAGGGAAGCTGCAGATAAACGGAAATACGCCGTTGCTTTCCAGTGTAAATTCAATGGCATCGGTTTCACCCGGACCCAACAATTTCGTGTGGGCTACAATGGAAGAAGCAAACGTAAGGGGAATGTATTCCGCATCAGCTGCTTTAATAGCCTCGCCGGCAAAAGCCGGTAGGTCCGTGCCCGGCTGGAGCACAACGACGTTATGTCCCATTGATTCCTTAGGAAGCTTACCAACGTTTTTAAATGTAAGTTTTACAGGCTCTCCTGCCTTTACCTTAAATAATGTTTTATCAAACCGCATCAGGTCGCTTCCCTCCAGTACAATTTCGTTGCTCAACGCCACAGTATCCAACCCCGGAATATCAACAGCAGGGGCCTGTGTGGTGGGAGCGGCAGTTTCAGTAGAATCTGTAGCAGTTTGTTCGTTTGTCTGATTACCTCCGCAAGCGGCGATGAATAATGCACCTGCCAGTGCAGGGATGATAAATAACTTTTTCATTTAAGTAAGGGTGTTAAATTTTAATGTGCACAGCGGATATCCCTTGGCTGGGACATGTCCCGTGTATATTATAACTATTAATTTTGATTCCAGTCCAAAGGTAGCGGTATTTCCAAGTATTTCCAAAAGCAAAGCAAAATATCGTCGCATATGGAACGGGAAAATGCAGCCCGTTATTACGTAACGGTAATCGCACCGGAAAATGCAATATATTATAGAATGGGATGCCTTTCAAAAGGGATCGTCCGGTCGAACAGGTACCGGTAAGTGTGATGGGTTTTGTAAATCCGGCCACCAACATAACGGGCTACATTCATCATTTTCGGATTAAAATCCCCGATCCAGTTCATCTGAAGGTCCTCGTAATTCAATTCCCGCTTCATCAGGCGTGCCGCATGCAGTACCATGGCCGCTTCAACGCCTTTTTTCTGGTGTTCCGGTGTTACGCCGAATACGATTCCAAACATGGTTCTGCAGCGCCGCCGCCATCGGTTCCAGAGGAAAAGCACCTTGCCCCACAGTGTAAGCTTTCCGTCCATGAATTTTACAATCAGCTGGTTCACGTCGGGTATGTTTACCCAGAACGCGACCGGTTTGTCTTTGTAGTAGGCAAACCAGATGATCTTGGTGTCGAGAATGGGTTTCAGGCTATTCATTAGCTTTTGCGCCCCTTTTTCACTCATTGGATTCACGCCCACGTGCCTGCCCCAGGCTTCATTATATACCGTGCGGAAATCAGACGCAGCTTTGTCCAGCTGATGACGCCTGATGTGATCGTATGTATAGCCTGGGTCATCGAGGGTATGTGCGGCTTTTTCGAGGATTTTACTCGATATATCGGTCGCCATCTCTCTTCGATAGGTGAATTGCTTGAAGTAAACCTGAAAACCATAATTTTCGAAAAGCGCTTGATAATATGGCGGATTGTAGTTACAGCAATAACAAGGCGGGTGATATCCGTCCACAAGCAAGCCCCACCAACGCTCCCGGTTTCCGAAATTAATCGGACCGTCCATGGCTTCCATTCCCTGCTCGGTTAGCCAGGTCCTGGCTGTGTCAAACAGCATATTCGCGGCTGTCTGATCGTTGATGCATTCAAAAAAGCCACACCCGCCCGTACGTTGGGTGTTGTTGCTGGCTGTCTTTTCATCGTAAAACGCCGCGATACGGCCGATTGGTTTTTCAGTATCATCGAGTAACAGCCAACGGGAACATTTGCCCTGATGGAAAAGCGGGTTCTTTGACGGTTCGAATACGCCCTGCACATCGCTGTCAAACGGCCGGATGTAGTTCGGGTCGCTGCGATACAGCGGTAGCGGCATGGTTAAAAATAAACGTTCGGTTTTTTTATCTGCTACAGAAATAATGCGCATAGGTAAATATGGACATGTTCGCGAATTGGCTAAAATTAGCGCTTTGTGTCCGGTTTTGAAAATTAACATTGAAATTCCATGCAACATACCGGAAAGCCGAACGTCTTTTGACAAACATTAAACATTAAGCAATGAGAAAATCAGTAGTTAGCTGGCTAAGCCTATTCAGCGTGCTGTGCTGTACGGCATCCGTGGCTGTTGCGGGAGTACGGGCAGATGAAACCCGACCCGTAAGTGGATTCCATGGGGTATCCAACAGCGGAAGCATTAAAGTAGAAGTAACCCTTGGTAACACGGAATCCGTCCGGTTGACCGGGGATGACGACCTCATCGACGAAATTGAGACCGTAGTGGAAAATGGTATTTTAAAGATCCGCTACAAAAATCAAAGGCGAACGGAGGGGCGGCAGTGGGGTACGGTAACGGCGTATGTCGCCGCACGCCGGCTTGATGCACTTTTCCAATCGGGTTCAGGAAGTATCATCGTTTCGGGCCGTATTTCGGGAGATGAGTTGAACGGGGCGTTGAGCGGTTCCGGATCATTGACTTTCGATGCCGATGTGGCCGAGTGCAATGCGTCTATCAGCGGTTCAGGACGAATTACAGTCAACGGAAAGGCAGAAAGGACCAACGTTACACTCAGCGGTTCCGGACGTTTTTCCGGCGAAAAATTGAAAAGCGGGTCTGCCAGCCTCCAGCTTTCCGGTTCCGGAAACATTTTCATTTATGCTGAGAATCAGTTGAATGCATCAATCAGTGGGTCGGGTAATGTACATTACAGCGGTAATGCCCAAACGAATGTCCGGACATCCGGATCGGGTCGGCTCCGTAAAATGTAAGAGAGAAGCCGGCTGATGCCATCGTTGAGTATATTAGGATCCATAGCGGAGTCCAATAGCCTGGTTACGTGCAATTGGCGAAAAGTGATGTGCGGGAAGGAAAATAATTGTATCTTTAGCACATCACAGACGAATTTTAGCACATCGTAAACGAACCGGTAAATTGATAACCTTATGGATCCTAATTTCACTCCTATTTTAATGATCGTGGGTGCCATTGTGGCATTTTTTGTTTTGCTCTATTTGCTACCCGTGAACCTGTGGTTTACCGCGCAGCTGTCCGGCGTGCGGGTAAACCTGCTCAATTTGCTGCTTATGCGGCTCCGAAAGGTGTCCCCGGCGCTGGTAACCAACGCCATGATCACATCCACCAAGGCAGGCCTGAATATCACATCCAATGAGATTGAGACCCATTTCTTGGCAGGAGGCAATGTCAACAATGTCATCAAGGCATTAATCTCCGCTGACAAGGCCAATATTCCGCTTGATTTTAAGCTTGCTACGGCAATTGACCTTGCAGGGCGGGACGTGTTTGATGCTGTTCAACTTTCGGTAAATCCCCGTGTGATCAATACGCCGCCGGTGGCAGCCGTTGCCAAAGACGGTATCCAGTTGATCGCCAAGGCCCGGGTGACGGTGCGGGCCAACATCAATCAGTTGGTAGGTGGCGCCGGTGAAGAAACCATCCTTGCCCGTGTGGGAGAGGGGATCGTGACCACCATCGGCTCTGCCAAAGATCATAAAGAGGTGCTGGAAAACCCCGATAAGATTTCCAAGACAGTACTTTCCAAGGGGCTGGACAGCGGCACGGCTTTCGAAATCCTTTCGATTGATATTGCTGATATCGATATCGGCGAAAACGTGGGCGCAAAACTACAGGGAGACCAAGCTGAGGCAGACCTTAAGGTAGCCAATGCCCGTGCAGAAGAAAGACGGGCGATGGCCGTTGCCTCCGAGCAGGAAATGCGCGCGAAAGCACAGGAAGCCCGTGCAAAAGTGATCGAAGCTGAAGCACAGGTGCCGATGGCGATGGCCGAAGCTTTCCGGAACGGCAACCTGGGTATCATGGACTACTATAAAATGCAGAATATACAGGCAGATACGGAAATGCGCGGTTCCATTGCCAAGCCTGGTAATGCGGAAAGGGGAGGTAGGAAAAATGAGTAACAGGGGCTTATTGCCAAACGCAACCGGAAAGGAATAAAAAAACAAAACCCCGATGATGGGCACCGGGGTTTGTTACTAACCAATTATAAACCTAAATTATGAAAAGACAAATTTTAAATTCCCGTCATCCGGGTTAATTTCATAGTGCAAAAATAACACTATTTTTTATTTTTTCAATAACACTTTTGTTAAATGAATGTCAAAAGAACGTTTATTGAATCTGCCTGTATTCATACCTACAAGCATTTGGTTATGTATTAACAAACGCCGTGCCAAAAATCAATAATACCTTTACATAGTGTTATTTTTACACTATTGAATATTTAGCTTGGTGTCTTTCAGTCACTAAACAGCTGAATCACCAAAAAATTAATGCAACAAAAATGCTAAATCAGGGTTTTATTTTTAAGTTTGAGGGCACAAAATTAAATCTGGGAACAACTATACAATGACCTTATTTGATCAATTGAAGCGGGTAAAAGCCTTTGTTTTTGATGTAGATGGCGTACTTTCAGACGGAAGCGTCCTGGTTACCGAGCAGGGAGAACAACTGCGGACATTCCATACCAGAGATGGCTATGCGATTCAGCTGGCAGTCAAAAGGGGTTATCCAATAGCGGTAATTACCGGCGGTAGGTCACTGGGGGTACAGAAAAGGATGGAAGGGCTGGGTATAACGGACGTTTACCTGGATGTACATGACAAAAGTGCGGTATTGCGCGACTGGTTGTCCGGAAATCAGCTCACATTGGCTGACATTCTGTACATGGGAGATGACATTCCTGACCTGGAAAATATGAAAGTGACCGGTTTTCCGGCATGCCCTGCGGATGCAGCCGAGGAAATCAAAGCCATATCGGTGTACATATCGCCGAAAAAGGGTGGGGCCGGCGCTGCGCGTGATGTTATTGAGAAAGTAATGAAATTACACGGAACCTGGAATGAAGATTCCACAGTGACCAGCCGCTAGCTATGATGATATCAACTGAACAATCCCAAATCCCTTATTTAAACCATAAAATTATCCTGGCTTCAAAGTCGCCAAGAAGGATGGAATTGCTGAAGCAGCTGGGTATTTCGTTTGAAGTGGCTACCTATGAAGTAGACGAATCCTTTCCGGCCAACCTCCATGCGGTAGCCGCTGCCCGATTCATCGCTGAAAAAAAGGCCCGTGCTTTTACCGGGACGATCGAAGCTGACCAGCTGTTGGTGGCGGCAGATACCATCGTGGTACTCGATGGTTTTATCATCGGCAAACCAACAGATGAAGCACAGGCAACCGAACTATTGGAACGGCTATCCGGTACATCGCATGAAGTAATCACGGCTGTTGCCATCCGTCAACCCAATGATGCCATCTACCTGTTCCAGGAAATAACCGAAGTCCGATTCAGGGAGCTAACTGCCAGTGAGATCGCTTACTACCTCCGTCATTACCAGCCCTATGACAAGGCGGGCTCCTATGGCATACAGGAATGGATCGGCCTGGCGGCGATTGAGTGGATTAGGGGCCCGTATACCAATGTGGTTGGCCTGCCTACAGCTGCTTTATGTACGGCGCTGCAGTATTTGACAACACGTTCGAGAGGCAACTAAGGGGGATTACAGCTTGTTTCGGCGGTAATTATGCAGTACATTTGCGTAATGGCAGAATATAAGATCAGCGGTGAATACATCCAGTTAATTCAGCTGCTTAAGGTGCTTAGCTGGGTTGAGAACGGCGGGCAGGCGCAGGCTGCGGTAACAGCAGGCCTGGTTACCTGTAACGGGCAGGTCGACTATCGCAAGCGGCTTAAGGTACGGCCAGGGGACGTCGTTGAATTTGAGGGAAAACAAGTGCGTTTAACGTAATTGACCATGAATAGGTATTTCAGTTTACTTTTTGCCGGGATATTGCTGGCGGCATGCGGGCAGGATAAACCGAAATCGGACTCATATGTCCTTTCGGTGGCTGTTGAAGCTTATGACGGGAATAATAAGAAAGGTGCGGTGGTGGAGCGGTTTGAAACAGATACTGTGGCCGCATCTTCCGCGTTGGCGGCTTATTCCAAGGGCATACAGAAATATGCTGCGGTGTTAATGCATATCCAGCAATTCCCTGATTCAATACAGGGTACGGGCGGACTGGCGGTTTATGACAGCAAAGGCCAGGATGTCGTTTCTACCATCCCACAAACCCAGCGCGACAGTGTCATCATGAATTTTATCCAGTTCGCAAGAAGGTCAACCATTCCCTATTACGATCGGGTAAAAGACTTCGAGCTGAAATTAATGACTGCAAGATAAGAACACAGCTATGGAAGAACAAGTACGCGGAGCTGCGGCACCGGAACAGTTACCCTATATTTCAAGTACAGGCTATCACGTCGTTTTTGACGATACGTTGGCAAAATTGGCTTCATTTATCCAAACGGCCAGCTATACAAAAATTTTGATACTTACCGATCGGAATACTAACATACACTGCCTGCCGGTTATGCTGGAAGCAATGCCTGGGTTCGATGGTTATGACATAATCGAGGTAGATGAAGGTGAAGAGAACAAGAATATCGATTTTTGCGTAGGTATCTGGAAAATGATGCTCGACTTTGGTGCCGACCGTCAGAGCCTCCTTATTAACCTGGGCGGAGGCGTGGTCACGGATATGGGTGGGTTTGCCGCTTCTACCTTTAAGCGGGGTATCGATTTTATCCAGGTTCCCACTACGTTATTGTCCCAGGTCGATGCTTCGGTTGGCGGGAAGACGGGAATTGATCTGGACCACGTCAAAAATATTGTCGGCACGTTTGCCCAACCCAAGGCCGTTTTTATTTCTACAAAATTCCTCGATACGCTGGAACACCGGCAACTGGTTTCGGGCTTTGCCGAAGTGATTAAGCACGGATTGATTTTCGACCGGGATTTTTACGAACGGATCAAGGCAAGCGACGCATCTCATTTATCGGCTGCGGATATTCACCACTCTGTTTCCATAAAAAATGAAGTGGTGACACAGGACCCTACTGAAAAGGGACTCCGTAAGATATTGAATTTCGGACATACCATCGGCCACGCCATTGAAGGGTATTCCCTTGCCCATGATGCCAGGCCCCTGCTGCATGGCGAAGCCATCGCCGTGGGAATGATCTGCGAGGCGTATCTCGCCCACCGGATAAACGGATTAACAAAGGAAGCACTGGATGATATCGTGCATACGTTCCGGACCCATTTTCCTGACTATGCATACCACAATGCCATTTACGATGAACTGGTTACGCTGATGAAAAACGATAAGAAAAATATCGGCGACCGCATCGGTTTTGCCCTACTTAACCGGATCGGGCAATGTGACATCGACGTATTTGTACCTCACGAACTCATTCGCGAAAGCCTCGATTTCTACCGGATCCTTATTGCAGAATAAAAGTCGCCAAGCATGAACAAGCACCTGTCTAGATCGATTACGTTGCTTTGCATATACCTGATGATTGCACTGATTGGTTATGCGCAGGAGCGGCCGAAGGTACTCGTATTTTCCAAAACGCTGGGCTATCGCCACGCCAACATCGAAGCCGCGGCTGCAGTAATCAGACAGCTGGGACAGCAGCATGGGTTCGATGTGGATCACTCGGAAGATGTTTCGCTTTTTACGGACGAGGGCCTTCAGCCTTATCAGGCCCTTATTTTCCTGAGCACTTCGGGCAATCTGTTCAATGCAGATCAGCAGGCGGCTTTTCAACGGTATATCCGTAAAGGGAAGGGTTTGGTGGGTATTCATGCGGCAAGCACGACAGCCTACGAATGGCCCTGGTATGGTAAACTGATCGGCGGGTATTTCGACCGCCATCCAGCAGTACAGTATGCCGATATCCTGGTGATCGACGACAAGCATCCGGCTACCAGGCACCTCCCGACGGTATGGCACCGCGAAGATGAGTGGTATGATTTCCGGGAGATGAACAGCGATGTGAAACTCTTGCTGAAGCTCGACGAAAACTCGTACCAAGGTGGTGGCATGGGTGCAAATCACCCAATTGCCTGGTATCATGAGTATGAAGGCGGGCGCGTATTCTATACCGCCCTGGGTCACACCGAAGCGTCCTTTGAAGACCCCGTATTCCAACAGCATATCGTTGGCGGCATCTGGTATGCCATCCAGGGAGATTTGGCCACAGGAAGCAAAAATTGAAGACAGTCACGGGAAAGCTAATAATCAGCTAGGATCGGCGGGCAGCCCGTGAAATCGGATGAACGCTGAATACCCATTATCGAAACAGCCAATGAAATATTACCTTATAGCCGGAGAAACATCGGGCGACCTGCACGGCGCCAACCTGATCCGCTCACTTAAAAAGCAGGACGAAGCCGCCGAGTTCCGTATCGTAGGGGGCGACCGGATGGAGGAAACATCAGGGCAGTCTGCCGTGATACATACATCGCAAATGGCATTCATGGGCTTCGTGGAAGTGCTTAATAACCTACGGAAGATTACCAGAAACCTTCGGCAGGTTAAATCCGATTTGCTTGCCCATCGGCCCGATGCACTCATTTTGATTGATTTTCCGGGGTTCAATCTCCGCATAGCTGAGTTTGCCAAGAAAAACGGCATTACCGTGTGTTATTACATTTCACCCAAAGTTTGGGCCTGGAACCAGAAACGGGTGCTGAAAATCAAACGGGTGGTCGACCAGTTATTCTGTATCCTACCGTTTGAAGTTGATTTCTACCGATCGTGGGGTATGGAGGTCGACTATGTGGGCAATCCCCTGCTGGATGCCATTGAAAACTATCACTATCAGCCGGATTTCCTGGAGAAGAACCAGCTGACCGATCGACCGATTTTGGCGCTTTTGCCCGGTAGCCGTGAAATGGAAATCAGTCGCATATTGCCCATTATGGCTAACTTAACGCGTTTGTTCCCAGGCCATCAATGTGTCGTGGCCGGTGCACCGAATTTCAATAGGGAATTCTATCAGCAGTATATGGTCGGATTGGACCTGCCGGTGATCTTTGATGCCACGTATGATTTGCTGAAACATGCCCAGGCCGCAGTAGTAACCAGCGGAACAGCTACACTGGAGACTGCCATCCTGCGCGTACCGCAGGTTGTCGTCTACAAAGCCAACCCTATATCCGTGGCCATTGCCCGAATGGTTATTAAGGTCCGATTCATTTCATTGGTTAACCTGATCACCGGTATGCTTGCCGTACGGGAACTCATCCAGAAAGACTGCAACATCGATCGTATTGCCGATGAACTCGATTTGTTGATCAACAATAAGGAGTACCGCGCCAATATTCTTGAAAATTACGATACCCTCATGGAAAAAATGGGTAGCCCCGGAGCGTCCGACCGTACCGCCGAATTAATCGTTTCGGCAATCCGGAAATAAGACTTACCGGAGTATTTTCCTTTAGATGCCTAATTCAATCTGGAATGTGGCTCCCCAGTTGTTGCCGTCATATGCCGTCTGGTAAACGCCGTCTTTCACTTGGTAATGGCCATTCAGCTGCAGTTTCAGGCGGTGGGCGCGGAAATATTTGGTAAGGCCCAATTCAACCACTTCGGTCTGCGACTCAAACGCGCTGATGTCCCGATGGGGTTTGATCCAGGTGTAGCGGCCGGCAAGTTCATAGCCTGAATTACGGTTCAATACATAAGAAAGCTGCTGATTAACGCCCTGTCCCTTGAATGTGTGGACTTCTTCCCCTTCTTCATCGGACCCAATCGGATCGGCCGCATCCCGTTTCATGTACTCTACCTGATATGCCCAGCCCCTGTATTTAAATATTGCATCGTAAAAGGAGGTCTTCAGCGTCATCGGTGTCGTTAAGTACCTGCCCGTCTGTCCGCCTGCCCGGGTAGTGCGGTCGTTGAAACTGTACCCCCCACCAATTGATAACTTCGGTGTTTCCTCGTATTCAAGATCCCCCTCCACATAGTCGCCCCCGTTCGTAAATGCACCAAGGGGAAGAACTTCGGCCCGGCCGGTATAGGCCAGCCCATCGTCTGTCACGTTAGCCACGCGTCCCTCTCCGGTGCTGATTGCACCCTTGAAATGAAACGGTACTTCACCAAGTACCGGTGAGTAGTAAGCTTTGATCCCGAAATCACGGTCGACATTGAAATTAGCATTGACCAATGAACGTTCGGCAAACTGCAGTTCGCCGGATGAATTTACCCGCTGACGGTTTCCCGGGAGCTTATTCTGACCGAATGCAACGTAAAAATTGTCCGTAAAATGGTAAAACACAACCGCGTCGCGGACGATATTGGGCACATCGGTATCGTCGTAATCCTGGTCGCCGCGGGTAAAGCCCAGCTGGATGGTGTATGTCAGTTTCGGGTTGTAGATGTAACCGTCCATCCGGAGCCGCAGCCGCCTGATCCGTGCCTCGAAACTTTCCGCTCCCAGGT
Source organism: Parapedobacter lycopersici (assembly GCF_024643285.1). Taxonomy (GTDB): domain Bacteria; phylum Bacteroidota; class Bacteroidia; order Sphingobacteriales; family Sphingobacteriaceae; genus Parapedobacter; species Parapedobacter lycopersici. The sequence continues at coordinate 277,976 of NZ_JAMSLW010000006.1, forward strand.
CGTTTCCGCTGATGGAGGTGTATTTCAGGCGGCTTTGCATGCGGAACCTGAAATTGATATAGAAGGTGGAGTCGTCCCCGGTGAATTCGATGCCATCAAAATCCTCTACGGTAGCACGCTCATCACGTTGGCGCTGGGCATGTAATAAGGCAGGCAGGGAAAGGAAAATACAGAGGGCGAGCAGCGTCAGCGATCGATGATTCATCATTTATTTTTTATTAAATTACGGTTACGAATTTCTACACTTAACGTTATCACATGATGTTTTTTATATTAATAAATCGTTAATTTTATGTTTGGTTATATTGCAGCAGGCTCCTGTTGGCTCAGGCAATGCCAGCTTCCTAGTCCCCAGATGATATCCGTACTGTCGATGCCCACAACAGCGCGGTCGGGAAAACAGGCAGCCAGGATATCCAGCGCCTGCTGATCCCGCCTGTCACGGTAAGTCGGCACCACCACCGCAGCATTGGCGATGTAAAAATTAGCATACGATGCCGGCAGGCGCTGCCCTTCGTAAATAACGGGGGAGGGCATGGGCAGCTCAACAATGTTCAGGGATTTGCCATTGGTCAGGCGCATTTTCTTTAACGCTTCCAGGTTATCCTGCAACACGGTATAGTTTTCATCGGCCTTATCCGTCTCCACAACGGTCACCACCGTATCTTCGTTGACAAACCGCGTGATGTCATCAATGTGGCCATCCGTATCATCGCCCACGATACCGTCGCCGAGCCAAAGTACCTGATCCACGCCATAATACTGGGAAAGGTAATTTTCAATCTGCTGCTGGTTTAGCTGCGGATTCCGGTTTTCGTTCAGCAGGCATGCAGTTGTGGTAAGCACCGTACCTGCTCCGTTGAAATCAACCGAACCTCCTTCCATCACGATCCCGGGATGGTAAACCGGAATGTCCAATGCCTCGCCGACTAATGTAGGTATCCGGTCGTCCTGTGCGAAGGGAGGGTATTTACCGCCCCATGCATTGTACCCCCAGTCCACAATCACCCGCGGAGCGCCGCTGGTGCCGTTATTTACCAGAAAAGCCGGACCGTGGTCACGGCACCACGCATCATCGGTAGGGTGGTGGTAAAAGCGGATGCTGGTTAAGTCGGCGCCCACCTGGTCGAGCTGCTCGGACGCCAGGCGTTCCATCGCCTCATCGCGTACATTAATACACACCTGCTCACCGGCCGATACCGCTTTGATGAATTGGCAGTAGGGCGCATAAACATCCTGTAGCTTACCGGGCCAACTGGCCTCCTTATGCGGCCAGCTTAGCCAGGTTGCCCGGTGGGGGTACCATTCGGCCGGAAAATGATAGCCTAACGCTTTTGGTGTCGGGTTTGTCATTTATTCAAAGAAATAAAAGGTTTTTGGAAAGATATGGGAACACAGCGAATTATTCGTCAATGAACCGCTTGGTTACCGGCGCATAACTGTCTACCCGCCGATCGCGCAGAAATGGCCAGTGGGTGCGGTAATAGTCCGATTGGCCGAGGTCAACCTCCGTTACCACGGTTTCTTCCGCATCGTGGGAAGCCTTGTATAGCAGGCTTCCGAAGGGATTGGAAATAAACGATCCACCCCAGAAAGCCATTTCTGCTTCTTCGCCCACACGGTTTACGGCAACCACTGGAATTCCGTTGGCCACGGCGTGCGACCGCTGAATGGTCTGCCAGGCGTTGTACTGTTCCGTATTGGTCGGGTCATCCTGGGAGTTCGCCCATCCGATGGCTGTGGGATAAAAGAGGACTTCTGCACCCATCAACGCCGTGATACGGGCGGCTTCAGGATACCATTGGTCCCAGCAGATAAGCACGCCAATGGTAGCAAATTTGGTTTTGAACACCCGGTAACCCAGATCGCCGGGCGTAAAGTAAAATTTTTCGTAGTACCCGGGGTCGTCGGGAATATGCATTTTCCGGTATTTACCCAGGTAGCTCCCGTCGGCGTCAATAACCGCAGTGGTATTGTGATAAATGCCCTGTGTGCGCTTTTCAAAGAGGGAGGCAACGATAACAACACCCAGTTCGCCGGCCAGGGCGGCCAGCACATCCGTAGATGGTCCGGGTATAGATTCGGCAAGTTTAAAATTGTCATAATCCTCCACGTCGCAAAAATACAAGGTGGAAAAGATCTCCTGCAGGCAGATTAGCTGCGCGCCCTTTGATGCGGCGACGCGGATTTGCTCAACTGCCTTGGCCAGGTTAGCCGCTTTGTCGGCTACACAGCTCATTTGTACGGTGCCAATATTAACTTTACGCATATCCTGTTTTTTGAAAGCCCAAAGGTACTACTTATTAGAACACAAAAAAACCTAACAGGTTTTTGAAAACCTGTTAGGTTGCTGATGCGGTTAGCGTTCCGTTATTAGAAACTCAATTGGTAGGCCGCTACCTCATTTTTCAGGAACGTAGGTACAATAACCAGGTTTTTTCCACTGACAAACCCAATGTCGGCCGTATTGGATTTTTCTGCCTGTGTATCCAGGAGTACAGTCGTTTCGCTGCCCCGGATGAAGAATATTTCACCGTGCCAGCGGCTTGCTACAAAAGTCGTGTCATTGAGAATGACCAGGCCGTCGCCGCCGGTAACTTCCGCATTGATAATTTCCGGGGTATAGTTGCCGTCGGTGCTGAATTTCTTCAGCCCTTCGCCGTCCAGCGAATAAAGCTGGCCGTTATGGCATTCCAGGCCATTTACCCCTTTGCTTTCCGAATTAATGGCCGCATACTCACCACCAACATTCAGGGAATAGATGATACCGCCGCGGCTGTCCGAAAAATAAAGTTGCTTGCCATCGGTGGCCATGTCGTTCAGGAAAACGGCATTCTCCACGGGTATGGTCTTTTCAATGGCTGCCGTTGTCACATCAATCACTTTAACGGCATCGATATCGGTCACGTACAGTTTTCCATTAAGCAGTGCCATCCCCTTGGGGGCATGCAGATTGCCTTCCACCCATTTAAGGTCGCGGATGGTGCCATCCGTATTGACAACGGAGATGAACCCGTCATTGTCTTTTTCGCCCGATGCCGTATTTCCACTGGATATATAGATGACATCCGCGCTGGCGTCATACAATGCAGACTCCGACCCGGTGAATATGGTATCGGTTTTCCAGGAAAGGGTAAGCGCAGGTTCCGTTTTGGCGGAAGCCGTATCGGAAGCGTTTTGATTCTGGTTGCCCATGCAGCCGCATAGTGCTGCAGCGATTACTGAAGGAAAGAGAAACTGTTTCATAGTTTGATGATTTATTTAATAATTGATCCTAAAGCTGTTTCCGTAATCGGGCTACAGGTATGCCCATGGCCTCCCGGTATTTTGCCACCGTCCGGCGGGCAATCGTATATCCTTTTTCTTTCAGGATTTCCGTGAGTTTTTCATCCGCCAACGGCTTGCGTTTATTTTCCGTGGAAATGCATTCTTCCAATATCTTCTTCACCTCTTTGTTCGATACTTCTTCACCGCTGTCTGTCTGTATGGCTTCAGAGAAGAAGGATTTAAGCAGAAACGTGCCGAATTCCGTTTGCACATATTTTGAATTGGCCACCCGTGATACCGTGGAGATATCCATGTCTATCCGGTCGGCAATATCCTTCAGAATCATAGGCCTTAGCTGGCGCTCATCACCCGTCAGGAAATAGTCGTACTGGTAGTTCATGATGGCGTTCATTGTTTTGAGCAACGTTTGCTGCCGCTGTTTGATGGCGTCGATGAACCATTTTGCCGAATCGAGTTTCTGCTTCACAAACTGGACGGCCTCTTTCATTTTTTTGTCTTTCTGTGCGGCTTTGTCGTAGTGGTCGAACATTTCCTGGTACGACCGGCTGACCCGCAGTTCGGGAGCATTCCGGGCATTCAGGGTCAGGTGAAGCACCCCGTCGTTGTTGGCGATGTGGAAATCGGGAATAATGTGCAGCTGCTTTCCGGCCACAGCCCCCGAGTCGCCCGGTTTCGGATTCAGTTTCAGGATTTCATTGATAATATCCTTCAGTTCATCCGAATCAATATTGAGCGATCGCTCCAGTTTATCGTAATGCTTTTTGGTAAACTCATCCAGGTGGTTTTCCACCACGCTAATGGCTTTTTTGATGATCGGATTTTCCTGATCCTTTTTACGCAGCTGGATGAGCAGGCACTCCTGAAGGTCGCGGGCACCGATCCCCGGAGGATCAAATTCCTGGATAATCTTCAGGATCTCGGCCACGTCTGCCTCTTCGGCTATGATATTCTGTGAAAAAGCCAGGTCGTCTATCAGGGAAGCGATGGGCCTGCGGAGGTAACCATCATCATCCAGGCTGCCGATGATCTGCTGCCCGATTAAAAAATTCCTGTCCGATAGCGCGAGCAGATCCAGCTGTTGCTGTAAATTCTCAAAGAAAGAATGCTGGATGGCAATCGGTATTTCCTTGCGGTCGTCTTCGTCATCACCGTTGGCTGTCGCGCTGCCACCGTAATCATGGATGTCATCTGCCTGCAGGTAGTCGTCTACATTGAATTCATCCATCTCGGCCGGCTGGTCATCCTCACTGAAACGCTCCTCATCAGGGTCCTTGTCCGGATATTCCTCACTTGGCTCGTTCATATTGGCCAGGCTGATATCTTCCAGTGCCGGGTTTTCCTCCAGCTCCTCCTTGATACGGGTATCCAATGACATGGTAGGCACCTGCAGCAGTTTGATAAACTGGATCTGCTGAGGTGATAATTTTTGTAGAAGTTTCTGTTGTAGTGTTTGTTTCAGCATAATATTATTACTTCACAAACATACGTAAAATAAGAGAAAGTTGATTAATCTCTGGTATAAGCAAAAAGCGGGTACCCATGGGGCACCCGCTTTTTGCTTGCAGTACATTACGGCTACAGTTGCTTTACCAGTTTGTCTGTCAGTACCGACTTGGGCACTGCACCGATCTGCTTGTCTACAATCTGGCCGTCTTTGAAGAATAACAGCGCCGGGATGTTCCGGATGCCGTATTTAACCGAGATGTCCGGGTTGTAATCCACGTTTACCTTGCCTACTACGGCTTTGCCGTCGTATTCTTTGGCCAGTTCCTCTACAATAGGACCTACCATACGGCACGGACCGCACCATTCTGCCCAAAAATCCACCAGCACGGGTTTGTCCGATTGCAATACAACTTCATCAAAGTTGCTGTCTGTAATTTCTAATGCCATGATTTTTAGTTTAGTTTGCGGGGAACCGCCATTTGGCAGCTATCCGCTTATGTTACCTTAGTTTTTTACAATGTCATTCAGCTGCCGTTCATTGCAGGCAGCAATACAAAGATAAGGTATCCGTTTCATTGCCAAAGCTATTCCCGCAGATTCTGACATTAATTTAACTTATACTTTACGCCGTTCAACGCCACCAGTCCGTCAATGAATTCATTGCTTGGGTTGATTTTGATGCCTTTTGATGGCATTTCCAGCCCAATTTCGCCTTCGTGATCCAATACCATAAACCTCAGCTGGCAGGTTTTGTTTTCCGATTGTTCGATATTGGTATGCACCAGCTGCTTTACCTGGTCAACGAAACGATCATTCAGCTCATGGAGCGGGACCTGGATGGTCAGGCATTTGGCCAGCTTCTCGCGCAGGTCCGAAAGGAGCTGGATGTTTTTAACCTCAAATCCCCAGTTGCCCGGCTGGCGGAAACGTTCCTGGATAATGCCCTTCACCTGAATGAAATAGCCTTCATGCAGGTACCCCTTCATTTTCACGTAATCTTCGCCAAACAGTGCAATTTCATACGAGTCTGCATAGTCTTCAAATAACATGACCCCAAACGGCTTGCCGTTCTTGGTTACCCGGTGGCTGGCCGCTGTCACCATTCCGCCGATGGTCAGCTCCCGGTTTTTGATCTTGTTGAATTCGCGGCTTACCTCTTCTTCCACCGTGGTCGATTTCATTTTGTCGATCAAATTGAGCAGCCGTACACCATGCTGGCAGAAGTGGTTGATTTCAAACCGGTAGGTGTCGAGCGGGTGACTGGTAAGGTAAATGCCGATGACGTCTTTTTCGTACTTCAGCTTTTCGATCAATCCCCATTCCGGGCATACGGGCAGGGTAGGCTCCGGGATCTGCACATCGTTGCTTCCGCCAAAGAGACTTGCCTGGGCTGAGTTTTCACTTTCCTTGTGTTTTGCACCGTATTTTATGGCCTTTTCCAGCACCGTACCGCCATCGCCGTCGGCGTAGAAGTACTGCCCGCGGTGCGTACCGGTAAAGCAGTCGAACCCGCCGGCATAGGCCAGGCTTTCAAAGGCCTTTTTGTTGGCGGCCCGCAGCTCAATTCGGCGCGCGAGGTCAAAGATCGATTTGTAGGGTTCCTTTTCGCGGTGCTGAACGATCGTTTCCACCGCACCCGCGCCTACGCCTTTTACGGCGCCCATTCCAAAGCGGATGGCGTTCTGTTCGTTTACCGTAAATTTATAGAACGATTCATTGACATCCGGTCCCAGAACCTGCAGGCCCATGCGCTTGCACTCCTCCATGAAAAAGGTTACCTGTTTGATGTCGTTCATGTTGTTGGAAAGTACTGCGGCCATGTATTCCGCCGGATAGTGCGCCTTCAGGTAAGCCGTCTGGTATGCAACCCAGGCATAGCAGGTCGAGTGCGATTTGTTGAATGCATAGCTGGCAAATGCCTCCCAGTCTTTCCAGATTTTTTCGAGCACCTTCGCATTGTGGCCATTTGCCACGGCCTGTTCGATGAATTTCGGCTTCATCTTGTCCAGCACATCGCGCTGCTTCTTACCCATGGCCTTCCGGAGTACGTCGGCCTCACCTTTGGTGAATCCAGCAAGTTTCTGCGAAAGCAGCATCACCTGTTCCTGGTAAACCGTAATGCCGTACGTCTCCTTGAGGTATTCCTCGCAGGCATCAATATCATAACTGATCGGTTCCTCGCCGCGTTTCCGGCGAATAAAGCTGGGGATGTACTCCATGGGCCCCGGCCGGTACAGCGCATTCATCGCGATGAGGTCGCCGAATACCGTGGGCTTGAGTTCCTTCATGTATTTCTGCATGCCGGGCGACTCATACTGGAAGATGCCGATCGTTTCGCCACGCTGGAACAGTTCATATGTTTTGACGTCGTCTATCGGGAATTCATCCGGATTCAGCTCGATTTTATGGCGGTGTTTTACGATTTTGACCGTGTCCTTAATCAGCGTCAGGGTTTTCAGGCCGAGGAAGTCCATTTTGAGCAACCCGGCACTTTCCACCACCGCGTTGTCAAACTGGGTCACATACAGGTCGGAATCCTTGGCCGTGGCCACGGGTACGAAATTGGTAATGTCGTCCGGTGTGATGATTACGCCACAGGCGTGGATGCCCGTATTGCGGAGAGATCCCTCAAGTACCTGCGCCTGTTTGATGGTTTCGGCCTCCAGCCCGCTGCCCTGCGCCAGCGACACCAGCTGCTGTACATTCTCCAGTTCTTCGGCACGGAGCGCGCTGCGGAGTGCCTGCGCGTTCATGTTGAAGATTTTGTTGAGTTTGAGGTTTGGGATCAGTTTAGCGATTTTGTCGGCTTCAAACAGCGGCAGGTCCAGTACCCGGGCCGTATCCCGGATGGAAGATTTGGCCGCCATGGTGCCGTAGGTAATGATCTGCGCCACCTGGCTGGATCCGTATTTCTGGATGACGTAGTCCATTACCCGCCCGCGGCCCTCGTCGTCAAAATCGATATCAATATCCGGCATCGATATCCGGTCGGGATTAAGGAACCGTTCGAACAGCAGATCGTAGGCAATGGGGTCGATATTCGTGATCCCTAGGCAGTAGGCTACGGCCGATCCGGCTGCCGATCCCCGCCCCGGGCCAACGGAAACGCCCATATCCCGGGCCGCTGCGATGAAATCCTGCACAATCAGGAAGTACCCCGGATACCCCGTGCGCTCAATGGTGGCCAGTTCAAAATCCAGCCGGTCCTGTATATCGGGGGTGAGGTCGGCATAGCGCTTTGCGGCTCCCACATAGGTCAGGTGACGCAGGTAACGGTTTTCCCCCCGTTTGCCGCCGTCAAGCTCGTCTTCGGCCACCTGGAATTCATCCGGTATCTCAAATTTCGGCAATAGCACGTCGCGATACAGCGAGTAAGGGGTGATCTTGTCGGTGATTTCCTGGATATTGAGAATAGCCTCGGGCAGATCAGCAAATGCCTTCCGCATCTCCTCGCCCGATTTAAAGTAATATTCTTCGTTGGGCAGCCCGAAGCGGAAACCCCGTCCACGTCCTTTCGGTGTAGCCAGTTTTTCGCCGTCTTTTACACAGAGTAGGATGTCATGCGCGTGCGCATCTTCCTTTTTAATGTAATACGTATTGTTGGTAGCTACGGTTTTTACGCCATGCTTATCGGCGAGCGCGATAAGCGTCTGGTTCACGCGGTCCTCATCCTCCTGTCCGTGCCGCATGAGTTCAATATAAAAATCAGCACCGAAGGTCGTTTTCCACCAAACCAGCGCTTCTTCTGCCTGGGTTTCCCCCATGTTGAGTACTTTGTTGGGGATTTCGCCGTATAAGTTTCCGGAAAGTACAATCAGATCCTCCCGGTACTGGTTGATGATCTGCCGGTCGATGCGGGGGACATAATAAAATCCCGCGGTATAGGCAATGGACGACATCTTAGCCAGGTTGTGGTAGCCATTTTTGTTCTTGGCAAGGAACACAACCTGGTAGCCATTGTCCTTGCGCGACTTGTCCGTGTGATTATCGCACACATAAAATTCGCACCCCACGATGGGCTTAATGATGGTCTCCGTGGGTTCTTCGCCGTTTTCCACTGCGGCCTTGTTCTTGGCTTCCGCTGTCTTGTTGTGATTGAGCACCTGGCCCACGAATTGGAAGGCACCCATCATATTGCCATGGTCGGTGATCGCCACGGCCGGCATCCTGTGGGCAGCGGCAGCCTTGACCAGGTCGGCTACCGAAATAGTCGACTGCAAAACCGAAAACTGCGTGTGATTATGCAGGTGTACAAAGTCCACCCGGGCCATATCCCGCTTGTTGGCTTCGAGGTCCTGGCCCGAGAGCTGGGCGCCCTGTTCGGCTTTCAGCCGCTGGCGGATTTCGTCAGATGCCGCTTTGAGGTTTACGTGCGACAGCCCGACAGGTTGTATCGGGTCCGGGTACCGGTTGCGGAATTCCACAAAATAACCGGCATCTACCTGTAATTCTTCCGGCAGGAAGACGCCGCGTTTGACCAGTTCAAGGAAGCAGCGGGTGGTCGCTTCCACGTCGGCTGTCGCATTGTGTGCCTCGGCAAATGGCACCTCAAAAAGGTACTGGTGCAGTTCGGTAAGGGTGGGCAGTTTGTATTTGCCGCCCCGTCCACCCGGAATCTTGATCAGCTCGGCCGTGGTTTCGGTACAGGTATCCAGTACCGGGATTTCCGCGAGCCGGGTAGCAATGCCCGTCCGGTAAAACTCACAGCCCATGATGTTGATGTCAAAGCCGATATTCTGGCCGACGACAAAACTTGCCTGCGCCAGGGCGGCATTGAACTTCTCGAGGATTTCGGTGAGTCCGGCACCCTGTTCCACAGCCAGCTCGGTGCTGATGCCGTGTATGCGCTCGGCATCAAACGGAATATTAAAACCTTCCGGTTTGATAAGAAAATCCTGGTGTTCCACCAGGTTGCCCATGGCATCGTGCAACTGCCAGGCGAGCTGCACACAGCGCGGCCAGTTATCGGTATCGGTAATCGGTGCATCCCAACGCCTGGGGAGCCCCGTTGTTTCGGTATCAAATATTAAATACATGGGTTGCCTGCAAAATCCAACGCGAGAAAGCTCCTACAAACTTACAGATTTTTGGAGGGAAACCCTAATGGCACGGGCGATACTTTGCCAATTGATTGTATAGGTAGCCGTTAGGTTTTCAACAGCAGCCGGCCGGGATACCTGCAATGTGAAGGATGCGTTAATGCCAATGTATGATGTCGAGAAGTGTGTGATTTGCTTGTGTTGATATGAATTTGTTATTTTTTAGTTTGAAAATCATCAATTATTTATCGAATTCGGTATAAATTGTTTAAATATTTAATTTTTACCATAAATAATGATGTTAAAATGTATTTTTTGATTTAAAAAATGAGTAATTATTAAAATTATTGTATTATAATTTAGTTTTGTATAAAAATATGATAATATTTTATTGATTTTTTCAATTTAATAGCTAATTTCGTGTCAAAATTATATTTGTTATTCAAATGGAATCAAAAAAATCTATTATCCCGTTTATTTTTTTAGTAATTATTGTGGTTTTGGCACTGATTTTTCCCGGAGTTCCCGGAAAAACGAATCATCAGTTTGATGCGGCCGATGTAGCTTGGATGCTTACTTCTACTGCATTGGTACTGATCATGACGCCGGGGTTGGCCTTCTTTTATGGGGGCATGGTGAAAAAGAAAAACGTGATATCGACGATGCTTCAGAGTTTTATCTGCATGGCGGTGGTAGCCGTAATATGGGTAGTCTTCGGGTTTAGTCTGGTATTCGGCGACTCCGTTGGCGGTGTAATCGGCAATCCAGCGACTTACTTTATGTTTACAGGGGTGTTGGACGGCCCGAACTGGCCCGGTGCACCGACCATTCCGTTTGCGCTCTTTGCGATGTACCAATTGAAATTTGCCATTATTACACCGGCGCTGATCACCGGTGCATTTGCCGAACGGATCCGCTTCACGTCCTATATTCTCTTTATCTGTTTATTCTTTGTGTTCATTTATGCACCACTGGCACATGCCACGTGGCACCCCGATGGTATTCTGGCGCGGATGGGCGTCCTTGATTTCGCCGGGGGCACGGTGGTCCACATGTCTGCCGGTATCACGGCGCTTGCCTCGGCCTTATACCTTAAACAGGGCAACGGAAACGGCGGACATGAGCCTGCGCGGGTTACCTACGTATTGTTGGGTACCGGATTGCTGTGGTTTGGCTGGTTCGGGTTCAACGCGGGTTCCGCGTTCGGTGCCACGGCACTGGCGGCATCTGCATTGGCTACCACCACGGCCGCTTCGGGTGCTGCAGCGCTTGCCTGGATATTCTTTGATGCCGCACGCGGCAAAAAACCGACAGCCATGGGAACCTGCATCGGCATCGTAGTGGGATTGGTGGCCATAACCCCGGCAGCAGGGTTCGTCACGGTGCCCCACTCGCTGGTCATGGGTGCAGTGGCAGCGGTAATCAGCCGGCTTGTGGTCGAATGGCGTACCCACTCGCGCGTAGACGATACACTTGACGTGTTTCCGAGCCATGGGGTAGGTGGCATGGTCGGCATGCTGTTTACCGGGGTATTTGCTACCAAAGCCATTAATGGCGCCGTAACAACGGACGGATTGTTTTTCGGTGAAACCGGACTCTTTGTGGCGCATGTGGTCGGCTTGGTCGGTTCGGTCGCTTTCACGCTTATCATGGCATTTGTCCTGCTGAAAGTAACTGACCTGATCAGCAAGCTCCGGGTTACCCCCGAAGAAGAGGAGGTGGGGCTCGACATCAGTCAGCACGGCGAAAAATTGTAGCCCTGTCCATGGCTGCACAGCCCTTGTTTCCTGCACCTAGCCTTCACTGAGGCCGGTGCTTTTGCCGTGTAACCGTACGCCCGGCAGGCGCAGGGACGGCAAAAGCACCGGCCATCGTTTTTTTGGCTTTCGCTTTTTGTTCTGTAATAACAAAATTGTGTATCTTTGCATACTCAAATCAGAACATGAGTGAAGCTATCAAACACGAGTGCGGTATCGCACTGATTCGCCTGTTAAAACCCCTCTCATATTATCAGGAAAAATACGGCACAACCCTGTACGGCATCAACAAACTGTACTTATTAATGGAAAAACAGCATAACCGCGGCCAGGATGGGGCGGGGATTGCGACCATTAAACTGGATGTGAAGCCCGGTAACCGCTACATCAGCCGGTACCGGTCCATGGCATCCAATGCCGTGGCAGACATCTTTGAATACGTGCAGAAAAAGTTTGCTGCCGTCCAGCGGACGTATCCCGACCGTTTCGAAGACAGCCAGTGGCTGAAGGATAACGTAAGTTTTACCGGAGAGGTGCTGATGGGGCATTTGCGGTACGGCACACATGGCCGGAACAGCGTGGAAAGCTGCCATCCGTTTTTGCGCCAGAATAACTGGATGTCACGTAACCTGGTCATCGCAGGCAACTTCAACATGACCAACGTGGATGAGCTGCTTGAACAACTGTACGAGCTGGGCCAGCACCCGAAGGAAAAGGCCGATACGGTAACGGTACTGGAAAAAATCGGCCACTTCCTGGACGCCGAAAACCAGGAACTGTTCGATAAATTCAAGCACGAGGGCCACAGCAACGAGACCATCAGTGCCCTGATTGCCGAACACATTGACGTAGCCCGGATTTTGCGTAAGTCGGCAAAGACATGGGATGGCGGATATACCATTGAAGGCATATTCGGCCATGGTGATGCATTTGTGATGCGCGATCCCGCCGGTATCCGGCCCGCCTATTACTATATCAATGATGAGGTGGTTGTGGTTACGTCCGAAAGGCCCGCAATCCAGACGGCGTTCAATGTAAAATTTGAGGAAATCAGTGAAATTAAGCCGGGTTATGCACTCATCATCAAAAAAGACGGAACCATAACCGAAGAACAGTTCCGGGAGCCGGCCGAGAAAAAGTCGTGCTCATTTGAGCGTATTTATTTCTCACGGGGGAGCGATGCGGCCATTTATCAGGAACGCAAGCACTTAGGTCGGCTGCTGTGTCCGCAGATTCTGAAGGCCATCGATTACGATATTAAGAATACGGTATTTTCCTATATTCCAAACACCGCGGAAGTTGCTTTCTATGGTCTGGAAGAAGGCATCGGCGAGTATGTGCGCAAATTGCAGAAAGATACGCTGCTTAACCGGACCGATAAGATTGCAGACGAAGAACTGGATGAGATGCTCAGCATTTCCCCCCGGTTCGAAAAGCTGAATATTAAAGACGCCAAACTGCGGACGTTTATCACGCAGGATGCGGACCGGCGCGATATGGTGCAGCACGTATACGATACCACATATGGCATTGTCAAGGATCATGAGGATACCATTGTGGCGGTGGATGATTCCATTGTGCGGGGTACCACACTTAAGCAGAGTATCCTGACCATCCTCGACCGGTTAAACCCGAAGAAGATCATCATCGTTTCTTCTGCCCCGCAAATCCGTTATCCCGATTGTTACGGCATTGATATGTCGCGCATGGGTGAATTTGTGGCTTTTGAGGCCGCCGTGTCACTGCTCTATAAGAAAGGCATGGGCAATGTGGTTGATGAAGTTTACCGCAAATGCGTTGCGTCGCTTGACCTACCGAAAAACGAAGTTGAAAATTACGTAAAGGCCATCTATGCACCTTTTACGGACGAGGAGATTTCCAGTGAAATCGCCATTCTGATCCGCGGATCCCGTATCAAGGCGGAGGTAGAGGTGATTTACCAGAAGCTGGAGAACCTGCATATTGCCTGTCCCGATCATAAAGGCGACTGGTATTTTTCAGGTGATTATCCGACTCCGGGAGGAAATAAGGTCGTTAACCGGGCGTATATGAACTGGGTAGAGGGGAAAAACGTACGGGCGTATTTCAGTGCGTAGCTTAACCAGCCATTCACAAATGGCGTTAGCTAACGTAACGGCTTATACACCCAGTAGCTCTTTTACCCGCCGTTCGTCTGCTGCCATCTGTTTGATCATGTCCTCCATGGATTCAAACCATTGGTCGTGCCGGATAAAATGGAGGAACTCCACCCGGAGCTGCTCGCCGTAAATATCGCCGTCGAAATCAAATAAGTGTATTTCAATGCTCCGTCCCACACCGTCTATCGTCGGGCGGGTACCGATGTAGCCCATTCCTTTGATCACACGTTTGGGTTCGTGATGTTCATAGACGCCGGTTGTGATTTCCCGAGGGTCAATTATCGCCGCTTCCACCGCATAAATGCCGTAAGCCGGAATAAGCTTTTGCGGTTCCCGTACCTGCAGGTTGGCTGTCGGATAACCGATACTGCGACCCAGCTGATTTCCCCGCACCACTTTACCTGTTAACTGAAAAGGATACCCCAGGTAACTGTTGGCACTATTAATATCGCCCTTGATCAGTGCCTCGCGTATCTTCGTAGAAGATACCGCCACATCATTGATGTCCTGTTCGGGAATCTGCTCCACGGAATAACCGTAAATATCCGCATGGCTCAGCAGGTCCTGAAACGTGCCCGAGCGGTCCTTGCCGAAGCGGTGGTCATACCCGATCACAATTTTTTTGGTGCCGATCTTGCCCACCAGTACCTCACGGATGTACTCCTCTGGCGACTGATTGGAAAAATCACGGGTGAACGGTGTGATAATAAGGTGGTCAATACCCGCTTTCGCCAGCAATTCCACTTTTTCCTCAATATCGCTGATCAGCTTGAGGCTATCATCTTCCGGATGAAGAATCATCCGCGGATGCGGGAAAAAGGTGAGAAGCACGGTTTCGCCATTGATGTGGCTGGCGCACTCCTTCAACGTGCTCAGTATCTTCTGATGCCCCACGTGCACCCCGTCGAATGTACCGATCGTTACCACCGCGTTGTCCAGTGGGATGAAATCTTCGAGGTCTCTGTAAATCTTCATCAGGAAAGGGTTTGTACAAAAGTAACAGTTTTTTTATTGTCCCGCTGCCCGGATGTGCGCAATCAGGTCTTCCAGCTGCCAGGCGTCTGCCACGTGGAAGCTGCCGCTTTTGGTCCGCCGCAGCTGACTGAGGTGTGCACCGTTGTCCATGGCTTTGCCAAAATCGTATGCCAGCGACCGGATATAAGTGCCTTTGCTGCACACCACGCGGAAATCAACCTGCGGTATGTTGATGCCCGTGATCTCAAACTCGCGGATGAACACCGAGCGGGGTTTTACCAATACCTGTTCCCCGCGCCGGGCTTTCGCATATACCCGTTCACCGTCTATTTTAATGGCCGAATGGGCCGGGGGTACCTGCTCAATTTCACCGACAAAGGTTGACGCCGTATGCCGGATCCGGTCTTCGGTAATACCCGCCAGGTCGAACCGCTGGTCTATCTCCTGTTCCAGGTCGTACGACGGCGTCGTGGCACCCAGCGTAATGGTGCCGGTGTACTCCTTTTCCTGCGACTGAAACTCGGCGATGCGTTTTGTGAATTTGCCGGTGCATAGCACCAGTAGGCCCGTGGCCAGCGGGTCCAGCGTACCGGCGTGCCCTACCTTGACCTTCTGGGGCTTAATGGCGTTAACCACCTTGCGTACCACGTCAAAGCTCGTCCACTGGTATGGCTTATCAACGAGAAGTACCTCTCCCGAGGCAAAATCGAATGGCCTGTTGGCTTGTTCCATTATAGAATTTGCAGGCTATGGCCGCTCAGCAGCAGGGCGATGATCACCCCGCCGACAATGATCCGGTACCAGCCAAATGCTTTGAACCCATATTTGGTGACCACGCCGATAAAGGATTTGATCGCGATGATGGCGACGACGAACCCGATAAAATTGCCGATCACCAGCTGATTGATCTCTGCACCGCTCAATTGATGGCCGCCGTCAAAATGGTCCTTGAGCTTCAGCAGCGTTGCGCCGAACATCATGGGCAGGGCCAGGAAAAAAGAAAACTCTGCGGCAGCCTTGCGGGTCAGCTGCTGGGCCATCCCGCCGACAATGGTACTGGCCGACCGCGACGTGCCGGGAATAAGCGCCAGGCATTGGTATAATCCTATTTTGAACGCTTGCCCGTAGGTAATATCATCGGAATCGCCAACGGTCGGACGGTTAAACCACCGGTCGACAAACAGGAGGACAACACCACCCAGTACCAGCATCACGCCCACCGTGAGCGGGCTTTCCAGCAGCCCGTCGATAAAATCGCTGAGCAGGAATCCCAGTATCGATGCCGGAATTGCAGCAACAACGAGTTTATAATAAAAGGAGAGCGAGCGGAAAAAGCGCTTGTAATATAAAACCAGTACCGAAAGAATGGTGCCCAGTTGGATAGCAATGGTAAATAGTTTAACAAAGGGGGTAGGGGCCACGCCCATCAGCGCCGAGGCGATGATCATATGGCCCGTCGACGATACCGGCAAAAACTCCGTGAGGCCCTCAATGATGGCCAGCACGATCACTTCAAATAGCGACATTAACTATCCCCGGATTTTTTTGGTTTGGCCAATATGGCTACCACGCCCAATGCAAAACCTGCAACCACGACGAGCGGTGCCAATGTGATTTTCGTAAAGCTGTAAATATCCGATGTGCCTGTCATCAGCATAAAGCCAACAGCCACTACGGCGATGCTCAAAAGGAACAGCTGGTAATTTCGCTTGGCGAATACAAGCCCTTTTGGGGAACTTGCTGTTTTTTGTTGTTTTGACATAGTAAACGATCAGTTTTACCGGTACAATTCATTGGATTTCAGCCGCAGGTATTTGCCAACGGCAAAATAGGTGCTCAGCCCTGAAATGAGGATACCCAAAGCGGCTACAATGATGAAGATAATGATAAATTCGAACCAATTACGCAGGAAAACCAGCTCGGGAATTTCCCGCTGGCCCAGGTGCAGGGTAAGCAATAGCAGCAGGATGGCGATCAGCGCACCCAGCAGCCCGTGCAGGATACCGTAGCCGAGGAACGGCCGCCGGATAAACCCTTTCGTAGCCCCTACCATCTGCATGCTTTTGATCAGGAAACGCTGTGAATAAATGGCCAGCCGGATTGTATTGTTAATCAGTGCTACCGCGATAACCAGCAGCAATGCGGTAAACGCCAGGATTACGATACCGATGGTACGGATATTTTTGTTGACCATATCGATGAGTGATTCCTGATAAACCACCTCTTTAATCATCTTATTGGCTGAAATCTTTTTGATGAAGGGCTGGATGCTGTCCGTATTTGCATATTGCGCTTTCAGATAAACATCAATTGATGAGAGCAGTGGATTATGGCCCAGAAACTCGACAAAGTCTTCCCCCAGTTCTTCCGATAGGTTTTTTGCGGCAAGTTCCTTACTGATGTACTCCGACCGCAGGACATAGGGATCTGCCTCCAGCTGCTTCTGATACGCCAGCACATCCCCTTCGCTGGCACCGTCATTCATGATGACATTAAGTACGATGTTTTCCTTTACGTAATCGGAGAGGTTCTTGGCATGCACCAGGATCAAACCCAATAATCCCGTCATCAGCAGCACCAAAGCGATGCTGATGACCGTCGATATGTATACAGACTTGGTCTTTTTGGAGGATGTGCTTACTTCGTACGATTCCATGCGCCATCAGTTATTATGATGCGAAAGTAATGATTTGGATTGATAAATATCCAATTCAGCCGGCAACAAAATGAAATATGCCCCGCTACCCAGCGCTACTGGGGGCATAAATTCCTTTCGTAACAAGCTCCCTGCAGCGGTTGTCTTTATTGCCACCCGCCACCCAGCGTTTTGTAGAGCGCGAGTTTTGTAATCGCCTTTTCGTGCCGGGTTTTCACCAGGTTAATCTCGGCATCCAGCACCGTGCGCTGTGCGGTTATGATATCGAGGTAAGATGCGCGCCCGGCCTTAAACAGCTCGTTGGCGGCATCCACGGCTTTCCGCAGGGCGGTTACCTCCCCGGTGTTGTGGATTTGCCGCTGATCCAGGTATTGCTGTGCCTTTAAATGGGTCTGCACTTCCTTCCAGGCATTCAATACCGTCTTTTCATAGTCGTGAAACGCGATACCATACGTCGCCTTGGCCGTTTCATAGGCCGAATGGATTGTTCGCTGATTAAATACCGGAGCGGTAATCCCACCCAATAGCCCATAAGTAACGGAGGTAGGGGCCATCCATAGCTTGGTCGGGTCGAATGCCTGCAGGCCGATGTATGGCGATAACACCAAACTAGGCAAAAAAGCTGCTTTAGCCGCATCAATTTCCGCACCCGAAGCCAGCAGCTCCAGTTTGGCCATTCTTACGTCCGGCCGCAGTTCCAGCAACTGCGGCGGTATACCTGCCAGAACCGAATCGGTAAACGGCGAGGTCATCCAGGCCGAGGTGTCCCGGTAAATACGCCCGTCAAAACGGCCCAGCAGGTAGTTCAGCTGATTTTCCGTCGCCGTAATCTGTTGCAGCACCTCTTGTTCAATACCCTTGGAGTGATGCAGCATCGCGTTGAACTGCTGGACACCCAGCTCATCCGCACGCCCCGCCTCTTTCTGGGTTTCGACAATCGCCAGCGCGTCTTCCTGCAGCCGAATATTCCGGCGTAATATCGTCAGCTCGTTATCCAGCGCCAGCAGGCCATAATAGGCCGTGGCAACATCTTCAATGAGTGTGGTCTTGATCAGCCGCTGCCCCTCATAACTCGCCAGGAACTGCTGATAGGCGGCCTCTTTTTTGTTTTTTAACTTTCCCCACAGGTCGATTTCCCAGGAGGCACGTAACCCGATAAAATAGTCAGGCAGCGGCGTTGGCAGTTTTTCATCCTCCTTCAGGTTGTCTGAGAAATTCGTATCGTAGTTGCCGATCCCGTCCATCGTGTAAAACCCGTATTTCCGTAGCCCGGCTTCCGCCATCGCATCGACGGAAGGAAGTAACCCGGCCCTCCTCCATGCAAAATTTGCCCGGGCGATTTCCAGCTGATGGAGGGTCCGCTCCATATCCGGGTTGTTGGAAAGTGCCGTGTCGATGAGGCCGACCAGGTGGGCGTCGTGGAAAAACCGACGCCAGCTGAGCGTTGCGGTGTTAGTTGTATCCGTCGCCGTTCCGTAGCTTTCCGGAAGGGTCCGGTGCGTCATTCCGGAAAACTCCCTGGGCCCCGTACATCCGGTCACCAATACCAGTCCGATGATGCCTGCCATGCCAGCAGCGCCAGTTTTGATTTTCTTTTTCCTGTTCCTGCGCGAAGTGAATAATACATAAAGTCCGGGGATAACAATGACCCCGACAATGGTGCCGACCACCATGCCGCCCACGGCTGTGGTGCCGATGGAACGGTTGCCCAGGGCACCCGCTCCGGAAGCGGCAGCTAACGGGATTAAGCCGGCAATGAACGCGAAAGATGTCATTAAGATAGGGCGTAGGCGTGCCACGGCACCATCGATTGCGGCCTGCAGCCGTGTCGCGCCCTGCCTGTACCGCAATTGGGCATATTCGATAATCAGAATGGCGTTTTTACCCAATAATCCGATCAGCATCACCAGCGCTACCTGTGCATAGATGTTGTTTTCAAGTCCCAGCAGTTTGAGGAAGAGAAACGCACCGAATATGCCTGCCGGCAGTGATAGGATAACCGGTAATGGCAGCAGGAAACTTTCGTATTGCCCGGCGAGGATGAGGTACACAAAAAGCAGGCAAAGCGCGAAGACGTATATGGCCTGGTTGCCGGATAGAATCTGCTCACGCGTCATGCCCGACCATTCAATACCATAACCCTGCGGAAGCGTTGCCGCAGCCACGCGCTCCACCGCTTCAATCACCTCGCCGCTGCTATACCCCGCCGCCGCGTCACCGCTGACGAGTGCCGCGGTAAACATGTTATACCGCGTTACCTGTTCCGGTCCGTAAACACGCTCCATGGTAATGAATGCAGAATAAGGGACCATTTCCCCGGTATTGTTCTTTACGTAAAGCTTAAGCACGTCTTCCGGCTTTTCGCGCGCACCCGGGCCAGCCTGTACCATCACTTTGTACATCTGGCCGAAACGGATAAAATTGGTTGCATAAAAGCTGCCCATCAGGGTCTGGAGTGTGGTCATCGCATTTTCCACACTGATGCCCCGCTTGGCGGCCATGTCATGGTCGACCTGGAGCAGGTACTGCGGGAACCGGGGGTCAAAGGAGGAAAAGGCATTGCCTACTTCGGGTGATTCTTCGAGCTTGGTCATGAAATCAGCCAGCACATCGGCCGTCCGGTCGAGGTCGTCGGTGCCGGTGCGGTCGAGCAGCCGGAGTTCAAATCCGCTGGAATTGCCGAATCCGGGTACCGTCGGTGGCGGAAAATACTCGATATCGGCATCTGCGAGGTGAGCGGTATTTTCCTCCAGCCAGGCAATGACATCCGAAACAGATTCTTTCCGGTCGTCCCAGGCTTTCAGGTTGATCATGCCCATGCCATACGATGCCCCGGACACTTCCGTAATGATGCTGTACCCGGCCAGCGTAGACACGGTCTCTACCGCCCCGTGGCCGCGGCTGATGGAGTCGACCTGGTTAAGTACCGCGATGGTCCGGTCTACCGTTGCGCCCGGCGGCGTGGTTACGTTCACGTAGATCATGCCCTGATCTTCTGTGGGTATAAATCCGGAGGGCAGCACACTGCTGGTTCCCCAGGTTGCCACAAAAAATGCAGCCAGAAGCCCCAGGGTAATCACCCGTCGGCCCGCTATTTTTCCGATCAGCCCGGCATAACGGGTGGATATCCGGTTGTACCAGTTGTTAAATCCGTTGAAAAACGAAGCCAGCCAGCCCTTGGACGCCGGCTTGTCGTGCGGCGACTTGAGGAAGAGTGCACAAAGTGCAGGTGTCAGCGTTAAGGCGTTAATGCCGGAGATAACGATCGACGCGGCGAGTGTCAGTGAAAACTGCCTGTAAAAAACACCGACCGGTCCGGAAAGAAAGGCCACAGGAACGAATACGGCAGACATTACCAGTGTAATGGCCACTACAGCCCCGCCGATTTCCTTCATTGCGGCCAGGGTAGCCTCCAGCGGGGGCAGCCGGTCCTCCTCCATCTTCACGTGCACGGCTTCCACCACCACGATCGCATTATCCACCACAATTCCGATGGCCAGCACGAGCGCAAAGAGCGTAAGCAAATTGATGGAGAACCCCAGTAGCTGCATGAAAAAGAGGGCGCCAACCAGGCACACCGGTACGGCCAGTGCCGGTATCAGCGTAGAGCGGAAGTCCTGCAGGAAGATAAACACCACCAGGAATACGAGGAGAAACGCTTCCACGAGCGTACGGATTACTTCACTGATTGATGCGTCCAAAAAACGGGAAACGTCGTAACTGACCGTATATTTCATGCCCGGCGGGAACGTGGATTCCTGCAATTCGCCCATGCGCTGTTTCACGTTTTCAATAACTTCCTGGGCGTTAGACCCCGGCAGCTGCTTCATCATAATCGACGCCGAAGGACGGCCGTCGGTTTTGGATTCCATTTCATAGTCGAGCGACCCGAATTCCACATCGGCAATGTCGCGTACCCGGAGGATCGACCCGTCGGCATTCGCCCGGATGGGGATGTTGCGGTATTGTTCAGGCTCGGAAAATTTACCCGGATAACGCAGTACATACTGCTGCATGTTGACCCGCTGGTCCGATCCAATGCCCGTCTGTCCCGGAGCAGCCTCAATGTTCTGTGCGCGGAGCGCCGAAATGACCTCTTCGCTGGAAACGTCATATGCGGCCATCCGGTCGGGTTTAAGCCAAACCCGCATCGCGTAGTCACGCGCACCCATAATCTGGGCAAAACCAACACCCTCGATCCGCTTCAGCTCCTTCAGAATGTTGATGTCGGTAAAGTTGTAAATGAATCGCTCATCGGCGGTGGCGTCATCGCTGTAGATGTTGAGGTACATGAGCATGCTGTTTACCTCTTTTTCCGTGGTTACACCGGCTTTGATGACCTCTTCCGGCAATTCGTCCAACACCGTGGTCACCCGGTTCTGCACGTTTACCGCCGCAATATCGGGGTCTGTGCCCACCTTAAAGAAAACCTGTATCAGGATGGTGCCGTTATTCGTTGCAACGGAGGTCATGTAAGTCATCCCCGCAACGCCGTTGATGGCCCGCTCAAGCGGGATGGCTACCGCATCGGTGCCCACTTCGGCATTGGCGCCTGTGTAGTTGGCCGTTACCACGACCGACGGTGGCACGATGTCCGGAAACTGGGTGACGGGCAGCGTAAACAGGGCAAGCACGCCCAGTAAGGTAATAAGCAAAGAGATGACCAGCGACAGCACCGGTCGTTTAATGAATGTCTCTAACATGGTTTAATGAATAATGCGTTGAAATCTTAGTTAGCGGCCATCGGCGATAAGCCGGTTTTCACCCGGCCCGACCATTACCGGATTGATCGTCATTCCGTCCCTTAGGTTCTGCGTCCCTTCAAATACGATTTTATCACGCAGCTGCAGACCGCTTTCCACCATGTAGTAATGGCCTACGCGCTGTCCCGCCTGGAATGGCGTCATCACTACCGTATGGTCGTCCATGACTTTATAAACGTAGGTGCGGTCCTGTATTTCGAAAACGGATTTCTGATGGACGGCCAGGTTTTGACCGTTTTGCATCGGTACACTGACCTTTCCGGAGGCCGCATGCTTGATCAGTCCGCCGGGGTTCGGAAACAAGGCGCGCAGCGATATGGTTCCCGTGGTTTCCTCAAACTCGTTTTCCGCAAATTCCGCAGTACCTTCGTGCGGGTAGGGTGCACCATTGGCAAGCGTCAGTCTCACCGGCAGGGTAAAGTCAACGGTACGCAGACTATCGTTGGTGACAATGCCCAGGTATTCCTGTTCCGAAATGTCAAAATAAGCGTATACCTGGTCCAGGTCAGAGATGGAGGTCAGCAACATGCCTTCATCCAGTAAACTGCCTTCTTTCAGCGGGATGCGGTCGATCCGCCCTGAAAAAGGGGCGCGTATCGTCGTATAGGTAAGCTCCGTTTTTGCAAAATCGAGCAGCGAACGGGCCTCCTTAATCCTGGATTCGGCAGCGCTGCGCTGCGCTTCGGCTACTTTGAGGTCGGTTTCCGATACAATGTTCTTCGCGACAAGCAGTTTCGTGCGCTCCACTTCGAGCATCGTGGTCTGCCCATCGGCAATGGCATTTTCCAGTACCGCTTCCGCGCGGGCAACCGCTGTCAGGTGTTCCGTGTCATTCAGCTTAAACAGGGGCTGCCCGGCCGCTACTTCAGCACCTTCGTCAATGTATATTTTTTCAAGGAATCCCTTTAGCCGGGTGCGGATTTCCACGTTCTTGATTGCCTGTATACTGGCAACATACTCGTGATATACCGTGGTGTCAAGCAGCGAAACTTCGGCCACAGGTGCCGAATGGTGCTGCACGTTGTCGTTTGCCTGTTCTGCATTTCCGCTACAGCCAATAAATGCAGTGATAAATAAACCGGAAGCAATGATTATGCGCCGTGAGGTGATTGTCGTATTCATGGTCTTTATTCGTATTCGTTATGGTAAATTGTTGTCAATGATGTTCGCTGCAACATAGCTGATGTTGCATCCAGCATAAAAGCTGGACGTACCTATCCCTTCAGGGAATAAATAGATTTTAAAAATGGGAAATGATGAGCTGCCCCGCCATGACGCGGATAGCTACGGGGATGACACGCAACCCCGGGTGTGGAATGAAAAGATGGTATTAGAACGGCTTCAGCCGGAACAGGAAGAGGTAATAACCTAACAGGCAAGAGATCCTGGTATCGAAATCCCAATACGTAAGCGGCTTACAGAATGCTAAAATCGGGGCAAAATCGATGCTTGTATTCTTTTTGGGAAGCGGTGTGGATATGCATTTTGCCGTTGATGGGCGGTAGTCATCGTATTGGACATCATCGGGCTTGGTATCGCCGCCGTCCGGAATGATGTTGAGCACATCCGCCAAAATGATCTCTACCAGCGGCGCGCCGTCAATAATGCCGGCACTGTTGGTCCCACGGACAGGGTTTCCCTGATAGAAAACCGTGTTCACATAGGCAAGTAAAACAAGAAGGTAAAGCAGTCTCGTCCGCATATTTGCCCGCGAAGATAGCAGATTTACGGCTACCATGTACACAGATCACTTTTTTGTTACCGATCCGGCAGGACGGTCGTTTGCCCGCTCCGTAAACCGGTAATTGGCCCCCGTACCGGCAGCTTCCTGCCGGTCGGGAGTTTCTTAAAAAAATCGTATTTTCGCCGTTCGTATTCAATCTGTACATAAATGGACTATAATCACCGGGCAATAGAGCAGAAGTGGCAAAAATTTTGGGCCGATAACCAGACATTCAAAGCAAGCAATACTTCCACGAAACCAAAATACTACGTGCTGGACATGTTTCCCTATCCATCAGGGGCAGGCTTGCATGTGGGCCATCCCCTGGGATATATTGCCTCGGATATATTTGCCCGGTATAAGCGGGTCAAGGGCTTCAACGTGCTGCATCCCATGGGGTACGATTCCTTTGGATTGCCAGCCGAACAGTATGCTATCCAGACCGGGCAGCACCCCGCCATTACCACGGCAGCGAATATCAGCCGGTATCGCGAGCAGCTTGATAACATCGGCCTTTCGTTCGACTGGAGCCGTGAGGTGCGTACGAGCGACCCGGAATATTACCGGTGGACACAATGGATCTTTATGCAGCTGTTTGACGCCTGGTATAACAAGGCATCGGACAGGGCAGAACCCATCCGCAGCCTGATCACCCATTTTGAAACCCGGGGGAGTTCGGGCGTGCTTGCCGTATCGGATGAGGATACCGCCGCATTTACGGCGGCGGAATGGGCAGGTTTCAGTGATGCCGAAAAACAGCGGGAGCTGCTCAAATACCGCCTGGCCTACCTGCGTGAAAGCACCGTGAACTGGTGTGCGGCGTTAGGTACCGTGCTGGCCAATGACGAGGTGATCAACGGGGTATCCGAACGGGGGGGCTATCCCGTGGAACAGAAGAAAATGATGCAGTGGAGCATGCGCATCACGGCCTATGCCGAGCGCTTGCTTACCGGACTGGAAACAGTCGACTGGCCGGAGCCGCTGGTGGAGATGCAGCGGAACTGGATCGGGAAAAGCATTGGCGCCAGTGTCAGGTTTGCCGTTCCGTCGCTTGCGCCGGACGTGGCGATCGAAGTATTTACTACCCGGGTGGATACCATCTACGGGGTAAATTGCCTGGTGCTGGCCCCGGAGCACGACCTGGTGTCGCAGCTGACGACCGCAGAACAGCAGGCTGAGGTAGAAGCCTACATTGCCCATACAGGCAAGAAATCGGAACGCGACCGGATGGCGGACGTGAAGACCGTTTCGGGTGCATTCACCGGAAGCTATGCCGAGCATCCGTTAACTGGAAAAGAGATCCCCATCTGGATTGCCGATTACGTGCTGGCCGGCTACGGTACGGGAGCCGTGATGGCGGTACCTTCGGGCGACCAGCGCGACTACCTGTTTTCCATGCACTTCGGCCTGTCGATCATCCCCATTTCGGATGCCCAGCAGCTCGACGGGCAGGCCGACCCCACAAAAGCCGGCCGGTATATTAATTCCGACATCATTAACGGCCTTACCTATCACGAGGCGGTTGACGTATTGATCAAACAACTGGAAGCCACGGGTGCCGGGGAAGCGACCATCAACTACCGGATGCGTGACGCGATTTTCGGTCGGCAGCGGTATTGGGGGGAGCCCGTGCCGGTATACTTTAAAGACGGATTTCCGCAACTGATCGAAGCAAGCGAGCTGCCGCTGGTGCTACCCGAGATTGACAAATATCTGCCCACGGAAAGCGGCGAGCCGCCGCTCGGCCGGGCGGGCGACTGGAAATACCGGGGACAGTTCGATTACGAACTGAGCACCATGCCGGGCTGGGCCGGCTCAAGCTGGTATTGGTACCGGTATATGGATGCGCACAACAGCAATGCGCTTGTTTCACCCGAAGCGGTGAACTACTGGCAGGCAGTCGACCTGTATATCGGTGGTTCCGAACACGCAACCGGTCACCTGCTGTACAGCCGTTTCTGGAATAAATTCTTAAAAGACCTCGGGTACGTACCTGAAGAGGAGCCGTTTAAAAAACTCATCAACCAGGGCATGATCCAGGGGCGGAGCAGTTTTGTTTACCGCGTGCTCGATACGGAGGGAAGGGGCACCAATACGTTTGTATCCTACGGATTGAAAGAACAGTACACCACCGTGCCGTTGCACGTTGATGTCAATATCGTAAGCAACGATGTACTCGATATCGAAAAGTTCCGGCAGTTCCGGCCGGATTTTGCCAATGCGGAATTTATCCTCGAAAACGGAAAATATAATTGCGGGCATGAAGTAGAGAAGATGTCGAAATCCAAATACAATGTGGTGAACCCGGACGATATTATCGAACAATACGGTGCCGATACACTGCGGATGTATGAAATGTTCCTGGGCCCGCTGGAGCAGAGCAAGCCCTGGAACACCAACGGCATCGAAGGAGTATATAAGTTCCTGCGCAAGCTATGGAAGCTGTTCCACGACGCGGAGGGCAATTTTTCGGTCAGCCACGGGGAGCCGGACCGGGCCGAGTTGAAGGCCCTGCACAAAATCATCAAAAAGGTAGCGGAAGATATCGAGCGGTTTTCGTTCAATACGTCTGTTTCATCTTTCATGATCTGCGTAAACGAACTGACTGACCTGAAATGTAATAAGGCGGCGATATTGCAGGAACTATGCATTGTGCTGTCGCCTTACGCACCCCACATCACCGAAGAATTGTGGGCGTTGCTGGGTAACACGCCGGGGACATTGTCTGAAGCGGCATATCCGGAATTTAATCCGGATTACCTGGTGGAAAGTGAATTTTCCTATCCCATTTCCGTAAACGGAAAGATGCGGATGAACCTTTCCCTGCCACTGAGTTTGGAAACGGGGGAAATTGAGCAGGCGGTACTGGCAAATCCGGATGTGCAGCGCTATCTGGACGGAAAACCCGTACGCAAAGTGATCGTGGTGAAAGGCCGGATTGTGAATGTGGTGGTGTAGGCACGGGCCAGGCGTACAGGGAATTGTCCGATAGTTCTTCGAGGCGTGTTCGACTGCTCTTCGAGGGCTGTTCGAGTCCGCTTCGGGACTTCTTCGACCCTTGTTCGGGGCGGCTTCGACTCCGCTTCGAGTGCGCTTCGGGGCTGCTCGGCACGCAATGCGTTGCGCTCCGAAGGCCTTCGAAGGATTCCCGAAACCACGCCGACGGAATCCCGAACGATTGTCGAAGCAGACTGGATAAAACTCCGGTGCGGCGCCGAAGCACACCCGGAAGCGGAATAGCCAATAAAAACAATACGATAATGATGAAAAACATGTTTTCGTTGGGCATTTGCCTATCCTTATTTCTTGCAGTCCCGGCAGCCGCCCAAACCAAACGGCTCGACCTGGACCAGGCCTGGGGCATCAAACGTTCGCTGACTAAACCGATCAACACCATTGAAGGGTGGGCGGATGCCCGGCATTACATCGAATACGATACACAGGCGCGACAGCTGTATGCGGTAGACAGCAAGACCGGGCAACGCCGGACTTACACGCCGCCGCCCAGCAGCGATACAGAAGTCTATATCCAGGATAAGGATATCTATATCCGGGAGGGCGGCCAAGCTCCCCGGAGGCTGACACAGTCGCCCGCTGAAGAAGAAAAAAATCCCACGCTCTCGCCGGACAACCGGTATGTGGCATTTACCCGGAATAATGACCTTTATGCCATCAGCGTGCCGGATGGCCGCGAAATCCGCTACACCAGCGATGCCACGGACGTCATCTACAACGGATGGGCATCGTGGGTATATTATGAAGAGATCCTGGGCCGTCCGACGCATTATAAGGCCTTTTGGTGGTCGCCAGACAGCAAATCGTTAGCCTTTATGCGTTTCGATGATACCGAGGTGCCCATGTTCCCGATCTTTGGCTCAAAGGGCCAACATGGTTATGTGGAACAGACACGCTACCCCAAGGCAGGTGATCCCAACCCAAAGGTACGGGTCGGGTTTGTGCCGGTGGAGGGCGGGGAAACCGTGTGGGCCGCGTTCAACGAGAACGACGACCAGTATTTCGGCCAGCCGTACTGGAGCTACGACAGCAACTCACTGATGGTGCAATGGATGAACCGCGACCAGACAAACCTTAAATTTTATGCGATAGATCCCGTATCGGGCAGCAAAAAGGAGATATATGACGAGAAACAGGAAGCCTGGATTGACCTGAGCCACGCCGAACGCATTACCTACCTCAAAGACAACAAACATTATATCTTAAAAAGCGATAAGACCGGCTGGGCCCATTATTACCTGTACACGCTGGATGGTACGTTGGTTAATCCGATTACTGCGGGCCCGTGGCAGGTATCCGCATTGCAGCTGGTGGATGAGCAGAACCGGGTGATCTACTTTACTGCCCGGAAAGAACATTCGACAACGGAAGACCTGTACCGCGTTAATTACGATGGCAGCGGTCTGCGGCGGCTGACATTCGGCAATTACACCCATGAAGTGCATGTGGCACCCGACGGCGCACATTTTATTACCACCTATTCCAATGTGGAAACGCCGACGAAAATTGCCCTGCTTGATAACCGCGGCAAACTGATCCGCGAACTGGCCGACAGCCGGGCGGATGATTTTTCAGATTACCGCTATGGCCGGACTGAAATGATTACCATCCCTACGCCGGATGGCTATGCGTTGCCGGCTACCATTACATGGCCGACGGACTTTGACGAAACCAAACCCCATCCGGTTATCTTCAGCATCTATGGCGGTCCAGACGCGGGAACGGTAAAAAACACCTGGAAAGGAACCGCCAACCAGCACTGGGCCAACGAGGGTATTGTCCAGATCGCCGTGGATCACCGGGCGTCCGGTCATTTCGGGAAGCAGGGCGTTGCACTCATGCACCGCAACCTGGGTAAATGGGAAATGGAAGATTACATCACGGCAGCCAAATGGCTAAAGAGCAAACCCTGGGTGGCCAAAGATAAGCTGTTGATTACCGGACACAGTTACGGTGGGTACATTACCTGCCTGGCGTTAACCAAAGGGGCGGATTACTTTGATTACGGCATCGCCGGCGCGCCGGTGACCAGCTGGGAGCTCTACGATACGCATTACACCGAACGGTTCATGGATACCCCGCAGGATAACCCCGAAGGCTATAAGAACGGCTCAGTATTGACCTACATTGATCAGTATAAAGGCGTATTACGCATTATGCACGGCGATATGGACGACAATGTGCATATGCAGAACACGATTCAGCTGATTGACGAACTGCAGAACGCCGGAAAGCATTTTGAACTGATGATCTATCCCGGGGGGAGACACGGCTGGACGGGCCCCAAAGTGGTGCACGACCGGATGGAGCGTATCCGGTTTTACTATCGGTACCTGTTGGAGAAGCCGGTTCCGGAAGCACTCAGATGAGGCCGACAAAGGGGAGCGCGATTTAAAGCCACCCCTTATTAAGGGCCAGCTGTACCAGTTCGAGGACCGATGAGGTATTGGTTTTGCGGTAGATGTTTTTGCGATGCGTAGCGACAGTGGTGGTGCTGATGTGCAGGTCATCCGCAATTTGTTTGGTGGTCTGGTTCCGGGCCAGCAGTTCCAGAATCTGTTTTTCGCGGCGGGTAAGGATATTTACGGAAGGCGTGAGCCGCCGGACGGGATCGACATCAATATACGAAGGTTCACCCTCCAATCCAATAAAGGACAGCACCATCCGGTTATCTTTCTTTAGGTGGCTGATGTCGGTATGCACCACAAACGTGCGCAGCACGGCACCCTCATCATCCGTCTGGATGGTAACCACCTGCTGGAGCACGCGGATGTAGCTGCCGTCGCTTCTGCGTATCCGGTAATCATAACGGCTTTTGTACCGGGTTACTTTATCAGGGGGCAGCTGCGACCAGAACCGGGTAACCGTCGCTTCGAAATCAAGAAAATAGGGGAGGTCCTCCGGGTGGATCTTATCCATTAATAAATCCAGCGTAAGCGCTTCCGGTTTATAGCCGATGACATCAATGACGTTGCTGCTGGCGTATTCAATTTTCATTTCCGGGGGATTGAACACCATGTAATAATAGTCGCCTACCTGAAAGACATGAAGCAGCTTTTTATAGAGTTCAATTTCCAATGTTAGCTCACCCGGCGTCTTATGCTGGGCAATTTCCGTCCATATTTTCCTCGCTTGGTCTAAGATGAGTTTTTCCATTGATAGGTTGGTTGGTTGCGTTAAGGTGCTGCAATATACAAAAAAATAGGTGCCTGGGCCAACACCCCGGCCGGATCGGGTGCCGTAACAAGGGAAAAACAGCAGAAAATCAAAAAACAGTAAAAATACCTTATGTCAGGTATTTTTTGTCAGTCATTAACATGTTACTTTTGCATGCGCGGTATCCGTTAGCATGTAGGCCAGAAACACGGTGAGTATCATCGTATGATTAGCCTGCAAAGGAACAGCTACCATTAACATTAACAACCATAACAGAATTTTCACGACTAAAACAATCAAAATGAAGACAACGCAGGTAATTATGGCCTTATGTGCCGTGTTTTTAATTGGGGTCGGCGCGGTGAATGCGCAGTCGTCGCGATCAGATCTACAGAAAATGTATGTTTCTCACCTTCAGAAGCAGGGCTATCAGCCGGAAATTGATTCAGACGGCGACATTGAATTCAAAGCTGAGGGAAATACCTTTTACATTATTGTAGACGAAGATGATCTGGAGTCGTTCCGGATTTTATACCCGAGTTTTTGGGAAATCGAGTCATTGTCTGAAAAGGCGCAGGTGTATAATGTGGTTAACTACATTAACAGGACAACGAAAATTGCCAAGGCTTACCTGAACTCAAGCGAGGATAATGTTTCCATGGACGTTAATATTTTTATTGCGGAACCGGAAGATTTTAAACCGCATTTTCGCCGCATGGTCAACTTATTAATCGCGGAAAGACGAGAATTCATTGACAAAATGAATGAATAGTGCCGTGGCGCATGCTGCCGGGGGTTTTTTCTAAAATTTTTAATTGGAGGATTCATTTCAATCACTATATTTGCAGTCCGATTGAAGGGGAGATTGATTTGGCTGGTTAGTGCGTCCGGAAAGTATTCGGGGAGGTCACCGGTTCAATCACAGAACGAAGTAAGATAATGGGGGATTAGCTCAGCTGGCTAGAGCGTTTGCATGGCATGCAAAAGGTCATCGGTTCGACTCCGATATTCTCCACAGAATACCTGCCATTGGCAGGTATTCTTTTTTTAAACCTAACCTAAACCTGTATTACCTGTACGTCGCGAAAGAAATTCAACTTTTTTATTCCATTATTCGTTGAACGGTATTTTTATGGGCATCTTTATGCGCCGGGTATCAACAACAGCGCCGGTGTTCATGAAAATGATACGCCACACGCTGAAAGCCACAAGGCAGGACCGAATCATAAACTTAAAAAATATGAAAATTACGAACGCATTGATGATAATCGCCGGCATATCGGCAGTGTCGTGTACCGGAAACATGGAAGGCACGCCCGCTGAAACCACGAAGCTTCCCATTGTGGGCACCTGGAAGCTTATCACGGCGAAGACGATTGAAAATGGCGACACGACCACCACCGATTATACAAAGGATAGGTCGTTCATTAAGATTATCAACGATACTCATTTTGCTTTTCTGCATCACGACCTCAATAAGGGAAAAGACTCACTGGCGTTTTTCTCCGCCGGAGGGGGTGATTATGTGTTGAAAGACAGTATGTATACGGAGCACCTGGAGTATTCCGATGGCCGGGACTGGGAAGGAAATACGTTTGATTTCCATGTGAATATATCGAATGACACACTGACCCAGCGCGGACTGGAGCAGGTGGAAAGTGCAGGGGTGAACCGGGAAATCGTTGAAACGTATATCCGGGTAGCGCTGTAACGGTAATTGAACAGGTGCAATTGTGGTGTAATTGATACAAGAAGATTGATTTCCGAAAAGATTATCTCATCTTTGCAGGATAATTTCCAGCTGCTGAATGATTCAGTTTTTAAAAGATAGTACGTTTGCCGTCAATGAAGTCATTAACAAATCATGGGATTTGCTGCGGCAGCATTATTTTTCCGTGGCAGGGCTCTGTTTCCTGCTGTTTCTGACGTCCAATACCTCCGGTATCCTGGCTTTTTATCTCAATGAGGTGAGCCCGTTCCTCAGTGCATTTATGGCCTTTCTTTTCGTGATTTTGTATTTCGGTATTCAGCTGGCGCTGTTTAAGTACATCTTCCAGCTGATTGATGGAAAGGACCATGTCCGTTTACAGGAAACCATCCCCACCACCCGCGAACTGGTATATTTCTTCGCGGCAATGTGCTGTATCGCCGCTATTGCGCTGGTTTTTTATTTCATCATCTCGCTGCTTGGTTTCCCATTGGTTTACGCCGGTGTAGACATCACGGTGCTGGTCGACATTACCCGCGTAATCGCGGCCGTGTTGATTTTCCTTTTCCTGCTGCGCGTGGCCTTTTACCCTTTTTTTATCATCGACCGGCACGCGGGACCCTGGCGCGCCGTTAAGCTGAGTTTTGCGCTTACGAAGGGAAATATCACCAAATTATTGCTCATCTTGGTATTTTTTGCCATTTTGCACCTGTTATATATTTATTTCAATTACAGTGGATACCCGATAGTATCTACTGCTTTGAGCGTAATCAATTCCTTTTTGGTTGGTCCGCTTTCCAGTGTGGTAGTGGCCATGGCCTACCGGGATATGATGATGCATTACCAAGGCGGCGAGGATCCCAAGGTGACGGAAAATATTATTTAAGACATTTACGAAGCAGGCATTTTGGAGAAGAAGAGTATAGCGGTCCTGGGCGCCACGGGAAGTATCGGTACACAAGCGCTGGAAGTTATCCGCGCCCATCCGGACCGGTTTACGGTTTATGCATTGACGGCAGGCTCAAATGCCGATTTACTGATTGCGCAGGCGCTGGAATTCCGGCCCAGTGTGGTTGTCATTGCCGATCCCGACAAATATAAGCAGGTGCAAACAGCCCTGGCAGGTACTGCGATTAACGTGCTTGCCGGCAACGAGGCGCTTGAAGAAGTGGTTCAGCACACGGGGGTTGATACGGTGCTCTGTGCACTGGTTGGATCAGTTGGATTGCGTTCTACCCTTGCCGCTATTGAGGCTGGAAAAACAATTGCCTTGGCTAATAAAGAAACACTGGTGGTAGCCGGTGCGCTGGTGATGGATCTGGCCGCCCGTAAGGGCGCGCGGATATTGCCGGTAGATTCGGAACACTCGGCGATTTTCCAGTGCCTGGCAGGAGAACAGGCCCAACAGGTCGATAAAATTTACCTTACCGCGTCCGGCGGCCCGTTCCGTGGCAAGCGCCGGGCGGACCTGAACGCGGTAACCGCGGAGCAGGCATTGCGGCACCCGAACTGGGTGATGGGCGCTAAGATCACCATCGATTCGGCATCGTTGATGAATAAAGGGCTGGAGGTTATTGAAGCCAAATGGCTGTTTAACCTTGATGTGAGTCAAATTGATGTGGTCGTGCATCCGCAATCGATCGTACATTCGCTGGTGCAGTTCAAAGACGGAAGTATCAAGGCGCAGCTCGGTCTTCCGGACATGAAGTTGCCGATACAATATGCGCTGACGTACCCGGACCGGGTGGAGAACGCGTTTCCGCGGTTTGACTTTACCGACTTTTCGACGCTCACATTTGAGCCGGTCGACCGGGTCACGTTCCGCAACCTGGAGCTGGCATACCGTGCGCTGGCGACGGCAGGGAACATGCCCTGCATTCTGAATGCCGCGAACGAAGTAGTGGTTGCCGCATTTTTAAAAGGGGAAACGGGCTTTTTAGCAATGAGTGATGTGATTGAGGAAACATTGGCCGCGGTGACATTTATGCAGCAACCCACGTTGGCCGATTACGAGTCGACCGACCAGCAAAGCCGGATTATTGCGCGGGAGCTGGTAACAAAAAGCAGAAAAATATATCATATAGAAAAATAAGATTAAATGGGTGTACTGGTAATGATCGGGCAGGTTTTATTGGGCCTGTCCATATTGATAGTGTTACATGAGTTCGGGCATTTTATAGCGGCCCGTGCATTTGGTATCAAGGTAGAGAAGTTCTACCTGTTCTTTGACGCATGGGGCGTTAAGCTATTCAAGTTCAACTTTAAGGGGTGTGAATACGGTATTGGCTGGCTGCCGCTGGGTGGCTATGTGAAAATCGCGGGAATGATCGATGAGTCGATGGATACCGAGCAGCTCAAGGGCGAGCCGCAGCCGTGGGAATTCCGGTCGAAACCGGCATGGCAGCGGCTGATCGTCATGATGGGTGGTATCATCGTCAATGTGTTGCTGGGCATGTTCATTTTCTGGATGCTCACCTTTAAATACGGCGAAACATATGTGGATAATACCCGTTTGGTAAACGGGGTGACACCCGGCATTATCGGAAAGCAGATCGGCCTTCAGGCGGGCGACCGTATTACGGAAATTGACGGTCAACCGGTCATCCGGTTTACCGATATCATCAGCTCCAAAGTATTGATGGGTAACACCACACTGACGGTGGAACGGGGAGGCGAGACCATTGATGTCCACGTACCCGGCGATATCCTTAATTCGGTTGCCGATTATGACCGGAACGAATTTGTACAGGCGCGCGAGCATACCATGGCCATCCTGGCTGTTCAGCAGGGCAGTGTGGCGGAAGCAGCGGGACTCGAAGCGGGCGACAGTATCCTGCGGATCAATGACCAGCCGGTGCCGTTCTGGGACCAGGTGCGTGGTGCCATAGATGCCAATGTGGGAAAAGAAGTTAGCCTGCTCGTGTACCGGAATGGTGATAGCGCCACGGTAAATGCGACAATTCCGGAAACCGGCATGCTCGGTTTCTCCGTTAACCGGGACCCTTCGATTCCTTATGAAACCGTTTATTACGGGTTTTTTGAATCGCTGCCTATCGGAGCGGGCAAGGCATGGGGAACACTGATTGACAATGCCAAAGGGCTTGGAAAAATAGCGAAGGGCGAATTGCGCGCCGACAAAGCATTATCAGGCCCGGTGCGGATTGCTACCATGTTCGGTGCGGAAGTAAACTGGGAGCGGTTCTGGAGTCTGGTGGGCGTGCTGTCCATGGCGCTTGCGCTGATGAATTTCCTGCCTATCCCTGCACTTGACGGCGGCCACGTGCTGTTTTTGCTGGTTGAGATGATCCAGGGTAAGCCACTGAGCGAGAAATTCCTGGAAAAGGCACAGATGGTAGGTTTCTTCATTCTGCTGGCGTTGATGATTTTTGTGTTTGGGAACGATATCCTAAAAATAGCGGGGAACTAAAAAAACCTGATGACTATGAAAAGAAGGCTGTTTATTAAGCAAGCTGGTGCTTCAATGGTGGTGGCGGGAAGTGCCGGCGCCCTGGTACAGGCCTGTGCGTCACCACAACCGAACGATACGACAATGGATTCGCAGGAGCAAATTGCACATTACGTCCTTTTTTGGCTGAACGACGGATTATCCGAAACCGAGATCAGCGACTTTGCGAATTTCTTTGAGGAGCTGAAAGCAATTCCCGGCATCAAATCCCTGCATTATGGACGGCCCGCACCCACGAACCCGAGGGATGTGGTGGACAACACATTTACCTATAACCTGTTGGTTCACTTCGATTCAATGGATGAAATCAATGTGTACGAAACGCATCCCATCCACCTGGCTGCAATCGAAAAATATTCCAAATACTGGAACCGGGTGGTGGTACATGACTCGGTGCTGAAAAAAGCGAATAGCTAACGTAACACAGGCGACTAAAACAGCCGGCTGCAGGCTATAGTGATATGGATGGAAAAAACAGAAAAGATATTTATCCTGGCCTTGAGGTAGCGATCATCCTGAAGAAGGACCAACGGACCGGAAGGCACACGGAAGGCGTGGTGAAGGATATCCTCACATCGGCCGCGTTTCATTCGAGGGGCATCAAGGTACGGCTTGAAGACGGACAGGTAGGCCGCGTGGCGGAGATCTTCGGATAAAAAATATCGCCTACACGGATGCCCGTGTAAGCGATACAAAATGAAAACGGCAACGTTCTTAGTTATTGGTATTCCGAATCAGGGTAATAAAACCTTTAAATGTTTGCACGTGGCCGGTATGGAGCCGCAGTTCAAATGCGTAGTAATACGTGCCTTCACCTAAGCCCGCACCATTCCAGTCGTTCCGATAATTATTTGAACGGTAAATTTCATTCCCCCATCGGTTGAATATCATCAGCTGATGAGCAGGGAACAACTCCAGTCCACGTATCTCAAAATAATCGTTTACCCCGTCGCCATTAGGCGTAAAGGTATTCGGTATTTTCAGCGCAACAACCTCGACGCTTCCGATGGACTGATTGTCCGACGGACGGCTGTCTTCCTCGCTGCTGGCCACAACAGCCAGCTGTGAGGCCAGTCCCTCGCTTTCGGCACGGACACCGATAATCAGCGATTCCGACTGCCCGGGCGCAATATTTCCGGGCGACCAGGTGAGTTCACGCATTGCCGCGTTGTAAACCACGGTACCCGCGTGCATATCCACCACATTTTCATAGCGGACATTTGGCGCAAACGTCGCGGTAACCTGTACGTCGGTTGCGATACCCGTGCCATTGTTTACAATGAACAGCTGATGCGTAAACACCCCGTCGACCAGTACCATCGGCCGGTCCGGCACATTGCGGATCTGCATGTCTACAGTAACCGGAGGTCCCGTTTGATCCACAATCACCTGCACGGGATCGGAGAGGTCGGAGTTGCAATTCCGGCCTAAGCCGATTACCGTGTAAACACCAGCTTGGGAAGCGATGATAACCGCATCGTGGTGGCCGTTTATCGGCTCATCATTCAAAAACCATAAGTAACTGATTGCACCTGTGGAAGCGGCGGTTAACGTTATAGAACTACCTTTAGCAATATGCACGGTCTGTTCCTGCGCCAAGCAGCGTAGTGCCAGCGACAAAAACAACCATCCCACAATGCCTATTTTAAGTATATTCACTAACGATATTTAAATACGTTATTTTAACCTACAGTAATGACTGGTTTACCAGGTTTTGCAGTTACTTCAACAGTTTGCGAATTCGTAGATGTAGTTAAGCAGCCTCCTCCTTTTATAATTGTACCGTCAGCTGCTGCGGCTGCATAGGCCACCGATGTATTAAACGTATACACACCAACTGTATTCGTAGTTAAGGTGAAAGTATTGGTTAACTCCGTTACGGTAGTGCTGTTCGGTGTAGAGCTGCCAATTGAGCTGACGTCAGTTATGCCATCGGCTGTCCACGTGTATACCAATAATACTTCGCTCGGCAGCGCAATTCCGGGAGTGGTAGTTGCGACAATTTCGGAAGACGTTTGGCCATCGGGACCTGAGCCATCTTCGCAATACTGAGCAAAGGAGGGAGTACCAAGCAATATTGATAGCTCAGGCAGTTTGAATATTTCTACAGGATCGGAATTATCACCGGTACATTCATCCCCGGTTGAGAGGACAAATACAATGTAATTATGGCTGCCATCATCAAGATTGGGACCTTGTAATGTGAGGTTGACAGAGGCAGGCGTGCCATCATATGTCAATACTTGCGGAGCTCCAATATTCACACCGTTTACTACATCCCACTCTTGCCACATTACTTCATCTCCAACTTGTAGGTTATATTCACTTGTGGGAGCGTATCCTAACGTTACTTCGCCGTCTCCGCAGACGAAAATATCCGCTGCAATAATTGGTTGTGTAAAGCATGTGAAAAACAGGCCTATTGAAGTGCCTATTTTTAAAGATTTTGAAATAGTTTTCATGATGTTTGAGTTTTGAAGGTTCATATTATTTTGTTTTAGTTTCACTGGACTGTAATTTCAGGTGCAGGCGGTTTGGGTAGTATGTTTATCATAATAATTTGTCCGTTACTTGTACAGCCGTTTGAATTCCGGACTGTTAGTATTCCTTGGTAATTACCTGTTGCAATTCCGGGAAGCACCGTTATGGGAATGGTATCCTCGGTTGTCAAAAAGCTATACGTTTCATTGAATATGTCTACAAATCCTGCTCCTTCAGCTTGCGCATTCCAGTCTATACTATAGGAGATGGGACCATTCATCGTAGTAATGTAAGTTAGGTTAACATCATCCCCTTGACAGGCCTCTATCGTGGAAGACGCCAACGAGATACCGGGCACAGGGTAAACCGTAATCGTTATATCATTACTATTTGCCTGACATGCTATGCCATTCAATGTTGAGGTGGCTACCCTGCGGTATATCATAGTTTCGGTAAGTGAAGGAGGGGAGTACGTTAGACCCGTCGCGCCGGAAATATCTTGGAAGCTTCCGGAAGAAGTTCTGCTCTGCCATTGATAAGTTAACGTTCCGCTCCCACTAGCAGGAGTCGTTGGCGTTAATTGCGCGGGAGTTACGTTCGAACAGAGTATTTGATTGGCCGTAATCAGTCCACTCGATACCTCATTGCGCGCTAATGTAATTGGTGTTCTTGCCGATGGATATAAATCTCCTTCTCGGGCCTCCAGATAATAAGTGCCGGCGGCTAGCGAACCGGGTATGTTTAAAATGTTGGAAGTGGTAGTAACACCAACTTCAGCACCTCCAATCTGTTGATTATATAAACGATAGGTATACCCGGTTTGAAAGTTGGTTATTGTAACGGATTCAGGAGCATTCGCACAAATTGTAAGTGACGAGGGGACCTGCGGTGGTGTAATGTAAAAGGCATAATAAAGATGGGCCTGAAGCCCAAGACCTAATACGGTTGAGATACGCAGTCTGACCCCATCACTTGAAGTAGAAACTCCAGGGATAGGAATAATAACCTCGCTGGCGACACTTCCGTTCAATAAAGTTAATAGCGCTGACGAAGTATATTCAGTTCCAACTGTATTAGTGAGGCCATTATTTGTTCTTTGGATGCTGATTCCGCCGATTAAATTTGCAATCGACCCAGTGCTTGAAAATTTTAGAATAATCGGTGATGTGTTTTGAGGTTTTGGATTGGTGGTTCCTGAAAAATTTAGATTTTGGGTGGTATACATTAAATTTAATAAACCAACACCTACATTCAATGTCGAAAAATTATTATAGTCATTATCAACTGCCCTACCCTCATCGGAAACGGACCCCCCTAATAGACCGTTAGCTTCAGAATGCGCATCCGCATACACCCGTTGCCCATACCCCTCCCGTACTACCCCCAAACAAAGGAGCGTAACCAAAAATGCCATACGTGCGGCGGGAAAAATATAAGACAGGATGTGTGCGTACATGTCTATGCCATAGGTTTAAAAATTGCTGGGAAACAAATAAGGTGCACAGATTCGGATGCCCTTATTCAAAGTTTAGTTGTGTTGTATTCGTTCCCGCAAAAATAACCGGGGAATCCACAGTAGGTTGCGTTCATTTTGTTCATATTCGATTTAGGGTCGACCGGAATGAACGGCACACGCCGTCAAAAAAATATTTTAAAATTTTGGAACAAAACTGTACCTTTGTCCCTCGTGAAAATCGGAGTACCTTGCTTCAAGAAAGAATCACCCAAGCCCGGAAACTTTTCCGGCTCATCCTGCATTTTCAATACATATTTTGGCCCGTCGAGGGCTTTTTTTTTGGATTTTCACACGAAGCAAGCGGCTTACACAGGAAAACATTATAACCATATAAGATAGCGAATGACCAACTACAGCAAACTGCCGGCAATTTTAGTATTGGAAGACGGTACGGTTTACCACGGAAAAGCCGCGGGAAAAATCGGCACAACCACAGGCGAGATTTGTTTCAACACCGGAACAACCGGATACCAGGAAATCTTTACCGATCCTTCGTATTATGGCCAGATCATGGTGACTACCAATGCCCATATCGGCAATTATGGCATCAGGGACGAGGAAGCAGAATCGGGCGACATCCAGATTGCAGGCCTGGTGTGTAAAAATTATAACATGAACTACAGCCGGAAAATGGCAGACAGTTCGATACAGAATTATTTTGAGCGGGGTAATCTGGTGGGAATCTCCGATATCGATACCCGTGCGTTGGTACGCCACATTCGCAACAAGGGGGCAATGAACGCCATTATTTCATCCGAAACATTGGATGTGGATGCGTTGCAACAGCAACTGGCCAAGGTGCCCTCCATGGCCGGCCTGGAACTTTCGTCGGTAGTTTCTACCGAAAAGCCTTATCACCACGGCAATGAATCTGCACCGCTCCGGGTGGCTGTGCTCGACCTGGGTATTAAAAAGAATATCCTCCGCAATTTCAGCGACCGCAATGTATACACGAAGGTCTTTCCGGCAAAAACATCTTTTGCCGAGATGGAAAGCTGGGCACCCGACGGTTATTTTGTATCTAATGGTCCGGGCGACCCGGCCGCGATGGATTATGCTGTGCAAACCGTAAAGGAAATACAGGAGTCCAACAAGCCGATGTTCGGCATCTGCCTCGGCCACCAGCTGCTGGCGCTGGCCAACGGGGTACGTACGGAGAAGATGTTTAACGGACACCGCGGAATAAACCACCCGGTAAAGAATATCATTGCTGATAGCTGTGAAATTACCAGCCAGAACCATGGCTTCGGCGTAGTGGCAGACGACATTAAGAAGTCGGATAAAGTGGAAATCACACACGTGAACCTCAACGATGATTCCATTGAAGGTATCCGTGTGAAAGGTAAAAAGGCGTTCTCCGTGCAGTATCACCCGGAATCGTCGCCCGGTCCGCACGATTCACGTTATTTATTCGATCAATTTGTGGACATGCTGCGATAACCGGGCTCCGATGGAGGCAGTAATTGCATATCAACGCAAATTTAGGTAA
Organism: Parapedobacter lycopersici; assembly: GCF_024643285.1. Taxonomy (GTDB): domain Bacteria; phylum Bacteroidota; class Bacteroidia; order Sphingobacteriales; family Sphingobacteriaceae; genus Parapedobacter; species Parapedobacter lycopersici. Next base: position 318,592 of record NZ_JAMSLW010000006.1, read on the forward strand.
GTTTGAAAGGTACATTTCGGGCCTGTTGCGCACGGGGCCGAAAGCAGGAAAGACAATAAGCGCTATCATAATAACATAACCATAAAAAGAAAAAGTACATGAGTTTGATCATCGACGTTCATGCGCGGCAAGTGCTGGATTCGCGCGGTAACCCTACCGTAGAGGTAGATGTAACTACTGAAAATGGCTTTGTGGGTCGCGCTGCGGTACCGTCCGGCGCATCTACGGGCAAATATGAAGCTGTGGAGCTGCGCGACGGCGCGGATGTGTACCTGGGTAAGGGGGTGCAAAAGGCAGTCAGAAATGTAAACGAAGCCTTGGCGAAGGAATTGCAGGGGATCGACGTATTTGAGCAGAATGCGATCGACAAGCTGATGCTGGAAATTGACGGCACACCTAATAAAGCTAAAATTGGTGCTAACGCCATTTTGGGCGTTTCCCTCGCCGTGGCCAAAGCGGCTGCGCAGGAAAGTCGCCAGCCGGTTTACCGCTACATTGGCGGAGTTAATGCCAATACATTGCCTATTCCGATGATGAATATCCTCAACGGAGGTGCGCATGCCGATAATAAGATCGATTTTCAGGAATTTATGGTGATGCCGATCGGTGCCGAGACGTTTTCGGAATCGTTGCGCTGGGGAGTGGAAATCTTCCACCACCTGAAAACCGTGCTGAAGAAAAAAGGTTATTCAACCAACGTAGGTGATGAGGGTGGATTTGCGCCTAATATCGGCTCGAACGAAGAAGCGATTGAAACGGTATTGCAAGCCATTGAAGTGGCTGGTTTCCGGCCTGGTGAAGATGTTTATATTGCCATGGATGCCGCCGCTTCGGAGTTTTATGACGCCGAGAAAAAGCGCTATATATTCAAGAAATCCGATGGCCGCCAGTTTACCTCCGAGGAACTGGTTAACTACTGGGTGGACTGGACTAAGAAATACCCGATCATTTCCATTGAGGATGGCCTTGATGAAGATGACTGGGCGGCATGGTCTGCACTGACCCAGGCCATTGGCGATAAGGTACAACTGGTGGGTGACGACCTGTTCGTAACCAATGTGAAGCGGTTACAGGAAGGCATCGATAAAGGGGTGGCTAATTCTATCCTGGTGAAGGTAAACCAGATCGGCTCCCTTACGGAAACCATCGACGCGGTTTCTCTGGCGCAGACCAATGGCTACACTTCTGTCATGAGCCACCGCAGCGGTGAAACGGAAGATTATACCATTGCTGACCTGGCCGTGGCGCTGAACACCGGACAGATTAAAACGGGTTCGGCGTCCCGTTCTGACCGGATTGCAAAATATAACCAGCTGCTTCGCATCGAAGAGGAGCTGGGCAGCAATGCAAAATTCCTGGGTAAAAGCTTTAAGTTTGCTAAATAGCTAAACCCACCATAAAAAAAGAGGCCGCTGCTGAGCGGCCTCTTTTTTTATGGGCAACGGCGACTTGCTATTCCGCAATTGTCATCTCCTCAACCAAATGAGGGGCACCGGCAAATTTATCAATAAGGAACAACACATACCGGATATCCACGGAGATGGTCCGCTGTAATTCCGGGTCGAAAATGACGTCGCCCGCCATGGCTTCGATATTGCCGTCGAAAGCAATACCGATCAGTTCGCCCTTTCCATTCAATACCGGTGATCCTGAATTTCCGCCGGTAATGTCGTTGTCTGTCAGAAAATTGACCGGAAGGTGGCCGGCTTTATCGGCATAGCGCCCGAAATCTTTTGCCTCATACAGGTCGATTAACCGCTTGGGTAGATCGAACTCTTCGTCACCGGGCTGGTATTTGGCAATGGTACCTTTCAACGTGGTAAAGTAATTTTCACTGGCATCATTGGCCGGATCGGGAGGCAATGGGTTAATCTTGCCATAGGTAAGCCGCAGTGTACTGTTGGCATCGGGATAATATTTTTTCCGGGGGTTCATTTTCCGTGTGCCTTCAACGAAAAGACGGAAAGCCCGCTGGAAGCCGGCTTCAGCTTCAGCCTGTTCGGGCGTCGTTTCCCGGTAACGGTTAAGCAGCACCGTGGACAATTGGAACAGCGGATCCTGCTGGATCAGGGTACTGTCCGGGTTCGCCAGAAAGGCGGTTATTTTTGCTTTATCGGAGAACAGGCTTTGGTCAAACGCGGTGTTTATATACCCGCGGAGATCGCTGTTGTTGGCTTCATACAGTGTTTCAATGTATGCCGGAATACCGGCTTCCGAGGCTTTCGCCGCATAGAGGTTGACCAGCGCGCCGAGTACGCCCTTTTCCAGTGGAAGGTACAGGTTGTCGTAAATTCCGCTGAGGTTCCCGTCGATCTGGGGATACACTTCCCGGCGCTTGGCCTCGTTCTGCCGGCTGTAATACAGCAGCGCATTGCCAAGTGAGTAGGGAAGGGCGGCAAACGTACTGGAACGCAGCAGGCCGATGAGGTAATTGTCGTGCCGGCTTTGCAGGTTGGTCTGCTCGTAATAATTATTGATGGTCGGGATGACGTTACCGTAACGTGCCCGGTTTTTGCGCTTGTTGGCCCACCGCTGGAAGTCAGCTTCCTGCGCGGCTTTCGTGGCGGCGGTTTGGTGCTGGGTCAGCGCGTCGATCATGCCCTGGCGGTTTTTCCAGTAATTGGCCACCTGGGAGTAGGTAGATGCGTAATTGAGCTTTACTTCCTGGTTGCCATCCATGTGTTTTTTCATCTGGTCCATGCCTACTTTGGATGCTTCTACCCAAGCGGGGTAGGCGTAGTGGACGTTCTGGTTGATGCCGCCGGAGGGCATCCACCGGTTGGTGCGTCCGGGGTAGCCTAGGATCATGGCAAAATCACCTGCATCAAATCCGTTTAGACTGATGGTAAGGTGATAATCGGGTTGCAGCGGCACATTGTCGGGGGAATAGGGCGCGGGGTCTCCATCGGCGTCGGCATACACACGGAACAATGAAAAGTCACCGGTGTGGCGGGGCCATTCCCAGTTGTCGGTGTCGCCGCCGAATTTGCCGATGCTGGCCGGCGGGGTGCCAACCAGCCGCACATCGGGATAATCCTGGTAAACGAAGTAATAGTATTCGTTGCCGTTATAAAAAGGTCTTACCGAAACGGTGTATTTGCCGCCTTCGTTGTTTTCCTGTTCGATTTTGGCAATTTCGCGGTTGATGACCCGCTCGCGCTCGATTTCATCCATCTCGTCGTTTACCAAACGGAGAATCCGGTCGGTTACATCATCCATGCGCACAAAAAAACGGACAGACAACTCTTCCGGTTTTAGTTCGTCCTGTTGGGTGCTCGCCCAGAATCCGTTGGTCAGGTAATCGTTTTCCGGCGTAGACAGCTCGGCGATGGCACCGTAGCCGCAATGGTGGTTGGTGAGCACCAGCCCCTGGCCGGATACGATTTCGGCGGTGCATCCGCCATCAAACTGGACAATGGCATCCTTTAGGCTGGAGTGATTAATACTGTAGATCTCCTCTGCGGTGAGCTGGAGTCCCATTTTCTGCATGTCCCGTTCATTGAGGCGCTCAATATGCATCAAAAACCACATGCCTTCGTCTGCCTGCACATTCCATTTTACTGCCACAATCAGCAGGATCAAAAATAATTTTTTCATTAGCGTAATTGTTTGTGAAGCATGTATGGATAACTCCTGTTTATTTGCAGGAGCTCATACAGGTTTCCATTATTTTTTACTTTATGATACTGCTCAAAGGTGCGGTAATTAAGTGATTGAACAAAACATTGTTTCGTGTTTTGTAATTTTAATAAACATTTATTCAGGTTGTTATGGAGAAGGCAACATTTTAAAGTAGGGATTTTTATTTTATTAAAATTTTGCCTTACATTTGTTGGTATGGAACGGCTGTTCTCCATTATCCGGAATAAGTATGTGATCGCCTCGGTCGCATTTGCGGTATGGATGCTGTTTTTTGACCGCCACGATATTACTACGCAATACAGCTATTATTCACAGCTGAAAAGCCTGAAAGCGGAGAAAGCGTTTTACACTACTGAGATTGAGCGTGTGAACCAAACGATCGAAGCGTTGAACACTGACCCCGACGCGCTACAGCGCATGGCCCGCGAAAAATACAAGATGAAGAAGGAAAACGAAGACGTTTTTGTCATCATCGAGCGGCAGGAATCCCCACAATAATATCCGGTTACGAATGAAATGAGGCATTGCTGTTTTTGGACGGCGGGTGCAGTCTGTGACCCTAAAAAATCGCAATCGTCACTGGAAATAAACCGGATAATGGTTACCTTGCCTTCCTTGGGTTTTACCCCTAACCAATTATAACGTACCAATATAAAAACACCTAACGACTGATTTAATTATGGAAAGAAGAAAATTTATCAGCAAGAGCATGCTTACCGGCGCGATGCTGCCAACTGTCTACGGTTCATTGACAGGCGCATCCGTTGCGGCGGATGGGGCGAAATCAGGATCATCACCGGGCAGCACACAGCAGGGCGATGTGGTAATTGAACGTCCGGTTGCCGGCAGGCCGCATGAGGGGAAAGTGCTGGCGGTAATCCAACCCCATTGCGATGATATTGCACTCTTTGCGGCAGGCACTGTTGCCAAGCTGATCAGCGAGGGATACACGGGTTACATGATCCAGACGTCAAATGACGACGCCACCGGTGTAGGCAATACAGTTGCCGAACAGATCCTGAATAATGAAATTTCCACCAATGCTGCTGCTAAGGCATTGGGATTGAAGAAAGTATATAACCTGGGGTATCGCAATCACCGGATGGATGAATATAATATCCAGGAGATAAAGGGAAGGCTGATCTTTCTTTTCAGGCTTTTGAAGGTTGATACGGTTGTCTGTTATGACCCCTGGGGACATTACGAGGAAAACCCGGATCATTACGTCACGGCCAAGGCGGTAGAGGCAGCCCGCTGGATGGCCGGAAGTTATGATTATCCGGAACATTTTGACATTGTGGAGCGCCACAGTGTGCTGGAACGGTATTATTTCGCCCGGGGGCCACAACGGGTAAACCGCGTGGTGGATATCAGCAACTTCATTGATACCAAGGTCGAAAGTAATGCCGTGATTACCAGTCAGGGTCCGGGTGGCCATGCCGGTTCGGCATTGCGGAACTCGCTTGCGAAAAACGGGAAAAAACTGGACATCCTCGGAAGCGATGACCATGCAGCCGACCGGAATTACATCAAGCACTTTGTGCTGGACCAGGACTCACAGTATACGCGGGGCGTACCTTCCGACAGGGAGATCGGGAAAAAGTATGGCTTGGAGTGGGCAGAGCAGTTTCATTACATTGGCCCCGATCCATCCAATATTCCGGGCTTTGTCAATGAGCACGCAACCAACACGTAAAGCAAACGGAAGTGCTGTGAAAACAACCTAACGGCCCTAACGCATTACGCCAAGGTGGAACAAACGGCATGACCGTTGGAAGACCTTGGCGTACACTTTTGATTATTTTTCTTTTTTCTATTCCTTTATCTACTCCCTTAGTCCACATAAACTGTCATATCCTTAAACGAGGTGTCCGTTTTTCATGAACTGATACCCCGTACTAACTGTAGCTAAAATAACCTAGTTTATGCTTTCGTACGCTGCTTTGCCCGATCGGCTTCTTTTCGATCTGATGCGATTAGAGGATGAAACTGCTTTTAAGGCAATTTATGATCGGTACTTTGATGCACTGTATGTCCATGCTTATAAAAGACTGAAGGACAGTGAGGAATCCCGTGATGTCATACAGGAAATATTCACCGTGCTTTGGGATAAACGTGGGCAGATCGTGCCGCGGGGAAACCTGTCTGGCTATTTATATACTGCCGTCCGAAATAGAATATTCAACATTATTGCACATAAACAGGTAGCAAGTACGCACCTGCAATCATTGCAAGCATTTATCAACCGGGGTGAATGCCAGACAGACCATTTGGTCCGTGAGAAGGAACTCCGGGCTATCATCGATGAAGAGATTGCAGCCCTCCCGGATAAAATGCAGGAGATTTTTGAACTAAGCAGAACCAAATACTTGAGTCATAAGGAGATTGCCTCGGAACTAAATTTATCTGAACATACGGTTAAAAAGCAGATAAATAATGCCTTGCGGATACTGAGAGCTAAATTGGGAATACTACTGTTCCTGGTGCTCCCGATTCAATATATGCTTACTGTGGCCATTTTCTAATCCCTGGGATCGGTTAACCTGTCTATAAAGAACAACACCAAGTTATGGAAAAGGACGCAAAAAAGCTATTAAAAAAATACAATGCGGGCACCTGTTCAGAAGAGGAAAAAGCTTTTGTGGAGAGCTGGTACGTGCAATGGCGGGGAGACGGATTGAATTTGAGTCAGGAGGAGCGTGCATTGGCAAAAGCGGAAATCTGGCAGCAAATCACTAAATCCCGCAACACGAAGCGGACATATTTATTTCGCTTGCCGTATTTGGCAGCCATCGCTTCGGTAGCTTTCGTACTGTTGACACTGGGTGCGTTACTGTTTTTCAGCAAGGAAACGACAACAGCTGAAAGGCAGCTGTATGCCGGAACGGACGGGCACGGGGTGCGAGATATACAACCCGGAGGAAATAAGGCATTGCTTACGCTGGCAGATGGGAGAACTGTTACGCTGGATGAGATGGCAAAAGGGGAAATAACCGAAGTTGCCGGTATGGTCATCAGAAAGACAGCCGAAGGACAGCTTGTATATGAAATGGATGCCACGGATGCGTCACCCTTTTCCTCCGATGGCTCGCCGCGGTATAACCGTATTGTCACACCACGCGGAGGACAATATCAGATCATTTTACCCGATCAGACAAAAGTATGGCTGAACTCGGCCTCTTCACTCAAGTATCCCATCCAGTTTACGGCCAGTGAGCGGCGGGTCGTGCTTACGGGAGAGGCTTATTTCGAGGTCAGCAGACAAAATACCGCTGCCGGCAAATTGGTTCCTTTTTTTGTTGAAACGGACACTCAGGTTATTGAGGTGTTGGGAACCCATTTTAATGTTAGTTCTTACACAGACGAACGATCTACAAAGACCACGCTGCTGGAAGGGTCAGTCCGCATTTCTGTAAATCCCGCTAATGAGGAAGCGTCACATCACAGCATGATCCTACGGCCTAATCAGCAATCTATTTTAACAAAAGGGAATTTGAATGTGGTTGACGTGGATGCTGCTGAAAGTATAGCCTGGAAAGAGGGTTACTTCAATTTTAAAGATGCAAGCCTGGAAGCCGTGATGCGGCAGCTATCCCGGTGGTATGATGTAGACGTCGTATACGAAGGTAATATACCGAAGGGAACATACACGGGGAAAGTCTACCGGAACATGAGCTTGTCTAAAGTACTTGATATTTTGACCTATGCCGAGGTGAAGTTTAAAATAGCAGGCAAAACAATAACCATTTTACCCTAACTAATAAAAAAGAGGCGTATGAAAGATTAACATGACCCTTGGTACTACTCAAAAAAACCGCAGAAGTGTTGACGCACTCCTGCGGGATAATCTGAGTTAAACTCCTCGGTACGAGGATGCAAATTAATCGGCGAACTAATTCACACAGTATTAACCAGAAGAATCAAAAGTATGAAATTTAATGATTTTATCCTATTGAGGCTGCATGTGCAGCCTCCTCAAATTCGAAAAATAATCATGATAGTTAATTTGGCCACGGTATTAATGATCTGTACGCTTGTACAGGTCAGTGCAAAGGGGTTCAGTCAAATTAGTATACATAAAAAAGATGCCTCATTGGGCGATATCATTGAAAGTATCGAAGCGCAGACGAATTATGTATTCCTTTCCAAAGACTATGACCTTTCCAGAAGAGGCATCGATATTGATATTACCGATGCTTCACTGGAAACAACGCTCGATGCATGCTTTAAAAATTTACCGCTCACGTATAAGGTAATCGATAAAACGGTGGTGATCCGTCGGGCGGAACGGCGGTTGGAAAACCGGTATACCCCGGCTGCTGAAGCCATCGACATCCGTGGCCAGGTAACGAATTCCAAAGGTGAACCGTTGGTAGGTGTCAGTGTAAAGCTAAAAGGCACGTCAGCCGGGACGACCACGGGAGAAGACGGGAAATACGTGCTTACCGTTCCAAATGGCGATGGTATCCTCGCATTTAGTTACATCGGTTATGTGTCACAGGAAACAGCTATTGCCGGCCGGAATATCATCAGCATACAACTGGCTGAGGATGCGAATGCATTAAGCGAAGTGGTGGTTACCGCGCTGGGGATATCCAGGGAGAAGAAGGCCCTTGCTTATTCCGTGACGGAGGTAAAGGGAGAAGAGTTTACACAAGCGCGAGAAATGAATATCGCAAATGCGTTGACCGGAAAGATTGCCGGTGTAAATGCGACCGGGATGGCTACGGGTGCAGGAGGGTCAAGCAGGATCATCATCCGGGGGAACGGCTCATTGAATGGCAATAACATGCCTTTGTATATTGTTAATGGGATGCCAATAGATAATTCCATTCCCGGGGGAGCCGCAACCAGGAGCGGCGCCAAAATTAATGTGGATCGCGGCGACGGCATAGCGGGCATTAACCCGGACGATATTGAAACGATCAGTGTACTGAAGGGTGGAGCGGCATCCGCGCTTTACGGTTCCAGGGCGTCGAACGGTGTTATTCTTATCACAACGAAAAAAGGGGTAGCCAGAAAAGGGATAGGTGTGGAATTTAACTCTTCATCTACCTTTGAAAGCATTAATGTATTTCCGGATTTTCAATATGAATATGGCCAGGGTGTAGATGGCAAGAAGCCAATGACCCAGGCTGAGGCGCTCAATTCAGGACATACCTCATTCGGTGCTAAAATGGACGGTGAGCCGTATGTACAGTTTGATGGAGTGGAACGGCCGTATGCTCCGGTGTATGTAAAGGATAACCTGAAGGCGGTTTATAGAACCGGATCAAATTATGCAAATACGGTTGCTTTTACCGGAGGTAATGAATCGTTGAATTATCGGTTTTCATTGTCCAATACCGATGCTTTTAATATACAGCCTAATTCATCGTTTAACAGGAAAACCGGAAACCTCAATGTAAACTCCACACTGGGAAAGCGGTTGACCGTTCAGGCAGTAGCCCAATATAATATTGAAAAAGCCAAGAATAGACCGAAAATCGGTTATGAGGATGTAAATGCAAGTTGGGTTACGCAGGTAATTGCCAATACTGTGGATATACGGAATCTTGCACCCGGTTATGACGAGGAGGGCAAGGAGATCCAGTGGGGTCCCTGGGCGGAATCAACGAATGTCTACTTTACCCTGAATAAATTCATAAACCACGATAATAAAAATCGATTCATTGGACAGGCGAATATTCAATACGACCTAACGGATAACCTTTACATTAAAGGGACTGTCGGCCAGGATTATTATAATTTTAATTACGTGGCCATTTCACCGACAAATCTTGCCTTCCGGCCGCTGGGCGATTATGAGTCGATTGAATCGGCGGTTTCCGAGACAAATGGTATGCTGACATTAAACTATAATTCAAGGGTGTTTAATGACGCATTGGGAATCATCGGGATGTTAGGCGCCAATAAACAGCGTAGCAGCTACGTGGAAACCCGGATTAAGGGACAGGATTTTATTATTCCATATTTTTACAGCTACACGAATCTAAATATCTTAAATACAATTCCAACCGATAATCAAAGCAGCATAAGCTCGGTATTCGGTTCGCTGGATTTCGATTATAAGGGAATCGCTTACTTAACATTAACCGGCAGACAGGATTGGTTTTCCACGCTGAGTGCAGCGAATAACAGCATATTTTATCCGTCAATCGGAGGAAGTTTTCTTTTGTCCCAGGCAATGGAACTACCCGCCGTCTTTAATCTGCTGAAGCTCCGCGGTTCCTGGGCACAGGTTGGTGGCGCAACGGTCGATCCTTATCGGATTAACCAAACATATGGCTTGCTGCAGGGCGGGCATAACGGCCGGCCGGTCCAGACATTGGGCCTGATCCCAAACCCCGATTTACGACCTTTGGTTTCAACGACGTATGAGGTTGGGTTTGAAACTCAGCTGCTAAACAATAGACTGGGTGTGGATTTTACCTATTATGACCGTAAAACCACCGATGACATTGTGGAGACTCAGGTGAGCAGCACTTCGGGGATGACTTCCACGTTGTTGAATATCGGTGAATTAAGCAACAAAGGCATTGAGTTACTCATAACAGCTACACCTGTTTCGACAGCTAATTTTAATTGGAACGTAAGCTATAATGCGGCTTATAACAAAAGCGAAATCGTCAAATTGGCGCCGGGATTAAACGACAGGGAAATCGGAAAACCTTATAACACCATCTGGGGTTACGATAAACTTGTCAACGAAAACGGCGAATCCGTTTATGATGCGAAGTCAGGGTATGCAGCGAAGACGGATCTGCTGGATCTGGGCGTCGGTGTACCCCCGCTGACGATGGGGTTCACAACGGATTTTGCATATAAAAACTTCTCCCTGAATATTCTTTTCGATGGGAAATTCGGAAATACAATATGGTCCAGGTTTTCCCAATATACGCATCGGTTTGGCCTGCAAAAACGCACATTGCCGGGAAGGGAAAACGGCCTGACATTAAGTGGTGTGGACAGGGAAGGGAACCCCTTCACTAAAACGTGGACAGTAGCGGAATTGGACAGCTATTATGACTATGATAAAAATTACGATAGATTATTTGTGTATGACGGCAGTTTTGTGAAACTGCGCCAGGTAATTTTAGGATACCACCTACCGGTTGATAAACTCGGCCTCTCCAAATTGACATCCGCTTCGGTTTCACTCGTTGCCCGGAACCTGCTCACGCTCTACTCGAAAACTGATGGGTTTGATCCTGAATCAAATAACCTCGTGACGAATGACCAGGGTTATGAATCATTTGGTGTGCCCCGGACCAGAACGATAGGAGTTAATTTGATGGTGAAATTTTAACTATTAATGCTTTATACGATGAAAAGTATACTAACGATCAAAAATATAAATGTCGTATATAAATGTGTTCTTATTACGACAGTGTTTCTTTTATTGTCATGCGATAAAGGATTTGAGAATCTAAATAAAGATCCGAATAAAACAACCGAGCTAATCCCGGAATACCTTTTTACCCAGGCACAATTGTCAGCTATTGGGTTGGATTATAAAGGCGAAGGCTATCGTAACGCCAATCAGGTGATGTCCGGATGGATGCAGCAGTATGCCAATTGCATTGTGGTAAGCGGGGGAGGTGATAAATATACGGAGGAAAACGGATTCAATAATTTTTCGGCAGCTTATCCGGGCCCAGTGAATGATATTGAGACATTGATCCGGGAGCTTTCTGATCCGGAAGAAATAAATAAACTGTCCATCGCGCGTATATGGCGGGTATGGGTGTATCACCGGATTACCGACTTGTTCGGTGATATACCTTATTCTGAGGCGACCAAAGGGGCAACGGATAAATTGTACACGCCGAAATACGACGAACAGTCATTTATTTATATGGATATGCTAAAGGAATTGGACGAGGCCGCCAATGCCTTCGATCTTTCGTTACCAAGTTTTGACCAAGCGGATTTGATATACGGTGGGGAAATAAGCAAATGGAAAAAATTTGCCTATTCCATGATGCTGCGTTTGGGCATGCGGTTAACAAAGGTGGACAATGCAGCGGCTAAATTGTGGGTGCAGAAAGCGATAGCCGGTGGCGTAATCGTAAACGATGAAGATGTTGCATTTGTCCAATACTTGGATGGTTCCCAGATTACCAGCCGAAACCCGGTCGCGTTTCAGTTACTGGCCGGTAATTACTCGAACCAGCAGGATCCTTATAATCGCGAAGGAGGTAAAATTGCGCATAAAATCATCAACCATTTACAAGTAACAAAAGACCCACGATTGAATATTCTTGCCGTGGTTATGGTGGAGCAGCCAACCGGCGGTTATTTTGCCGATACAACCGCGGCATTACAAAAGGGCCTCTTAAATGGCGCACACAGTACGGTACCCGATGATTTTGTAACGTATAGCGAACCCAATCCGAACACGGTCTTAAAGTACGAGTCGCCGATGCTGGTGTTAACCAACTGTGATATGAATCTTAACCTTGCAGAGGCTGCCCTCCGAGGTTGGTATCCGGGCGACGCTAAAACGGCATACGAAGACGCGGTTAGGGCCGGCATGAAACAGTGGGCGCTATGGGGTAATTATGGCGTAATATCCGATGAAAGAATTGCTGCGTATCTTGCATATAATCCGTATAACGAAAACGGATCGTTTGAAGCGCAACTGGAACAGATACAGACCCAACGATGGGTGTCTGCGATGTTTACGGATGAATGGGAAATATTTGCCAACTGGCGGCGGACAGGTTATCCTGAACTTGTGCCGGTGAACTACCCCGGAAACTTAACAGGAGGCACAATACCCAGGCGTTTTATTGTGCCATACGATGAAGAACGACTAAATGGCGAAAATTTCCTGGATGCAAAGGCAAGGCAGGGAGGGAATAACTCCTATACTGCCCGGGTATGGTGGGACGTCGCGGAGTAATGGATTAAAGGAATACAGATTAAATCAAAAAATGATGAAACGAAGAGAGATTATCAAATTGCTTTCTGCAGCACCCTTAATCGGGGGAGCAGCTGGCAGTATTTTGCCAAAAACCGCGCTTGGCAGCGCCGGGGCAGCCGGCACTATTGCCAAACGGGATCTAATAAAGGAACTTGGTTTACGGACATTTATCAACGCAGCAGGCACGTATACGACAATGACCGCTTCGCTTATGCACGATGAAGTGATTGAGGCAATTAACAGTTCTTCGCAGGAGTTTGTGATGTATGATGACGTGCAGGACCGGGTTGGAGAGCGAATAGCCGAGATATGCCATTCGGAGGCGGCCATGGTGACCGCTGGGTGTTGGTCTGCCCTGGTATTGGGCACCGCGGGTGTCTTAACCGGAATGGACAGGAAGAAAGTAGCCCAGTTGCCCCGGGTGGAGGACTTTGATAAAAACGAGGTAATTGTCCAGAAGGGCCACAACCATGGGTATATACATGCATTAACGAATACAGGCATTAAGCCGGTGGAAATCGAGCGCAGAGCGGACCTTGAAAATGCCATAAATAGTAAGACTGCATTGATGTATTTTTTAAATGAAAGCGCCCCGCATGGTATGATATTGCATGAAGAATGGCTATCAGTCGCCAAAAAACACAATATACCAACGATTATTGATATTGCTGCGGATATCCCGCCGGTTGAAAACCTCTGGAAATACAACGACATGGGATTTGATCTGGTATGTATTTCCGGGGGGAAGGCCTTAAGAGGTCCACAAAGTGCCGGATTACTTTTGGGAAAAAAGGAGCTGATCGCAGCAGCCCGTTTGAGCGCTCCTCCGGGTGGAGGTAATATCGGTCGGGGAATGAAAGTTAATAAAGAGGAGATTTTGGGGATGTATGCGGCATTGGACAAGTATGTTCGGCAGGACCATGATAAAGAATGGAAAATGTGGGAAGATCGGGTGACGGTCATCGAAAATGCGGCTAAGAAGGTAGATGGTGTAACTACTGCGGTTACCGTTCCTCCGATAGCCAACCATACACCGTCGCTCAGTATCTCGTGGGATATTGGCCGGGTCAATATTTCAAGACAGGAGTTACAGGAACGGCTGCGCATGGGAACCCCTTCTATTGAAGTTATGGGAGACGGTGACCATACCATTAAGCTGACGGTTTTTATGTTGAAAGACGGACAGGACAAAATTGTAGGGAATCGCATTCAGGAAGAACTTCTGAGGGCCTCGACAAGTTGAAACAATTGTATTAATTTCGATATAAATAACAAGAGCCATCCGAATTCTCAGTTTGGGTGGCTCTTTTATTTGTGATATTATCCGCCAGGCCTTATTTTCGATATACGAAATATAAACCCGATAAATAAAACCTGATAAATTATGAAACGCAGAGATGTGATCAAAGGACTGAGTCTATTACCCCTGATCGGTAGTTATAACGGCGGTCCGGTTAACCTGCAGGACGAAAAGACGGCGAAGGCCGATGTATCGGCATCCCAGTCGGCCGACCTGTTTGACGAGCTCGGGGTTACGCGCTACATCAATGCCGGCGGTACCATAACGGTGATTTCAGGATCGCTCATGATGCCTGAGGTAATGGAAGCCATTAATTCCACCTCACACGACTTTGCTAATATGCACGAGCTGCAGGATAAAGCGGGCGCGAAAATCGCGGAAATGCTGGGCTGCGGGGGCGCGATGGTAACGTCGGGAGCGGCAGGTGGAATCCTGCTGGGTACCGCGGCATGCATCACCGGGAGTGATCCGGAATTGATTAGTGCGCTACCGGATGTACCCGGACCGAAACGGGAGGTAATTATCCAAAAAGGGCACCGCAACCGGTTCGATCAGATTGTCCGGACCTGCGGCGCCAGGCTGGTTGAGGTGGAGGGAGCAGCGGAGATGGAAGCCGCTATCAATGAACATACGGTGATGGCTTTTTATAAGAACAATGCACCTTCACCGGAATACCATACCACGATAACCCATGAGGAATTTGTGGCCGTAGCAAAGAAACACGGTATTCCCACATTTATTGATGCTGCTGCGGATGTGCCGCCGGTGGATAATCTCTTTAAATTCCAGAAGATCGGTTTTGACCTGATCACCTTCTCCGGAGGAAAAATGATCCGTGGCCCACAGAGCGCAGGTCTCCTCTTCGGCAGAAAGGATTTAATAGAAGCCGCTAAGCTGAATCACAGTCCTTACGAAAGCCCCATCGGCCGGCCGATGAAGGTTAATAAAGAGGAGATTTTCGGGATGTATGCTGCATTGAAATCTTACCTCGCTCGCGACCATGAAAAAGAATGGCAAAGCTGGCTGGATCGGATTGAAACCATTCGAGAACAGCTGGAAACCATTCCTACGGTAAAGGGAGCAACCAGCGTCGCTCCGGGCCCCGCCAATGCCTACCCCAGGTTGCAGTTGCAGTGGGACCAGAACCGGGTAGGTATCACGCCGGAGGAGGTTAGCGAAAAGCTGAAAACCGGAACGCCTGCCATTCTTGCCGGAGGTCGTGGTGATACATTGAATGTGGGGGTTGTACTGCTCCGTCCCGATCAGGTGGCTATTGTCGCTCAACGGGTAAAGGAGATTCTGACGGAAGCATTACGGGCATAAACACCGGACATTTTCTTTCTGCGAAAGCGTGCACGGAATCATTCCGTGCACGCTTTTTTTTGTTTTACCCGTGCCACCGCCGGGCAGGGGCGACTAGCCCGGCCAATCCTCCCGCATACCCCCAGACTGATTATTAACCGTCTTAACGTTCATGGTCGCCAGCTGCGGAAAGCAGCTAATCATACCAAATGCCATTCGTGTTTCCATCATGCAGGCGAACCGCTTTCGCCTGCGAACTAACTTACTTATTAACCAGTAAAATTAAAAGAATGAAGTTACATGCTTGTATCTTGCTGAGGCGACGTGCCTGGCCTCAGCAACTCCCTAATTTGGCCGCCATCGGGATGACGGCCTGGATGATTATGTCGTTTACGCCGGTCAGTGCCGGAAGTCCCGATCCGAATTATGCACATCGCAGTGGACCACGCCTCATTGGTGTGGTCGCTCATAACGCAGTTGATATCGGCGGCCGGGTAACCGGAACTGATGGTGAGCCGCTTGCGGGTGTCAGCGTACGACTGGAGGGAACAAACACCGGGACAACTACGGACGCGGAGGGCCGTTATGCGCTGGCAGCCGCTGACGGCAGCGGTACACTCATATTCAGCTACGTCGGCTACGTTTCCCAGGAAATTGCCATCAATGGCCGGAGTACCATTGACGTACAACTGGTGGAGGATGCCAATGCGCTGAGCGAAGTGGTGGTGACTGCGCTGGGGATAACCAGGGATAAAAAGGTGCTGGCCTATTCCATCACTGAGGTGGGAGGAGAAGGATTTACGAAAGCACGGGAAAACAACCTGGGCAATGCACTGTCGGGCAAAATTGCCGGGGTCAACGCATCGAGTACCGCCACCGGACCGGGCGGGGCCAGCCGGGTGATTATCCGCGGAAACGGCTCGCTCGCCGGCGATAACCAGCCCCTGTATGTGGTTAACGGCGTGCCGATTAACAATTCACATCAGGGTGCAGAGACGGGCGGTGATGGGCTGGTCAGTATCAACCCCGATGACATCGAGTCGATCTCGGTACTGAAGGGGGGGACGGCAGCGGCGCTGTATGGTTCCCGTGCGGCAAATGGGGTAATTTTGATTACCACTAAGTCCGGAAATATCCAAAAGGGTATTGGCGTTGAGTTGAATTCAACAACCACGGTGTCCAGTCCGCTGGTGATCCCGGATTGGCAGTATGAATACGGCTCCGGAACCCGCGGGGAAAAGCCGGTTACCCAGGGTGATGCTGTTGCTAACGGCCGGACATCCTGGGGTGCCCGGTTGGATGGCTCACCAGTGATCCAGTTCGATGGGGTAAACCGGCCGTATACAGCCCAGCGGGATAATGCCAGAAATTTTTACAACAATGGCCTGAATCTTTCCAATACCCTGGCACTGAGCGGGGGTAACGAAATCGCGCAGTTCCGTTTTTCTGTGTCAAATATGCATGATGCGGGCATTGTGCCAAAGTCGGCTATGGAACGAAATGCGTTCAACCTTAGTGTGAATGCCAATTTATCGGACAAGATATTATTCGAAGGGCGCGCCCAGTATAATATCGAAACGGCAAAGAACCGGACTTCCATTGCTGATTTTACCAATAACCCGAATTCTTCGGTGGGATTGATGGCGACCAGCATTGATGTGCGCACGCTGGATCCGGGATATGATGAGCGGGGATACGAGGTGCCCTGGAATGATTATATTTTTGTTACCAACCCCTATTTCGCAATAAATAAGGTGAAGAATGAAGACGAGCGCCGCCGGTTTATAGGCACTTTTAACGTCCGTTATAACATTGCTGAATTTCTTTATGCGCGGGCACGGGTAGGAATCGACTATTTTAATATTGCCGGCTGGGAAATTGGTCCCACGGGGCGGCTAACAAATCTTTTCGGTGATTACAGTACCGACCGGAATACCACCTATGAAACCAATATCGAGGGCATCCTCGGGTTTGATAAATCGTTTGGTAATTTCTCCCTCAATGCGATTGCCGGAGGTAATAAAATGTATAACCAAAATGCTTTCGGCGGACTGTCAAGCGGTAACCTGAATGTGCCGTTCCAGTATTTTATCAGCAATGGCAGCAGTCAGACGTTTTCGGACGGTTTTGGCGCTTCAGCGATCAATTCATTGTTCGGCTCGGTGGATGTCGGGTTCAAAGACTACCTCTACCTGTCATTGACGGGTCGCCAGGACTGGTTTTCGACGTTATCTCCGGAAAGCAACAGCCTGTTCTATCCCTCCGCGGGACTGAGTTTTATCTTCTCGGATATCTGGGACGCAAAGCCGTCGTGGCTGAGTTATGGAAAAATCAGGGCATCATGGGCACAGGTCGGCGGGGACGCGCCAAGCCCCTATGGACTGGATCTGACCTATTCTACCGGACAGGAAAACCTGGCGGGACAGCCCCTGATGCGGATCAGCGGCAATACCATTCCGAACGCATTGCGGCCATACACGTCGACAACAACCGAGGCGGGGCTGGAAGTACGGGCCCTGAACAACCGGCTTGGCGCGGATATCACGCTGTACCGAAAGGTCACTACGGATGATATCGTACGTGCCTCGGTGCCAAGCACGTCGGGATATAGTAACGTGAGCCTGAATGTGGGTGAAATGCGTAACCAGGGAATTGAATTGCTGTTAACAGGTACACCGGTACAGTCAACTGCCGGGTTCAGATGGGATGTCAGCTACAACATGGCTTATAACCAAAATACGGTGATTAAAATAGCGGATGGCCTGACCAGTCTGACCGGGGGCGCGGCCCGTACTGACAATGCCCGGATCAATCATTATGAAGGAAGTCCTTACGGGATGGTTTCCGGTTTCAGGGCCAGGCGGGATGAACAGGGTAACATCATGTATAACAGTGCCAACGGGATCCCACTACAGGGTGAATTTGAAGCGTTGGGACGGGGTGTCCCGCCCTGGACAATGGGATTGTCCAATACCCTTACGTATAAAAACTTTTCCCTCGATGTGCTGCTCGACGGCAAGTTTGGCTCCATGATGTATGTTTCTACCAACGCATATGGAACATATTACGGACTTGATAAACGAACGGTAGCCAATGGTGTCCGGGAAAGCGGTGTATCGGTTGCCGGGGTCGACCAGGATGGACAGCCCTACAGTGCGGTAATTCCCGCGCAGAATTATTTTCAGGGCATTGCCTTTTCCCTGACCGACCAGTTTATCGCGGATGCGAGCTTTGTGAAGGTCCGACAGCTGGTATTTGGGTACTCCCTGCCGCAATCGCTGGTCACGAAAACCCCGTTTCAGTCGGTTGCCATTTCTTTTGTTGCGCGTAACCTGTGGTTACTCTATAGCAGTGTAGCTAACGTAGACCCGGAAGCCACCTATGGTACAACCGGAGGTACGTACGGACTGGAGATGTTCGGCGTGCCGCCCACGCGGAATTTTGGATTTAACCTGGCTGTCCGTCTGTAAAATTTTAGATAACATTTAGTCATGAAACTCAGAAAAATGAAACATATATCAATTAAAATTGCATTTTTGGCCGTAGCACTGCTTGCGGGATGCGACAGCAATTTCGAGGAACTGAATAAAAACCCCAATGCATATACCGAACCGGTGATTAACAGCCTGTTTTCATCGGTGGCATTGCGGGCTGCCGGAGTGAGTGCACCGCAGCACAACAACAAAGAGGCCGGATGTTTTATGCAATATTACACGTCGCTTAATGCCGTTCAATGGGCGGGCGACAAGTACCTGTTCAGTGATAACTATAACGGTCGTTTATGGCGGGTTACTTATCCCGAAACCATGAAAGAAACCGTACAGTTGCTGCACCTGTTGCAGGATGATCCTGAAATGGTCAATCAGTATAATATTGTCCGGATCATGAAGGTATACATTATGCACCGGGTTACGGATATGTATGGAGACGTGCCGTATTTTGAAGCTGGGTTGGGGTATATCAGCGGCGTGTATAAACCGAAATACGACAGGCAATCGGAAATTTATGCTGATATGCTGAAGGAACTGGATGAAGCAGCCGTTGCGCTGGATCCGTCAAAACCATCCTATGGTCCGGCTGACTTTGTCTATGATGGTGATGTGGTGAAATGGAAGCGGTTTGCTTACTCCATGATGCTTCGTTTAGGCATGCGGTTAACAAAGGTGGATGCCGCTATGGCGGAAACCTGGGTGAAAAAGGCGATAGCCGGAGGCGTGATGCAAAGCAACGATGACCTGGCCCGGATGATCCACGAAGCCAGTCCAAGGTCGTTGGTCAACTGGAGTGCGGATCAGATCCGTGGAGCGGAAGGGGTGAACCCGGCAGCCGAAGGCAGGGGCCTGTTAAAGATGAATAAAACATTTATTGACCATTTGAAGGAAACCGATGACCCCAGAATGCCTTTTTTGGTAACGCTGTGGGAGGGGAATGTCAACGTGGCAAACCTGCCTGAAAGTACCGAACCGGAGCGTCAAAAAGGATTGCCGGGTGGGTATGATAATAATTCGATCCGGACGATTATACCCAACTGGGACTCAGATATGTTGCGGGAATATTCGGAACCGAACATTCATACTTTTCTGGACCTGACTTCACCGGATATTTTCCAGAGCTGTGCGGAAGTTAAACTGTTACTTGCCGAAGCGGCGTTGCGGGGATGGACAACCGGTAGCTCCAGGGAATATTATGAAGATGCGGTCCGGTGTTCGCTCGGGGAACAGGAACTGTTTCCGAATGGGATGGGCCGTGACGCGGCGTTAGTGGCCGCAAATGGCTACCTTGCCGCCAATCCGTATCTGGAGAACGGCACATTTGACGAGCAGATGGAACAGATCCATACGCAGTTCTGGGTAACTGTTTTTCCCAATAACCTGGAAGTCTACGCCAATTGGCGGCGAACAGACTATCCGAAACTGATACCAACGAATTACCCGGGCAATGAAACAGGTGGCGTTATTCCTCGGCGTTTGGTATATTTGGTCGAAGAAAAAACCTTGAACACCGAGAATTACGAGGCTGCTATTGCTGCGCAGGGACCTGATCTGATGCTTACGAGCGTTTGGTGGGATAAAGAATAAGATGTAAAGACCAAGTAATGCAACGATGCGATTAAGCTGCTGTGGTCGCCGGGGAATTAAAATTGAATACCAACTATTTAACTAACTCATAATTAATAATTCGTATAATGAAACGTAGAGATGTTCTTAAAAGTTTAAGTCTTTTACCCCTGGTAGGTACGGTTGAAGCAAAATCCATTATGAACCCGTTCAGTGCACCGGCTGAAGCGGACGGTGTACCAAACCTGTTCGAAGAACTCGGGGTTACCCCGTACATCAATGCAAGCGCCACAATGACCTTTTTGTCCGGCTCATTGATGCTACCCGAGGTGATGGCCGCCATTAATTCGACGGCATCTGATTTTGCCAATATGTATGAACTGCAGGATAAAGTGGGGGCGAAGATAGCGGAAATGCTGAAATGTGAAGCCGCTATGGTTACCTCCGGAGCAGCGGGTGCACTGGTATTGGGTACGGCCGCATGTATTACGGGCATGGACCGCAAAAAAATAAAAATGCTTCCGCAGCTCGAAGGTCCGCAACGGGAAGTCATCATGCAAAAAAAGCATCGTTATGCTTTCGACCAGACCGTGATCATGACAGGAGCCAAGATTGTTGAGGTGGAGAACGCTGAGGAGATGGAACGGGCCATCAACGAAAACACGGTCATGGCACTGTTCTTTAATGGCGCAATTTCGTGGTACGGCGGTGAAGACGCGATCAAACACGAAGAATTTATTGCCATTTGTAAGCGGCACAACATCCCATCTTTCGTTGACGCTGCCGCAGACGTTCCGCCCGTTGAAAACCTGTTTAAATACCAGAAAATGGGATTTGACCTGGTGACGTTCTCCGGAGGCAAAATGATACGTGGGCCGCAGAGTGCCGGACTGCTTTTTGGAAGGAAAGACCTGATAGAGGCTGCAAAACAGAATAACAGTCCGCATGAAAGTCCGATTGGACGCCCGATGAAGGTGAACAAGGAAGAGATCTTTGGCATGTATGCGGCATTGAAATCCTACCTGGCAAGAGATCATAAGAAAGAATGGCAGTTGTGGCTCGACCGGATTACCTACATCCAGAATCAGCTGGAAACCATCCCGACAGTAAAAGGAGAAACAACCGTACCTGAGGGACCGGCAAACGTAATGCCCGGCCTGCAGCTGACATGGGATGAAAAACGGGTGAAGATCACCGGCGATGAGGTGAGTAAACAGCTGGAAGCCGGAAAGCCGGCGATTATTATCCGTGGCCAGGGGAACTCGCTCAGCGTGGGCGTGACACTGCTCCGCGATGATCAGGTTGCCATTGTCGCCCAACGGGTGAAGGAGGTGCTGGAAAGCGCCCTGCAAAAAGCTTAACCATTACTACATACAAATCCCATGAATACACAACAAAAGAAATGGGTGAAATCGCTCGTACCAGGCACACTGTGCCTGGTATTGGCTTTAGGTTCCCCAACCGTCGAGGCAACCGCCCAGATTTATCAGTTGTCGCCGGAAGAAATGGCGCACTATACCCCCCACAACCCCTTTGACCGTCTTAATGATGGTCGACCACGTGTGCCGGATGCCATACTGGATACCATCCGGAATATGGAAATCGCTGTGGTGGAGGTATATGCGTTATTGCGGGATAAGGGATTCCCCAATCAGTTTGAGGGTGATTGGAAGGTGCTTCAGCCGGGGAAAAGGTTAGTTGGGCGGGCGTTTACTGTGCAGTTTATGCCCACACGTGCCGATTTGAACGAGGTGACCCAAGAGGACGCGGCAGCTAAGGGATTGGGGCGGTTGCGAAATCAGACAACCATCGATATGCTGGAATCCGGAGACGTGGCTGTGGTTGATCTTTATGGAAAGGTAGAGGAGGGAACGTTTGTGGGTGATAAACTGGCTTACTATATTCAGAAAACAACGGGTACAGGCATTGTGATTGACGGCGGACTGTTTTTTGTGGAAGCTATTGAAAAGACGGGTATGCCGGGTTATTATCGGGGTACGCACCCGGAATCATTGAGAAACTCGATGATTACAGGTGTTAACGTGCCGATCCGGATCGGCGGTGCAACGGTAATGCCGGGTGATGTGGTGCTGGGCGATCAGGATGGACTGCTGTTCATTCCCCCGCAGCTGGTTGAAGAAATTATTACTTCGGTAAAAACAAAGCGTGTCCGTGATGCATGGTCGAAAAAGCAATTTGATACCGGCAAATATAAATCGGCCGAAATTTATGGGCGGTTGAGTCCGGAACTGCAAAAAGACCTTGACGAGTTTATGAAAGCGCATGGTATTAATCAATAATAAATGGTTAGGTATTTAGCGATACTGCTTAGCATATTGGCTGGGGTGGCATCGGCAGTCCGGGCACAGGTATCAGCTTCAGTGAAGCCCTACCAGGTTGTCATCAAAGGCGGCCATGTGATCGATCCGAAAAACGGGATCAATGCCGTTATGGACATCGCCATTGCGCCTGCACATGATATGCAGCCACTTGCGTGGGGTCAGGCGCTTTCGCCGGATCAGGAGGGGAGGATTGCGCTGGTAGCAGAAAACATCGACCCGGGCCTTGCTATTCAGGTTGTCGATGCAAAGGGACTGTATGTGGTTCCCGGCTTAGTGGATATCCATTCCCATAACTTCTGGGGGCACGACGGGGAGCGGCAGATGAATGGGCCGAGAGGACTTCCGCCGGACGGCTTCACTTTCCGCTCGGGGGTAACCACTGTGGTAGATGCGGGCGGCTCAGGCTGGCGGACGTTTCCTTTGTTCAGGGAGCAGACCATCGAACGCTCACAGACGCGGGTGCTGGCGATGCTTAATATTGTAGGTGAAGGGATGCGCGGAAGCCGGTACGAACAAAATATCGCCGACATGGACCCTGACTCGACAGCCAAGGTGGCCCGGGCGTATGACGACCTGATTGTGGGTATTAAGCTGGCGCATTTCAGCGGACATGACTGGACACCAACTGACCGGGCACTCGCGGCGGGAAGGCTGGCGGATATTCCGATTATGGTAGATTTCGGGTCAGCAAAGCCATATTTGCCATTGGAGACCCTGTTTTTGGAAAAATTCCGCCCCGGCGACATATATACCCACTGTTTTGGTGGAAACAGCAGCGCCAGTCCGGACGGACGGGAATCCATTGTGGATGTGACCACCAATAAGGTGAAACCATACGTATTGGAGGCGCAGAAAAGGGGAGTGGTATTCGACGTGGGCTTCGGCGGGGCGAGTTTTCTGTTCGCCCAGGGTACACCGGCTATTGCGAGTGGGTTTTACCCAAATTCCATCAGTACGGACATCCATGTTGAAAGCATGAACAATGCCATGAAAGACATGCCGAACATCATGTCGCTTTTTATGGCTATGGGCATGCCATTGGAGGCGGTAATTGCTGCCAGTACCTGGAATCCGGCACAGGAAATCAACCGCAGCGAACTTGGAAGCCTGTCGGTAGGCGCAGTAGCGGATATTGCGCTGTTCCGGCTTGTGGAAGGAGACTTTGGTTTTTGGGCCAGGGACGGGAAAATTGCGGGCAAACAGCGGCTGTTTACTGAAATGACACTCCGGGGTGGCCATATCGTTTACAATTTGAATGGCTTGGTAGATCCGATTAATGCAAAACACATATCCAATTAACGCTAAATACACTAAATTCATGCAAAGAACACTTTTAATGCTCGGGCTGGTATTGCTGCTGCTACCCGGACTCACGCTAGGGCAGCGCCGCAACCAACCATCCAGTATACTGATCAAGGGAGGACACGTTATCGATCCGAAGAATAACATCAATGAAGTGATGGATGTGGCTATCAGGGACGGCAAGATCGAAAACGTAGCCAAGCAGATTGAACCGGCTCCGGACAGTAAGGTAATAGATGCCCGGGGCATGTACGTAACGCCCGGTCTGATTGATATGCATGGCCACTTCTTCCCGAATGCGGGACGGGGGGACCCCGCACCGGATGTGCTGACCCTCCGCAGCGGAGTGACCACGGCCGTGGATGCCGGCAGTTCGGGCTGGCGTACTTTCCCGGATTTTAAACGGGAAATCATCGATGAATCGACAACGCGGGTATTTGCTTTTCTGAATATTGTAGGTAATGGCTTCAGCGGGAATGAGCAGGATACAGCGGACATGAACGCGAAGTTAGCTGCCGATATGGCACTGAAGCACAAGGATAATATCGTTGGGTTTAAGGTGGCGCATTACATCCGCCGCGACTGGATTCCGATTGACGGGGCCATTGAAGCAGGTGAACTGGCAGGTGGACTGCCTGTGATGGTCGATTTTGGCTCAGCACGGCCGGCACTTTCACTGGAAGAGCTGCTGCTGGAAAAATTCCGTCCCGGCGATATTTATACGCACGTCTTTGGCGGAAATGCGGCCGTTGGTTCGCCCGTAAGTCCGGGTGGCAGGGAAGCTGTGGTGGATCAAGAAGGCAATGTGAAATCTTTTGCTTCCAAAGCGCAACAGCGGGGTATTATTTTCGACGTAGGCTTCGGCGGTGCAAGTTTTGACATCAACTATGCTATGCAGGCGATGAAACATGGGTTTTATCCCAATACCATGGGGACCGACATGAACTACCACAGTTTCAATGGTGCGATGAAAAACATTCTCAATGTTATGTCCACCTTTTTGACGCTGGGTATGGATCTTCCCTCCGTTATTGAGGGTGCTACCTGGAAACCGGCACAGGTGATTAACCACGAGGAACTCGGACACCTTTCCAAAGGAGCGGTAGCCGACGTAACACTGTTGAGTATCCGTGAAGGCGACTTTGGTTTTTGGGACCGTGAAGATTACAAGGTTAAGGGAAACCAAAAACTGGAGTGTCAGCTGACCATACGTGAGGGCCGGGTCGTTTATGATTTTAACGGCATATCTATTCCGGATCCGGAATAGCGTTGGCGCAACTAAAAAGGGGAGGCAGCGTATACGCTGCCTCCCCTTTTTAGTTGCGCCCACGCTATTCCGGATCCGGAATAGCGTGGGCGCAACTAAAAAGGGGAGGCAGCGTATACGCTGCCTCCCCTTTTTAGTTGGACGGACCTGCGGTTAAAACTTATAGGTAATACCGGCGCCCAATACCTGCCGGATCTGTAACGTAGGACGTTCGGAATCAGGTACAATGACTCCGTTTTCCTGCCTTGGAATCAGCGTGTTGTCATCATAGATCAACTGCGCACCGGCATTAACCGTAATGTAGTCGTTTACCTTCATGAAAAGATTAAGCGTATAATCCACATCGACATTCTGCGGATCTTCGAGGTAATTCGAATACAGTTTGAGGATATTTTCCACGCTGATGTTTTCCATCAGCTCAGCCTTGTAGTAGGCATCAAATGAGGCACCGAATTCGAATCGGGAAGTAGCTCCCGGATCAACACCAAAGGCACCCTGGTTGGAAAGCTCGTCGTTTGTCACAAAGATAAACCGGGCAGCAGCAGGTGAGAGGTTAAATCGGAAGTTGTCCGATTTCTTATAGGCAAAACCCGGACCGAAACTCAGGTAAGCTGGTGCGAAAGCGGTGGAAATTAATGTGCTGTTACCGTTGTCGTCGTACTGAAATCCATCGGCAAACTGCGTATTGAAATTCATGTAAAAGGTATACAGCCAGTGCTCCGAGGCCTGATAGCCAAGTAAACTGTTGAGCACAATACGGTCGTCGTTTTTGCGCCAGCCAGTCGCCTTCTGCCGTGTTAGTCCATACGCGGCAATGGCTTTATTATCCCAGCTCCACAATCCCTTTTTGTAGTTAAAGTCATAGTTGAAAATCAAATTAGCGGCGAAGGAGTTAATACCGCCCGCAGCCCAGTTGGAAAACGAGCTTTGGTTCAATAGCAGCGTGTTCTCTCCGGAGATGCGCCACGTGGTATCCTGTACGCTTTCCTGCGCAACGGCGGCAAAAGACAGACAAAGGCCGAGCCCGGTTAAGGATAATAATTTTTTCATAGGTAGTGCGTTTAGAAGATTTGTGAAAATAAACGACCGGAAACGCGCAAAACAAGTGCCAAAATGCATATCCCCTTTTCTGCGGCGATAATTTTCCGTTGATTTGTATGATGAAAGTAACGCTGATTTGCATTGGAAAGACAGATGAGCCGTACCTCCGTGAAGGTATGGAGAAATTCCGGCTAAGGCTAAAGCACTATGTCAACTTCAATGAGGTGCTTATTCCCGATCTCAAAAACAGTAAACACCTGAGTACCGATCAGCAGAAATCAGCCGAAGGCGGCCTGCTCTTAAAACAGGTTTCCCCTGCAGACCACGTTGTGCTGCTGGATGAACGAGGCCGCGAATTCCGTTCGGCAGATTTCGCGGCGTACCTTAATAAACTCATGGTAGGCAGTGTGCAGCACGTGGTATTTTTGGTGGGCGGACCTTATGGATTCGATGAAGCGGTTTACCGACGGGCCAACGAGCGGATTTCACTGTCAAAAATGACTTTTTCACACCAGATGGTGCGGCTTTTTTTTACTGAACAGCTGTATCGGGCCTTCACTATTCTCAAAGGAGAACCGTATCACCATGAGTGATGGTATTTGATGCCGGAGGAAAGAAAAAGACATGAGGTTGTGAAAAAAGCCTATCTTTAGCATCCAAACATTATCAGAACCTAATTGTATTGTAACTATGAAGCTTCCAAAGAGAGATTATCATTATAAAGGGGCGGATACCTCAAATGAAAGTAGGCTATTTTGGCTGATGGTCGTCATCGGACTGGCCATTGTGGCGGCCATTATTTTCTTGTTTTAGCGAGATGGCGTTTTAATGATTGGAAGAAACGTCATTGCGAACGGATAGTTCGCAATGACGTGGTTTTATTATTCGGCGGCCTGCTCGGGGCTGCTGTCATCGGAAACGGCTTCCTCATGGAAAAGCGGTAGTTCCCTGATGATAAGGTACCAGTTGATGATTTTCTTAATATCGGAAGTATACACCCGCTGCTCGTCATGGTCCGGCGCTACTTCCCTGAAAAATTCGCGCAGTGTGTTGCTGTCTGCCTTGGCGGATGGGACATCACCACGTTCCTTGATGCGTTCGAGGATATCAATCAGTTTTAGTTCTTCATCGTCACCGTAAATGGTAATGTCCTCCAATGTGGCCATTTTTGCCGAAGAAAGGTTAACAACTGATTTTATTTTCTGTTCGTCAAGCGTTTCCAGTATAAATCCGGATTTGTTTTGGCCGACCAGTTTAAAAAGTCCGGGTTTACCCCCGACAGATACCAATGCTCTTAGATTCATGATACTTATTCTTCAATAATTTCGATCCCCAATATCTTGTCGCCCTGGCGGATATCGTCTATCGCGTCTACATTTTCCACCACTTTGCCAAAACAGGTATGATTGCCGTCAAGGTGTGCGGTATTCGTGCGGCTGTGGCAGATAAAAAACTGGGAACCCCCGGTGTCCCGTCCACGGTGGGCCATCGAAAGTACGCCACGGTCGTGATATTGGTTTCCGCCATCCAGCTCGCAGTTAATGGAATAGCCTGGTCCACCAGCGCCGGTTCCTGTTGGATCGCCGCCCTGGATCACGAAATCCGGAATCACGCGGTGAAATGTCACGCCATCATAATACCCGGACTTGGCTAGTTTCAAAAAATTAGCTACAGTGCCCGGTGCGTCTGCATCGTAAAATTGCACTGTGAGATCTCCTTTTTCCGTCTTGATAATTGCTTTGCTCATTGCTATATGGTTAATAGGTCGCAAAGATAGGGATTTGAAATTACCTTTCAGCCGTTGATCCCAGCTTTCCGATATTTTGCAATGCCGACTCCAAATGGTATATTTGACTCAACCGAAAACCAAACCTTACCGTGATGAACAACCTAACTCACATGACTATCAAAACCTGGTCCGAGGCCGACCGTCCCCGAGAGAAGCTGCTGGGGCAGGGTAGGCGGGCTCTTACCGATGCGGAACTTATGGCCATCCTGATCGGTAGCGGGACCCGCAATGAATCGGCTGTCGACCTGTGCCGGCGTATCCTTAATGATAATACCCATGACTTGAATGTACTGTCGCGCTTATCGGTCACCGAATTGTGCCGTTACCGCGGAATCGGCCAGGCAAAGGCAATTGCTATCGTTGCCGCGCTCGAACTGGGGCGCCGCAGGAAGGAGCAGAAGGAGGCGGTGCTCCCTTTACTTAATAACAGTAAAAAGGTATACAATCACATCCGGCATCTTTTTGATGACCTTACCCATGAAGAGTGCTGGGCACTTTTCTTAAACAGGCAGTGCAGGCTAATCGGCAAACATCAGGTAGGTAGCGGCGGGAATGATTTTACGCCGGTTGATATTAAGCAGATATTGCGAATGGCGATTGAATGCAGGGCGACCAGCATCACACTGGTACACAATCATCCTTCCGGATCGATCCGGGCCAGTATGCCCGATATTCAGGTAACACACAAGCTCCGGGATGCCGCTATATTACTGGACCTAATAGTCAATGATCACCTTATTCTTACCAATAGGGGGTACAGCAGCTTGCGTGATGAGGGATTGCTTTAGGTAACCGCGTATTTAAGCAACCGTGCACTACCCCGTTGTCGGCCGGACGTTATTGGCGGGAAGTCAAGGGGGTTGCTTCGGACCGGCTTCGGAGCTGGTTTGGGGCTCAGTCAGCACTCGGTTGTGCCGGCTTCGGGTTTTTCCCGAAGGAGTCCCGACCAATGTCCGACTAATGTCCGAACAAGACCCGAACCAGCTCCGGAGCCTACTTTGGTCGGAAACCATTGCATATGAGATCAAGTTTGGCTAATTTTGCACAAATTCAGAAAAAGCATGCAGATCTCGTACAATTGGCTCAAAGACTTTATACAAACAGATCAATCCCCGGAGGAACTGTCCGGTATCCTGACGAATATTGGCCTGGAGGTAGAGGCACTGGAGACCGTACAGCGTATTCCGGGTGGCCTGGAAGGGCTTGTAATCGGTGCTGTGGAGACCTGCGGGCAACACCCCAATGCCGACCGGCTGCGGATAACTACCGTAAATATAGGTAATGGCCAGCCGCTGCAGATTGTTTGCGGTGCGCCAAATGTGGCGGCAGGCCAACGGGTAGTTGTGGCAACGGTCGGGACAACCGTACATCCCTTATCCGGTGATGCATTTGCGATCAAGAAATCAAAAATCCGTGGAGAACTCTCCGAAGGCATGATCTGTGCTGAAGATGAGATCGGTTTGGGTGCCGGACACGAAGGTATCCTGGTGCTGGCAGCAGATGCTCCGATTGGTATGCCGGCGAAGGAATATTTCGGAATTGAAAACGATTATGTATTTGAGATTGGCTTGACACCGAACCGTGCAGATGCAGCATCCCATTTGGGGGTTGCCCGGGATATCGCTGCTTTCTTACGCAGTAAATATCAGTTGCCGGATGTGACTGCCTTTACAGCGGGAACCAGTGGCGCGGTTTTTCCGGTAGAAGTTGCTGATCCGATTGGCTGTCCAAGATACACTTCAGTCAGCATTTCAGGCGTTCAGGTAGGCGAGTCGCCAGACTGGTTAAAAGGGCGGCTCCATGCCATCGGTGTACGCCCGATAAATAATGTGGTAGATATTACGAATTATGTGTTGCACGACCTGGGGCAGCCATTGCATGCGTTTGACGCCGACACCATTTCCGGTGGAAAGGTGGTTGTACGTAAAGCAAAAGCGGGAGAGGTGTTTGCCACACTTGATGGCGTGGAACGCAAACTGGATAGCGAGGACCTGATGATCTGTGATGCGGATAAGCCGCTGTGTATTGCCGGTGTATTTGGCGGGATGCACTCAGGGGTGACGGAAAATACTACGAATGTATTTTTGGAAAGCGCATATTTCAATTCTGTATCCGTCCGGAAAACATCAAAAAGACATGGACTTAAGACCGATGCGTCGTTCCGTTTTGAGCGGGGGACAGATCCTGAAATGACGTTGCTCGCGCTTAAGCGGGCGGCCTTATTGATTGCTGAACTTGCCGGAGGCACGATTGCCACGCCTGTGTCGGATGCATACCCCAAGCCCATTAAACCGTTTGTATTTGACGTCCGCTATGCCCGGGTACAGGGACTGATTGGCAAGGCAATACCCGAAACGGAGATCAAAGCCATTATCGAAGCGCTGGATATTATCGTACGCAACGAAGCGGCAGGTGTGTTGACCGTGGAGGTGCCGGCTTACCGCGTGGATGTTACCCGTGAGGTGGATATTGTGGAGGAAGTACTGCGCATATACGGATATAATAACATTGAGATCAAACGCCAGATTAAGGCATCGCTTACGGCTTCCCCCAAACCGGATAAGGAGGTCGTGCAGCACCAGATTGCCGATTTGCTGGTAGGTAATGGTTTTCGTGAAATTTTGACGAACTCGCTGACCAAGAAGGCATTCTTAGATGATGAAGCGTCGGCGGTGCATATACTGAATCCGTTGAGCATGGACCTTGATGTGATGCGGCAGAATCTGCTGTTTTCCGCGCTCGAAACTATCGCGTACAACCAAAAACGGAAACAGGTTGACCTAAAATGCTTTGAATTCGGGACTACCTATCAAACGCAGGGCGACAGTTACCGGGAAACGCAGCGCCTGGCATTAGCAATAACAGGTAGACAATTGCCCGAACAATGGAATCACGGAAATAATGCTGTGTCATTCTATCATATCAAAGCCGCTGTTGATGCCATTTTACACCGGCTCGGTATTCATGGCCTGCAAACGGCAGATGCACCGGCAGATCATTACCAGTATGGCCTGACTTATCTCCGGGGAGACCAACCCCTGGTTAGCTTCGGGGCGGTTCCGTCGCAAAACCTGCGTAAAGCAGATGTAGACGGTGAGGTGTTTTTTGCGGACTTCAACTGGGAGCTGGTGTTAAAGGCGATCCGGAAAAACAAGGTTACGTATCGTGAAACGTCAAAATTCCCTGCCGTGCGGAGAGATCTTTCCCTGCTTATTGACAGCGGAGTAAGTTTCTCGAAACTGAAGGCAATTGCTGAAAGTACCGAGCGTAAACTGCTTAAAAGCGTTAACGTTTTTGACGTTTACCGCGGTGATAAACTCCCCGAAGGCAAAAAGTCGTACGCGTTGCATTTTGTTCTTCAGGACGAGGAAAAAACGCTTACCGACAAGCAAATTGATGCTATTGTTAAGAAATTAATTTATAACTTTGAAAAGGAAACCGGTGCAGAAATACGTAAGTAAGTAGCCCGGAATTGATTTTTTGACATGCCATCAGTAACCGCACAACTAACAAATGTTGTAGAGAAAACGCATAAATTACTGGATTTATGCAAGTCGCTGCAGGAAGAAAATGATATGCTAAAGCTTGAGCTGCAATCATTGCGGGTGGCATTGGATACCAGTATAGACCAAAACAAGCAGGCGGAGGAGAAAATGAAGGCTTTTGCGGTGGCTCGTTCGTTGGAGGAAGTGAAGCTGGAAGAAGCAGGAATAAATGAAAAAATATTTGATACGAAGCAAAAAATTAACGATTTTGTGCGGGAAATAGACAAATGTATCGAATTGCTTAAATAGCAAGTAGGTAATACATAGTGAATTAGCTCAACATGGGAGAAATTTCCATAAAAATAAACATTGCTGACCGGATTTACCCATTGCGTGTAGATATGGAGGAAGAGGAGGTGATCCGTCGGGCTGCTAAGTTGATAAACGATAGAATTAAAGAGTTTCAGGAGAATTATGCTGTAAGAGATAAACAGGATTTACTGTCGATGTGCGTGTTGCACTATGCAACGGCGATGATTAAGTCGGAAAAAAAGACGAATGCCGATGAGGTAGGCGTGGAAAAGGCAGTAAATGAACTGGACAGCATGTTGTCTGAGTTTTTCAACAACGTACGTTCTTAACACATCGAGCTTAATAACGAATTTACCGCAGTTAAATTCGGGTTTCACTATTTTAAACTTAACGCTTCAATATCACAAAAGCGTAAATAAGATGCAGGCCATTTTGCTGTATGCCACCTGGTCATGATCAATACGCTAAACCTGTGTAGAGAAGTTTATAATACATGAGACCTGATTATTTAATTGCGGTTTTTTTTTAATTAAAAGTGTAGGTATTAAAGATAAAAAGAGATAGTAAAAACGGAGACCCGGTAACGGAATACGGGTGTGCGGTAATGGAAAATTAACTATAGAATTAACAGAAATCAATGGATATGATCATCTACATCATAATAGCCTTTATTGTAGGCGCGGCAGTTGGCCGTTTCATGCTGCGGTTCCTCTTCAAGAAACAGGAAGTGGCAGCACAGCACAAAGCGAAGAAGATTCTGAAGGACGCCGAACAGGAAGGCGAACACCTCAAAAAACAACGGCAGCTGGAGGCCAAAGAACGGTTCCTGCAGCTTAAAGCCGAACACGAAAAGGAAACCAACCAACGGAATAACACACTCAACCAGCGCGAGAACACCTTGCGCCAGAAAGAACAGTCGCTTAACCAGAAGCTTGAAAATGCGAACCGCGAAAAACAGGAACTGGAAACTACGCGTAAAAACCTGGAACGGCTTACCGAACTTAACGAAAAGAAACGTGAAGAGGTGGAGCAGCTGAAATCGCAGCACATCAAGCAGTTGGAGACCATGGCTGGTATCTCAGCCGATGAAGCACGGGAGCAACTTGTTGAAAACCTGAAAGAAGAGGCCCGTTCACAGGCTGTAATCCAGATAAAGGATATTGTAGATGAGGCTAAGCTTACCGCAACCAAAGAAGCTAAAAAAGTAGTTATCCAAACCATACAGCGGACAGCAACGGAAAGTGCCATTGAGAATACCGTATCGATATTCAATATCGAAAACGACGAAATTAAAGGCCGTATTATCGGACGCGAAGGACGTAACATCCGCGCATTGGAAGCGGCTACGGGTGTTGAGATTATTGTCGATGATACACCCGAAGCAATTATCCTTTCGGGATTTGATCCGGTACGCCGGGAGATTGCCCGCCTGGCACTGCACCGGCTCGTAACTGATGGCCGGATTCACCCGGCACGTATCGAGGAGGTTGTGTCCAAAACCAAAAACCAGATTGAAGATGAAATTGTCGAAATCGGGGAGCGCACTGTTATTGACCTAGGCATACATGGTCTCCATCCGGAACTGATCCGCATGGTTGGACGTATGCGTTATCGCTCATCGTACGGGCAGAACCTGCTTCAGCACTCCAGGGAAGTAGCTAATTTCAGTGCGACAATGGCGGCGGAGCTGGGGCTTAACGTGAAGCACGCAAAACGTGCGGGCTTACTGCATGATATTGGTAAAGTGCCGGATGATAACCCGGAATTGCCACACGCGATCCTGGGTATGCAATTAGCTGAAAAATATAAGGAGCACCCGGATGTATGTAATGCCATTGGTGCACACCACGATGAAATTGAGATGACCTCCCTGATCTCACCTGTGGTTCAGGCATGCGATGCCATCTCCGGGGCCCGCCCGGGAGCACGCAGGGAGGTCGTGGAGAATTACATCAAACGGCTGAAGGAACTGGAAGAACTGGCGCTTTCCTATCCCGGCGTTGAAAAGACCTTTGCTATCCAGGCAGGCCGTGAATTAAGGGTAGTGGTAGAAAGCGAAAGGGTATCTGATGCACAGGCGGAATTGCTGGCAGCCGATATTTCTACCCGTATCCAGACGGAAATGACCTACCCCGGGCAGATTAAAGTAACGGTGATCCGGGAAACACGATCGGTGTCATACGCGAAATAATCTTTACTGTTCCGGTTCATGGCGAATAAAAGGAAAAAACGTGAAACAGCCGCGGCGCTTCCTAAGCGTGCGGTTGACATACACTTTGAGCAATTGGCCCAGGATTACCGCCATCCGGCGAATCGAGTGATCCAGGCTATTGGTATTCCCGTTTTCTCATTTGCCCTGTTGGGACTGGTTTGGATGATTCCGTTCCCCGAAATAGCTTTTCTGACGAAACACGGATATGATATTTTTCTGAATTGGGGCTCCTTTTTTATTGCAGCAATGATCTATTATTACCTGCGTTTGGCACCTACGCTTTCTTATGGCGTGCTGTTGTTTATCGGGATTTTCAGTTTTTTCATTGTGCAGCTGGAGTATATCGAAAAGGACGGGGGACCGGCAGTATGGCTGATTTGCAGCATACTATTGCTGGTTTCATTATTGGCGCTATACGCAGGTAAAACATTGGAAAAGCCTTCCGTTTCCCTACGGGGCTTTTTTAAGCTGTTATTGCTTGGACCTATTTGGCTCCTACATTTTCTATTTAAGAAACTTCAGCTACCTTACTGATCACCGCGGCAGCCTCCTGGATCAACCATAGTTGTTTGGAAGGGAACTGGTACGCATGTAACTGGGCAAGGCGGAGGTAAATTGGAACTTCAGATGACTCAATTGCCGAAGCTGCTTATTTTTTGGCATTTCGTCCAGTAGTAACAGGGAACAATAGGCTTCCAACAGTTTAAAACCATACGATTCACTTATTGTGATGGCAGATTGTACCAGATGCCGGCAGCTTTCGCCGCGTAATTTCAGTACATGTATATTGAAAAAAGTATGCAGTAGATTTAGAACTGGATATTGCTGCAAATCAGCAGTGGACAATTGTTCAATGCATTGAGACGCCGCTGTTTCTTCACCTGATTCCAGTAGGAAAAGTGCCTGCATCATTACGGTGAAATCAATTTCATAAATCCGTTCCGGATCTGTCTTTTCAAGTCGCTGTCGGATTACTTCGCCATATTTCCGGGCCATTTCGTGATGTTCGGTAACTTTAATTGCGAGATACAGCAAAACATCAAAGTGATAATCAGTAACGACATCCGCCGGATAGGATAGTTGCATTGTTATCTTATCCAATTCGAAGACCAGTGCATCTTCAACGGTACGATGGTCAAAGTAATGGTATAAGTAGGTAAGCAAGTTCAGCGGGTTGACCATCAATCCGGCGTAAGCTCCAACGGGTAAGGCAGCGAGACCCGCTAGGTGGTTCAACAATGTTTTTTCGTCCCATCGCAGTAGGGCAATAACTGCCAGTTTACTCCGGAGAATGATCTCTTGTTCTGTAGCCAACTCAAACTCAAGCAGCTTTTCAGCATGTACGCCGAATTTGGGTTGAAAACACAGTTGGCTGGAAACGTAATGGACGAATGAATTATCATGTAAATGAACTATGTTCTGAACATTATTGTCCCCAGGAGAACATCGGCTTGTTAAGCCAAACTTTTGAAGGCCATCGCAAGCGAACGCGATGAGATGGAAAGGATTACTTTTAATAAATGAGATGCTGCTCAGGTGATGGAGCAGACTAGTGTCTTTTGCTTCGATGTAAAAGAGCAGCAGCCACTTGAGCTGACTGACTTTGATGGCGGTTCCAGCGGTAGAATGGTTCAGGTGATCAATAAGCTCCTGCACCGTATATTGCTGATTGAAGAACTTTAGGGCTTTGAAGTAAGCAATAAGCTCAATCGACTGAAACTCGATGAACGTTTGTTGCCGCATTTCAAGGCCGGTGCCCTTTTCATTCAGTATGCCCGAATAAAGTAAATCATTATAAGCAGTACGGTATAGTTTGATGATGCCGTAGGCCTGTTTCCTATTAACAAACAAACTTTCCTGATCAACAAGATCAGATAATTCTTCCATTAAAGCCTGTTTTGCAATGGTGTTAATGCCGTTGAATATTTTTTTCTTAATATACTGTACAGTGATCACGTATTCGTCGAATGGACTCACATTGGTCGGGTCCATGTCCGCCCCGTAGCATTCATAAAAATACTGGAAGAAAAGGGGATTCTTAATAATGCTATGTTGGGTAATTAATGACTTTGTGGTTACCGGCAGATGGAATTTCCGGCTAAGGCGATGCAGTTCGGTACTGGAGAATGAGTCGATGCCGGCATATGCACTTTCCATCGTGTCGCTGAGTGATGAAAACCATAGCGGGTCGGTAGCGGTGCTGCTAAATAGCGTTTCATATTTAAACAGTGTAGTAGTACGTAACACCAGGATGATTCGGAACCATTTGTATTGTGCAAAATGCCGCACCATTTCCACAAACTGTTTGATCACCGTATAAAACTGCCTGTCGGCCACCAAATCACTATGAAACTCGTCGATGACGAGATAAAACTTGCCTGGTGCCGCATTTTTATGATCGTCCATAAACCGGTCCAGCAATTCAGCTGAGTCCATGCCCAGTAAATGCGCCAGCCAGCGGTTACTATGATACCCGAACGCCGTACCCTGCAGTAGAGAGAGGCTATTGGTGAATAGGAAAATGCTGCTGTCATTATTGGTATGGTTCTGGCTGATCTGCTGTTCCACCCATCGGGTTACCGCAATGGTTTTTCCGCAACCTACAGGCCCGCTTAATATGCCCACCGTAGCTCCGCTGCCGTGCAGGTGATCTACAAAATGAACCATATTTTCACGATCTACCGTTTTGTGATAGGGGATGCCACATTTATGTTTATTGCTTTGGATACTGAATAGGCTAATCTTTGTCGCATTTACCAGCACCTCACTCCATGACTTCTGTTGGGACGTCTGCAGCTTATCCTGTTCCATGTGGGTATAGAAGCTATCCCAGCTGGTAAAACCACAATACTCGGCTAAGGCATTCAGTGTATAAATAGAAGGTTGATGGATAGAGGATGCAAAACCGAATACACGTTTGATGGTGGTTTCACTAACACTTTTATGAGTCGCTGTTTTGATGTCCAGTGCCAGCCGATAGCAATCGGCCGGAACAATCTGGGCAATTTTAGACTTGTCCAGTACACGGCCTTTCAGCTCATCGAAATAGGCCTGTAAATAGGTTTTCATTGGTGGTAGATGTTTAAGACAATAACTTACTGTTTAATTAAATATAAAAACAACTCCTGTTGTTCCATTTTCACCAAAATACATTGTCCGGTAATATCAGTTGGTCGAATTCCGACAATACCAACTGCCTGATTCTGATAGGCAAGGCTGGTTTATCTCATAGCAAACTTAAGCAAAAATGACGGGGTCTGCAATCTTTTCACCGGCCTACCAGCATGCATTTCGGTAAAACGAGCCAATACGTCGTTGTGCGGGGAATAACGAGACCCTGCTTGCTTTTGAAATGTGGCTTTATTTATATAATAGCGAAGAAAATGAACTCACTTTCATTTCGGTTTTATCAAAAAACCAAAAACTCCGAATAAACATGAATGAAATGAACGGAAAGTCACAAAATGAACACAGTGAACAAAGGGT
This sequence comes from Parapedobacter lycopersici, assembly GCF_024643285.1. Classification (GTDB taxonomy): domain Bacteria; phylum Bacteroidota; class Bacteroidia; order Sphingobacteriales; family Sphingobacteriaceae; genus Parapedobacter; species Parapedobacter lycopersici. The sequence continues at coordinate 356,058 of NZ_JAMSLW010000006.1, forward strand.
TGAACTTATTGCAGGGCTATCTTTGCTGGTAAATGGAGCGGTTTTGAGTGGGATTTGACTTATTGCAGACAGCAAACGCCACCTGTTTTGATTAAAGAAGACACTTCCAAAGGGTACGAGACCCTTCAGAAATGTCTAAAACATCTACCACATGAATCAATGCAATAACCATACCGTTTTGAGCCTCAGTTATGCTTGTTTTATTACAAGCTATTTATTGCCAGAGTTTTATACCAATTGTCAAATTTGAAATTACCGTTTTAGATTATAAACCCACCTGTATATGAAAGCATCATCTACTCATCCGAAAACTTCATTTTTACGATTTCTTTTTACGTGTTTAGCTGTTCCACTATTGTTGTTTGCCCCGGGTTTGATGGGAGAGGTGTATGGGCAGGACAAAGTGTTTGTGAAAAGTATTGAATCTCAAAGCAATGTCGACAATCCAAACAATGTGTTGGTCGGACAAGGCAGTGCCACTGAGAACACGTTTGCAACGGTAAATTCATCCACGCTTATCGTAAATTTTGCGGGCCATTTAGAGCAGGATTTTGAAGAAATACTTCCGGCGAATACGACATCCTATGTAAGGATAGGTGTGGATGACGCAGGTCTATTAAATGCATTGCTCGGCGGGTCCTTAGGTACCTTGCTGGATGATGTTCTGGGTATATTGCTTGGAAATCACTCATTTGAAATTGATATAAAGAACGCCAGTGGTGGTTCGGTATTGTCGGGTACTAGTGCGAATAGTTTCCAGGGTGCTAATGGTCGTATACGGGTTGTGCAGAATGCACTTGGACAATTCTTTCTTGCGATAACGCCTGATCAACCGTATAGCCGCATACGCATTACCGACAGGACAACCGGGGTCATCGGTGCTAGTGATATCGATGTTTATGGTGCCTACTATGTGGAAAATGAGCCGCCCTGTGCCCCTGCATTCGGGACATCATTTGACGGCACGGGGCTTACTGTTGATTTATTAGGTTTAGGTGGTGCAGGCGTTACGAATCCGCAATTCGCAATAGACAGCGATCCGGATAATTATTCGGAGATCGCCATTGGTACGGCGGGTATTGGAGCTTCCATGTTCCAAACGGTATACTTTAACACAGTATCTGCCAAAGAGGATTACTTCAAAGTAAAACTAGCTGTTGGGAATGGAGGAGCATTAACTGCTGACCTTATTGGAAATATTGAAATCAGAGCTTATAATGGCGCTGAATTGGTGTTCAGCAAAAAATTACAGGGGGGACTGGTCAACGGATTGGATCTATTGGGATTGCTTCAGTCCGGCCAACCGGTAACCCTGCCATTCGGACCGGGAGTAGAATTCGACCGCGTGGCTATCGGCTACAACTCGCTGATATCATTGAGTGTTCTGGCGAATTCGCCTATCCAATTATATAGCGTGGAACGCTACGGTGTAGGTTGTCCTGATCCGGATCCTATTGTTATTACACCGACCGATCCGATGCTGATCCAAAAAGATTGTGCGGCGGAAGTGTTATCTTTCGAACACGCAAACTTCCCATACAATGCTGTTGACGGAAATAACGATACCTATGTCACTTTAGAGGCGAGTTCTGGCATTTTGTTAGGCGGCGTCCTCGGGGAGGCTTATTCGGGCCATGTTGAACTTGGCTTTAATGCGCCCGTTGCTACGGGAAAAACCGTATATGTACGAATCGACTTTGATGAGCAGCAATTGGGCAGCTTGTTGGATGGCAGTGTAGGCGAACTTTTGGGCGGCGTAGTGGATGGGGTATTGTTTGGTAATCACTACTTTACCGTAGAAGCAAAAAATGGTGCCACAACGATCCTCGAAAGATCCAGCAACAGCGGCTTCAATGATGCGTTGGGAACAGGAAGCGGGGAAGTCAAGATTGTGCAGGATAAGAACGGACATTACTATGCCGCCGTAACGGCTGATGCTCCTTTCCAAAGCATCCGCATTACGGAACATCTTTCTGCATTGGTTGGAGCGGGCACGATTGAGCATATGAATGTCTACCATGCCTGTTTCTCTACCGGCGCAGATCTCTGCGAACAGCCGTTCGCGACGTATTCGGAATCGGACGGGATCAGCCTTGATCTCCTGAGCGTAGGTAGTGCGGGCGTCAACGATGCACATTTGGCAATTGACGATGATGATCCATCCGTGGAAGATGACAATACCTATTCAGAAATCGGTATTGGTGCTGCCGGTATCGGCGCAAGTACCTTCCAGTTCGTGGATTTCCATACGTTATCTTCGCCTGCCGATTACTTCAAGGTTAAACTGGGAGTTGAAAACGGTAGTCTGCTTGATGTCGAACTGTTGAATAACATCGAGATCCGGGCTTACAATGGTGATGAGCTGGTTTATTCGCAACGGCTCCAAAACGGGTTGGTGGCTGGATTGGATATTCTCGGACTATTAACCTCTGATAACGTTGTAACCATCCCGATTGGCCCGGGTAAAGCGTTTGACCGTGTGGCGGTAGGCGTGAGTACGCTTGTCGACGTGAATGCACTCAGCACACCGATACGCATATACAGTATTAAACGTTTTGGTGCGGATTGCCCGGACCCGAATCCCTTGCCGAATCCCCCGGATACGGAGTCGCCTTTTAACGGTCCGGATTGTGGTGTTGAACTCGGGGAGTTCGAAAACGTCAATTTTGCTTACAACGCCATCGATGGCGACATCGATACGTATGCCACGTTATCGGCCGGTTCCGGTGTGGTATTGGGTGCTGGTGCATATGACGGTTTCATTGAATTGGGGTATGATCAGCCGGTTCCGGCACTGGAAACGTCCTATATCCGCATTGATATGGCCGATGACGGATTACTCGATGCACTAGTGGGTGGTACGTTAGGTAATTTATTAGCAGATGTTGGAAATATCGTACTGTTGGGTAACCATTATTTCGAGCTGGAAGTACGGGATGCTGCGGGGACTCCAATAACAACCATAGGCGATGCCTCAAGTGCTGGAGGGTTTACTGGTAACAATGTTCGCATCGTTCGTGACAAATTTGGACGTACTTACATCGCCTATACAGCTGATGTACCCTATCAATCGGTACGTATCACCTTGAAAAATACCGCCATAGCTGGATTAGATGCAGTCACGACGATGAATGTGTACAGCATGTGCCGCGAGACGGTCTTCGATCCGTGTGAGCAGGGAGCATTTACGACATTTGATGGAACAGGGTTGAGTGTAAATCTACTCGAAGGTGCTAATCCTGCTGGTGTCATCAACCCGCAATATGCGATTGACGATAACAATGCTAACTACTCCGAAATTACGTTGGGTGCTGTTGGTGTTGGTGTTGCAGCCTCTTTACATCAAGATATTTATTTCAAAACAAAGGTAACTACAACCGCCACGGATAAAATAAGACTGCGCATGCAGGTACCGCAAGCGTTGGCAAATGTAGATATTCTAGGCGGATATACGGTTTACTTATTCAACGGCGATCAGCCGGTTGGTTCACCGATAACGCTGGAAAATTCATTAATTCCTGAATTAGACTTACTCGGATTGCTTAATTCAGGTGGACGGATCAATGTGGAGCTGGAGCCGGGTGCAGGTATCACTTATGATCGTATCCGCTTTGAAGTGGCTTCCTTAGTTGGCGTGGGGATAGCAAGTCCCGTACGCTTATATAACGTATACCGGATATCTGATGCGTGTCCTGACCCGGATTATGAAGTGCCTCCGTTTGAGGTATGCGCGGATGTCATTGGTGACTCCGAAAATGTGGATGATATCCAGAACCTGACCGATGGTAACCACAATAGCTATGCGACTATTCGGTCGGATGCAGGTTTAGTTGCCGGTATCGGTGCCTATTCGGGATTCGTGGAGTTGGGTTTCGGGGCCGTTGTTCCTGCAGGTACATCATCCTACATCCGTATTGGATATGAAGAAGATATATTGAACTCATTGCTTGCCGGTTCGATAGGAGAGCTGGTAAACGGCGTGTTGAATGGTATTGCCCTGGGCGACCATTATTTCGAGGTGACTATTCGGGATGCTGGTGGTAATCCAATAACGAATGGTACGGGAAGCAGCCAGAATCTCTTTGCAGATGCTGCCGGTCAGATCCGGTTGGTACAGGATACGAAAGGCCGGTATTATTTGGAGATTACGCCGACTGTTGATTATCAATCGATCAGGCTCGAAGACCATACAACCGCTTTGTTGGGGGTGCTATCATCCGAGGGACATTTGGATGTTTATGGCCTATGCCATACACCGACTACATTTGAGTGCGCGGCTGCATTCTCCACGTCGTATGAAGGCAGCGGCTTGAATCTCGATGCATTGAATCTCGGTGGTGCCGGTGTACAAAACGCGTTCTGGGCAATAGACCAAAATACGTCAAGTGCCTCTACGTTGAGTTTGGGTACATTGGGTGTAAACAGTATCATCCAACAAAATATCAAATTCGATCGGGACCTCGCAGTAGGAGACGAAATCCTTTTACGGATGACTGTAGGTGGTTCAACATTGAATGCTGCGATATTGGAAGCGTTGGAGATCGTATACTATTTAGACGGCCAGGAGGTAGTGGCGAAAGATTTCAATAGTGCATTCATCGAGGCAAACGTTGAAACCATATTAAATGCCAGTACACCGGAAGACGTTACCATTGCTGTCGACCAGCCGATTGACGAGATTGCAATCAGACTCTCCGGCCTGCTCGCGGTAGGTGTAGCGCCGCCGGTCAGCATCTATCATGTGGCGCCAATCTGTGTGTCTTACGCGCAGAGTTCGTTGGCGGTTACGAAAGATGGTGCGCTCGCCGACGGTGTTGACTTCAATGAAGTTACAGCCACGATCATTGATGCAGGTGGGGGAAGTGTAGCGAATAAGGCGGTAGAATTTACCATCACACACGTGGATGGAACGGTGACTACCGAAACCGTTAACACCGATGCGAGTGGAGAAGCGGTCTTACAGATTACCAGTACGATGGCGGGTGTTGCCTCGGTTACCGCTACGATAGAAGGAATGGTTATTACCGAAGGAAGCCCGGCGGAGGTAACGTTTATCATTCCAAACAACTTAAGTATCACGAAAGTCACCGACGAAACAGACGGTCGCGTGACAGCTGGTCAAAGCACGACATTTACCGTAGTCATCACCAATGATGGTCCTGCACCTATAGCTGTAGGTAAAGTCATTCCGTTGAGTGAACGGCCAAGCCCAGGCTTGACGACCACTAATTACGCGGTGACCAGCGCGAACGCTACCGTATCCGGAACAGGCAATGATGCGTCGGTGACGACAACTGCTGCGGTGCCGGTGGCTGGAACGATTACACTAACCATTACAGCCGATGTGGCGGCGAATGCCCCGGCTACGGTGAAGAATATAATCGATGTTTGGGGACCCGACCGGGATCCGGACACCGATACGCCGGATGGTACAGCTGAGACACCGGATATTCCAGTCGACCGCGATTATGGTTTAGCCGGTAACATCACCAAAATTGCCGCTGACGGTACAGATGCAGTAGCCATTGCTGGTGAAGCATTTGACTATACCGTTACCGTTGTAAACGGTGGCCCGTCAACGATATTGGACGGTACAGTATTGTACCTGCAAGACGAGCTCTCCACCGGGCAAACGATCAGTGGTATCGTAGCGGGTTCCGCAAACATTACGGTAGGTCCCGTGGCCGCCGATGGTTCCTTTACGGTGACCGCCAATGAAGATATCGAAGAAACGGAACAGTTCACTCTAACGGTTACAGCGGACGTAGCCGGAGACATCGCGGTCGATGAGGTGAACAACACCATTAATATCTGGAGCACAGACCCTGCAGGCGACTACAGTACGCCGGAGGGTACGTTTACAACCCCGGACTATCCTGTCGACCGCGACTACGGTTTCGACGACGATGCAATCGCTAAAGTTGGTGAT
>NZ_JAMSLW010000007.1 GCF_024643285.1 Parapedobacter lycopersici
AATGTACTGCCGCCCTATTCCCTTCCTCCCAAGCGGGCTGCAAAGGTAAAAGGATTCCCCGCAATTGCAAAATATCATTACCATATTTTTTAACCCCAAAACGCTATTGCCTATAAATCAGTCACGAAATTTTTTCCAAAGGTGCAATTTTGCCCTTTCGGACCACCATCCGCCGTTCAGACGGCCATCGTTCACCCCACAGTCCGTTGTCGGCAGCCGGCCGGCAATCCGCCGGGTTTGGTTCGCCATGCGTCCGCATTGCGTCCACCGTGAGTCCACGTTGAGTCCACCTTTTTCCGAATAAACATGGAATTACCCCGGGCGCAATGCGCACGCACCGTGCTGTTACACCGACCCTATATATACGGATTGCCGAACCGCAACCAAATTGGTTCCGGGGCCTCACCTATAATCCTGCGGTTGCTATACCCATCAATTTTTGTACTTTTATACCGGATAGCTTATACCATCTTGGAATTACTGTATTATATCGACCTACTCGGCACCGCGGTCTTTGCCATTTCAGGTGCAATGGCTGCCATGCGGCACAACATCGATATTTTCGGATCGGCGTTTACCGGCTTCGTTACCGCGATAGGCGGGGGCAGCCTGCGTGACATCTTTCTGAACCTGCGCCCGGTATGGGTGGATGACGGCAACTACCTGCTGGCAATCCTTGCCGGGGTCATGATTGCCATCTGTTGCACCAAGACACTCTATCAGCTGGCCCGCACACTTTCGTTGTTTGACGCCCTGGGCATCGGCTTCTTTACCATTGTAGGGGTCCAGAAATCGCTGGATTATGAAAGCAGCGCAATCGCTTCCGTTGTATTGGGCCTGTTTTCGGCCGTAATGGGCGGCGTGATCCGCGACACTTTAATGAATGATACCCCCCTGATTTTCAGGAAGGAGATTTATGCAACAGCCTGCTTAACGGGTGCTATCCTTTTCGCCGTACTCCGATATGCAGGTGTAAGCTACAACCTCAATGCTGCGCTCTGTGTTACCGTTATCGTGGTGATCCGGCTGGTTTCGGTAAAATACAGGCTTTCCCTGCCCATTGTGGGCGGGTAACCTAACGTTTCCGCCTGGGTGAGGGAAACTTCATCTTATAATCGACCCCTACCTGTCCTTTCGTAATGGCATCAAGCTTGCTCTTCAGCATGGCTTTCCGGAGCGGGCTCAGCTTATCGGTAAACAGTTTACCTTCAATATGGTCGTACTCATGTTGGATAATCCGTGCGGCCAGCCCACTGAAGTTTTCCTCATGAGCCTCCCAGTTTTCATCGAAATAACGTACACGGATATCCGGGTATCGGCTCACGTCTTCATGTATTTCGGGAATGCTCAGGCAACCCTCGTTAAACAGCCACTTGGTTCCGCTTTCCTCCAGGATTTCGGGATTGATAAATACTTTCCTGAACGTTTCAAGTGCAGGCTCATCCTCCGCATAAGGACTTGCATCCACAACAAACAGCCGGATGGACAGGCCGACCTGCGGGGCGGCAAGCCCCACGCCACGGGCGGCGTACATGGATTCAAACATGTTGGCGATTAAGCCCTGTAAATCCGGATAGTCTGCATCAATATCCACTCCCTTTCGTTTTAAAACAGGGTCTCCGTATGCGATTATAGGTAATTTCATTTTTTAAAATATTGTCCGGCTATTGCCGTGCAAAGATAACCATTTCCGATCATATCCCGGACAGTTACCTCATCGGATACACAAAAATCCTTATCTTTGGTCATGCCTGAGAAACTCCCCGACAAGACCGTTTTTTCATTGGCCGAAGTGGCACGGAGCATTCAGCGGACGCTCGCCGAACGCTACAAACGTGCCTACTGGATCAAGGCCGAAATGAACAAGCTCAACCACTATTCTCATTCGGGGCATTGCTACCCGGAGCTCGTGGAGAAAAAAGATGGCCAGGTAGTGGCGGAAATGCGGTCGATTCTCTGGAAAGGCGACTACCAACGGATCAATCAGCGCTTTCTGGAAATTGCCCGTGAGCCACTTAAAGACGGCATTACCATCTTAATCCACGCAACCATTACGTATGATCCGCTGCATGGACTGGGTCTGCGCATCCTGGATATTGATCCCGCCTACTCACTGGGTGAACTGGAACGCGAAAAAATGGCCAGCATCAGCCGACTGAAGCAGGAGGGGATTTTCGCTGCCAACAAACAGCGGCCTTTCCCGCTGGTGCCCAAACGCCTGGCGGTTATATCCGTGGAAACCAGCAAGGGGTATGCGGATTTCCTCAACATTATTAACGGCAACCCCTGGGGATACCGCCTGGAGTATACGCTTTTCCCGGCGCTGCTTCAGGGCGACAAGTCGATCGCATCCATTATCGGCCAGCTTCGGAATATTGCCAGTCAGCCCAGCCGGTTCGACGTGGTGACCATCATCCGCGGCGGTGGCGGCGACGTAGGGCTGTCGAGCTATAATCATTACCTCCTGGCCTCGGCCATCGCCACATTTCCGATACCGGTACTTACCGGAATCGGGCATTCCACAAACGAAACAGTCAGCGAAATGGTGGCCTACCGGAATGCCATTACCCCGAGCGAGCTTGCCGATTTCCTGATCCAGCAGTTTCACCGTTTTGCGACTCCGGTGATGCAGGCGCAGCAGGTCATTGCTAATCGCTCGTCGCAGCTGCTGGCCGACCACCGGCACGGACTGGGCAATGTGGCCCGCTATTTCCGGATGGGCAGCCTGCACCTTATCCAGCATCAGCACCGGGCACTTGGGTATATCACCGACCAATTGCAGAAAACCGCCTCGGGGTACCTCACGCTTCAGCACCGGGAACTGCAGCTGGTCCATCCGGCACTGGCAGCAGGTAGCCGCAGTACGCTGAAAGACCACCTCGCACAGGTGTCGGTTGCAGAAAAAACGGTACGGCTCCTTGACCCGCAGCAGGTCCTGAACCGTGGGTATAGCATCACCCGGGTCAACGGGCGGGCGCTTAAAACCACCGACAGCGTCAACAGGGGAGATACCGTTGAAACCGTGCTGGCGTCAGGAAAATTCACCAGCACTATTGATGAAATTCAAAACGATTGATTAATGAAAGAACAATATACTTATACGGACGCATTTGAGGAGCTCCAGTCCATTGTGGCGGAGATTGAGCAGGGAGCCATCTCGGTAGATGAATTAGCGGAGAAAGTAAAGCGGGCTTCGCAGCTGATCCAGGTGTGCAAGGTAAAACTGAATGCCACGGAAGAGGAGGTTAACCAAGTGTTAGCCGGCCTGACGGCAACAGAAACGGCGGAGCCGGACAGTGAAGCGGAGGAAGAGGCTTAGCCGTTCAGCGCAGGGTTTTATGCAGCTGCTCCATATCCAGTTCGCCTTCCCAGCGGGCCACCACGATTGTGGCGGCGGTATTGCCGATGATGTTAGTCAGCGCACGGGCCTCGCTCATAAAACGGTCGATCCCAAACACCAGCGCCACGGACGCCACGGGCATATGGCCCACGATGGGCAGCGTGGCCGCGAGAATGATGAAACCACTGCCCGTTACACCCGCCGCACCATTGGAGGTGATGGTTAGCACGAACAGCAAAAACAGCTGCTGGCCAAGATCCATGGGCATGTCCTGCGCCTGGGCCAGGAATATAGCAGCCATGGTCAGGTAGATGGCTGTACCATCGAGATTAAACGAATATCCGGTCGGAATAACCAGGCCGACAACGGGGCGGGAACAGCCCAGCCGTTCCAGCTTTCCCATAATAGCAGGCAATACGGATTCGGAAGACGAGGTACCCAGCACAACCAGCAGCTCTTCCCGGATGTAGCGCAGTAATTTGAAGATGCTGATGCCGTAATAGCCCAGCGCCAGTCCGAGTGCCAGAAAAATATAAAGCAGGCAGGTAATATAGAAAGCCAGCATAAGCATGCCCAGCGAAGAAAGCGCTTCCACCCCGTATTTACCGATCGTGAATCCCATGGCCCCCATCGCGCCGATCGGCGCCAACCGCATAATCATTTTAATAACAGCGAACAGGCCGTCTAAAAAGGATTGCATTACGCGGATTACAGGTTCTGCACGGCGCTGGATCTGCGACAGTCCGAAACCAAACAGCACCGCAAAGAACAGGACCTGAAGCAGGTCTCCGGAAGAAAGCGCATCAAACACATTTTCAGGTATGATGTCGAGCAGGAACTCCGTAACTCCTTTCTGTGTTTTGCTACTGTCGATATACGAAGCAACGTCAGTCGTGTCCAGCGTATTTGGATCCACGTGCATGTCTGCACCCGGCTTCATCAGGTTAATCACAGCCACACCCAAAAACATGGCAACGAATGTGGACACCTGGAAATAGATCAAGGATTTTGCCCCCACCTTCCCGATTTTCTTGACATCTTCCATGCCCGCAATGCCCAGCACCACGCTGCAAAAGATCAGCGGGGCAATGACCATTTTAATCAGCTTGATGAAGCCATCGCCCAGCGGTTTCAGCGCAATGCCGACCGTGGGATAAAAATGGCCGATCAGCACGCCGATCAGGATGGCCAAAAGCACCTGGAAATAAAGCAGGCTGAAGATTCTTTTCATCGGGATAATAATACCAAAATTATTACTTATTCCACCGAACCCTCCGGTTTTATTTTTAGTCGCATGGTCCGGCGGTTTTAGCAAAAAGCGCAGACCGGATGGGGTAAAACAGAAATTTATGCCTTATCAGACGGATTAAATTCAGATTCTTTATCTTTACCCGACTAAAACTAACCGTCGGCCATGCTAAAGGAAGAACGTCAGGCTTTTATCATCCATCAGATTAATTTACATAACAAGGTACTGTCTTCGGACCTGAGCGCACAGCTGAACGTATCGGAGGACACCATCCGCCGGGACCTGAACGAACTGGCCGAAAACGGCAAGGTGTTGAAAGTGTATGGCGGGGCATTGTCCAAATCCTTCCAGTACCCTTTCCGTGAAAACCACGTATATGCGCGGGATGCCAAAAAGCAGCTTGCCGGCAAGGCGCTGAAGCTGATCCAGAACGGGATGACGGTCCTCGCCGGGGGTGGCACGACCATGCTGGAGCTGGCCCGCAGCGTTCCGGAAAACCTGGAATGTACATTTTTTACCATCAGTCCGCTGGTGGCACTGGAAATGGCGGAACGAACGAAGGCCGAAGTAATCTTAATCGGCGGGCAGCTATCCCGGAGCACCAATATCTGTATCGGCGCACAGGTAATCAATCAGCTATCCGAAATACGGGCAGACCTGTGTTTACTGGGTGCGAACAGCCTGGCCATCGAAGAGGGGGTAACCGACTCCGACTGGGAGGTGGTACAGGTAAAAAAAGCCATGCTCCGCAGCGCCAATAAAACGGCAATTCTCAGCATTGCCGAGAAACTCAATTCGGTTCAGAAAATGAAGGTATGCAGCCTGAATGCCATCGCTTACCTGATTACAGATTTAGACCCGGAACACCGTAGCCTGGCTAAATTCAGTCAGCTAGTGGATGTGATTTAACCAGACCGTATCCGATGAAAATCCCTTCATTGCCCGGGTTTGACCAACAAGCATTTACGAAGTACTTCGCAAATACCGGCTGGCTGATTATTGCCCGAGCCGGATCGCTTTTCATCAAAATGGTCATCACGGCCGTGGCCATCCCCAATTACCTGGGCAACAGCTTAAACGGGGTGCTCAACTATCCGCTGGTACTGGTGACCTTCTTTATGGCGGCATGTACACTGGGTATGGACAGCTTCGTAACGCGGCAGTTGCTGCAGCAACCCCAGCAGCAGCACGTGATACTGGGCACCGCTTTCCGGCTGCGCCTGATCAGTGGCGTGGTAGCTCTTCCGTTAATTTACCTCACGTATTTCCTGATTGGCTATTATGCCGCGGAGGCTCCGGCAGCACCTTTTGAGTACATTGCTATTGTATCGTTGGTATGCGTGGCCCAATCGGTCAATGTAATCGATAGTTATTTCCAGGCAACCGTGCAGGGGAAATACATTATGTATGTGCAGGTTGGCGCCAACCTGCTGTCCGCGGCCGTAAAGCTGCTGCTTATTTTACTGCAGGCACCCATCAGCGCATTTGTATGGATGCTGCTGGCAGACACCGTTTTCCTGGCCATCGGTTATGTATACCTGTATGGGAGCCGGGGGAATAGCGTCCTACGCTGGAGGTTCGACCGGGCAATGGCTGCCCACCTGCTCCGTTATGCCTGGCCATTGGCTTTCTCGGCGGTATTCATTAGTTTATACATGAAAATCGACCAGCTGATGCTCGATGCGTACCTGGGGGAAGCAGCGCTTGGCGTATACTCTACCGTGGTGAGCCTCAGTGAGGGCTGGTATTTTATTCCCATGGCCATTGTTACGGCGCTTTTTCCGGCCATTATGCATGCCCGTCGCGATGACCCGCTGCGTTACCGGAAACGGCTGCAGCACCTATATGAGCTGATGGTGGTAATGAGCGTGGCCATTGCCATCGTGATGACATTTGCGTCGCCGTTCATTTACCGTGTTTTTTACCGTCCTGAATACGCTCCGGGTGCCGCGGCGCTGATTGTGCATGTATGGGCCGGTATATTTGTGTTTCTCAATGTGGCCAGCGGACAATACCTGATCGCGGAGGGGTATACGATGATCTCCCTGTGGCGTGCTCTGAGCGGTGCATTGGTCAATATCGGCCTGAACAGCTGGTTCATTCCCAAATATGGCATGATTGGTGCTGCATACGCCACGTTGATTGCCTACGCAACAACGGCATTATTCGTTATTTTTGTTCCCAAAACGCGGAAACAGGGATGGATGATGCTCAAGGCACTTTTTTTCATCCCGCTTATTGGCCGGCTGGCCAAAAGGCGATAGCGAATACATTCGGATTTATGCCAAAAATTATTTTTGACACCTCCATAGGCACGACCAACCTCGGCGACCATATTATTATGGATGCAGTTGACCGGATTGCAGATGCGCTTTTTGTTGACGACTTCGTCATCAATATGCCAACCCATGTGGCCATTCATCCCAAGGATCTGCCCCGACTCCGGCATTATGATACTGCCATCGTGGGAGGCACCAACCTATTGAAAAACAATACACTTTATAAAAGCCAGTGGAAAGTCGGGCTTAAGGACCTCATCGTATTGCGCCATAAAGTGGTGTTGCTCGGTGTCGGCTGGTGGCAATATCAGGATAAACCGGTATCTGCCTATTCGCGGATGATGTACCGGGCCCTTTTTTCAAAAAAATACCTGCACGCCGTGCGCGACAATTACACGCTGCAGAAGTTGCATGAAATCGGCATAAAAAACGTGGTGAACACGGGCTGTCCCACCGTGTGGGAGCTGGATGAGCCGCATTGCTCGCAGATCAACCCCAAAAAACGCGATACGGTAGTGACCACCATCACCGATTACATGCGTGACCCGGAAAAGGACGGGAAAATGCTGGAAATCCTTAAAAAGCATTATCAGCGGGTGTTTGTTTGGATACAGGGTTCAAAGGACCGGGCTTATATTGAAAGCCTCGCAACGGACATCCAATATATTCCGCCCAAGCTTGCGGCCTTTGACGCGTTTCTTGAGCGCGAAGCCTGCGAATACATCGGCACGCGGCTGCATGCCGGTATCCGGGCGCTGCAGAAAAAACGGAAAGCGATTATCATCGGTATCGACAACAGGGCCCTGGAGATGCGCAACGACATCGGGCTCCCCGTGCTTGAACGGCAGCGCGTGGAATCCCTTGAAGAACGCATCCACGAAGAAATGGCTGTCCGGCTATATTTAGATACGCAACGCATTGAACAGTGGAAAGCACAGTTTAGCTAACAAATCCCCAACGGAATTGCTGAAGACTTTAAAGGCATATTATAATAAATCCCGCTTTCAGCCGACCTTTTTCGGGCTGCTGTTCAATCCTTTTTTTATTATCCGAAGGGGACTTTACCGCAATATAGCGGCCCTGAGCGGGTCCATGCGGGGACGCATGCTTGATTTCGGCTGCGGCAGCAAACCATACCGGGAACTGTTCCAGGTCGATGAATACATCGGAACCGACATTGAGGTCAGCGGGCACGACCATGTCAACGAAGACATTGATGTATATTATGACGGCAAACACCTCCCCTTTGCGGATGCTTCGTTCGACAGTATTTTTTCCAGCGAAGTGTTTGAGCATATATTTAATCTTCCGCAGATCCTGGATGAATTATACCGGGTGCTTAAGCCGGGCGGCCACCTGCTGGTTACCGTCCCGTTTGTGTGGGATGAACATGAAATTCCTTATGATTTTGCCCGGTATACCTCGTTTGGTCTGACGCATATCTTCCGGGAAAAAGGACTGGAGCTGGTTTCAGCAAAAAAGACAACCAACTATGTGGCTACCCTTTTCCAGATGTGGAATGCCTATGTTTATCAGCATATTTTCCCGGGGAATAAAATTGTCCGGATTGCACTAACACCGATTTTCATAATGCCGGTAACCGTGCTGGGACTGTTTATTTCGTGGATATTACCCGCAAATTACCATTTTTTCCATAACAACGTAATGGTCGTGCGCAAGCCGGCCACCGGTATACCCGTTAACGCCGACAAGCCGCATGAATCCGCCTAAACTCACCGTTATTACGATCGTATATAATAATGTGCAGGATATCGAGCGCACCATCCGCTCGGTCGTCCAGCAGACCTATCCGGATATCGAATACATTGTGGTCGACGGGGGTTCCACGGACGGCACGGTGGATGTTATCCAACGGCATGCCAACCGGATCAGCCGGTGGGTCAGCGAACCCGATGGAGGCATATACGATGCCATGAACAAGGGACTGGCCATGGCAACGGGGGATTACGTACTTTTCATGAATTCGGGCGACGAGCTTTATGATCATCATACGGTGGAGCAGGTGTTCGCCACTGCGCCGGGTGCCGCTATTTATTACGGCGAGACTGAGATGTACGATGCCAACTGGGAAAGCCTGGGACTGCGGCGGCACGGCATCCCCGAACAATTTACCTGGCGAAGTTTCCGGTACGGGATGAATATCAGTCACCAGGCAATCTACATCCGGCGCTCGATTACCGAACCTTATGACTTACGCTACCGGCTAAGCTCGGATATTGACTGGATCATCCGGGCGGCAAAAAAAGTGCAGCCGGGTGAGATCGTAAATACCCGGCGGCTGGTGGCTAAATACCTGGTTGGCGGAATGTCCAAAAAGCGGCATTGGCAAAGCCTGTGGGAACGGTTCCGGATTTTCAGTAAACATTACGGCCTGGTGCCGAACCTTTTTAATCACGTCGTGATTGCCGTAAACCTGGCGTGGTATTACCTGAAGCATGGCAAAACAAATGATTAACGGTAACGATATGACACCTATTTCCGATGTTCCCCTGGCTCCCGAAGCGTTGTTTGAGGCACTGGTAACTACCCGGATGCCTTTTGGCAAATACAAAGGCACGGTGATCTGTAACCTGCCGGAAACCTATTTGCTGTGGTTCCGCCAGCAGGGATTCCCCAAGGGAAAGTTAGGCATGCTTTTGGCCACATGTTACGAGATTAAACTGAATGGACTGGAACACCTGCTGGTACCGTTCAGAAACAAAATGCGTACCTGACTGTTTAACCTAAAAAAAGAAAATGGCCTATCAAAAGATTAGTTCCCACTACCTGCTGTTTCTCGCCGCCGGGTTTATTTACAGTGCCTGCGGCCCGAACGAGCAGCAGCAAAACCAGTCGGCAACAGACTCCACGGCCGTGACCGCCGCCGCACCACTTACCGACAAAGCGCTGATCGTTCCGGGCGAGTCGGTCGGACCGATACACCTGAACGATGCTGACAGTACACTGCTCGACCAGCTGGGTGAGCCGGACTACAGCGATGCGGCCATGGGCAAGGCCGTATTGGCCTGGTATACCACCGGTGACAGTCCGGCCTATCCGGTATCCATATTTACGGCCCGCGACATGGGAAATGATGAAACTGCACGTATACAGCAGATCCGGATTACCTCGCCTTATTATACCACGTCGGAAGGCATCTGTGCCAGTTCGTCGTTAGCACAGATTTCCGCGGAATACAGCACGGAACAGGTAGAAGCGTATGAGAAGGACGGCCAGCAGTATGCGGTACTGGACACCAAACAGGGTATCGCCTTTGAGGTAAACCCCAATGACAGCTGCGTAGCTATTATCGTTTATCAACCGGGGGCGGGCACCTCGTCCTACCTGCCGCTCCGGACATTGGAATGAAAGAAGGTCGTTTGTACAACCTAAAACAAGGATGAAAAAATACATGCTCTTATGCTGGTGCCTGGGTATTTGGGCTATACATGCCCAACCGGCAGGCACCCGGTTCAGGGCGCTTGTCTTATATGAGAACGGTGGCCACCACCTTGCTTACTCCCAGGCAGCACGGGGCTGGCTCGATAGCCTGGCCGCTGCGGAGCATTTCGCCGTGGATTACCTGCAAAATACGGATCGGATAGATGATGTACTGCTGGCGGATTACCAGCTGTTTATTCAATTGGACTACCCACCCTATGCCTGGACCAAAAAAGCGGAGGCAGCGTTTATTAACTACATTACGTCGGGCAGGGGCGGTTGGATCGGTTTCCACCACGCCACGTTACTGGGTGAATTCGATGGTTATCCGATGTGGCAATGGTTCCATCAATTTATGGGCGGGATCCGCTTTACCGATTATATTGCTACGTTTGCCAGCGCAATGGTAATCGTTGAACGGCCGGCTCATCCGGTTATGCAGGGGGTTGCATCCACTTTCCGGGTGGAGCAGGAAGAATGGTATACGTATGACCGGAGTCCGAGGCCCAACGTCGATGTACTGGCAGCGGTGGATGAGTCCAGCTACAGGCCCGATTCAAAGATTAAGATGGGCGACCACCCGGTGGTGTGGAGCAATCCGGACTATGCCGCACGGAATGTTTACATTTTTATGGGCCATTCCCCGGATTTATTCCACAATGAAAATTATAAAAAGCTGGTTGCCAATGCAATTGCATGGGCTGCCAAAACAGACCGATAACGGTTAATGGGGGGTTTGTCCCGCCTTTCCCAGCCATAGCAGCGCATCGATGATTAACTGGTTCTGCGCATCGTTTGCAAAGGTGAACGAAAGCGTTTTATTGGTTCCCTGCTCATAGTCGATATCATTATGACCCATATTAATGTATAGCATGTGGTAATTCTTGTTGGTCCACACCACCGGGTAATAACCTTCGTGCCATATCTCATGGGGCTTCGGCCCCGTTCCCAACGGGAAACTTTGGGGGTCTATGGACAGCAGGATTTCGATATCGGGATTAGCCGTCAGGTCGTTTTCCCAGCGGTACCATTCGTTGGGTGCCGAGCGGAATGTAGCAGGCAGGTTTGCCGTGGCAGGGTGTCTGTTGTTTTCTACGCGCAGAACGGCCGATGTGGGACGCCATGTATTGCTTTTATAACTTCCGGAACCCAAAAACTCGTTGTGGTACCAATCCCAGTTCTGCGGGTAGGCAGATGGTGTGAGCGCGAATCCGGCGAAATGGAATCCGATGAATCCCCCGCCGTGTTCGACGTATTCCTGAAAGGCCTGCCGCTGTAAAGGATCTTCCGGCCGGGTATCCAGGAACAGCACGACCTGGTAATCTGCCAGGAATTCGGCATTCAGCAACTCCCAGTTGGATGTGGAATCGTAGGTAAAATGGTATGTTTCGGCTATTTTAGGAAACCAGTTATTGGCCTCATGTACAAAACTGATGTGCGCGCGGTCATTTTTTGCCGTGTAAAAGGCAATCACCTTAAACGCAGGTTTTTGCTGGGCGGCTACCGGGGCGCAGAAGGCACCCAACAACATCCATAATAGCATTAGTCTGATTGATTTCATCGGGAAAAGTTAATCGATAACGTCGGTGAAAATACATAATATTTCCACTATATAAAAGTGCCGGGGATGCCCTCGGGCTTGTCTTAACCAGGCGTGTTGCAGTGGGGTACGCTACCGTTGCAGCGGCGGGCCTGGGGCAATAAACGAACCTAAGTCCTGTGGTTCTCAGCGCAAAACACGCCTGTTATTTGCAAAAACAGACAAATAAAGGTAATATTATCGCCATGAAAACATTCGCACGGATCACAAAAAGGATGGCTTTACCGGTGCTGGCCACGGGGAGCCTGTTATGGATTACCTGCTCCGGCACAGCAGAGCGCCCAAATACCCTCACCCCCCAGGAAGCGGAGGAAGGCTGGACATTGCTTTTCGATGGCCATTCGACTGCGGGGTGGCATATATTTAATCAAGGTGCGGTCCCTTCTGCCTGGCGGGCAGTCAATGGCGAGCTTTGGTGTGATCCGCAGGTAACGGATGCCATACACGGGGATCTGGTAACCGATAGCATATACACCGACTTTGAGCTGGTATTTGACTGGAAGATTGCCAAGGGCGGGAACAGCGGGGTCTTTATTAATGTACAGGAGGGGCCGGCGTACGGGACGGCCTACGCCACCGGACCGGAAATGCAGCTGTTGGATAACGAGTATGCGGAAGAACGGCACCGCAGCAATCCGTCGCACCTCGCCGGAAGTGTTTACGATGTGGTAGGGGATGCCGAACAGTCCAAACCGGTTCCTTTTGGGCAGTGGAATCACTCACGCGTCCGCCAGGAAGAAGGCAAAGTGACGTTCTGGCTGAACGGGCAGGTTACGGCGGAGGTCCAGCTGGGCAGTGAAACGTGGACCGGCCTTGTGGCAACCGGCAACCTGGGTAATTTTCCCGAATTCGGCAAGGCGAAACAGGGACGGATTGCCCTGCAGGACCACACCGATGAAGTGTTTTTCCGGAACATGAAAATAAAGCGGCTTTAACCTTTTTCCTCCGAGTTTAAACGCTTTGCTGGCAAACCACCTACGTTTCTCATTAAAAATCCCGGATAATTGAATATTTTTAAGCTTTTGCTTTCATTCTTACAATAAATCCCGTAAAATCGTGTTTTAAATTTTACGGGAGTTACCTTTGCAAAAGGAGCGCCCGAGCATGCCTATTAACCGGATTAATTGCATTTACCATTTGAATTCACCTAAATTTGCATCAATCAAATATAAAAACATGAGAAACTTTTCTTTCCTGATTTCACTTTTTGCGATTTTATGGACCGCACAGGCCTTTGGTCAACCCGCAGGCAGATCATCCTCGGGAAGCTCATTGAGCAGCGGAACCATTGACAGCCAGTTTGTGCATCTCGTCGCAATTTCACGAAGCCAGGATGGATTTGAAATCGTCCGGCGTGCAAACCTGGAATTGATCCGCAGGAACGTGGCCGATTCATTGAATGCGTACCGCAGGCAAATTGGCGAAATTTCCGCGTCAATTGGCCAGGAAAAGGCCGTGATGACCGCATTATCCGACTCGCTTTCGTTGGTAAAAGGCGAATTGCAGGCCACGCTGGAGAGCCGCGACAGTTTCTCGTTTTTAGGCGTATCGATGGGCAAGACGACTTACAGCCTGCTGGTATGGGGCATTGTGCTGGTATTGGCCATTGCCCTGATCTTCTACATCTACCGGTTTAACCAGGGCCATGTGGTTACCCGTGACGCGCAGAAGGCATTCGACGACCTCCAGAACGAGTTCGACCAGCACCGCAAAAAGGCAATGGAAAAGGAGCAGAAACTTAAGCGGCAGCTGCAGGACGAAATCAACCGAAAATCAGGCGGATAGCCCCCAGTGAAGCCCCACTGAACAATTCTTAAAATTATATTTGCTTTTAATTGTATTAAGCGTATTTTTGCAGTCCGAAACTAAGGCCCGTATTGTGCCTTATAACAGTGGTTTATAAAAAATTTTAGTTCCCTTAAGATATGTCCAATATTGGAAAAATAGCCCAGATCATCGGCCCCGTAGTCGATGTAAGTTTCTCGGAAAACGCCAAACTCCCCAAAATTTTTGACGCACTGGTCATCGAAAAAGAAAACGGACAACAGATCGTTTTAGAAGTTCAGCAGCACTTGGGCGAAGAGCGCGTGCGTACCATCGCCATGGACGCAACAGAAGGCCTCGTCCGCGGCATGAAAGTGGTTGACACAGGTGCTCCGATCAAAATGCCTGTCGGTGATTCAATCAAAGGCCGCGTTTTCAACGTGGTGGGCGATGCGATTGACGGCATTCCGGAACTCGACAAATCCAACGGACGCAGCATCCACAACACCCCCCCTAAATTCGAGGATCTTTCTACGGAAACAGAGGTGCTTTTCACCGGGATTAAAGTGATCGACCTGCTGGAGCCTTACGCAAAAGGCGGTAAAATTGGACTGTTCGGCGGTGCGGGTGTAGGCAAAACGGTATTGATTCAGGAATTGATCAACAATATTGCGAAAGCCTATTCCGGCTTATCGGTGTTTGCCGGTGTAGGAGAACGTACCCGTGAAGGAAATGACCTGCTCCGCGAAATGCTGGAATCGGGCATCATCCGGTACGGTGAGGAATTTATGGAAGGCATGGAAAAAGGTGAATGGCCGCTGGACAAAGTGAAAGAAGAGGAGCTGAAGGAGTCCAAAGCGACCTTTGTGTTCGGACAGATGAACGAGCCCCCGGGCGCGCGTGCCCGTGTAGCACTCTCCGGCCTTACCATTGCGGAATATTTCCGCGACGGCGATGACGAAGGCACCGGGCGGGATATCCTGTTCTTTATTGATAATATCTTCCGTTTTACCCAAGCCGGTTCGGAAGTATCCGCGCTCCTGGGCCGTATGCCTTCGGCGGTAGGTTACCAGCCAACGCTGGCCACGGAAATGGGCTTGATGCAGGAACGGATTACCTCTACCAAACGGGGCTCCATTACCTCCGTTCAGGCAGTTTATGTGCCTGCGGATGACTTGACTGACCCTGCTCCGGCAACTACATTTGCCCACTTGGACGCAACAACAGTACTTTCCCGTAAAATTGCCGAGCTGGGTATTTACCCGGCCGTGGATCCACTGGATTCTACATCACGGATCCTGAGCCCTGCGGTATTGGGCGACGAGCATTATAACACGGCACAACGTGTGAAGGAAATTCTTCAACGCTACAAGGAATTGCAGGATATTATCGCCATTCTCGGTATGGACGAACTTTCGGAAGAAGATAAACTGGTTGTACAACGGGCACGCCGGGTACAGCGGTTCCTCTCCCAGCCTTTCCACGTAGCCGAGCAGTTTACAGGCCTCAAAGGTGTACTGGTAGACATTAAAGATACAATCAAAGGCTTCAACATGATTATTGATGGTGAAGTGGATGAATATCCGGAAGCAGCCTTCAACTTGGTTGGTACCATTGAAGATGCCGTTGAAAAAGGTAAAAAATTATTAGCGGAAGCAGTTTAATAAACATGAAACTGACAATCATCACACCGGATAAGCCTGTCTTCGATGGCGAAGTGACTTCAGTCACCGTACCTGGGGCTGCAGGTTCATTTGAAGTGCTGGAAAACCACGCACCAATTGTTTCCACGCTGGAAGACGGCAAGGTGATTATCCGGACTGGCAAGAGTGAAGAGGTCATCACGATTATCGGAGGTGTTGTGGAAGTGATCGAAAATAAGATTACCGTGCTCGCCGAAGGCATCGTTTAACCCCGGAAAATAAGCTAAAAAAGCGCCCTCATCGGACACTCGATGAGGGCGCTTTTTTTAACAATATTTTTGTCCGGCACCTGATTTTACGCAGAATTTCACGCTCCGGGTCAGCCAACCTAAAAAATGAACCGAATACCAAAATCGGTTTTGGTCTACAATTAATATTACAAAATACCTTAAATAGTGCATTATTAAGAATATTTATTTGTTTAACAAATCGAATAAAAAATAATATTCTGAATTAAAAATTTATCGATTGACTATTGCCTATTCCCTTTAATCGTCATATCTTAATGAAGTCGAATACAGGAAGGGATTTGGACAGCAAAACAAACCACCTAATTAGGTAATTTCAGCAGTAAGCAAACCGTGATTTTGACAAACGGATCATGAGGTATTTTGGTAAAGATACATGGATTTATTTGGACGGTGAGTTCGTCAAGGCCGAACAGGCGACGATCGACCTGTTTGGGCAGTCGCTGCACTATGGGTATGCCGCGCTTGACGGTATCCGTGCATATAATACACACAACGGCACGCGCCTGTTCAAGGCCGAACAGCATTATGACCGGCTCCGCCGCTCCTGTGAACTGGTCGGCATCAGCTTCCCCTGGAATACCAGCCAGCTGGTTGACCGAACATATGCCCTGCTGGAGAAGAATAACCTGCGGAGCGCCTATATCCGCCCACTGGTGGTAACCGGGCATAACATGTACCTGATGCCTGCCGAAGATGCGCATCTGGCAATATCTGCATGGGAATGGGGGCCGTTTTTGGGCACGGAGTTAATCCGGCTCACATTATCGCCCTATCAACGGCCGAATCCGCAATCACTCCCCCCGGCGGCCAAAATAGCCGGCCAATATGTAGCGTCCATTGTGGCGACCAACGAGGCTTCCCAACGGGGATTTGACGAGGCCCTTTTATTGGATAGCGAGGGGTATGTGGCACAGGCATCCAGCAATAACCTCTTTATAGAAAAAGACGGCGTATTGTACACGCCGGGTACCGGGCATATTTTTCCGGGCATTACCCGGCAGACGGTACTGGAAATTGCAGCCGCATTCGGCATTGAGGTTGTAGAGAAAAAAATAACACCGGCGGAGCTCCGAGAGGCGGATACGGCATTCCTGACAGGCACCGCAACGGGAATCGCTGGCGTTGCTTCCGTTGACGATGTCCGGTATCCGGCGGAATGGACCGATACATTAAGCGCCACAATACAGCGGGCGTATAAAAATCTTACGCTTGAAAAGGAAAATTACGAAGTGATCATATAATCATGCCAACTACACAAACAAACGAACTAAACAAATACAGCAAAGTATTTACGCAGGACAAAACCCAGCCGGCTGCACAGGCCATGCTTTATGGCATTGGGCTAACGGATGATGACATGCAAAAGGCCCAGGTGGGCATTGCCAGCATGGGTTACGATGGCAATACGTGTAACATGCACCTGAACGACCTCGCCCAGGTGGTAAAAAAAGGAGTATGGGGTGCTGACCTGGTGGGGCTGGTGTTCAATACGATCGGCGTCAGTGACGGCATGAGCAACGGCACCGATGGCATGCGCTATTCCCTGGTGAGCCGCGATATTATTGCAGATAGCATTGAGGCCATCTGCGGAGGCCAGTATTACGACGGGCTTATTGCCATTCCCGGCTGCGACAAAAATATGCCCGGTTCCATTATGGCCATGGGTCGTCTCAACCGGCCGTCGATTATGGTATACGGCGGAACGATTGCCCCCGGGCATTATAAGGGACAGGACCTCAACATCGTTTCTTCATTTGAAGCACTGGGGCAAAAAATTGCCGGCAACCTTTCCGAAGAGGATTTTATCGGCATCGTGAAGAACAGCTGCCCCGGTGCAGGTGCTTGCGGGGGGATGTACACTGCGAACACGATGGCTGCAGCCATTGAGGCATTGGGCATGAGCCTTCCATATTCATCGTCCAACCCCGCAGTAAGCGAAGACAAACAAAAAGAGTGCCTTGAGGCGGGAAAATACATCCGTATATTGCTTGAACGGGACATCAAACCCACAGACATCATGACCCGCGAAGCATTTGAAAATGCGCTGCGTGTGATTGTTGTACTCGGCGGGAGCACCAATGCTGTACTGCACTTCATCGCTATTGGAAAAAGTGTGGGTATTGAAATTACGCAGGACGACTTCCAGCGGATGAGTGATACCACACCGGTATTGGCCGATTTCAAACCGAGTGGCAAATACCTCATGCAGGACCTCCATAATTACGGAGGAGTGCCGGCGGTAATGAAATACCTGCTCAATGAAGGGCTGTTGCACGGCCATTGCCTCACGGTAACCGGACAGACACTTGCGGAAAACCTGGCCGACGTAACACCGATCAATAAACTTGATCAGCCGATCGTACGGGAATTGGATAACCCGATCAAACCAACGGGACACCTCCAGATCCTCTATGGCAACCTCGCCGAAAAAGGAAGTGTAGCCAAAATATCAGGCAAGGAAGGCGAGCGGTTCGAGGGACCTGCCCGTGTATTCGATGGCGAAAAGGACCTTATTGCCGGACTCGCTTCCGGACGCGTGAAGGCCGGCGATGTCATCGTGATCAAAAACGAGGGCCCGAAAGGTGCGCCGGGCATGCCGGAAATGCTCAAACCCACCTCGGCTATTATTGGTGCGGGGCTGGGGAAAAGTGTAGCGCTCATTACCGATGGCCGGTTCAGCGGTGGAACACATGGTTTTGTGGTGGGCCATATCACGCCCGAAGCGCACGAAGGCGGACTCATTGGCCTGGTAGCAGACGACGATACGATTGTTATCGATGCCATAAACAACACGCTTACCCTGCAGGTATCGGACGAGGTGATCGCCGAGCGTCGTGCCGCGTGGACCAAACCTGCACTTAAGGTAACGCGGGGAGTACTCTATAAATATGCGAAGACGGTAGCCGATGCGGCAGCCGGTTGCGTAACGGATGAATGTTAATTTACGAACCAAAAGAACGAATGACATGAACACGCTGGAAATCACAAAAAACACCTCAAACGGCAAGCAGGAAGCAATCGCCGGAGTAACGCAACTGAGCGGCTCGCAGGCCGTGCTCGAAGCATTATTGGCCGAAGGGGTGGATACCGTGTTTGGTTATCCGGGTGGTGCAATCATGCCCATCTACGATGCGCTGTATGACTACAACGACCGGCTGAAGCATATACTGGTACGCCACGAACAGGGCGGGGTTCATGCGGCACAGGGTTACGCCCGGACTTCGGGCCGTGTGGGGGTGGTTTTCGCCACCAGCGGTCCGGGAGCCACCAACCTCATTACCGGGTTAGCCGACGCCATGATTGACAGTAACCCGGTGGTCTGTATTACCGGCCAGGTGTTTGCCCATTTACTGGGTACCGATGCTTTCCAGGAAACCGATGTGATCAATATTACGACACCGGTGACCAAGTGGAATTACCAGGTAACGGATGCCTGTGAGATCCCGACAGCACTGGCTAAGGCATTTCACATTGCGCGCACCGGGCGTCCGGGGCCTGTATTGATCGATATCACCAAAAATGCCCAGCTTCAGCTATTTGACTATCCGGGATATAAGATCTGCAATCACATCCGGAGTTATCGTCCGAAGCCGATTGTACGCTCCGAATACATCGAACAGGCAGCAGCGCTGATCAATGCCGCGGAGAAACCTTTTATCCTGTTTGGCCAGGGCATTATCCTGGGCAAGGCAGAGGCAGAATTCAAGGCATTTATTGAAAAAACGGGTATTCCTGCCGCCGCTACCGTAATGGGGCTCAGCGCACTGGAAACCCATCACCCATTGCATGTGGGCATGCTGGGCATGCATGGCAACTATGCGCCAAACGTACTGACTAACGAATGTGACGTGCTGATCGCCATTGGGATGCGCTTTGACGACCGTGTTACCGGCAGGCTGGATAAGTACGCCAAACAGGCAAAAGTCATTCACCTCGATATCGATCCGGCGGAAATTGATAAGAATGTCAAAGCCACGGTACCGGTATGGGGCGACTGCAAGGAAACGCTGCCATTGCTGATGGAGCAGGTGGACGCCAAAACGCACGATGCCTGGCTATCGCGCTTCCGCAAATTGGAAAGTGAAGAGATAAAGGAAGTCATCCAGGAGGAATTAAATCCTACTACACCCATTATGACAATGGGTGAGGTAATCCGCATACTTAACGAGCTGACTGGCGGCGATGCCGTCATTGTTACGGACGTTGGCCAGCACCAGATGGTTGCCTGCCGCTACGCCAAGTTTAATCAGTCGAAAAGCAACGTCACCTCCGGTGGCCTGGGAACCATGGGATTCGGGCTTCCGGCAGCCATCGGCGCCTGGTACGGGACACCCGACCGGACGGTAGTGGCCATTATCGGCGACGGCGGTATTCAGATGACCATCCAGGAACTGGGCACCATCATGCAGTTTGGCGCCAAGGTGAAAATCCTGATCCTGAACAACGAATTCCTGGGCATGGTACGCCAATGGCAGCAGCTTTTCCACGACAAACGGTACTCGTTTGTCAACATTACCAGTCCCGATTATGTAACCGTTGCCAAAGGATACGGCATCGCGGGGAACAGCATCCGCGAACGGGAGGAACTCGAACAGGCACTGACTACGATGATCGAACACGACGGGCCATACCTGCTCGAAGTGATGGTAGGCAAGGAGAATAACGTATTCCCAATGGTACCCCAAGGTAGCAGCGTTTCCGAAATCAGGCTGAAATAAAGAAGGATTGCATATAAATGCTACAGCACAACTAGCTCGAGACAATTAAATCCAGAGATCATGGAAAAACAGGAATATACGATTACGGTATACACAGAAAATACCATCGGCATGATTAGCCGGATCGCCATCATTTTTTCGAGGCGGAAAATCAACATCGAGAGCCTCAATACGTCGCCTTCCGAAGCGGAAGGGATCCATCGGTTTACGATCGTCATTCATGAAACCGAAGATGTTGTCCGCAAACTCTGCCGCCAGATCGAAAAACAGGTGGAGGTACTTAAAGCCTATTACAACACCAATGACGAGATCATCTGGCAGGAACAGGCCCTTTACAAGGTACCTACAGAGGTGGTTACCGAAAAGGCACCGGTGGAACGGCTGCTGCGCCGTTACGGGGCGAGTGCCGTAGTGATACGGAACGATTATACGGTCTTTGAAACCGCCGGGCACCGGGAGGAAATTGATGCGCTTACCGCTGCGTTAGCCGAGTATCAGCTTATCGAATTTGTGCGGAGTGCCCGTATTGCCATCATTAAAGACAGTGAAGGCTTCCACAAAAAACTAAAGGAGTTTGAGGAATCCGAGCCGGCCGCCGAAGTTGTGGAAAACCGGTATTTAAACAAACAGGATAAAGTATTTACCATGTAAGGTTACGTTGTTATGAAATTTAACCCCATTAAATACATTATCCGTACCCGCGAGGCCTTCATCGAACTGCTGGATGGGCTCACGCTGGAAGACATTAATCGGATTCCGGCAGGATTCCGGAACAATATCGGTTGGAATTTCGGCCACATCGTGGTCAGCACCCAAGGGTTATGCTATCGCAGGACCAACGTACAACCGGATCGGGAAATTCCGTTTGAGGGCGCTTATGCGAAAGGCACGGTACCGACTCACACGATCACCGCAGAAGAACTCACTGCCCTGAAGTCACAGGCAATAGCGTCCATTCTGCAAATTGAACAGGACTATCAAAAGGGTGTTTTCAATACGATTACTCCTTATGCCACCGACACGTACAAGCTCGAAATGGATACAATTGAACAGGTACTAACGGTGACACTTGCCCACGATAATCTTCACCTGGGTTATGCACGCGCGCTTAACAAAGCAGTATACGAACAAAAAAGTCAATAATATAGATAGAACAATGGCAAATTATTTCAACACCCTCCCCCTTAGAGAACAATTAAACCAATTAGGCGTCGCTGAATTCATGGACATCAGCGAATTTGCTGACGGTGTCAGCGCATTAAAAGGCAAAAAAATCGTCATCGTGGGCTGCGGTGCTCAGGGCCTTAACCAAGGACTCAATTTAAGAGACAGCGGACTGGATGTTTCCTACGCTCTTCGCAAGGAAGCAATCGAACAAAAACGTGATTCCTGGAAGAATGCCACCGATAACCATTTTAACGTTGGCACGTACGAGGAACTGATTCCCACGGCAGACCTGGTTAGTAACCTTACTCCAGACAAGCAGCACTCGTCCGTCATCGACGCAGTAATGCCATTGATGAAAGCCGGCGCTACGCTCTCGTATTCGCACGGGTTCAATATCGTAGAAGAGGGAAAAGAAATCCGCAAGGACCTTACCGTGGTTATGATCGCCCCAAAATGCCCGGGCTCAGAGGTAAGGGCAGAGTACCTGCGCGGGTTTGGTGTACCGACACTGATTGCGGTTCACCCGGAAAATGACCCCCAGGGCAAAGGCCTTGCTGAAGCAAAAGCCTACTGTGTGGGCACAGGCGGCCATAAAGCGGGCGTCCTGCGGTCATCATTCGTAGCGGAGGTTAAGTCCGACCTGATGGGAGAACAAACCATCCTATGCGGACTGTTGCAAACCGGATCAATCCTGTCGTTTGATAAAATGATCGAAAAGGGTATCGAGCCGGGCTACGCCGCCAAGTTGGTTCAATACGGCGTTGAGGTCATCACCGAGGCCTTGAAACAGGGCGGTATCACAGCGATGATGGACCGGTTGAGCAACATCGCCAAAATAAAAGCTTTCGAGGTTTCGGAAGAGCTGAAGACAATCATGCGTCCCCTATTCCAAAAACACCAGGATGACATTATGAGCGGTGAATTCAGCCGGGGCATGATGGAAGACTGGGCAAATGGCGACAAGAAACTATTGGAATGGCGCGCGGCTACCGGCGAAACAGCCTTTGAAAAAACGCCTGCCGGCGACATTAAAATCGGAGAGCAGGAGTATTTCGACCACGCGATATTTATGGTAGCGTACATCAAAAGTGGTGTTGAGCTTGCATTCGAGACCATGGTTGAAGCTGGTATCAAACCGGAATCGGCCTATTATGAATCATTGCACGAAACTCCGTTGATTGCCAATACCATCGCGCGTAAAAAGCTGTTCGAGATGAACCGTGTTATTTCTGATACCGCAGAGTATGGCTGTTACCTGTTTGACCACGCGTGTAAGCCATTGCTGGCCGACTTTATGAAAACGGTAGATACGGATATTATTGGCAGGAATTTCAATGACGGTAAGGACCTGGCGGTTGATAACCAGGCACTGATTGTTGTGAACGAGGCCATCCGCACCCACCCGGTTGAACAAGTTGGCGCCGTACTGCGCAGGGCCATGACCGCTATGAAGGCAATAAAAACGGCTTAAAAACCCTATCCCGGACCGGTAAAAGCAGTGGCTGAAACCGGTCCGGGTATTGACACCTATAGAAAGCGACACATTGCATATCAACGCCATTTTGCATAAATTTGTAACGTATAATAATGACTGATCCGGTCGTCCATATCGCTCAATTAAATCTGCAGTATGCACATGGCGTCGTATTGGATCAATTGGACTGGCAGCTCCTCCCTGGCGAATGCTGGCTCATCGGCGGGAAAAGCGGATCAGGGAAGAGTGTCTTTGCGAAATCGGTAGCCGGCCTTGAGGAAACAAGTGGTACTATCCGGATCAAATTCGACCCCCTGTCATTATTGCCTCCCCGCGTACTTTACGTATCCAATTGGTATCAATTTACCAATTTGGAAGGGAACCGTAATTTTTACTATCAGCAGCGTTATAACAAACAGCAAAAAAACGATACACTCACGATTTATGCAGAGCTGGCAGCTTATGCTAAATCCGAGAACCTCTCCATGGGGGACCTGGAGCAATACCTTGAACTTTTTGGATTCGTTGACCTGAAAGCTACCCAGTTGATTGAACTCTCCAGCGGCGAACACAAAAAATTGCAATTGATTAAAGCACTGTGGTTAAAACCTCAGCTGTTAATTGTTGACGAACCGTATACTGGATTGGACAAGGCATCACGTCAAAAGCTGAATGGCTTTTTCGATGCGCTTGCCGCAGATGGTGTACACCTTGTGCTCGTTACGAACGAAACGGGCCTCCCTCGTTGCATCAACCGGTTTGCCGAAATTGAAGGGGGCAAGCTCAGGCAGGTAGACTCCGTGCAAGCCCTGTCAACAGATTTCAATCGTATCCCCAGGGCGCTGCCGTCATTCCTCCGCGAGGCACCGGCATTATCCGCCGATATCATGGTCGAGATGGAGAATATCCATGTTCGTTATGGAGAAAAGACCGTACTGAAAGGCATCGATTGGACAGTTCGTGCAGGTGAAAAATGGTTGCTCCAGGGCCACAATGGTTCGGGAAAATCAACCTTATTAAGTCTAATCACGGGCGATCATCCGCAGGCGTATGCCAATCACATCCGGCTTTTCGGTCATCGCCGCGGTAGTGGTGAAAGTATCTGGGAGATCAAGGAACGTATTGGTATCATCTCTCCCGAACTGCACTGGTATTTTGATAAAACGGCCCGCGTATGGCAGGCTGTTGCTTCGGGCTTCTATGACAGCATCGGCCTGTTTAGGCAGGTCAGCTATGAAAAGCAAGAGCAAATTGATCAGCTGCTGGATTTCTTTGAGCTCACTGAAGATAAAAACCGGCTGATTACTACGTTGCCATTGGGAAAGCAACGTTTGGTATTGCTGGCCCGGACCATCATTAAAAACCCGCCGTTGCTGATATTGGATGAACCTTGCCAGGGACTCGACCATACACAGACAGCGCTTTTCAATGCGGTGGTCGATGAACTGTGTGGCTTCGGAAAGACGCTGATCTACGTTGGTCATTATGAAACACAGTTACCCAGCTGCCTGGAAAAGAAAATAGTACTGGAAAAAGGCGAAGTCCGAGTAATAGAAGAGATTAACGAGCTTGCCTATTAAGCAAGCTATCCTAACGCATAACAGAAAAACAGCTTATTATGTTGCACGATCCTAACCGCATATACGTTTTTGACACCACCCTCCGCGATGGGGAGCAGGTGCCCGGTTCACAGTTGACCACCCCGGAGAAGCTCATCATCGCAGAGGCGCTAGAGACTTTGGGTGTTGATGTCATTGAGGCTGGATTCCCGATTTCAAGTCCCGGTGACTTCAACAGCGTCGTTGAAATATCCAAGTTGGTGACCAATCCGACTGTCTGCGCGCTTACGCGCGCAAACAAGGGCGATATTGATCGTGCTGTCGAAGCGCTGAAATACGCCAAGCATCCTCGGATACACACGGGCATTGGGTCTTCCGACATGCATATCAAATACAAATTCAACAGCACCCGCGAGGCCATACTCGAACGGGCTGTGGAAGCGGTTAAATACGCCAAAGGTTTTGTTGAGGATATTGAGTTTTATGCAGAAGATGCCGGCCGTGCCGACAATGAATATCTTGCTCGCATGATCGAAGCGGTTATCGCCGCGGGGGCAACCGTCGTAAACATACCGGATACCAATGGCTACTGCCTCCCCGAACAATATGGTGCCAAGATCAGATACCTCAAGGAACACGTCAAGAATATCGACCAAGCCATTATATCCGTGCATTGCCACAATGACCTGGGGCTGGCGACGGCAAACAGCCTTTCGGGACTGCAAAATGGCGCACGGCAGGTAGAGTGCACCATTAACGGCATTGGCGAACGCGCAGGCAATACGTCACTCGAAGAGATTGTAATGGCGCTGAAGGTTCACCAGACACTTGATTTACATACCGGCATTAACACCAAGCAACTGTATCCGCTCAGTGGTATGGTGAGCCGTATGATGCGCATGCCGGTACAGGCCAACAAAGCAATCGTTGGCCGCAATGCCTTTGCACACAGTTCCGGCATACACCAGGACGGTGTGCTTAAGCACCGCGAGAACTACGAAATTATGAACCCCGAGGACGTCGGTATCGACCAGTCCGAAATTATACTGACCGCCAGAAGCGGCAGACACGCACTGAAACATCACCTGGAACGGCTGGGATATGCCATTGACCGGATTGACCTCGACCAGGTTTATCAGCGCTTCCTGGAGTTGGCCGATGCAAAAAAGGAACTCAAAGACGACGACCTGCTGCAGCTCATGGGGCGCAAAACCGAAGAAAGTTTCAAAAATGGACTTGCCATCAACGCCTTACAGGTAACCACAGGTGATCAGGATACTCCGAAAGCAACCATTAAACTCAGCTATAATGGCGTGGAACACACGGCTGTAGCCACGGGTAATGGCCCCGTGAGCGCTACCATTAAAGCCATCGAAGAGATTACGGAAAAACAAATTGAAATAAAGGAGTTTAACATCCACTCTATCCACGGAGGCAGCGACGATGTCAGTAAGGTGGATATGCGCGTGATATACGAAGACAAATCTTATATGGGTTATGGCTTCAGCACGGATATCGTGCGGGCATCTGCAAATGCCTACCTCGACGCATTGAATAAGTTTATTTAGGGCAAAAAGCAAAAGCATAAACAACAACTATAAAAATGAGTAAGACATTATTTGACAAAGTGTGGGATGCACACGTGGTACGTAAGATTGAAGGGGGGCCGGATGTATTGTTCATTGATCGTCACCTGATCCATGAGGTGACCAGCCCTGTGGCATTCCTGGGATTAAAAAGCCGGGATATCAAGGTACTTTATCCAGAGCGCACATTTGCTACAGCAGATCATAACACGCCGACCATTAATCAGCATTTACCGGTGGAAGATCCCCTATCTGCTAATCAGTTAAGAGCACTGGAACAGAATACCGCTGAATATGGAATCCGGCATTGGGGCCTTGGCCATTATAAAAACGGGATTGTGCACGTGATCGGTCCGGAAAATGGCATTACGCAGCCCGGGACGACCATCGTATGCGGGGACTCACATACGTCAACGCACGGTGCATTCGGTGCCATTGCGTTTGGTATCGGTACCTCGGAGGTAGAAATGGTTCTTTCCACGCAGTGCATTATGCAACCCAAGCCAAAAAAGATGCGCATCACTATCAACGGCAAATTGGGAACGGGTGTGCTGCCCAAAGACGTGGCATTATTTATTATTTCCAAATTGACCACATCCGGAGCCACAGGTTACTTCGTGGAGTATGCCGGTACCATATTCGAACAGATGAGCATGGAGGGCCGGATGACCGTCTGTAACCTAAGCATCGAGATGGGAGCACGTGGCGGCATGATTGCGCCAGACCAGACCACATTTGACTACATCCAGGGCCGCGAATACAGCCCTAAGGGTGCAGATTGGGACAAGGCCATGGCATACTGGAAAACCCTCAAGACCGATGCTGGCGCAACATTTGATAAAGAACTTACATTTGACGGGTCTGAAATTGAACCGATGATTACCTACGGTACCAATCCAGGCATGGGAATCGGCATCACGAAAGACATACCAGACGCAGACGCCGTGGAAGGAGGAAAAACCACCTATGAGAAATCGTTGGGTTATATGGGCTTCCACGAAGGAGAGGCGATGGTAGGCAAAAAAATCGACTACGTGTTCCTGGGAAGTTGCACCAATGGCCGTATCGAAGATTTCCGTGCTTTCGCCTCGCTGGTTAAGGGAAAACACAAAGCGGACGATGTGACGGTATGGCTCGTTCCCGGCTCGCATGTCGTTGAACAGCAAATCAAGGAGGAAGGTATTCTCGATATCCTTACCGAAGCCGGCTTTACGCTCCGTCAACCGGGCTGCTCCGCATGCTTGGCAATGAATGACGATAAGATACCGGCCGGAAAATATGCCGTAAGTACATCTAACCGGAATTTTGAGGGAAGGCAGGGGCCAGGCGCCCGGACGTTGCTGGCCAGCCCATTGGTAGCCGCAGCTGCAGCCGTAACAGGAAAAGTAACCGATCCGAGAACTCTTTTACAATAAGAAAAATGGCATACGATAGTTTCACGATATTAAAAAGTACAGCGGTTCCCCTTCCGATTGAGAACGTGGACACCGATCAGATCATCCCTGCACGCTTCCTTAAAGCGACCGAGCGGAAGGGTTTTGGAGATAATCTTTTCCGCGATTGGCGGTACCAATCGGATAATACGCCGAAGGCCGACTTTGTGCTGAACGATCCGACCTACAAAGGAAAAATATTGGTAGGTGGTAAGAACTTCGGTTCGGGATCGTCCAGGGAACATGCGGCCTGGTCCATATACGACTATGGATTCCGCTGCGTTATCTCCAGTTTTTTTGCCGACATTTTCAGAGGCAACTGCCTGAATATAGGCGTATTACCAGCACAAGTAAGTGCTGCATTCCTGGAACGGATATTCGCCGAAGTCTACGCCAACCCGGATACGGAGCTGGAAGTTAACCTGTCCGAACAGACTGTAACACTGCTGGCAACCGGCGAAAAGGAGTCTTTTGAAATCAACAGCTATAAGAAAAGCAACATGATGAACGGCTTCGATGATATTGATTATCTGCTGAACATCAAGACCGACATTCAGGAATTTGAGAAGTCTCTTCCGCTTTAAATACGATATGGAAAGCAGAAGCATAGAAATCATGGATACGACACTGCGCGACGGAGAACAAACGTCGGGGGTGTCGTTTTCGGTTTCCGAGAAGCTGACCATCGTAAAATTACTGCTCGAAGAACTGCAGGTAGACCGGGTAGAGGTTGCCTCTGCCCGCGTTTCCCAGGGTGAGTTTGATGCGGTAAGGTCCATTACGGACTGGGCTACCGACCAGGGCTATATCGATCGGATTGAAGTGCTTTCTTTTGTTGACAACGGCGTGTCCATTGCATGGCTGGAACAGGCGGGGGTGAAAGTGCAGAACCTGCTGACCAAAGGATCTTTGAATCACCTGACGCATCAGTTGCGGAAAACTCCGGAACAGCATTTCAGCGAAATTGCCGCAGTCATCGCAAAAGGCCTGGAAAAGGGCATTGCGACTAATGTGTACCTGGAAGACTGGAGTAACGGCATGCGGCACTCCAGTGACTATGTCCTGCAGTATCTTGACTTTTTATCGCAGCAGCCGGTTAACCGGATCATGTTGCCCGACACGCTCGGGGTACTTACCCCCACGGAGACATTTGACTACATCGCTACCCTGCGGACACGTTTTCCGGACGTCCATTTTGATTTCCACGCGCACAACGATTACGACCTGGGTACTGCAAATGTATTAGAGGCGGTAAAAGCGGGTGTCAACGGCCTGCACCTGACTGTCAATGGCATGGGTGAGCGGGCCGGTAATGCCCCGCTGGCAAGCGCAGTGGCAGTTATCAATGATTTTTTGCCGGCTGCAACAATCGGCATCAGGGAATCTGCAATCTATACGGTCAGCAAGCTGGTCGAAAACTTCTCCGGCGTACGCATACCGGCTAATAAGCCTATTGTGGGCGATAATGTATTCACGCAAACGGCCGGGATACATGCAGACGGCGATAATAAAAAGAACCTCTACTTTAACGACCTGCTTCCCGAACGGTTTGGCAGGAAACGCAAGTATGCACTTGGAAAGACATCAGGGAAGGCGAATATTGAAAAAAACCTCCAGGAACTTGGCCTTAAACTGAACGAGGAAGACCTGAAGAAAGTTACCCAGCGGGTCATTGAGCTTGGCGACAAGAAAGAGAACGTGACCATGGAGGACCTCCCCTATATCATTTCCGACGTACTGACAACCAAAGTACATGAAGAACAACTGCTGATCGAATCCTATGTGCTGACACATTCGAAGGGACTCCGCCCCTCGGCTACCATTGCCATACGGATAAATGGCCAATTGTTCGAAGAGCATGCACAGGGGGATGGCCAGTTCGATGCCTTTATGAATGCCCTGACAATGGCTTATGGCAAAAACAACACCCGCCTGCCGGACCTGGTGGATTATAACGTGCGCATTGCGCCCGGAAGTCGCTCAGATGCGTTGTGCGAAACCACCATCACCTGGGCAGCCAAGCATAAAACATTCACGACGCGGGGGCTGGATTCCGACCAGACGGTCAGTGCAATTAAAGCCACACAGAAAATGCTGAACATTGTACTGAACGTGAAACAACTGGAAACCACACCCGTTTAATTTTTGATCTTTAATTTTTTGACTGTATAATATATTATGAAACTGAACATAGCGCTATTGCCGGGCGATGGTATCGGCCCCGAAGTTATAGGACAAGCTGTAAAAGTCGTAGATGCCGTCGCGGCAAAATTCGGGCATGAGGTCAATTGGACATTTGGGTTAACGGGCGCTGCAGCAATCGATGCTGTCGGTGAACCGTATCCGGACGAAACACATGCCGTTTGTATGGCTGCAGATGCCGTATTATTCGGCGCCATTGGCCACCCACGTTACGATAACGATCCCAAGGCGCCGGTGCGCCCGGAACAGGGATTGCTGAAAATGCGCAAAAAGCTGGGGCTGTTTGCCAACGTCCGTCCTACATTCACCTTCCCGTCCCTCATTGATAATTCGCCCCTGAAAAGGGAGCGCATCGAAGGTACGGATCTGGTGATTCTGCGCGAACTGACGGGTGGTATCTATTTTGGTGAACGCGGCCGGAAAGATAATGGCGACACGGCGTTCGATACCTGTACCTACACCCGCGAAGAAGTGCAACGCCTGGCCAAACTTGGATTCGAGATGGCAATGAACCGGCGGAAAAAATTGTGCTGTGTGGATAAGGCCAATGTATTGGAAAGCTCCCGTCTGTGGCGCGAAACAGTACAGGATATGGAAAAGGATTACCCGGAAGTAGCGGTAAGTTATGAATTTGTGGATGCGGTAGCGATGCGATTGGTACAATGGCCAAGTGCTTACGATGTGCTGATCACAGAGAACTTATTTGGAGACATTCTGACCGACGAGGCTTCGGTGATTTCGGGATCAATGGGCCTGATGCCCTCTTCCTCCATTGGCGTCCACACTTCGCTCTTTGAACCCATACACGGCTCATACCCACAAGCGGCAGGAAAAGACATCGCCAACCCGCTGGCAACCGTGCTCTCGGCAGCCATGATGTTTGAAGATGCGTTTGGCCTGAAAGAGGAGGCTGAACTCATCCGGGCGGTTGTCAATAAGTCACTTGCGGAGGGTATCGTAACTGAAGACCTGGCTGGCAAAAATAAAGCTTATAAAACCAGTGAGGTGGGCGATTGGCTGGCCACGAATATCGGACAGCCCAACCTGATTGTTACGTAAACCGGCTTTATGAGCACCCCGTCAATGAAACAGGCGATCACGGCCGCTTACGAACAGTTAAAAGGCGTGGTTAATCACACGCCGCTGCAATACAGCCAGCGGCTGTCGGAGAAATACCAAGCGGCTATTTACCTGAAGCGTGAGGATTTGCAGGTGGTACGTTCTTACAAGTTACGGGGTGCATTTAACAAAATAAGCAATCTTTCCGCGTCAGAGCGGGAAAAAGGCGTGGTCTGTGCCAGCGCCGGCAATCATGCACAAGGTGTTGCTTATTCCTGTAAAAAACTGGGCATCAAAGGGGTCATCTTTATGCCGGGGCCTACACCCAAACAGAAGATCGACCAGACCGTCATGTTCGGCGAAGGGCATATCGATATCGTTTTGCATGGCGACACATTTGACGACTGCCAGGAAGCCGCAATAGCCTATTCCACGGAGCAGCGCATGGCTTTCATTCCCCCTTTTGACGACTCCGCCATTATCGAAGGACAGGGCACAGTGGGCTTGGAAATCCTGC
This sequence comes from Parapedobacter lycopersici, assembly GCF_024643285.1. Taxonomy (GTDB): domain Bacteria; phylum Bacteroidota; class Bacteroidia; order Sphingobacteriales; family Sphingobacteriaceae; genus Parapedobacter; species Parapedobacter lycopersici. The sequence continues at coordinate 31,343 of NZ_JAMSLW010000007.1, forward strand.
AGGATCTCCCGGACACGGCCGTCGTAATTATGCCTATTGGTGGGGGCGGCCTGGCCTCTGGCACGGGTTATTACCTGCGGCATTCCATACCGGACATTAAACTGTTCGGCGTAGAACCCGAAGGGGCTCCTTCCATGAAAGCGGCGCTGGAGCATGGCGGGCCAATAACCCTCGCCGATATTAATCGCTTTGTCGACGGTGCCGCTGTAAAGCGCGTGGGCAAGCTGACATATCGCTTTTGCAGCGACCTGCTCGATGATCTACGGCTGATCCCCGAAGGTAAAATATGCAGCACCATTCTGGAGCTGTATAACAAGGATGCCATTGTAGCCGAACCGGCGGGCGCACTTTCCGTAGCTGCGCTGGATTTTTATAAAGAAGAGATCAAGGGCCGGAATGTAGTGTGTATTGTAAGCGGAGGCAATAATGATATCGATCGGATGAGCGAGATCAAGGAGCTTTCACTGCTGTATGAAGGCCTTAAGCATTATTTCATTGTGCGTTTCCCCCAACGGCCGGGAGCACTTAAGCTTTTCGTCAACGAAGTACTGGGCCCACACGATGACATTACACGTTTCGAGTTCATCAAAAAAACACAACGTGAAAGAGGTCCGGCGTTGGTGGGAATTGAGCTTCGGAATGCTACCGACTATGCCGCGCTGGTACAGCGCATGCGCCAACACCGGTTCGATTTCAAAGAGGTAAATAGCGATCAAACCTTATTTGAATATTTGATTTGATGGCCCATCAACACACCGTACAAACGGGTTGTGTAACCGGGGAAATGATAAGAAGAATAAGGTATCAATAAGCATACCGAAATCAGGAGATTCTTATTCACATTTTTCAAGCAAACCCGCAAGACACAGCACTCAACACGCTGACAATAAAATGGTTAATACAGCTACCCCCTATGCCGTTTTTCCACATTGTTAATAATTCAACATCTGTTGATAACAATTGCTACCATCAGCAATTTAAATAGTTGATCTTTGTTTGAGGCTGCCGGATTTATCCACATCACCCAGCAGAACCCATTAAAATTTGCTGAAGTCCGGAAGGTATTGAACATTAAATTTTTACCGCTATGACAAGGATTATTAAATTCGAAAAAAACGATTGTGCCCCCTGCAACCAGGTGTCGGAATACCTCGACCGCAAAGGCATCAACTACGAAAAAGTCAATCCATTTGACAAGCCGGAATTAGCCATCCAATATAAGGTCCGTACCGTACCGACGGTCATTGTGCTGTCCCAGGGTCAGGAAACGCAACGCATCATCGGATTTAAACCAGAAGAACTGTCAGCATTGGCAGCCGAATAATCTGCCCGATCGTGAAAGTTTAGCAGGAAGATGAATACTAAAGAACCGGATGGGCATGGAATGGATTTATTACGACAGTAAAACGGGTAACGTAGAGCGTTTCATCCAAAAGGTGGCAGCGTTGACGGGCTGGCACGTAAAGAAAATACAACCGGGGATGATGGCCGAACATGCGGGTCATCTGGTGACATTTACCACACGCTTCGGCGAAATTCCGGAAACAACCCGGCATTTTCTACAGCAGGCACAGGCATGCCTGCATTCCGTATCCTCAAGCGGAAACCGCAACTGGGGCCAGAATTTCGGCCTGGCCGGCGACCGGATCGCTGCGGAATATGGTTTACCCCTGGCTTTCAAGTTTGAGCTATCGGGAACCATGGAGGATGTAAAACAGTTTATTGACATTATAGCAACAAAATATTATGGTAACAAACGAGGTAGCAAAGAGCTGGATTTTGCTCAATAATGAAATCATGGTCAAACATGATGACGAGTTTAGCCTGCATAAGGATAAGGAAGCTGTACGCGCCTATTTTTTGGAATATGTAAATAAGAACACAGTTTTCTTTTACACGCTCAAAGAAAAAATAGACTACCTCATTGAAAACAACTATTACATCAATTTCTACGAGTGGTTTACCTTTGAGGAAATGGAGCGGGTATACCAGTACATCGCTGGCAAAAAATTCCGCTTCCCCTCGTTCATGAGTGCATTCAAGTTTTTCCAGAGCTACGCCCTGCGCGATGACTCCGGCGAAAAATTCCTTGAGCGTTACGAAGATCGCGTGGCGGCAGTTTCGCTGTTCCTTGCCCGCCATGAAGGGATTGACCACGCACTGCAATATGCCGAATTACTCATTAACCAGGAATATCAGCCGGCTACCCCTACGTTCCTTAATGCCGGAAAAAAACGTTCGGGAGAACTGGTGTCCTGCTTCCTCGATGAAATCGGAGATAACCTCAATGGCATTGGCTATGCTGTGGACTCTGCCATGAAACTATCGTCCATTGGCGGCGGTGTATCTTTCAATATTTCCAAAATCCGGGGCCGCGGTGAAGCCATCAAAGGTGTGGAAGGACGTGCCGGCGGTGTGTTGCCCATCATGAAAATCCTTGAAGATACGTTCTCTTATGCCAATCAGCTCGGGCAGCGCCCCGGCGCCGGTGCCGTATACCTGAATATCTTCCATTCGGACATTGAGGAGTTCCTGGACTGTAAAAAAATCAATGTGGATGAAAAAGTCCGCATCAAATCCCTCTCTATTGGTGTTATTATTCCGGATAAATTTATGGAGCTGGCGTCGAAAGATGAACCCTGCTACCTCATTTACCCGCACACGGTTATGCAGGAATACGGCAAGTACCTGGATGAACTGGATATGGATGAGATGTATGATGAACTGATTACCAATTCCAAAATCAAGAAGAAAAAGGTCAATGCCCGTCACCTGTTGGTTAAAATTGCCCAGACACAAAAAGAGAGCGGTTACCCGTATATCTTCTTCAAGGAAAATGCCAACCGGCAACACGCATTGAATGGCATCGGACACGTAAAATTTTCCAACCTCTGTACGGAGATTATGCAGGTATCTGAAGTTTCAGACATCAATATTTACGGCCAGCAGGATACAATCCGTTATGGTATTTCCTGCAACCTGGGCTCGCTCAATATTGCTACTGTCATGGAAAACAAACGCATTGAGCAAGCGGTAAAGACAGCCATGCGTGCTCTCACGATGGTAACGGATGTTACGGATATTGCTATGGTGCCGTCCATCCAGAAAGCAAACCGTGAATTGCATAGCGTGGGTTTAGGCGCCATGAACCTACATGGTTACCTCGCCAAAAACTTCGTCATGTACGAAAGCGAAGAGGCGCTGGATTTTGCCAACGTGTTCTTCATGATGATGAACTTCTACTCCCTGCAGGCTTCCATGGAGATTGCCCGCGAACGGAAAAGCACCTTCCAGGGATTCGAAAAATCGGCTTATGCCGACGGCAGCTATTTCGATAAGTACATTACCCGGGATTACTTCCCGACCACGATTAAGGGTAGCGAACTGTTTGACGGCGTGGCCATCCCTACCAAGGAAGACTGGAAAGTGTTAAAACAGCAGGTACAGGAACACGGAATATACCATGCGTACCGCATCGCTATTGCGCCCAACCAATCCACTTCCTACATCATGAATGCTACGGCCTCCGTGATGCCCATCGTGGATACGATCGAAGTCCGGGAGTATGGCGACAGTACGACATATTACCCCATGCCGTATCTCACCAATGAGAATTACTTCTACTACAAGTCGGCATACGACATGGACCAGATGAAAGTACTGCGGTTAGTTTCAGTGATCCAGCGGCACGTCGATCAGGGAATCAGTACCATTCTGCACACCAATTCGAAGGATACCACACGGGATCTGGCCCGCTACTATATTTATGGCCATAAGATGGGATTGAAGTCGTTGTATTATACACGTACCCGTAAATCAACCATCGAAGAATGCGTGTCGTGCTCGGCATAAGCGGGCGCCGTTACCAATTTTGTTATTACTATAACCAATAAGAAAGCGTTAAGTTAATAAGTTAATTAAAGAATACAGCCGATCGAATACGAAGCCATGCTTGAACACCAAGAATGGCTTCGTATTCTTATCTAACATCAGCTGGCCACCTTTATAATTTCAAGTGGATATGAAACAATACAAAGCAGTCAACTGGAATGAACCGGACAACGATTATGCGCTCATGTTCTGGGAGCAGAATATCAAACAGTTTTGGATCGATACCGAATATATCCCATCCAAGGATATTGACAGCTGGAAAGCACTGTCTCCGGAAATGCGGGAATGTTATAAGAAAGCCCTGGGCGGCCTTACGCTCCTGGACACGCTGCAGAGCAATACGGGAATGCCCAAGATCATGGACCATATCGATTCGCTCCAAAACAAATCGGTATTGGCCTATATGTGTATGATGGAGGCGATACACGCCAAGTCGTATTCCACTATTTTTACTACCGTGGCTACCTCCCGGGATATTGAGGATATCTTTAACTGGGTACAACAGAATAAATACTTACAGTTCAAAGCTTCGCTCATTGACAAGCACTACCGTAAGCTGGAGAACACAGATATCAGCAAAGAAGACCTGTTTATGGGCCTTTCCGCTTCCGTTCTTCTGGAGTCGTTTTTATTCTACAGCGGCTTTTTTATCCCGCTATGGCTGTGTGGCCAGGGACACATGGTCGCCAGCGCAGATATCATCAAAAAAATTATTGCCGACGAGTCTATCCACGGGGTATTTGTGGGCTTGCTGGCCCAGGACGTTTACAAGAAGTTACCCAATCCGGAGAAATCAAAAGAAAAGCTGCTGGAGTTGCTCAACGACCTATATGAGAATGAGCTGAAATATACCGAAGAAATCTATACCGAAGTCGGGCTTACCGCAGAGGTAAAAGAGTATGTCCGTTACAACGCCAACAAAGCGCTGATGAACCTCGGGTTCGAACCTACCTTTGAAGTCAAGCGGGTAAACCCGATCGTACTGAACGGCCTTAGCGTAGAAACAACCCAGCACGATTTCTTTTCCAAGAAATCAACCAATTACGAAAAAGCCACCGAAATCGTCCACCTGAGGGATGATGATTTTGTTGTAGACACTTCTATTGCTGTATAAGCGCAAAAATAAAAGGGGGCTTAGAAAAAAGCCCCCTTTTATTTTGTTAAAATTTATACCCTATACTGAGCCTCAAATTACGAGGTGTTTCCGACTGCCAGTAAAATGCATTATTCCAGGAATAATAAGAACCCGTGTATAGGTATTCATCCAATACATTAAACATATTGGCAGTAATCCGGAGCTGATCATTTTCCCAGAACAATCCGGCGTCTAGCTTGAAATAATCAGGTAGTCGCACGTCACTTTCGTCCCAGTTATCCGTCTTGCGGTCCCACAACCGGGTAAAGCCGGCTGCAGCCCCCACATTTTTGAGCACACCCCGCTGAATCCGGTACGTTAACCAAGCGTTGGCCGTATTGGCTGCGTATCCGAATAAATCATCGCCCACTGCGTAGTCTACCACTCCTTCAGCCACTTGGGTTACTTCAGCATTGGTGTACGCATAATTAGCGACCAGATCAAGGCCAGGTGCCAGGCGGCCATGCACATCCACTTCAATTCCCCGTGCAACTTTTTGTCCCAACACAATACTGTACCCTTCGGCAGGCGGCCGGTTCGGATCAGGTGTCAGCTCATTTTCCCGCAGGATGCGGTACACCGACAGTGATGTATTCCAAGCTCCTTCCGCCCAATCGCGCTTAACGCCTAACTCCTGATTGTTACCGGTAATCGGCTTTACTTTGCCTTGGCCAAATATCCTACCCGATTGGGGTACAAAGGCCTGATCATACAGCGCATAAACGGCGGTATGCTTATCGACACTCCAGCTCAGTCCAACGCGTGGTGTAAAATGGCTGGCCTTATCAGGCGCCGTGCCCCAGGCACTTTGGCTGACCGATGTATAACGCCCGGCAAGGGTAAGCCGGATCCGGTTGTCCCAAAAGCCGAGCTCATCCTGTATATAAATACCTTTGTACTGTTGGGTCATCGTACCACCGGCCAATACCGCCCGTGCTTCCAGACTGGTTGTCCGGTCAAAAACAGGGTAGCCATTTGCCGGCACGCCCAAATTGGGATTATAGACATCAAACTCCCCACCATTTGCAGTATCCAGCGCATGGCTTTGCGCCCAATCGGCCATATAGTTCTTTTTCCCGACATCAATACCCACCAGAATCCGGTGACTTACCTTTCCGGTTGTCAGCTTCCCATTGGCAAATACCTGTCCGAGGCTCATTTCGCTGAATGCGTCCCAGATATCGACACCACGGATAATCTTTCCGTCATTCGTCATTTCATTTTCAGGCCACAGGGAAGACCCCACCTGGTCGTATAAAAGATAGTAGCCCTGGGCGGTTATCCGCCAATTCGTATCAATATCATGCGTGAGATTCACCAGGAAGGTCTGATCCGTAATGTTGGTGGGCTCCAATCCTGCAGGTACCATCGAAAAGTTGCGGGGTAGGCTCGCATACCCACCGGGAGTCGGGCCGAACACATAATAGGAACCCACATCCGACATGTTCGCATACTGCAGGGTATACTCTGCGGTTATCTTGGTTTTGTCGTCCACCTGATAAGAAATTACGGGTGCCGCCACGTACCGGTTGTCAAACTCATTGGGGCGATGTGAGCCTTTTGTCTGGGCCGACGCATTGAAACGGTAAAGCAGTTTGCCACTTTTACCGATCCGGCCATCCAGGTCCATTGCTGCCCGGTACAGATCGTATTCGCCAATGGTGAGCGTCGCCTCTCCCCGGGTTTCCCCAGTGGGCTTTTTAGTTACCACGTTATAGGATCCGGAAGGCTCCCCATTGGCTAGCATAAAGCCGGCCGGCCCCTTAATAAACTCAATATGGTCCACAAAACTCATATCTTCCGTCAATGGCCCCCAGTACGATGCCACCACATTAAATCCGTTGCGGAAAGCCTGTATCTGGGTACCCCTCATACTAATATTCGTGTATAAATTCCCCCAGTGTTCCAACCGCACAGCACCACTCACATTCCGGATCAGGCCATCGCTCATGCTGATCACTTGCTGATCGGCCAGTGTTTTATTGGATACGATCTGTATATTCTGAGGTATTTCAAGCAGGGGTTCATCCAGGCGCAGGGTTGGCGAAGGTGTTAACATATTGTAGTTTCCGCGATCTTTACTGATCAGCACTTCTTCCAGTTGTTCGCTGGTTATGTTAATGATGAAATCGTGCACATAATGATTAGCCGCTTGGACAACAATGTCCCTTGACTGTTTGCCCATGCCCAGCGCACTCACTTCCAGCGTTAGCGAACCTATTTGATTTAATTCAAAACGGTAATATCCGTCATCATCGGTTTGGGTACCTATGCGGGCTCCTGCTACGGAAACCGATACATGCCCAGCAGGAAGACCGTTGGACGTTTTCACATGGCCCGTAATCACGGTCTGCCTGCCATCCTGGGCATGGCCGGAGTTAAAGCAGGCAAAGAAAAGCAGAAAAAATAAGCCGATAAACTGCGTTGTTATTTTCATGGTTTCAATCGGCGTTAATCGATGAACATATGGTAAGTGGATATGCGGTGAAGATGTTCAAAACCGTCACCTGTTACCTCGGCACTGTGCAGCGCCTCCACAAGATAAGTTCCCTTACGGTCCGGGACAAAGGAAAAAGAACCATTACCATCTGTCTGGAATGTTTTGCTCCAACCGTTTGGCGAAAATACAGTAACCTCCAGTTCCTCAACTGGTTTACCATCCAGTCGGGCATGTACGTCCACTGGTAAATTTACCTGCGGCTCGCCTGATGGATCAGTAAATACGCGGAAGTCCGCCATCACACCCTCTGCAACATCCAACGTATTACCCACCGTTACCACTGCGGTACCATTAAACTGGTACTTATGCCCCTCAAAGGTTTCCGCTACCGGTTTCGCGATGCTCAACGTGTAAGCGCCACCCGTTTCCGGTGTAAATGTAGCAATGTAGTAATCTGCCTCTGGTGTGGCGGTCAGTGTCCGGCTGCTGCCATCCGGAAGGTGGAGCTGTAGCACAAAGGTGCCCACGTCCGACCACCATGCCGTCGTTTTATCCGGTGTAGCCGCTGCAGGCTCCCCATAATAGATCCGTACTTCGTGCGCTGCACCGCGTTGGCCGGTTGAACTGGTTTCTATCCACAGGGCATGTGCCTGAACCTGAAGGGCAGTGCATAGGCTGCCTGCCCAAATAAGCATTACATAAATGGTTTTCATGATGATTGAAGTATTAAGATTAAACGATAAAATGCGCGATGGAGGTTGCCCCCGATATGCAGCAGCATATCGGGATAAAGGCACACAGGTGTAATTTCAAGGGCAGAAGCTACCCCCGTAAGCAAAATTTTTTTATTTTGCATGGCTTTAAATGCTAACCGTATTTAAAAGCACCCGCTTAATCAGCGGAACCGGCCGCACAGTTCGCACCTGTGCGGCCTCTTCATTGGGGACAAATATAATTAGTTGTTTATAATAAGTCTAAATAATTCTTATTTAATTGAAGAAGCCACATAACTGCAGGCAAAAAAAACAGGATACCCAATGGGTATCCTGTCCGATGAATATGCGCCTGTCTTTCCGCTTTATACGGCTGGCAACTCCCAGCCTTTCCGATACTCCCGCTTCACAAACCGGTTGACCTCGTCAAAGTTGGTTACTCTCATGTTATTATTATCCCAAAGGAGTTTCAGGTTCCTGCCGGGATAACGGTTGTCGATACGCACGTCCGATCCCCTGATAGCCAGATTTGCCATTAGCAGTGCCTCCGTGAGCGGGCCGCTAATTTCAAACGGCGCACTTACGGTTTTATTTCCATACCCGGCAATACAGGCTTCCACCCACTGCGCATAGTGACCCTCTGCACTCCCCGGCACCCGTTCGTACTTCACCGGCAACCGGTGCTGCTCCGTCAATGAGGTAGGCAGCAGCCGGGGATTTTCCGCATAGCACCCCGCCATCATTTTGCCTTTTGTGCCAATAAAGAGGATGCCATTGCCACCATCGCCAAACACTTCGTTTGCGCCCAGTTCTTCAGGCCGTTGAGGCTGTATACCGCCATCCATCCAGTGAATGGTCACATCGCCTTTGGTTTTCGCTGTTTTGGGGAAGGTGAGTACCGCATAGCTCGAGGGTGGGCAGCTCTCAGGAAAATAGCCTCGCTTGAATTCATCTACATAAACCGTTCCCACGCTGGCCTGTACGTCTTTCACGTACTGCAGACCCAATATGCTAAACGGTGCCTCCATTATGTGGCAGCCCATATCACCAAGGGCTCCGGTACCATAGTCCCACCAGCCACGCCAATTAAAAGGCACTAATTTATCCACGTAATCTTTATAGGGAGCCGTGCCCAGCCAACGATCCCAATCGAGTTCGGCCGGTACCTCTGCCCGTTTTGCCGGCCACTGAATTCCCTGGGGCCACACGGGCCTGTCGGTCCAGGTATAAATCGTATGGACATCTCCCAATAGGCCGGCGTCAAACCATTCCCGCATAATACGCACGCCGTCGCCCGAAGCACCCTGGTTACCCATCTGGGTAACCACCTTATATTTCTTGGCTGCGGCAGTGAGCGCCCTTGCCTCAAAAATATCATGGGTCAGCGGTTTCTGTACATACACATGTTTGCCCAGCTGCATGGCCGGAAGTGCATGGATCGCGTGGTTATGGTCGGGCGTTGACACAGACACGGCATCAATATGTTTGTGCTCCTTGTCCAGCATCTCCCGGAAATCCTTATAGTATTTCGCATTGGGGAACCGTTTTACGGAACCGGCCGCCCGGCGGTCGTCCACATCGCACAGGTAAGCAATCGTTGCCTTTCCGCTGTCATGGAAATTTCTCAGGTCTGACTCCCCCTTCCCGCCAACACCGATACCGGCAATAACCAGTTTATCGCTGGGCGGCACATACCCCGCTCCACCCAGTACATAACGGGGCACGATCATAAATCCGGCGGCAGCGGCAGTCCCCGTTTTAATAAAGTCTCTCCGGGATTTTCCGGATTGATTCTTGTTTTTTTCCATGTCAACTCGTTTTGATGGCCCGGCGGCGGCACTATGGCGTCACTGGGTTTCAATTTACATAAATTGTTTTAGCACAAATAACCTAATGAATAGGAATAGTTTATAACCTTCGCTAATATAGTAAATTAATTGAACCGATTGACAACGCTATTTAACGAATGGCTGGCCATTTTTTAAAAACTCAAGCACTTCATGCAGATCAACAAACAGCCGGTCGACCGACAGGTCCCTGCGGATCTCTTCATGACTCTGCACACCGAAACAGGTCAACCCCGCCGCCGCTGCTGCCGTCACACCCGTCACCGAGTCTTCCAGCACAAGGCAATCCGATTTGTCGATACCAAGCCGATTCACACAAAGTTCGTATGGTTCGGGTGATGGTTTCGGATAGGTGACATCGGAACGGGTAACCAGGGTTTCAAAGTAATTGATCAGTCCATGCTTCGTCAGGTTAAATTCCGTAACAGGCCGGAGGCTGGATGTAACTACCGCCATCGTGATGCCCAGCTCATGCAAGTAAGTGATCAATTCCGTCACGCCCGGCATCAATGAAACGTCCTCTTCCGTATATTGCTGTGCAATCCGGGTTTTCTTCCGTTCAAAAAAGGTTTCGGCGTCCTCGTTAAAACCAAACTGCTCCTGCAATACGACAAAAGCCTGGCGCTCGGTTTTTCCCGCAAAGGAGGTAAGCCAGGTGTGGCTATCCAGTGCGATGCCGTATTCCTCCAGCACCGCCTTCCAGCCCTTGTAATAAAACCATTCGGAATCAATGATGGTACCGTCCAGATCAAATAAGACTGCTTTCAATTCGATATCTCCTTAACATTAAAATAGTGGCCATACAGTGCCCTCCCTCCTGTTCCGTGCACCGCGCTACGGACGTGGCAATATTACCATTAATCGTATTATTTTAATATTATTTCTCATCTTTTTCATCCACACGACCTGTTTTATACGTCCATGGAAATCCGCATACCCCGGGCGCTTTCCGCACAGGTCAAAGCACAGGCGTGTATAAACCTAGCGCGCACCTGGATTGCCCCCCAAACGCTGTTCTCTCATGACAGCTGGTGGCTGGTCCAGTCTGCCAACGTTTACATAAACTTGTACATGAAGGCAAGTTTATCTAAGTTTGTCAGGAACTATCGCGTTGCCCATGAAGATCATTGCCATCGGCAGAAATTATACCGAACACGCCCATGAACTCAACAATCCGGTTCCTGAAAAACCGGTGATTTTTTTAAAGCCCGATACAGCGTTGTTAAAAAACCGCGATTTCTATTACCCTGATTTCTCGCAAAACATCCACCACGAGATCGAGATCGTGCTGGGCATCTGCAAAGAGGGCAAACACATCAGCCGTAAATTTGCACATACATATTACGATACTATTGGCTTAGGAATCGATTTCACCGCCCGCGACATCCAGCAGCAGCATAAGGAAAAGTCACTGCCCTGGGAACTGGCTAAGGCATTTGATGGGTCGGCGCCCGTGAGCCCGCTGTTGCCCAAGGATACATTCGATGATCCGTATGCCATTGATTTCAGGCTGACCAAAAATGGAGAAGTAGTACAGCAAGGCAACACGAAGGACCTCATTTTCTCGTTTGAGGATATCCTGGTTTTTGTCTCGCAATATATTACACTGCGAAAGGGCGACCTGATTTTTACCGGCACGCCGGCCGGCGTGGGACCTGTTGCGGTGGGCGACTACCTGGAAGGCTTTATCGGTGAGCAACGGATGCTTCATCTTCATGTGAAATAACAGTTATGCGGTTTATCCAACTTTTTACGCTATTAATCGTTGCTGTGGGCCCGGCTCATGCCCAGGGACCTGTCAGCCAGAGCCGCTCGTATCCCCGGGACTACTTCCGGCAGCCATTGGACCTCCCCCCGCAGGCATCGGGTACGTTTGCAGAGCTCCGGAGCAATCATTTCCATGGGGGGTCAGACTACCGTACGCAGCAACGGATCGGACACCCGCTCCACGCCATTGGCGACGGATATATCTCGCGTGCGCGGGTACAGCTTGGGGGCGGGGGAAATGCGTTATACATTACCCACCCGAACGGCTATACAAGCGTATACATGCACATGCATGTGTTCAATGAACGCATTGCGGCGGCAGTCCGCGAACAGCAATACCGCGAACAGCGCTTTGACGTGGATGTCCGGCTTGAACCGAAAATCATTCCGGTAAAAAAAGGCGATATCATCGGCCAGACAGGTAATTCAGGCAGTTCCCAGGGACCGCACCTGCATCTCGAAATCCGGGATACGGAGTCGGAAGAGCCCATCAACCCGCAATTATTCGGGCTTGAATTTCCGGATAACATCCCCCCGGCAATTCAGGGCATTACGGTTTATGATCTGGGTGATGAGTCCTTCAGCGAACATACGCCGCGCAGGCACCTGCAGGTAAGCGCAGGCAACAGCGGGCAGTATGCGCTGGCGCAAAATACCGTAATTCCCATCAATGGACGGACGGGAATTGGTATCGTAACTTCCGATAAACATAATGGCTCTCCTTTTTCCAACGGTGTATATTCAATTGAACTGTTACTCGACGGCAAGCCCATCTACCACGCCGTATTCGAGCGCTTTGGCTTCACCGATTCCCGCGCGCTCAACTCCCATATCGATTACCCCTACTACATACTGAAAAGGACCCGCATACAAAAGAGCTTTGTCGACCCCAACAACCCACTTGAGATTTATAAACAGCTCGTCAACGATGGTGTCCTGGTCCTAACGGATAACGAAGTGCACCAATTGATGTACCGTGTACGCGATGTCCGGGGGAATACCAGCACCTTGGGCTTCAGCGTACAGCATAATACCGCCTATCAGCCCGAGCGGAAACGCACACCGGGGACGGTCATATTCAACTACGATAAGGAAAACCGCTACACATCCGACCACCTCCAGATCACGGTCCCGGAAAACAGCCTGTACGACCAGCTGCATTTCAGCTATGCACAGGGCACGAAACCAGCCAAAGGCTACTCCCTGATGCAGCATGTGCATAACCGGATGATCCCGGTCCACCGCGGTTACCAACTTGCCATCAAACCCGACGAAACGCTGCCTGTGCACCTCTATGGTAAGGCGCTTATTGTAGACAGCCGTGGCAATTCGCAGGGCGGACGTTATGAAGACGGCTGGGTACGCACCACCGCATACAGTTTCGGAAGCTTCTATGTCGGGGTAGATACCATTGCTCCGACGATCCGCCCGCAGAACATCAGCGAAGGGAAAAATATGGCGACCCTTTCGCGTATGAACCTCCTGATCGGCGACGACCTGTCGGGCATCCAGCAGTTCAATGGGTACCTTGACGACCAATGGGTACTGATGGAATACGATCCGAAGGCCGGTGTGCTGTGGCACGTGTTTGAGCCCGGTCTCTCCAAGGGCAAACACCATTTCCGTTTGGAAGTGGTCGACTGGAAGGACAACAAACAGGTATACGAAGTAAATTTCCTGCGGTAGTACCCGCAATAAATCAAAATTTGTTATGGCAGCATTAAAAGTAGGCGACAAAGCCCCCGGATTCACGGCAAAAAACCAGCACGGCGATACCCTGTCCCTCAGCGATTTTAAGGGCAAGCGGGTCATCCTTTATTTTTACCCGAAAGACAACACCCCTGGGTGCACAACCGAGGCCTGCAATTTCCGCGACAATTACGAGTCGCTGCAGGCGGAGGGGTTTGAAGTAATCGGCGTCAGCACCGATAGCGAGCAATCGCACCAAAAGTTCATCCGCAAATACAACCTCCCCTTTAACCTGGTGGCTGATGAGGAACAAAAAATCGTAAGCGACTATGGGGTCTGGGTAGAAAAAAATATGTTCGGCATCAAATACATGGGAACAGCCCGCACGACATTCCTGATCGACGAGCAAGGCACCATCACGCACATCATTAAGAAAGTAAAAAACGCCGACGCCTCGCAGCAGGTAAGGGAACTCCTTGGCTAAACGGCCCGGCACGATGAAACGCGCGCTCATAATCGGCATTGGGATCATCGCCCTGACAGTTGCCGCCGGATGGGGGTACCTCACGTACCGCCAGTGGGCTTCCTATCGCACCCCGATACCGAAAGACGCCGGCTCGGTGATCCAAATCAGTGTAGACCGGCTGGTATGGCAGCTTATCCGCGACAGCGGATGGAAAACATCTTCTCTTTCCGGCCGGGCAGATACAACGAGGTCACTCACTCCATGGCGCCTGGGCATCGAAACACCGGCTAATTTTTTTATTTATACGCTGCCGGAATTCCCAGCCACCCATTATTTCGGCGTTGTCCAGGTCAGTGATTCCGTGGCGCTGTTCCGGGCACTGCAACCGGAGACGGGCAGGACCGGCATCCGGCAAAACGGCGTTACCTTTTTCCATATGGGGCGCTTCACGTTGGGGTATCACGCTGGACGTGCCGCATTTGCACTTTCACCGACAGGAAATAAAGCCGATACGGCCCGGTTATCGGCCCGGCTGCATCAGCTGCTGTCCGGGGAAAATATGGCACCCATTAATCAAAGTGATTTTTACCAGTTGCGCCAACAGCGTACACATGTTACCTGGCTCGGCAAATGGGGTCTGCTGGGATTGGATTTTGAAAAGGGGCTCATCCGGCTCTCAGGGAAGCTGCCTGTCACTCCGCAGGCGGACCGTTCGTTAGCCCGTCCGGATTTTTCCGCCGACAATGCCCTCAGTCTTTGGTTGAATACGGGGCTCGACCGGATACTGGAGGGCCAAACGTACCGTATTGGAACACATACCCTTCACGGCGACAGTTTACTGCGTTATTACCGGGGCGGATTGGCATTGGAATGGCGGGGTAGTACTACACAGCGGGATACAGCTATTACATATGGTTATAACGATGATTTTGAACTGGAAGAGCAGGTGACAGTGGTCGAAAATACCATACCGGAGCTGGTGGCGGCTGTAAATACCGCCCATGGCGGACCGCGCGACTACTTGATCCGGCAGGGAATCATCGACCCCGGCGCCCAGCAGCTTAACCGCTCCGTTTTCCCGCTATATGAAGTAAACATCCGCCCGCTCGGCGATACCGCCCTTCAACTGTATACGGGCAGTGCACCGTTAGATTCGCCCCTGCCGGGCCGCTCGTCCGATGTATTTTACCTGCGGATGAATTTCCGGCGGCTGACTGATCAGCAGGCAGCAGCCATACCCGCTGCATATGCTGCAGCCTTGAACGATCTTGAAGTTTCCGGAAGATTAACCGATACTGCCGCTGCGGGCACTGGTGAGCTGCTTATTTCAGGCACGCTCCGCATGGCGGATCAAGATCAGGTGGCGAACAGCCTTACGCAACTTATCGGGGCCGTACAGCCTAAGCGCTGATCAATTCCCCTCCATGACGTAGCCAAGCATGTATTCCTGGAATTTTTCATAATATACTTTAAACCGTGTCTTGCGATTGGGTGCATCCAGGTCGAGAAACAGCACCCCCTGGTCCTGGAATTCAAAAGGAAGGATAGTCATGTTATCCTTAAACGACACCCCCTTGTTGCCCTGCAGCTTGTATACCGCCTCCTTGGCGCACCAACAGGCGTAAAGCTGTTCAATCCGCTGCTGTCCGGCTATGCCCTCCAGTTCCGCTGGTTTCATGAACTTGTCGGCAATCCGGAGGATTTTCGTCTTTACCAATTCCAGGTCGATCCCCACCTCCCCGTTGTCGCTCATCATTACCGCAGCGTAGTCAAAGGAATGTGTAAGCGAAATCCGTTGTGGGAAATTGGCCAGGTAAGGCTTTCCATTCGCGTCCGAAGGGCAGCTGATGTAACCGGGTGTATTCAGCATTTCGCGCAACAGCACACGCGTCGCCAGCCAGTGCAGCGTACGCTTCCCCTTGTTCAGTCTGTTCAGGGTCTCCCGCTCCTGCTCATCGAGCTGCAGCCGGCCAATCAGGTCTTCAGCCGTTTCTTCGATCCGCCAGATCGCAAAACGGACCCCGTTCTCTAATTCGCGCAAATATGCTAGTGCCATGAATTCCAAACTTAGCTAAATTCGCTTTTATATGCAATATAATCGCGTGGCAGGTATACCGCCTCCATCAACCGGCTGTCGCCATGGCCGGCATAACCCTATTGCCGCCGATGATGTCGGCAATAAATAAAGAAAGATCACATAAAATACAACACATTAACGTATTTTTGACCACAGCGGAATCCCCGTATAAGTCGGTTAACGCCCTAAATGTAAATTTCAAGCATGATCCTATCTGACAAACGCATCTTAGAAGAAATTGATCGCGGCACCATTATCATCGAACCATTCCGGCGGGAGTG
Source organism: Parapedobacter lycopersici (assembly GCF_024643285.1). GTDB lineage: Bacteria > Bacteroidota > Bacteroidia > Sphingobacteriales > Sphingobacteriaceae > Parapedobacter > Parapedobacter lycopersici. Next base: position 47,649 of record NZ_JAMSLW010000007.1, read on the forward strand.
CCTGGGCACGAACTCCTATGACGTGCACCTGGGCAAATACCTTGCGACCTACAAAGACCGTGTGCTTGACGCCAAGTCACATAATGAAATTATACATTTCGAGATACCGAAATCCGGCTATGTATTGGAACCCAATGCCCTTTACCTGGGCGTAACCCTCGAGTACACCGAAACACACCGCCACGTCCCTTTCCTCGAAGGGAAATCCAGTACAGGGCGCCTCGGCATCGATATCCATGCAACAGCAGGGAAAGGCGATGTAGGCTTCTGCAATACCTGGACGCTGGAAATCTCCGTTGCCCAGCCGGTGCGCGTATACGCTGGCATGCCGATCGGGCAGTTGATCTATTTCGTCGTTGAAGGTGATATCGAAACGTTTTATAACAGCAAAGGCAACGCCAAATACAACAATAAAACGACACGACCCGTGGAGAGCATGATGTGGAAGAACAGCTTTTAAGCCTTCCCGCCAAACTCCATCAGATACGCTTTCAGGAATTCATCAATCTCACCGTCCAGTACTGCCTGGGTATTCGAAGTTTCCACATTGGTGCGCAGGTCCTTTACCAGCTTATATGGATGGAGCACATAGTTCCGGATCTGCGAGCCCCATTCAATCTTCTTCTTGCTGCCCTCAATGGCCGCAGTTGCTTCCTGGCGCTTGCGCATCTCGATCTCATAGAGCTGTGACTTGAGCAGCCGCATGGCATTTTCCTTATTCTGAAGCTGGGAGCGCGATTCCTGGTTCTTAATAATGATGCCCGTGGGTTTGTGGTGTAACCGCACCGCGGTCTCTACCTTATTGACATTCTGCCCGCCTGCACCGCCCGAACGGAACGTATCCCACTCGATATCGGCATCTTTCACTTCAATTTCGATGTTGTCGTCAACCAGTGGATATACATACACCGAAGCAAATGATGTGTGCCGCTTGGCGTTGGAATCAAAGGGTGAAATCCGGACGAGCCGGTGCACCCCGTTTTCACCTTTCAGGTAACCGTAGGCAAAATCACCCGAAAACTGCAACGTCACGGTTTTGATCCCCGCTACATCCCCTTCCTGGTAATCCTGCTCGGTTACTTTATAACCATTGCTCTCACCCCACATGATGTACATCCGCATCAGCATACCCGCCCAATCGCAGCTTTCCGTACCTCCTGCACCAGCCGTGATCTGTAAAATCGCATCCAGCTGATCTTCCTCAGCGCTCAGCATATTTTTGAATTCCAGCGCATCCACCTGGCGGACCGCCAGGTCAAACTGCTCCCGGAGATCGCCTTCCGAGGCATCACCGGCCTGGTAAAATTCATGCATCACCACGGTGTCATCCACGGCAGCGGCCACCTCATCGAAGTGCTCGGTCCATACTTTTTTGCTTTTGATGGATTGAAGTACCTTTTCCGCGGATTTGGAGTCGTCCCAGAAATCGGGCTGTAAGGTGGTGGCTTGTTCTTTTTCTATTTCTTGTTTACGGGCATCAATGTCAAAGATGCCTCCTCAGGGAAGTTATCCGATCCCTCAAGTCCTGTATCTGTTCCTTCGTCATGGGTGCAAAGTTACGTTTTTCATCAGAATAATTGTTTTTAACGGCGATGAAGCCTGTATGAATAATCCATTAGTTGTGAATAGCAATTCATGCAGGTTTCATCAGTATAATTTACCGTTTAACGGTGCTGAAGCCTGTATAAATTATTCATAGCCTTTCGTTTAAAGCAATTTACACAGGTTTCGTGTGTTTATTTGGGTTGCCCGGATAGAAACCTTAAATTCGCATCAAACTGTTTCCCTATGTTACCACGCATTGATTTTACGGCCACGCCGGCATACCAGCTCCTCGGCAATCATCATGCCGATATCAGTCACCGGCACCTCAAAGACCTATTCAGGGACAATCCCCGGCGATTTGAACAATTTTCGATCACGTTTGGTGATATCCTGTTCGACTATTCCAAGAACCGGATAGATGGGCAGACGCGGACATTGTTGCTGCAACTGGCGCAGGAAACCAGGCTGTCCGAGGCAATCGAGGCCATGTTTACCGGCCAGGCCATCAACGAAACCGAAAACCGGGCGGTGCTCCACACGGCCTTGCGCAATCCGCGCAGCGCATCGCTCACCGTCAACGGGCAGGATGTCGTGGCTGATGTCCATGCGGTATTGTCCCGGATGCAGTCATTCTCCGAGGCGGTCATCGGCGGCAGTTGGAAGGGACACACCGGAAAGACCATTACCGATGTGGTGAACATCGGCATCGGCGGTTCCGATCTGGGTCCGGTGATGGTAACCGAAGCCCTGAAGGCCTATAAAAACCGGCTCAACCTGCATTTCGTTTCCAATGTGGACGGCACGCACATCGCCGAAACACTAAAAAAAGTCAATGCCGAAACCACGCTGTTTCTCATTGCCTCCAAAACATTCACCACCCAGGAAACCATGGCCAATGCCGAAACAGCCAAGCAATGGCTGCTGCACAGCGGCGCGCCGAAATCCGCCGTAGCCCAGCACTTCGTCGCAATTTCGACCAACAGCGACGCGGTGGCCGCATTTGGCATCGACACGCGGAACATGTTTGAATTCTGGGACTGGGTAGGCGGCCGGTATTCCCTTTGGAGTGCCATCGGACTGTCCATTGTACTGGGCATCGGTTTTGATAATTTCCAACAGCTGCTGGCTGGCGCACATGCAGCCGACACCCATTTCCGCCATACGGCGTTCGAAGAAAACATTCCCGTGATTATGGGACTACTGGGGATCTGGTATAATAATTTCTTCGGGACCGAAACACAGGCCATTCTACCCTACGACCAGTATATGCACCGGTTTGCAGCCTACTTCCAGCAGGGTGATATGGAAAGTAACGGGAAAACGGTCGACCGCAATGGCCACCGGGTTACCTATCAAACGGGTCCCGTTATCTGGGGTGAGCCCGGCACCAATGGCCAGCATGCGTTTTATCAGCTGATCCACCAGGGCACCAAGCTGATTCCCTGTGATTTCATTGCCCCGGCCCAAAGCCACAATCCGATTGGCGAACATCACATGCTGCTGCTATCCAATTTCTTCGCGCAGACAGAGGCACTGATGAATGGGAAAACGGAGAATGAAGTAGTTGATGAATTACGTGCAGCGGGTCAGCCGGATGCGGCCATTGAGGCGCTCAAGCATTATAAAACCTTTGAGGGAAACCGCCCGAGCAATTCGTTTCTCATCAAGAAAATAACACCCTATACCCTGGGCTCCCTGATCGCATTTTATGAACACAAAATTTTTGTACAGGGTGTGATCTGGAATATTTTCAGTTTCGATCAGTGGGGTGTGGAATTAGGGAAACAGCTGGCAGGAAAAATCCTGCCCGAACTGCAGACCTCCGGCAGTGTGACATCACATGACGCATCCACCAACGGCCTCATTAACCGGTACAAAGACTGGCGGTAACCGATTTGGCGGCGCGGAAGTAACCGCGTTCTTAACCGCTACCGGCTATTGTTTGCCCAAGCCAACATAATCGGCCATCACAGCCAGGCTTTCATCCAGTATGAAGTCTACCTCATCCGTGTTGCCGCTGGCGGCGGCAGTCGGCTCCAATGGAGCCCCCGACCGTATGGCGTGGATGGTTGCCTCACGCTCTTTGCTTTTCGCGCGGCTCTCTTCCCGCTCTTTTTTCAGCTTGTCTTCCTGGAGCGTTACACTCGTTTCCGATTCACGTTTGTGCATCAGGTCTATATCTTCCAGTAAGAACTTGTACGAAGGGGAAGCTTTCATGCGCGACTGGTGCTGCGACTCAAGTGTAGTGATCAGCGGGCTCAGGTCTGCAACCGGACTAAAATCGGTCGGGTTGATCTGGTCCCAGGGAAGCGCCGACGGTTCGGAACTTTCCCCGTATTTATCTGCTGTATAAATGGACGGGAACACCACATCCGGCGTCACCCCTTTATGCTGCGTGCTGCTTCCCGTAATGCGGTAAAATTTGGCGAGTGTAATATTAATCTGTCCGAATTGCGGCGCGCCCACCGGAACGTCAGCCCCCTCATCGGCCTTGGCCTTGAGCAGCAGCCGGTCGGTCGGACTGATCACCCGGCTCATATCAATGGCCGACTGTACCGTCCCCTTGCCATACGACTGTGATCCCAGGATGATGCCTCGGCCATAGTCCTGTATTGCTCCGGCAAAAATTTCCGATGCCGAAGCACTGAACCGGTTAATGATCACACCCAGCGGTCCGTCCCAGGCTACGCCGTCTTCGCTGTCGCTGTTTACCTCCACCCGGTTACGCGTATCCCGTACCTGTACAACCGGGCCATTGTCAATAAACAATCCGGTCAGCTCAATGGACTCCTGCAGGGACCCGCCTCCATTAAACCGCAAATCCATCAACACCGCGTCTACTTTCTCCTGCTTCAGTGTGTCGAGCAACAGCCGGACATCCCGTGTCGTGCTTTTATAGTTGGGGTCATTCGCCCGATAAGCCTCAAAATCGATGTAAAACTTCGGCAGGCTGATGATGCCTACGCGGTACGTCTTACCGTCTTCACCCACAACCTCCTTGATCTCCCGCTTGGCGGATTCTTCTTCGATCACAATTTTCTCCCGTGTCAGCGCAACAATCCGCGGTTCGGCGGTAAGCTCTTCCCCTGCCGGGATTACCTTAAGCCGTACCACGGTGCCTTTCGGCCCCTTGATTTTCGAAACGGCATTATCCAGCTTCCAGCCGATGATGTTTTCGAATTCGCCGTCCTCGCCCTGAGCCACGCCGATAATGCGGTCGTCAATCTGCAAGGCCTTCTCCCGGTAAACCGGTCCACCCACAATCACCTCGGCCACCTTCACCACTTCATTTTCCATAGTCAGGCGGGCGCCGATGCCTTCAAACGTGTTGGCCATCTCCTCGTTAAATCGCTGCGCAAAATACGGATTGAAATAGCTGGTGTGTGGATCAATAGCATCGGTCAGCGCGGCCATGATCACCTGGAATGCCTCGTTGGTGTCGGTTTGCTTCGCCACCGAGATTAAATATTTATACCGGTCGCGCAGGGTTTCCTTATTCGAGGTTTCTGATGAATCCGTTACCGTGCCGCTCAGCCGCAGGTTCAGCAGGTCATATTTCACCCGTTTGCGCCATTGCTCATCGGCTTCCGCTTCACTGGTAAACCAGCTTTCCTTTTCCCGGTTGTACACATATACTTCATCTTTCGAAAAATCATGCGGTACATCAACCTGGGTCAATGCATATTCAAGCCGGTTGATATAGCGCTCCATATATACATTGAATATATGGTATGCAGCACTGAGGTCGCCATCCCTGAAATCTTTGGCCAATGCATTCCGGTATTGTTCAAAACCGTCAATATCCGATTGCATCAGGTAATTCTTACCCCCGTCAATGGCTTCAATCAAATTCGTGAAAACAATAGAAGAAATGGAGTCGTCCAAAGGCACTTTCTTATAGCTCACCGATTCAAACAGCCCCACCACGTCCTTGGCAATCACCGCATGCTGTGCCGTTGGTTTTAATGCGCCTTCTTCTCCGTCCAAATTCACACGCGGTTTGGAACCACAAGCTACAACAGCTACTACAAACAGCGCAAAAAAAACTTTCTTCAACATTTTCATCTAATTAATTTGTCTTTATCGGTGATTCAGCTTGCGTGGGCGCTTCCCATTCGTGTCTGTTTTTGAGCGGTAGCTCACGCAGGTTTCATTCAAATAAATTATTTCCTTAAGGCAGTGAAGCGCCATTGTTATCCGCAGCGCACCAACCCGCCTTGTTCTATTCAATTAAGTCGATAAATTTAATCAAAAAAACGATCACTGGCGCTACCCACGTGCATAAATTACCCTAACCTGCCTGCAGACCGGGGCCAGACGGTGAGGTGGCAGGCCAGGATGTTTGCAGTTGCCGGGGCCCGGCCGGTTAATTGATTGCCGGCAGGTCAGACGCACCCAGAAATAATGCATGTTTCAACGCATCGTACCGCCGGAGTGCAACGGCCGCTTCGTCGTAATTACCGGCTTCATGATAGAGGTCGCCAAGTGCGTCCTGTATAGCCAGTTGCATGCCCAGCATGTTGTCTTTCTGTGCCAGGCCGTTTGCCACTTTATACTCCTCAATAGCAACACGTGGGTTTCCCGATTGCTTCTTCACCTCGGCCAGACTGAAAATGATCTCGGGCAATTGCCCCGCCAGGCCTTCTTTGTCGGCAATGGTTTTAGCCTGCAGCAAAAACCATTGCGCTTCCGGATATTTCTGCTGCAGAAAATAAATAGCAGCCAATGTATTGTAAGCGGCTATGCGGCCCTCATCGTTCCGGGTGCGCCGGAAAAGCGGCACCACTTTACGGATAATATCGCGTTCCGCTTCGGCTGCGGTACCCTGTTTGGCTTTAACAACCGCCAATTCCATCATGGCATAGCCCTGCTGGTCGGCATTCCGGGTCTCCACCGCCCGCTCATACAGCGCATCGCGGAGCGTGTGTGCTTCCGTCAGCTGCCCCAGGTATTCGTACGTAACCGCCAGGTTATGCCCGATGGCATCCCGGTCGGCCATGCGGTTTGCCCGCTGCTTGGTATCCATTGCCTTCTCAAAGAATTCAATGGCATATGCATCGGCACCGATGGCCAGGTATTCCATTGCCAGCCGGTTTTGCAGGTCGCCCACCAGGTTAATGCTGCCCAGCTTCTCAAAACGTTCAATCTCCGTAAGTAATTTACCTTCCACGCTGGCAGCCTGGGTTTCGGCAAAGGGCAGGTACTTCGCAAGCACCGCATTATCGCCGGTCATTTTCAGCCGATGGTAATAATGCATCCGGTCGACATACGCTTCAACCAGTGCCGAGTCGATTTCTTTCTCGGCGTACCGGTCATCCAGCAGTTCTTCCGTCGATTTGGGTGGCGGAAGGAAATAAACTTCCGGGCCAATACCGGAAAACGTACTGTCATATTTGCTGATGTAACCCGAAAAATCAACGGAATGCTGTGCGGTGAGGCTGAGTGGAACGCCCCCTAAAATACAACAAAAACATGCTGCATAACGTAGCAGCCACTGTTTTATCCTCATATCATACTCCTATGTGCCCACTAAGGTACAAAAATTGTTCCTTAAAATTCCAAATGTATGATCTCTGTTACGAGCACGGCAGCGCAATCACCCCCGCAACGCCCCAGCTAAAAAGCAAAGCTTTTTTCACTTTGTCACTAATTCCTCTTATTTTTGCTAAAAATCATGGCAACACAAATCCCCCTAGCGGAACGGATGCGTCCCAATACCATTGCCGATTATGCAGGGCAGCAGCACCTCATCGGCCCCGGTGCGGTATTGGGTAATGCCATCGCGCAGAACAACATCCCTTCCATGATTTTGTGGGGTCCTCCGGGCGTAGGCAAAACCACCCTGGCACACATCATCTCCCAGACGCTCGACCGCCCTTTCTTCAGTTTAAGCGCGATCAACTCCGGCGTAAAAGATGTGCGGGAGGTGATCGACAAGGCCGGCCAGCTTAAAAATTTCCAGCAACAGCAGCCCATCCTTTTTATCGATGAAATCCACCGCTTTTCCAAGTCACAGCAGGATTCGCTGCTCGGCGCTGTGGAGCGCGGACTCGTTACACTGATCGGGGCTACCACCGAAAATCCGTCATTTGAAGTAATCTCGGCGCTGCTCTCCCGCTGCCAGGTCTATGTACTGCAGCACCTCACGGAAGCGGAGCTCGTGGGTATCATCGAGAAGGCCTTGCGCGAAGATGCGTGGCTCAGCCAGCAGCAGGTGACATTGAAAGAGCACGAGGCCCTGCTCCGCCTCTCGGGCGGCGATGCCCGTCGGCTGCTGAATGTGCTGGAGCTGGTGGTCAACGCTGCGGCCGGTAAACCGCTGACCATCACCAACGACTTTGTGCTCCGGCAGGTTCAGCAGAACATGGCCATCTACGATAAAGCCGGTGAGCAGCATTACGACATCATATCGGCATTTATCAAATCCATCCGGGGAAGCGACCCGAATGCGGCGGTCTACTGGCTGGCGCGCATGGTGGAAGGGGGTGAGGATCCGTTATTTATCTCCCGCCGGCTGCTTATCCTGGCTGCTGAGGACATCGGCAACGCCAATCCGAATGCCCTATTGCTGGCCAACAACTGTTTCCAGGCCGTCAATGTCATTGGATGGCCAGAGTCGCGGATTATCCTTTCCCAGGCAGTCACCTATCTCGCATCCTCCCCGAAAAGCAACGCGGCCTACGAGGCCATCAACCGGGCACAGGAACTGGTGCGGAAAACGGGCGACCTATCCGTACCGCTCCACTTGCGGAATGCCCCCACCAAACTGATGAAAAACCTGGATTACGGCAAGAATTACCAATATGCCCATGCCCACGCAGGCAATTTTGTGGAACAGGAGTTTATGCCCGACGCCATAAGCGGAACCAAGCTCTATGATCCGGGCAGTAACCCGGCGGAAGAAAAGCTGCGGGAGAAGCTGCGCCAGCAGTGGAAAGATAAATACGGTTATTAAACCAGTTCCTCCCAATGATTCAGCGGCTTTTCCAAGCCTATCCACTCGCCGATCATCCGGTAAATTTCCGACCGGCTTTTTCCCTGTTTACGGAGGTAATGTACGGAAGTGGCACCGGCCGACTTCGATAGTTTACAACCGCCGGCATCCAGGAGCAGCGGGTGGTGCATGAATTTTATTGTGCTGAAGCGCTCAGCTTCCAGACAGTGGGCCAGGGTAGCACTGCGCCAGCGTGGATTCCCACAGGTCGACGCCCCTGACGATCAGGTCGACCCCGAAATGGAGATCATCCACTACCGAGGCCAGCTGGTATGCCGGGAATCCGTCTTTTTTCCGGACAATAAAATCGGACATCGATGGCGGAAGCCCGGCCCGTATCACCTGTCCGCCGAGGTCGGCAACTGCCAGTTCTACCGGGTTATCCGTATACAGTCGCCAGCTGAGCCCGGCACCATCCAGTGGCAGCGCCTTTTGCCGGCAGGTCCCGGTATAATGCCCGTCTGCACTTGCCTGTAATACAGCTGAACGGGAGCAACCACAGGCAAACACCAACCGCCGCTCGCGCAGATCATTCAATGCGTTATTATATAGCGTCAGGCGATGCTGTTGAGCATGTTCATCGGCATATTCCCGATAATTCCGCGGCCCCTCGTCATAGGGAATCTCCAGGTAATCCAGCGTTGCAAAAATATCCTCGACATATTCCCGTCTCACCCGTTCGCGGTCCAGGTCATCAATCCGCAGCAGCACGCGCGCACCCGTACGCCGCGCCAGCGCCACGGTTTTCGCCATGGACAGCACATTACCCAAGTGCAGGAAGCCGCTGGGGGTCGGCGCAATGCGGGTACGTTGAAAAGCCAAACCGGTGTTCATGATGCCCAAACTTACGCAATTTGGCTCCACTTCCATAGCAGGAATATCGTCACCGGCAGCCAAGCATGCGCCGCCTGACCCGGCCCGCAGCAGACACACCGTGTGTTTATGCGATAAATTGCTTATCATTGAAGTCCTAATTCCTGTAAACATGATCATATCTCCTAAACCGCGCGTTACCCGCACCCTTCTTACCCTATCTCTTTTATTGCTTACGATGTCCGTATTTGCAGTTCCGGACACACTAACCCTGAAATGGGCATATCAAACGGGAGGTCGGTTATTTGGAAGTGCCTATTTTTACGACGGCACCGTATTCTTTGGCAGCGAAGACAAAAACATTTACGCGGTTGACAGCCAGACGGGAGCGGCGCGCTGGAAGTTTGCGACAGTCGGCGGACTCTATTCTTCGCCCGTGGTTTCCGACGGGGCGCTGTTCATGCTCAGTATGGATGGCTTTTTTTATGCAGTCGATGCCGAAACAGGAAAACTGCACTGGAAATTCAAAACCGGCGGGGAGCGCAAACAGGACCTATGGGATTATAACCTGTCGGATGCCGCGGTTAGCGACGGAAAAGTATATTTTGGAAGCAGTGACCAGCACATATACGCACTCAATGCCGCGGACGGACGGCTGATCTGGAAGTTTAAAACCGGCGACATGGTACACGCTACACCGGTCATCCAGCATGATACGCTTTATGTGGGTGGATTTGACGGGTTTTTATATGCACTTAATGCCACTACGGGCCATTTACTATGGAAGTTCCGTTCGGTGGGGGATGCTTATTTCCCAAAGGGGGAATTTCAGAAAGGTGTGCTGTTTCACGACAATACCCTATATGCGGGCAGCAGGGATTTCAACATTTATGCGCTGGACCCAAAAACGGGACGCGGAAAATGGAATATGAAGGAATACGGCAGCTGGATCATCGCCACGCCAACCGCGTACCACAACAAACTCTATTTCGGAACTTCCGATACACACGTTTTTTATGCCCTTGATGCTGCCGATGGTCAGGTACAATGGAAAATCCCATTGAATATGCGGGTATATGGTTCGGCTGTTGCCGACGGCAGCCTGATCTATTTTGGCAGCTTCAACGGCAAATTGTATGGCGTCGATCCCGAAACAGGCGCCATTAAAAAGATTTTCCAGTCGACCGGCAGTAGACTGAACTATGCCCGTGTTTTTGCCGCAGACGACCATTTTAAAGCCGGCTTTTCGCTTTATGGGGACGACACTGATGCCTCGGAACAGCAAATTCTTGCTTTAGGGGGCTTCGTGAACACGCCGCTGCTGCAAAACGGTATATTGTATGTGGGAAGCACGGACGGCCGCCTTTATGCAATCGCCACCGATTAACAGTCTCGTAAACTGGACATTGTCAGGCAATTGAAGTTGACATCCGCTGTTGTCTGCTCAAGCATCACCTCCTCCGGCAACGGTCGGGACGCTGGCCGGCCATGCTTCGGGACTGCTTCGGCATGTGTTCGGGGTGAGTCCACCATGAGTCCAGGGTGAGTCCACCATGAGTCCACGTTTTATTGCCTTTTACCGGATACATACTGGACGCACCCCGGCAGCACCCTACCCGCACGGTTAACGTTTCCCGAACAACTGTCAAGGGCGTCTTAATGATGCTATTTTGTCATTTCTTTACCGGTACAGCTGTCATATCTATGAAATTTAGTATCTTCGTTGTCAGCCCCGGGCAGCATTTATGTCGGTTTTCACAGGTCGGTATGTTTTTTGAACGGGTTGGATAAAGGATAAAAAAACGACAAAAACGAACAAATTATGATTGCAGGATATTGGATTATTTTCATTGGTATTATGCTCGTCAGCATGATCGTACAATGGCGCTTCCGAAGTAAGTTTAAGAAGTATACCGAAATTCCCTTAAGCAGCGGAATGACCGGCCGGGATGTCGCTCAGAAAATGCTGAATGACCATGGCATCTACGATGTGGATATTATATCGGTGGAAGGCCAGCTCACGGACCACTATAACCCCGCGAACCGGACGGTTAACCTCAGCCCGGAAGTTTATAACGGACGCAGTATTGCCGCCGCCGCGGTAGCCGCACACGAGTGTGGACACGCGGTGCAGCACGCGAAAGCATATTCCTGGCTCCAGTTCCGCTCGGCCATGGTACCGCTGGTCAGCGTAGCCTCGCGGATGGTGACCTGGGTGCTGATGATCGGTGTGCTCCTGGCGGCTTTTTCCGGAAACATCTGGGTGCTGGCCATCGGCGTAGCGGCATTGGCCGTGACCACACTGTTCAGTTTTGTAACCCTGCCGGTGGAATTCGACGCTTCCAAGCGGGCACTGGCATGGCTCGACAATAAAGGCGTTACGCACAGCAGCGCCGAGCATGACGGCGCCAAGGATGCCCTGTGGTGGGCGGCCATGACTTACGTGGTAGCGGCACTGTCATCCCTGGTTACCCTGCTGTATTACGCCAGCATGCTGCTGGGTCGCCGCGACTAAAGCACATAACGCATCAAGAATATGAAACCTGTCCGCAACCGGACGGGTTTTTTTGTGCGCTGGATTTTGTACCTTTGCACTTCGTTCATTTTTACAATAATAACGGATCATGTTTCAGAATTTACAGGATAAGCTGGACAGGGCCTTTAAGGTACTAAAGGGCCAGGGAAATATTACCGAGATCAACGTGGCGGAAACCATGAAGGAGATCCGCAAGGCGCTGCTGGACGCCGACGTAAACTACAAAACGGCCAAGGCATTTACCGATGAGGTAAAACAGAAAGCCCTCGGCCAGAATGTGCTCACCAGCATTTCCCCCGGACAGCTGCTTACCAAAATCATGAACGATGAGCTGACCGAGCTCATGGGCGGTTCGGCTACCGAGCTGGATTTGTCCAAAAACCCTACGGTCATCCTGATTGCCGGATTAAACGGCGCGGGTAAAACCACGTTCTCCGGCAAGCTAGCTAAACAGCTAAAGGAAAAAAGAGGAAAGAAACCGCTCCTGGTGGCCGGCGACGTATACCGTCCGGCGGCTATTGACCAACTGCAGGTATTGGGTGAACAGATTGATGTGCCGGTATATGCCGATAAGGAATCCAAAGACCCTATCGCCATTGCACAGGCAGGCGTGGCCGAAGCCAAGCGCAACGGACAGAACGTGGTGATCGTGGATACGGCCGGGCGGCTGGCCATCGATGAAGCGCTCATGAACGAAATTTCCGCAGTGAAGGACGCCACGCAACCCCACGAGATCCTGTTCGTGGTGGATGCCATGACCGGGCAGGATGCGGTAAACACGGCCAAGGCCTTCAACGACCGGCTTGATTTTACCGGCGTAGTACTTACCAAATTGGACGGCGACACCCGCGGCGGGGCTGCATTGTCCATCAAATCCGTTGTAAACAAGCCGATTAAGTTTATCGGTACCGGCGAAAAGATGGAAGCACTTGATGTGTTTCACCCCGACCGGATGGCTTCGCGTATCCTGGGCATGGGCGACGTGGTTTCATTGGTGGAACGGGCACAGCAGCAGTTCGACGAAAAAGAAGCCGCCGAATTGCAGCGCAAAATCCGTAAAAACAAATTTGACTTCAACGATTTCCGCAGCCAGATCCAGCAGATCAAAAAGATGGGCAACATGAAAGACCTGATGGGTATGATCCCCGGGGTAGGAAAAGCCATTAAGGATGTGGATATTGACGACGATGCCTTTAAGCCCATTGAAGCGATCATCAACTCCATGACACCCTATGAAAGGGAAAATCCGGATGTCATCGACCAGAAACGGCGTGCACGGATTGCCCGTGGATCGGGTACGGAGCTGGCCGAAGTTAACAAGCTGATGAAGCAGTTCGGCGACATGCGCAAAGTGATGAAGCAGATGTCAAACCCGGCGGCAATGGCCCGCATGATGCGGGGAATGCCCAAGATGCCGATGGGCAAATAACCCACCGGCAACAGGCACATAAGCTTAACTTTTTGACTTCAGTGGAATCAGCCGGACAATGCGGCTGTTATTCTTCACTTTCTTATCTTCAATAACCAGGTACAGGAATTGGTCGGGACCGACTTTCACGTCCCGGATGCGGCCGATATTTTCGAGCAGGCGTTCATCGTGTACCGCTACCCCATCTTTAAGTACTGTACGGCTCAATCGGCCCTGTATCATCGCGCCAATAAACACATTGCCATCCCAGCCTGGATACATATTGCCATATACAAAATCGAAACCGGACGGGGCAATGGAAGGTATGAAATAGGCTGCGGGCGACTCCATGCCTTCCCGTGCGGTATCCTGGGAGATCAGTGTGCCATCGTAATTCCGGCTGAACGTAACCAATGGCCAGCCGAAATTTCCTCCGTACGTTAAGCGGTTAAGTTCCGATCCGCCCATTTCGCCATGCTCCGTTTCCCAGATCTCGCCCGTCTTGGGGTCTGTGGTCAACCCCTGCGGCTGGCGGTGCCCGTAGGTATATATTTCGGGCAACGAGCCGGTACTGTCGACAAACGGATTGTCGGCGGGAATGCTGCCGTCGTCGTTAAGCCGCATCACTTTTCCGGAAGCGTTCGACTTGTCCTGAACCGTCAGCCACCGGTGCCGGTCGTCAATGGTGCGCTGGCCAACAGTGATGTATAGGAATCCCGCCGGGTCAAACGTGATCCGGCTGCCATAGGTTTCGCCTCCTTCCTTAAACGGGCCCGCCCGGTACAGTTCCTCGCCGTTCACCAGTTTATCACCTTCCAGCCGTCCACGCATCAACACGGTATAACCGCCATCCGTATCGGTAGGCTCGATGTAATAGGTCAGGTAAACCAGTTTATTGGTACTGAAGCTGGGGTGCAGCTTGATGTCGCGCAGTCCTTTGGGTACATCCCCACCAATGGGTGTAGCCTGCAGCTTACCGTTTTTGACCTGCAGCAGCCCTCCCTCCCGTTCGGTAATGAGGATCCTGTTATCGGGCAGGAAGGCCATGCCCCAGGGCCGTTCGATGCCGCTGACTACGGTATCGGCCATAAATACCAGTTCTTCTGATTGAATTGCGTTATGCACCCCCGTCGGCAACGGGATATAGTCGCTGTGCAGGGCCGGATCAATGGTAAATTGCTCCACCGGCAGGTACTTGTTTCCCGCATCTTCCGGCTTTACGTTGTTTTTAGCATCGTATATTTTTCGTAGGTAAGCCACCAATTGCCAGCGCTGGTCATCGTTCAGCGAACCCTTATAGGACGGCATGGGCCCCTTGCCCTCGGAAATTTTCCAGAATATCGCCCCATCTGTCTGTTTTTGGAATGCCGGTAAGTGGAAATTAGCCGGCTTCACTTCAAACTCTGCTCCCATGGTGCCATCACCCTGCCCCCGCTCACCGTGACAGGTTGCACAGTATGTTGCGTACAGCGTTTCTCCCTGGTCCAGTTCCGGCGAAGCTGCCCTGATCGGGTTCTTAAGCGTATCGGCCCAATCGGGTGCCTGCCAGGCATTGGCATCCGCGGCTTCCCCGCCGGTTCCAAACTGGCATGCCCAGCATAACGATAACCCACCCACGCACAGCGTGGCCGCAAAAGTGGTCTTCTTCATGAATCTATGTTGTTTTACAAAGTGTTTGTTTAGTTTGCATGATGCAATATTAACCCGAAATTACGGATGATAAATGGATTTTATTCAAAAATCAATGATCCAAATTTTTCCATCTGGTGAAAGCTTCCCCGTACACCGGGGGTGGTTCGCTGCCATGTCCACGATGCGTATCCCTGATCGTAATCAATCCGGTAGCAATTGGCTTTCCATACCGTTCCGGGTTCCGGACAGCCCTGTACCATCGGACTCAGCAGACGGAAGGGGATAAATAATTCACCGGTCCAGCCGGTTATCGCCGCACCGCTTACCCGTTTGCCCCCCTGTACGGATGTAGCGTGAACCACTTTGCGTCCTTCTCCGTATCCACTGGGCCGCCAGCCGTTAAACTTCCCGTCGATATTGACGATCAGCAGCGGCAGTTCGTAGTTCAGCGGAGAAAGTTCATATTCCAGGTAGATGGGCAGGGAGGGGTCGGGGCGCAAAAAAACCTCCACGACATCTTCCCTGAACAGCGACCCGAAATCTTCCTCGATCGTGGCGTTAAGCTGCTGGTCTTCACATTGGAAAAGAAAATAAATCCCTGTTTCGGAATAGAGCGTTTTAATTTTTGTTTCGTAGGATACCTTGCCTTCCTGCATGGGCAGCATCACCCACTCGGCTTGTTCCCATGCAGCGGACTGCCCGGTACCATCCACCTGAAAATCGGCTGTCCGGCTCACGCGGAGCTCCGGCGCGGCGGGTATATCCTGGTGGGAAGGTAAATTTCCCACCAGGCTCCATACCAGGTTTATGCATATAAACAACAGTGTCATGGATGGATCTGATTATTCAACATCCCACCATAACAGCGTATACGGGCTGTCGTTGCCATCCAGGTACTGGCTTACCGCCTCATCCACCGCCGCCTTGCTGGCGTTGGTGATTGACGTTGGATAAGTAAGCCGTCGGATAAACGCCCCTTCCGGGATCAGGCCGCCGCTGTAATTCACCACATTCGGATATACCTTTGGATAGCCCGTCCTCCTGATCTCCGCCCAGGCTTCGCGGCCTTCGGGATAGATGGCGAGCCATTTCTGGATCATTATGCGCTCCAGTTTCTCGTCGGCACCTGCGCCTTCATCCCATTTAACCGTAGTATGCGTCAGGATGCCGCCGTTGTTGTCCGGATTTTTGGGGTCGGTATAATCCGATGGGACAGCCGTTGCGTTATTCAGGTAATCGTCTACTCCGCCGACGTCATTCAGGTCAAATGACGCACGGACGCCGGACTCATAGAACTGCTGGGCCGTGCCGCCCATGTTCCAGCCCTTCAGCGCGCCTTCTGCCCGTAAAAAGTAACTCTCGGCTCCGTCCATGATCTTCACCGGCGTAGTCTGCTGGAAATTCGGTTTCGAAAAATTAACATAGGTATCTTTTAGGGAAATGTCTATTCCGTTCCGAATACCGATGTATTCGCCCTCAACGGCCGGATCGACGGCAGGCAGCGCATAGGTTTCCAGCCGCGGATCGTTATAACCTTTCAAGTATGTAACAATCGTAGCCCCCATCCGGACATCCGACCACGCATTGGACATCTGTTCCAACGGGTGGGTAGTGGGCGCAATCACCGCGAAGGAACCGTCTGCTGCGGTCAGCACCCCAAAGGGATGATTCACCGCCGCCTCTGCTTCCGTCCGGGCTTTTTCGGGATTCACATTGGAGATTCGCATAGCCAGCCGCAGCCGCAGCGTATTCGCCATCCGGATCCACTTGGCATAGTCTCCTTTATATAACGACTGATCAAACCGTGCGAAACGAAACTGATCACCGTCGGGACTTTCATTTTCCGCGGTGGTTAAAGCATCAACAGCCCAAGCCAGGTCTTCAAAAAAAGCATCATAGGCCACTTCTTCGGAATCAAATGAGACCTCGCTCGCGGATCCGTATTGCGTATAAGGTATGGGGCCGAATACATCGACCAGTCGATGACCGACAAAGACCTTACAGATCAGTCCGATGGCGTATAGATCGGGGTATTTGATATCATTCTCTTCTTTCTTTGTTTGCAACCAGGGGTTTAAAACGGTTTCTGAGGGCCTTGACCACACCGGACTGTTCCAGGTATCAGACATCGCATAGGTCCGGTTCTGGATGTTTCCCTGAAACGGGGTTGGCGACGACAAATATCCGCTGAACGCGTCGCCGTTGTGGTTGTTGTCTCGTTGATAATTTGCGGAACCGGTTGCGATAACGATGTTGTTCATCATTCCCGGCAATAACATACCGCCTTTTACGCCATCGATTTCGGCGAGTTCGTCCGAAAATTGCTTCAGGTCGCCATTTTCATACCGGTCAGTACAGGCACCTACCAATACCAACGATATGGCGCATAGGAGGGTCTGTTTGCCTTGGCGTATTATGTTGTGATATCTTTTCATTTTTCTAAGTCATTAATGTTAAAACGTGGCCCTCAATGAAACACCGTAAGAGCGGGTAGATGGCAGGTTAAATCCTTCAAGCCCCTGCAGTCCGTTGGCAGGCGCGATACTGACTTCCGGATCAAACGGTGCTTCTTTGTGGAAGAAAAAGAGGTTGCGCCCCACGAAGGAAATATTCAGATCTTTAATTCCCTTGGCAAACTGCGGGAAACGGTAACTCAGGCTGAGCTCGCGGAGACGGATGTTAGTCGCGTCAAACGTGTAAAGCTCCGCAGCACCCTGCTGGCCGGTACCCGATATCCGCTTAAAGTAAGCTTCCGCGTCCACCAGGTTGCCATTGACCATTACACCGCCAGCATTACGGGCGTCAGCGGTACGCTGCGACAATCCCTTCCAGTCCCGCCACGTTTCGGTAACGGATACAATTTCTCCTCCCCAGCGGCTGTCGATCAGGAATCCGAGGGAAAAGTTCTTATAAGCAAACGTATTGTTGAAGCCGGCAAGGAAATCCGGGTTGGCGTTGCCGATGTATTCGTCGGGGTTAGCCGACAATACCGGGAGGCCGTTATTATCGGTGACTACCGTTCCATCTTCATTGTATTGTATCCGTTTGCCATATAGATCACCGTACGATCCATAATTTCCGTTTTCCGGACGTGTCAGGAACAATTGCACCTGGCGGGTCGCGTCAATGGATGTCAATACAAACCGGGGGGTGGTCAGCAGATCGCTCAGCTGCACAATCTGGTTGATGTTGCGCGAAAAGTTAATGCTCGGTGTCCATTGGAAATCACCTTCGCCCACCTGGTAGCTGATCAATCCTTCAAATCCCTTGTTCCGTATGGTACCCCCGTTGATATAAAATTCCGATGCGCCAGACCCTGCGGGAGCACCGATCGTAAATACCTGATCATACGTCGTCGCATTATAGTACGTCAGGTTTACCGACAGTTTATCCCGCAAGAGCCGGAGTTCGGCGCCCAGCTCAAACGACCGGGTACGTTCGGGTTTCAGATCGACGGTATCCGTACCGTTGAAGTAAGGTAACGTTCCCCTCGGGTTAACGTTCTCGTTGTTATCTATCGAATAGGGAGGGCGGTAATTAGCCACACCAAACGGCAGTGTATTACCCACTTCTGAATACGAAGCCCGCAATTTGGCAAATGAAAGCACGTCGCTGGACCCGATGGATTCGGTCAGGACATAGGACAGTCCGACGGAAGGGTAGAAAAACGGTAGATTAACCGTGTTACTCCATTCGTTCCGGCCGGTTACATCCAGGTACAGCATGGATTTATAACCGATGTTTGCCGAAGCAAAAACGGCCTGGTTCAGGGTCTTTCTCAAGCTTTCCGATGCATCGAACGGAAACTGCAGTGCTGCTACCGAGAAATAATTCGCATACGAAAGTCCAGATGCCGTTATACTGCCCAGGTTGGTTGCAGACGTTTTAATATACGTATTGCTCGCGCCGAGTGTTGCAGAAAGAGAAATATTATCCCCCAAGTTATCGTTCGCAGTCACCAATACATCGGAGTACCATTGATCGGTGCTGGACGTGTTTTTGGTGTAGTCCCCGTTTGCGGAAGCCTGCAGTGGATCAGTAGTAGCAAAGAGCCGCTGTTCGTAACGGTCCTGCACCCGGTCATACGTAGTCCGGGCCTGGATGTCCAGCCAATCGGTCAACGCATATTTTGCTGTGAAAGCCGCAATGGTACGTTCCCGGATCATATCGTTCTGGTTGCGATGCTGAATCCAGTAAGGGTTCTGATTAGAGCTGGCCTCGTTCACAATATAAGGCCAGTTTTGCTGGTATAATTTCCGCACGGGATCCCAGGTTTCAAAATGATTGGCATCGTATTTTGAAAAGTCATCTCCTGTCGGGAATAAATACAGGCTGAATATAGGGCTTAGGTAGTAGCCCGATTGCGGACGGTTGTATACGCCCTGGTTAATGTAATTTACAGACCCATCCAGTGAAAGTTTATCGTCAAATAATTGGGTGGTTGCCCTTAAGTTAAAATTGTTCCGGTTCAGCCGGTTTTCGGGGACGATGCCTTTCGCATGCGTGTTGCCATAAGAGAAGTAAACCTGTCCGATTTCGCTGCCGGTGGAAATGGAAATGCTGTTCAGGTAATTGGCACCGGTGTTGAAAAAGTCCGGGATATGCGAATTGGCACCATTGGTAATGGCCGGCCCCCAGCTCTCGTTGCTTACGCCCGGCTCACGCTGCCCGTATCCGGTCTGGTTTTCGGGTAAGCCAATCGGGTTTTCAAATGTCGCTGTTGAGGAAAACTGCACCGTGGAGCTGCCTTTTTTTCCTTTTTTGGTGGTGACCAGGATCACCCCGTTGGCGGCCTGGCTGCCGTAGAGCGCCGCTGCCGAAGCACCCTGAAGTACCTGTACGCTTTCAATATCCTCCGGGTTCAGGTTGGAAATAGCGTCACCGTAATCCTGCTGGCTGAACAGCGTGTTGCTCGACGTGCTGGACGCATTGTTCATTGGCACACCGTCAATGACATATAACGGCTGGTTGGACCCTAAAATGGACTTATTTCCCCGTAGTAGCACCCGTGTGGATGCTCCCGGGCCGCCACTGCCTTTCGTAATGACGACACCTGCCGCCTTACCCGCCATCGAGTTCATAAAATTGGGGTCCTTAACACGGTTTAACTCTTCTTCGGAAACGTTCTGTGTGGCATAGGTAAGGCTCCGCGTGCTCCGCTCCAGGCCCAGTGCGGTAATGGTAACCTCACCCAATGTCTGTTCATCGCTTTGCAGGATGATTTGGATCATCGATTGATTGTTAACCTGGATTTCCTGGGTGAGAAATCCAATGGAACTCACTACCAGTACGCCGTTGGCGGGAGCATCGATGGTAAATTCTCCCGCCGCATTGGTATAAGTTCCGTTTTGCGCACCCTTGACCTGGACGGTCACCCCTTCAATGGGCTGCCCACTGGCGTCGGTAACCCTTCCGCTTACATCAACCGCCGGTGGGTTTTCAGGCCGGGTGTTGACGACTTTGATGGGTTCCGGCGCTTCGCGGATCAATACTGTTTTGCGCTCAATGCTGTAGGTGAAAGGCTGTCCGGCAAGGCAGATCTCCAACGCTTCTTCCAACGGCGTGTTGTTGAAATTGACGCTTACCGTTTTGGCCGACTGCAGCCTGCGTGCCGACCACAGCACGTTATATCCGGTCTGTTTGCGGATCTCACTGAACACCTGTTCTAACCGCGCGTGCGCATTACGGTAGGTAATTTCCTGCGCATATCCATGAGCGCTTACCTCCATCATGGTGGCCAGTAATATGGCAATGCTGAGTTTCATCACAATCCAGGATTTGTGTAGCATGCCCACGGGGCTACCCGCGGGCTTTTTCATAGAAATTTTATACATTTGGTTGTCTGTTTTAAAAAAGTGATTCTTTGTTGAAGCAAGACATTTGATGCCGGGGGCGTCGCAACCGCCCCTGGCTTTTTGCCTGTAATAAGAGGGAAACCCCGGTTAGGGGGGCACCTTTCTTTTCATATGTTACATTCCGGTTAGTACTGTACTGCGCGCGGCCACGTTCGTCATTGACCGGCATAAATAAAGATGGTTCTTCCTTTGACCTGAAAGCGTACATCTCCCGTTTTTTCCAGCATGCGCAACACCGTGGTTACGTCATCAAAACGGGATACGGATCCGCCGAAGAGCTCTTCCTTTGGCTGGCTGTCTTCGTATACCACCTGTACGTCGTACCAGCGGGCTATTTTCCGCATCACGCTTTCCATGGATTCATTATTGAAGACGAAGAGTCCATTTTTCCACGCGACGACATCGTCGGGATTGACGGCACTGACACCGACGGCTTTACTGCCGGGGGATATCACGGCCTGTTGTTTAGGCTTCAGCGTGGTACCCTGCGGTGCGGCAGCCCCGGGAGAACCGGAGCCGGCAGGGGTTATCCGTACACTGCCCTCAAGTAACGTCGTCCGGGTTTCGCTGTCGTCGCCGTAAGCCTCGACATTGAAATGCGTACCCAGCACCTTCAGTTCCTGCTGTTCCGAGACGACGTAAAATGGTTGGTCGGCCCGGTGGGCTACCTCAAAATAGACTTCGCCTGTGATGCTTACCCGGCGTTCTTTGCCGGTAAACGCCGTGGGATACGTAATGGACGACTCGGCGTTCAGCCATACTTTCGTGCCGTCGGATAGCGTGACGGTATACTGGCCACCGCGGGGCGTCTGCAACACATTCAGTCCACCCGCCGCCGACTGGCCATTCTCGCGGTAGGTAATTTGTCCATTTTCCAGCTTAACGACATTTGCGTTCCCCTGCACAGCCAGATTGCCCTCGCCGGCATCATCGAGGCTTATTTTCGAACCATCGGAGAGGGTCAGTACGGCCTCTCTCCCGCCGGGGACGATCGGTGTCGTCCCATCGCCGGCAGCAGCCGTCTGCTTTTCATCCTCCGAATTGCGGTAATGATAGCCGTATAGACCTGCCAATAGCAAAACAAGCACGGCAGCTGCAGCCACCAGCGGTTTCCAAAGTGACCGCCGGACGGGGAGCAACGGTTTCATGGACGACCAGGCGCGCTGCTGGGCATCGTTCACCAGATCTTCCTCCGGATAGGCGTCTTCGCCCAGTTCCGCAAACCACGCCTCCACCAACCGCCGTTCTTCAGCCGTACAACGTCCTGTCCGGTACTTTTCCAATAAGTCTTGAGCACTTCGTTTTGTCATACCACACCGATGTGATTGTTAGTTGTAGACGAGTTTCGCCGGGCCAAAGGGTATAGGTTTCAGAAAAAATACCCGATCAATGCCAAAAAATAGACTCCGATATTGAGCCGCATACGCAAAATTCGCAGGGCTTTTTTTACGTGGGTGCGCACCGTCAGTTCCGATAGTTCCAGTTTCTCTGCAATCTCCTTATGGCTCAGGTTCTCGTACCGGCTCATCTCGAAGACCTCACGCATCTTGGGGGGAAGGGCCGATATTTCCGCCTCAATAAGCGCGGCCAGATCAAGCGACCTTACCCGGTAATCGGTGCCGGTTTGCTCCCGGTCGATAAAACCCTGAAGCGACTGGATGTATTTTTCGCGCACCTGCTGGCGGGCGATGACATCGAGAATCCGGTTCCTGACGGCGGTATACAGGTAAACGGCCAGGTTATCATTGGTTAACGAAAGGCGCTCCCGCCGCACCCACAATGCGGTGAACAGCTCCTGTACCACATCCTTTGCCTGTTCCGCATCGCGGAGTTTTTTATAAGCATGGATAAATAACAGTCCGTAATAGCGATGAAACACCATGGTGAAAGCGGCGGCATCTCCACGCTGCAATAAAACGACTAATTCCTGGTCAGATAAATTTGTCTGCAATGACATCACCTTTAGGTATTAAACATGTTCCAAAAGCCAGCCAAAAACCGGTACATAAAAATAACAACAGCCGCACACGCAGCCATTGATTTTAAGCCGGGAGTTAACAGTTAAGATAAAGTTAGTAAACTTCGTAAAGTGTTACCTGTCATAATTTGGTTACTCTTTTATTACTGGCTGTCAAACTATAGACGGGCACCCGGCAGGGAGGGGGTATACCCCCGGGAAAAAAATACCGCATGCGTCAAAATAATAAATTGCGTATCTTTGAACCATGGATGACCCGGCGCAACTTACGGAATTTGGTAAAATCCTCCTCATCGGGATTGTGGGTGCGCTGCTGGTTTTGTTTACCCTGCTACTGGGTAAAATCATCTCACCAAAGAAACCGAACAAAGAAAAGCTGAGCACGTATGAATGCGGCGAAGAGGCACAGGGAAGTTCCTGGATTCAGTTCAATGCCCGCTTTTACGTCATCGCCCTGGTCTTTTTATTATTTGATGTCGAATTAATCTTTATTTTTCCCTGGGCTACGGTTTTTGGCCAGGCGGATTTTATATCGACCGACCCCCGGTGGGGATGGTTCACCTTACTGGAGATGTTTGTCTTCGTGGGGATACTGATTGTCGGGTTGGTATATGTATGGCGGAAAGGCGACCTCGAATGGATCAAACCCCGCGTAGTAACACCCCGGGTACAGGTCAATATTCCCGGTGCGGCCTATGACCGGTTAAACCGGGAACGGTACCGGGTACAGCCGTTCGAGCCGCTGCGACCGTCCGAAATAAAAGAAACACCGAAAACGGAGGCTCCCGAAGCCAAAGCCCCGGCTTTCAAACCCAGATTCAAGAAACCCGGAACAACACCATGAGCATGAATAAACAGCTGGAAAGCAATGGAGTGGTCATCGCCAAGCTGGATGACCTACTCAATTGGGCCCGGTTATCGTCTATGTGGCCGATGAGTTTCGGTATTGCCTGCTGCGCCATTGAAATGATGGGGGCCATGGCTGCTACGTATGACTTAGACCGGTTTGGCGTATTCCCAAGGCCCTCACCCCGGCAGTCGGATGTGATGATCATCGCCGGAACGGTGACCTTCAAGATGGCCGACCGCATCCGGCGGCTGTACGAACAGATGCCCGACCCCAAATATGTGATTTCCATGGGCTCCTGTTCCAACTGCGGCGGACCGTATTGGCAGCATGGATATCATGTGGTAAAAGGGGTCGACCGGGTTATTCCGGTAGACATTTACGTGCAGGGCTGCCCTCCGCGGCCCGAAGCATTGATCGGGGCGTTCCTGGAATTACAGAAAAAAATTGAGCAGGAGCATATTATCGCCGACAAGCTGCAATCAACACACGCTTAACCTTCATAACATTCCAAATCACCTATGGCAAAAGATTTTTATGGCGAATTACAATTGGGTATCCTCGGGGGCGGTCAGCTTGGCCGGATGCTGATCCAGGAAGCAATCAACTTCAATGTCAACATCCATATCCTCGACCCGGATAAAAACGCGCCCTGCCGTAACCTTTGCAATCATTTTCAATGCGGTGCATTAACTGATTTTGACACGGTATATGACTTTGGTAAGCATCTCGATATGATTACCATCGAGATCGAAAAGGTGAATGTGGATGCCCTCGAAAAACTGGAGGAAGAGGGCGTACTGGTTTATCCGCAGTCGCGTGTGATCCGCCTGATACAGGATAAGGGACTGCAGAAACATTTTTTTAAGCAGAATAACATTCCGACGGCGCCGTTTCAGCTGATCTCATCGAGGGAAAACCTGTTCAGTACCCCCATGCGGTTGCCTTACATCCAGAAACTCCGCAAAGACGGCTACGATGGCCGGGGGGTAAAAAAACTGGTGACTGAGTCCGACCTGGAAACGGCCTTTGATGCGCCCAGCCTGATTGAGGAATGGGTCGATTTTGAGAAGGAGCTTGCCGTTATCGTATCGCGAAACGAACGGGGTGAGGTGGCGACATTCCCCTGCGTGGAGATGGAGTTTAATCCGGAAGCAAATCTGGTGGAGTTCCTGATATCGCCGGCTACGCTGCCTTTTGAAATTCAGCAACGGGCCGAAATACTGGCCAGGAAAATTGCCGAGGACCTGCAAATCGTCGGCCTGCTTGCCGTAGAGCTGTTTCTTACCCGGGATGGGCAATTGCTGGTTAATGAACTGGCGCCGCGCCCCCACAACAGCGGGCACCAGAGTATCGAAGGCAATTTCACCTCGCAATTTGCCCAGCACCTCCGCGCCATATTCAATCTGTCACCGGGCAACACGGCAACGCGCAGCAACGCGGTGATGGTAAATTTATTGGGTGAAGCGGGGCATGAAGGACTGGCCTATTATAAAGGGGTTGAAGAAATTTTAGCAATGGAAGGTGTATATTTGCACCTTTACGGAAAAAAATACACCAAGCCCTTCCGGAAAATGGGACACATATGTATCGTCAACGAAGACCGGGAAGCAGCCATTGAAACGGCCAGAAGGGTACAGCAAACGATTAAAGTAATTACATAACAGCGCAAAATGGCAATAGATCAGACACCGGAAGTCGGCATCATCATGGGCAGCAAATCGGATTTGCCGGTCATGCAGGATGCGGTAGATATCCTCACCCGTTTAGGTGCCCGGGTAGCGGTTACCATCGTATCGGCACACCGTACACCGCAGCGTATGTTTGATTACGCCCAGCATGCGGCAGCGCGCGGCCTGAAGGTGATTATCGCTGGCGCGGGAGGGGCGGCACACCTGCCGGGCATGGTGGCTTCCATCACGCACCTGCCGGTTATCGGCGTACCGGTAAAATCATCCAACTCCATTGACGGCTGGGATTCCGTGCTCTCCATTTTGCAGATGCCCAATGGGATTCCGGTAGCTACTGTGGCCCTGAATGCCGCTATGAATGCAGGAATACTGGCGGCCCAGATACTGGCCATATCCGACACACAGCTGGCCGAACGGCTGCTTCAATACAAGGCCGAACTGGCCAAGAAAGTCGAAGAAACCGCCCGGGAGGTCGAAGAGGCTAATGCTTCAAACCAAGTGCGCTAATGCGCTGAATCGGCTATACCGATGGCAGCTGATACCCGTTATGGTAGGCGGCGGCCAATAAGCGGTTAGCCTCCTCGCTGGTAAAGCGGCCAGCCTTAGCATCCCAGTAAATTTTTTCTCCCACCCGGTAAGCAATGTTTCCCATCTGGGAAAAAATAGCGATATGTGCACCTGCGGTAATGGGTGCGTTCAGTTCGTCGAGTTTCCGCGACCGCACCACATCGATGAAATTGGCCGTGTGGTTATCCAGTCCGTTATCCTGGCTTTTCCGGAAGGGGACAGCCTCCATCCGGCCCTTTTCGGGAATCACTTCCCATCCCTGCCGGTCGAGCACCAGCGTGCCGTTATTGCCTATAAAGGCGACCCCATGGTTACGGCCGTACGGCCCGCCATCAATACCGTTTGCGTGTTCCCACTGCACACTGAAATCCTCAAATTCGTAGACTGTGGTCAGCGTATCCGGCGTTTCGGCGGCGTCATCCGGATAAGCAAATTTCCCTCCCGAGGCCATAATTGCTTTCGGGGTGGTCGCCTGCATGCCGATTAACGCAAAATCAAGCATATGTACGCCCCAGTCGGTCATCAATCCGCCTGCGTAGTCCCAGAACCAGCGGAATTCAAAATGGAACCGGTTCGGGTTAAAAGGCCGTCGCTCCGCGGGGCCCAGCCAACGGGTGTAATCGACGCCGTCGGGCACAGGACCATCGGGTTTAACCGGGATGCTTTTCATCCACCCCTGATACGCCCACGCCTTGACCAACCGGATCTTTCCCAGCTTTCCCGAATGGACAAATGCCATGGCATCGGCGAAGTGCTGCTGGCTGCGCTGCCATTGCCCTACCTGCACGGCACGGTCGTAACGCCGGGCAGCGGCAACCATCGCGTTGCATTCGGCAATGGAGTTGCCCAGCGGCTTTTCCACATATACATCTTTCCCTGCAGCACAGGCATCCACCAGTTGCAGGCAATGCCAATGGTCGGGTGTCCCAATGATCACAGCATCCACCTGCGGATCGGCGAGCAGTTTCCGGTAGTCGGTATATAATGCCGGGTGGATATTCCGTTCCGCAAGTTCGTCCGCCCGTTTCTTTAACACCCGACTATCGACGTCGCAGAGCGCCGTGCAGTGTACATCGGGATTTTTCAGCATGGCATTAAGGTCGGACCACCCCATTCCGTTTATGCCGATTGCCCCGACATTGATTTTGCGGTTCCAAGAGCGGGCCGTTCCGGATGAAAGGATCCCCGGAAAAGCCGAAGCGGTGCCGGCCGACAATGCCAACGTTGTCATTGTTCCTAAAAACTTTCTTCGTGTTTCATTCATAATCGGTATGGTAATGGTTTCGACTAAATTAATAAAAAAGTACGGCATTAATTGATTTATATCGGGTTAGCGGCTTGGGTTTTTAATCAAAAAGCCTACATTAGATCAACCATTCGGTATAACAACATGAGTTACGACAGACGAACGTTTATCAAACAGGTTGGCATGGGCCTAGGTGCGGCCTATTGCATGCCGGCATTTTGGGCCTGCTCTTCACCATCCGCAGGCCATGCACCCAAAGAAATAGGGCTGCAATTGTACACACTCCGCGAGTTGCTGGCAGGTCAGCTGGAAACCACCCTATCCCGGGTGGCTGAAATCGGCTACAGCCATGTAGAAACATTCGGTCCGGAAATCGGTCCGGGGGGAAGGGTGTCTTTCTGGGGTGCCCCGCTGGCTGATTTCGGTGGCCTGCTTCGAAAACACGGCTTAAAAACATACAGTGGACATTATAATCTTACGGCTTTCCTAACCCCGGGTGACGGGGATGAGGCGGCATTGAAGGCCTACATTGATACGGCTGCGGAACTGGGACAGCAATACCTGGTTGTGCCGGTTCCGCCAATGGATCGGATTGGGCAATTTACGGTGAGCGATTACCAATTTATTGCCGACCAGCTTAATAAGGGTGCGGAACTGGCCTCAAAATCGGGACTTAAAATGGGCTATCATAACCATTTTTGGGAGTTCCGGCAGTTGGAGGACGGCAGCAGGGGATTGGACATCCTATTAACCCGCACGGAAAAGGAAATCGCATTTGAACTGGACCTGTTCTGGACAGAGAAATCGGGGGTAAGCAGCACGGACTATTTTGCAATGTATCCGGGGCGCTTCCCGTTGTGGCATGTCAAGGATATGGATAAGGCCAATACGGCTCCCGTTACGGGACCAGGGCAAGACCAGAAGCCACTAACGGAAATTCTGCCATCCATTACCTATGCCGAAGTAGGAACAGGTGCCATTGATTTTAAGCAAATATTTGCGCAACGGGAAACAGCCGGACTGCAGCACCTCTTTGTGGAACAGGACATCATTACGATTGATCCGTTTGAAAGTATCAGGCAAAGTTATGATTATGTTGCTACGCAGTTGTTGAAATAAGGGCCTTATTCGATGTTTAAGCGGCAAAACTTAATACGGCCCATAATGCCGCGGCAGAGATGATGCCCCATAGCACAACGCCCTGAATTAACGGGCGGAATCCAACACTTAAAAGTAGTTTTCTGTTCAGTCCACAGCCAATTAGAAATAATGTCAATGTTAACCCAGCTTTTGCAATCCCGGTAAGGTAATGGCTGAAATTTTGAACAAACGGAATATAAGTGTTGGCAATCATGGCGAGGATAAACAGCCCAATGAACCAGGGGATTTTTACCTTGCTGCTGCTGTTTTTAAAAAGAAAGGCTGACAGAAGGGCCACAGGAATAATCCACAATGCCCGGGCCAGTTTTACGGTTGTGGCCACTTCCAGGGACTGCGTTCCGTATTTACCGGCTGCGCCGACGACAGAACTGGTATCGTGAATGGCAATGGCACTCCATAGGCCAAACTGTGTCTGCGACAGGTTAAGGGAATGACCGATGAAAGGAAAGATAAATAAGGCCAATGAATTGAGCATAAAAATGGTACCCAAAGCTACAGAAATCTGCTTTTCCTCCGCCTTCATAACCGGGGATACGGCCGCGATCGCACTTCCGCCGCAAATAGCCGTTCCGACAGCAATCAAATAAGCGCTTTTCCTGTCTATTCTGAGAATTTTTCCCATAAAATAGCCAATAACCAGTGTTCCGATTATGGAAGCTATTGTAAACAAGAAGCCGTCCTTACCCGCTTTTAAGGCATTGGAAGCATTCATCCCAAACCCAAGGCCTACCACCGAGATCTGCAACAAAATGTGTGTTGTTCTATGATTGAGGTGCAGGTAAGGATGACCGATGAATTGTGCAATGACAAGTCCCATCAAAAGTGCGACAGGTGGTGATATGAGTGGAGATAGACAGCATATTACTGCCAATAAAAAGATAACTTCCCTTGTGGTAATGCTTCGATCAAGAAAGCCGTTAAAGCGGCCGGGTTTAATAGCCTTTCCAGTGCCGTGTTCCATAATACCTTATTTTACTACAAAGGTCCGTATGGAAAGGGCTGATTAGAAATTGCTATTGGTAATCTGCCATTACTTAAAGTTATAATTGATGGCAAACTTTATAAAGAAATCGGGCAGGGTTTCGGTATCGCCCTGGGCTTGTATAAAGTTGAATTGCCTTTCGATAGTAAGGCCCTTTACATCGATAATGGTACATTCGTTATTCTTTAGTTCCTTGAAAATAGCATAAACCGAAAGAAATGCCAGGGCCTCCGAGTTGAGCAGATAAAGTTTAATACTCTCCGGACTGTCGAGCTGCATTTCTACATTCAGATCACCTATTTTTATACCGGATTGCTTGAGCGCGTGTGCAATTACCTCCAATGTTCCCGAGCCAGGTTCGCGCAACAGGAATGAACATTTCAAAAGGTCTTCCGGTTTTGCAACAGATTTTTTAGCCAGTGGATGGCCGGTTTTAGCAACCAATACCAATTCATCTTTCACAAAAGGGGTGTATTTAAAAACCGTATTTCTTGACTTTCCTTCTATAATGCCGAGATCGATAGTCTTTTGCTGTAAAGCCGTTTCAATCAGCTCGGTATTACCAGTTACCAGCTGTACTTTGACAGTCTCAAATTTATGATGAAACGCAGCCAATATAGGTGGCAACAGGTATTGGGCAGCTGTTGTACTCGCACCGATACGAAGTGTCCCTGACTTTCTTTGTGTGAAAGCATCCAGGTCAAATTCGAGATTTTGGTAAATGGCAAACAGTTGCTCCGCATAATGCAGCAATGTTTCACCTGCTGGCGTCAGTTTAATCTTTGTTCCGTTTCTATCGAACAGTTTGACTTTAAAATAATTTTCAATTTCTTTAATGTGCTTGGTTACAGCCGGCTGCGTAATGTACAACGCTTCCGCGGCTTTGGTAAAATTGAGCCTTTTCGCTACGGTATAAAATACCCTTAATCTGAAATCGAACATCCGTTAATTTAGTTTTTCGACATGCGCATTCACCAACATACGCCAACTTACCGTAGGCCCACCGAACATTGTTCCACCCCGGCTACCGAAAACGGTAGACCGTTTCGGTCTGATATACTTCCCCCGGGCGCAGTACCGTGGAGGGAAACTGCGGCTGGTTCGGGGAATCGGGGAAGTGCTGTGTTTCGAGACAGAAGGCCGAACGGTGGTGGTAAATATGGTCGCCTTTGCCGCCCTGCACCTCATCCATGAAATTACCGCTATAGAATTGCATGCCGGGCTCTTCGGTGAGCACTTCCATGACAATGCCGGTCTTGGGACCTGTTACCATGGCAACCGGTTGCAACCCGGGACTTTTCCGTAGCACAAAGTTGTGGTCATACCCCTGGCCGTACTTCAGTTGTTCATTCGCTGCGTCAATGCGCGCGCCAATCGCTTTCGGTTCCCGAAAATCAAACGGCGTGCCGGACACGCCGGCTATTTCGCCCGTAGGGATCAGGGTTTCATTAACGGGTGAGTAGTCGTCCGCGTGGATCATCAGTGTATGGTCCAGGATCGTAGGATCACCCGCCCCGTTGAGGTTAAAGTAAGCGTGGTTTGTCAGGTTCACCACGGTGGGTTTATCTGTGGTGGCACGGTACCGGATGGCCAGTCCGTTATCAGTCGTCAGACGGTATGTCACTGTAGCCTCCAACCGTCCCGGAAAACCGGCTTCACCATCGTCGGCAATATACCGCAGCACCAGGCTGTCGGCTGTTGCCTGCTGCACTTCCCATACTTTTCCTGAAAAACCGTTCTTCCCGCCGTGCAGCGTATTGGGGCCGTCATTCAATTCCAGTTGATACACCTGTCCGTCCAGTGAGAAACGTCCACCGGCAATCCGGTTTCCGTAGCGCCCGACAATGGCCCCGAAATATGCCTCTCCTTCCTGGCGGTAATGCGACAGATCCCGGTATCCCAGCACCACGTCTACCGGTTTCCCCTGCCGATCCGGTACCTGCAAGCTAACGATGCGTGCGCCATAATTCGTAATGGTTACAGTCAGTTCATCGTTGGAAAGGGTATAAAGTTTTACCGGAACACCGTCGACCGTGGTTTCAAAATCGGCCGGTGAAACCGGGATCTGAACACTGTCAGCGCGACCAGTACTGTTACTGCAGCCCACGGTTCCAGTGCTGATGGCTACCATTGCCACGATAGTCCAGCTGTGTTTATTTATTTTCATGCTTCAGTCTTTTAATATTTCCCGCGCAATGATCAGTTGCTGTATTTCCGAAGTACCCTCATAAATCTGGGTGATCTTCGCGTCACGCATCAGTCGCTCTACGTGGTATTCTTTTACATAACCGTATCCGCCGTGGATCTGAACGGCGTCTACCGTTGTTTTCATCGCCGTTTCCGAGGCGTAGAGTTTTGCCATGGAAGAGGCCTGGGCATAGGGTAGGTTCAGGTCCTTGAGCCGGGCGGCCTTCAGGCATAGGAGCCTCGCCGCCTCAATCCGGGTTGCCATATCGGCCAGCTTGAATTGGATGGCCTGGTGCTGGCCGATGGGCTTGCCGAATGTCTGGCGTTCCTTTGCATAGGCAAGCGCCAGTTCGTATGCCCCTGAAGCAATACCCAACGCCTGTGCGGCAATTCCGATACGGCCGCCTTCCAATGTTTTCATCGCGAAGCTGAAACCGAAACCATCGGCTCCAATGCGGTTCTCCTTCGGTACTTTTACGTCGTTAAAGTGCAGCGAGTGGGTATCCGAACCCCGGATGCCCAGCTTATTTTCCTTAGGGCCTACCGTAAATCCTTCGGTTCCTTTTTCTACAATTAAGGTGTTGATGCCGTGATGATCCTTTTCGGGATGTGTCTGCGCCATCACCAGGTAAGTTGTTGCTGTACTGCCGTTGGTGATCCAGTTCTTTGTGCCGTTGAGCAGGTAATAATCTCCTTTATCCACTGCCGTGGTACGCTGTGAAGTGGCATCCGAGCCGGCTTCCGGTTCGGAGAGGCAAAAAGCCCCGATCTGTTTGCCCATGGCCAGTGGCTTTAGGTACTTTTCTTTCTGTGCATCCGTACCATACTTTTCCAGCCCAAAGCACACCAGCGAGTTGTTGACCGAAACTACCACGGATGCAGAGGCGTCCACTTTGGATAGCTCTTCCATAGCAAGCACGTAGGAAACAGTATCCAGGCCCGCCCCCCCGTATTCGGGCGCGACCATCATACCCAGGAATCCCAGTTCACCTAACCGCTTTACCTGTGCTGTGGGGAATTGCTGTTGTTCATCGCGCGCTATCACGCCGGGCTTTAATTCCTGCTGTGCGAAATCACGGGCAACATCACGGATCATACGTTGTTCTTCGGAGAGTTCGAATACCATAATTACCGGGTTTAATACGTAGATGGTGTTACGTGTTAGAAAACAAAAATATAAAATAATCAGGATGCGCCCATATCAAAAACAATGTCTCGTTACCTTGCGTAACGATTAAATGTTACTTTTATAAAAAAACCAAGGGATGAGCTGGCTCCTGCTGTATCAGATCGCATATACTACCATAGTCATCCTGGTGTGTCTCCGGGTCATTTATGACACCCGCAGCACCACCAAGACACTGGCTTACTTACTGCTGGTGGTTTTTCTGCCATTTGTGGGCATCTTTATTTATTTCTCTTTCGGGATCAATTATCGGAAACGGAAAATGTACAGCAAAAAATTAATTGAGGACGAAAAACTGGACATGCGATTGAAGCAGGAGATCCTTCAGTCTTCGGCGCAGGCCTTCGCTCAGGGAAACGAGGAGATCCAGCCGTTCAGGGAATTGGCACATATGCTGGCCAATAACAGTTTAAGTGCGTTAACTGCTGGAAACGAGGTTAAGCTATTGATTAACGGCGAGCATAAGTTCCCTGAAGTCATCCGGGCGATGCAGGCCGCCCGGCATCACATCCACATTGAGTATTATATCTATGAGGACGATGAGATTGGACGGACACTTGAACAACTCATGATCCAGAAAGTACAGGAAGGGGTGACCGTCCGCTTTATCTACGATGACTTCGGCAGCAGCTCCATCCGCAAAAAACTGGTAAAGCGGCTGCGAGCGGGCGGCGTTCAGGCATTTCCTTTTTCACGGATCATTTTTATTGCACTGGCCAACCGGCTAAATTACCGGAATCACCGCAAAATCATTGTTATTGATGGCCATACTGCTTTTGTGGGCGGCATCAATATCAGCGACAAATACGTGAATACCGCCACGGAGAAGAAGCTGTTTTGGCGCGACACCCACCTGCAGCTGACCGGCCGGGGAGTAAATTACCTGCAATATCTTTTCCTGTGTGACTGGAATTTTTGTGCCGACGAGCAGCTTCAGCCAAATGAACAGTTTTTCCCGCCAGCGGCTTCATTTCCTGTTTCCGGCAACAAGGTTGTACAGATCGCTGCCAGCGGCCCCGATTCCGACACGCCAACCATTCTGTTTTCGTTATTACAGGCAATCAGTCTGGCTACCCGGGAGCTGCTGATTACCACTCCTTATTTTATCCCGGGGGAAAGCATGCTCGACGCACTGATGATTGCCGCGCTCGGTGGAGTCCGCGTGAAGCTCCTGGTACCCGGTCATTCCGACTCTGTGGTGGTGAATGCCGCAGCACGGTCCTATTATGACGATCTACTACACGCAGGAGTAGAAATATACCGATATCAAAAGGGCTTCGTACATGCGAAAACCATGGTGGTCGACCGCAAAATTGCGATTGTTGGCACGGCCAACATGGACCAGCGGAGTTTCGATCTCAATTTTGAAGTGAATGCCGTAGTATACGACGTAGCCATCGCGCAAGAACTGGGTGATGTCTTCGACCAGGATCTCCTCCAGGCAAGCCCTATCGATCCGCAGGTGTGGGAGCAGCGTCCCCTGTACAAACAGCTGCTGGAAAAAACGGCACGGCTAATCTCACCGCTGCTCTAGGTCAATGGTTGCCCGTCGTCCAGGGCAGCAAGCAGTCCGCCAAGGTCGAGGGGCATGGTATACATATCCAATGAGCCATCGGCCTGCTGTGGCCATAGCTCCCGGGGTCTGTCCCAGTACAGCTCCACACCATTCCCGTCGGGATCATCCAGGTACAACGCCTCGGAAACCCCATGGTCTGACGCTCCCGTAAGCGGATAGGCGGCCGCACGTAACCGTTGGTAAATAAAAGCCAGGTCCCGCCGGGAGGGATAAACGATAGCCAGGTGGTACAGGCCTACGCCGTGTGGGCTGGCCTTGGGCGCGTTTTTGCTATGCCAGGTATTCAGCCCGATATGGTGGTGATATCCACCAGCAGATACAAAGGCTGCCTGCTCACCATAGCGCATGGTCAGCTCAAAGCCCAATACGCCGCAGTAAAACGCCAAAGCGCGCTCCAGATCGGCCACCTTTAAGTGGACATGACCAATACGGGTCTGAGCCGGAATAACATAAGAGTCTTGCATGATATTGTGCTTTTTATCTGGTTGTAATTGTATCCATCAACTGCATTACTTTGACCCCGTCGGCAGCCGTGCAGGGGTTGGGTGCTCCATCCAGGAAATGTGCAACTACCCGTTCAATCATCGGCTGTTGAATGTGCGGACCGTGATCAAAGACAAAACGATCCGTTTTCCCTCCTTTATGCAGTGTATATTCCCTGCCGAAGACCGGAAAGCTTAGCTTACCTTCTGTGCCGATGATCTCACAAAGGTCTTTCGTTTCTTCAGGCGGTACGGTAAAGCTCCAAAGGCCATTGAATAGCACACCGCTTTGGAACTGGATTGCCGCAGCAACGGCATCGTCCGCCGCGTATTGTTTTCCCTGATTTAATGCAATGCCTGATGCATAAGTCGGATCACCGAAGAAATAGAGCATTAAATCCAGCTGATGGGGGGCCAGGTCGTGGAACAACCCGCCACCGGATATATTGGGATCGACCCGCCAATTTTCGGCTGACCTGGCAATCATATCGGACTGCAGCGGCTGGAGCATGTGCAGGTTTACCAGTCGGACTTCGCCAATAGCGCCGCTTGCCAGTTCCCTTTTAATCTCATTAAAAAAGGGCAGTCCCCGGCGATAATGGGCAACCGTCAGTTTAATGCCGGTTTGTTCGGATGCCTGGCGCATCTGGATTGCGGATGCTGCGGTCATGGTCATTGGCTTTTCAACATAGACGGGTTTCCCCGCCAGAAGGGCCGCAATGGTATAAGCCTCGTGGTACAGCGGTGGTGTAGCCACGTATATGGCATTTACTTCCGGATCATTGATCAGGTCATATCCGTTGTCGTACCATCGCGGCACGCCGTGTCGCATGGCGTAGTCGCGGGCCTTCTCTGCATTGCGGCGCATTACCGCCACAAGGGCCGAGCGCTCCACGCGGTTAAACGCGGGTCCGCTCTTTACTTCCGTGACATCGCCGCAGCCGATGATGCCCCAATTCAATTTTTCCATAGTCCCGATTCGTATTTGGCTGTTATCCGTTAAATTTATTCCTCTTCTTCCAATTCCAGCAGGCGCATCCGAAATGCATTCATTGCTGTGACGCCCAGTTGCTGGGTCAAGCGGTAATTGACTACTGCACCAACGGCAGCACCGATTATCGGGATCAGCTGGGCCATTTTTGCCAAGTCAATATAATCCCGATACTCAAGCTGAAACGTACGCCAGTCAAAATGATCCACATCGTCGGGCAGGTTTGCTGCGTAAGTATCCCAGTGAATGATCCGCCTGTATACCTCTTCCCTGTGTTTGTGACTCGAAAACGCCAGCTGAAATACAGTCAGCAGAAAGAGCCGTTCCTTGTATTGCCCCACATCAAAACCGTAGGTAGCCGCAATATCAAAAAGCAGTTTCATTTTAATCGTCAGCAGTGCCGGAAAATCGGCAATACCCATCAGCAAACCGCCTGCACCGGTTACGGCACCTTCCACGGAAGCCGTTCTTTTGTAGGTTTCCATCAGGCGCAGCACATATGCCTCACGTAGCTGGAAACTCCGGTGTTCTTTGGGTGCGGGCACGGTATACCGTGCGCCAAACAGTACCCCTTTCACCATTTTCTCAATAGCAAAAGTAATTGCCTGATGTACTTTCTCCGGAATCAGGTTATTGATTTTCGTCTGGATATTCTTTGCCCATACACTGCCTTTTGGCTGCGGCCGCGTCATGCGGTGCTTCCAGAAAGCCAGCTCTATCAATACCCTCTCCCGGTATTGCGGTGTCATTTCGGCGTTGTCCTTATTGTGCTTCACGGATTATCTGGTATAACGTACGGTATACCTGCCGTTTGATTCCCGGTACCGCAAATCGTTACGTTAAAATTACATTATTTTCTCCGAAATTCAGTTCCCGCTTTTATTTTCCGTAAAATCTACTAACTTTGTAGACATACAGATTGTTTTTTTATATTTAACAGTAAGGAGGACAAAATATGAGTTTAAGATTAGGAGATACCGCACCGAATTTCAAAGCGGTAACGACAGTAGGAGAAATTGACTTCTACGATTACACCGAGGGAAGCTGGGTGGTATTATTCTCACACCCTGCAGATTACACACCGGTATGCACGACCGAATTAGGGCGTACCGCGCAATTAAAAGATGAGTTCGATAAACGTAACGTTAAAGTATTAGCTGTGAGTGTCGATCCGATCGACGACCACAAGGGCTGGGTAAACGATATCAATGAAACACAGCAAACCGAAGTGAATTTTCCACTGATTGCCGATGAGGATCGGAAAGTATCGGAACTGTACGATATGATCCACCCCAATGCGTCCGCTACGGCTACTGTCCGGTCGGTATTCATCATCGGTCCCGATCGCGCGGTTAAATTAATGATTACCTACCCGGCGTCCACAGGCCGCAACTTTCAGGAAATTCTCCGGGTGATCGATTCCCTGCAGCTTACTGCAAATTACAGTGTGGCTACGCCTGCGGATTGGACACATGGCGAAGACGTTGTCGTGTCACCGGCAATTGCCACCGAGGATATCCCCGCTAAGTTCCCGAAAGGACACAAAGTCATTAAACCCTATCTGCGGACGACTCCCCAACCGAATATTTAATCGGATTTACACCGTACACACTCGGTAAATAAAGAAAGCGGTTGGTCCGATCGGGCCAACCGCTTTCTTTATACATTGTTTCACATCAGCCCTAAAAGACCTTGACCATATATACGTAATCCTGGATCCGCTTAACCTGTTCGGTTCTGGCCAGCCCCTGGAGGGTGTTTTTCTTGCCCATCACTAATTTATCCGTGAGGGAATCCTGTGGTATGGCTTCAATTGATTTTAATAATGCTTCGGATTTAATGGCAAATGACGCACCATCCAGGCCTTTTTGTTTGCCGCTGATGATACCGATCACATTTCCACGGCTATCCAATACCGGTCCGCCACTGTTCCCCGGGTTGACTGGGATGGATATTTGGTAAGCAGTAGTATCGCCTGCATAGCCGGTTTGCGAACTCAGGTATCCCTGTCCGTAAACCATGTCATCTCTGGGAAATCCAACGGTAAAGACATCTTCCCCAACATCTGATACGGCCGCTTTGAATGTATACGGCATGCTTTTCAGGGGTTTAAACGCACTATCGCCGATATGTAGGAGCGCCAGGTCATTGGCCGGATCAATATAAATCACCTCGGCCCTGAATGCATCCCCTTTGCTGTTCTGAAGGTGAACGGAATCGGCATCCTTTATCACGTGGTAATTAGTCACGACATACCCATTGGTCGAGACGATAAATCCCGTCGCTCCAAAATGACTTTTTGATTCATCACCCCGCCGTTGACCGCTGTTGATGCTGTTGATCACCGCGTTCTGTGCATTTACATTTTTCTTCACCGTATTCATGTCCCGTCGCAGCGCACTATAGTTCGACGTGGCGGTTTCAATGGTCTTGTAATAGCCCGACAACCACAGGGTAGAGAACACAGCAATAATGGCCACACTCGCTGCCACCAGTGAATTAATCTTGAACCTATTCCATAAGGTGGTAATAATGGTTGTCTGTTTAGCTTCCAGTGGTCCACCAGCAGCATATTTATCGGCGATAGCCGTCAATTCCTGTTTTAATGCTTTCCGGTCGGCGTGCACCTGCAGCTGTTCCAGGAACAATTGATGCGTTGTCAGTTGCGTCGCCTTGTCAGGATGCGCCGTACAATACGCCTCGAAAGCCGTCCGCTCTGTCGCATCCAGCTCTTTTCTCAGGTATTTATCCGCAAGAAATATAAATTCCTGCTCACTCATACTGTTCATCTTCCCCTATTTATTATTTGCTGTAAAATATAGTTTCTTTAGCCGTTGCAGGCATTTATACTTTTGATTTTTGGCATTGTCGGCGTTGGTATATCCGAACCGCTCACAAATTTCCTGCATCGACTGTCCCAATATGTAAAAATCATGAATAATGCTCCGGCAGGGTTCACCCAGTTTATCCAGCGCCTCTTCCATCAGCGACATTTGCTGATCCTTTTCTTCGTGCACCGCCAGGTCATCTTCCACCGATATCGTGTCTTCATAATCGCGCACATCCTGAAACATTCTTCCCTGATCACCCAGCTGTTTTAACCAAAGTCGCCGGCAGACTGCATATAGGTAGGTCTTCAATTTGCTGTTCAATTCGAAACCGCCCTGCTTAACCCGGTCGTACAATACGATAACGGCTTCCTGAAAGATATCCTTTGCCTCATCCGATGTCCCGCTGTTCTGGGTAACCATGTGCAGTACCATTGGAAAATAATCGCGATACAACGCCTCCAGTGTACCTGCATCTCCCGAAGCAATCCCCGCGATCGTTTCCCGGTCTGCTTCCAATGCTGTGGATGTATGCAACTTACTCACCTGTTAATACGCTAAATCTCCAATTGTAACCCATGCAGCGGTTCTTTCGGGTACCGAACCCGCTTTATGCTGTGCATGCCATCAAACCTACTATATTTTTTTTGATTTTAAAACCAGGTTTCCAACAAGCGGCTTTCCGATCTGAATCCCTATCTTAGCCCCAAAATTAACCACAGGCATGCAACAGACGGTCGAATTACAGCAGCGGATTGCCGAAGCATTATCCAGCATCCACATCCCCGAAAAACCGGAGAACCTGTATGATCCGATTCGGTACATGCTGCAAATCGGCGGTAAACGTATCCGGCCATTGCTCACGTTAATGGCGGCTGACCTGTTCTCGATATCCGACAGCAACCGGGCGGTACCCGCTGCACTTGCCATTGAACTGTTCCATAATTTCAGCCTGGTTCATGATGATATCATGGACGCGGCCCCGCTCCGGCGGGGGAAGCCGACCATTCATCAAAAATGGGATAGCAGCGTAGCGATCCTCTCGGGCGACCGATTGCTGATCATGGCGTACGATCAGCTGGCCCGCTGTGGGGGTGACAGGCTCGCGGCGTTGGTCAGCACATTCAATGCCATGGCTACAGCAGTGTGTGAAGGCCAGCAGCTGGACATGGATTTCGAGCGGCGGGAACAAGTCGGCCTTGCGGAGTATATCCATATGATTACGCTGAAAACATCCGTCCTGCTGGGAGCGGCGCTGAAAATGGGCGCCATCGTCAGCCACGCAACCGAAACGGATGCCCGGCTTATTTATGAATTCGGCATTCATCTGGGCATTGCATTCCAACTGCAGGATGATCTGCTGGATGTATATGGCAACCCCCGGCAATTTGGTAAAAAGCCCGGCGGCGATATATTGGCAAACAAAAAGACCTATTTACTGGTCACGGCTTTTGAAACTGCCGATGCCGAGACACGAGCCGAACTGACCAACTTATTCACTGCCAAAGACTCGGTGCCGGAAAATAAAATTGATGCGGTAAAAGCCATTTACGACCGGCTGCAAATCCAGCAATTAGCCGAGGACAGCAAACAGAATTACATCAGCAAGGCATTCAACGCCCTGGACAGCATTACTGTTGATGAAGCCCGTAAAACCCCCTTGCGGACACTGGCTCAAAATTTGCTTCACCGAGAAGCGTAGTCATTTGCTGCAGGAAAATCCCGCTGGACACAGGGATCAGTCTGCACAATTACAAATTTATTGTTAACTTGTGCTTTTGGCACACCCAAATTAATCAAGAACTTCATTGTTTTCAGATATGGATGCATTAAAGATCACCACGTTCCAGGCATACTTATTTTGGGAAAACATCGATAAAAACCTAAGCAATCTTTCGCTCAGGCTATCGGCAATCCGCGAAAAAACGGACCTTATCATTTTGCCGGAAATGTTCAATACCGGCTTTACGATGAATGTGGAGAAGTGCGCCGAAAAGCCGGACGGTCAAACGATGCACTGGATGATGGAAACGGCGCATAAATATAGCTGTGTGGTAGCCGGGAGCCTCATCATTGAAGAAGATGGGAAGTATTATAACCGGTTTATCTGGATGAACCAGGATGGCAGCTA
This sequence comes from Parapedobacter lycopersici, assembly GCF_024643285.1. Lineage (GTDB taxonomy): Bacteria > Bacteroidota > Bacteroidia > Sphingobacteriales > Sphingobacteriaceae > Parapedobacter > Parapedobacter lycopersici. Next base: position 88,285 of record NZ_JAMSLW010000007.1, read on the forward strand.
TGTGAAATACGACAAGCGGCACCTCTTTGGCATGGCCGGGGAAAATGAAAAATTCACGCCGGGAAATAAGCGGGTTATTGTAGAACTCCACGGTTGGAAGATATGTCCCATGATTTGCTATGACCTCCGGTTCCCGGTTTGGTCGCGCAACCTGGATGGTGCATATGATGTTCTGTTATATGTGGCCAGCTGGCCGGATAGACGGTCGGCCCACTGGCGGAGCCTCATTCCGGCGAGAGCAATAGAAAACCAGGCCTTCGTCATTGGCGTAAACCGCGTGGGGCACGATGGCAACGAAGTGTATTATTCCGGAGGTTCCATGTGCATCTCGCCGATTGGCGATGTCGTATATTATAAACCGGAATACGAAGACCTGTATACCTTCTCCATCTACCGGAAAGATATTGACGATACCCGCACTAGCCTGCCGTTTTTAAAAGATATTGACGATTTTAAATTGGATATTTGAGCAGCGGTTCTTCTCTGTTATTGATATGGCCGTTCCAAAATTGCCGATTGAATGACTGCGTCCCGCAGGTCAAATGCATATCCCCCGTCTGCTTTTCCCGTATGCGCCGTGTCTGTTACATGCAGCCGTTCGGGGACACGCTGGCCGGAATGGCTTCGCGCCCGGCGCATTTTCGCTGTGTCGATATTACCCGTATACGCATCAAAAGCCGCAGAAGGGGTAGCGGACGTTTCATCCGGTTGCCACGCCGGTGCGCGGAGGTCACGATGGCCTGCCTGCTGTTTGCCAACAACCTTGCCGGGTTGTTCGGATCTGCCTGCGGCAGCCTCGTCCGTGCCTGCTCGCGGACGGCCCTGCGCCGGATTTCTTTTCCGTGCCTTTTCCTGCTCCTTCTGAAAATTCGCATACGCCTGAAGACCAAAAAAGGCCAGTGCAATCAGGATCGGGAGAATCGTTTCCATTTGCTAAAGTTAAAAAAATATCCGGAAAAAAAGCCTCCGATACATGTCGGAAGTCTACCCGCTTATCCGCATCTTTGTAACAGGTAGTTGTTCCATACGTCTAATCCACGTAACCGCTGCTCATGAGTAATCAACGCATATTATTTCAGCAACTATTTGACGACAATTCCAAGCGGGTATACCACCTCTGCTACGGCTATACCGGCGACAGCGATGCGGCCAACGACCTGATGCAGGAAACCTTCATCAAGGTTTGGCAGCACCTCGACACCTTCCGTAACCAGTCGCAGCTCTCCACGTGGATATACCGTATTGCGGTAAATACCTGTCTTTCCTACCTGCGCACAGCGAAGCGCCGGGCTACAGATGAACTGAACGACCACATCATTGAAAATCATACCGAAGAACCTTCGGAAAAGCAGGAACAGGTGGCTTTATTATACCAATCCATTGCTCAGCTGGAAGAAAATGAACGCATTATCATTACCATGGTGCTTGATGAAATCCCCTACCCGGAGATTGCGGAGATTTCGGGGATTTCCGAAGGAAATCTGCGGGTCAAAATACACCGGATAAAACATAAGCTAACAGAAATATACAATAGAAATGAAAGGGTTTGAAGATTTACAACAGCTTTGGCACCGGCAAACGCCGGAACCAAACGTTAGCTTTGACACGATATTAAAGCGGATCAAAGAAAGCAAGGGCGAGCTGGCGAAAAAGCTCTTCTGGCAGAGCGTGGTAGTTGCCGCCGCTATCATCGTACTCCTGTTGGTCTGGGTAGCCGTTTCGTTTTCTACCTGGACCACCTACCTCGCCCTGGCACTGACCATGGGCTGTATCTGTTATTTCTTTGTCAACCAGCTAGCCGATTATCGCCGGATCAGCAGCAGTCATTCACTCTTATCCAAACCACAGGAGTATATCGTTTACCTACAGGAATTCAAGCAAAAACGCAATCGTTTCAATACCCGGAATTACATGGCATATGAAATCGTATTGGCAGTCGCCTTTGGACTTTATGCCGTTGAAATGTATTTCTCCGTACCATTCTGGGCCTTTATCACCTTTCTGCTGGTTGTAGTCTGCTGGTTCCTGATCTGTCATTTCGTTTTCATGAAACAATACATCAAACAGGAAAATGCACGCATCCAGGAAATGATTGACAACCTCGGACGCATTAATAAACAGTTCCACGAATCCTGACCATGGCCAATAAGAATTTTTGGCACAATCCTTGTAGTTGCATATACAACTTTACAACAATGAGCAATTCTATTTTTCAAGCTAAAGAATTTTACGACTTTCTTACCGGGAAGGCATATACGGCTATTTCCCGGCGACTGCATAAAAATTTCCGCGAAGCAGGCATCGACATCACCAGTGAGCAATGGAGTATCCTGTACAGCCTGTGGGAAGAAGAAGGGCTTACCCAACAGGAACTTGCCACACGGACATTCCGTGAAAAGACAGCCATTACACGGCTTATCAATAACCTTGAGCGCAGCCAGCTCGTCATACGTGTTGTGGATAAGGCCGATCGCCGAACAAACCTGATCTATTTGACGAAGGCGGGGCGTAGCCTGAAGGAAAAATGCCTGGCACAAGCAAACAAAACCCTGGCGGAGGCGTTAATTCATGTCAAAGACGACCATGTACGGATTGCCAAGGACACCTTAAAAACAGTCTACGAAAACTTATCCTGATTTTTTACAATAGTTGATTATACAACAATATACTTTTCATCATGTCAACACATTGGATTAAAAGATACCTCATTGCCGGAATCAGCTGTATCGCCGGAGGTCAGGTCTTCGCCCAGCAGGCGCCCAGCCTGGCCGAACTGGCAGAGAAAGCAGTTGCAAAAAGCTATGAGCTAAGCAATATGAGACTTGCTATTCAATCCGAGCAGGAAACCCGGAAATCAATCAGCGAAGTTTACATGCCTCATCTTGAAGCCGGCGGAAAATACGCTTACCTCAGCAGTAACCTATTGGCCGACATACCATCAACCACATTGCCCATATTGAATATTCCTGTGTTTGAAGGTGATTCCGAATTCTCGACACGGGGCAATCTATGGACGGCCGACCTAACAGCTAGTGTCGTATTGTTCAGCGGTACAAAGGCGCCCAAACTTGGAAAGGCACTTGATCATAAAATCGAGGCACAGGAGCGCCTGATCGAGAAACAGCGACAGGAAATTATCGACAAAGTAAGCACGGCGTATGACCAGCTTATTTTGCTAAAACAGGTGCAGCTATTGCTTACCGAAAGTGAAAAAAGACTCCAGATTGAAAAAAAGACAGCCGAGAAAGCGTTTGGTTATGGCCTTATCACCTCATATGAGCTCAACAAAGTAGACGTAGCCCAGGCGACACTGGCGGCTAAGCTGCAGGAGTATACGGGTAAGCATCGTTTATTGCTGCAGCAGCTGCACCAGCTGACCGGTGTTGCAATTGGGGAGCTGGAGTTAATTGACCGGGAACTCCGGCCCTTTCCAATCGATGACCCGGCCACCGGCATTGGAAACCGGCCCGAAATAGCCGCACTGAACGCAGCTATTGAGGCCAGCAAGTACCGCGTCGCTGCAGAAAAAACCCATTGGATCCCCAAGGTTCAGGCCATGGCACGGGTAGGGTATTACGGGTTAACGAACACTCGTATGACAACACCCTACCACAACCCGGTAACCGGCCGTGAAATCGACTTCAGGCTGAACAGGCTACAGGCATTCCCAAGCTACACCGTGGGTATCGGGATGCAATGGGATATTTTCGATGGTTTTAAGGGAAGAAGGGAAGTGAATAAGGCGCGCATTGAAGTCCAGAAAGCGGAAAACAACCGGGCACATGCGGAGGAAATGCTGACCTTAAACCTGGAAAAGGCCCGTACCGAATATCAGTTGGCCGTTAAACAGGTCGCCGCAGGTGAAACCCGGTGGAATATCGCACAAAAAGCATTAACACTCGCCCAGAAAGAATATAAAACCGGTCTCATTAAACTCGCGGAACGCATCAGTGCTGAAACAGATCACCAACAGGCCGCACTGGACTATTATCAGGCCGTATTCAATCAGCGCAGGGCTGCATATCAATTATTAATGGCTACGGGTGATCTCACCCTCGAACACGTAAACTAATCACCCCTAAAAACAATTTACCATGAAAACCAATTTATATACGCGTTTTGCTGCAGCAATCATTTTAGTAGCAATTGCATCCTGTGGAGCACCTGCTCCAAACAACAAGGAAGGTAAGGTTAAACGGGAAAGCATCAGCGTTACTACGAAAATTCCAGGAAGGATCAATACGCTTCTGGTCCAGGAGGGCGAACTGGTAAAAAAGGGCGATACCCTCGCAATTCTTGATATTCCGGAAGTAGATGCCAAAATTGCCCAGGCACAGGGCGCTGTCCGGTCAGCTGCTGCCCAATACGAAATGACGGAGCGCGGGGCCACGGCCAATCAACTGAAACAACTGCAGGCCAAGCATGATGCGCTTAAAGAGCAGTTTGAGTTTGCCCAGAAATCCTTTCGCCGTGTGGAAGCCATGTTTACCGATTCACTGGTGTCGCCTCAGACATACGACGAGGCTTTTGCGAAATATCAGGGTGCACGCGCCCAGTATCAGGCGGTCATTGCCGAGCTCGATGAGGCAAAGTCAGGTGTGCGCCGCGAAAACAGGCTCATGGCACTCGGACAGCAGGAACGGGCCAGCGGGGCGCTACGTGAAGCCGAAGTTGCCGCTAACGAACGCTATGTCATCGCACCGACCGATATGACCATTGAAACCATTACGTTGCATGTAGGCGAACTTGCCACGCCGGGTTACGCGCTGTTCAATGGCTATTTACCGGGCAGCACCTGGTTCAGGTTTACCCTTCCGGAAAACGAAATCGGTGCCGTTCAGCAGGGCCAGGACGTGGACATCTATATTCCTTACCTCCGTGAACATACCAAGGGAACGGTTACCCTGATTAAGCAATTGACTAAATATGCCAACGTCACCACGGCCTACCCGGAATATGAAATGGAGCAGGCCGTTTACGAAATCAAGGTCGTTCCACAGCAACAGGAAATCGCCCAGAAACTACTTAACAACGCGACGGTCACGCTCAACTAGTGCTTCATGAAAACGTTCATCAACTTAATAAAGCGGGAATTCCGTCTATTCTGGGGTAATTCCGTACTTCGCCTGCTGTTCATCGGGGCGCCCATACTATATGGTGTCCTGTTTGGTTACGTATATAAAAAAGGGAAGGTAACCGACCTTAACATTATCGTGGTAGATGAGGATGATACGCCGCTTAGCAACCGCCTTATTGACATGCTCAACGATACGGAAGTGCTGAATGTAATTACGGTGAAACCTCAGGGCAGCGGACTGAAAAAAGCGATGATTGCTTACGACGGGCAGGCGCTTGTATCCATTCCCGACCGGTTCGAAGCTGATGTATTGCAAAATCGTTCGCCTGAGATCAATGTCGACATTAATCTGGCCAACATCCTTACCGCCAATTACGCCTCTCGTGCCATACAGGTCGTTTTAGGGACCTTAAATGCCGGCATGGAGATGGAAGCCCTGAAAAAGAAAGGCACTCCCGACTTTGCCGCCATCGATAAATATGAGGCGTTCAAGACGAACTATGTCCGCCTGTACAATAGCTCATCCAACTACATGAGTTTTCTATGGCCCGGCATGCTGGCCACGATCATCCAGCAGGTACTTTTGCTGGCGCTGGCGTTAAGTTTTGCACAAGAATATGAACGGAACACTTTTAAATCTGAGTTATTGGCTCAGACCCGGTCGCCACTGCAGGCCATGCTGGTCAAGTGTATTCCCTATTGGCTGATGATTATCCCCATCTGGTTGTTTTTTTTAGCGCTCCAGCATTGGTTCAGGGTCCCGCTTGCGCCGGAACAGACCGCAACCAACCTGCTTCTCGCAGCGCTTTTTGTCATCTCTGCTTCGTTACTGGGTGTGTTGGTAAGTATCCTGATTCCCAACCAGCTCAAAGCGACTGAAATTCTGATGGTTGTGGCTACACCCAGTTTCGTTGTCAGTGGCTTTACCTGGCCCCTGAGCCAGATGCCCCGCTGGGTCGCCTATATTGCCGACGTGATCCCATTAACGCACTTCCTGCAGGGCTATCGAATTCTACTTACCCAGCAGGGTACAATCACGGACATTCAACGACCGCTGCTTGCACTAGGGATATTAACTGCTGTCTTTGGCGTCTGTGCATATGTTGCTCTTCGAATAAAAATGAAACGGGCACTGAAGGCCGATTGACATTCTGTAAAATTACCATTACATTTGGTAATTATGAATCTAAAACTGCGGCTCCAATTATCCGCAATGATGTTCCTGGAATATTTTATCAAGGGCGCCTGGTTTGTCACACTGGGTACATACTTGTTAAAAAACCTGCAGGCCGACGGACTGGAAGTGGCCCAGGTATTTTCCACCCAGTCCCTCGGCGCGGTGGCGGCTCCCTTTTTTATTGGTTTTATCGCAGACCGGTATTTCAACGCGGAACGGGTACTTGCTGTCCTGCACCTGCTCGGGGCATGTTTATTGACCGGCATGTACCTGGCCGACAGCATTTCTTCATTCTATCCCTATGTGCTGGCCTATTTCATCGCCTACATGTCGTCACTGGCGCTCGCCAATTCCATCGCATTCCGTCACATCCGGAATACCAAACGCCATTTTCCGGGCATCCGGGTGTGGGGAACCGTTGGCTGGATAACCGCGGGCTCAGCCATCAGCCTGGTTTTCCATTGGGATAACGCCGCATCGGTCGATGCCGGTGCGCTGCGCAACACGTTTCTGCTGGCATCGGGCTGCTCCCTGTTATTAGCCGTACTGAGTTTTCTGCTGCCTAAAACACCTCCTTTACTGCGAGCGGGCAATACCCGGTTCACGGTGGCCAAAGCGCTGGGTTTAGAAGCCCTTGTTTTATTGAAAAACCGGGGATTTCTGGTGTTTTTTATTACGGCGATTGTTATCTGCATCCCGATGTCTTTTTATTACCAGAATGCAAACCCCTACCTGGTGCACGTAGGGCTAAGCAACCCTACCGCCAAAATGGCGCTGGGCCAGCTATCGGAGGCCTTGTGCCTGTTGGCTATTCCTTTTCTGTTTGCCAGACTGGGCTATAAGCGGATGATCCTCGTGGGGATTGCTGCATGGACCATCCGCTACCTGCTCTTTGCCTATGGTAATCATCCCGATTTAGCTGCCATGCTGATTGTTGCTATTATCCTCCATGGCGTCTGTTACGATTTTATGTTTGTTGTCGGACAAATTTATACGGATACCATTGCGGGCGAGAAATACCGCTCTTCCGCCCAGGGTCTGGTCACTGTTGCTATGTATGGTATCGGGATGCTGCTGGGATTCTGGGCTGCGGGTAGCACTTCGGATTACCTGGGGGTGCATTTCAGTGACAACGACTATTGGAAATTCCTTTGGATCACGCCCGCCGCGATGGCTTTTTGCTGTCTGCTGCTGTTTGCTTTCTTTTTCAGGGAGCAGAAAGCAGCAACGGAAGACCGTTATTGATCACGACCGGCCGATCTGCCTGCTCAGTGCGTCATACAGTGCAGCCCAATCGGGATGTTCCTGTAGTAACCGCATGTGCTTCTCCATTGTCTGTATATCCTGCCGGACAGCGGGCCCGGTTTGCACTTCTCTTGGTTTGTGTTGCATCACTTTTTCGGCAGTTTCGCGGATAAGGGGGCGTATAAGGTCAAAACCAAGCCGATGCTCATGGAGCAGGTCGTCTGCAATGGCATAACAATGATTGGTAAAATTACAGGCAAATACCGCGGCTGCGTGTAATGCAAGCCGCTGTTCCGAATTACATAAAAACACCCGGCCGGATAATAGGCCTGCCAGCCGGCTCAGGCTTTCCTGGGTTTCGGCGTCCGACGCTTCGATGGCCAGGGGGACGTGCCCGAAATCAATGTGTTTTTCCTTCGAAAACGTCTGTACCGGATATAATACGCCGTAACGCCGGGCGTACCCGTGAAAAACAGCCATTTCCACACTGCCTGCCGTATGCAGTACGATACCGTTCAATGCAGGGGGCAGTTGCGAAAGTACCGTTTCCAGTGCATCGTCTTTCACCGCGACAAGGTAGACGTCTGCAGTTGTGTCAATATCGCTAAGCTGGCTGATTGCCGGAACAGTCCATGTACTGGCCAATGCCCGGGCGTGCGCGGGAGTCCGGCTGTATACCTGTATGATCCGGCATCCCGCTTCCACAAAGGCCCTGCTGAAATGGGAAGCGACATTGCCACTGCCGATCACCACAATGTTCATGCGGTTTCCAACGGTTTGATTTCCTTATTCCTACGGAAAATCGACAGCAAGAAGCCGATTGTCATAATTATCGTTCCGCACCAGAAAAAGTTGATATACGGGAACTTGATGGCTTTAAAGACAATCCATTTCTTTTCGGGGAGCGGTTTTTGGTACACCATCAACTCCAGTCTATCCTTGTCAGGCATAATGTTGCTGAACCGGAAACGCAGTCCCTGGTCGCTGACATCCTTGCTGAAATCGTAGGTCGACCCATCCTTAATCAGGAATATTGGTTCCACCTGGTATTTCTCGCCGTCTGCTGCATAAACTTCCAGGTTAAGTCCGACGACCACATCATTTTCCCCTTTTGGAATATTTTCCACCGTCGCATCACGGTTGATTCCAGCAACCACAATATAGCCATTCCGGTACCGCAGGGTATCCCCGATATTGGTTTCGTATACGGCTGGCTCTTCGTATGCATCCAGCCCTTCCCGCTCGTTGGAGCCCTGGGCCAGCATATGCGTTTCGGACATAGCCGCGGTAATCAGGGTATACACATCGTGCGTAAGGTAGTGCCGCGTATCCGGCGTGCCGATAAGCCCACCCATCGAGGGGTTGTTCTGCGCGAAAGGCCGTAGCTGAAAACGATCGACCACGCGGCCCGTTTCATCGTCAATCTCTTCGTAATTGATTTTGTAGTAAACATTTGGTGGGGCAATGCTATCGCCTACATATGTAATGCGGTAATTACCCATCTGCACCGGCTCATTTTCTGTCAGGAAAAGGTTCTCACCCGGTTTTTCCACCTGGTCAAAGCCGGCTACAGCAATATAGCCACTGCTGTTGAGCGAAATAACTTCATTGGTAGCCGCGGCAACAAGGGCGCCGATCAACAGCAACCCAAACCCGATATGGGCAATGGACGACCCGGCCAGTTTCCATTTACCCCGAATCGCCTCACCCAGTATCTGGCCATTGGCGACAATAGCATAAGTCGCGGCAAACACCATGAGGATATACATGAAATTAGTATATACCTTGGTCACATACACCAAAACGGCTGTCAGCACCAGCGCCCCGATCAACGAAGCAACAGCTGCAATATAAAATTTGCGGACGTCCATACGCCGGTATTTCATAAACTGCGTAAATGCCGAGAGAATACCGACAACCACCGCAAAGCCTGCCTGCCATTTGTTATAATGCTGCACCGGATCAACGGGCGGGGCTACGTTGGTTCCAAACACGGCATTAAAAACCGGAATGGACGTCGAAGCGATGATCTGGACACAGGCCACGGTAAGTACGAGCGCGCCGATAAACAACCAGAACTCCCGTGAATAAATCTCTTCTTCCTTTTTAGTTGACGGCATGTGCTTTTTATGTACCACCAACATGCCAACCATGATACCCAGGAAAATGATATTGAATGCGATCAACTGCCAGAACAGGCCAAGGTCGGTAAATGAGTGTACCGATGTTTCGCCTAAAATGCCACTGCGGGTCAGGTATGAGGCGTAGATCACCAGTACAAAGCTCACCATGACCAAAAACGTAGCCGTAAAATAGGAGTGGCCAGAGTTTTTATAAGCAACCATGACGTGCACGGCGGCGATCAGCGTAAACCAGGGAATGATCGATGCGTTTTCAACCGGATCCCAGGCCCAGAAACCCCCGAAGTTAAGCGCTTCGTAAGCCCAGAACGATCCCATGATTATACCTGCACCCAGCACCATTACAGCAAACAGTGCCCATGGCAGGCCGGGCCCGATCCATTCCTTATACCGCTTCTGCCACAGTCCGGCCACCGCGTAAGCAAATGGAACGATCATGGAAGCAAAGCCGAGGAAAAGTGTCGGTGGATGAATTACCATCCAGTAATTCTGAAGCAGCGGATTCAGTCCACGGCCATCAGTAATCATGCTCAGGTAATTAGGATCCGAAAATATAGGAGCCTGCATGGCCTCCCGCAACAGAATGAACGGCGAGCTCCCTACCCGTTCACCGAGTATTTCAATGCCGATAAGCATGGAGCCCAGCACCAGCTGACACAGCATCACGACGGCCATCACCGGGCTTTCCCAGCTTTTGGCCCGGAACAATAAGACGACCCCGAGTACAACCTGCCAGAACATCCATAGCCAGAAGCTGCCTTCCTGTCCTTCCCAGAAACTGGAAATGATGTAATGCGTGGGCAGCGACTTCGACGAGTGCGACCACGCATAATGGTATTCAAACTGGTGATTGTAAATAATATAAAATAAGCTGGAGCCAATGCCCACAACGGCTATCGCGTTTAGCCAGAAAGAAAGGCGGGCAATGCGGAACCAGGACCGATCTGCCTTATTCACAGTGGCAAAATAATAGCTAATAGCGGCCAGTAAAGCAGATCCAAAAGAAAGGATAACGAAAAACTGCCCAATCTGACCCGGCAGGAGGTTTTCACCTACGTAGTTGATGTCCATTTACGTATTTAAATCAATCAGCGGCTGGCGCTTCCACAAACCCCAACGTCTGTGCGGTTGACACTTCTGTAACTTCCACTTCATTCTCCTGATATTTGGATGGGCACTTCATGAGTATTTTGCTGGCGTGGAATTCATTACCTATCATTTTCCCGGTCAGTACGATTTGCTCCGAACGCTCAATATCCTGCGGTTTAGCGCCCCGGAATACCACCTTGCACTCCGTGCTGTCGTTATCATACATGTAAAAAGAAAAATGATTGGCATCTTCAGTAGGCTCATAATGAAGCGCTTTCTCTTTGTTGAGCACACCTACCACATACAACTCTGTCTGCTCTTCCTTAGCCTCCGTAAACGTCGAGTAGGTACTCGAATCCGTATACATTACAATAATCATCGCAATCGCCAAGGCGATAATAATGATCCCGATTACCGAACTTTTCTTCATGTCATTATTCCTCAATGGATTAAACCCGATTGCAAAATTACGAATTGAAACACGAAGCTACGAATAATGCAATCTATTGCTATTTTTTAGAATCGTTCTAAACAGATGGCTGGCTAATGACACTAACAGGTCCGTATCAAGCCTTAAGTTTCAGGCAGCAGGGCCGTTGTTTATCCCCTTGCCTGATCGCTCATCAGTTAAAAAATCATTATGTTTGCATAAACACCTTGCCTAACCATGTTTGTGCCCAAAAAACGCACCATACCGATTGCCGCCACGCTTTTGCTGTGGTTTATGGCTGTTCACGGGCAACGGCTTCCCCGCATGGAGTGGGGATTCCAGAACGACAACGACCTGTATCTGCTGAACAAACAGGACCAATATTACACCAACGGTATTTTGCTATCGGTGCGTAAAGCCGCAGACAGCACGGCGTTGGCTCCACGTGAGCTTAATCGGATATGGGGGATCTCCGGTGGGCAAAAGCTCTACACCGCCTATACCGGACAGATCCACGAAATCGAAGAAGTTGACCGCCCCATTACCGCATATCTTTTCCTCGGGATCAACCGCACGCATTATTATGTCAATGAATCGATGTTAGCCCTGTCGGTAGAACTGGGCACCATCGGCAGCCGCGCGTTGGGAAAGGAGGCGCAGGAGAGCGTCCACAAAGCATTTAATTTATATGAGATCTCCGGTTGGGAATACCAGCTGAAGAGTGCTTTCGGTGTGGATCTTGGTGCAGAATATGCTAAACGGTTATACCGCAATACCGGTCGCTGGTTCGATATTACCGCGTATGCCGCAGGTAAACTGGGCCTCAATCACACCCACATGGCAGCAGCACCGATCTTTCGGATCGGCCGGCTAAATCCCCTGCATGCAACGGCCTATTTTTCAAGTCGTTTACAAGCACATCCCGCCAATATCGCCAATGAGCTTTTTCTCTACTTCAAACCCATGGTGAGCTGGGTAGCTTACGATGCAACCATCCAGGGAGGCCTGCTCCGGGAAGATAAGGGTCCAGTAACATTCCGCCCTGCCCGCTGGGTATTTGCTAATCAAGTCGGCCTTGTCTACGCCCGCAGGGCGTTTACCTGCAGCCTTCAATACGTATTCAGTTCAAAAGAATCACCCAGTATGTTTTTCAGGCACCGGTATGGTTCATTGGGAATAAGTTACCGGTATTAAGCACCGATCACAGACCAGCCACCCATCACTCCCAGTCTTTCCGGCGATCTATTTTCCGCAGGGCCCGTTTACGCTTGGTTTCCAGTCGGGCCCGCACGGAGGCCTTTGAGGGTTTGGTTGCCTTACGGGGCTTTATTGGCTGAAGGGCCAACCTCAGCAATGTCACTAACTTCTTCAGTGCGATTTCCTTATTTTCCAACTGGCTTCGCGCCTCCTGGCTGTTTACCTGCACAGCCCCATCAGCCTGTAGCCTGTTTTGCAGCCGGGTCTTTATCCGTGCTTTCTCTTCGTCGGAAAAGATACCCGCGGCATCCACGTCAAACGACAGGGTAACCCTGGTTTCCACTTTATTGACATGCTGTCCGCCACTGCCGCCGCTGCGGGAGGTCCGGAATCGAATATATGGCATTAACGATCCGGAATCAATCTGCTTACTCATCTGTCGTCGTATCGGGAGGGCTCTTCCATCCAAAACGGCTGACCAGCATTGCCGCTACGGTATCTCCGGTTGCATTCAGGAGTGTAGCCATGGGATCAACCAACGTGCCGATGATCATCACCGCTGGGATCGCTTCGGTAGGCAGCCCGTAAACCGAAATCATCAACATTTCCCCGATGTAGCCTCCATTCGGAATACCACCCGCCACAATACTCACCAGGATGGTAATCCCCACCGCCGTGAGCAAGGTTACCGGTTCGAAAAAATCACGGCCGATCAACACGAACGCAACATAGATCTTCACCACGCTTGAAATTGCCGAACCATCTTTATGCAAGGTCATGCCCAGCGGGATTACCACATTGGCTACCGGAACCGGGATTCCCATCTTCGGGGCTGCAGCCAGGTTTACCGGCATAGTGGCTATGCTGCTGCATGTACTGATAGCTGTGGCCGTTGGCAATACATTATTTTTCCAGTACCGGGATATACCCTGCCGCCCATTCGCCACATAAGCATATATACTGAAGAAAACGACGAAATAAAAAAGACCGAATGCATAATATAACCCCAATGGCTTGGCATAAAATCCGAAAAGCTCGGGGCCGATGGTCCCCACCTGATAGGCAAAGTAAGCCCCTAGTCCGATCGGGGCGGCCTTCATAATCAGCAAGAGCAGCTGTTTCATGACTTCATTTCCTGAGGCGAGAAAGACCCGGAAGGGTGCCCCCGCCTCGCCCGACCGCATCGCTGCGATGCCCACGAGGAACGAGAAAATCACAAATGCCAGCATGTTCTGCCTGGACAGGAGCTGCGAAAACTCGCCCACCGTAAGAAACCGTACGATACGGTCGGCCCAGGTATCATTCGGATCCCCCCCCAGCAGTCCATCGGACACTTCCTCCGTAGTACGGACCGCGTCCACAGGGAAGAACCACAGTACCACCATGGTGAGCACCGCCGAGATGATTACCGTCGATAAGAAAACGCCGATCATGGTGGTCACGATTCGTCCCAGCTGTTGCGAGGCATCGATGTTTGCCAGTGCCGACGCAATAGCAAAAAAAAGCAACGGAATAACTGCAGCAAACAACAGGTTCAGGAAAACATCTCCCAATGGCTTCAGCCAGCCGACGATTCCCGGCATAAACACGCCGACAACACTACCCGCGACGATGCCGAGCAATAAAAGCAGGATGCTGTTGTAGTTGCTTAAGAACGTTGACGGTTGTCTTTCCATAATCCAGTGACTAAAGTAATGGATTTTATTTTAAGTTACGGAACATTCCTAAAAACTGCAGGTTGATTTTCGCGAACAGCAATTAATTCGCGTAAGTTTGCACGAATGATGGAATTTGTTGTTACAGCCGATGGTTCCAAAACCCTGTACCACCCCGGGATCGGTGAACACTATCATTCCCGCCACGGTGCCGTGCAGGAAAGCCGGCATGTATTTGTTGGTATGGGACTGGAACACAGCGTCACGCAGTCGCAGGTTGATTCGCTGGCCATATTGGAAGTGGGTTTTGGTACCGGACTTAATTTTTTACTTAGTGCGGCCCATTGCACGAAGCATGGACTTCGTTTAAATTACACCGGTATCGAAGCGTTTCCGTTGCCACTGGATACGCTGAAGCAAACCGGCTACGATGCGTATAGCACACCTGCGTTATGGACGGCCTTCTTATCCCGCTACGAGGAAAGTCTGAAAGCCCCGCAGCTGCTCGATGCCGGCAACCAGCTTCGGGTTATCCCGATTGATATCGCCCAGTTCGCTTCCGACCAGGCATACGACATCCTTTACTTCGATGCCTTTGCCGCGGTGCACCAGCCGGAAATGTGGTCGGCAGAAATATTGAGGCATATTTGTCAATTTTTGAAACCGGGCGGTATCTTCGTTACCTATGCCATTACAGGCCAGCTGAAGCGCACAATGAAAGCGTTGGGTTTTACGGTTGAAAAAATTCCCGGTGCACCGGGAAAACGGGAAATGTTACGAGCCGTCAAAACCCCATAGGTTTTTACAAACATACGTTTGACATAACCTATGAGGTAGTTGGTCTGCGGTATATCACGGACTGATTAATGTTCGTGTGTACCGTCCGGTCCATGCGAATGGCCGTGCGACAATTCATCCGGGGTAGCTTCCCGCACGGACAGCACTTCAATTGCAAAATGCAGATTGTGTCCAGCCATGGGATGATTGAGATCGACCACCACAACTTCCGGGGAGACCTCGGTAACCTTGCCGCGGAATTGATTGCCCTGATTATCCTGCAGGGGCAATATCTGGCCGACGGCCGGCATACCCGCCTCGTCAAACATATTAACCGGCAGGGAGGTAATCGCCTGCTCGTTAACCTCACCATAAGCATCCGCAGCCGCCAGTTCAAAATCTGTGGTATCACCCGCCTTCAGTCCGGCAATGTTTTCCTCAAATTTTGGCAGCATCATTCCCACCCCAAATAAAAAATCCAACGGATTATCTTTCCCGGCTTCTTCCACAAAAGTCTTTTCTCCGTTCTCCACCGTATGGAGTTTGTACGTTAATGTCACTACGTTGTTGGGTGCTATAGTCATTTGTTTTGATTTATGGATGTGCACACATCCGGTTATAGAATTAATTCCAATAGTTCATCCGTAGTTGCCACGGGCAGGCTGCATGCTTTATTTCTACACACATAGGCCCGTGTAACATCGCTTACTCGCCCTGCCAACAACGGAAGGGTACCTTTTGTTCCGCCCAAAAGGACTTTATTGGGCACATATCGTTCATCCACTACCCTGCGGAAAGTTTTCCAATCGGGACCGGTCAGTGCCACTTCCCGCAAGGGGTAAACCACCTCCAGTAGCTGGATAGCCCAGTTGGAATAGGCCGATCCATACCGCTCGATCTGGGGTGCTACATTCGCCAGCAGCTGTTCACCGGTGGCCGTATACCGCTGCTCATCCAACAATAGCCCCAACCGGTGCAGTTGGCGGGCAATGGTTGAATTAGCCGACGGGATCACGTTATCCATAATTTCATATTTCCGTGCAATGAGCGGCTCGGCATCCGATGCGGTATAGTAAAATGCGGCCGCCCCTTCGTCATAAAACTGCGCAATGGCAATGTCCGTCAGGCGCCTGGCTTCCTGAAGCCATTGCTCGTCAAACGTCGCCTCATACAAGGCTATAAACGCTTCTATACAGCATGCGTGGTCATCCAGAAATCCAATAATCATTTTTCCATTTGCTGCCGGTTGATGCAATAACCTCCCATCGGCTGTGTATAGCTGACGGCGTATAAAGTCGGCATTTTTCAACGCGGCATCCAGGTAGTCCGCTACATCAAACACACGGTAGGCGTCCACATACCCCTTGAGCATCAAGGCATTCCATGCCGTTAGCAGCTTATTATCCAACCCCGGGCGGACCCGCTTATTCCGGTAAGCCAGTAATTTCGCTTTTACCTCCGTCAGGTAAGTCTCCCATTCCGCAGGGGCAAAACCGGCCGCTTCCGCGAGCTGGTCGGCCGTCACATCCGTTTTTAGCACGTTGGTATGTTCTTCAGCCCAGTTACCTTCCTCCGTCAGGTCAAAATACCGGACAAATAATTCGGCATCCTTGCCCAGGATTTCCGTTATCTCCGCAAGATCAAACGTGTAAAATTTACCTTCCACCCCTTCGCTGTCGGCATCCAGTGCACAATAAAACCCACCTTCAGGGCTGGTCATCTCCCGACTTATCCAGTCCAGCGTTTCCGTTACTACCCGCCGGTACTGCACGACCGGGCGATGTTGCCATGCCTCGGCATACAGGCTCACCAGTTGAGCATTGTCGTATAGCATTTTTTCAAAATGCGGGATATGCCAGTGACTGTCGACGGAATAGCGCGCAAAACCTCCTCCGATGTGATCGTATATGCCTCCCGAAGCGATCTTCTGCAGGGTCAGATGCACCTGTGACACTACGGCCTCATCATCCGCCAGTACGCCATAGCGAAGCAGAAATAACCAGTTATTCGGCAGTGGAAATTTCGGTGCACGGTTATAACCCCCTGCTTCATGGTCAAACCGCCGCTTCCAGGGGGTCACGATCGCTTCCAGCTGCTGTACGGTATATGTTTCCGGAATCCGGTTGACCGGTAGCTGTTCACTTTGCCGGATGCCGGTGGTCAGGCGGTCGGCATAGTCCAATGCGACTTCCGGTGTTTCCCGCCACATATCCGCCAATTGCAGCAATACATTTTTCCAGTCGGCCGGACGGAAGTAGGTGCCTCCATAGATCGGCCGACCGTCCGGCAGGCAGATGCAGTTGAGGGGCCACCCGCCCTGATTGGTCATCAGCTGTACCGCAATCATATAGATCTGATCGATATCGGGCCGCTCTTCCCGGTCTACTTTGATGGACACGAAATAACGGTTCATCAATTCGGCCACTCCAGCATCCTCAAAACTCTCCCGCTCCATTACGTGACACCAATGGCAGGCCGAGTAACCGATGCTCACGATCAGTAGTTTGTTGGCCGACTTTGCGGCTTCCAATGCTTCCTTTCCCCAGGGGTACCAGTCCACCGGATTATGTTGATGCTGCCGGAGATAGGGCGACGTTTCGTGTTGGAGTCTATTGAGCATGAACGGGTAAAGGTAAGGTTTTAGGAATAAGGATCAAAGGCACCGCCGCAGAGGCACAATGCTCCCCGGGAGGAGGTATTATCCCTTGGGCGAGTTAAACCAAGCCAGCCGTCCCAACCCGCCACTGACGAAAGCCCAGTCCTGTATATCTTCAAACACAATGTGCGCAATGCCACAGGTTGGGATGTTGGCTATGTTTTCGTCAGACAGTACGTTGGCCAGCAGGGTGACGCCCGGATTATGGCCAAATAATGCCACACGGTCATACCGGTTATCCACCTCATTGATAATGTCCAGCAACGTACCCGGCAGCGCCTCATAGACACGCGGATCAATGCGGATATCCCGGACCGCCGTATGCAGGCGTTCCGCAAAAATCTGGGCCGTGGTCAGCGCCCGCTTCGCCGGGCTGCTGACCAGCAGTTGCGGTGGTTCACCGTGCTGGATAAGCCGTTGTGCCATTTCCGGAGCATTGTCAAATCCGCGGGCATTAAGCGGACGGTCAACGTCGCTCACTTCAAAGCTCCAGTCTGATTTGGCGTGCCGGATAATGAATAAATGCTTGGACATGATCACTATTGCTCTTTCCTCTCATTCGGCAATAATCATGCCCACATCCTGCCGATTGGCGGTTTAAGGGCTGCGATGCGATTTAGGAGTATCATCCGTCAGCTTATCCCAACATCAGCTAAATCACCGTCTAAATAATGTACAATCGAGCATGCAATGTCTTGTTGGTCCAGTTATGCTGTGCTACTGTGTCACGGGGCCCTACCGCAATTCCTTTTAGTTGCAAACCACTCCGAATATCATTATGTTTGTCCCGTAATAACAAAGCACGGGGTGCCGATTAACGGCTGAGATAATACCCGATAACCTGATTTGGATAATGCCAACGTAGGGATGCATACGACTAAAATCTGATTTTTTCCTTGCTTCTTCGTACCTATCCCAATCGGTTGCTGATCGCAGAAGAACATGGAAATACAACACAAAAATGCTGAATTAATCCCTCCTGGCCAGCAAAATTGGCAGGGGCGGCCGGAATGGTTTTTTAACCGGGAACACACCGATACGTACGAGCAATGGTATGAGGGGCGCTACAAGCGCGCGGAAGTATGGCAAAAGAAAGTGATGGAACAGCTGGTTGCGGGAGATGGGCGGATAAAGACCCTGCTTGAATTTGGCTGTGGAACCGGCCGTTTTACACGGTGGTGGAAAGAAATTGACATCAAAGCCACAGGGGGAGATATCTCACCACTGATGCTTTCGCAGGCAATTCACCTGTTCGACGGCGATCTGGTTATGGCCGACTCACATGCGATGCCCTTTAAGGATCATACCTTTGATGCACTGGCATTCATCACCACTTTCGAATACTACAAAGACCCGGTTCAGGTAATCCGCGAGGCTGCACGTGTGGGCAAATACGGAATTGCCATGGGGATGATGAACCGTAATTCGACTAAAGTCGTCCGCCGCCGGGTCCAGCAGCTGTTCGGTAAAAATCCCTTTTATATCACTGCCACATTTTACACACCCAAAACATTGCAGGATATTATCCATAAGGCACTTGCGGGCAGGGAATATACGATAACCTGGAGTTGCACCGGACTACCATCCTGGTTTCCCGTGCAGCAATGGGGGATACCCTTCGGTGATTTTTTCGGATTATATGTACAATTCAACGATGTGCAGTAACAGCAGGGCTACTACCACAGGAAAACTAACAGACGTAAATTTCGACACTTGGGTCAGCGGGCGCTGCGGATCCCCACGGCGCGAAGTACGTATCGGCCCGCGGTTCGGTGTAGACGTTTCCTTAGTGGATTTACCCGGTGATATGGTGCTGGCACAGACCAGCGACCCGCTTTCGTTGATTCCTTCTTTGGGGCTGCAGGAGTCGGCTTGGTTATCGGTACACCTGATGGCCAATGACATGGCCACCACCGGCCATGCACCCCAGTACGGCCAATTTGTACTCAATCTCCCTCCGTCGCTGTCGACAGCTGATTTCAAAGCATATTGGGGCTATATTGATCGGTATTGTACCGACATCGGCATAGCTATAACCGGCGGGCATACCGGATTCGTTGCAGGACAGGAATCAACCATTGCCGGTGGAGGTACGCTGACGGCGGTGTTACCCAAAGCAACTACACGTGTATCCAGTATGGCTCGTGTGGGTGACACCCTGCTCGTTACCAAATCCGCTGGAATATCCTCGGCAGCGATACTCGCGATGAGCTTTCCGCATACGGTAAGGGATAGGTGCGGTGTGGAAATTCACAGGGAAGCCTGCAATGCTTTTTACCAAACATCATCGTTGTGCGATGCGCTCGCGGCGGTTGACATCGGTGAGGATAGGCAAGCGGTTTCCGCGATGCATGACGTAACGGAGGGTGGCGTACTTGGTGCCCTCCACGAACTGGCGGTCGCTTCCGGGAATGGCGCTATCGTATACCATTCGCAGCTACCCGTTGCGCCTGCACAAGCTGAAGTCTGTGCGGCATTTGGCCTTGACCCTTATTCGTGCATCGGTGCAGGCGCCATGATTATTGCATGCCGGCCAGCCACCGCCGGTCCCATAATCTCCCGCTTGTCACAGGACAGGATACCATGTGCCGAAGTAGGCAGGTTATGCACGTCGGCCGAAGGCATTCAACTGGAAAAAGACGGCGCACTTATCCCGTTTACTCGCAGCCAGTCGGACCCCTATTGGGCCGCTTTTTTAAACGCATATCAAACCGGACTGAAATGAAAAAAGATGTTAAAGACGGTGTATACCTTGTTATTGATCCCGCTATGGAACGAGGGCCCCTGTTTGAAAAATTACGGCAGGTGCCTTTGGGAAACTTGACTGCTGTACAATTATGGGATAATTTTGGCCCGAACGGAGTGGATGATACACTGGTTGCCGAAGTGGCCGCTTTATGCCTTCCCTATGGTGTTCCATTATTGATGAACAATCATTGGGAATATACCCATTACACAGGCGTCGATGGAGTGCATTTCGACGAAATCCCGACTGATTTCGACACTATACAGTCGCAAATGTGTCCCACCGCTATCGTAGGGATTACCTGTAATAACGATTTAACCGTAGTGCGGTGGGCATCAGCACACCAATTAGACTACATTTCGTTTTGTTCCATGTTTCCATCTGCAACCGCCAACAGCTGTGATCGCGTCACATTTGAAACGGTAAAAGAAGCCCGTACCCTAACCACGTTACCATTGTTCCTCTCCGGCGGAATAACACCCGATAATATAGCAAAACTAAATGAACTGGATTATTCGGGCGTGGCAGTCGTATCCGGCATTTTATCAGCGGCCCAGCCTGCAGAATCGCTTAGGGCCTACCACCAAAAACTAAACAGAAGATGAGATTACAAACCATTGAAAAACTTTGCTGCCCATTTGACCGGACCGACCTTGAACTAACGGTTACCAGCCGTGATGTTGAAGATCGGGTTATTGCCGGCTTCCTGATATGTCCATCCTGCGAACGTCTCTACCCCATTGTGAAAGGTATACCGATCATGAACCCTGATGAATACCGCGAGTTCCATCTGGAGCAACCATTGGTGCGCCAATGGGAGGCTTGGCTCAACGGGCGCTCGTTTACCAACTTCCGGCTCACCAGCGAAACAACACCAGAGACTCCCGGTTTCTCAAAATAACGGAATGCTTCAGGCTGCGGTCGGCCGCTTGGCCTTCCGTTTCTTTTTGCGTTTTTTCGCCGCATTCGCCGTGGAGGCCGCGGGCTTCTGCGGCTGGGCATAGGATATATCGGAGGCTATGGGAAAGGGATGATCCGTCACCTGGTCGATCTCCCTGCCGATCAGCTGCTGGATCTGCCATAGATATTCCCGTTCCTCCACGTCGCAAAACGACCAGGCCCTGCCGCTGGCACCGGCCCGTCCGGTGCGTCCAATGCGGTGCACATAGGTTTCCGGTTCGTTTGGCAGGTCGTAATTAATAACCAGATGCAGTTGATCCACATCAATGCCCCGCGCGGCAATATCGGTGGCTACCAGCGCCTGGATGCTTCCATCTTTGAAACGGGACAGGGCTTTTTGCCTGGCCTGCTGGGACTTATTTCCATGTATGGCATCGCCCACGATACCAGCCTGTTTCAATTTACGCACAATTTTATCGGCACCGTGTTTTGTACGTGAAAATACCAGGATATGTCCCTTTTTCTCTTGCTTGAGGATATGAGTCAGCAGGCCAATCTTATCCGCTTTCGCCACAGGAAAAATAGCCTGTTCAATCGTCTCTACTGTCGACGAGACCGGAGTTACGGCAATCCGCACAGGATGCCGCATGATCGACCGTGCCAGGTCTTCAATGCTTTTGGGCATGGTTGCCGAAAACAATAGCGTCTGTTTATTGGCCGGCACCAGGTTAAGGATTTTTTGGATATCCCGGATAAAACCCATATCCAGCATCCGGTCCGCTTCATCGAGCACCAAGTGCGCAACAGCCTGTAAGGAAACCGCACGTTGCGCCAACAGGTCGAGCAGCCGCCCGGGTGTCGCTACCAGGATTTCCGGCCGTTTGCGTAGTTCGGCAAGCTGGCCATTAATCGAAACCCCGCCGAATACCACCGCGTGTTTGATGGCGGTCCGGCTGGCATACGTACCAATATTCTCGCCAATCTGGATGGCCAGTTCACGGGTAGGAGCCAAAATCAGCACCTTAGGGCCCGCTGCACCATTTTGGCGCTTCGTAATCAGGAGTTGGATAAGCGGCAGTGAGAATGACGCCGTTTTCCCGGTTCCGGTCTGGGCGCAGGCCAGTACGTCCTGCTGCTGTAAGACCACCGGAATGGCCTGTGCCTGTATAGGGGTAGGCGTATGGTATCCCGCTTTTTCCAGAACCGTCAATATCGATTCTGAAAGATTAAATGATGAAAATTGCAAATTACTTTAATTTAAAGGCATTGAATGCATAACAATACCGGCATCCAGTCGAATATGGATCTGAAAGGATGCGGCAAAGTTACGCAAAATTTTCGAAAGCAATAGGAAGCCGGGGGCGGGGCGTCGTTTAGGTTTTTATAGTTTCCGTACAGAGGATGCCTGCCAGCCACGGGGACTTTTTACCGCAGTATACTCCACCTTATCACCAACCGTCAGGGTTAGCCCGGGTTCGGTCAGCTGGTTTACGTGCACAAATACCCGTTCACCCGTGTCGGGGTCGGATATAAAACCATATCCCTTTGCTGCATCGAAATACGTGACCACCCCTGTAGGCAGTGCATCCGGATCAGCTGGCGCTTCTCTAGGCACGTCGATGACAATATCTTCCAGGGGGACCTCCTGTTTTTTATTCGGATCCGGCGGTGTGGATGAGATGTTTCCGTTTTCATCCACGTAAGCGATCATATCGTCCAGGCTTTTTCCTTTGCCGGAAGGTTCCTGCCGTTTTTCGTCACGGCGCTGGGCTTTTTCTTTCCGTCTTTGAAGTTTCTTTTTTGTTCGTTCTTTTTTGTTAAATGAATCTGCCATTTATTGTTTTAATTTGTTCATGAAAGAGGCCGGGTGCCCCATAGCGGTTAAGCATAAGTTGGCGTGGGTTGGAGCGAAGGTACGAAATTTTCCGCAATCTGCATGCATCCGTCCTTCCACCGCACGGATGTATACCGCATAGCCGTCGCACTTCGACAATTGAAATTCTCTCTCCACAGCAGCCTCAGTTAATGAAAACACGCCGCGCTGAATTTTTATACGCTAAAATTACCATTTTAAAAATAAATTGCTATCTTTACAACCAGACACTAACTAATAGATACAATTAACGCCCTATTGCGCTTGCGAAAGGGTTAGCCTAAATACAAAAAGCGTAGGTCTTACGGTAATAGGTAATTTAAAGAATCATGTGTGCAGCCTTTTGCGTAGGTCCCTGCTGCACCCCATTTGGCAGGGCCTCGCAATTGGTTTACCGAACGACGCATTGTATACGCATCACCGTAAACACAACGGATCAGTCGGTTATTTCCGGAATGAAAGTCCCTTTTCAGCCAGTGCCTTTTTCAGGATAGGAATGGATGTCTTGCCCATGCCGTGCAGGCTCATAACATCCTTCTCAGTAAGGGTGGATAAATCCGCCAGCGTGGCGATGCCCTGATTCGTTAACGCCCGCCTGGCCGGTGCGGCCAGCAGGGATAGAAAACCCGATTCCGGTTTAGCCATCGCTTCACACACCGGACAGGTCGGACAATCCGAAGTTTTATAGAACTGATGTCCATTTCTGCAGGTCTTCTTCTTTTCTACTGTTATTGCCATCTGTTTTTAGCTAACGTGCAAACCATGTCCTATGTGCGCTACCGGTAAACATGGAGCGGTATTTCACGCAGCGGGGTCCCTCCGTCTATGAACAGCTTCCCCGTTTCGGTGAGTGCCTTTGCAATCCGATGAAGCGCACGCTGCTCCAATTCCGGATGCCGCCCATCCAGCGCTCCGACGCGCACGGCAAAGGCGATGTCGTAAGGTTGTTCGCCGGGTAGCAGGTCAAAATCTTCCACCGCCACCCGGCGGTACTGCAACCGACTGGCCGCAATTTCGGCGCCGGCGCTTTTAATGGCCTGCCGGATAGCCTTCTCGGAGCGATCAATGGCCAAAACAAAACCAGGGTCAACACGGGCAGCGATTTCCCGCGCGGCGACACCCGGGCCACAGCCTATCTCCAGTACACGTATGCCCGGGTACAGAGGGAGCGCCTCCACAATGGCTGCCAACCGGGGCGATAGGTTATTGCTGTTTTTCATTGCCCGTATCCAGTTGTTCCAAAATCGACGGCTTGCCCATCGGTCGCCCGTCAATGAGTATGTCGGTTAATTTCTCAGCGATGCCATGTCAATAACAAAGCGATAATGCACATCGCCTTTCAGCAAGCGTTCATAGGCCTCGTTAATTCCCCGGATATCAATCAGCTCAATATCAGACGTGATGTTGTGCTCGCCGCAGAAATCAAGCATCTCCTGTGTTTCGGCAATACCGCCGATGGTTGATCCCGCCAGGCTCTTCCGGGCCGGAATCACACTGAACGCCGCCACCGGAAGCGGGTGTTCGGGTGCGCCTACCAATGTCAGTGTCCCATCGCGTTTCAGCAGACTGAGGTAGCCATTAATGTCGTGCGAAGCCGAAACGGTGTCCAGTATAAAATCCAGGCGGCCACGCTGCTGTTCCATCTGCTGCTCATCGGTAGACAGCACCACTTCGTGTGCGCCGAGCCGCTGGGCATCGGCCTGCTTGGCTACAGAGGTGGTAAACACCACCACATGGGCACCCATTGCTTTTGCCAATTTCACGCCCATATGTCCGAGGCCCCCGATCCCCACGACACCAACCCTTTTGCCCGGCCCGATACCCCAGTGCTTGAGGGGGGAATAGGTCGTGATGCCGGCGCACAGCAGCGGGGCGGTGGCGGCAAGATCGAGGTTTTCCGGTATGCGCAGGGCAAAATGCGCATCGACCACGATACTTTCCGAGTAACCACCGAATGTCTGCATCCCCAGATGCTTGTCCGCCCCATTATAGGTCTGGATGTTGCCTTCTTCACAATATTGCTCCAGGCCTTCCCGGCAGCTATCACACACCCGGCAGGAGTCGACCATGCAACCAACCCCCGCGAGATCGCCCACATGGAACTTGGTAACGGCATTGCCCACACGGGTTACCTTTCCCACAATTTCATGGCCCAGCACCGCCGGATAAACCGTGCCATGCCATTCGTTCCGGGCGGTATGGAGGTCGGAATGACAGATGCCGCAGAACAGGATTTCGATTTCCACGTCGTTCGGTGTTACTTCCCTTCGCTGGATATTCAACGGTTTCAATGGTGCGTCAGGAGCCGCCGTACCAAATGCTTTTACGTTTTTTGTATTCATGTGTTTTCTGTTTTTATCAGGTAAGCTCCAACAAAGCTATCGAAAAGGATTCACAAAGCAAGCACTACCGTCAGCCGTTTTTACCTTCAGTTCCTTTTGGCTGTCCTGTTTTGCAGCATGCGCCACCCTAACCGCCATGCCTGTGTCAAAAGGCACCGATCCGGAAACCGGTGCATTCGGTTTTGATTGCAATAATCGCTAACTTTGCTGCTATGATTGAATTACCGGTTATCCCTGCACATCAAATGCCGCGCAAACCCGATTGGCTGCGCGTCAAACTTCCTGTAGGTCAAGCATACAAACATGTCCGCAGCTTAGTCGACGAGCATAAACTGCACACCATCTGCGAGAGCGGCAATTGCCCCAATATGGGCGAGTGCTGGGGCGCAGGGACAGCCACGTTTATGATCCTGGGCAATATCTGTACGCGATCGTGCTCCTTCTGCGCTGTGGCTACCGGCAGACCCCTTGCAGTCGACCTGGACGAACCCAATCGCGTGGCGCAATCGGTGAAGCTTATGCAGGTGAAACACTGCGTGATCACCTCAGTCGACCGTGACGACCTGAGGGATGGCGGCTCGACCATCTGGGCGGAAACCGTAAATGCCATCCGCCGGGAAAGTCCCGAAACCACACTGGAAACCCTGATTCCCGATTTCAAAGGACAGTGGGATAACCTCGACCGCGTACTGGCCGTACGTCCCGAAGTTGTATCACACAACCTCGAAACCGTCCGCCGCCTCACCCGCGAAGTACGCATACAGGCCAAATACGATCGCAGTCTTGAATGCCTAAGTCGTATTTCGGCTGCCGGATTGCGCACCAAATCGGGCATCATGCTCGGCTTCGGCGAAACTGAGGCCGACGTCATTGAGGCGATGACCGACCTGTACAACGCCGGCGTACACATCCTTACCCTTGGGCAATACCTGCAGCCTACCAAGGCCCATCACCCCGTGGTTGAGTGGATTACCCCCGACCAGTTTAAATACTATCAGCAAATAGGATTGCAACTGGGTTTCAAGTACGTCGAAAGTGGGCCGCTGGTGCGTTCTTCCTACCATGCTGAGAAACACCTGTTTGATATGCAATAACTGCCCCGCGGGCATTGCAGGCAGACGGGCCATCACGCGTCGGTAGTCGGCGATGTACCTCCCCTCCGCCGGTTAAGCAGGTATATCAGTGCCAGAAAGGCCACACCCGCGGCAGCATACATAATATAGGGAATCCGCTGTATTTCATCGTGGTAAACCCATCCTGCCACCAGCGCGCCGAGCCCGATACCCGCTTCCAGCGAAATATACATGGTAGCCATGGCCTTGCCACGATGCTGCGGATGGCTCAGGTCGATGGTCCAAGCGTTAAGTGCAGGAGAAAGAATACCGGTCGCCACACCGTAAATGGAGGCGCCCACCAGCAGCCAAAACATGCTTTTACCCATTCCCAGTATCAACAGTGACACAATGAGGATGGCCATACCGGTCTTCACTACGCTGATCCGACCGTAACGATCGGAAAGCCGGCCCGCCAAAAACCGGATCAGTAAGGATGAAACGGTAAACGCCACGAAAAACAGTCCCTTGTTGGCAATTCCCAAATGCCCGCTCCAATCGGGAATTAACGTGAGGATGACCCCATACGCGACATAGGACAGTAAGGTGGCAATGGCTGCCGGCAATACCCGGAGGTCGACCACATCGTGGCGTGATATCCGCAATGTCGACCACCGGAAACGCTGTCGGTTCGGCAATGTTTCTTTCATATTCATCAGGATGACGATGGAAAGCAGGGCAAAGGCCGACGAGCAGTAAAACAGGACATCAAGGGAGTAGCGCTGACTGATGGCGCTGCCCACTGCCGGCCCAAGTGCCATGCCCATGCTGAAGCACAGGCCATGGATACCGGCTGCCTCACCCCATCGTTCACGAGGGACAATATCAGCCACATACGCGGCCGTTGCCGTGGGCTTGAACCCGGTGGAAAAACCGTGGATCAGCCGAAGAAAAAGAAAACCCGCTACGCTTCCCAGCACCGGATATAGAAATCCGCAAATAAAGCACACAATGGACCCAACGGCCATTACCGGTACACGTCCCACCGTATCGGTCAGCTTGCCACTGAATGGCCTGGAGATGCCGGCCGTAAGGGTAAATAGCGCAATGATCAGCCCCTTATACTCCGCACCTCCCATACTGCTCAGGTATGCAGGCAATTCCGGTATCAGCATATTGAAGCTGGTCGAGAAGAGCAGTGAGCTGAGGCAGAGTAAGGCAAATGGCAGGTTATAAATGGGATGCTTTCCAGTATGCATATCGTGAAACAGGGTTCCGCACCCCTTAGCCGTGAATCTGCTCTTTCCTGCCGTACGACTGGATCAGCTTCCCTTCGAAATCGAGCCATTCCACCCAGCGCGGATCAGTCAGCAATTTAAGTCCAAGCATAGCGACGTCGTTTTTGGGTAAGCCGCAAAATTAAGCTATTTAGTGTAATAAAAGGCGTTTATTCATCTTATTGAAAATCGCTACTTTTGCTTGATAACCAATGAGCGCTATGATTCACGCTATTCAAGCCTACAACGACACCCAGGATACGGAATACCGGAAAGTCTGTGACCTACTGTGCCGTGAGATTAGCCGCCACCTGCCTGATGCTGAACACAAGATCTGGCACGGACATCCGGTCTGGTTTCTCGAAGGCAACCCTATCGTTGGATACAGCAAACTTAAAAATTGCATCCGTCTGCTGTTTTGGAGTGGTCAGTCATTTGATGAGGACCGGCTGCAAAAAGGAGGCAGCTTTAAAGCCGCCGAGGCCTGCTATAATACAACGGATGAGGTCAATCTTTCCGACCTGGAGCGATGGCTCGGGAAAGCGCGGACCATTCAATGGGACTACAAACACCTGGTTAAGCGCAAGGGAGTGCTCGAACGATTAAAATAGTTTTTCCTTCCGTATTACAAACAATTTGTTTTCTTTGCTATCTAATTGCTTATATAAATTAAATTCAAGTCAGGGTATGAAAACAAAAATTTATGCTTTACTGGCCGTCATGATGTTGGCATTTACATTCAGTGCACCGGCATCGGCCAGAACGGAGGAAGAAAACCCGGGTAATAAAACGGAACTTACCCAAGCGGAAATTGACGCAAGACTAACCGAGATGCGTGCCCGCGTAGCCGAGATCAAAGCCATGGACCGCTCAAGCCTGAGCAAGGAAGAGCGCAGGGCCCTGCGAAAAGAACTGCGGGAAATGAACAGGCAGGCGCGCAGCTGGGGCTCTGGTGGCGTTTACCTGTCCGTGGGTGCCATCATTATCATCATACTGGTATTGATTCTGATCTTATAAAACCCTGAATTTCCTACCTGCCGGCCCACTACATCGTATTGAACCGGCAGGTAGGAATTCTTCGGGCCGCTTGCCGTCACTGCAGCACCTCAGCGCAACGCGCCTGTGCCGCAATACGAAACGGCTTACCGCAATGCGGCATTGATCTCATCCAGCAGGTATTCTTTCGGGTCGGAGCTGTATTCCCAGAACATAACACCGGCCATCCCGTGTTTTTTCACGTAATTACATTTATTGCGTACTGACCATTCATCGTCATACGTGATAAA
Source organism: Parapedobacter lycopersici (assembly GCF_024643285.1). Taxonomy (GTDB): domain Bacteria; phylum Bacteroidota; class Bacteroidia; order Sphingobacteriales; family Sphingobacteriaceae; genus Parapedobacter; species Parapedobacter lycopersici. Next base: position 117,205 of record NZ_JAMSLW010000007.1, read on the forward strand.
TTCCTGTGTTTCCTTATTGTAGATATAGGGAGCCTTGGCCTGGGCATCCCGGTATTTTTTATAGCCCTGCTGATTTTCCACGCTGTCTTTGAGCAACGTAAACCCGCCGCCCGACAGCCGCGATACCACACTGTCGCCCAGGCCATGTGCGGCGTCATCAGGGAGTTTATATTTACGGCCATAAAACGCGATCCCCATCACCAGCTTTTCGACTGGTACGCCCGCCGCCACAAACTCCTGAACGGCTTTATCAGCTGAATTTGTGCTGTTCGCCTTATCAGAAGCGAATAAGTTGGTGTGGTGCCCCGCCGTCCGGCCGGAATAATCATATGTCATCAGGTTTACGAAATCGAGGTACCGCTCAGCACGGCCCATCTCCGTGCTCTCCAGAAAGCTACTGAATGCCCCCACAGCCGTGGTGAGTAATTTCTCCTCACCGGTTTCGCGTTCCAGGGCATCCAGCTCCTTCCGTAGCTCGGCGAACATGGTTGTGAAATTCTCCTTATCCTCCGGCCGGTATACATTACCCTCATATCCTGGGCGGCCCGGATATTCCCAGTCAATGTCGACACCATCCAGGTTATGCTTCCGGATGATATCCACGGCACTGGCCGCAAAAGCCCGGCGCGCGGTATCGGAGCGCACCGCATCTGAAAAATTGCCGCTCCAGGTCCATCCCCCCAGGGAAATCAGTATTTTCAGGTCGGGATTCTGTAACTTAAGCGCCCTCAATTTCCGGAAATTAACGGTGTCCGTCTGCTCATTGGTAAGCACCGCACGGTTATTCACTACATTGACAAAGGCATAGTTGATGTGAGTAAGCTTATTAGCTGCAACGTTTTCGATATCGGCCAGGCCCCTGAAGCCACCGACGTAGCCGATGATTACGGGCAGTTTGCCATCCGCCGGAGGCGGGGGAGTGGTCATCGGGCGGCTCTCCGCAGCCGATGCGAGCAGCAGCGAAATGCCAAACAAAGTACTTTTAATCAGCATGGTATTCATTGGTTAGTTAATAAGTTAGTTAATATAGGCCATGGCAACAGGAGTCTGTACCGCCACGTGGAGTAAAGATAAGCGTTAGTTCTGGCTTGCCCTATATTTTTAGCCAAATTCTGTCGTAACGGCATCGTACCCAGCCCGATGGACAGGAGCATTGGCCATGGTCCGGGTTACCGACGGGATCGTCGTGTACTAAGGGAATACTATTGCACGACCTTATTGGCGCAGGCCGAGCTTGCAAAGGCTTCCGGCTTGGCTTTAAACACAAAACCCATGCTGAGGATATAACCCATGGCATCGTGAAGTGCCTGATTGGATTTGAACATGGGATTGGTATTGATATCGGCATGCACCTCCAGGTCCACATTATAACGGTCGAGCAGGTCGCACAGCGGATACGCAATCTCAATCGACCGCTGCACTTCAGCCAGCATACGCTCCTTGATGGTCATTTTAACGGATGTCCGGTCCTGATGAATGTACATGAAGCCGCCCTTTTTCTCGCGGACGAACACGATGACGGTAGCAAACTCGGTGGTGCCGCTTTTTACTTGGGAATCGGTGCCAATGCAGACTTTAAGTTTGTTGCCCAGGGCATATTCACGGGCGATACTGTTGGATACCTCATCGGCAATGGGTTGGCGCAAAGGTTCTCCGCTGAATTTTTTCCAGGTCATAAGATGGGAATTGGTGAAAGAACAAAATCAGGATAAAGATAAGCGCAAAGCTGCTTGTTATTAACAACTTAGTGTTATGTTTTTATTAACAACAATGAGGTTGTTAACATGTGTGGCTGTGGCTGCCGGCCCCTTTAACCTTCGGTCACTCCTTTGCCCCGTAGGCCAGGTCGCCGGCATCGCCTAATCCGGGTACGATATAGGCCTTGCTGGTGAGTTCACTGTCAATATCGCCGACCCACAGGTGCGCTTCCGGCAGAAATGCCCGTACATGGGCCACTCCCTCCTCACTGGCGATCGCTGTAGCGATGTGCAGGGTGTCAATACGGAACGCACCGAGCAGCTCCTGGCAGATCAGCACCATCGTTTTCCCGGTGGCCAGCATGGGGTCGGCCACAATTACCGTTTTCCCGGTGAGGTCGGGTGTGTTCAGGTACTCCCTGCGCAACTCAAATGTACCGCTCTTCTTCGCCTTGCGGTACGCCGCGATAAACGCGCATTCGGCACGGTCAAAAACGTGGAGCATACCCTGGTGCAGGGGCAGCCCCGAGCGGATGGCCGCAACCAGCACGGGCTGCGCGTTAAGCAGGGCGGTTTCAGCCGTACCCAACGGGGTTTCAATTTCCGTAGGTTCATAGGTTAGCGTCTTACTGATCTCATACGCCAGCACTTCGCCCAGCCGTTCCAGGTTACGCCGGAAACGCAGGCGGTCCGACTGTATTGCTACGCTGCGCAGCTCGGCGAGGAAATGATTGGCAATGGTATGTTGCTCGGTTAAGACATGGACCATGGGCGGTGCTATTCGTTGTTTTTGCTATCTTTGTATCTTGCCTTGCGGAGGAACGGGTTCCTGCCAGCTACCTGTCCGTTCATTTGTTCTTCCGCGGCGCACACAGCCGGCGGCCGTGTGTAAATAACGATCATTATGGCGCGTTTTCCGGCAATTACTTAAACAATTATGCGCCCATATGGTTTTTGGTTTAATCGCGATTTCCCATACCTATGAAATTTAAACTGACTTCGGAATATGTGCCCACGGGCGACCAGCCGGAAGCCATCCGCCAGCTGGTGGAGGGGGTTAATGCAGGTGAATTGTATCAGACACTGCTCGGGGTAACTGGATCGGGCAAAACGTTTACTGTCGCCAACCTGATCGAACAAACCCAGCGGCCGACATTGATCCTAAGTCACAATAAAACACTGGCGGCGCAGCTATACGGTGAGTTCAAGCAGTTTTTCCCCGAAAACGCCGTCAACTACTTTGTTTCATATTACGACTACTACCAGCCCGAGGCATACATCGCGTCGACGAACACCTACATCGAAAAAGACCTTGCCATCAATGATGAAATAGAGAAACTGCGCTTACGCACCACATCGGCACTCATGTCCGGAAGGCGTGATGTCATTGTTGTTTCCTCGGTATCCTGCATTTACGGTATGGGCAATCCCGAAGATTTCTCCCGGTCGGTATTCCGGTTCGGTGTAGGGACCGTCATTAGCCGGAACGCCTTTCTACACCGCCTGGTGGAGATTCTTTATGCCCGCACGACCACCGATTTCAAGCGGGGCACATTCCGCGTCAAGGGCGATACGGTTGACGTATTTCCCGCATACATGGATGAGGCCTACCGGATTTCCTTCTTTGGGGATGAGATTGACGAGCTGACCATCATCGATCCGATATCGGGCAAGACGCTGGAAAAAATGGAGACCATGTCGCTATTCCCGGCTAACCTCTTTGTGACCCCAAAGGAAAAGTTTACCCAATCGCTGTGGGCCATTGGCGAGGAGCTGGAACTCCGCAAAGAGCAACTGCTGCTGGATGGAAAACCACTGGAAGCCAAGCGGCTGGAGGAACGGGTGAATTATGATCTTGAAATGATGCGCGAACTGGGATATTGCAGCGGCATTGAAAACTATTCCCGGTTTTTCGACGGCCGGCAGCCGGGCATGCGCCCATTCTGCCTGCTGGATTATTTCCCCGAAGATTACCTGATGGTGATCGATGAAAGCCACGTAACCATACCGCAGCTCCGCGCCATGTACGGCGGCGATCGCTCACGGAAGATCGCACTGGTGGATCACGGCTTCCGGCTTCCTGCCGCCCTGGATAACCGGCCACTCAACTTCCCTGAATTTGAGTCGCTGGTGACGCAGACCATCTACGTCAGCGCCACACCGGGGGATTATGAACTGCAGCAGACGGAAGGCGTGGTGGTAGAACAGGTGATCCGGCCGACCGGGCTGCTGGATCCGCAGATTGAAATCCGGCCGGTCACCACACAGGTGGACGACCTGTTGGATGAGGTGGACCTGGTAACAAAAGAAGGCGGGCGGGTATTGGTAACCACCCTGACCAAACGCATGAGCGAAGAGTTGACGAAATACATGGCCAAACTGGGTATCCGCGTGCGTTACATCCATTCAGAAATCAAGACGCTGGAGCGGGTGGAGATCCTGCGTGGGCTCCGCCTGGGCGAATTTGATGTCCTGGTCGGCATCAACCTCCTGCGGGAAGGGCTCGATCTGCCCGAAGTGACGCTGGTGGCCATTCTGGATGCCGATAAGGAAGGGTTCCTGCGTTCAGAGCGTTCCCTGATCCAAACGATCGGCCGGGCTGCCCGTAACGATAAGGGCCGGGTAATCATGTATGCGGATTCCATCACGCAAAGCATGCGCGTTACCATCGATGAAACCAACCGCCGCCGTGAAAAGCAGATCCGGTATAACGAAGCCCATGGAATTACGCCGCGTACGGTGGGCAAATCCCGTGAAGCGATACTAGAACAGACGTCCGTGGCCGACTTCCGTGGCGGGGAAGCCAAAATCTATGTGGAACCCGAACCAACCGCCAGTATCGCTGCCGACCCGTTGGTGCAGTACATGAGCAAGCCACAACTCCAACAGGCAATAGATAACGTGCGGAAAGGCATGGAAAAGGCCGCCAAGGATATGGACTTTCTCCAGGCTGCCAAGCTGCGTGACGAGTTGTTTGCCCTCGAGAAAACGTTTGTGGAGTTGTTTGGCGAACGCTAGCCGCCGACAATCCTGCTCCGTAAGAAGAACACTGGAAATAACCTACAAACGCATTGCCGCATGCCTGTGCTATAACCCCGCTTGCCCGCAATTCAAATAGCCCGTCCGGTTACAGGGGTATCATATTGTACATAAAGTGTACAACATTGTCCACAAATCCCAATTCCCCAATGAATGGAGGCTAGGTTCTTTTCAATCAGCAAAATAAACAAAACACACTGATAATAAGCTAAATAAATATATTAATCACGCAAGTATGAATTAACATTGTAGCGTTTCGGCATCATATTTCGTAGTATACCTAAAACGATGTTTAACCGGGTCCGACCGGAGCCGGTCTTGCAGATACGATGTTCATTTTAGCGCAACGATTATGATCAGTGAAAAGGCAAATTACATTTTCGAGCAGGCCATAGCCGACTACCACGTATACGACGCGACGGACCAGCCTATAATCAGGCCCTACTTTAATCACCCGCTGGAAAACCTATTGTATAAAAAATGCTGGATTGACACGGTACAATGGCACTTGGAAGACGAGATACGCAATCCGCATATCGATCCCATTGTCGGGCTATCGCTGAAACGCCGGATCGATGAATCCAATCAGCTGCGCACAGATGTCGTGGAAGAAATCGACAGCTTCTATTTACACTATTTCACTCACGTAAAGCCCAGCAAAGACGCCCGCGTCAATACCGAGAGCCCGGCGTGGGCACTCGACCGCCTTTCAATCCTCTCCTTGAAAATATACCACATGCGGGAAGAAACCGAGAATACGGACGCTTCACCGCAGCACATTGCGTCCTGCATGGACAAGCTGATGGTGCTGCTCCGGCAGCGCAAGGACCTCTCCCGCAGCATCGATGAGCTATTGGAAGATATCCAAGCCGGACGGAAATACATGAAGGTATATAAGCAGATGAAGATGTATAACGATCCGATGTTGAATCCGGTGCTGTATGCCCAGGCCAACTCCAATGCATGAACAGGCCAGCATCGTCGTGTTCCGGTTTTCGGCGATGGGTGACGTGGCGATGGCGGCAGCCGTTGTCCGTGATTTTTGCGCTCAATATCCGCAGATTACCGTTATATTCGTGAGCCGGCCGACCTATCAATCTTTTTTTTCCGGAATCCGGGGCGTTACATTTCATCCAATACACCCAGGTACCGACCACCGTGGCGGACGTGGCTTATATCGGCTGTTCCGGGAATTAGCCGCTTACCGCCCCCTTGCGGTGGCCGACCTGCACCACAATATCCGTAGCCGTATATTAGCGGCATTTTTCCGTTTAGGGGGCATTCCTGTTCAGCACATCGATAAGGGCCGCAAAGAAAAAAAGGCGCTGACACGCCGCAAACAACGGATTCTGCGTCCGCTGAAACCAACGGTTGAGCGCTATGCCGATGTTTTCCGGGCACTCGGATACCCCGAATTTACTCTGCCTGCGAAACTGCAAAAGCAGTCGCGCCCGCTTCCTGAGCTGGCAAGGCGACTGTTTGCTGATCCGCAGTCCGCCAAGATTGGAATTGCACCATTTGCCCAGCATGCCGCCAAGACTTACCCGCCCGAACGCATGGAAACCGTGATTGCTTATTTGACCAAGCAGGGGCACGACGTTTTTATTTTCGGGGGCGGGGCGACAGAACAGCAGGCCGCAGCGGCCTGGGAAATCCGCCATCCCGGGGTGACCAGTTTAATTGGTCGGTTTCCCCTGCAGCAGGAGCTGGATATCATTGCACACCTCGACCTGATGCTGACCATGGATTCTGCCGGTATGCACCTCGCGTCGCTGATGGGTGTGCGGGTATTATCGGTTTGGGGCGGCACGCATCCCTATACCGGATTCCTGGGGTACGGACAGCGGATGGAAGACTGCATCCAGGTAGACCATCCCAACCGACCCAGTTCAGTGTATGGCAATAAGCCCTGCATCTGCGATGGCAAGGACAGCATGGAACTTATCGAACCACAGCTGATTATTTCACGCTTAAATGCATTGGGGTTATGAATATCGGTTACGATGCAAAGCGGATTTTCCACAATCGGACGGGGCTGGGCAACTATGGTCGCGACCTGATCCGGATATTGAGCACGCTCCACCCGGAGCACCGGTACTGGTTGTATAACCCAGGGCCAGCGGACCCGCCATTATACTTACCGGATGATGCGCAGGTAATCCAGCGGCAACCAGTTACATTTCTTGACCGGAAATTCCCGGGGTGGTGGCGGCGCAGCCGGATTGGCAGCGACCTGCAATGCGACGGGATATCCCTGTTTCACGGGCTGTCGGGTGAATTACCGGCCGGATTGCGTCGGAAGGGCATTCGCCAGGTGGTCACGGTGCATGACCTTATTTTTATGCGGTACCCCCAGTGGTACCGATCCCTCGACCGACAGATTTACTGGAAGAAATTGCGCCACGCCTGCCGGAATGCCGACAAAATCGTAGCCATCAGCGCACAGACCCGGGCTGACCTGGTGGAGTTTCTCGGCATCGATTCAGCCAGTATACAGGTTATTTACCAGGGTTGTGATCCCATATTCCGGCAACCGCATGATGCCTCCGGCCAGGCCGACGTCATACGCAAATACCGGCTTCCCCAAGACTTTATCCTGAATGTAGGGACAATCGAGCCTCGTAAAAACGTGCTTTCAGTCATAAAAGCGCTGGAAGGTACCGATGTACACCTGGTTATCGTCGGCCGGGCCACCACGCCGTATGCCAACGATGTGAAAGCATATGTGCAGCAGCATGGGTTAACGAGCCAGGTAACGTTTATCCACGGCGCATCCACGGCAGAGCTGGCCATGCTGTACCAGGCCACCAGCTTGTTTATTTACCCTTCGTTGTTTGAGGGATTCGGTATTCCCATCATTGAGGCTTTATCGGCCGGGACACCGGTTATTACCACGCGGGGCGGTTGCTTTCCCGAGGCCGGTGGTCCGCATACCTGGTATATCTCGCCGGATGATGTGGAAGAAATCCGACACGCCATTAGCACCCTGCTGACAGATACCGCACTGCGGCGGGAGGTGATAGCGGGTGGATTGGAACACGTGCGCCAGTTCGAAGATCATACGCTGGCCGACCAGTGGGTAACGCTGTATCAGGAAATCATTTCGGCGTAAAATCAACATTTTCTTATATTCGCGCTGACGATGACCCACTAACCAGGACACGCATGGCGGACGAAAAGAAAAGCATCTCGGTACTTATTCCGAATTATAATGGGCGTCAGCTTCTGGAAAAGCACCTGCCCTATACCTATGCAGCACTGGAAAATGCAGGCATCCCATTTGAAATCATTGTGGTGGATGACTGCTCCACCGACGACTCGGTATCGTTCCTCCGGGGGTGCTATCCGGATATCCGGTTACTGGAAAATCCGGTGAACCGGGGCTTTTCCGTTACCTGTAACCGCGGTATTGCGGCAGCGCAGCACGAATTGCTGCTGTTGCTGAATTCGGACATTCAGCTTACAGTCGATTATTTTGCCAATCAGTGGCCCTGCTTTATGCATGAAAATACGTTCGGTGTTGCTGGCCAGATCATCGACGCGACAACCGGCACAACTGGTAATGCTGGCCGGCTGCTGAAAAAATACCGGTACCGGATCAATACCAAACGTTTCTTTAAAACCACCACGCCCGGAAAACCCGTACCCACGGTGCAGCTTTCGGGGGCCAATGCCCTGGTCCGGACCGACCGGATCCGGCTGTTAGGCGGGTTCGACGAAATCTTTTCTCCCTTTTACTCCGAAGACACGGACCTCAGCCTTCGGGCATGGCGGATGGGCTGGGCCTGCTACTATGATTTCGGGTCAACCTGCACACACCTCGGCGCTTCCACCATCAAGGCCAAGCACTGCAGGCAGGAAATCAAAAAAATCTATTACCGCAATAAATTTATACTGAATGCCATCCACCGGCGGGGAGTCCCCGGCACCGGGTTCAGTATCCAACTGGTCTGTTTTGACGTGCTGCCCAAGCTCCTTGCGGGCAAGACCTGGATCTGGGATAGCTTTACTGCCTACAGGCGTTACCGGGCGGCCGTTATGGGTTCCCGTGAGCATCTGCGGGAGCTGATGCAGCGACAGGGTCGGCAAATTGAACTCGCTGACATCAACCGGCTGGTACTGGACGCTATCGCTGCCGAGGGACATACGATAGTCCGGTTATAACCGGGCGGCCGGCAGCAATCAAATACCAAAAAACGAGTGGGCATGTCCGGCCGGCTTCAGGTTCAGCCACTCCCTTCGCGAACGATCGAAATCCGCATAAGTAAAGTCGGCAATTTCTTCTGGTGTATAAGACAGCATCGATTCCGGTGTACCTTTCGTAATCACACCAAGGCCATGGTCGCAATCCAGCACAAAGACGTGGACATCCGGCCGGGTACTCCGGAGGTAAAGGATGGCTTTCCAGACATCACCGTTCCACTGACCGGTGAAATCACGGGCCTTCCATGCTTCGAACGAACCCGCTGCTTCCGGGGTAAGCGGGTTACAGTCATGCATAATAATCACCCCGTTATCGTCCAGGTAACGCAAAGTATTTTCCACATCACGCAGCGCAAACTGATACTCGTGCATGCCATCGACCAGCGCAATGCCTATTTTCCGATGTGCAAAAAGAGCGGGGGCATCCTCCGCGAAAAACCGGTCGCTGGTTTTCCGGAAATACCGGTTAAAGAGGTTGTAAGGGTTCAGGAAGGTCTTGCCCAGCTTCCGAAGGGCATCAAATTTAAATGCCGGATCGACGGCAATTTTAAAGGTGGCTTTCACACGGAACAATACTTTGCCGTTGAACACGCCAATCTCCAGGTAATTGTTTAGCTTATGCTTCTTGATCAGAAGCCGGATCAGGGATATTCGATTCATTGTGGTTGGTTAGTGGCCTAAAGCTACACAATATCATTTAAGAATACGTCATTTCGATTATTTATGTAATTTCGCTGCACAGTCGTCCACCCATGTGCAAAGCAATTGTCATTACGCCGGTAAAAGATTCCATTGAAAATACATTGGAAACGATTAAGGCTATTTATGCCAGCCAGACCAGCATAAAACATTTGGTTTACAATGACTTCAGTACTGCAGAAACCAAGCATACACTCGAAGAAAACCAGGCGTTATACGGGTACGAGCTGATTCACCTCGAAGACCTCACCGACACCCCCTCCCCGAACTATAAACTGGTGCTGCAGGATGCCCAACGGCGTGCGCTGGAAGCCGGACTGCCACTGATCGTTGTGGAGTCGGACGTGGAAGTGCAGGGGGCCACCTTTACGGAGCTTCTCGATTTCCTCAGCCAGCACACCAGCATCGGCCTCTTGGGGGCAATCACCGTGGGGCGCGAAGGGGAGATCAATTTTCCTTATCTGAAATTCAGGCGTTACACCAACCACCGGGGGTATATTGATACCCGGAAAAGCCTCAGTTTTTGCTGCACCCTGATGTCTGTCGAGTTGCTCAGGCGATACGACTTCGGCTTGCTTAAGCCGTCCAAAGACTGGTTTGATACGTTTATTTCCAAGCAATCACTCGCGCTTGGGTTTAAGAATATCGTGCTTACCGGCACGCGGGTGCTGCACAAGCCGCACGGTAGCCGGCCGTGGAAGCAACTCAAATACAGCAATCCGATTAAGTACTATTTTTTTAAATTCATCAAACGGCGCGACAAAATCTGATGAATCTTGAAGCCATTACAACGGTAAACGGTGTCCGTTTTGTGGTGTGGTGCTACTGGTCGGGCAGCGCAATGACCCCGAACCGCGCCCGGAGTTTCGACCTGCTGAAGCAGCACGTGGGGGTGCCGGTTTTTCTGGTTACACCGGGGAGCATGAATGAATTGGAAGTGGATGGACACCCCATTCACCCCGCATTCCGATACTTAAGTGCCGTTCATCAGTCAGACTACCTCCGCATTTACCTGTTACATCACTACGGTGGCGCATGGCACGACATCAAAGCCACCAATGTATCGCTGGAACCGGCATGGGCACATTTCAGCGACCCTGCGGTTTACCTGGTAGGTAGACCCGAGCGGGCAGGCGGACCGGCAACTGTATACGATGCGGAAGGGCGCTGGATGCCCGATTACTGGCAGGACCTCGTTTCCGTGACGGCATGGGTCGGCCGCGCAGGCACCCCGCTGACGGAGGCATTATACCGGCAACTGCATCAACTGCTGGATGCGCATCTTGCGCAGTTAAAGGCCCATCCGGCGAAACATCCGCGGGAAAAAAAGATAACCCCCCGGAATCCGTTGCATGCACTCTTCATCTGGGCAAAATGCCAGTTTACCGGCAGGAACAGCCGTTACCCGTTACCCTGGACCGTCTTTGGCAATATTTTCCATCCGTTGAATTACCGGTTCAGGGAACACATCCGGCGCGACTTACCCCGGGATGAGGTAAAAAATGCAGGCGTTTACCACCGGTAGGAAATGCAGTACGACCGGACCGCTATATGTCCCCCCCCGGACAAACAGCGACACCGTATTGTAGTGTGTGCACCGTTGCCTTAACCCCGCTTTAACAACCCCAGTGCCTTTAACAGGGTATTATACCGCCTGGAAAGCCGTTTCTGAAAACGGAGAGGGCCATTCAGCTGATCGTAAATGAAATCACGATGCTTGGTATTAATGTAATGGATGATCTTACGCTTGCGTTCATCGGTCATGCCTTTTCGCCGTGAAGTGGAACGGATACGGTAATAAAAACCCACCCGGGGCAATTTCACCACCCGGCCACCATCCTTTAGCATGGAAATCCAGAATTCCCAATCTTCACGGCCCCACACCATGTCCTCGGAATATCCGCCACAGGCTTCCCAGTCGGCCTTGCGGTAAATACCGCTCACAAAAATCATGTTGTTGTGGGCCAGCAATCCCAGGCTGAATGGCTTCAGTTTCCATGGGCCTTGCTTTTCGCCAAACTTCTCCGCTTCGCAGTATACTACCTTTACCCCCGGGTCACGCTGCAGTACCGTTACCGCATCGGCGATGTAGTCCGGCGAAATCAGGTCGTCCGCATCCAATGGCAGAACATATACCCCTTTCGCCTGGCGGATGCCGTTATTGCGCGCCTTCGATGGCCCGCTGTTCGGCTGGTGGATGTACCGGACCATCGGATACTGCTGCTCCAGTTCCCGGCCGACAATACCCGAATCGTCCGTAGACCCATCATCAACGATCAGGATTTCGATATCGGGGTAAGTGGATTGCAGTACCGATTCCACTGTCTGCCGCAGAAATGCTGCATGATTGTAGCAGGGAATGATGACACTGAAAGGCTCGTAATGATTCATGCCATAAGCAATTAGGATCCGTATTGATGCACAAAAGTAGCATTTATGCCCGTAACCCGGATAATTGGAACCTGTTTTGAGAAAATGGCGTGTTTCTTGCGGCCGGTGTATCGGATTGGCACTTGCATTCGTTTCTAATGTAGTCCGATCATCTTGCATGAAAGTAGCTTTATTAATATCAACATACAACTGGCCTGAAGCCCTTGAAATCGTATTGCTGAGTGTACTCCGCCAAAGCCGGATGCCAGATGAGGTACTGATTGCCGACGACGGCTCGGATGAACGCACCGCACGGCTTATCGAAACCTATCGCACGGAACACCAGCTGCCCATCAAGCATGTTTGGCATGAAGATCAAGGATTTAGGAAAAGCATCATCCTGAACAAGGCTGTTAAACAGGCATCGACCCCCTATGTGATCGAGATCGATGGTGACATCATCCTGCACCCCCATTTTATTGCCGACCACCTCCGGGCTGCGGAGCGGGGCTATTTTGTGCAGGGCAGCCGGGCGATGATCGGCGAACGGAAATCCGGGGAAATTCTCCGGACTAAAAAATGGAATATCCATGCATTTGCACCGGGTATGACCACGCGGTTTAATGCAGTCCGGTTTCCGTTACTGTCGGGGCTGTTCAAGACGGACCCGCAGAGTTCACACAATGTAAAAGGCTGCAACCTTGCTTTCTGGCTGGAAGATTACATCCGGATTAACGGTTATTACAATGGCTTTGAGGGATGGGGCTGGGAGGATTATGAATTTGCCGAGCGGCTGATTAACGCCGGTATCAGGAAAAAACGATTGAAATGGGCCGCCGTGGGCTACCATATCTTCCACGCGCTTTATTCCAGGGGCAATTTTGAACCGAACGAGGTGATTTACCGGGAAACGGTGAATAAGAAACTCAATTACCGGCAGCCGGGATATAAAAATTGAAAGCAATATGAGGAAACCTAAAATTGCCATGATCGTTCAACGCTATGGAAAGGGGGTAAATGGCGGGGCTGAATACCATTGCAAAGTACTGGCCGAACAGCTGGCACACCAATGTGATGTAACGGTCCTGACTTCGTGTGCGCTGGATTATCATGTGTGGGAAAATGTACTGCCTCCGGGAGAAGAGATTATTGACGGTATCCGCGTTTTAAGGTTTCCTCAAACAGGCACACGAAATAAAAAGGTCCTGCGGAGAATACACCGAAAGTTCAGAAAACGCCGATTGTATCAAAAAGTGTTAAAATCTGTCGGCTTATTATCCGCTTTCGAGCATTTATTCCCTGCGACGGGCATTGTTACCGAAGCGGAGGAATTTGCGTGGGCAAGCAATCAGGGACCATATCTTTTGGAACTAATCGAATTTTTAAAAGATAACCATCATCAGTTTGACGCCCTCCTGTTTTTTACTTATTTGTTTTATCCCACGATATATGGGTTACGGGTTGCCCCGCAAAAGTCCATTTTAATTCCCACCGCACACGATGAGCCTCCGATCTATTTTTCGATCTTTCGCAAGGTATTTGATAAACCCAAAGCCATTCTTTTCAATACATTGAGTGAACGTAATTTTATTCACCAGCGATTTGGTAATCAAGCCATATATCATGACATAACGGGGGTAGGAATCGACGTTCCCAAATTCAAGCGTGTCGATGTTACCGACTTTGTCCACCCCGACGAGCCATATTTGATTTATATCGGCCGCATCGACCGGGGAAAGGGTTGCCGCATACTGTTCGATTTTTTTCTGAATTTCCTCGACAAAAACCCCTCCTTCAAACATTTAAAACTCGTGATGGTGGGTCAGAAATTCATGGACATACCGGCGAGCGCCAATATTGTTGCCACCGGGTTTGTTTCCGAAAATTTGAAATGGTCGTTGCTCGAAAGCGCCCGGGCGTTGGTTATTCCGTCATTATATGAGAGTCTGTCACTCGTAACGTTGGAAAGTATGGCGATAGGTGTTCCGGTAATTGCAAATGAACGCTGTGAGGTGCTGAAAAACCACATAACGGATAGTAACGGCGGGTTACTTTATGAATCCTATGCGGATTTTGAAAAGGCACTTTTTACCCTGTTTGACCCAATCTTCGATTTGGCGACGATGAAGCGCCTTGCGGCTGACTATGTCAATGCACGTTATCAATGGGAACCTATTGTGGAGAAAACAATGGCAGCGATCGCTTACGTGGGGGATGGGCATACGGCAAAACGAGAAATAAACCAATGAAGTTGTTTAAAGAAACCGATGTCTGTGTGGTAATTCCGATCTTTAAAGAATACCTTACGGAAACGGAATCCATTTCTTTCCGGCAGTGTATTCAAATCCTGCATCGATATCCGATATTGGTTATCAAGCCCCGTTCATTAAATCAGGCCCTGTTGCCTTCCGGAATCACAGCAGCCATTGATTTCGACGACTCCTATTTTTCCGGATTGGCTGGTTATAACCGCCTTATGCTTAGTCCGGAATTCTATGGCACGTTTGCCGGCAGCTATCGGATGATGCTCATTTATCAACTGGATGCTTTTGTTTTTGAAGATCAGCTACTGTACTGGTGCAACAAGGGATACGATTATATCGGGGCCCCTTGGCCCCATGAGGTGGCCCCGCCGGATCTCTTCAAGAAAGTAAAAGTAAAACTGCGTCATTATTATGCGATCAAGACGAACAGAATAGACAGGGAAACACAGCTTCCCCATCGATATCAATTTGAGGGCAGTGTTGGAAATGGGGGCTTTTCATTGCGGAATATTCAGAAACTTTATGACATTTCTGTTCAGGCAAGGGAAACCATCGACCGCTATTTATCACACAACCATCACCATTATCATGAGGATATTTTCTGGGGAGTAGAAGTTAACCGCAAACAGAAACAGTTACGCATACCGAGTGTTGGCATCGCTAAAAAATTCTCCTTTGAAAATTTCCCCGAAAGATTGTACGCGGAAAACAGCTACCAACTCCCTTTCGGATGCCATGCCTGGGACCTTCATACTGAATTTTGGCGACCGATATTTAAACGGATCGGCTATCTTATTTAAGCCGGTTTATAAACGATATGTCCGTTTTTTAACGAGTTCAACATGTAATTTAAGGAAGGTTGCCCAGCCCGTCAGCTTAACAATCCGGGAATCCCATAATAACCGAAGCCTTTTTATTTTACTTAATCCGATCTGCCGGGCAATATGCAAGAAGAAGCGCATGTTGCGTTTCTCCAGAAATTTCAGCTGCTGCTTAGTTAATTGTACCGTCATTACGGGGAGCAGATGCTGCCATTTACGGTGCACACGCAGGGTAGCATCAAACCAATCCGCACCATAATAGCCTTCGGAGAAGTGCGTAATCAAAAATTGATTTGTTGCCATGACATCATAGTGCTGGCCGATCGCCAGGGAAATATCAATATCATATCCATGAAAGCCGGTCAGCAGGGCTTCATCAAATTCATGGTCGAGCATGATACTTTTCCTGCTGCATAACAGCACCCCGTCCAGTGCGGCGACTTTTTTTAGATTCGATTCATATTCGAGGCTGTGATCGGTTACCGGCCTGTCCGTATCATATTTGAAGTGCTGGATTACGCCAATCTGGTGTAACCAATGATATCCATCGTAGCAAAACCAGCTCGATGGTGCCCGGCTTTTATATGCACCGCCGGCTACACCCAATAGTCCTAATTTACTGTTGGATTCAAATGCAGCGGTTATACATTTTCCCCAGCCCATTGTTTCAAATCGGACATCCTCATGTACAAAGCAGAGCAAATCAAACCGCGCCCTTTTGGCCCCTTCGTTATAAATGCTGCAGATACCGCGTTCACCTTTTGCATTTTCAATGGCAATTAGTTCATAAGGTATCGCTATCGTCTCCTGGATGTTGCTTTTTATTTTTGACAACGCCCGGGAATCTACACTTGCAATAATTATCGAAACCATAAAAAGCTAAAGACTATTCGTTATTTCATCCAATAAACGATTGAACTTTTCCATTTGCGACCGCTTCGAAAACGGAAAATCCAACTTTTTCTGTTTTTCAGCCTTAGGGCCACGGCCTTGGTGCATCAGGTGTTTCATTGCCTGTATGAAATCCGCGACATTCCACGACGGCACAATATGTGCATTTGGCGGAGAAATTACCTCATCGGCAGCGCCGAAATCAAAGCACACAATGGGAATATCCAAATACGTGGCTTCAGCCGCAGTCAGCGAAAAGGACTCTTCCTTAGAGGTAATCAGGAAACCATCGGCAAGGGCCATATATTGATAATATCGATCGGTTTGTTGTCCGGCGAAAATCACCCGGTCGGCATAATGCAGTTTTACCCAGCGCTCGATGTACAGCGAAAATGACGAGTCTTCCAAATTTCCCAGCCAAATAATCTTATACTTTTCACCCTGCAATCCCTGCAGGATAGCCGGCAGGCAGTCCAGCCCTTTTAAATAGGTAGTACGGGCGGAGGCAACCCATACAAATTCATCGTCTTTAATTTGTAACGATTGTCGGTTTATGGTTTTGGAACGAAGCTGGTCATCTATTTTATCCGTATCCAGAAAATTATGCTGTATCCATAATCGGCCCCGGTAGTCAATTGCTGTTAAATGCTGCCTGACGGCATTTGAACAGCACACAACACCCGTTGTCCGGGTTAAGATATTTTGCAGGTGGCTCCGTGGAAAAAAGCCGTATGCAAAAAGTAATTCATGCACGTGCGTAACCACTTTAACCCCTAAACCGGCAGCAATTTCATAGACTTGGGGAGGTATAGCAATGGTATTCAGGTACCAGAAATCTGCTTTGATCTGCTTTTGTAACTGATGAAGCTGGTAAGTAAGGAGGTCTCCGCCTCTTTTACGTATCCATTTCCGAAGTAGCTTTACCTTCCAGTTTTGGGTAAAGCGGTATGGTAAATAACAGGGAATATGATCGGGCACTTCCTGAACCAGCTCTCCTTTTTCGAAAACAAACAGGTGTGGATTGTAGCGCTCGCGGTCCAGTCCTCGTATGAATTCCAAAAGCATGATTTCAGATCCGGTACGACTGAAAAACGGAGAAAAGAAGAGAATGACCTTTTTACTGTTGTTTTGCTTCATCTGTTGGGTACCCGGGTAGCCAATGAATTAACGCATAAAGATAGCAATATTTTGCATCTTCGTAGAAAGCCAACGGATAAGTGAAAGTGATGAAAGAACGATTTGAAGCGCCGGGCATTACTGTATTAATGACCGTATATAACGGTGAGAAGCACATTGCTGAGGCGGTGGCCAGCATCCTGAATCAGGATTTTGGTGATTTTGAACTGTTGATCATTGATGACGGTTCTACCGATGGCACAGCATCCGTTATCGCGCAATTTAATGATCCCCGGATCAGGGTGCTCCATAACGGCGCGAATAAAGGGGTAGCCTTTTCAAGAAACAGCGGACTTTACGCAGCACGCGGACAGTATATTTCGATACTGGACAGCGATGACATTGCGCTTCCCAATCGGCTGTCCCTGCAGTACCGTTTCTTAACGGCTAATCCAACGGTGGCCCTGTGTGGCGGTCAGGCTATCCTCATTGACGGTTCGGGCAACCAAACCGGCACATTTGAGCAAGTGCCTGTCGGCAGCGAGCATTTAGCCATGCACTTGTTATTCAGGGATATTTTTATCAATCCAAGTTGTATGTTCAGGCGGTCGGTCGCACTTCAGCTGGGCGGGTACCGTGATCTGGGTGTAGCGGAAGATTTTGAGTTTTATTACCGGATGTCAAACGCCTATGTATTAGCCAATCTGCCCGATTTTCTCATCAAATACCGCATCCATCAGCACAATATTTCCGTGCTAAGGGCTGAAGAATCAAAGCGGGTCGAGCGAATGATATTTTCCGATATGTTCAGGCAACTGGGCCTTCATGGAGAAGAGCGGTTGCTGGACGTTCATCACAGCTTGTTTTTACGGACATGGGAGCGGTTTCGTCCCCGTGATTACCTGAATTTGCTTATCCGGTTAAATACCGCCAATAAAAACAGCAATAAATACGATATTGATGCATTTGCATCTTACTTGTTTGATCAATGGGTGATGATATTATCGCAGGGGAAGTCGCGGAGAACGGTTATCTTTACGTATTTTAATCCGGCCATTTTCCAGTGGAGATTCTTTCGGTGGCGGGTCTTCCTCAAGCTGTTGCGCAGGTGATAAGGATCAGCGGAAACAACAAGGGCAATAACCGATACGGCATGAATAACAAACGAGCTAACAGCTTACTACACACATCCGGATTTGCGAGATCAGTGATTCAGGAAAAAGAGGATCGGGTAAATGAAAATAGTCAAATTTCTTGGTGGTCTCGGTAACCAGCTATTCCAGTATGCTTTTTTTTGTGCCTTGCGACAAAAGTTCCGCAATGTCAAAACAGACCTGTCCGAATTCAGTTCATATCGGCTCCATAACGGGTATGAGCTGGATCGGATTTTCGGGCTCCAGCTGCCCCGGGCCTCCCCGTTCGAGCGGAAGCTTTTCGATCAGCAGGATCGAACGTGGATCCAACGGAAACTACGACGGCTGTGTGGCACCAAGAATGCCTATCAGGAAGAAAAAGTACCTTTTGGTTATGACGGATCCGTATTCGAGGACCCGAGGCATCGTTATTACTGGGGGTATTGGCAGCATATTGATTACATTAAACCGGTCGCTGACCAGCTTCGTGTGGATTTCCGCTTCCCCGCATTTACGGACCAGCGGAATGCAGCAATCGCTGAAACCCTTACTGCCGAAAACACCATAAGTGTACACGTGCGCCGCGGTGATTACCTGGGTGACCCGGTACTGGGCGGTATCTGCGACGAAGCTTATTACAACCGGGCATTGGCTTATGCCCAACGGCAACTCCCCAATCCACGATTCGTTTTTTTCTCTAATGATATTACCTGGTGTAGGGAAACATTCCGGATGGACAACACACTGTTCGTTGACTGGAATACCGGTACGGAAAGTTTCCGGGATATGCAACTGATGAGCTTATGTAAACATCACATCATCGCAAACAGCAGTTTCAGCTGGTGGGGCTCGTGGCTAAACAGCTCCCCATCAAAACAGGTGATAAGTCCATCAAATTGGATCACGAATAACCACCTTGATGTATCCGGCATTTTGTTGCCGGACTTTATCAAAATGTAGTGAACGGATAAAACGCAGTTCCTGAAGAAAAACAGGTCGCAATATGCAGCCTGTGTGCCATTGAAGCCGGTGGGAGCCGGTGTCAGCAGGCCGGAATACGGGATGCCAGATTAGTATACCAGGGATCTACCCGGACGGCTGGGAACACACAAAATTCCAATGGATTTATTTTTATCAGCAAACCATAACTGGTTTCCAATAATTTATTTCTACCTTTATAAGCAATTAATTAATTTTTTTATTTATTCAATATGCCATGCAAGAAGGCAAAGTAAAATTTTTCAATGAAACCAAGGGTTTTGGTTTTATCACTCCTAACGATGGTGGACGTGATGTTTTTGTGCACACTTCCGGGCTGAAAAGCCAAATCCGTGAAAATGATGAAGTCTCATTTGAAGTGGAACAAGGAAAGAAAGGTCCGAGTGCAGTAAATGTGAAATTGATTTAGTTCTATTTTTCAGATATTGTATTGACCATCCGGTGAATATTTGCCGGATGGTTTTTTTTTATATCTGTTAAATATTGAGAGTACTGTTATGTCCAAAACCAGCTTTAGTAGCACAAACAAACCTTTTGCACAAACCCTCCGCCTACGCGTAAACGATTATTTCAGGCAAAACAACCTGGCCAACACCGGAAACCGGAAATTATACATCAAAAGTGCGATCCTGGTATCCACCGCGGTCGGTATCTATTTTTCCCTGGTATTCCTGTCGATGCCCGTATGGATCTCCATCCTGCTGTGTATCGTGCTTGGTGTCAATTTTGCCACGATTGGTTTCAATATTATGCATGAAGGCGGCCATCAAAGTTTTTCCAAGAGCCGTTTACTAAATAACTTATCCGCCTATACACTCAATATGCTGGGCGGCACCATTTATTTCTGGAAACAGAAGCACAACATCAGCCACCACACCTATACGAATATCGACGGGCTTGACCACGATATCGACGTTAAGTTCATGCGTATGCATGCCGATCAGCCATTCCGCTGGTTCCACCGGTTCCAGTTCGCCTATTGGTTTTTGCTCTACGGCATTTCTTATGTTGCCTGGGTGTTATATCAGGATTTTGAAAAATATTTTTCCGGCAAAATGGGCGTTAAAGGAGAAAAAGCCATCATGCCCATTCGGCAACACCTGATTTTCTGGAGCACAAAGCTTACTTATGCAGCCGTATATTTCGTAATCCCGATTGTTTCAGTCGGGTGGATTCCTGCGCTTGCCGGCTGGTTGATTGCCGGTATCTCCTGCGGCTTCTGCCTCGCCGTCGTGTTTCAACTGGCGCATGTGGTAGAAAGCACCCAGTTTCCGGTGGCCGATGCCGAATCGGGCAAGATTGAGCAGGAGTGGATGATACACCAACTCCGTACCACTTCCAACTTCGCAACCGAAAGCCGGATCGTATCGTGGCTGCTCGGCGGACTTAATTTCCAGGTGGAGCATCATTTATTTCCCCGCATCAGCCATGTGCATTATCCCGCCATTAATAAACTGGTAAAGGCAACCTGCAAGGAATTCGGGGTCACCTACCTGGAGTACCGCACGGTGGGACTTGCATTTGCATCGCACCTCCGGCATATTTATAAGCTTGGCAAACACCCCGCGGTAAATACATAGGACCGCTTAACATCGTAAAAAGGCTAATTTTCTTATTTTTGTAACATGAAATACACCGCGCAGTAATGGTCGCAAATTCCCATATGGATGAAGCAAGCCCCTTGGGCGTTTTTATCGCGCGCTTCGAAAGCGCACTTCGAGACGCGTTCTATGAACACGCAGATATTAACCAGCTCAGTCTTCAGCGGGGACTGCCCGCCTCCGTGTGGACGCGGATCATGGATGCGGTGCCCCTATCGGTAGCCATACCGAAAGCATATGGCGGCCGGGGCTGCATTGTCAAGGAATGCCTGGCGCTGCTTTCCGCGGCTTCCTATGAATCGCTGCCGCTGTCACTTACCTTCGGCATTAACATCGCCCTGTTTTTGGAGCCGGTGGCCAAATATGCCAGTGAATCGGTAAAAGAACCCATATTCAGCCGGTTTCTGACGGACCAGTGTATGGGCGGCTTAATGATTACCGAACCGGACTACGGAAGCGACGCCCTCAACATGCGCACCTCGCACCGGCAGGAAGACAGTGGGTATCACATTAAGGGCGTTAAGCACTGGCAGGGACTTACCGGACAGGCAGATTTCTGGCTGGTAACGGCGAGGGCCCAGCTCCCCAATGGCGAATTGGCCCGGGATATCGACTTTTTTATTACGGATCATGCGGTGCCTGAACAGCGCATCGAAGTAAAGGAATTATACAACAACCTCGGATTGTACATGATTCCCTATGGGTTAAACAACATCGATATCCGGGTACCGGCCCAGCAGCGGCTGACTCCGCACAGCACCGGCATTAAAATGATGCTCGACATCCTGCACCGAAGCCGGATGCAGTTTCCGGGAATGGGCATGGGGTTCATCCGTCGGATGCTGGATGAAGCGGTGACCTATTGCCGCCAGCGTATGGTAGGCAGTGGCAACCTCCTGGCACTTGACTCGGTTCAATTCCAGCTTTCGCGGATCCAGTCGGCCTACACCATCTGCTCAGCGATGTGTCACCGCAGCACAAAAATCAGCGGCATACAGCACGAACTGGCGACTGAGGGCCTGGAGGCGAATACGATGAAGGCACTGGTGACCGACCTGATGCAGGAATCCGCCCAACTGTGTCTACAGGTATCGGGTGCCCGGGGATATAAAATCAGCCATATTGCGGGTAGGGGGATTGTGGATAGCCGGCCTTTCCAGATCTTTGAAGGCTCAAACGAGATGCTCTACAGCCAGATCGCGGAAATCGTTACCAAGAAAATGCGCAAGGAGAAGGAAACCAACCTACTTGCCTTTCTTTCCACTTTTGAACTGACCGGTACTGCAACGGATGCCTTCAGGAAACAGCTGGATTTCAGCCTATCGGACAGGCTTCCCCAGCGGAAACTCGTTGATCTGGGAAAAATTATCAGTCGGGTTATTGTAAGTAACTACGTATTGGCTATTGCGGAGCAGGGGTTTCGGCAGGATCTGGTGCAGAGCTGCATCGAAAATATCCGCATGGATATTGCCCACCTGGTATCCAATTTAGACCTGGATAGCCGGTCACGGGTCATTGACGACTACGCCATCGACAGCAACTGGGTGCAATTCAGCTGATTGGTTTTGTAACCTGCTTTAAGAATCCGGCAAGCTTATCTACAGCTTTTCCGGCTGAGCATGTATATATACATGCGGTAACGCCGGTCCGTGGCAACCGTTGAATTAATACAGGGCCGTGTAGATGGAGAACAGCGAGGTGATGATAATGAGACTGCCTACCGCGATAAAAAGCGTTTTCTTCGACACCTTCTTAACGATCAGTGCGCCGAGCGGCGCGGCCAGCACCCCACCGAGAATCAATCCCAGGATGATCTGCCAGCTGTTGATGCCTGTGAAATAAATCAGCACCCCGGCCGTCACGTAAGTGACAAAAAACTCCGCAGTATTGACCGTACCGATGATGGTACTAGGGGAATTTCCTTTCCGGATGAGGTTCGACGTAACGATAGGTCCCCAGCCGCCGCCGCCGATGGCATCCAGAAAAGCACCGAATGCCGCCAACGCGGGTGCCCCTTTCGTATTCTCTTTCGTTTCCTGTTGTTTTTTGAACGCCTTCAGCAGAATCAGCACACCCAGTATCAGCAGGTAAGCGCTGACATAAGGCCTGATCAGGTCGCCATCGATCACGGAACCCAGCAGGAAAGCACCCAGGGAAGCAAAAATCACCCCGGGGATAATCAGCTTAAAGAATAACCGCTTATCAAAATTGCCGAAGCGGATATGCGACAGGCCTGAAACCCCGGTCGTAAAAACCTCAGCCGTATGTACGGCTGCCGAAGCCAGTTTAGGCGGCAGCCCGTAGCTCAACAGCAACGTGCTTGAAGTCGCTCCATAAGCCATACCCAATGCACCATCTACCAGCTGGGCCAGGAATCCGGCCAGGATAAACCAGAAGAATGTTTCGTCGAAAACCAGGTCGCTGGTACTGGCATAAGGGAGGTACCGGACAACCACGATGCCGACTAATATCAGTTTCAGCAAAACAATTCCCAGGGAAATCTGCTTGGTGGTAATCCGGTTTATCTGTCGGATGGAGTATGCTTGTGCCTTCGCAAATTGATTCATATATCGTTCGTTATCGCCCGTTTTTCCGCGATCGACCGGCCTTTGGTACACCACTAAATCGACCTTTTTGGTCGACAAATATACGACACAAAACCATTCCTACCAAACAAGTAGGATATTAATTGAAAAAAAACACTACCGGAGTTCCGCGATCGATTTATCCAATACCGGGAGCATGGCCTGGCGTACTTCGCCGAACAATCGCCTGATCCGGCATGTCTTTTCATCAAGGCACTCCACGCATTTTTCATAGAAATTTTCTGAAACGCACGGAATTAGGGCAATGGGTCCATCAACAATCCGGATAATATCCGATACTTTGATTGATTCGGGGCTTTTCAATAGCCGGTAACCGCCTTCCGCGCCCCGCTCGCTCTTCAGTATCCGGTGCTGCCGCAATTCCCGGAGGATGTTTTCCAGGAACTTATAGGGGATTTTCTCCCGGTCGGCGATGGCCTTCGCCGATACGGGGGCGGCGCCTTCATTTTGATGCAGGTACAGCAGCGCTTTTATGGCGTATTTTGCCCGTTTCGATAGCATGATGCAAAGGTAATAACTTCTTTGCTATGGCTGAAATGGACGGCGATGCCGTGGATACCTCAACGCTTGTTCAGTCGCGCCTCTTCCAGATCGAAACTGTGCTCCAGGTCGCGGATAACCTGATCGTCATACCGTTTTTCCTGCGCAATCTGATGGAGCGACCGACGGCGCAGTTCCAGTAACTCAAGGGCAATTTTCCGCTTCAGCCGCCGCACGGACGCAAGCTCGCTTTTTTTCTCCGTTTCATTCAGGGCCAGTTCCGTAGCCTGGATACTGCGGACAAATTGCTCCTTGATCCGTGCAATGGTTTCGTACGTGGCCATCTCATCCGCGTAACGGCTGTCCATATGGGCCACCGACTGCTTGGCCAACCGCAGCCGGATAGACTCCGTCTGCTCCTCAATGGGCATTACCTCGTCAATCTCCTCCACTTTTAGCAGGCGAAGGAAAATGGGCAGTGTAAGCCCCTGGAATACCAGCGTCACCAGGATCACCACGAAGGTAATGAACAGGATCAGGTTGCGCTGGGGGAAAGGTGCGCCGTTCTGCAACACCAGTGGGATGGCCAATGCCGATGCCAGGGATACCACGCCGCGCATGCCTGCCCAGCCGAGGATGAACGGCAGCTTTAGGCCAGGGCTCTTCTCTGCCGCCCGCACACGGGCGCTCAGCCACCGCGGAAGAAAGGCGGCCGCGTAGACCAGCACAATCCGGATCAGGATGACTATTCCGGAGATGAGCAGCGCGTACCGGATGGCCTCCTCCTGTGAGTAGTCGCCCAGCTCCCGGATAATCACCGGCAGTTCAAGACCGATGAGGATGAATACAAAACCGTTAAGCAAAAAGCCAACGGTTTCCCATACTTCCTTCGTCTGCATCCGCGTATGATAGTTCAGGTAGTCTTTGGAACGAAAGGAGAGAAAAAGGCCCCCACTGACCACAGCCAGCACACCGGACCATCCCAGTTCTTCCGCTACGATATACATGAGGTAAGGCGCAATCAGCGTGATCGGCGTAGTGATGCTCGAGGATTTGACCCAGTAGCGGAGCACCAGGTAAAGGATATGGCCAATGACGAGCCCCACAAACACACCCATTACGGCCAGCACCATAAACTGCGTGGCCGCCTGCTGCATTACAAACTGCCCGGAGATAACTGCCGCCAGCGCAAAGCGGAATACCGTAAGCGAAGCCGCATCATTCACCAAGCTTTCCCCTTCGAGGATCGTGAGGCCGCGGCGCGGCATGTTAACCCCTTTCAGCACCGAGGTAGCCGCCACCGCGTCCGGCGGTGAAATGATTCCGCCCAGCAGGAATCCAAGAGCCAGGGTAAAGCCGGGGATAATGTTAACCGAGAAGTAGGCTACGGCCAGGGAAGTGGCAAATACCAGCCCGAATCCCATGATCAGAATGGACCGCTTCCATCGCCAGAAATTGTTCCATGACGTATACCAGGCGGCCTCAAAAAGCAATGGCGGCAGGAAAATCAGGAAAACCATATCCGGGTCGACGGTGATCACCGGCGTGCCGGGAATGAAGCTGATGGCAAGTCCGCCAATCACCAGGAAAATCGGATAAGAAATATGGATGCGTTGGCTCAGCAGGTAGAGCAGCGCCATGGCGAAAAAGAGTGCCAGGATGAGTAGGAGCCGATGTTCAATCATAATCGAAAATACAGATTTTCCGATAAAACGATGCATCTTCAAAAACAGTGGTAAAATAGCTGACTTATCCGACTTCTACGAAACTCGGTATAGTTATTGCGTATCCGGTCTCTAGTTAATCAAATTCAAGTATTTTTATGAAAAAATTTCCATTAGTTGCGCTTTTAGCGGTTGTAGTTACCCTTTCCTTTGTAAGATGCAGTAAAGATGATGATGGCGGCCCGGCCGGCTCACACCGGGTTGTTTTTAAAGCAGTAGCCTCTGAAAATGCCCAGATTTCTACCGTGGTTTATACCAACGAATCCGGCGACCCTACTACCGTAACCGGCGTTGATGTCTCCACCTGGACCAGCGAAGAACTGACTTTCCCCGCCGCTACACCTATTGTTATCGTTGGAGCAAATGGCTCTACCACCGACCGTGAAAACGGAGAGCTGACCGTACAGATTATCGTTGATGGCGAAGTGGTGAAAGAAAATACGTCTACCGGACCAATCTTGTCTGCGCAGACATCATTTGAATTCAAATAAACCAATCATTTCCAAAGCTGGCTGCCCAGGGGTAGCTAGCTTGTTTTTTCAGATGACAATTTAGGCTGTTTGTATTACATCCGGCTAGGCAATTAGCCCCGAATTAAAACGACCTTGATGTCCGATTAAGTTAGGCTAGATCGTTGTATATCGTTTTAGCAGATACCTTTTCCACAACACATAAAGTATCGTCAGTAAACCTAAAATCAACACGGTATATACGCCCTGTGTCGCCGCATCCTCTTGTGCGATTTGGATCACAAAAAGACCGATTAAAACTTGCAAGACGCCATAACTAAAAGAAATGAGCAAGCGGTTACCTCCCGCCTCATTAGCGAGATACTGATAGAGGTGGCTGCGATGAGCTTCAAAAATATTCTCGCGTTTCATCAGGCGGTGTGCAATGGTAAGTACACTATCCGCTCCGTATACTGCTAAAAAGAGTATATATACCGGATTACAGGTTTGTATAATGAGGCTGATTAATGCAAATAGCAAAATAAAACTCATGCATACACTCCCTACATCGCCCGCAAAACATTTCGCTTTTTGGCGGAAGTTGAAAAATGCAAACACACCA
Organism: Parapedobacter lycopersici; assembly: GCF_024643285.1. Taxonomy (GTDB): domain Bacteria; phylum Bacteroidota; class Bacteroidia; order Sphingobacteriales; family Sphingobacteriaceae; genus Parapedobacter; species Parapedobacter lycopersici. The sequence continues at coordinate 143,919 of NZ_JAMSLW010000007.1, forward strand.
TTCGCCAGGGCTACGCAATACAGCAATCGCTCATCGATAAACGGCTGCTGGCGATTAACCCACCAAAGGAGGAACAGAACTGCAAAGCTATACATGGCAGTAATACCGTTGATGCCATCCATGAAATTATAGGCGTTAATGGTCCCAATAATTAAAATCAAGGCTATTGGCAACATAAACCAAGGCAGCGCGAAGAGCCCTAATTGAAAACACATGAGTAATACCGCGATCAAGTGAATAGCTAAACGTATTCGGTTGGATAGTGTAAAGACATCATCCAAGAAACTAATTATCGTGATTGCTGTAAGGCCAAGAAAAAACCAGGGATAGTCAAAACCCGACCAGATAAACCACGCTAAGGCACCGAGGTAAAACACTACGCCACCGCCGCGTATAGTGATTTTAGTATGGCTACTCCGTTGATTAGGTTTATCGATGATATTGAAACGATCGGCGATGCGGAAGTAAAAGAGTTCGGCGATGAAAAGGAGTATGATGATAAGCCCGTAGATCATGGGGTAAAATAGTCAAGTTTTATAAGTGCTAATCGAAGCTTCTTAGAGTATTAAGCAACCCTTCACGCGCGGATATTGGCATTTGGTCAATTTTAAGTGCATGTTTTATTCTTTCGTTACTCACTTCATAGCTTTCTGTTAATTTTTTCAGGCGCTCACTGTTCAAGGGGAGCTTAAGCGAATCCCCAAGTTTAGCCACGCTGCGAATCAAATCGGAAGGGATTTTCCATAATATTGCTTTTTTACCTTTAGCTTCTCCAATCAATTTGATTAATTCATTGGTAGAAAGTGTCTGATCATCAGCTAAATTATACGTACCACCAGGTATATCTGGGTTTTTGAGTATCCGTTTGATGATGAACTGTAGATTACCGATAGATAAGAAAGAGCGTTTGTTTTCGAAAGCAGCTAATGGATATGGAATGCCTTTGCTCACTACGTTGTATAGTAAGTTAAGATTACCTTTGTTGCCTGGCCCGTGAATCATACAGGGGCGAAAAATAAATAAGCGTTTGGCGGCGGGTAACAATTGACTGTTTAAGTATTGTTCGGCTTGCCACTTCGATTGTCCATAAGGCGTTTGCGGACAGGAAACAACGCCTTCATCTAATACACCTACTATCGTATCCACAGCGGCTTTCACGCTACTAAAATAAATAAAATCTCGGGCGTTACTTTGCAAAAATCGCTCAAACAACTGCTTGGTTAGCCCCGTGTTGATCTCAAAATATTCTTGTGCAGCACTCGTGTTTTTAGTGTCGTGAGCTTTGCCGGCGAGATGGATAATTGCATTGCATTGAGTATGCAAGTTTTGTTCCCATTCGTCCCGTAGCGACAAACGTATTATTTCAAAGCCGTTCTCCGCAAGGAAAGGTTGAAGATTTTGGCCTACGAAGCCAGAAGATCCAGTAAGAATTATGCGCATAGTAACCTTTATATGAAACGGAAATTATACTTGTTAAGTATTTAACTAACCTGAACAGGTTTTAATATACATGATTTTCGCGAGAACTATTAATATTTTGTTTTATTTCAAAGAAAATACTAATTCGAACTGATAAGTAATTATATGAATTAGTCGCGGCTTAATCTGACAGTTACGATTAGAGACTGTCAGATCAAGTAGTGGCTATTACATTTTATCCTAATTTTGTAACTCTTGAGTTGATTTTGGTTGCCCGGTAATCCGATTTATATTCTATACGGAGTTGATACCGTGTTGGCGATTATTTATCGGATTTTTCAGAGGGAAAACATTCTTAAGCGCGTAGGGCTTGCTCCAGTATAAGTGCGGCCATATTTTTAGCCTCATCTTCTGAACAACCTAAGTACGATGTAGTTAACGATATAGTATAGTGACAAATGAAAAGATTGCTTTTCGATGTCCCTGTAAATATGCCAATGATACTTAACCAGCTTCCACTTATTACTTGAAATAGAATTTCTTCTTATCCTGTATTTAGCTAATATCTCAGGAATACAATAAGCAAATTCCACTTTTTTTAGCAATTGAAGCCAAAGAGTATAATCCTGGCGATTACGGATGTCGATCATGTATACCTTACCAAAACATAAAGTATCGTACATTGCAGTTAAACATCCTATCTTATTTGACTTCATCGTGGATCGATAGGTGACTTTCGCAGGAAAATAATCCATCCTTTTTAACAACGATCCGTCTTCGTCGATTTGCTCATAAAAAGAAAAGGTAAACGGTGCCGCAGCGGAAGTCATAAACCGCAACTGTACTTCTAATTTATTTGGAAGCCATACATCATCGCTATCTAAAAAAGCAATATAACGTCCTTTCGCCGCCTCTATACCTCGGTTGCGCGTTTGTGCAGGACCTAAATTCGTTTTGTTTCTAATTAAGTGAATACGCGCTTCCGTTCGTTGATATTGCTCTACAATTTGGGGGCCGCTATCCGTGGAACCATCGTCAATGATAAGGAGCTCCCAATTTTGATACGTCTGTTGAACTACACTGTCTATTGTTTCGCTAACATACCGCGAGCCATTATAAAGTGGTGTTATTATAGATATGCAAACGTTATATTCATTCGTACGATTTTCCATCTTGATTTTGGCAACAACAATATTGGGCTATTAAAATTGTACAAAAGTAGATAAAATTACATTTAAGCCTATGATTATTCCGCCGGGGTTTTAATATAATCATATTGCAACCTTCTATAATCCCTCCCTGAAACTCAGTAATTACTGGACAATCCAATTGGCCATTTCCTTTTTGTAAAGCGGCTGTATAGCTTCTTTATAACATCCTTAAGCATCCCGCTGATCAGCCACCGACTTCTTCCCCCTCCAGTTGTCGTAGCCAATATAGCTTCAGAATACCTAAGTCTTCTTTACTTCTTCCATTTGAAAAAGTGGCCTGATAAATACCTAATTTGCCGGCAGCCTCCATCTACATGGGTATCCGTCTGCGGTTGCCGAAACGCAAACGTTGCATTTCATGAATTTCGATTTTTCATGATACAATTTACGTTGTTTTAGACACTCTTGTCCCCTTTCATTTAATTTAGGAAAGTCTCGTTTTCCGAGGGAATATTCTATATCAAAGTATTTTCAGAGGATTCCAATTCTAGAAATGTAAAGTCATAATATTTCATTATACATTTTTAAATATGATTTTGAAATTTTCTCCCAATTAAACTGTTGTATATCATTAAAGTTAATCTCATAATTTGGATAATTACTAATGATGGTCATGAGCCCCTCCTTAATAGACATAACAGAATGTGGATTAACTGTTTCGCCAACATTTTCGAGAATGCCATCAATTGCCTCACCTTTTCCCATTAAGATCGGCAATCCTTGGGATAACGCTTCAATATATACAAGTCCAAAAGTTTCATTATACGAAGGCATGGCAAAAATATGGTTTTCTCTAAATATTTGGATTAAATCATCTGTATTTTCGACGAGCCCCTTATATTCAATAAAATCATTTTTCTGAATTAATTGCATAATTTTTCTTTCCATCCTACCTCTTCCTCCAACAACACAGAGTCGTATCTTAGGAAACAGTTCTCTTAATTGTATGATAGCGGCTATTAGCTCTTGAAGCCGTTTTCTTTTAATAAATGTGCCAACGTACAATACTTTATTGGGCATTAAATCTCTCTTGGGCAAGTTATTGTCTAACCAGATTCTATTAACTCCGTTATATATTGTGCAACTCTTCGAGCGAACAAGTGAAGAAAAACATCTTAGAAAGTAATGAGAAAGAAATTTCTTTTCTATCGCCTTACTAATAAAAATAATTTGGTGTGCGTTTTTAACCACTTTAAGTGCCAGAAGAAGAAGGTCAGGTCTAAACTTAAGAAAGACATCAACATCTGTGCTCCTCACAGTCACTATGTAAGGTATATCATATTTTTTAAAAATCTTATATGCGAGAGCTCCGTCACTAAGTAAAGTAGTTGCATGGCTTAGGCCAATACCTTTAACTTCGATCTGATCAATAAGGCTCCTGAATAAAAAGTTTATTTTAGTATTAAATAGTAGCCTATGATATGTCCTTAAGAGGCCAGAATATATTATTGATGATTTCTCTGTTTTAAAAGAGAAATCATTTTTCTGCATTCTTCTCCGGTCACGCATGGGACTAAAAATTACCTGTCTTACATTATGGATATCAAGCTGCGTATATAGTTCTTTGTAGACCCCTGAACCCAGAAAATCATTGCAAATATGTAAAATCGCTTTATTTTTCACGTTAAGCCAGTTTTGTAAGAATGATATAATCGTAATATCCCTTCGTGTTGACTCCCATTTAATTAAGATAAGTTCTAATACGATTAATTTAGGAATAACATAAAGAAGCACCTAAAACACAATGTAATATCGCTCTAATATTTGAATCGCTGCCGGTAACAATAAGGAATCAATCAGCTGACTTTAATATTGTCCTTCTGTCAAAACCATCATTGCATTCTGATTCGCCTGGGCCGCATCTGCCGATCTTGACTTAGACTCATGTGAATTTGCTATTACATTCGAGCTTTCGTTTTTCGAGGTATTGAGTCGATTATATTTACGAGAAGCCCTGCTCCTGATGCCTGAGAATGCGCGGTTTAAATCGCCCCCCTTTATTTGCTGATAGGTCCATTCTCGATCATTGTCCGCATATTGTAATAGCCATTCGTAGCCCGTCCGTATACTTTTCCCAGAAGGGGTTCGATAATTCCATAAGTCAATATTCATATGCTCCGCTAGACGCGCTATGCGAAACCAATAGTTCAAATTTGCAGTACTATAGCTCCACGCGTTTGTCCTTGATAATTCTTTCGGCTGACGGCCATCTTGTTCAAACTGGGTTTCTATCAATTCTGGGATTGGTCCTTTAAGTGCCTCTAGTGCTCGCGATTTGTTCCCGGTAAATAAGGCGTAAGTAACAAGCTGCATGTAATATGCCGTTCCTATATTATTTTCTAGCATTCTCGCCCCCTTGCCAATCTCACTGGTTGTCATCCAATTGAGAAATTCGCTAAACCATCCTTTCATACCACTCAGATCATTCTTGGTAAAGCTCTCCGAAGCTGACAATAACTGAACGCCGTCAATTAGATCTACAAATGATCTCGTATCTATTAACCCTTCTTTTCTTCCCTCCGATACACCTGGAATTACCTGGGAATGGTTCAGATTTGGATTCATACGTGTATCACTATTCAGAAACCATGTACGTAATCGTCTCAAGCCGTCAGCAACGTACTTTTCTTCGCTAGTATAATAATAGGCAACACCCAAAATCTTAATGGCTTCACTAAGTTCATTCATATAATGAAAATCCCTTATTTTACTCACTTCAGGATTTACGTTCCCATCCTTGCGGATATAAGGGATGCCCTTAGGCTTAGTAGGGTCTGGCCACCAATATGTTCCTCGACTTAAGTAATCGTGCTTATTCCCGCTCGGCGGAACAGCAGGTTTCTGCATTACTGAGTGCACAGGTGTCTCCATAACACTATCCGCTTGGCGAACTATATTATCCAAAGCGCTTTGCAAAACTGCGTTGCCTTCTTCGATTTTAGTCTTATTTTCCTCCATCAAGGAAGACTCTATCACAAACGTCCGTTGGGTTTGGCAGCTTTGACATCCGATAGGAAAAAATAAAAACACTAAAAAAACCAGAGTAATATCATTTTTATTGAAATTCATATTTATGTATTATCTAAACGTTATATCCCTCCAAACACTCCGGTACTAATTCATGAATAAAGTTAACTAGTTGTGTATAGTTTGTATCCGCATTAAAACTGTTATACCAAGTCTCATAAGCGTGCTTTCGTTTATTTACGTAACACGGACTTTTAAATCTTTCCAAAAGTCTTGCCAATTCTTTCATCGAAAAATCCCGATCAATTAAATATCCATTTTTCTCATTAATTATTTCATTTACTCCCCCGACGTCAGTACCAATTGCAGGTATCCCAAAAGAGAAACACTCCATGATGGTAACCGGTAAGCCCTCGTGAGTAGAAACGTTAACGAACCAATGAAAATAATTCTTTTGATATATCTCTATTAAATCCTCTTGAGCCATTTGTCCATGCAATGTAACATTAATGTTTTTATTGGCATGTTCTGTAATGTATCTTTTAAGTTGGGGCATTGATTCACCATCACCTATATGGTGCCATTCAATTAATATATTTGGATTCACCTGATTTAACGCATCTAAAATTAGGTGCACCCGTTTTAGTGGATATACGTGACTACAACTAACGATCTTTAGTATATTTCCAAAATAAATTGTACAATTATGCGTTCTGTTTATTACTCCTAAGTAGCTTAGTCGTACTTTCTCTGGAGATAAATTATAGTGTTCACGCAGTAGGTGCTGTATATCGCGCGATATGGGAAGCAGGTAGTCTGAAGAATTATAAATTGCCTGCCTAATAGGCAAGAAGCCTTTATTTCTATCTAAATAGAAGTCTGCGCCGTGCATTCTTGTTAGCTTAAAAAAATTGTCACAAAGCGAACTAGTAAACAATGGAACTTCTGCCCAATAAGAGTAAAGAATAGAATCTTTTGGTAAGTCCTTCCGCATACGACGAAATTTTTTAACTGAAAGACGATAGATCAATAAGGAATTAAACCACTTCTTTAGTTTAAATCGACTGTGATATACTTTTTGTGAGAAAAAATCAGAAAAATAGTCTCCAAATCCACTCCCATTAAATAAACCCAAAATCACTCTGGTAAGCCCCTGGGGCAAAACGACATCCCAGACCCGTACGTTGGGCGGTGTATTCCTAATATTCAAATTACCATATGGATTGTAAAGAGGAACTATATATACCTTATCGAAGCCTTCAGCTAAATAATTTAATTCGTTCTCAAAATACGTTTCTCTACTACCATAAGGATACGAAGCAGTAAAGCAGACTATTATCTTTTTATTTTTCATAGTATTTGAATAATGAGCCGTCCCATTTTTCAATTAACTTACGTATGCCCTAACAGATCTAATTCCTAACTTAAGAGTTTAAGTGTCGTTTGAAATAATCAAAGAATCAGATAGCTTTTAAATTTAAACCCTCATATTTAACTAAAATTCACCTATCAAAAGTCTCACAAGATTTAGCTATCGTTCCTCAAAGACAATCGCCGCTCAACTACCGTTGCCATCAAAAACAATGCGAAATATTCACTTGCTGACACTAGTCCCTTTATGTGAAAAATGCAAATCCAAAAAAACATAAAAAGAAAAGCCTTTTTTACAACACCACGACTTGTATTTTTTATCAAAACCCTATATAGTAAGAATTGTGCGACGAAGTAAACCAAAGTAGCTATGATCCCAAAATAAAATATCAGCCGTACATATCCTACATCCGACCCCATATAATAGCTCCCATCCTTATTTATCATTAACCCGTCACCGACAAGCCAAGTATAAATATTATCTGGGAAAACATACATACTCAAAGTTGCATCAGAAGATGTGGTAGTTAGTTCCCCAGAATCAAAATAATTGATGAATAATTCAAATACAAACCTAAATATGATTTCAAATCGCTCCGGTCCTAAAAAATAATTCCCCAAGGAATAAAAAAGAAGAAACATGACGATTAGAGTAGGGACACCAATATATATTAGTCGGAAAAAGTTTTTTTTGTCAATATAAATAGCTAATAATACTCCTAAAAAAATAGCAAGGAAAAAAAACCTTCCCGTCATCACACCAGCCAAAGCAATAAGGCTCAAAGAAACAATATATTTAACACGTTTTCCGTAGAATGCCGAATCTTTGCAATAGGGCAATACAATCAGAATAAGAAAAGCAAAGCCATACTTTACAACACCAGAGAAAAATGCTGCTCCCCACCCAATAAATCGTTTGGTCAATAGATTCGTACGCACAAAGAGCCCCCGGTTTACTTCCTCATTCAGAACCGACAAATAGAAATCAAATGCAGCTGAGCTTACAAAAAAAATAAGCGAAATAATCGCCTGTATTACAAACAAATAGACAATTAAATCAAATATTTTTACAATCGAGAAGGAGTTTCCGTATTGTTTTAATCCTAAGAAGATGATGAGCAGAGCCGATAAAAAATTAAAATAGATATCTAATAACTGTATAAACAAGTAAGAATCACTGCCATTGGGCCCATTAAGTTTAGCGATAAGAGTTAATATAATGATAGCGAGATTGATGAACATTACCGACCAAACCTTCTTGTTGGTAAAAAGATGGGCGTGTCCAAATTTGGGAAGAAGAAAAAGTAACATCAATCCCAATAGTTGAAGAACACGGTCAAGCGGCAGCGGAAGATATTTTATGAATACCGGAAATAGGTAAAAAAATGCACATACTATTAAAATCAGGTTTTTCATGTATGTTAACAAAGATGCTCTCAGTGTGTTCAGTGGTGTTAATAGCTTCGCTTAGCTCTCAGTAGAATTTCGAAATACTTGCCCTTTTTTTTCAAACAAAAATATACGCAAAAGATACTTCACCCAAGTTAAAAAGCGCTTAGTTTTATTGTCGATCAAACACAGATCGCTAGTAGCGGGTTTTGCACCTCTCCTATAATCGATTATCATCTTATTATAAATTGCCCTAGCTAAGAAAAAATCTATTGCTTTTAATAGTCGTACATCTTTTGATTGTTGGCGAATGTACTCAATACTTCTAACTGAACAAATTTCGCCAACAGGGTTACGAGTATTGTCCGTCACTCGATTTACAGTTTCTCGATGATAATGTGCTAATTTTTCATTTATCCAAACATTACCTTCACTTGCGGAAAGGCATCGAATCCAAGCGTCAATATCCCCCCCTCGTTTACAACGCCCCTCAGGAAACATGCCGACCTTTTTTATCAACGATTTTTTTAATGTGACGGCGCTTGTCCAAATAAAGTAATTTTGGGAAAAAAAATCTGTTAATGTGAAATCAACGTATTTATCAACTATTTTCTCAAAGTACGAATTTATAACTGTACTCTCGGCATAAATGCTGTCCCAATTGGTCGAAATGATTTCATATGTAGGAAATTGACGTATTGCCTGTTCCACACATTCTAAATAGGTTGACTCCCACTCATCATCTGCATCCAGAAACGAAATCCATTCGGAACTGGATTTATCTATTCCCAAATTCCGTGCTGCATATCCCCCAGGCCCTGGAGTATCTCTACTGAAAATCTTTATCCTCTCGTCTGCAAATCCACTCAATATTTCATAGGAATTGTCAGATGAAGCATCGTCTATTATGATAAATTCAAAATCACTATAACTCTGTTCCAACACTGATTTGACTGATCGATAAAGGTGAGGAGCCTTATTATGGACAGGCATGATGATTGAAAACTTCATAGTTATTGATTAATTAATGTCAAGTTTATTTTCACCTACCGTGTAGGTTGTCCTGTGTTATCTTTACTCAATTTTTCTCATTTCATAATGGCTTCCACATTCTTAATGTGTCACAGGTCAATTTTCCACTAAACAGATGCTGGTTTAACTTTATTTCGTTTATTGGCTTTTCCCACCATTTTAACATTTGTAAACAATCTACTGTTTCCTCATCAAACCGTTGTCCAATTACTTTGGCCGGAGAGCCCGCGACTATAGTGTATGGCGGTATTTCCCCTCTTACAACACTGTTAGCGGCCACAATTACGCCATTGCCGATTTTTGAGCCAGAAAGAATAACACATTGAGTCCCAATCCACACATCGTTACCAATAAGTATTGGGCCATTTGAATATATATCAATCTCCCGCGAAGAGTTAAATAGGTTTTGATGTATATGATAGGTACTAAGTGTGTCGATATTGTGATTGAACTCCTGAATAGAAACATTTCTGGCGATACTCGTAAAAGAACCAATTTGCACTTCGTTAATGTGGTTAATTATATCTGTATTTGGTCCATTAATAGATGTATACCGTCCTATCGAAACACGCTGACGGGCGAAAATAGTAACATTATCAATAATTCTGCAATTATCTCCCACCTCAATTAGACCTCGTGCAGTCAGCCCCTTAATTATAGTATTTGAGCCTATTCTCGCCTCTCCATCTAGATCATATATATTGGTGTTTTTTAACCTTAACGCCAAAGATCGAAGAACTCGATTTTTAATTCTCTCGAATATTAAGTTCATTTCTCGATGTTTTTAACTTTTAATATCATAGTAGATAAGCAGCAATTTATATATAAATAACCATTCGTTTCTCTCATTTGGTAGTTCTAAGTCTCGAAAATGAAAACCAATCAGTTCCATTTAAATCCCAATGATCTTCTATAGATTAGTAAACGCCTCTTCGTCAATTTAACATCCTTTTCTCCCAATTATGCCTCTACCCGCCCTTCTCTAAAAATAGTGGTGATTAACCTTAGCAGTGTATCCTCCTCTTTTTCGATGTGAACATGAAGAAAGTCCAAATCAAGATAATGACTGTAAATCTCCGTCCCCGTTTCGTCGATTATTATTGTCGGTACCTCGAGTAAAATTCCTTCAATTATAGATCCCGAAAACTTAGAAATATGTACGCTTGTATTCTTTAAAATAAGAGGCAAAGGTAGGCGAGACGCCGCATCAATTTCTACTTCCTCAATTTTTCCGATATTTTGGAGCTGTTCTGTAACACGGCTTCTTGATGATGGCATCCTTGGGTGAAGTCTAATCCACCATTGAAATTCAATAGGAGTATTAACAATGGTTTCCAGAATAAAGTCATCCAACTCGTCCTGTTGCAGAGTATATAATATTATTCTCTTTTTAGGGAATTGGAATTCGACCTTTTGAGAGAGTTGAAATTGAACCCAAGGATTCCCGCCTAAGATCGCTGATTGACCGTTTTCAGCATCTAACCACTTTTCTATATTGTGCCTGGACCCAGCGTCCCAACACCAAAATATTCTAGGTAGAACATTTAACCCGTTAGGCGGATAATTGCAATAAGTATACATGGGGTGGAGTGAGCCTTGCCCGCCGTGCTGAACATCGTAATTGACTATATTAACCTTATTACTCGCGAAATGGAGGGCGAACATTGCATTATTATAATAACACAACCCGAATATTTCTTTAAAGTTATATTTAGATATTAATAACGAAAAAAAACCCGTCATTGCCGCCAATTCTCTTATTCGTTTAGATACATACAGGTTAAACTTTTCTGTATCTATATTTGTCGATATCGCAAGTTTCTTCTTAAAATCCGACCAACCTGGTTGATACAAGATCTTTTTTTTCCTAAACTTGTTTAAAAGCAAAAACCCTAACCGGTAATCCTCGAAAAACAGCAGCCGATGCTGATCAGGATATATTTTTGTTTGATCTCGGATTCCGTATTCCAATTCTAACACGTCATCATTCCCATTATTTATGATCGGGTGAAAGTATCTATTTATAAAACGTCCCTCCCAATTCACACGATGAGCAGAATACCCACAATACATTTTTGTAATAGAAAGGTTTTGCGATTGGCATTTTAAACGAAAAATACGGAATAACGACCTTATTAATGCAAAGACGTTGAAACCAAATGACTTTCTACCGGCCGATTGGGGGTCTTGCTTCGTATCGGATTTTTTGTAATAGTAAAAAAAAAGGTCTCGCTTAACAAGAGGCCATATGTCAATCTCCCCAAATTTCCAATCGTATACTGGAATCGTTGATTCAATATCATTAAGTAACTCGATAAAATCCCTTCTATTCAATTCCATCTAATTTGTTATCATTTATGATGAAAACTTCCTAATAAATAACACTCCTAAAATTAACACAAAAAAAGACAAAATAATTTTTACTGCAATTCCTGTCTCAACAATAAAAAAGGAAGTAATTGTAAGGAAGATTGTAATACCCAACCAAATCATTTGATAATAAGGCACTTTGTTAATTCTTTTTGAAGCAGACAAATAATAACCAGAGTAACCCATATACATTAATGATATAAAAGTGTTTATAGCGGCTGCCTTATATCCGAAAAATGGTATAAGACTAAAATTTAAAATTACATTTAATAGGCCAGCAATAAAAGTCACCTTTAATAAGCTTTTTGTCTTTTCTTCATAAAACAACTTATTATTTGCTCCTAAATACATCGGACGATAATTATAAGCCATTAAAATAATTATGCCTATTGGGTAAGTCGATTGCAGCTCCCTATTCTTAAGCAGCAATTGGAAAATTTCCTTCAACCAAATTGCTGCCATGAATGTTAGCATAAAATATCCGACTTGCAAGACAAAAACGAGATTTCTCGCTTTCAGATCGTCACCGTCTTTATAAGATGCATTCATCAACGGACTAATGGCAAAACCAGCTGCTGTGCCTAATTGTTTAAATAGATTACCAATAGTATAAGCAGCATTATATAGACCTATATTGCCTGTGGATATGCCTACCACTTTCATGATCAGACGATCTGAAGTCTCTAAAAGATAAGACGCATAATAATGTGGAACGGTTGGGAGAGAGGTTGTTAGTGACTGTCTAATATATCGCCATTTAAAGTTGAAAATCGGCGTTAACTTTAATTTGAAATTAACGGGAATAAAATACGACGCTTGACTTAAAATAGTTGATATACCTGTCGATATAAACCATCCCATATATCCCAACCTTAACACAGCAATAAAATAAATATTCAACATAACCGTGATCAGCCCGAATATAGCCGAGCGAACGGCTATCTGTAAAGGCCTTTGTTTAAGTTGAAAAAATGCTATTCCAATTATCGAAGTAGGACCGAAAAGAATCGCTGGAGCGATGTTTAAAGCAATTATCGCCCACCGATGTTCGATAGCTTCCTGAGGAACAAACCACCACAGAATTAACCATAACAATAGCGAATAAGGAAAGTTCCAAAGTATTAAAAAACCATAAATTTGCCGCCAACGCCATTTAAATTGTTGCGGACTTTTATAAAAGGTATTAACCAAGATTATTCGAAGGCCTAATGTATTCAAAACTGCCATTGAACCCGCCACAGCAGTTATTATACCGTAAACTCCGAAATCAACTTCAGTGAGATATTGAGTAATAATTGGAAGAGACAACACACTTGCAACTCGTGTAATTTGAGGTGCTAAACCATAAATCGCTGTATGAGAAAATAGCTTCCTTAACATCTAGGTGTATTCCCTTTTATTAAAAACTCAACATAGTCGAAGTCTTCCTTAGTATCGATATCTAACGAATTTACTCGGTCCATTAAATACGCATAGGAGCGATCTGTGAAATAAAGGTCTTGTTCAATAATTCTTGTCTTAAAAATATAGATAGCCCCGTTTGGATAGTAGGTGGGTTGATTTTGCTGTCGATTAGTAGAGTAATTATCAAAAATAGGGTGTATTAACCCGTTAGTGTCAACATATTTATGCCACACAATGGGATGATCTTCTTTGCAAAAGCTAACAACTGAATCGGCATCCCTACTCAGAAATAAGCCGATAGCATTATCGATATCTTTACTGGTTCTCAAAGGGCTTGTAGGCTGTAACACAGCAAATTGGTCGACAGAAACATTATCCGATTCAGACAACATTTTAACTACATGCTTAAATACATCAATGGAGCGGGCGGTGTCAGTTGCTAATTCAGCTGGGCGTAAAAATGGGCATTCTGCACCAAACTTCTGTGCGATCTGAGCAATTTTCTCATCATCGGTACTAACGATAACTTTATCAATATGAGACGATTTCTTTGCCGCTTCAATTGTGTAGGCAATCAAAGGTTTACCATTGAGTTCCAAAATATTTTTATGGGGTAACCCTTTTGATCCACCCCTCGCAGGGATAATTGCTAACATTCTATGTGTCTTGAATTATAGTTTAATATGCTTAATGTCTTCTTGAGCCTTTTTAAAATCCTCGTGTTTGCCGATATCTAACCAATAGCCATTAATAGGATACGTAGTTAACTTAAGATTCATTTCAATAACTTTATCCATCAAATTGGTAATGTCGAAAAATTGATTCCTGGGAATCATTTTTAATAGACTTCTTTTCAAAATATAAATTCCGGCATTTGAGTAGTAGGTATAACGCGGCTTTTCCTTCAACGATTTAACAATTTGTTTTTCATCGGTTTCAAGTACAGCATACGGAACATCTACCTGATAAGAAGTTGCAGCAACACACATATCAGCATCCGCAGCTTTATAACCTTTATAAAAATCAGCAAAATCTATATTAGTCAATAAATCGCTATTCATCACGATAATGTCGTCAAATTCAAACTTATCCACCAAAAGAATGGAACCAATTGTACCTAACGGCCTATCTTCCTTTACATATTTGATGTTAATCCCTTTATCTTTGCCGCTTCCAAAATATGCCTCCAATTGCTCGCCCAGATAATTAATACTAAGGCTGATATTCTTAATGCCTACTTTTGCGAGTCGATCGATATTATACTCAATAATTGGTTTGTCTCCGACCCTTAATAAGGGCTTGGGAGTATCCTCGGTTAAGGGCCTCAGTCTCCTTCCTTCCCCACCAGCCATCAAAACGGCATCAGCCGGGATAAGCGTACTTCGAGTTCTGAAATTTACAACATCAATAATCTGGTTCTTGTGATTCAAAACCGGAACTACTTTGAAATTTTTCTTTTGATATTGTTCCAGAATATCTACCGCATAATCGTTTTCGCGAACAAAAGCCGGATTCGGTTGAATAAAGTCTTCAATATTGTTTTCAAATCCTAATCCGCGAATGAATCCTCTTCGTAGATCTCCATCCGTAAGTGACCCCATCAGCGTCTTATTTTCATCAACCACAAAAAGAATTGCATCGGGGGCGATCATATCCAGTTGTTTTAGCGCATCTCGGACTGTCGAGCTGTGTAATATGGTGTGTTGGTTCATCATTTTAATAGATGTTGTCAAATGCGTTTATCAATTTCTCTGTTATCTTTTTTGCTGCATCTCCTGTTCCGTAGATATTCTTTTTTGACAGTTTTGGTAAGCTCGGTATGTTTCCTAATGCAGTCAAAATCTCCTGTTCATCAATTTTTACGTCAATGACATTTTTACCACGCTCTCTTCCCTTTTGGCGATCGCCTATATTAATTACGTATTTAGCAAATGATGCTGCTTCCACGATTCCGCTTGAAGAATTGCCCAGCACACATAAACATTTTCTCAAAGCGGTGTAATACCCTTCTGATCCCAATGATTCAACTACGAAAATGTGTTTGCTTTGCTTGGCTGCGTGATTGATTTTCTTTCGAATTTCTGAACCCGCAGTATCTGCATTGGGCATCGTAACCAACACATTTGATGGTAGTCTTAAAAGGACATTTTCTATGATTTTGGCATAATCCCTATTTTTTTCAAACCCGACTGTTTCAGGATGGAAGGTAAACAGTATGTAAGGAGCTGAAAGATCAAATCCATATTTTCTTTTAAACGAATTTGTGGTTAGTGTTTTTATTTGCTTTATATTGTCTATTGCCAATGAGCCCGTAAAAAAAATATTTTCTTTGCTACCAATGATATCTGCAACCCTTTCTGCGTTTTTTTTTGTATTCGTAAAATGATACCTTGACATTAACGACAACGTATGCCTATATATATTATCTATTGCTCCTTGGGTTTCTTCTCCCCCACTAATATGGGCAATTGGAATATTGAAAGGAACGGACGCAGATACAGCAGCAAACATCTCATATCGGTCTCCTAAGCAGAAGACTAAATCAAACGCGCTATCTTTCCAGAATGCTGCAAATTTATCATGAACTTTCCCTATAATTCGGACTATTGTCTCGGGAGAGTCACCATCAATTATGGTATCTATTTCTTTGTATACGTTAAACCCGCGTTCTTTAATGTAAGAAACCGTATAACCATGCTTGCACGACAGGTGTGTACCGAAAACTACTATTTTAACACGAAATCTATCATACTTCGCGAGCTCACTTAGTAACGGCATATAAAAACCGAAATCCGCCCGCGAACTTGTCAATATCGCTATTTCCATTCGATATCTTTTAGTTGCAGCATGGCATCCTTAGTCATATCCGACCTCAATTTACATCCGATAATTTCATCGATTAAAATTGGACTGATGCCATTCCCCGGTCGTTTAACAGTTAAATCATCTTCAGAAAGGACGTGTCCTTTCCGCAAATTACGCGCTATATGTACACTTTTACGTGCGATCTCGATATTCTTTCGCTCTGATTCAGATGGTGTTTTTGTTCCATTTCCTAATGCTTGTTCGATATTTCGAATTGCATTAATCATTTGCTTTAATTCTGCAGGATCCAAAGATGCTCGGTGATCAGGCCCCTCCATATTCTTATCTAAAGTAAAATGCTTTTCAATCACCTTAGCGCCTAATGCTACCGCGGCGACCGGAACTTCGATTCCCAGTGTATGATCTGAATAGCCAACGGGGGTTGCAAAAGCATTTTTAATTGTCAACATCGCTTTTAAATTGACATCTCTCATGGGAGTCGGATATTCCGTATTACAATGCAACAATGTAATGTTGTCTTTCGAGGTTCCCGCTTTTACAATGATATCTATTGCACGCTCAATCTCACCAAGTGTTGACATTCCAGTTGAAAGGATCACCTTTTCGTTATAACCTCCTATTTTTTTTAAATAGGGAAAGTTGGTAATTTCTCCTGAAGGCACTTTCCAGATTCCCTTATTTAAATCCGCTAAAAATTCAATGCTATCCATATCAAAAGGAGTGGATAAAAATTGTATTCCTTTCTCCCCGCAATATTTTTCCAGATCTCTGAAATCATTAAATTTCAATTGGAGTTTTTTTACCATTTCCAACTGGCTCTCCTCTTCTCCAGTTACCGCTTTTTGATAATCTGCTTTTATAGCATTTTTTGATATCACATTCTCTGCTATAAATGTTTGAAATTTCACAATATCAGCTCCGGCATCCACAGCGGAGTCAATCAATTTTTTTGCCAATTTAATGTCACCATTATGGTTTACACCGGCTTCAGCTATAATTAAGACTTTATTGTTCTCCATCATTTTCTAATAAATATTTTATTACTCTCGCAGGTGAGCCCACAGCCACTGCATGATCAGGTATATCTTTGTTTACCACAGAATTTGCCCCAACTACACTGTTTTTCCCAATAGTAACACCCGGTAATATTACCGAGTTAATCCCAATCCAACACCCTTTTTTTAACTTAGTTATTCCTACCCGGTATCCTTGTTCTTTGATTGGTCTTGTAACATCATCAAACAAATGCGTACTGCTATATATTGAAACATTAGGTCCCAGCAAGACATCATCCTCAATGACAACTTTTGAGTCTGGATTGCCCGGATAACTTGAGATAATCGTTCCTCCTGGAATAATTACATTTTTACCAATTTCGACATTCCGTGTTCCAATAATAGTGGCAAATGGTCGGATTTCTGAATTATAACCGATGTTGCTAATTTTCTTCTTTTGAAACCACAACCTAATAGGCTTAATAAATAACAACCAATGGGTCAAATACATATCGGGTCCAATTTTTGGATAAAATAACATGAATTTAAGATGCTTAATCATTTAGCCACTTTTTTAGCTTCGTTATATCCAACTTAAAATTACTCCTGTTCCCTTGACTGAGAAGAATAATCTTAGACGCCTCATTACCTTTTTCCTCAAGAATTCTACGTGCGATTTCTTTAGCCGTAATAAATTCATCGCTAACGTTAAAGATTCCAAACGCTCCTTTTTCGGCGAAACGCCTAACATATTCGCATAATTTTTCAATCTTAATTTGATTAATGAATCTTTCTCCATTCGCATACAAGGTCATCGTATTTTTTTGCTTCAATTCCTCTTCCAAAATCGGGATTAAACGTGAAGTGTTCATTCCTTGTCCATAAATAACACCAACCCTTAAATGTAAGACTGCGATATTAGTCCCTTCTAATAAATAGTTAAAAATCGTTTCAACATTCAATTTTGAAAGCCCATAAAAACAATCTGTATTCTTTGAAGGGTCCAATTCCGAATCCTCAGAAAAGGTTCCACCTGCATTCGGATAAACGGAAGAGCTTGAAAAATTAATCAGCTGCTTTATCGAGGTCTTTTGTATCGCTTCGGATATATTTTTTGCCATTTTAGCATTATCAAAAATTACCGAAAGGTCTTTCAGATTGCCTGCACCAGCTAAAACCGATGCTGTATGAATTATGACATCGATCTTATTTTTCAAGATAACATTAAATAAACGATATGTATCTTCTTCATTAACCAGATCGGCTTTATAGCATTGGTCATTAATAGCAGCTCCACTTCGGTATGTCCCCCAAACTAAGTCTCCCCTATTGCCGAAAAAATGGAAGAGATTCCTACCAACAAATCCATTGACACCTGTTATTAAAATTCTCATTTCTCCGAAGTAAAAAACTCGTCATAATACCTGACCACTGTTCCTTCTCGTAACTCAAAATCTAGCTCGCGGTCAAATAGCAGGGTGTTGAGAATATACTCTACCTCCCTAAAACCAAAAAGCGAACGAATATATGTTGTGCCGGAATGGCGTCCATTTATTTCAAATATCTTAGGTATACCATTCTTGTCAATTCTCAGTTGAAAATTACATGCGCCAAAGGGTTTCAAAACGCTGGCTGCCCCTATCAAATAATCTGTAATAATTTGAGGAAAGTTTTCACTGTAACGGGAGATAAATGTATTGCCAGCTTTAAGACTTCTATTTAAAACGATTGCTTTCTTTACCGCATTGTTTAAATAAATGACACCACAAGTAAATTCAGTTTCTTCTGTTCCAATACATTCTTGAATTACCGGGTCCTTTACTGCGTTTATGGCAGTATTAAGCTGATCTTCATTTTCCACCTTACTTACTCCAACGCTACGCGCTCCTTTTCTGGGCTTCACAATTAAAGGAAAATGTAATTCAGCACTTTTCAATTCACTGGGCAACCACGATTGTGGGTGATAAAGGCTATTATCTTTTAAAAATTGGTAAGTTAGGTACTTATCGTCAGCAATCCGTATTACATCTTCCGAACTCACCATTACAATAGCTTCTGTTTCTTGTTCAATAGCTTTTTTATATTTTGCGAATAATGGTAATTCAAAATCAACACCAACAAACAAAACTCTTATGTCGTTATCTTGCAAGTGTCTAATAACAAACGCCAACCATTCACGTTCTATCACAGGTGATTTTAAAATATCTGGAAGGATATAATTCCTCTTACACCAAAAGGCCCCCACAGTATTTCCAAAATAATCGAAGCCTATTAAAGTAATTTGACCACTCAAATCGGAGCGTATAATCGATTTTATTATAGCTTGGCCAATTAGACTTCCCGTACCGGTTACACCAATATTTATTTTATCCATAGTATTATTTTCTTTTTGATAAAATATAATCTATACAAATCTGAGGGTATTGATCTACTTCCATTTGATTGATCAATTGGTTAGATGAAAATGATTGCCGCTTTAACTCCACTTTATTACCCTCAGGGTAGAAAAGCGCATAGTTTATTTCATCAATGTTTACTCTGCTTTGTCCAACACTACCTACATTGATCAGCGAAAAACCATTTATTGTTCTCTCAAATATCCTGTGTGAGTGCCCAATAAAATAATTTTCGTCTAAAGACAGCTCCGTATCTTCAAATATATAAGCATCAAGAATCGTATGACAGAATATAAAATTGCTTAATATATAACGTTGTTCATATTTTTCAATTTTTTCTGTCCTTTTAAACTTTGGATAGCAAAAGTTGAAAAATGCCAGCGCAACAGGATGCGTTCCTAAATATTCTCCCGCAATAAATGCCTCTTCATGATTCCCCTTTAAAAGCACTTTATTCTCAATCGTCTCTAATAATTCAACGCATTCATTGCTCCAGGGCCCGTAATTCACCACGTCCCCCAATGAGATCACTAAATCCGAATCGGCTTCTTTCTTTAGGACAAATTCCATAGCAGGCAAATTGCCGTGAACATCACTAATTACCAAAACCTTCATCGCTAGCTTTTATTTCTTACACTACTTGGTATATTCACGGCCCTGTCCGCTAACCAGCGACTGTTTTCCAGTTCATCATGTTGGCAACGTTTAAACATTGGCAACGTATTCATCAAATCCCAAACAGGTCTTGTCATGACACCATTTTCATTTGTATCCTTCAAAAAAGATGTCTGCGCGTCTGTACTTTCAAACAAAATTACATTTAGCCAATAATTGGCTTTTGCATGCCCTATCTCTCTAACAAACTGAACTACTCCCTCCTTCTCAAAAAAATCGTGATAAGAATCTGCCAATGTTCGTTTGTCTTTCAAAAACGATTCCAGTTGCTCCAATTGGGCGCACGCCAAAGCAGCATTCAAATTGGGCATTCTATAATTGTACCCGATTTCATCGTGTGTAAATCGCCAAGCGTGTGGTAATTTCGCCTGAGTAGTTAAATGCTTAGCACGTTTCGCCAACTCCTCATCATCGGTTATCAACGCACCGCCGCCTCCACAGGTAATTGTTTTATTGCCATTAAAGCTGAATATTCCTACTTGCCCAAATCTTCCAGTATGCCTCTTTTTGTAATAGCTGCCAAGCGATTCCGCGGCGTCTTCTATCACAATAATATTCCATTCATCGCAAATGGAAACTACTTCATCAATACGTAATGGGAGGCCAAATGTGTGCATTGGCACACAAGCCTTGATTCTCCTCCCCGTCGTTTTATTATAAGTAAATCCATCTCCCCGTTTTTCAGCATTAATCTCTAAAAATGATTTCAATTTTAGTGGCGACATACCCATTGTATCGCTATCCACGTCAATAAAAACAGGTATAGCGTTACAATAGCTGATCGCATTCGCAGTAGCAATAAATGTCAATGCTTGCGATAGCACTTCGTCATTTGGCTGAACATCATTTACCAATAGAGCCATATGCAATGCATTAGTCCCACTAACACAGGCTACAGCATGTTTAGCTCCTGTGTATGCAGCGATCTCTCTTTCGAAACGATTCACAAACTCTCCAACCGAAGAAACAAAAGTAGAGTCAATGGTTTCACTTAAATATTTTTTCTCATTCCCTCCAAAATGGGGTGCATGCAGCGGTATAAAGCTATTTTCATTATTAAAGGCTTTTCTAATAAATGCAATTATATCTTGTGTATATTGTTCCATTACATCTTCGAATCTAAATATTTTCCGGTTTCTTTATGGTCGAAATTGGGAATCATGTAATTGAACAAGTCGACAATCTCTTCCTTATTCCAACGCCTTTTTATATGCATTGCGTTAATAGCACTTTCAAAACGATCAAGTTTATTTTCTTCTACGTTTAATTCATTTTTTATAATCCCCAAATTTTCAAATCGCGTCGTGTCCAGCACTTCATTTTCAGTATAAAACTCTTCGAAATCTTTCTCTCCTGTTGTGTCACTCGCGGTAAATAGACACGGCCATTTCCGTTCTGCCGATAATGTGTTTACCAATTCTCTGGCCTGATCTTCATCTTTGCACAAATATGGCTCATAACCAATTTCTCTTAAGTATTTCTCCGCAATCTCAGCGAATGTTATTAAATGCAATTGCTCACTTAACTTCGGAAAAAATATGTCCCGATTTTCACCAAAAACGCAAGACATTAGACATAGCTCACCTGATTCTTTTGGAATAACAAAATAACGTTTGATGTCATTGGGAGCAACAATTGGTTGTTTTTTTTCGAGGCGTTTATTGAATCCGTGCAGGAGTGACCCATCAGAAAACGCTACATTCGCGAAACGAGCTGTAGAAATTATGATATCTTGACTCCTACGCATCAAAAACATCTCCATGATCCGTTTGGATGCTCCCATCATGTTAACTGGGTTAGCGGCTTTATCAGTAGAAACACAAAAGTATTTCTTTATCCCTTTATTGATGCATTGCTGCAAAGTCTTGTCAGTGTTAAAGACGTTTACATTAATCATTCGCATCAAGGTATAAGGATCTTTTTCACTTCTGACGTGCTTTAAAGCCGACAAATTAAGAACATAATCGTATTCACCATCTGCTTCCCAAAAAGCGTCGTATTCTATGGATCCTATATCAAGTACAAATGTTTGGAAATCGCCATCGATGTAACCGAAAGAACTACGAATATCTCGGACAAGCTCCACCATATTATTTTCGCTAATATCGACAACATGGAGCTTTTTGGGGTTTCTCTTAAAAATCTCTTTAGTGGTCGCCTGGCCTATTGAGCCCGCACCTCCAAGTATTAAAAAACTAGACCCGGCAATCACTTGTGTAAGATTATCTTCATGATTAGTTATATCGTTTGTGAAAAGCTCATCAGAACGTCCAATTAATGATAAAAAATCCATTGCTTTATTTATTATTTATTGAATTACCCTATTATTTACCGGCCGTATAATTGCTAAAATGCTGTGTCGTGGAGGGATCGTTACGGCTGTTTACCAACGCCGATGGCGTAGCGTGTGATCTCCATCTAGGCGGTGCATACTGCATTGCCCAACCACAAATCTTGATCGGAGTGTTCTCCGAGGGAAAGATCGGGTTGGCCCTAGCAATGTTCACTTTATCACCGACGAAAAAAAACTGGCTCTGTCGTGCCTCGAAAGTCGCTCCTTCAAGCTCCTGCTCGTATACCGGCAGCTTCACTATATCGTCATAGCTCCTTAACGCAATATAATCACCGCTGAGGTCCAGGTATTTTTGAGTCTTCCTCGACATGGTGAAGCCACCAACATAACCAGCCCCGACGCTACATATATTTGTCATCCTCATTTATTGGCTTGAATATGAATATCATAAGCGGCGAATAAATTACAGCCGGCCGTCAACAAGATCACGATTGAGGCAAGCTTTGGTATCGAAAATTACCCCATTACTTCGCTTAATTTTCTTAAAATCGAAAGTTAAAAACTCTCGATGTGCTACTGCAACAACCAGGGCGTCATAGCTAGCGGTTTCATCCAATTGAGTCAAGATTCCGATACCATATTCATGTAATACTTCATCAGCGTCCGCCCACGGATCATAGATATCAACGTCTAATCCAAAGGAAATTAACTCATGATAAATATCCACCACACGAGTATTACGTACATCCGGGCAATTCTCTTTAAAGGTAATTCCCATAATCAACGCTTTAGATCCTTTGATTTTATGATCTTTCTGAATCATAAGTTTAACTATCTTATCGGCAACAAATGATCCCATATTATCATTAACACGACGACCGGATAGGATAACCTGTGGATGATATCCTAGGGACTGGGCTTTATGTGCTAAATAATAGGGGTCTACTCCAATACAATGCCCCCCTACTAAACCCGGTTTATATTTGAGAAAATTCCATTTTGTTCCAGCAGCTTCGATCACGTCATTGGTATCAATACCAATTCGATCAAAGATTAGTGCTAACTCATTCACGAAAGAAATATTCAAATCTCGTTGTGCGTTTTCGATCGCCTTGGAAGCCTCTGCTACCTTGATATTGGGAGCCTTGTGTGTTCCTGACTCAATAATGGATCGATAAAGCTCGTCAACGCGGTTGGCCGTTTCGGGCGTTGAACCGGAGGTTACTTTTTTGATTTTCGTTAAGGTATTGACCTTATCTCCGGGATTAATCCGCTCGGGAGAATACCCAGCAAAGAAATCGTGATTGAATTTTAAACCGGACACACCTTCTAAAATCGGCACACAGTCTTCCTCTGTACAACCAGGATAGACGGTTGATTCATAGATAACAATATCTCCCTTTTTTAGTATGGATCCCAACATCCTGGATGCATTAATAAGCGGCCGCAAATCAGGTGCCTTGAATTGGTCAATAGGTGTAGGCACGGTTACAATAAAAATATTGTACGCTTTTAAAGCGTCAACATTTGAGGAAAAAGAGAGACCAACATTGTTACCTTCCTGCTTAAAGGTGATAACAGTTCTCAAAGAGACCAAATCAGCTTCTTTTGTACGGTCTTTCCCTTCACTGAGTTCGGTAACCCGGTCTGTATTGATATCAAATCCCAATACATCATATTTCTTACCGAATTCAATAGCTAACGGTAAGCCAACGTATCCTAATCCAATAATAGCAATTTTCGCATTTTCCACAATTTTCGGTTCAGCATTACTGTTCATATATCGTTTTATATAATTATTCTCCTACCGCATAATACTGGAATCCGATTTGGTCAAGTTTATTTGCTGCGAGGATTTTC
>NZ_JAMSLW010000008.1 GCF_024643285.1 Parapedobacter lycopersici
CCCGACATAGCCCGCCCCGATGCAGCAGATGTTTGTGATGTTCATGCCAGCAAAAATAAAAAAATCCTTAATTTTACCTTGCCAAACAGGAAGAATAGCTTTGATCAAACAGGAAACAGTCGATAAAATACTGGACGCTGCCCGCATCGAGGAGGTGGTAGGTGATTTTGTAGACCTTAAAAAGAGGGGGACATCACTGATTGGCTTATGTCCGTTCCATAACGAGAAAACGCCATCCTTTAATGTGTCGGTAAGCAAGGGCATATACAAATGTTTCGGTTGCGGCGCCGGGGGGGATTCGGTGCGTTTCGTTATGGAGCACGAAAAGTATTCCTATCCGGAGGCCCTCCGTTACCTCGCGGGGAAGTACCACATTGCTGTCGAGGAAACGGAAAGAACACCCGAGCAGCTCGCTGCCCAGGACCGGCGGGAGAGCCTGTTTATTGTCACGGGCTGGGCAGGCCGGTTTTTTTCCGGATCGATGTGGGACACGGGGGAAGGCCAGACTGTTGGGCTCAATTATTTCCGGGAGCGCGGCTACCGGGATGACATCATCCGTAAGTTTGAACTGGGTTATTCGCCGGAAGCCTGGACGGCATTGTACGACCAGGCAAAGACGGCGGGTTATAAAGACGAATTTCTGGAGGCGACCGGCCTGGTGATCCGAAAGGATGACGGCGGTGTATATGACCGTTTTCGCGGGCGTGTTATCTTTCCGATCCATAACCTCACCGGCCGGGTCCTCGGTTTTGGCGGCCGTATACTGAAGACCGATAAAAAGGCGGCGAAATACGTCAATTCACCCGAAAGCGAAATCTACCATAAATCGGACGTGCTGTATGGGTTGTACTTTGCGAAAAAGGCCATTGTTGAAGCCGATCACTGCTATTTGGTGGAAGGGTATGCCGATGTTATTTCCATGCACCAGGCAGGTGTTGAAAACGTGGTCGCTTCGTCCGGCACGTCATTGACGACGGGCCAGATCCGGTTGATTTCCCGCTATACAAGCAATGTGACCATTCTTTATGACGGGGATGCGGCAGGAATTAAGGCCTCGCTGCGTGGTACCGACATGCTGCTGGAAGAGGGGATGAATGTCAAGGTGCTGCTGTTTCCGGACGGCAATGACCCGGACTCTTATGTGCAGCAATTCGGATCGGCAGCCTTTACCCAATACATCGCCACACACCGGCAGGACTTCATTGCATATAAAACCCAGGTGTTGCTACGGGATGCCGGGAACGACCCGGTGAGGCGCGCAGAAGTGATTCATGATGTGGTAGCCAGCATTGCACTGATTCCCGATGCCATTAAGGCCTCGGTGTTCATCCGGGAGTGCAGCACGCTGCTTGATATGGAGGAACGCATTCTCATTGCGGAACTCAATAAAATACGTATTGGACATGCGAAGAAACGGCCCCGTGAGCCGGCCGCGGAGGAACGCCCCCCTTCGGCTGTATATCCGGAAGCCTTTCCAGCCACGGAGCCGATACCGGATTCCGGAGTGAATTCCATCCTGCTGCAGGAACGTGAAATTATCCGGATCCTGTTGAATTACGGAAGCCAGCCAGCTGCCTGGGAGGCCGACGGTGACATCCCGGTTGCCCCGTTGCTGCTGAGCGGGCTGCATGACGTGGTATTTGAAGATCCGGCATGCATGACCATCATCGACACCTATAAAGCGCATATCACGCGGAATGAGCTTCCGGGCGAGCGGGTGTTTGTCGGCCACGCCGACCGTGCCGTTGCCGACCTGGCTGTCGAGCTGCTGTCCATGAAATACAGCCTCAGCCCCAACTGGAATGATGAGAAGCGCAAAATATACGTTTCGCACGAGTCAGAACGGCTGGAAGACCTGGTTTATCATGCCATATTCCGCATCAAAAAGAAAAAGGTCGAACAACAGCTCGGCCAACTCCGTGAAGCCATGAAAGAAGAAACCGACCCGACGCAGCTTGCGGCACTCATGGGCAACTATCAAAAAATAAAGGAAGTCTCCAAATTGATTGCTGAAAAACTGGGGACGATCGTGATAAAATAATGCATGGTAACCAGCAAAAGGGCCGTAACGGAGAGGCTATCGCCGTACAGCTGCTCAAGCAGCGGGGATACGAGGTAATCTGCCTGAACTGGCGGCATAAGCACCTGGAGATTGACATCATTGCCCGTGATGGCGACCACTTGGTATTTGTCGAAGTAAAAACGCGCCTGAGCAGCAACTTTGGGATGCCGTATGAGGCGGTGGACTGGGTAAAACAGGGCCGGTTAACGCGTGCAGCCGAACGGTACATCCAGGCACACCGCCACGAAGGAGAGATTCGTTTTGATGTGGTTTCTGTCCTGTATTCAGCGGACCGCAAATCGTATCGAACCGAGCTGATAAAAGATGCCTTTTGGCCCGACTAAGTGTAAAATATATAGCTAAGTTTGCGAACATGAATAAATTGATTTATCTCGGGGCGGTACTTGTTGCGCTGGTTGCTTCATGCAATACACAGAAGAAAACAGCGAAATTCCGCTTCTCGTCGCCCACTGCGGGTACCATGGTGAACGTCGGTGATGTCCTGTCACTTAAACTTGAATTTCCGGACAATCTTTCGGCCATCGATTCGGTGGTGTATGCGATAGACGACGAAGTGCTTGCCCGCAGGACGGATAGCAGTGTGGTTAGCCTGGAAACGCGGGAAGCCGCCTTCGGGAACCGGACGCTCAGTGCCCGGCTTTATCACGATGGCAAGGAACAGGTGGCCTACAGCAATATCGTGGTTGTGCCCCACCCGCCCAAGCGGTATGGCTTCAATGTAATCCATGAATACCCACATGATCCCGAGGCATTTACCCAGGGCCTTGAATACGAAAACGGCTATCTTTACGAAAGCACGGGGCTACGCGGAAAATCGTCGCTGCGTAAGGTGGCTTATCAGACGGGAGAAGTCGTGCAGCGGATTAACCTGGATGATCGGTTTTTCGGTGAGGGGATGACGATCATGGGCGACCGGATCGTCCAACTTACATACCTCGAAAAAGTGGGCTTTGTTTATAACAAGCAGACTTTTGCCAAGACCGGCGAATTTGCCTACGGCCAAAGCCCGGAAGGCTGGGGGCTTTGTTACGATGGCAGCCGGCTTATTAAGTCGGATGGCAGCAGCCGGCTGTACTTTCTGAATGCTGCATCTTTTGCCGAAGAGGGATTCATAGAAGTATATAACAGCAAAGGCCCTGTAAACAGTATCAATGAACTGGAGTGGATAGACGGAAAGATATACGCCAATATTTACCAGCAGGACATTATTGTAATCATTGACCCTGCAAGCGGAGCAGTAGAAGGAGAGATAAACCTGATCGGCATTTATCCGAACAAAGAGGAAATTGACAATGAATTGAATGGCATTGCCTATGACCGGAAGGGCGACCGTCTTTTTGTGACCGGCAAAAATTGGAATAAGCTTTACGAAATCGCACTGGTGGAGCGGTAGCAGATGCATGCTAAACACACTAAAATATATTTTTAAATATCGGGGGAAAATAATCGACCGGGCTATGTTGTACAGCAGCCTGGGGTGTGTGTTGGTGGTGTTGTTTCACCTGGGGTACAATACGGACCAGGTAACCGCCCAGCAGGTGACCACGGTCATCGTCTGGCTGTTTTACGGTCTTTTCGCCCTTGGGTTATTCCGGCTGGTGTTTTCCATGGTGGTGGCACGGAAAGTCGGCGTGGCCCATTACGGTGGGTTACTGCTGGCTGTTTATTTTCTCGTCGTTGCTTTGGGGCGATCAAATGAACACCCGCTGCTTTCGTTTCTGCAGCAGGACGAATGGATTTACCTGGGCATTTTTGCGGTATTCCTGACCGAACTGTCAAAAAGCAGCCTGTTTTTCGATAATTTTTACTTTAACCCCACGATCCTTTTTGTCATCAGTTTTCTGGTGCTCATTTTAGTGGGAACCTTGCTGCTCATGCTACCCAAAACCACCTGGCAGCAGCCATTGTCTTTTGTTGATGCCCTTTTCATGTCGACGAGTGCGGTATGCATCACCGGGTTGTCCACCGTTGACATCGCCACACGGTTTACGGGATTCGGGCATACGGTTATCCTGGTGCTGATGCAGCTTGGCGCGCTGGGTATCATGACCTTTACCGGTTTTTTCGGCTATTTTTTTGCGGGCGGGTTTTCGTATAAAAACCAGCTCATGTACAGCGAGTTCTTAGGGCACAATAAGGTAGGTTCGGTGATCAGTACCTTATTGAAGATCATATTTGTTACGCTTATTTTTGAGGCAATCGGCGCAGTTTTTATTTTCTTTTCCATTGATCCGGCCACGTTTTCGTCGACTGGAGAGCGCATTTTTTTCGCCGTATTCCATGCCGTTTCCGCATTCTGCAACGCCGGGTTTTCCCTCGCTTCAGGTGGACTTCATCATCCACTGTTCCGTTATAACTACGAGCTGCAGGTGGCCGTGGCCGCGTTGTTTATCGTGGGGGGACTGGGTTTTGGTATCGTATTCAACATCTATACCTTCGTCAAGCGCTGGATTGTTAATGTTTTTAAACGGGTCATTCACGGGCAGCCTTTTACCTATCGGGCATGGGTGATCAGTTTTAATACCCGGCTGGTGGTCTGGACCACCCTGGCGTTATTCATTTTCTCGACAATAATGACCTTTATATTGGAGTATGACCATGCACTGGCCGAGCATCCCTCCCTTTGGGGTAAATGGGTCGCGGCCTTTTTTACGGGTAACAGCGCCCGGACAGCGGGCTTCAATGTAACCGATACCGGCGGACTGTCTTTTCCGATGCTGCTGATCATGATGTTTCTGATGTGGATCGGGGCCTCACCCGGTTCCACGGGAGGTGGCATCAAGACCACGACATTTTCCGTAGCGGTGCTCAATGTGCTCAACTTGGCCAGGGGGAAGGATAACCTCGAAATATTCGGCCGCAAGGTGTCCGGTGATTCAGTAAACAAGGCCTTTGCCATTATTTTTCTTTCGTTTTTTGCTATTGGTCTCACGATTCTTGCCCTGTCGATCACCGACGGGAACCAGGGGCTATGGGCAATAGCCTTTGAAAGTTTTTCGGCCTACGCCACCTGCGGCCTGAGTGTGGGGATCACTCCACAGCTCAGCGATGCCGGTAAGGTAGTACTGACCTGCTGTATGTTTACGGGTAGGGTGGGCATGCTTACCCTACTGGTTGCCCTGATCAAAAATACCAAGAACAGAAGTTATGAATATCCGCAGGAGAAAGTCCTGTTTTAATCGGTCAATCGTATGAAATACATCGTATTGGGTTTAGGAAATTTCGGCAAGGCACTCGCCATACGTCTTACTGAACTGGGCCATGAAGTCATTGGCGCAGACAATAAAATGGCGAAGGTTGAACAGCTTAAGGAAAAAATTACCCACACAGTATGCATGGACAGTACCGATGTTGACGCTGTAAGTGCCTTGCCGCTTAAGGACGCCCACGCAGTGGTGGTGGCCATCGGCGAGGATGAAGGCGCTTCGTTGCTGACCACAGCACTGCTGAAACAACTGGGGGTCAAGCGGATTGTAGGGCGGGTTGTGTCCGATCTGCAAAAGACGGTGCTGGAGGCCATGGACATCGGTGAGTACCTTATGCCGGAGGAGGACGCTGCGGGGCGCTTGGCCATGCGGCTGGACAATATTGACATCGTCGACTCCTTTAAGGTCTCGGAAAAGTACAGTATTATTGAAACCAAGGTACCCGACAAGTACATCGGGATGAGCCTGCGCGAAGCCAACCTGACCAATAAATACCGGGTTATTGTGCTGACCACGCTTAAAATCACGGCAGAAGAGGGCGAAAGCAAGGTGAACGGAGCCAAGGAGGCGACCGGCATTGCCCAGTCCGACACCGTTTTGGCGGCGGGCGATATTCTGGTGCTTTTCGGCGAATTGAAGGACATCAATCGACTGATTCAAAAGGGGGAGTGATTGCGTGTATCTCAAATCAAATCGCTACTTTTGGCACTTCGTTAATCACAACCAATTGAGGATACATGAAAACCTGGTTTAACAACAATGCTACCCATCTGGCCGTTATCGGGCTGTTCATCGCGATGAGCTTTCTTTATTTTACGCCTGCCTGGCAGGGGAAAGTACTCTTCCAGCATGACGTATTGCAGGCCCAGGCAGGGCAACAGGAAATCCTCACGATCCAGGAGCGGGATGGCGACATGCCTTTATGGACGAACTCGATGTTCAGCGGCATGCCCTCTTATCAGGTGCTGATCGATCTGCCCAGCAACATCACCACGTATATATTGCGGGGCTTCAAGTGGGCGTTCCCTCATCCGATTGACGTATTACTATTGTATCTGCTGGGGTCATACCTGTTATTTGGCGTGCTGCGGGTAAAACCCTGGTTGGCGGCGCTTGGAGCTGTCGCTTTTGCGTTTTCGTCTTATAATTTCATTTATATTGAAGCAGGCCACGCCAATAAAACCTACGCTATCGCATTTATGGCCCCTATTCTCGCCGGCATCATCCTGGCCTTTCGCGGGCGATACCTGCTGGGCGCAGTAATCCTGGCTTTTGCCATGGCACTTGAGATCCGGGTCAATCACATACAGGTAACCTACTACCTGTTTCTGGCCGCACTTGTTCTGGTAGGGATGGAACTTTACCGCGCTGTCCGGGAAAAGCGGCTACTGGATTTTGGCCGTGCCCTTGGATACCAGGCAGCTGCCGTGGTGCTGGCGCTGGCCGTTAATGCATCGTTGTTATGGCCAACTTACGAGTATAGTAAAGAGTCGATACGCGGGCGGGCAAACCTGGCCACGCAAAGCATGGAGCGGTCGGATAATGGGGTCAGCCGCGATTATGCCTATCAGTGGAGCCAGGGCGTGGGAGAAAGCCTGACGTTTTTGGTGCCTAACGCTTATGGAGGCGGAATGACAACGCACCTGGATGCAGACTCCGAGGTCGGCCGCATACTGATGAACAACGGTATTTCACCGGACGCTGCGGCCAGCATTCCGGCTTATTGGGGAGAAAAACCCTTTACTTCCGGTCCTTGGTATTTCGGCGCGGGCATCGTCTTCCTTTTTGTACTCGGCGCTGTGATCGTGCGTGGCCGGTTGAAATGGTGGCTGCTGGGTACTACGCTGCTCGTATTGCTGCTTTCCTTCGGCCGGCATTTCTCCCTGGTTTCGGATATCTTTTTTAACTATTTCCCACTGTATAATAAATTCCGTGCGGTGGAATCCATTCTAGTGATCGCGGCACTGCTGGTGCCGGTATTGGCTGTCCTGGCCATCAATGAACTTATAACGAACGGAAACCAGCAAAAGAACCTGGAGAAGAAGCTACTGTATGTGTTGGGCGGTGTTGGGGGAGTTACGCTGCTGATTGCTGTACTGCCTGGCTTGTTTTTGAGCTTTAAGGCCACCAATCATCAGGAGGTTATCCAATCGTATGCACAACAACTACAGGACAATACACTTGCCAACGAGCTGGTGGCCGCGCTGGTAAAAGACCGCGCAGGCCTGGCACAGGCAGATGGGTTCCGCTCACTGCTTGTGATTCTGATCACCTTTGGGCTGGTGTGGCTGCTGGTTAAGCAAAAGCTGAAAAGTACGACAGCGGTGATTCTGCTTGGTGTGGTCACATTGATCGACTTATGGGGGGTAGACCGGCGGTACCTGAACGCGGCTAACTTTACTGATCGGCTGCAGCTAAACCGACAGTTCAACGTGGAGCGGGAAGTGGATAGGCTCATCCGGATGGATAAGGATCCGAACTACCGGGTACTCGACCTGACCACCAATCCATTCGCCGATGCACGGGCGTCTTATTTCCACAAATCCATCGGTGGGTATCACGCGGCCAAACTGATGCGTTATCAGGAACTGATTGAACGGCAATTTTCATCGGCAATCAATGAGGATGTGCTGGATATGCTCAACACACGCTACCTGATTACGAGGGACAACCAGGGCAACGAACGGATACAGCGGCGAAGCACGGCTGCGGGAAATGCCTGGTTTGTCGGGCAGGCTGCCTTTGTGAAAGACAATGAAGCGGAGATGCAGGCAATCAACGGGTTTAACCCGCTTAAGGAGGCATTTATCCATGCGGAATTTAAGCCGTTGCTCGATGAAAAGAAACTCACCGCTCCCGCGGAAGCGAACATCAGACTGACGGCTTACCGCCCGGACCACCTCGTTTATGAGTACACGGCGTCCGATGACGCACTTGCTGTGTTTTCGGAGGTATGGTATGATAAGGGCTGGAAAGCCTATGTAGACGGTAAGGAGCTGCCGATTGTCCGCGCGAATTACCTGTTACGGGCAGTACAATTACCCGGAGGCAACCATCAGGTTGAATTTAAATTTGAACCGCAGTCTTATTACGCCGGGGAAAGTATTTCACTAGCCGCATCGTTATTGCTGGTACTGGGTGCGGGAGGAGCGGTCTGGCTGGAAAGGCGGCGGCGGACAGAACAGGCTTAACCAACGGAACTAATAAGACATGAACAGTAGCGATTACAGCAAAATTTATAAAGCGAGCTTACTCACTGATGTAATGCCTTTCTGGCTGGCCCATTCCAGGGATGAAAAGGGCGGCTATTTTACCTGTTTGGACCGGCAGGGAAAGGTGTTTGATACGGATAAGTTTATCTGGTTGCAGGGAAGGCAGGTCTGGATGCTGTCTACCTTATACAATCAGGTGGAACGGCGCCCGGAATGGCTGGAATTTGCCCAGCATGGCGCGGATTTCCTGTTGAAGAACGGTAGAGATGAAACGGGAAATTTTTACTTCGCGCTGAACCGGGAAGGACGGCCGCTGGTGCAGCCCTATAATATTTTCTCTGATTGTTTTGCGGCAATGGGGCTTGGCGCTCTGTATTCCGCGACAAATGAGGACCAGTATGGGGAAATTGCACGGCAGACATTCTTGAATATCATCGCCCGCAGGGATAATACCAAGGGTAAATACAACAAACAATATCCAGGGACACGCGATCTGAAGGGCTTTTCGCTGCCGATGATATTGAGTAATCTGTCGGTGGAGCTGGAACATATTCTTGATCGCCAGCTGGTGGAAACCCTCATTGATGAGGTGATCCACGAGGTAATGAATGTGTTTTATCAGCCGGACAGCGGACTGATTCTTGAAAATGTATATGCCGACGGCAGTTTTAGTGATTCGTTCGATGGCCGCCTGGTGAATCCGGGCCATGTGCTGGAGGCCATGTGGTTTATGATGGATCTGGCTGTGCGAAGGAATGATCCGGAATTGATCGCCAAAGCAGTTGCCATTGCCCTGCGCGCACTGGACTTCGGATGGGATACGGAGCACGGCGGCATTTTATATTTTAAGGATATCAAGGGGCATCCGACACAGCAGCTCGAATGGGATCAGAAGCTGTGGTGGGTACATATCGAGGCCATGATCTGTATGGCTAAGGCTTGGTTGCTGACGGATAACACCCAGTGCCGCGACTGGTTTAACACACTGCATGAATATACCTACCGGCATTTTTCCGATCCGGAATACGGAGAGTGGTTTGGCTACCTGAACAGGCGCGGCGAGGTACTTTTACCCCTGAAAGGCGGTAAATGGAAAGGGTGTTTTCACGTGCCCCGCGGCCTGCTGCAGCTTGGGGATACCATGGATGCCATTTCAGCAAAGCGATCACGCTAATCCGACCCCAGCATGGCATTGCTCCCCCATCAAAACATACCGACAGGCCAGACCGTATCGGACAGGCATTATACCCCGGCGTTAATCGCCCTGGCGGTATTGTATTTCATGATGGGCTTTATTACCTGCCTGAACGACACGCTGGTGCCTTTTTTTAAAGCTGGTTTTACCTTAAGCTATGCCGAATCCGCATTGGTGCAGTTTTATTTTTTCCTGACCTACGCCCTCTTTTCCATACCTGCGGGAAGGATGGTGGAAAAAGTAGGCTATAAGCGGGGTATGGTGTTCGGTTTTGCTGTCGCGGGGGTTGGTGCATTTCTGTTTTATCCGGCTTCCATTTGGCACGAATACAGCCTTTTCCTCGCTGCACTTTTCGTACTCGCCATCGGTATTGTATTGTTGCAGGTCGCAGCGAATCCGTATATCACCGTACTTGGTCCGCCGGAAACGGCATCCTCCAGGTTGACGCTTATTCAGGGTGTGGGTTCGCTGGGCACCACGACGGCACCTTTGTTCGGTGCGCATTTTATTTTATCACGTCTGGGCGATTCCGGAGGGGCCAGCGATGCAGTGAGTACACCCTACCTGGGCATTGGGCTGACACTTCTTGTGATCGCACTGGTACTGGCTCGCCTGGCATTACCTAAGGTGACCGCGGCTGACGACGCACAACAGGACAGGGACCAGCCTTCCAGGCGTATTTTTTCCTTCCGTAACCTGAACCTGGGCACGATCGGCATTTTTGTCTATGTGGGTGCTGAGGTGGCTATTGGGACTTTTCTGACGAACTACATTGCAGATACGCTGCTGATTGACGAACATCAGGCAAATAATTATGTTGCGCTCTATTGGGGAGGCATGCTGGTCGGTCGGTTGATTGGTGCAGTATTACTGCGGTGGATTAAACCGCAGCGGGTATTGGCCGGAACGGCAACGATGGCACTGCTGCTGATTTTGACCGCTATCCAGTCGACCGGACAGGTGGCCGTATGGACAATGGTATCGGTGGGGCTCTTCAATTCAGTCATGTTTGCCATTATTTTTTCATTGGCAGTGAAAGGGCTTGGAAAATACACCACACAGGCTTCGGGATTGCTATCTTCGGCTATTGTTGGTGGGGCTGTAATCCCGTATTTGCAGGGGTTACTGAAAGATGAATTTACGTGGACAATTGCCTTTATGCTCCCGTTGTGCTGTTACGTATACCTTGTTTTTTACGGACTGCACGGATACCGGACAACAACATCACCGTTAAAATAGCTTCAGTTGGGGGTCACTTACGCGGAATGTCCGACGATGGTGAGGCGTATAACCGTGCTCCAGGATCGCACTCCGGTGCTGTACCGTAGGATATCCCTTGTTATGTATCCACCCGTATTGGGGAAACTCGCCAGCCAGCCCGTCCATATAATCGTCGCGGTAGGTCTTGGCGAGGATAGACGCAGCGGCAATGGAAAGGTATTTGCCATCACCCTTAACGATGCAGCAGTGCGGTGTTTGCCGATAAGGAATAAACCGATTGCCATCCACTAAAATATACTCCGCCTTGATCTTCAGCGCATCCAGTGCCTTGTGCATGGCCAGGTATGACGCATTGTGGATGTTAATCCGGTCTATTTCAGCCGCACTTACGCTGGCTACGGCACAGGCGAGCGCCTGCTCTTCGATGATGTTGCGCAAAGTGTACCGTTGGGAAGCGGCCAGCTGCTTGGAATCCGTCAGTATGTCGTGTTGAAAATCCTTGGCAAATACAACGGCCGCCGCGTAGACCGGTCCTGCCAGGCAGCCACGTCCCGCTTCATCGCAGCCCGCCTCTATTAATATGTCCTGGTGTGTGGAGCGTAGCATTTATCGGAGGTGTTTCGTTACTTGCGAGACAAAATTATATTTTTATTGTGAGCAATCAAGCAAAGAAGGTTCCGCATGACCGGAAGTCTTGCTGCACTGTGTAATAATTCTTATACAATTAAACTTAAGAAATGCCATGTCGTCAAAAACACACTTTACCATGAACAAGATGAACTTAACCGGCTGCCTTATATTGCTGTTGATGGTCAGTGGAATCACCGCTGGTCATGCACAACGGAATAAGGGCAATACCCAGCAGACCCTGGATTGGGCGACCGATCTGGTTATTGACGGGCGGCTGGACGACTGGGGGGATACCCTGCTTTATGAGCATGGCTCGCAGGGGCTGCAATACCAGCTTAAAAATGACCGCGACCGGCTTATCGTGGCCATGCGTGTGCCGGACAAAGAACAACAGGTACGGGCGCTGTCACAGGGGCTCAGCCTAATGGTTAACCCACAGGGAAAGAAGCGCGAAGGACCTACGGTGGTTTTTCCGGTTGCTGACAGGATTGCATTCCGTTCGATCATGTCGGCCGATAATAACGACCGGCCGGAAGATATGCGGCGCGGGGCACTTCAGGCTATCCGTGCAATTTATGTCCTGCGGTTCGAGGGCCTGCTTGACGGACAGATCTCACTGGACAACACGTATGGTATTGAGGCCCGGGCGGCCATAGATTCGGCAGATGCCCTCTGCGTGGAAATTGCGGTGCCTTTACACCAGCTGAGTGTTTCAGCGGAAACCAACAGCGAATTGGCGTTTAACGTGAAAATAAATGGACTGATTATGTCCAAAAATACGGGAATGAGCAACGGTATGCGCGGTCGTTATCCCGGATATGGATATCCCTACGGGTACGGATATCCTTATGGCTATGGGCAGCAAACACCATCCAAACCGCGTGAGGAACCCGGTGTATGGATTGTTTCGCCACTGGCTAAGGAATAGTTTATGCTGAATCTAAATGATAAAAAAAGATCAATCAACCGTAAAGCGCGCCTTAACAGCTGTCCTGCTGGCGGCTTCGCTTTTGCTGCTCGGTTTTCCGGGCTTTTCACAAACCTATAAACGGGTACAGGGAACATTAAGTGACCAGAACGGCGACGCAGTTGTCGGTGCTTCGGTGAGACTGGTATCGCCTATAGACTCGGTTCAGACGAGCACGGGGGCGGGTGGCCTGTTTTCGTTTAATAACATCAAAGGCACCCAGTTTACACTTACGGTGACGAGCCTGGGATATGATACGCTCCGACAGGTCCATGCCTTTAAGCCTGGCGACAATGAACTGGCGCTTCCATTGATGCTGAGTGAGTCGAGCCTGCTGCTCGCTGAAGTAGCTGTCACTGGAGTAGCCCCCATTACAGTGAAAGAAGATACGCTGGAATACGCGACGAAGGACCTTCGCCTGCGTGAAGGTGCGCTGGTGGAAGATGCCCTTAAAAAACTGGACGGGGTGGAAGTGGATAAGGACGGCAACGTTACCGCCCAGGGCGAAACAGTAACCCGGGCACGGATCAACGGAAAGGATTTTTTCGGGGGTGATATCAAAGCGGCCATTCAGAATCTGCCTGCCGAGATCGTGGAGAAAATCCAGATTGTGGATGATTACGGGGACATGGCAAATGTGACCGGGAACCGTACCGGCGATCCCGAGCGGGTACTGAACCTGGAGATAGCCCCCGAACGCAATACGGGCGACTTTGGCAATTTCCGGGTGGGGGGCGGCACCCAGGACCGGTATCAAATGACCGGCTCCTACGGAAAATTTAAGGATGGCATACAGCTTTCCGTACTTGCCAATCTGAATAATGTAAACGCCAACCTGTTTGACTTTAATACCCGCAGCGGGGGTGCGCGGCGCATGCGGGGCGGCGGAAGTTTCGGCCGTGGCTTTGGAGGAGGCGGCTGGAACCGCAACGGGCTGACCAATACCGGATCGATCGGTGTCAATTACCGGCAGGACTTCAGTGAAAAACTGACGATGTACGGTGAGTACAGTTTCGGGCATACCGACAATACAATGCAGCGTAACGAATTTGAGGAAACAACACTTGCTGAGGGAACCACTTACAAAACCAGCAATAGCAATAACGGCAGCATTGGAAACGATCACCGCCTCAGCTGGAATGTTGAATACAAACCGGATGACCGGAATTACATCAAACTCTCCCCGAACTTCTCTTTCAGACAGAATCAGGCCAACAACTTTTCGCTGAGCAGTAACAGCCGGGATGTGCAGCTTATTAACGACATGACCAATAGAGAAATCAGCCACTCCTATGCGCCGACCTACGGTGTTAGCGGGCTGTATAACCGGCGGTTGAACGACAATGGCCGGAACGTCTTTGTTAATTTTGCGCTGAACACTGCCAGTACTGAACAGGACCAGGAACGTATTATAAACAGCCTGCCGTACGTGTCCGACGCGGCGGCCCTGGACAGTGTATACCAGCAGCATTTGGTCGACCTGCAAAACAAAAACCTGAATGGAGGGGCCACCGTATCCTATATTGAACCAATGGGACAATATGGTCGGCTCGAAGTAAACTACGACTTTAATTTTGCGTCCTACGATAATGACCGCAATGCCCGTGCATATGACCGTGATGGAGCGGTCATCGATAACCCCGAGTATAACAATAACCGGGTGTATGATTATACTTTCTATACGCATAGGGGTACACTTACTTATCGGCATGAGAAAGATAAATGGAATTATTCCCTGGGTATCGCCGCACAGCCCAACCTCCTGCGTGGCAGCGGGGATATCGACGGAAATGCCGTTGCGATCAACCGAAGTGGGTTTAATTGGATGCCCGTGGCACGTCTGGAATACGAAGTGTCGCGGACGAAGCGGTTCAACGTCAACTATTCGGGTAGGGCATCGGAGCCTGGTTTTACCCAGCTGCAGCCATTTACCGACTATTCCAATGCGAACGCCCCGGTAACGGGGAACCCAAATCTGGCTGCCGAATTTACACATGAACTGCGGCTGAATTACCGGAACTTCAATATCGGGGAGGGCACCTCCTTTTTTGTCGGCCTGATGGGCTCGCTGGCTGAAGACAAAATTGTAACCAACCGTACTACATCAATTGATGATTCCATCGGGTTGGTGCAGGCGATTGAATACCTGAATACCAATGGGTTCTACAATACACGTGGGTTTTATAACTTTGCCAAGCCGTTTGCAGACCGCGCGTATACGCTGTCGTTTAACGGCATGATTGCGTATAACAATAACGTATCTTATACTACCGCCGGGATGCCCGGAGGCGAGGCAGGCACTTTTGCAACAGAAAGGAATATTGCGCGAAACTGGGTGCTTTCGCAGGGCGTTAGCTTCCGGTATAATCCAAAGGAAACCATTGAGATTTCTCCGGGTGTACGATATACATACAATACAACCCGCAACACGGTTTCATCAGGGAACAACCGCGACGTTTCGACCTGGGCCGTTACCCTGAATGGCTCGGTTAACTTTACTCCCACCTGGATACTGGGGGCGGATTTCGAAAAAACCAGCAACAATGGATATAGCAGCTCCGTAGGGGCAAATCCCATGATTATTAACACCTATGTCGAAAAGCAATTTCTGCGGGGGAGGAATGGTGCCATCCGGTTTCAGGCATTTGACCTGCTTAATGAACAGATCGACATATCCCGCAACGTAATAGACAACACCATTACCGATAGCCGGAGCAACCGGCTGGCGCGGTATTTTATGTTGACACTTTCTTACCGCTTCTCTAATTTTGCCGGTGGTCGTATGGGTACTGACGGATCTGGAAGGGGGGGTGGACCCTATGGTGGCGGCGACGGAATGCGCGTCCGGTTCTAATCGTTTTTTTGCTATCTTGCGCCGCTATGGACTACGCGCTTATTCACTTAGCTAACGGCATCCGGGTTGTGCTGCACCAGAATCAATCCCCTGTATCGCATGCCTGCCTGATTGTTAACGCTGGAGCCAGGGATGAGCCGGAAGGGAAATACGGACTGGCTCATTTTATTGAGCATTTGCTGTTTAAGCAGACAGAAAGGCGCAATACCAATCAGCTGTTAAACCGGCTGGAGGCCGTGGGGGGTGATCTGAATGCCTACACGACCAAGGAATACACCTGCATTCACGCTTCTTTTCTTTTTCCGCATCTGGCGCGGACCCTCGATCTGTTTGAGGACCTGCTGTTCCATTCGGTTTTTCCGGAGCAGGAGATGGAAAAGGAGAAAGGCGTGATTCTGGATGAAATAGCCTCTTACCAGGACAGCCCCGAAGAGTCAGTAATGGACGACTTTGAGGACCAGGTATTCCAGGGACATGCATTGGGACACAATATTCTTGGCACAGCGTCCGACCTGCGCACGTTCTCCAAAACAGACATCCTGCGTTTCGTCCAGCAGCACTACAGTACGCATGAACTGATTATTGGTATTAGTGGGAATTATCCGCTCAAGCGCGTGGAAAGGCTGGCCGAACGGATTTTCGGAAGTATACCGGAGCGTGAAAGCGTCAACCGGCGGATCGCGCCCCCTGCCATCCTACCCCAGCAGCTGACGCTGACTAAGCCCATTAACCAGGTACATCAGATGATTGGCGGGCGTGCATATGCTACACATAATGAAAATAAGACCGGGCTGTTGCTGCTCAATAACCTGCTTGGCGGGATGGGGATGAGTTCACGGCTAAACCTCATTATAAGGGAGAAATACGGCATTGCATACACCATCGAATCCAACTATACACCTTATTCAGATGCCGGCTTTTTTTACATTTATTTCGGCACGGATGAGGAGAAGGTGACTAAGGCGCGCAAATTGGTGGCAAACGAGCTGCGGAAACTGCGTGAGAAACCACTCGGTGTAATGCAGCTGCACCAGGCCAAGCACAAATTTAAAGGGCAGATTGCACTGGGAGAGGAAAACCGGTTGAATCTTATCATCGCCCTTGCAAAAAATGTGCTTGATGATAACCGGGTACAGACATTGGATGAGGTGTTTTCCAGAATAGATATGGTGACAGCACCACAGCTGATGCACATCGCGAACGAAATTTTTGACGATGCGAACCTTGCTTCGTTGAGTTTTGTGCCGGAATAAATGGTATCTTTGGCAAACTTGATCTACTGATTATATTACGCAAATAATGAAGCAGGCATACATATTCCCCGGGCAGGGCGCCCAATTTGTAGGTATGGGACAGGACTTATACCAGCACAGCGACGCGACAAAAGCGATGTTTGAACAGGCTAACGAGATTTTGGGTTTTCGCATTACCGACATTATGTTTTCCGGTACGGAAGAAGACCTGAAGCAGACCCGGGTAACACAGCCTGCCATTTTCCTGCATTCGGTTATTTTAGCAGCAGCCCTCGGTAAGGGCTTCCGTCCGCAAATGGTAGCCGGTCACTCACTTGGCGAGTTTTCCGCGCTGGTAGCCGCGGGATCGCTTTCATTTGCCGACGGACTGCAATTGGTGGCCAAGCGGGCAAATGCGATGCAGAAGGCCTGTGAGCTACAACCCTCTACGATGGCGGCGATTTTAGGGCTGGATGATTTTACGGTTGAGGACATCTGCCAGCGGGTTAGCGATGTGGTGGTGCCGGCTAACTATAACTGCCCCGGCCAGCTGGTTATTTCCGGTACCCTGGAAGGTGTAGACCGCGCCTGCACCCTGTTACTTGAAGCTGGTGCGAAACGGGCATTAAAACTCAATGTTGGAGGAGCGTTCCATTCCCCATTGATGGAGTCGGCCAAGATTGAACTGCAGGAAGCAATTGAGGCGGTGGTGATTAAACAACCTGTATGCCCGATTTATCAGAATATTGATGCAAAGGCTTACACCGATCCAGCGCATATTAAACATAACCTGATTGAACAGCTCACCGGTGCCGTTCGCTGGACGCAAACTGTTATCCATATGATTGAGGACGGTGCAACTTCATTTATTGAAGTCGGTCCGGGCAATGTGCTTCAGGGACTGGTTAAAAAGGTAAATCGCCAGGTCGAAACTTCAGCGGCTGTCTTATAGGGCAAAAGCGACCTTTACCTGGTCAACGTAATCCAGTTTCTCCCAAGTGAACAGCTCCACCTCGAGTGTGGTTGTTTCGCCATTGCTGTTTTCGAACGTCTTTGTAACGGTTTGCGGTTCGCGTCCCATATGCCCGTATGCAGCTGTTTCAGAATAAATGGGGTTGCGTAATTTCAACCGCGTTTCAATACCATACGGCGTCATATCAAACAGGCTGTGGATTTTTTCGGCAATTTTGCTGTCCGATAAACCGACTTTGGCCGTTCCATAGGTGTTCACATAGATACCGATCGGGTCTTTCACGCCAATGGCATAGGAGATCTGTACCAGTATTTCGTCGGCTACGCCTGCTGCCACGAGATTTTTGGCAATATGCCGGGTGGCATAGGCCGCTGATCGGTCCACTTTGGAAGGGTCTTTACCGGAGAATGCACCACCACCGTGACCTCCTTTTCCGCCATAGGTATCCACGATAATTTTCCGCCCGGTGAGGCCGGTATCCCCGTGGGGTCCGCCGATTACGAATTTACCGGTTGGATTGATGTGGTACTTGATGTCGGCAGTAAAAAGCTGTTGTAGCTCGGGTTTTAACTGTGCCTTTACACGGGGAACGAGTATATTAATAATGTCTGACTTAATGCGGTCAAGCATGCGTTCCTCCTTATCAAAATCATCGTGCTGCGTGGACACGACAATGGCGTCGATCCGGATCGGGTTGTGATTGTCGTCGTATTCCAGCGTTACCTGTGCTTTGGCATCCGGCCGGAGATAGGTAATTTCTTTGTGCTCCCGGCGTATTGCCGCCAGCTCATATAGTAAACGGTGCGCCAGGTCAAGCGCCAGAGGCATCAGGTTCTCGGTTTCATTGCTGGCATAACCGAACATGATACCCTGATCCCCAGCACCCTGCTCCTGTTTTTCCTTGCGGTCAACCCCCTGATTAATATCAGGAGACTGTTCATGGATCGCCGATAAGACGCCGCAGGAATTGGCCTCAAACATGTATTCGGATTTTGTGTATCCGATCCGTTCGATGACCGAGCGGGTGATCTTCTGTACATCCAGATAAACTTTGGATTTCACCTCACCTGCCAGCACCACCTGCCCGGTGGTAACTAATGTTTCGATGGCAACACGTGCATCAGCATCCCACGCAAGGAAGTTGTCAATAAGTGCGTCCGATATCTGGTCGGCAATTTTATCGGGATGTCCTTCCGAAACCGATTCTGAAGTGAATAAATAGGGCATAAGCAATACTTGTCTTTAACGAATACCAAAGCGCTGTGAAATTTGTAATCGGGAGGTAAAAGTAGTGTAAAACAAACGACCGGTGGGTTTTAGCACTTTTTTACCGTGGTTGCAATCCTATGCGGGTGACATGACCAGCATACGCAAATCGATCCACATTTCATGTGCGCAAACTTAGATAAAGTTACTTTTATATGCAAGTTAAAATGCATGGGGCGGCCCAGGTAGGTTATCTTTTGATGAAAAAATTTCATTCGGATGAGAAAATGATATTTTGGAGGTACATTTGCTTATATGGAAGACAAAAAGCGCATGCTGTTTGTGATCAATCCGATATCGGGGGGAAAGAAAAAAAAGGATGTTGAAAAGCGGATATTGGAAGAACTCGACCCAGAGCAATATGTGGTGGAATTTGCGGTCAGCGAACATCCGGGCCATGCTTATCAGCTCAGTGCCGCAGCTGTATCCGCAGGGA
The DNA here is from genome assembly GCF_024643285.1 of Parapedobacter lycopersici. Classification (GTDB taxonomy): domain Bacteria; phylum Bacteroidota; class Bacteroidia; order Sphingobacteriales; family Sphingobacteriaceae; genus Parapedobacter; species Parapedobacter lycopersici. The sequence continues at coordinate 19,276 of NZ_JAMSLW010000008.1, forward strand.
TTGATGCGGTGGTGGCCGTTGGCGGAGATGGGACAATCAATGAAGTAGCGTCTGCCCTGAAAGGAACCGATGTGCGGCTGGGTATTGTGCCGGAAGGGTCGGGGAACGGGTTGGCGCTTTACCTCGGTATCCCGCTCAACGAACGGGCAGCCATTAAACGGCTGAGCCGCTACGAGAGTCTTACGATAGACTGCGGTTCAATTAATGGGCAGTTCTTCTTTAATATGGCAGGGATCGGGTTTGACGCATCGGTAAGTGACCGCTTTGCCAACGACAACATCCGGGGACCCATTGGTTATTTAAAAGCAGTAATCAGCGAGATCAGCACATACAAGCCTAAAAAGTATACACTGACCATTGATGGAGAAACGATTGAGCGGGAGGCCTTCATGATCAGCGTAGCCAATTCCCCACAGTATGGGAATAATGCATACGTGGCACCCCAGGCTTCGATAAATGACGGTGTTTTGGACGTCTGTATTATTCATAAATTTCCATTATACACATTTCCCATGATGCTGTTTCATCTTTTTAATAAGACCGCCGACCAATCCGAATACGTGGAGATTATTCCGGGCCGGCGGATCCGTATACTCCGGGAAACCAACGATGCGGTACATGTGGACGGTGAGCCCAAGGAAATGGATATGACACTGGATATTCAGGTGCATCCTGCATCGTTAAAAGTGCTCAGTTGAGGGGGGCGTATTGCAATATCTTAAAAAGAATAGCGTTTAAGCAAATACATGATCGAATATGAAGAAAAAGAGACAGCAGTATAGTGGTGTTGTGTATTCCACGGATGAAACCTTCGCATACCAACAGGAAGAGGAGGATAATCTCCGGGAGACGCTGCCAAAAAACCAGCAGCAGCTCCGGGTACTGCTTGATAAAAAGATGAGGGGGGGAAAGATCGTCACACTAGTGAGGGGTTTCATTGGTACAGCAGCCGACTTAAGTGCGCTAGGCAAACAGCTTAAACAGAAATGCGGTGTGGGTGGCAGTGTAAAGGATGACGAGATTATTATTCAGGGCGATTTCAGGCAGCGGGTGCTGGATATCCTTATCGCTGAGGGTTATCGGGCGAAACAGGCCGGGGGTTAATGCGGTGTTGTTCCGTTACGTAACAATTAAATGATAATCGGTTAAAGTGGATTTTTGGAGTATAATCAGTTGTCAGTAAATTATTTATAGTAGATGAATCGGTCTTATAAAGGTTAATAATCAAGAAAAAAACCGGTTTAAATGCGTTAAAAGCATATTAATTTGAATGTTTAATTTGCAATTACAAAAAAAAATAGTTTTCATTGTAAAAAAATTGCTTCTGCATTACAGAAGCAACGTTTGTTTAAGGAGTGTTGATGCTGCTGCTGCGCACCCCTTGTATATATAAGGCTGACTAACGCTAATTATTGACAAGAATTTTGTTTTTAGTTTAAAACATTATATTTGCTTTGGCTATATGTAGCTATTCAGGAATTTTTTTGCATAAATTCAAAAAACAATCATATTAAAAAAGAACATTAAAATCTAAATTTTAGAAAAATGGCAAACGCACCAAAAACAAGTACAGTTAAGAAAGAAAAAAGCAATTCAAGTTCGAATGTTTTTGCAAGTCTATCGATTATTATATGTTTTATAATCGGGGCTTTAGTTTGGAAATATATCATGGGTGATCCAAACAACTTTATCGATAACAACCCGGAGAATCAACCTAAACCAGGTAACTATTTTGGAATGGTTTACCATGCAGGTATCGTTGTACCTGTGTTATTGGGCTTGTTTCTGATGGTGTGGGTGTTCTCTATTGAGCGTTTCATCGTAATCAGCAGGGCTTCCGGAAATGGTAACGTAGGTAACTTCGTGCGCAAAATCCAGTCGCTTATCGGCGGTGGCAACATTGATTCGGCAATTGCAGAATGCGATAGACAAAAAGGTTCCGTTGCGAACGTAATCAAATCAGGATTGCTTAAGTACAAAGATGTGTCCGCTAACCCGGCCCTTGATACGGAACAGGCAACACTGGCAATCCAGAAGGAAATTGAGGAAGCTACTGCATTGGAAATGCCGATGCTGGAAAAAAACCTGACGATCATTGCTACTTTGGTATCCATTGGTACACTGTGCGGACTGTTAGGTACAGTAACCGGGATGATTCGCGCATTCGCGGCGTTAGCTACTGGCGGTGCTCCAGACTCTGCGGCACTTGCAAACGGTATCTCTGAGGCGTTGGTGAACACGGCAACTGGTATCGCTACCTCTACGATTGCAATCGTATTTTACAACATCTTTACTTCAAAAATTGATACACTTACCTACTCTATTGACGAAGCTGGTTTTTCTATCGTGCAGACTTACGCAGCCAGTCACAAATAGAGAAAATAAAAAACTTTAGTCGGGTATATGGAAAACCCGTTGAAGTTGCATCGTATCAGTATACAGTAAATTAAAATTACCAGGATGCCAAAGGTAAAAGTAAAAAGAGCCAGTACATCGATAGATATGACCGCCATGTGCGATGTGTCTTTCTTGTTGCTCACGTTTTTTATATTGACAGCCACAGCGCGTGCACCGGAGCCACTTCCGGTAGACACCCCGGCGTCGGTTACACAGGTAAAGGTTCCGGATACCGATTTGGGACTGATTACCGTGGGCGGCGACGGTAAAGTGTTCTTCGGAGTAAAAGATCGGCATGTACGGGCGAGGATGCTCGAATTGATGTCGGAGAAATACGCAATGCCCTTTACGGAGCAAGAGCGGGGTCGTTTCTCCTTAATGGAAACATTCGGCGTGCCTATGGGTAATCTGAAGCAGCTTATCGCTTTGGATGCCACTGCCCAGACGCAGCCGGGGTTACAACCCGGAATCCCGGTGGATTCGACAGACGCATTGAGTAATGAGCTGTTTCACTGGATATACTCAGCACGGGTAGCTACCAAGGAATTGCATGACGTAGAAATGCGGGTGTCAATCAAGGGAGATGCCGACGAGAAGTATCCTGAGATAAAGAAAGTAATGGATGTTCTTCAGAGCCAAAAGGTGAATAAGTTCAGCTTGATTACAAGCTTGAAAAACACCGTGGAATAAGCTGAAGAAATTAACAAATTAAGATTTTAACGCGATGGCAGAATTAAATCAGGATAGCGGCGGAGGCAAAAAAGGCGGCAAGATCAGAAGTAAAAAGGCCGGTGGCAGGGTAGACCTTACCGCCATGGTGGACTTGGCGTTTCTGCTGATTACCTTCTTCATGCTGACCACCTCTATCAATAAGCCGAATGCCATGGATGTGGCGTTACCGGATAAGAACGAGGAGAATCCGGAAGATCGGCTGGAAGTTGCCGATACCCGGACGATGACCCTGCTGCTGGGATCCAACAATAAGATTGAGTGGTACCTGGGAGAATACAGTAGCCCGATAGAAGGACCGGAAGTGGTGGATTATGGAAAAGATGGGATTCGTTCGGTACTCCTGCAAAAGTTGAAGGAGATACCCCAACGAGCAGGAGGTGACCTTATTGTGGTGATTCGCCCCAGTGATCGGTCTACGCACCGTAACCTGGTGGATATCCTTGACGAAATGAATATTGTACAAGCACCGATATACATGATCGGAACAATCAGTGAGGCGGAGATAGAGGTATTGGAACGTGACGGCTTATACAATGAGTAATTAACTATCACCACATAATATTACACATATGTTTGGTTCTAAATTAGATATTTTTAAAAGAGAGTGGCTCGATGTGGTGTTTGAGGGGCGGAATAAAGATTACGGAGCGTATGATCTCCGGAAAATAGCCCCCAAAGCGACAAACATTGGGTTGGTCGTTGCCTCGATCGGTTTTGTATTGCTGCTGATGGGGCCGGCGATTGCCAGATGGCTCGGTATTAATACCGACAGCGGGCCCGTTGAGAAGATAATAGAAACGGAAGTGGTACTTTCTGAACCACCCCCGGTAAATGAGGAGGAACCTCCTCCCCCCCCTCCTGTAGAACCTCCTCCCCCCCGGGTAGACCAGGTACGTATGCCTGAGCCGAAGGTGGTGCCGGCGGAGCAGGTACAGGATGAGGAGCCGCCTACGGTGGAACAGCTGAAGTTGGCTGATCCGGGATCGAAAACAATCGAAGGCGACCCGAATGCAGAAATACGTATTGATCTGCCGGTTGGTGAGGGTGAAATTGATGCAGAAGTTACGGAAACTTCAAGTGATCAGATTTTCCAATCGGTGGAGATCAATCCGGAGCCACCCGGCGGAATGGCTGCATTTATGCAGTGGGTAGGTAAAAATTACCAATATCCGCAGGCAGCAATGGATGCCGGAGTGAATGGGCAGGTACAGGTTTCCTTTGTTGTGGAGCGTGACGGCAGCCTGACGGACCTGAAGGTTGTAAAAGACCTTAAATTCGGCACCGGGGAAGCAGCTATAAAAATGTTGCAGAAGGCACCGAAATGGAGTCCGGGTATTCAGAATGGCCGGCCGGTACGGGTAGCTTATACCCTGCCTATCCGACTTAGCATTCAACAATAGTAATATTGGCACGGTATCACCATAATGATGGTCCGCAATATAGACAGAAATCGCCCACGAAGCGGTTTCTGTCTGTTTTAGGACTTTTTATGTTTGGTTTCTATTTTGTGTTGGGACTTGCCATCATTTTTTGGAAGGATTTTCCCCTGCAAATTGACCAAACATACCGGGTATTGTTTGGATTACTGCTCATCGTATATTCTTTTTTCAGGTTTGTGCGGCTTTGGCAGAACAGATAATAACAAATAACTTTTTTGTGAAAAAAAGGAGTTTTTTTTCATACTTATGAAAAAATCACTATTATTACTGCTCATTATTGGGTTTGGTGTGTTTCTGGAGTCGTGCAATGGCGGACCCTCTAAAGATGATCAGACCATATTGACCGGACGGCTACGCGTTTTAGTGGATGAAAGCCTGTTGCCTATTATGGAGGAGCAGGCGGCGGTATTCGAGCATATTTACGACTATGCTGAAGTGGAGTTAGTCGATGGACCGGAAAACCAGCTTGTCGGAAAATTGTTCAACAGGGAGGCGGAAGTCATCGTGTTGACCAGACAATTCACCGAGGAGGAGAAAAAGTTCTTTGAAGCAAGGGAGTTCCGACCTCGCATAGCGCAATTTGCAACAGATGCCATTGCGCTGATTGCAAATCGAAATGCCCCTGATTCTATCATGACGGTGGATGATGTTATTCAGATTATGCGCGGTAACCGGCCGGCCGGTTCGCAAACGCGACTGGTATTTGATAACCCGAACTCAAGTACGGTCCGGTTTTTGAAGGACCTGGCAGGTGTGGACTCATTGCCGAGTGAAGGGATCTACGCCATGAGGTCGAATAGCGACGTGTTAAAGCACGTATATGAAACACCGCAATCGATCGGTGTTTTGGGGATCAACTGGATTGTGCGTCCCGACAGCAGCTTGCAGCGTTATGTAGACGGGGTAAAGGTGCTGGCGATCAAGGGTCGGGCCGGGGGAGCGGGTGATAGCGGATATTACAAACCGACGCAATCAAATTTGGCAGAAGGGTTATATCCACTTTCACGACCGGTTTATTTGATAAATTGCGAGCCGCGCAGGGGATTGGGAATGGGTTTTTCCGCATTTCTTTCCGGCCTTTCCGGACAGCGGATTATCCTGAAGTCCGGCTTAATGCCGGATAGCCTGCCACCAAGGGAGATTATTATTCGGTAATACAAATAACAGAGTAACTATTTAATGTAATTAATAAGATGAAGATGATGAAAAGCGCAATGATGTGGGGCGTATCGCTTGCTTTTATGGCCACAACCGTGCAGGCACAGAGCCTGGACGAAGCTAAGAAAGCAATAGACGCGGAGCAGTATGCCAAAGCCAGAGGCGTATTGGAAACACTGGTCCAAAGTAAACCCAACGCTGGAGAGAATTATTTTTATTTAGGGCTTGTATATATTCACAACGCTCACTTGGATTCAGCGTTGGCAGTGTTCAATAAAGGGTTGGAGGCAGATCCAAAGACCAGTTTGAATGCTGTTGGACAGGGAATTGTGTCCCTTTATAAGGGGGACGCTAATGCTGCGAATACCAAGTTTGTTGAGGTGTCGCAGAGCCTGAAACGCCGCGATTACCTTGAGTTGTATCATATTGGCCGTGCTTATGTTGATGCACCAACCCCTGATTATCAGAAGGCAGTTGAATACCTCGAACAGGCAAAGGCTAAGGACAAGGACAGCGATCCCATGATCCCGTTGGCCATGGGCGATGCTTATTTTGGCCTCAAAAATAATAGTATGGCGTATAAGAGCTATCGTGATGCCACGATGCTTGACAATACATTGACCCGTGCTAAGGTACAGATGGCTGTTATTGTCCGGGGCTCACACGCTTGGCAGGAAGCGATAGACGGTTTGCAGAAAATTGCTTCCGAAGTTCCTGACTATGCACCTACCTACCGTGAATTAGCTGAAACCTATCATGCCTGGGCACAAACAGCAACGACGGTTGAGGATTACAATGCCCGTAACAAGCAGGCCGTGGAATTCTACAAGCAGTATATGGATAAAACTGACTATTCAGTTGATTCCCGTATACGCTATGCTGACTTCCTGGTATTCGCAGGTGATTACACCGAATTGCAGGTGCAGGCCCGTGAACTGGCTGAACTGGAGGATGTAAATCCGAAAGTACTCCGTTACCTGGGTTATTCGGCCTATGAGAATGGCGAGTTCCAGGAAAGTAAGAGTGCACTGGATAGACTGTTTAGCCGGATGGAGGCTGATCGGATTATTCCGCGTGACTACCTGCATTTAGGTATGGCCGATTTAAAATTGGCTGCAACTGATCAGGCTCTTTTTGATGAAGGAATCAGCCACTTGAAGAAAGCGGTTGCAGCAGATTCATCGATCGCGGATGACCTGCATGATGTAGGCATGGAATTGTTTACCAATAAGCAATACGCAAACGCAGCGAAGGTGTTTGAGATCGCGGCTTCGACACCGACTTCAAGAAATTACATTTATGACAACTTCTATCTTGGATTTGCTGGTTACTATGCCGTAGCAACGACACCGTTGGACCAACGTGGGGAAGCACATCAACAATTATTGCAAGAAGCGGATTCCGCACTAGGCGTGGTGATTGATAAGGCACCTACCACACAGGATGCCTATCTGTTCCGGGCCCGGGTAAATAACCTGTTGGATGATAACGAAAATCCGCAGGGTCTTGCCGTTCCCTACTTTGAAAAGTATATCGAGGTGGTGAAGGAAAAGGGCGATGCTGAAGTACAGAAAGCCAAGAATAATTTCATTGAAATTTACAATAACCTGGCTGCAATCAACGCGAAAAACGGGGAATACCAAAAAGCCCGGAATTACTTAACAGAAACCCTGAAGCTTGATCCTGAAAATGCGTACGCTAAGCAAACGATGGCTTATTTAGAGCAAGCATCTACTACTACGTCAGCTCAGGATACCTCAGCCCAGTAGTTGAATACAAATTGATAAGATAGAAAGCGCCGGAGTTATTCTCCGGCGCTTTTTTGGATTTCAGCGAGATCAATTTTAAGTGGCGCGGTTTCCGGACGTCGGAATTTTTATTATGTTTGCGGTGAATTTAATCAGACCACTATGGCAGCGGAAGCGTTAAGTACCCCTAATGATTATTTGCCCATATTAATTCAGCTGATTGTTGCAGCTGGTTTTGGTATAGGTACCATTTTAATTACTCACCTCATTGGTCCTAAGGTACGTACGGAGAATAAGCTTGGCGCTTTTGAATCAGGTATAGAAGTTGTTGGGAACGCACGTCAGCCGTTTTCAATCAAGTATTTCATGGTGGCCATCCTGTTCGTTATTTTCGACATCGAAGTCATTTTTATGTATCCCTGGGCGGTTAATTTCCGGGAGTTCGGACTTTCGGGATTAATTGAGATGTTCGTCTTTATGGCGCTGCTGCTTTTGGGCTTTATTTATGTGATCAAGCGGAAGGCGCTGGAGTGGGACTGATCCTTTATTAGATCGTTTCTAAATAAGATAATGCGCCGTGTAAGCGGGCAATATATTTTGTAAATTTGTACTCACCCGTGTTATTAATGGGTGGGTTTTTTTATTGAATGTAAAGTGCGGAGTTAGCATGAGTGACATTAAATTAGCAGAAGCCCCTCCGGGGGTGCAGGGATCCGGTTTTTTTGCAACAACCTTGGATAAGGCTATTGGTTTGGCCCGGGCAAATTCACTGTGGCCTTTGCCTTTTGCAACCTCCTGCTGTGGTATTGAATTTATGGCTACCATGGGTTCTACCTATGATCTCGCCCGTTTTGGTGCCGAGCGGCCAAGTTTTTCACCCCGTCAGGCTGATATGCTGTTGGTGATGGGGACTATTGCAAAGAAAATGGCTCCGGTATTGCGCCAGGTGTATATACAGATGGCCGAACCCCGCTGGGTAATTGCTGTAGGTGCATGTGCTTCGAGTGGGGGTATATTTGATACGTACTCGGTTTTACAGGGGATCGATGAAGTGATTCCCGTGGACGTATACGTGCCCGGATGTCCACCAAGGCCGGAGGCCATTCTCGATGGGGTGATTCGGCTGCAGGAGATCGTAAAGAATGAACCGTTAAATAGAAGAAATTCACCGGAGTACAAGGCTTTACTTGAAAAATACGGAATACAAACCAATGGCTAAGCTCGACAACCAAACTGTACTTCAGCATCTTCAAACCCGGTTTACTGATCATATTCAGCAAGTGAGTGAGCCTTACGGGCTGCTAACCATTGAAACGGATACGACACATATTCTGGAGGTTCTCGAGTTTTTGAAAACGGACAACAATCTGTTGTTTGGTTACCTCACCGATATTACTGCGGTGCATTATCCCGAGCTGGAAAAAGAGTTTGCCGTAGTGTATCATGTGCACAGCCTAGTCAATAATATCCGTATCCGGATTAAAGTTTTTCTTGATGGGAACTACCCGGCTATCCCAACCGCTACCGTACTTTGGAATGGCGCCAACTGGATGGAAAGAGAAACGTATGATTTTTATGGGATACAGTTTGTTGGTCATCCGGACCTTAGGCGGATATTGAATGTTGATGATATGGAGGTGTTCCCTATGCGTAAGGAATATCCATTGGAGGACCCTAATAAGGTAGATAAGAAAGATTATTTCTTTGGAAGATAAGGTGTATTATGAGCGATTCGATTTCGAAGATAACCCCAAATAAGTTGGTCTATACCGACAACGATCCGCAGGACGAACTGTTTACACTCAACCTCGGACCTACACACCCGGCAACGCACGGCGTATTCCAGAATGTGTTACAGGTAGACGGTGAACGTATCGTGAGCGGAGTGTCTACCATCGGTTACATTCACCGCGCTTTTGAGAAAATTGCTGAACACCGTCCTTATTATCAAATAACACCGCTGACAGATCGACTGAACTATTGCTCGTCGCCAATTAATAACATGGGGTGGCACATGACTGTCGAAAAGCTGCTTGACATCGAATTGCCCAAAAGGGTGCAATACATGCGTGTTATTGTCATGGAGTTATCGCGTATCGCTGACCACATTATTTGTAATGGCATTTTGGGGGTAGATACGGGTGCATTTTCCGGATTTCTCTATGTGATGCAGGAGCGGGAATTTATTTATGAGATTTTTGAGGAGATCTGTGGAGCACGATTGACTACCAATATCGGTCGAATCGGAGGATTCGAACGCGACTTCAATGAAACTGCATTTGCCAAGATCAGAGAATTCCTGAAACGATTCCCCCCCGTGCTGAAGGAATTTGAAGAGTTGTTTAACCGAAACCGCATATTCATTGAACGCACAGCAGACGTGGCTGCTGTAGATGCTGAAACGGCTCTGAACTACAGTTGGAGCGGTCCGATATTGCGTGCGACCGGGGTAGATTACGATGTACGGGTGAACGAACCATACTCTTCCTATGAAGAATTTGAGTTTGATATCCCGGTGGGAACCAAGGGGGATGTGTATGACCGATTTTTGGTGCGTAATAATGAGATGTGGGAAAGCCTGAAGATTATTGAGCAGGCCTTGGATAAAATTGAAAAGGAGCCTAAGGGTATTTTCCATGCCGACGTGCCTGCGTTTTACCTGCCACCAAAAGAGCAGGTGTATAACAACATGGAAGCATTGATCTACCATTTCAAAATTGTAATGGGTGAGATTGACACGCCAAAAACTGAGGTTTATCATTGTGTAGAAGGAGGCAACGGTGAGCTTGGTTTTTACCTGATCAGCGATGGAGGCAGGTCGCCATACCGGCTGCATTTCCGCCGGCCATCTTTTATCAATTACCAGATGTATGCGCCAATGAGCAGTGGCATGCTGCTTTCAGATGCCATCATTAATATGAGTAGTTTAAATGTTATAGCAGGAGAACTGGATGCTTAGTGTGAAACATAATGAATCCGTGACTTTTACGGAAGATATGCTTGGCAAATTTGCCGAGATCGTCAGGCGTTATCCGGAAGGGCGGCAAAAATCGGCCTTGCTACCCCTGTTACATGAAGTACAGGCTGAATTTGGCTGGCTCAGTGTATCAGCTATGGATAAGGTGGCCGAATACCTCCACCTGGATCCCATCGAAGTGTATGAGGTGGCCACATTCTATACCATGTTTTTCTTACAGCCGAAAGGCAGATTCAATTTAGAAGTATGCCGTACAGGTCCATGTTGCCTGGTAGGTGCCGAGCGAATCATGACACATCTTGAAGAAAAACTGGGTGTAAAAGAAGGTGAAGTGACAGCGGATGGACTATTTAGCTGGCGCGGTGTGGAATGCCTGGCTGCATGTGGATATGGTCCGGTATTGCAGATAGGGCCGGAGTATACATTCTACGAAAACCTCACAGCGGAAGGTGTGGATGAATTGATCAACGAACTTAGAAAAAAAGCAGAAGGCGCAAAGCTGGACGCGGATAGCTAATTATTATGGCTCGTAAGTTATTACTGACGCATATCGATATCCCGGGCATTAACACCTTTGAGGTGTACCGCCAAAAGGGAGGGTACCGTGCGGTTGAAAAAGCACTGAAAACGCTTACACCCGACGATGTGCTGGAGGAAGTGAAAAAATCGGGTTTGCGCGGACGGGGCGGAGCAGGATTCCCAACGGGAATGAAATGGAGTTTTTTGGCCAAACCGGAGGGGATACCCCGCTACCTGGTGTGCAATGGTGATGAATCTGAACCGGGTACATTTAAGGATCGCTACCTGATGACGCATATTCCGCATGCGTTGATTGAAGGGATGATTGTTTCCAGTTATGCGCTGGGGGCAAACACCTCTTACATTTATGTGCGTGGGGAGATGATGCCGCAGATCCGCATTCTCGAAAAAGCGATTGCGGAGGCGAAGCATGCGGGTTTTCTGGGTAAAAATATCCTGGGCTCGGGCTTCGATCTGGAACTTTTTGTACAACCCGGTGGCGGCGCTTATATCTGTGGTGAAGAAACTGCGCTGTTGGAATCACTGGAAGGCAAACGGGGCAACCCGCGGATAAAGCCACCCTTTCCGGCTGTATCGGGCCTTTATAATTGCCCAACTGTTGTAAACAATGTGGAATCAATTGCCGCTGTAGTACCCATTATTAATGATGGCGGTGAAGAATACGCCAAAATCGGGGTGGAGCGCAGTACCGGCACCAAACTCATTTCTGCAGGCGGAAACGTGAAAAACCCTGGGGTATATGAAATTGAGCTGGGGCTTTCGGTTGAGGAGTTTTTATATTCAGATGAATACTGTGGCGGTATCGCCAATGGCAAACGCCTTAAAGCCGTAGTAGCCGGTGGTTCTTCGGTTCCCATTTTGCCGGCTAACCTGATCTTGAAGACATTGAAAGGTGAATCGCGGCTGATGACGTATGAATCATTGGCTGATGGTGGTTTTCAAAGCGGTACTATGCTTGGTTCGGGTGGTTTTATCGCTTTTGACGAAGATCAGTGTATTGTGCGGAACACGTGGAACTTTACACGGTTTTATCATCACGAAAGCTGCGGACAATGTTCACCATGCCGTGAAGGGACAGGCTGGATGGAAAAGGTGCTGCATAAAATTGAACACGGCCATGGATCTTTTAGTGATATCGATTTACTGGTTAATGTGGCTAAAAATATTGAAGGTAATACAATATGCCCGCTTGGAGATGCCGCGGCATGGCCTGTAGCCAGTGCTATCCGGCATTTCAGGGATGAATTTGAATGGCATGTAACGAATGGTGCGGAGGCCCGGCAGCGCAATTATGGTTTGGCCAATTATGCCGATCCGCTTGAACCCGTGGTATAAGGATTAAACAGGACGAGAGAACAGTTGCCGAACTATATGGTTGACTAAGCAAATCGTTAAAAGCTAAGAACATGGCTGAGGATATAAAGTTTAAGGTAAGCATAGATGGTATTCCGGTAGAAGTACCCCCAGGTACAACAATTCTGAATGCTGCCCGCCAGATCGGCGGCGATATTGTGCCACCTGCTATGTGTTATTATTCCAAACTGGAGGGTAGTGGGGGCAAATGCCGCACATGCCTGGTAAAAGTAAGTAAAGGATCAGAAAAAGACCCCCGTCCCATGCCTAAGCTGGTAGCTTCGTGCAGGACTACGGTAATGGATGGCATGGAAGTGCAGAATATCACCTCTCCGGAGGTAATTGAAGCCCGCCGCGGGGTCGTGGAAATGCTGTTGATCAATCATCCGCTGGACTGCCCCGTTTGTGACCAAGCCGGAGAATGTCATCTGCAGGACCTGGGTTATGAACATGGATTGGAGGGAACCCGCTATGAATTTGAGCGGCGTACATTTGACAAAATAGATATCGGAGATAAAGTGCAGCTGCACATGACAAGATGCATTCTGTGTTATCGTTGTGTGTTTGTAGCCGATCAGCTCACGCCACAGCGGGTACATGGTATTCTGGGACGCGGTGATGCGGCTGAAATCTCGACCTATATTAAGAATGCCATTGATAATGATTTCTCTGGAAACGTTATTGATGTATGCCCTGTAGGTGCGTTAACAGACAAGACTTTCCGTTTCAAGAATCGCGTCTGGTTTACAAAACCGGTTGATGCACACCGCGATTGCCCCACCTGTAGTGGAAAAGTAACACTGTGGTATAAGGGTGAAGAGGTGTTGCGTGTAACTGCGCGGAAGGATGAATATGGAGAGGTAGAAGAATTTATATGCAATACCTGCCGTTTTGAGCAAAAGGCTACGTCCGACTGGGTGATTGAAGGACCGCGTAAGATAAAGCATACTTCCGTCATTTCGGCCAATCACTATGAACAGCTACGTCCACCGGCTGTGGTCAAAAAGAATCTGACATTACAGGAGGCAAATAAAGAACAGTTTGAACGGGCAGACCGGCTGCTACCTTAGGAAGATGACCCCAAGCGGCGGACCAATGAAAAGAAGAGCTGACTTGAAGATGCCAGCTGATGGCTACAGTTCATGTCAATATGAATAGTTTATGGAATTAGCATTTGTGATCGAAAAATTTGTGTTGGTGACCATTGTATTTGTCATCTCCCTTGTCGTTGCCATGTATTCTACATTGGCTGAACGTAAAGTGGCGGGTTTTATGCAAGATCGTTTCGGTCCGGATCGTGCGGGACCTTTTGGCATCCTACAACCCCTGTGTGACGGAGGTAAGTTTTTCTTCAAGGAGGAGATCATTCCCGCCGGAGCACATAAGCCGCTGTTCATTCTGGGACCTACAATTGCTATTATTACGGCTTGTATCGGAAGTGCTGTGATCCCCTGGGGTCAATCATTAACGATAGGTGACCGGATTATTGAGTTACAGGTGACCGACATTAACGTGGGCGTCTTATACATATTTGGTGTTGTTGCATTAGGTGTATATGGCATTATGCTGGGCGGATGGGCTTCCAACAATAAATTTTCACTCATGGGAGCCGTGCGTGCGGCCTCGCAGAGTATTAGTTACGAGCTGGCAATGGGCCTGTCGTTAATTGCCCTGCTTATGGTAACGCAGTCGCTTTCATTAAGAGAAATTGTAGCACAGCAGTCGGGCTTTGTCAATTGGAATATATGGGTGCAACCCCTCGGGTTCCTGATTTTCCTCGTCTGTGCTTTTGCAGAATGTAATCGGGTGCCCTTTGATTTACCGGAATGTGAAACCGAATTGATCGGTGGGTACAACGTGGAGTATTCCTCCATGAAACTGGGGTTGTATATGTTTTCCGAATACATCAATATGTTTGTGTCGTCGGCATTAATGTCGGCACTCTATTTCGGCGGCTACAACTTTCCCTTCATGTATGATCTGGGACTATCGCAGAATTGGATTACGATTATTGGCGTTATTGTATTCTTTGTCAAGATATTTGCGTTCATCTTTTTCTTCATGTGGATACGGTGGACGCTTCCGCGTTTCCGCTATGATCAGTTGATGAATCTCGGATGGAAAATGCTTATCCCGTTGGCTATTGCCAATATTGTATTGACAGGTGTCATTACTATTATAAAAGATACTTTTTTTTAAGAAATTTGGCGGCGTGAATTCTGCTTACTGAAAAGATAGCGGAACGCAGCAATAAAGAGAGATAAAATGCAATCGCTAAGCAATAGGAAGAAAGTACTGGAACAGAAACCCATGAATTTCTGGGAGCGAATTTACCTCCCGGCCATTTTCCAGGGACTCTCCATTACCATCAAGCACTTTTTTAAGCGGATACCTACAGTACGTTATCCAGAGGTGAAGCGCCCCTATTCCAAGAATTTCAGGGGGCAGCATTCATTAAAACGAGACGAACAGGGACGTGAGCGCTGTACAGCCTGTGGCTTATGCGCACTCTCCTGCCCGGCGGAAGCGATCAGCATGATCTCGGCCGAACGTCAGAAAGGGGAAGAACACCTTTATCGGGAAGAGAAATATGCCGCAGTTTATGAAATCAATATGCTGCGTTGTATATTCTGTGGGCTTTGTGAAGAGGCATGCCCTAAGGAAGCGATTTACCTGGATGGTGAACACGTAACCGCAGATTACCTGCGTAAGGATTTTATTTACGGTAAAGATAAACTGGTAGAACCCAGGTTTGATTTCGTAAAAGAAGGGGAAACGACAACCTGACTATTTTAGCCTGATAAAACCATGAGCGTTTTTTATTTTGTAGCTTTTTTATCCATATTTTTTGCCTTAATGACCATTTTTACTAAAAATCCGGTACATAGTGTGCTGTATTTGGTCATTACCTTCTTTACATTTACGGTGCACTATATTCTATTGAATGCACAGTTCCTGGCCGTCGTTAATTTCATCGTGTATATGGGCGCCATCATGGTGCTTTTCTTATTCGTGCTGATGTTGCTCAACTTAAACAAGGATACGGAACCGCTGAAATCCAATCTGGTAAAATTGATGGGTGTAATCGCCGGTGCGTGTTTGTTGCTTACAGTGGGCGGTTCACTTCGCGTACTGGAAATATCCCAGCCCATCGTCATGAAAAACCCGGATATTGGGCTCGTTGGAAACTTGGGCAAAGTGTTGTTCAGCGACTTTCTTTTGCCGTTTGAGATTTCATCGATTTTACTATTGACTGCCATGGTGGGCGCGGTGTTGCTGGCCAAAAACGAACCTAAAAAAGCATAAATGGAGACGATTGTAGAAAACATCCAGGGAGTTCCGCTTAACCATTACATTTTATTCTGCAGCATTATCTTCACCATCGGTGTTATCGGTGTGCTGATCCGCAGAAATGTCATCATTATTATGATGTCCATTGAGTTGATGCTGAATTCGGTAAACTTGCTGCTAACGGCTTTTTCTGCACATAGCGGGGATCCGGCAGGGCAGGTTTTTGTGTTTTTCATCATGGCGCTTGCCGCGGCAGAAGTAGCGGTAGGGTTGGCAATTATCGTAATGGTATACCGCAATACACGATCAGTGGATATTAATGCATTGAACCGCTTGCGGGGATGATGGGACTTTTGCCGCACTTGGGCAAGGTATATCGGCTGGGCGGATTGCCGGATACAGGATACTACGGAGATAAACGGAAAATATATTCATAAACATGATAGATTTAATTTGGTTAATTCCCTTGTTACCGCTGGTTGGTTTTCTGATCAATGGATTGGCAAGGAATGTATTGCCAAAATCATTGGTTGGTGCGATCGGGAGCGGAGTGGTACTGGCTGCGTTTTTACTAAGCTGCGGAGTGTTTTCGTCTGTTTACGCTGCACGTCAGGCAGGAGAAACGGCGACTTTTATTCAGCCCATCTTTCAATGGATTGGAGCGGGAGATCT
Organism: Parapedobacter lycopersici; assembly: GCF_024643285.1. GTDB lineage: Bacteria > Bacteroidota > Bacteroidia > Sphingobacteriales > Sphingobacteriaceae > Parapedobacter > Parapedobacter lycopersici. Next base: position 35,583 of record NZ_JAMSLW010000008.1, read on the forward strand.
TAGTGTATCAATGTCCTTTCTGGTGGACCCGCTGAGCGCAATCATGTTGCTCATTGTGACGGGAATAGGCTTCTTGATCCATGTATACTCGATTGGCTATATGAAACACGATGCGGGGTTTGCAAAATTCTTTGCTTTCCTCAACTTGTTTATCTTCTTTATGCTGCTCCTGGTACTGGGTTCCAATTACGTGGTCATGTTTATCGGATGGGAAGGCGTTGGGCTTTGTTCATACCTGCTTATTGGCTTTTGGTTTACCAACACCGCTTACGCAGGCGCAGCCAAGAAAGCCTTCGTTATGAACCGCATCGGCGATCTGGGTTTCCTTATCGCAGTATTTCTCATTTTCGCTACTTTCGGAACACTGGAGTTTTCCCAAATATTCCCCCAGGCCGCAGGTATGACGACCGGAGACATTACATTGTTGCTCATTACCTTGCTGCTGTTTATCGCTGCAACGGGTAAATCGGCTCAAATTCCATTATTTACCTGGTTACCTGATGCCATGGCCGGACCCACACCGGTTTCCGCGTTGATACATGCTGCTACCATGGTAACTGCAGGTATTTATATGATCGCCAGATCCAATATCTTGTTTACGCTTTCTCCGATAACCCTGCAAATTGTTGCAGCCATCGGCCTGTGTACAGCGTTGTTGGCAGCGGCGATCGCAATAACCCAGAATGACATCAAGAAAGTACTGGCTTATTCTACGGTTTCCCAATTGGGCTACATGTTCCTGGGGTTGGGTGTGGGTGCATTTACCGGTGCATTTTTCCACGTCATCACGCATGCCTTTTTTAAGGGGCTGTTGTTTCTTGGGGCTGGATCGGTGATTCATGCGATGAGCAATGAACAGGATATGCGGCATATGGGCGGACTCCGGAAGCAGTTGCCTATAACATACTTTACCATGTTGATGGGTACAATTGCCATCGCCGGTATCCCGCCGCTCTCGGGATTTTTCTCTAAGGATGAGATTCTGGCGCATGCATTTGCCACAAATAAATTGTTGTGGATATTAGGCTTTATCGGCGCTTTATTTACGGCGTTTTATATGTTTAGGATGTTATTTCTGACTTTTTTTGGAAAATTCAGAGGCTCAGCTGAACAGGCAAATCACGTGCACGAATCACCTGTGACCATGACGATACCATTGATCGTCCTGGCGGTACTTTCAGTAATCGGTGGAATGCTGAATGTTCCCGCTGCACTGGGAGGAAGCCATGCTCTTGCTGAATTCTTATCCCCCGTATTTGCGGACTCTGCGGCGCGGTCGGAAGCCTTCCATTTAGCCCATAGTACTGAATATTTGCTCATGGGTGTTTCGGCGATCGGCGCCATTGTGATGGCCATCGTGGCATATCGGAAATACATTAGCAATGCCGCAGTGCCGGCAGCTGATGGGGCGCCCCGTGGGGTACTTTCCCGGCTCTCTTATCATAAGTTTTATGTCGATGAACTGTACGACAGGCTTATCGTTCGCCCGTTGAATGGCTTATCTGTCTTCTTTTACCGTTTTACAGACAGGGGCGGAATTGATGGACTGGTAAACGGGCTTGGTAAGACAATTGGTGAAACGGGTAAAGGCCTACGGCTATTGCAAAGCGGCAATGTCGGATTTTATATCTTTATGATGGTCATTGCTGCAGCGGCACTATTGGCCTATGGTTTTTTTAACCTTTAATTACGGGGAAATTATATCGCGTACATGGACAATCTATTCATACTTTTATTACTTCCGGTACTAGGCGCCTTGGCCTTGGTCTTTGTGCAGCACGAAAAGGCAGCCAAGCAACTGGCTTTGATTGTTTCACTGGTGTCCTTGGTGTTCACTGTATCCCTTCTGACCAGTTTTGTGCCAGATGCCAGCATGCAGTTTGTACAACGCTTTGATTGGATTCCTTCATTAGGCATTCATTTTCATGTTGGTGTTGATGGTATTAGCCTACCCTTGGTGTTACTCACCAATATATTGGTGCCATTAATTATTTTATCAGCATTTAACCACTCATACAAGGGTAGTTTTTATGCCCTGGTACTTTTTATGCAAGCCGGGTTGCTGTTGGTATTCACTGCACTCGATGCTTTTGTCTTTTATGTGGGCTGGGAAATAGCATTGATTCCGATTTATTTCATTTGCGCACTATGGGGTGGGGAAGATCGGATACGGGTAAACCTGAAATTTTTCATTTATACATTTTTCGGAAGCCTGCTCATGCTTACGGCGATTATTTACCTGCACCTTCAGACGCCGGCAAATGATTATGAGTTAACTTCTTTTTATCAGCTGGGATTAGAATCCGGAGTACAGCGCTGGGTCTTCTGGGCTTTTTTTATTGCCTTCGCGATAAAGATGCCGATTTTTCCTTTTCATACCTGGCAACCGGATACCTATACGCAGGCACCCACAGCGGGTACGATGCTGCTGTCGGGTATCATGTTAAAAATGGGGGTATATGGACTGATACGTTGGTTAATCCCCATTGCTCCACTTGGCTTTGCTGCATATGGCCAGTTGGCACTCGTACTGTGTATTATTGGCGTGGTGTATGCATCCATCATCGCATTCAAGCAGCGCGACGCTAAACGCCTGATCGCTTACTCATCTATTGCACACGTTGGTTTAATCGGGGCAGGTGTTTTTGCCTGGAATATACAAGGTGTTCAGGGAGCGATTATTCAAATGGTTAATCACGGCATCAGTGTGGTCGGATTGTTTTTTGTGCTGGATATTGTTGAAAGGCGTATCGGAAGCCGTGATATTAAGTTAATGGGCGGCATCGCCAAACCAGCCCCTGCCTTGGCAATTGCCTTTCTGGTCATTGTTATGGGCGCTGTAGGGCTTCCGTTAACCAATGGCTTCGTAGGAGAGTTCCTACTATTAATGGGAATTTATGAATATGGATTATGGTATGCTGTGTTTGGTGGACTGACTTTGATTTTTGGGGCTGTATACTTATTGCGGTTGTATCAGAAAGTAATGCTAGGTGAGGTAAATGAGCAGACAGCCGGATTTACCGATATTACGCGTACAGAGTGGCTGGTCTTGGCTACAGTGGTCGTTCTTGTTGTTGGCATTGGTGTTTATCCAAAACCTTTGCTTAACCTCTCTGAGGCTGCTGTTGCCAACCTGATTAATGGGATAGGCCAAATCGCTAACCGATAATTGGGGCAGCGGACCGAGTATTGCGAAGAGAGAAATAAATTAAGTAGGGTTATATTGAAATAAGAAAACCCCTATAGGTTTTCATTACGGGGGAATAAGACAATAACAAATATGAGTGCGATTATTACGCTTTCGTTATTAGCCATCTTACTATTATACCTGGGGCTGTTTAAGGCTAAAACAGCGCTGCTCCCGGTATCATTGCTTGGGCTTGTTGCAGCGGCAGGGCTTAATATCGCCGGTTGGGACCAGGCAGCGAAACCGCTATATAGCGGAATGGTTTTATTCGATCCCTTTGCCATTGCTTTTTCAGTACTCTGTATTGTAATCACAGCATTGGTTCTTCTGCTTTCAAAGGATTACTTTGATCAGCGTAGTCCGCATGTGGCCGAGTACTATGCGCTTCTCCTGTTTTCATTAACAGGAGCAACGCTGGTGACGTCATTCCACAACCTGGCCATGTTGTTTATTGGTATTGAGATCATGTCTGTGGCACTGTATATTCTGGCCGGTATCCGCAAGAGAGACTTTGCATCCAATGAGGCTGCCCTGAAATACTTCCTTATGGGTGCTTTTTCCACGGGGTTCCTGTTGTTTGGCATTGCGTTGCTCTACGGAGCAAGCGGGTCATTTGACCTGGCACAGATTAAACAGTATGTGGTGAGTAACCCGCAAGCGATATCGCCGCTTTTCTACGCAGGTATTTTATTGGTGCTGATCGGACTCGTTTTCAAAGTGGGGGCAGCGCCATTCCATTTTTGGACACCCGACGTATACGATGGAGCTCCGATATTGATCACAACGTTTATGAGCACGGTAGTAAAAACAGCAGCATTTGCTGGGTTTCTGCGGCTCTTTTATTTCTGTTTCGCGCCTTTGCAGGATTTCTGGATGCCGGCACTGCTGGTCATTACGGTAATTACACTGTTTGTCGGAAACATTACCGCATTGGTGCAACAGAGTTTCAAACGGATGCTGGCGTATTCCAGCATTTCACATGCTGGGTATCTGCTCTTTGCCATTGTTGGAATGGGAGCAGCCTCGGCTGAATCGGTTCTGATTTATGCAACAGCATACTCATTCGCTACTGTCGTTGCCTTTGGCACGTTGATTTTGGTAAAGCGTGCGACCGGAAGTGATCATTTCGAGGCCTTTAATGGTTTAGCCAGGAAAAACCCGTATTTGGCACTTACACTTACCATTGCTATGCTTTCCCTGGCAGGTATCCCCCTTACCGCCGGGTTTGTGGGTAAATTCATGATGTTCTCCGGCGTATTGGCGGACTATCAGGTATTATTGGTTATCCTGGCGGTAATTAATGCTGCAATGGGTATCTTTTACTATTTCCGTGTTATTGTGGCCATGTATTTCCGACCACTTGACCGCGATCAGATTGCTGTGTCGGGTTATTATAGCGCAGTGCTGTGGATCGCTGTGCTGATCACAGTCATACTGGGCGTGTATCCGACCTGGCTGACAGGACTGATTTAATCAATCTTAAACGGAAAGAAAGATAGCATCCGGACTCATCCCGTCTGGCCTATGCCTATCCAACAGTGTTATTGGTGGGAGTATCTTCATGCAGTGGGATTTCTGTTCACCTCAAAAATAGTCGGAAGCATCGACGCAGATATTATTTGCTATATAGTAAGGAATAAAAAAAACCGCCCATCTGAGATGGGCGGCCGCCCCAATGGGGATCGGGGCTATCAACCTAAACCTACCTCTCCTTTAGCCAAAAGAATGCCAAAAAACTATTTTTTAAAATATCGCTGAAAAATTTTTAAAAAAGAGCGGGCAATCAGACAGGATGTTTTAATTAAAAAACTATATATCAGCTTTTTGTATCAAAAGAGTAGGGGTAGTAAATGAGACGGGCTATCTACACTGATGCAAAAATAGCATTGTGCACTAGGGTAATAAAGCGATAATCCGGGTACAGATATCGCGGGCTACTTCAGATTTTGGTTTGAGGTCAAGTGCTTCAATTGTTCCTGACCGGTGAATAATAGTGACCTTGTTGTTATCACCGGCAAATCCCGCACCTTTATCCTGCATGGAATTCAGTGCAATGAAATCGAGATTTTTCTTTTGCAGCTTAGCAATGGCATTCGCCTGCTCGTCATTGGTTTCGAGTGCAAAACCTACGAGTACCTGCGATATTTTTTTTTGTGAACCAAGTGTCGCCAGTATATCTACAGTCTTTTTGAGCTCAAGGGTTAGCCCAGCCGTTGCTTTCTTGATTTTTTGCGTAGCGGTAACCTTCGGTGTATAGTCAGCCACAGCAGCACTCATAACGGTAATGTCGGCATCATTGAAATTGGCCACACACTGTTCCAGCATTTCAGCAGCTGACGTAACCGGGAGAAAATTAGCTAGCCCGGTTGGTTTTGGCAGATCAGAAGGACCACTGACCAGGGTAACAGAAGCCCCAAGCCGCATAAGTTCAGTGGCCAGGGCATAACCCATTTTACCTGATGAATGATTTCCTATATAGCGCACGGGATCAATTGCTTCATGTGTTGGTCCGGCAGTAACCAATGCCTTCTTCCCTGTCAAGGGGCGGGACTCGTCAAAATGATTCGTTAGAAAGGCTAAAATATCTTCCGGCTCGGCAAGACGGCCCTCGCCGGACAGCCCGCTGGCCAACGGACCATTGCCTGGTGGAATGATGAGATTTCCGGCCTGTTGTAAACGGGAAATGTTGGCCTTGGTGGCAGGGTGTGCCCACATGTCCAGATCCATTGCCGGAGCCAGAAAAACTGAACTTTTTGCGGATAGGTATACCGCGCACAGTAGGTTGTCGCAGATACCGTTGGCAAACTTCGCCAGCGTATTGGCACTCACAGGGGCTACAACGATAGCATCTGCCTGAAGTGCAAGATGCACATGATTGTTCCATGTACCACGTTCCCGGTCAGCATAAGTGGTTAATACCGGATTTCCCGAAAGGGTGGATAAAGTTAATGGGGTAATAAAATCGGCGGCGTCCGGAGTCATAATTACCTGCACAGATGCTCCGTCTTTTTTCAATAGACGAATCAAATGTGCAGCCTTGTACGCGGCAATACTACCGCAGACTCCTAACAGGATATGCTTCCCTCGGATTGCCATGCCGATGAAACCGCAGGTTATTAATCCGCTGCTTGTTCTTTTGACGGGTTCCTGAAATAGACCTTGTCGTTCAGGAAATCATCAACGGCCACCAGCGTGGGTTTGGGCAGACGTTCGTAATGTTTTGAAATTTCTATTTGTTCGCGGTTTTCAAATACTTCTTCCAAATTGTCATTGGTCGTAGCAAATTCGGCCAGCTTGCCATTGAGCTCTTCTTTCAGGTCCACGGAAATCTGGTTGGCCCGCTTACCGATGACCACAATCGATTCGTATATATTACCTGTCTTTTCATCCAATTCCCTCAGATCCCGGGTTACCGTGCTGTTGGGGACAACGGACTTACTTACTTGCGTACTCATATCTTTACTCATTAATTTTTATTCAGTTAATTTGATGTAGAAACTTCCGGCGCAGCTGTTTCGGCCGGCAGTTGTGCCGTTTCCTGTCTTCGCTGTGCAGCCGAAAATTCAGCCATCAGCTTTTTAGCTTCTGCTATCCGTTGCTCCGCATCCGCCTTGTATTTGTCTGCATCTTTCCGGAAACGGCTTTCCGGATAGGATGCAACAAACTTACTATAGAGTTCAATAACTTCCTCGAACCGTTCCTCACGCCTTCTCAGCGAACTTTGGCCCGCATAAAGCGATTGTGCTTTGATACTCAGAAACTCCATTTCCTCGGCGTATTTCGTGTCCGGAAAATCACGCAGTACATTGTCAAATGCAATAACTGCTGCACGGTAGTCGTCCTGTAACCCCATATCCAGGTAAAGTTTGGCATTAGTGAACGCCTTGGCCTCCAGTTTGTCACGCAAGTCCTGGATCAGCGCCCCGGCTTCCTTAGCACGTTCACTGGATGGATATAAGTTGATAAACAGCTGTAACGCTTCAATCGCCCGGTATGTATATTCCTGATCAAGTGTCGCTTTGGGCGATTCCAGGTAATAACAATAAGCACCCATATACCGGCATTCTTCCGTTCGTGCGCTGTTGGGGTAAGTATCGGTGAATTGCTTGAAATGATACCTCGCGGCCGTATAGTCACGCAGGTAATAATTGGCGTAAGCCATATAATAGTACAGGTCTTCCGCCTCTGCTTGTCCGCGATACCTTTGCATCAGGTCCTCAAATAAGATCTGCGCTTTGCTGTACCGTTTATTGTTATAATATTTAATGGCTTCCTGGTACTTCTGCGCGATATTGTTGCTCGCCCGCAACTTCTCAAATCGGCTCTTACATCCGGAGATCATTACAATCAGCAGCATAGCCACCGCCCATGTCACAACTCGCCTGTTTATAAACATTTTGCAAAGATAAGTGAATTTAGTATACCTGTCAATTAATTTGGAGCAAGATAAGCCAAAGATGGTGAAATGGAAACGGTAAGAAAGGGCTTTTAACAAACTTTAACAAGACGGAATACCACCATCGCCCGGGAACCGGGAAACACACTATTTCATTTTAAGAAAAATCCGTATCTTTACAACAGTAAATAATAGTGAGGTTATGAATTTACAGGAAAGAGTAGAGCAGGCATTGGATTCAATCCGGCCGTACCTGGAGACTGACGGTGGCAACGTGCGGATTGACGAAATAACGGCGGATAATGTGGTGAAGTTGAAACTTTTGGGGTCCTGTGCTTCATGCGCCATGAGTATCATGACCTTCAAGGCGGGTTTAGAGCAGGCGATTAAGAAAGCCGTGCCTGAAATTACCGCCGTGGAAGCTGTTAATATCACGGATATGGACGACCCCAATGCTACCATGCCAACCCCCAAAATAAATTTTTAAGCGGGGTTAACATTATTTAACAAGCCAGGAAACACCGAATGCGTAGTTTTGTGGACATGAGGGTAAATCGTTATATCATTATTGTCGTGTTTATGCTGTGTGCGATCGTTGTATCAAACGCACAGGACCGTAAGCTGGTACAGTTTAGCGGTGTCATTCATAACGCGGACACGAATACGGTTGTGCCTTATGTTACCGTTAAAAACAACTCATACCACAATCAGACATTTACCGCCAATCATCAAGGTTATTTTTCATTTGTAGCCCATGAAGGGGATACCATCAGCTTCACGTCTGTCGGTTACCTGCCAATCCGGGTGGTCATCCCAACAGTTCCGGAAGACAAGTATACCGCTATGGTGCGCATGACCGCACAGATTAAAGAGCTACCTATGGTAACGCCTTATCCTTGGGCAAGCATTGATGAATTTAATGAAGCCTTTATGGCGCTTGAGATTGCTGATGATGATATTGTGGTGGCGCAAAAGAACCTCTCTCCTGAATCATTAGCTGCTCTCTCCCGCATTACACCCCGCAGCGCTGAAGAAATCCAGAGCTTTAGTGCGATGCAAAACCATATCGAGTTGAGTAATCAGGCAGTAAATCAGCGGATGGCCAATCCGCTTTTGAGCCCCTTTGCCTGGGGTAATTTCATCCGTCAGATAACCGAAGGGAATAAAAGCCGGAATCGATTGCAGCGAAACCGGTAGTCGCTTAGGAAAGCCTTACGGTTTGCCGCACACTTAACCGCGAAGAAATAAATGCAATCAATGCAGACACGACAAAGACCGTGGCAAATACCAGTAGGAAATCCAGTGCACGGATATCCACCGGGTAGGCATCCGTAATCAAATTTTCTCCGTTTCCAATACCAATCCACCCCCAGTAGTACTGCGACAGGCAAAACAACAATCCCAAAAAAAGACCCATAATACAGCCGATCAGGGCAATCAGCATGCCTTCGTAGAAGAATATCCGGCGAATGAGCGAGTTGCCGGCACCTAAACTCATTAATATAGATATGTCCTGTTTTTTGTCGATCACGAGCATGGTGAGCGAACCAACAATATTGAAGATAGCGATCATTCCTGTAAAGGCGATGATGAAGAATACGGCCCATTTTTCAGATCGCACGATTTTGTATAATGTGGGATTCTGTTGTTCCCGGTTTTTTACTAGAAAATCTACCCCCAGCATTGACGATAAATCCCGTTGAACAGCAGCCACGTCGGTCCCCGGAGCCAAATCGATTTCAATGGCCGAGATTTGGTCATATTCACTCAGCACCTCCCTGGCAAAAGCCATTGGTACAATCAACAGGTCGTCATATTCCTGCTGATAGGTGAGTACGCCGGATGGACGGATGGTCCGCATGGTAAACTCCTCTGCCGGATTAACGGCATTTATTTTTCCCTTCCTCGGAGAAAACACCTCAATTATGCGCGACGGATCCTCGAGCGATATGCCGAGCATTCCCTGTACCTTTGCGCCCATTACGGCATAATATACTCCATTGCGCTCCAGAACAAAACGCCCCTCCCGCAGGACGGAATCGGTCTGCTGATGCTGTATAAAGTCGGCTGATACCCCTTTGATGGTGGCGATGTATTGGCCGCTATCGTACCGGAGCAATACACGTTCCTGTAAAACCTCATCGTATGCCGCAACGCGGGGATCGGTCTTAACGGCATCAAATAGTTGTTTGTCAGCGGTAAATACCTTTCCCTCCTTGGGCTCAATACGGAGTTCCGGCGTAAATGCGCTGTACATGGAAAAAATCAGGTTTTCCAACCCGTTATAAAACGATAAAATCACAATGAGCGATGCACTGCTTACCAACACGCCGACAGCGCTGATGCCGGAGATGATATTGATGGCATTCACCGATTTTTTGGAGAAAAGGTAACGCCTGGCAAAATAGAGTGCAATATTCATTGGCTACCCCCTGATAAACGGATTGGTGTTTTTCTCATGCCCAATGGTGGTTTCGGGGCCGTGTCCCGGATATACCCGGGTGTCGCCGGGCAGTGTGTAAAGTTGCTGCGAGATGCTGTTAAGCAGCTGTTGATGATTGCCGCCAGGGAGGTCCGTTCGCCCGATACTATTCCGGAAAAGGACATCACCACCGATCAGAAAACCATTTTCAGGGGAATAGAAGCACAAATGTGCAGGTGAATGGCCCGGCGCAAAAATCAGGTGCAGCTTTTGCTGCCCGAAAGCCACTGAGCCGGTCTCGGGTAGAAATGTTTCTGAAATGGGCGACACCTCATACCGGATTCCCATCTGCGGGGCATAATTCTGCACCTCAATCAACAGGGGTAATTCCCCTTCATGGAATTGGGGCAGTAACCCGTAAGTGTCATAAATATACCGGTTACCAAGCACGTGGTCGATATGGCAATGTGTATTAAGAAGTAACTGCAGCTGCAGGCCTTCACCATCGATAAATTCCTTTACTGCATCTTCTTCCGCTTTCCCATACATCCCCGGGTCTATGATTGCGCCCGCACCCGTGTCATCGTAAAGCACAAAGGTATTTTCCTGATAAGGGTTGCAGACAAAGGATTTAATGTGGATCATACCGCAAAAATAAGCATTCATTTCCAACGGATGGAATGGATGATAGTATCAATATCGGCACGTATGAAATCGAGTACCGGCTGGATGGAATCCAGGCGCGGCTTTTCATTGAAATAAAGTGCCCCACGGAGGTAATGGTGCGTGCTGTCCGTAACAAAGAACTGAATGTTCGATGCGGTATTGCCGCTGATTTCATACAGCAGGCCAAATACATGGTCTGCCGGTCGGTTAATCCGCTGTTGATCTATTGCAGTCGCTTTAATGGTATGCTTGAATGCGAACGTCCGGGCATCTTCCACCAGCTCATTAAAATGTCCCTTGCCTTCGATGGGAATGTAACTCAGGTGTATCCGTGCGTTAAACTGCTTAAACCAGATATCCGTCCAGCAAGGCTGTGCATCCGCTGAACGGTCGGGCTCCATGGCAGCGTAAGCAGGTATCGCAAATACAAAAGGGCATGAGGAAGAAAACGACCGATAATCTTTTGCGGGAAACTCGATGCGGAAATACCCCCTGGGTTTAGGCGAATAATGTGGCATACAACTGTAAATACAGCTGACTGCCAAGCAGGCAAAGATGCATAAAGCCACGTTTCGGGACATCATTCCTCCGTTGTTCATCGCCAACGCATCAGCTGTTCCATAGCTGCCAGTTCCGTTCGGCCTGCAGCTCCAGCATTTCCAAGCCATTCTTTATTGCCGCACCCTGCCGGGCACCACGTTTTAAAAATGCGGTGGCAGCAGGATTATATACCAGATCGTACAGAAGGTGCTTCTCCCCGAGGTATTCGTACGGAATATCGGGGCAATTGTCGATATCCGGGTAGGTACCAAGAGGTGTGGTGTTAACCAGGAGCAGGTGCTCGCTTAATACATCCGCACTCAGCTGGCTGTACGTGTATTGTCCTCCTTCGGGTCTGCGTGACACCAGGTGGGGAGCAATTCCCAATTGCGTTAGCGCATAAATAACGGCTTTTGCAGCGCCCCCGTTTCCCAGCACAAGGGCTGAAGTATGCCATGGCTGGAGCAACGGTTTCAGCGATTCCATAAACCCGAATACATCGGTATTATACCCGGTTAATATCGGTTCTCCCGTTTGCCGGTCAATCCGGATGCAGTTTACTGCAGCGATCGCTTCAGCTTCTGGCGAGAGCTGGTGCAGGTAATCCATAACAGCAATCTTATATGGAATCGTCACATTTATCCCCGCCAATTGGGGATCATTCGAGATCAATTCGGGTAAAGCCGAGATTGATTCGATCGGATACAGCTGGTAATCAACCTCCTTTATCTGCTCCCGTTCAAATTTAGCGTCATAATACCGCTTGGAAAACGAGTGGGTCAGCGGATAGCCAATTAAGCCGAAATTTTTCATGGTACAGGCAGTAAATTCGTAGGAGCCGTTAAATGAAATTATGAAAGGTATCCCCGCGCAGACCCAGACGGGTACTTTCCAATGCGATAATTTCATGCGGGCTGATATTTCCCAGGTTCACATTGGCGCCTATAAGCTGGATAAACCAGACCTGCTGTGCTTTCAGCGGTGCCTCCCAGATGATTTTTTCATTAGGTATTTCGTTCAGGATCTCATCTACAAGTCCCTGCCTTACCTCGCCCGATTCCCGGTAAAGCCCGACGTTCCCACTTTCACGGGATTCCGCAATAAGCCGCCATGATCCGGCAGCTAACTCGGCTTTCATCAATGAAATCCATTTATAGGGAGCCATGATCTTCGTATTATCTTTAGACCCCACTTCAGAAATGACCGTAACATGCTGGGCAAGCTTCGCAATGTACTCGCACTTCTGGTCATGCGGCATCACGATGGAACCGTCGGAAATTTCAGCGTATTCCAGCTTGTATTTTTCGATAACCCGTAAAAAATCATCGAACTGGTCACGAACTACAAAAGCCTCAAATAGGGTTCCGCCCAAATAAGGGTGTACACCGGCACTTCGGTATACCGCCAGTTTCTCTTCCAGCTGCGGGGTAAGATAAGCGGTTGTCCAACCCAGCTTAACAAAATCGGTATATGATGCTCCAACGGCCATGAAATCTTCGGCCTGCCTTACGCTAAACCCTTTATCCATGACCATTGTTAATCCATTATTCCTTGGTTTATGCGTACGCATCGGGACATTCTTCAACTCAAAATTCATGAAAGTAACTGCATTAAATGCTAACAAAAGTTGCTGTGTAATGGCCGTATTACGGAACGGCCGTCCGGCAAATTACGACGTATATTTATTAATGACATCGATTATGGCTTTATTGCCACGCAATTGTGGAAGGTATTCAAATAATACGGCATGCTTATGCGGATCGGATGAAAGCCCTAATTCCAAATAGTTCAACGCTTCATTATACTTGCCGTTCGCAATAAGATAAGCGACCATGCGATAATATAATTCCGCAGTTTCCGGGTTATTCTTGATTGCCTCGGCGATCGTTTCAATTGCACGGCCCAGCTTCCCCCTTTCGTATAAAATGGAAGAGTAATCCAGCCATGCCTCTGCGTCAATGGGATTCAGTTCAACTACTTTTTCGTAAGCTTGCTCTGCTTCATCCAGTTGGTTCAGTTTGTAGCGGGCATCCGCTATGGCAAACCAGTAATCGGGGTTATTCTGTTCCAGGTCAAGCGCCTTTTTATAAAAATGCAGTGACTCGAAGTGGCGCTCTTCGTAGTCGAGCGTAACGCCGATACCGAACCAGGCATCAGCAAGGTCCGCATCAATTTTCACTGCTTTTTTATAGTACGATCGTGCCTCGTCCATCTGGTCAAGCTTTTCATAACACTCTCCAATGGCACAATATGTTTCGGCGCCCGGGGGCTCATATTCGAAAGTTTGCTTATATACCGCAATGGCTTCGCTGTATTTGTCCAAATTGACCAATGCATTGCCTTTATTGAAGTAAGCCGAAGCAAAGTTGTCTTTAATCAATATGGCATAATCGTAGGCATCGATAGCCTCTTCATATCGGTTCAGCTTATGATAAGCATTCCCGAGGTTATACCATGCTGCACAGGAATAAGGATCATTATCGATGTATTGCTTGTAGAAACCGATACTTTCTTCCTGCCTATCCAGTACATCGTAACAGAAGGCAAGTTCGTATAAGGCATCCTGATTTTCCATATTCTGCTTCAGGCTCGCCTTCAGAAAATGGATGGCCTTTTCGTAATCGCCTTTATTTTGATAAAGCAACGCCATCTGGAGGTAAATCTCATCGGGGTTTTCGCTCAGCTCCAATGCCTTTTCCAGGTTGCTGAATGCTTCATCATAACGGTCCAGGTTACCCAGTATTCCACCCTTAATCAGGTAAATGTCGCTTTCCGAGGGTTCCAGGGTTTCAGCCTTTTCCAACGATTCCAACGCTTCGGAGAACTGATGCGTAACGGCAAAAAGCTGAGCCTGTTTCAAATAAAAAACAGCCACAAAGGGGTGCTGGTTTACCGCATACTCCACCACCTGAAGGGCCTTGATTGGGTCATTTTTATCCATGTAATAATCTATGATCCCTTCAAAAGCCTGTGTGTCAAAGAAATACTGGTCCTTATTGCGGATCATTTCTTCATATCGTGCTACCGAAAATTTCGGGTCTTCGGCGGGCCCATATTCGAAATCGTCTTCCATCTATATCCTAATTTAGAACTAACATTGAGGCTCCCATTCCGCTTTTCAGCCGCTGGCTTGATGACAACAACAAAATAGGGTTTTGTCGAATAATACTGTTAACACAAGTTTTCAACAATTGGGCCAGGTGTTTTTAAAGCTATTGAAAATCAATTTTTTATAAAAAAACCAATGTCGATAATCAATAAAGGTGTGGGTGCCTCCCTTCTGGATGTACGTGTGCACACTGTCGCCATGATCGTCTCAAATCGATATACAAAGGTACGTATTTATGCTTAAAAAAATATATCTTTGGATTACGCATGTTCCAAAGATCCATTACTGCGTAAATTAACCGCGGGGGCAGGCCCCACCATTTTATCCGGATGCACCCGCTTCAAAAAATACCACATGATCAACAGACTGACGATTGAAGACATGCTGCAACGGCTCTCCATCAAGCCGGTAAATCCAGCATGGAGCACTGGTAAGGAAACAGGGGATGATACTTCAACACCGTTCGATAGCTTTTCTCCTGTGGATGGCCAGCTGATCGCCTCCGTCGGGTCGGCGTCTGCCGATGCATATGACCGGGTAATCGAACAGGCCACTGCCGCTTTTGGCCAATGGCGGATGATCCCGGCTCCACGCCGGGGCGACATCGTCCGGCAATTTGGAGAAGCGCTCCGCAGTCACAAGCAGGATCTGGGCATGCTGGTTTCCTATGAGATGGGCAAAAGTCTACAGGAGGGCCTGGGGGAAGTACAGGAGATGATTGATATCTGCGATTTTGCTACCGGACTCAGCCGGCAGCTGTATGGGCTCACCATGCAATCGGAACGCCCGCAGCACCGCATGTACGAACAATGGCATCCACTGGGCATCGTGGGTATTATTTCCGCTTTTAACTTTCCGGTAGCCGTCTGGAGCTGGAACGCGGCCATTGCATGGATATGTGGTAACGTGTGTGTTTGGAAACCTTCTGAAAAGACCCCCGTTACTGCCGTGGCCTGCCAGCAATTGATGGCGCGTGTATTGGCGGAAAATGGCATACCCGAAGGTGTGTCCTGCCTGGTACAAGGCGGCCGATCACTGGGTGAAGAGCTGGCCGGTGACCACCGTATTGCGCTGGTGTCGGCTACCGGTTCCACCCGGATGGGCAAGTCGGTCGCCGCGGCGACGGCCGCAAGACTGGGCCGGAGTATCCTGGAACTGGGCGGCAATAACGCCCTGATCATTTCGCAGCACGCCGACCTGGATGTCGCCTTGCCCGCTGCGGTATTTGGCGCGGTAGGCACCGCCGGACAGCGGTGCACCACCACGCGCCGGCTGATCATCCACGAAGCGGTGTACGATACATTCCGCCAGCGGCTGGTAAACGCATATGGACAGCTGCGTATCGGTAATCCGCTCGACGAACAGAATCACGTCGGACCGCTGATCGATGTGGATGCCGTCCGGCAATACGAAGCGGCAATTGCTTCCTGCCTGCGTGAAGGCGGGCATTTCGCCGTTGCTGGCACAGTGCTGGAAGGAGCAGAATATGTTTCAGGTTGCTACGTGCGTCCCTGCATTGCCGAAGTCGAGCCTTATTTCGAAATAGTGAAGCAGGAGACCTTTGCTCCCATACTGTACCTGATGAAATACCGCACACTGGAAGAGGCCATCCGGATCCAAAATGAGGTTCCCCAAGGATTATCATCGGCGATTATGACGCAGAACCTGCGTGAGGCTGAACAGTTTCTGTCTGTCGCCGGGTCTGATTGTGGTATCGCTAATGTGAATATTGGCACTTCAGGAGCAGAAATCGGAGGCGCATTCGGCGGAGAAAAAGATACCGGGGGTGGCCGCGAATCCGGTTCTGATGCCTGGAAAGCATATATGCGGCGGCAAACAAATACCATCAATTATTCCGATAAGTTGCCGCTGGCCCAGGGAATTAAATTTGACGTGTAAGCTTTAAGGGCGCATTATAGATAAAGTCCCTTATTCTCAATGAATCGCAACACACCGTCGGGCACAAAATAACGCACGGATTTACCTGCTTTTACCGCATTGCGGATAAATGTCGATGAAAATTCCATGAGCGGCGTATCCGTAATCCGGATGGCAGGATGGCCTTCCCATTCAGCTATTGAAAAGCCGGGCCGGGGGTATACATAAATGCGGTAATCCCGCAGCAAAACCTCATAGTTCTTCCATTTTTTGATCGACGCCAGGTTGTCTGATCCCATAATCAATACGAATGTCTTCTCTGGATGTTTCTCGTTAAGATGGGTTAGCGTATCGATGGTATAAGAAGGTTGCGGCAGGGAGAATTCGACCGTACTGCTCTTGATTTTTTCGGCCTGCTCAAGTGCCAGGTTGACCATTTCCAGCCGGTCGTACATGTTAATCAGCGTATCTTTCCGCTTCAGCGGGTTGTGGGGCGATACAACCAGCCATACCTCATCGAGATCGGTATAGTGGGCCATGTAGGTGGCAATGATCAGGTGACCGGTATGTATGGGGTTGAAAGATCCGAAGAATAATCCAACGGTAGCCATGTCAGTCCTTTTTTTCTATAAAATCCAGCATCAGCCGTTCCGCTTCCCGGCAGGCAACATCCAGGTCGTCATTGTGCAGGATGACATCAAACTGGCCGGCATAGCCGAGCTCCTTTTCTGCCTTGGCAACCCGTTCGGTTAATTTCTCATCGCTATCCGTTCCTCTTCCATACAGCCGCTGTTTCAGTACTTCCAGTGAAGGCGGCTGTACGAAAACCGCCAGTGCACGGTCGCCGAATTTGCGCTTAAGGTGCAATCCGCCTTCCACATCGATGTCAAAGATGACATGTTTGCCCGACGCCCATATGCGGTCAACTTCCGTGCGGAGCGTGCCGTAAAACGTACCGGCGTATACTTCTTCAAATTCAATGAATTCCTTCTTAGCGATGCGGTGTAAGAACTCCGCCTGGGAAATGAAGTAATAGTCGCGGCCGTTTACCTCTCCGTCTCGCGGCGCGCGGGTGCTGGCCGAAATGGAAAAGGCAATTTTATCACCATATTTGGTCAAAAGATGCCTTACGATGGTCGTTTTGCCCGCACCGGAAGGGGCAGAGAATATGATCAGCTTTCCGTCCATTGGTTACAGTACGTTTAGTAACTGCTCTTTGATTTTTTCCAGTTCCTCTTTCATCCGCACCACCACTTGCTGGATACCCGCATGATTGGCTTTGGATCCCAAGGTATTGATCTCCCGGCCCATTTCCTGCGAAATAAAGCCCAATTTTTTCCCATTGGCATCGGTCGCCTCCAGCGCTTGCAAAAAATAATTACAGTGGCTGCGAAGCCGGACTTTCTCTTCGGTAATATCCAGTTTGTCAATGTAAAATATCAATTCCTGTTCAAAACGGTTCCGGTCTACGTTTTCTTTGCCCACCGTTTCATCCAGGTATTGATGGATCCGTTCACGGATTAATGGAATTCGGCTGGTCTCCATCGCTTCCACCTCATCGAGTAGCTGGAGGATGGTCGATGTCCGTGAAAAAAGGTCTCCGCGCAGCACTTCACCCTCGTCCTTCCGGAACTGATCCAGTTGCCCTATGGCGTCCCGGAATGCAGCAAGCAGCAGCACGGCTTCCTCTTCGTCGGCACGGTCCTCATCCTGGCTGACCACTTCGGGCATATTGAGTGCTAACTCAAAAAGATTGGCCGGTTCGTGACCCAGGTTTTCGGCAATGGTTTTTAGCTGTCGGTAATAGTTCCGGAGTAACTCATCGTTGATGGTTGCCGCCGATGCCGACTGATCGGTGTATTCGGCATTCACCGTCACGCTTACTTTACCCCGCTCCACCAGCTTTGTGCATTCACCGCGTAGAAAAAGCTCTTTATCCGAAAAAGCCTTCGGTAACCGGATGCTGAGCTCCAGGAATTTGGAATTTAACGACTTAATTTCTACGGTATATTTTACCTGCTGGTTTTCCCTGGCCCCTAAGCCATAACCTGTCATGGACTTGATCATGCGCAAACTTAGATAAATTTGCCCGAATTTATCGATTTCTCCACCGCCATAAGAAGTTTTTAGTAAAATTCACCGTCAGCTTTTTGCAATCGGTTATCATTCCCTACCAATCGTGTTTGGCAATAATGACACACAGGTACGATTTGTAGGTGCTGCCGGAAGCCGCGCGCACATAACCAATGCCAATGTCCTGTAAGGAAGCGTTCCATTCGCCTATGCCCAGTAAATGTTTGCGGTGGGCGTAACCTGGAGAGTTTCTGCCAATAATCATGGCATTAATGCCATCCACAGCCGATGGGTGATTGGCGCCGATGGATTCAAAACTGTTTGCATTCTTACGCTTAAGCCAGCTGGCATTCAGTGAATAGCCTGCACGGTCAATATGGTAATTAGGGCCAAAACCATCGGGGTCAGTGTGATCGAAATAATCGCGTTTGGCCATGTCCAGCGCCCTCATCTCCGCAACTTTTGCAAGCGTGCTGTTCCATTTCAGCGGGGTATGGTTTACCGTTATGCCGCGACTGAGGTGAAGTTTGCGTTGATAAGCCCCGGGGTTTTGCCGGATGTCATTGAGCAGTGCGAAAGCCTCGCGGGCTTCCCTGCGATCGACGGTCGGCCGGCTTGTTCCGGAAGGAGAAAAGGACGAAAGCAGCCAAAAGGCCGCAGAAAAAATAAGATATCTCACGGTAATACTTTGATCAAGCAAATGGCAAGGACTATGCCGGTTTTTATGCGTTGGGATTCCGCGGTTTTTTTAATTTTTCTTTTGCCAGCTCAAAAATAATTGGCAGCAGGGAAAGGAAGATAATCAGCAACACTACTTTGGAAAAATTATCCCTGACAACGGGAATATTGCCCAGGAAATAACCCGCTAACGTAATGCCTACAACCCATAAGACAGCCCCAATAACATTATAGGTCAGGAAAGTGCCATAATGCATCCGGCCAATCCCGCCAACGAAGGGGGCGAGTGTTCTGACAATCGGTACGAAGCGGGCAATCACAATGGTTTTACTGCCATATTTTTCGTAGAACGCATGCGTCTTCTGGATTTGTTCATCCTTCACGACCTGCTTGCCGAATAGCCTGAAGCGGGTAACCTGCATTCCAAATCGTTTTCCGATGCCATAGTTGAGGGAATCACCTGAAATTGCCGCAACCAGCAGAATGAGGATCATCAGCCAAACACTGAGATCGTTGGGTTGCGCGGCAAGCATACCTGCAGCAAATAGCAACGAATCGCCCGGAAGGAAGGGCATTACCACTACACCCGTTTCAATAAAAATAATCATGAAAAGAATGAGGTATGTCCACGTCTGGTACTCATTAACGATTTCGACCAGGTGCCGGTCGATGTGGAGAATAAAATCAAAAAGCGAATAAATGAGTTCCAATGCGTTTACGTATGCTATTTCCCGGTATCACCAGCGGTTTAACCCATGCTGTTCAGCATCACGGGCATTACCAGCATCAGGATGTCTTCGTGTTCTTCCGATAAGGCAGGTAATAACAATCCAGCGCGGTTGGGAGTGCTCATTTCCAGCACAACTTCGTCACTGTCCAGATTGGTCAACATCTCAACCAGGAATTTGGCGTTGAATCCGATTTCCATATCATCACCTTCAAACTGGCAGCTCAGCCGTTCGTGCGCTTCATTGGAGAAATCGAGGTCTTCTGCGGAAATGTTCAGTTCGCTCCCGGAAATCTTAAGCCGCACCTGATGGGTGGTCTTATTCGCGAAAATAACGACCCGGCGCAACGAATTGAGAAAAGTATGCCGGTCGAGCGTTAGCTTATTCGGATTTACCTGCGGAATTACCGCTTCGTAGTCGGGATACCGTTCATCAACCAACCGGCAAATCAGGTGAATGTTGTTGAATTTAAAAAAGGCGTTCGTACTGTTGTATTCCACCGCTACGGCGATATCTTCCGAGGGTAGCGTCGATTTCAACAGCGACAGCGCTTTTTTGGGCAGTATGAGCGACGTGGGCCGGTCAGCGCTGATGTCTGTTCGACGGTAACGTACCAGTTTATGCGCATCGGTGGCCACAAATGTGGTCGATTGTTCGCCAAGTTGCACCAGCACCCCGGACATGGCGGGCCGCAGTTCGTCGTTGCTCACCGCAAAGATGGTCTTATTAATGGCCTCGGCAAGCACCGATGCCGGTATGCTTACCGACGATGCATTGTCCACAACCGGTATCTTCGGGAAATCATCGGCATTTTCACCGCTTAATTTATATTTACCGTCGCCGGCGCTAATCTCAATGGCTAGCGTCTGCGTATCCACTGAAAATGCTACCGGCTGATCCGGGAGCGTTTTCAGCGTTTCGATCAATATTTTGGAGGGCATGGCTACCCGTCCCTCTTCCTTTGCTTCTATGGCAAGGGAAGTAACCATGCTGGTCTGCAGGTCCGTGGCCGAAATGGTCAGCACGTTGTCCTTGATTTCAAAAAGGAAATTTTCCAGAATCGGCAGCACGGTGCTGCTGCTTGAGGCACCACTGATGGCCTGTAGTTGCTTTAATAATATTGAAGTAGAAACAATGAATCTCATGCCCGAATAATATTATGTGCAATGATAAGCAAAAGATTTGGTTTTCGGCAAATGAGATTTGGATTGTTTCCTTTGGATTTTGCCAAAGGAAGGGCGTTTCCCTTACGGGTCGCGGGAAACAATGTGCACCGCCATTTGTTGATTCATTGGAACCAACGTATTTGTGCCATGGAAAACAGTCATAAAACAGATGCAGCAGGCAATGTGCAACCAGAGGACAACTATGCTGCCCACCAGGACAATCCGGCGCCGTCTCCCGAAGCGGTGAAGGAACGCAATGACCGGCCGGCGAGCATAACGCTCTGGATTGCCATTATATTAGCCATTATTATCGCGGCCGCTTTTTATTTAATTTATGTCTTGTGAGGTAACGCCAGAGAGCGGATACAGCACATTGCTTAAACTTAAGGACGTAACTCAATCCCGTTAGTGTTTTGTGGGGATAATTGCCATCCATGTCCACAAAGGCTATGTGCAACTTCACGCAATTGGCTTATTCAGGGCCAGGTTGGTGTCGTTGCATTAGTTTCCTGCTTTACACTTCCGTTTTCTCTTCGATATGCGAGTAAGTTCCTCAGTCGCTGAGTAGTTCCGTTTTATTTTACAGGAAGGTATATCATTTGTTGATGTGCAAGCGAAAATAAAATTTTCCGCGGAATATTTATTTTTTTTACCTTCGTAATAATATACATCTACCACTACCAAAATTTATGAAATCAGCCTTGCTAATCTGCGCGATTTATTCGTTTTCGATTACCGTTGCGCTATCCCAGGAACTTATTCGCCAAGTTGTAGCCAATGCGGGCCATGAGGGCACGGTTGGTTATGCAATTTTCCAATACACGATCGGTGAGCCTGTGGTGGCGACACTGGATGCGGGCAATTTGCGACTCACACAGGGTTTTCAACAACCCGAAGTGGCTGGGCCAACCAAGGCACCGCAGGCACCGTTTGTTTCGGATTTAATTGTTTACCCCAATCCCGCGGCAGAATTTACGAACCTGGAATTCGACCTACTTCAGGATGGCCGGGTGGTATTCATGCTGATCAATAATGCCGGTCAGGTGGTGTTTACGGAAACTAACCAGCTGCTGGCGGGCCGGCTAAAATACACCATGGCACTTAATAACTATGCCGCCGGCCTATATTACCTGGTGATCCGCACCGGTTATGGGACCTATACGGAGAAATTAGTCATCCAATAACCTCAAGCAAGACATTCATGAATACCCGCATCTCAACACCAGCATATACGCTGATACTTGCTGCACTGTTCCCGCTGTTTGTGACTGCCCAGATCGGGCGTAGCACGATCACTACAGGAGCGTCCTTTCTTTTGCTGAGCCCGGATGCCCGGACTACCGGAGTAGCCGAGGCAGGAACCGGACTTGTGCCGGATGCCAACTCGGTATTCACCAACGCGGCTAAACTGAACTTTGCCGGGGAGAAGGGGTTGAGCTTTTCTTATACACCGTGGATGCGCCAGCTGGTAAAGGATGAACATCTTGGTTACCTGACGGCTTTTCACCGGTTAAGCCAGCGCGAGGCCCTCGGTATGTCCATCAAATACCTGGATATGGGCGAGATCACCTTTAGGGACGAAATGGGGAACCTATCGCAGCGATACAATGCCGGGGAGATTTCCATAGATGCCAGTTACTCACGCCTGCTTGGCGACCACTTCGCCATGGCACTTACGGCCCGATACATCCACAGTAACTTAGGTTCAGGCGCCTATAATGGATTAGACATGGATCGCGCCAACGCTTTTGCGATGGATGTGGGGCTGTATTCCGAAAAAAGCTACATCACTTTGAAGCAATTCAGCAAGCGGTTTGCCTGGGGAATAAACCTGACCAATATCGGTACGAAGCTTAATTATACCAATGCGAAGGAAAGCTTTCTGCCAATGAACCTGCGGATGGGGGTTGGTTACGGATTAAACAACGACCCGGATAACCGCTTGACCTTATTGCTTGATGTCACCAAACTCTTGGTCCCGTCACGGCCGCAGTACCGGGTGGATGAACAAGGTAATGTAACTGCCGAGATCGAAAAGGGGAAAGACCCCGATCGAAGTGTGCCTTCTGCACTATTTACGTCGTTTTTTGACGCACCGGGCGGATTTTCGGAAGAACTATCCGAATTTACCATCTCCGGAGGCTTCGAGTTTTGTTACTACCGGCAGTTTTTTATCCGTTCGGGCTATTTCTATGAAAATCCTGCCAAAGGAAACCGGCAGCATTTTGCGGCTGGCGTAGGGCTCCGGGTTAAATCGCTGCAGATAGACATTGGCTACCTGACTCCAATGGCACGGCGTTATTCCGTTCGCAACGAATTGAAATTTACACTCAGTTTCCACCCCATGGATGTATTGGGTGGGGAAAAATAATCATGCAATCGAATTAAAATATAAATACATGAAAAGACAGACAATCTACCCCCTGCTGATCGCGACATTGATGACGGTCCTCGCAGTGCATGCCCAGGCGCAGACCAGGCAGGATCATGTGTCGGAAGCGCGTATCCGTCGCCTCTTATCCGGGGATGGTACCGAAAATAAGCCGATTCAGTTCGGCGCGGGAGCCATAAATAAAATACAGACGCTTTCGATTAATCCCAAGTCTGAAGTTTCTCCGAATTCATCCCAGGAACTGCGGGCACTGATTTTCGAAAACTATACGCCCCCCGGATCCAATCGTGCAGCCCTGAGGAGTGCGGCGACACCGCAACTGTCCGGAGCCGCCAAGCTGCCATCGGAGTCAGCAGCTACAGAAATCATCGGGACTGAAACCACTCTCCCGGTGCAGGCGGTACCGACGCAGGGCGATGTAAAAGAGGAACAATAATGACATGCTAACTAATCAGATACATAAGCATATGAAACGATATTTTTCTTATTGCGTGGTTGTCGTCCTGATGCTGACTGGCCTTATGGCACAGGCGCAATCGGGATTGACCGGCATCAATTATCAGGCTGTCGCCCGCAATCTTGACGGGACGGTTATGGCAGGTAGGAATGTCGATGTGCGTATATCCATTATCGGTGGCTCGGCCAATGGTGTAGTGCAATACCGTGAAGAACACCGGGTAAAAACAAATACACTCGGTCTTTTCACCCTGCAGATCGGTAGGGGTACCGCATCACAGGGGACATTCGCAACGATCCCCTGGCAGGATGCCAATCAATTTGTTAAGGTAGAGTTGGCCGTTGACAATGGTGGCTATGCCGATTTGGGCACTACGCAATTGATGAGTGTACCATTCGCATTATATACAGCCGGTGGTAACACCGGTCCCGCTGGTCCGGCAGGGCCTACCGGCCCCATGGGACCTGCAGGTCCCGAAGGTTCCGCCGGTCTGCGGGGAGTAAAAGGAGATACAGGCCCCGCTGGCCCTGTCGGCCCGCGAGGCTCGCAGGGTGATTCCGGCCTCCAGGGTCCCGCCGGCCCTATCGGTCCGCAGGGACTACAGGGTGACCCCGGTTCCCAAGGCCCTGTTGGTCCTGTCGGCCCACGGGGTTCACAGGGTGATACGGGTCCCCAAGGTTCTGCCGGCCCTATCGGTCCACAGGGGTTACAGGGTGATACGGGTCCCCAGGGTCCCGCTGGCCCTATTGGTCCGCAGGGGTTACAGGGTGATCCCGGTCCCCAGGGCCCGGCTGGTCCGGCTGGTAGCGATGCTGCCATAACCGATGTGGCGGCAGGGGGAGATCTGTCAGGCACTTATCCAGATCCCGTGGTCGCCGGCCTTCAAGGTATTCCGGTTAGTAACACTGCACCTTTGGCCGGGCAGTCGCTGCGGTTTGATGGTACGCAGTGGACCCCTTCGGCTTTGGGCGGCGGCGGATTCGCGCTTCCTTATGCCACGGTTGAAAACAATGCGGCCACATTGTTTTCCATAGCGAACAATGGTGATGGGGTTTCACTCGAAGGCATTAATAATACGACGACTTCTAATATCGCGGCTGTCCGTGGTATTGTTTCGTCGACAGCCCCCGGTGGATTTTCGTCAGCTATTCGTGGGATTAATAATGGTACCGGCGGGTTGGGCGTTGGCGTATATGGTTCTCAGAATGGCTCAGGATGGGGTGTATATGGCACCACCCCAAATGGTTTGGGCGTATATGGCAACGCAACAGCCAACGGAACCGGTGTGTATGCCAACAGCAACACCGGCACCGGTTTGACGGCAACCAGCAATAACGGTATCCCGGCAAGCATTTCAATTTTCAATAATGCAAATAACAACAATGTGCTTGTCGCAAACACGGTGGGAAACGGTACAGTAATCAATGTCACCACAACCGGCAACGGCGCCGGTGTACGTGCATCAACGGTAGGCGGCTTTGGGATCCATGGCATTACAGCTAGTCAGACCTCCGCGGGTATCGTTGGCGATAACAATAACGGAGGCGAGGCGGTAGTGGGAAGGACAACCAGCGATATCGCCGGTGCTGTGGTTGGCCGCAACGACGGCGGAGGCTATGGTGTCCGGGGGTTTGTTGCAACGAATACCACAGGTACGGCTATCGGCGTGCTGGGACAGGTGGGCTTGAACAGTAGTACGGGCCGTGCGGGCAGGTTTGAGAACTTCAATCAAACGAATACGCAGGGCAATACGTTGGAAGTTGAAACCAATGGTAACGGAAACATTCCAGACAATACGCAAGGGAACGCCGCGTCTTTTCGGGTGGACAACAATAACAGCGTGGCGGCGGCGGTCCGAGCCGAAGTAAATACCATTTTTGGTAATTTCGGCGCTGCCGCCATCTTCGGTACGTCCTCCGGCACCGGCGGGGTTGCCGGTCTCTTCCATGCTTCGAATCCAGCCGGTAATGGTCCGGCGTTAGTCGCATTGGCCGACGGCAATGGCAATGCAATTACCGCCAATGCAGAGAACACAGGCAACGGTGTGGAAACCTCAGTTAATGGTGAGGGTGATGCATTGCATGCTTGGGTACCAAGCTTTGCAGATGGACGCGCCGGCCGGTTCGAGATTTTAAACGCGGATAATGAGAACGAAGTAATTACCGTAAAGACGGTAGGTAATGGGGCCGCGGGTAGTTTCATAGTGGACCGCACGACAGGCACTTCCCCCGCCGTGCGCGGCGAGGTTAATTCGCAATTCGCAAACTTCGGCACGGCTGGAGTCTACGGCATTTCTTCCGGCACGGGCGGTTATGCAGGACTCTTCTATGCCTCTAATCCAGCCGGTAATGGACCTGCACTACTCGCACTCACCAACGGAAACGGAAACGGGGTTACGGCCAATGCCGGAGGGACCGGCGATGGTGTCGAGGCATCGGCCGATGGCAGTGGTAATGCCATTTCCGGCTTTACCCCCAATTTCGGCACAGGCAGGGCCGGTCGGTTCGCGAATTTTAACAGCGCCAACAGCCAGCCAACCGTTCAGATCAACTCGAACGGCACAGGCAATACCCTCTTGATAAACCACACCGGGGCGTCTGGCAACCTGGTGACATTCCAAAGCGCGAATGCTAACGTTGCGCGGATCAACAAAGCTGGCCGAGGCTTTTTCGATGGCGGCACCCAAACCGGCGGTGCGGATATTGCCGAAGCGTTTGATGTAATGGGTAATTTCGCTGCGTACGAAGCCGGTGATGTACTGGTCATCTCGGTAGATGAAGACCGCACCGTGGAGAAATCTAATGAAGCGTATTCAACACTCGTCGTCGGGGTATATGCAACCAAACCGGGCGTACTGCTCACCGAGGAAAGTATGGATACGGACATTTCCGATAAAGTACCCATGGGCGTGGTAGGGGTTATCCCGACAAAGGTGTGCCTGGAAGGCGGCGCGATCAAGCGTGGCGACCTGCTGGTGACGTCTTCGCAGCCCGGTGTGGCGATGAAGGCTGATCCGGATAGGGTAAGGGTTGGTCAGGTGATCGGAAAAGCCCTGCAGGAGTATGACAGCAATGGCATAGGCAAAATAAAGGTGCTCGTAAATGTGAAATAATGTACCTTTGCGGGTACGATGCGTATTCTCGCTTTTGACTACGGAACCAAGCGGGTCGGCTTGGCGGTGACCGACCCGTTACAGCTTATTGCAACGGCGCTGGACACGGTGCATGCCAAGGACGTGTTGGATTATGTGAAAGCCTACCTCGCCCGTGAGGAGGTAAGTACTTTCGTGGTGGGCGAACCCCGCCGGCTCGATGGTACCGAGTCGGAATCGGCCCAGCATGTACGGGGTTTTATCCGGTCGTTGCAGCGTACTTTTCCTGCTATTCCCGTGGAAACCGTCGATGAACGGTTTACGTCCAAGATGGCCTCAACCAGCATCGCGCAAAGCGGCATCGCGAAGAAAAAGCGGCAGGACAAATCTCTTATTGATCGCGTATCTGCCGTACTGATCCTGCAATCGTATCTTGAGCGGCGCGATTTTCAGGGATAAACTTCCTACCTTTGGCGCTGTCATCATATCACTGAACATGGGGAAGGTCCATTTTTTTACGGAAGATACGGCGTATCGCCTACATCAGAAAATTGCGGTACGCCAATGGATCCAGGCAGCTATCCGCGAAGAAGGGTATAAGCCCGGTGAAATCAGCATCATCCTATGCAGCGACACACAGTTGCTGGATATTAACAAACAGTATCTCCAGCACGATACGTATACAGATATCGTCACGTTCGACAACAGTGAGCAGGCTGAAATAATCGCCGGTGATATTTTTATCAGTATAGACCGGGTGCGTGAAAATGCAGCCGCCTTCGGGGTTACTGAAAAAGATGAACTGCACCGCGTGATGATCCACGGTATTTTACACCTCTGCGGTTACGGCGATAAGGGAAAGCAGGAAAAAACCCGGATGACGGAAAAAGAAGACTTTTATCTGGCCCGGAGGGGTTTCTAAGTAATTGAAACCTAACAGGCAACCGCCTGTTAGGCTTACACATTTTTAAAACCGTTCGAACTGCGAAAAGAAGAAGTTACCTTCAATTTCCGCATTCTCATCGGAGTCAGAGCCATGGATGGCATTGGCTTCAATGGAGTTCGCATATTTGTTGCGGATTGTGCCGGCGGCCGCTTTTGCGGGATCTGTCGCACCAATCAGCGTACGGAACGCTTCCACCGCGTTCTCTTTTTCAAGAATAGCGGCCACAATGGGGCCAGAAGTCATAAAATTCACCAGGTCGCCATAAAACGGGCGTTCGGCGTGTACCGCATAAAATGCACCGGCTGTTTCTTCAGAAAGGCGGATGTATTTCATCGCCACGATTTTGAACCCCCCCGCAATGATGTCATTTAAAATTGCACCCACATGGCCGTTGTTTACGGCATCGGGCTTAATCATGGTGAAAGTTTTATTTGTTGTTATCATTTAAAAAATTTTGCGCAAAAATAGCCAAAGTTAAGTAGTTGTGCAAACGGCAAATATGTCCTCTACAGTACGTTCGTCGTCAAGAATGATTTCTATATTTGGAAATCAATGAACAATATTCCGTATCGATACCAACGGGGCATTCGACTGCTGATCTGTTTTTTGCTGTCTTTTACCGCCGGACAAGCGGCTGCCCAATACCAGGTTGCGACCATTCCTTCGCCGAAGGAACAGGGGCAGGCGTAT
Source organism: Parapedobacter lycopersici (assembly GCF_024643285.1). Taxonomy (GTDB): domain Bacteria; phylum Bacteroidota; class Bacteroidia; order Sphingobacteriales; family Sphingobacteriaceae; genus Parapedobacter; species Parapedobacter lycopersici. The sequence goes on from NZ_JAMSLW010000008.1 coordinate 64,002, forward strand.
TACGTGAGTAACCCTTCCGGTATCCTTAGTCCGCTTACCGTGGATTCACTGAACCGGCTGGCGCGTATGGTGGATGCAGCTGCATCGGCCGAACTGGCCGTGGTGGTTGTGGATGACTTTGTGGGTGAGGATGACTTCCGGTTTGCGCTGGACCTCTTCAATACATGGGGCATCGGTAAGGCACCGGCGAATAACGGGCTGCTACTGTTCGTTTCTACAGACAAACGGGCTTATCGGTTTATTACAGGTTATGGCATGGAAGCCGTATTGCCGGACGCATTGCTGAAGCGTATTGGTGAAACACGGATGGTGCCGTTATTCCGCGAAGGCGATTATGACGGTGGCGTGCTTGCGGCAATGGATGCCGTAAAAACCGTTGTACTTAACCCCGATGCCGCGGATGACCTTCAGCGGCGCCTGTTGCATGAAAGCTCGTTTTTCTATAGGAACCAGGCGGCGTTCCTCTCCTTTGTGATTGCTTTCGTGCTCTATTACCTGCTGTGGAAGGTGGCTTCCCGTGCCTATAACCGCATTCCGACACGCAGTGGACGGAAGCCAGTGAAGACATCAACGGGTATATACCTGGTCTTTGGCGGTGTCGGACTCCTGCTTTTCGGGTTTTTTTCCATATTTTTTATTGCATTCTTCGAAATACCCGTTTCATGGCTGTACCGATGGTCTTACCTCCCGCTATATGCGACTGTCTTTTTTGGGCTGGGTATCACGATGCTGTATTTCAAGGGATTGTCGCAAATCCGGAAAACGTTTGCAAATGCGGCCAACCGGCTTAGCGTAACCGCCGATTTCAATAAACGGATGGCATTGCCCATACTTGCCATGCCGCTTACCTGGATGCTTGGCTACGGCGTGTTCCGGCGGCGGCAGGCCGACAAACTGCGGCTTGTCGCGCCACCTGGGGATGGTTGGCAGCGGATAGACCGTGATAAACAAAAAGACGTGTCGCGCTACCTCGACAGGGGCCAGCGTAAAGAGGAAAGTGTGGGTGCCCTCACGTATGAAATATGGGTGCGTGACGGCCCGGAAGGCATTCGTCCCGTCTCTTTTCCGGGCGAAAACTACGCCACATACGGGCCATGTCCATCGTGTGGTTACCGCACATTTTCCCATACGTTTCTGAAAGTGCTGAAACGGCCTACGGTAATCAATAAGGGGGAAGGCGAACGCATACAGGAATGCAGTAACTGTAAACACACCGTCTCGCATGGCAAGGTGGTACTCAACCGGACGAAGCCAGTCAGTTCTTCATCCGGCAGCAGCCGATCGGGTTCCAGTAGTAGCTCGGGTAGCGGTAGTTCCAGCAGCTCGAGTAGCGGCAGCTGGGGTGGTGGCAGCAGCGGGGGCGGGGGCGCTGGGGGGCGATGGTAAACCAGCGGTGCCGACGGCTGCCGGCGAACAACACCTGCCTGATTTGCCAATGCCGGGTCGATTACCTAATTTTGGAATACTTTAGTAACATCACGGGATTCACGTTAAGCCTATGCAATTCCGGTAGCACATAACAACATATGATTAGCATTAAATCACTTCACTTATTACCCGCAGTTTTTATCCTATGGGCTACGGTCTCCCGCGCCCAGTCGGCAGCAGAAACAGAAATCAACGCCATCATGGCCAAATATCAGGCCGTGGGTACATCCGTTGCCGTCGTTAAAGGCGACGCGGTTATTTACAATAAATCGTTTGGCCTGAAAAACACGGAAACCGGAGAGCCGCTTGAAAATGACGGCATATTCCGTATCGCTTCCATCTCCAAGTCATTTGTGACCACCGGTATCATGCAGCTGGTCGAAGCCGGGAAGTTGTCGCTGGACGATGATGTGAGTGACCTGATTGGTTTCCGTGTGCGTAACCCGGCTTATCCGGATTCGGTAATCACCTTGGGCCTGATCCTGTCCCATCGCTCCAGTATCAACGATAAGAATGGCTATTTTACATTGGATGCGCTCAATCCGGATAAAAACCCCGAATGGGCCAACGCATACAATGCTTATGCGCCAAATGACGGTTATCAATATTGCAACCTGAACTTTAACCTCGCAGGGGCGATCCTTGAAAAGTATTCGGGCGAACGTTTTGACCGGTACATTCACCGGCATATCCTGGAACCGCTGGGTATATATGGCGGCTATAACGTGGACGAACTGGATAGCGGCCGCTTTGTCACCCTGTATGCCTATGACGGCGAAACGAAAGACTTCACGGCATCCCCGGAAGCGTACCGGTCGCGCGCCGATGCCTTGAAGACGTATGTAATGGGTTACAGCACCCCGGTCTTTTCGCCAACAGGAGGCATGAAAATGACCGTAGCGGATCTTGCAAAGGTCATGACCATGCACATGCACCACGGCATCGTGGATGGGACACGCATTATTTCAGCAGCGAGCAGCCGTGCAATGCAGGTGGTACGGACAGCGGAATCAGGTTATGGGATGTCCCTGCGGACCATCGGAAACCTCATTCCCGGAAAGCTGATGACGGGTCACGAAGGGATCGCTTACGGTTTGTATAGTGCAATGTACTTTCAGCCCGAGGAACAATTCGGCATTGTGGTGATTACAAATGGCTGCAACACCGGCTTTTCGCATGGCGATGTCATCAATGATTTTTTACTGGAGGTTTACGGCAGCTTGTATAGAAACTTCTTGCAATAGTGATTTATTGTATACCTTTGTAGTAGGATGGCCTATCAGTTACAGGTAACGATTGACAAAGATTCAGGGTTCTGCTTCGGGGTGGTTTATGCCATTGACATGGCGGAGGAAATTCTCGAAACGGACGGCTATTTGTATTGCCTGGGGGATATCGTCCATAATGATGAAGAGGTTGCCCGGCTCAAGGCCAAAGGGCTTCGCATCATTGACCACAGTAAGCTGCCTGAGCTTAAAAATGAGAAGGTATTGATCCGTGCACACGGTGAAGCCCCCGAGACCTACCGCATCGCACTCGAAAACCAGATCACCCTCATCGATGCTTCCTGTCCGGTCGTGCTCAAATTGCAGAACCGGGTAAAAACGTCTTTTGACCAGGCCGAAAAAATCCTGATTTATGGCAAACACGGCCATGCGGAAGTCATTGGACTACAGGGGCAAACCAATGGCGAGGCACTGGTATTTCAGGACCTTGCCGAGCTGGAGGGGATAGACCTCCCCGACCGGTTTACGCTGTATAGCCAAACGACCAAAAGCACGGATAAGTTTTACGAAATCAAAGCCGAGTTGCAACATAGGGGATATGATGTAAAGGCCAATGATACCATCTGCCGGCAGGTATCCAACCGGTACGATGAACTGGGTAATTTTGCCAGTCAGTATGATAAGGTGATTTTTGTGTCCGGGAAAAAATCATCCAACGGCCGCGTGCTTTTCGAAGTGTGCCTCAAACGCAATCCGAACACCTATTTTATTTCCGATCCTGCAGAACTGGAACCGGCATTGTTCCAACCCGGCGACCGTGTTGGCATATGCGGCGCAACATCTACCCCCATGTGGTTGATGGAGCAGGTTAAAACCGTACTGGAGGGGTATTAACCGGAACCCTGCACAGGCGCATCGTCATCTAATTTTCAAATTATCATCGCTTTTTCCGCTACCTTTAACAAATCCGTACCTTTGTATGGATGAATAAGCCCAAAAAAGGCATCTTGCTGGTTAATCTTGGTACGCCGGATAGCCCTTCCGTGCCGGATGTAAAACGATACCTCAACGAGTTTTTAATGGATGGCCGTGTAATTGATATTCCGGCATGGCGACGTACTTTATTGATCAAGGGGATTATTGTACCGTTCCGGGCACCTAATTCAGCCAAATTATACAAGGCAGTCTGGGATGAAAAGACCGGATCTCCGTTACTACACTACAGCCTGATGCAACAGCAGTTGCTGCAGGAGCAGCTTGGTGATGAATATCACGTCGAGTTGGCCATGCGCTATCAAAACCCTTCCATTGAGTCGGCCCTGGCTAATCTTCAGCGCCTGCGAGTGGATCGGATATGTGTGATCCCATTGTTCCCGCAGTATGCATCGGCATCCACAGGATCGGTTATCGAAAAAGTAATGCAGCTTATGCGTAAGTGGCATACCTTTCCTGAGGTATCTTTCGTGAACCAGTTTTACGACAATTCCCTGATGATCGATGTATTTGAGGAGAATGCTCGTAAGCATGATATCCGTGCGTTTGATCACGTGCTGTTCAGTTATCACGGATTGCCCGTGAGGCAATTGCGTGCGGTGGGGCAAACGGGTATGCACGACTGTGACCAGGCACATTGCCGCGATCGGATTACAGCTGAAAATAAATGGTGCTACCTCGCACAGTGTTACGCCACTACGCGTCTGCTGGCCGAGCGCCTGGAATTAAAACAGGAAGATTATACGGTATGTTTTCAATCCCGACTGGGGAAAACGCCATGGATACAACCATATACTACTGATGTGCTCAAACACGTAGCACAGCTGGGCAAAAAGAAATTACTCATGTTTTCTCCTGCCTTTGTGGCCGATTGCTTGGAAACCATCTACGAGGTTGGCACAGAGTATGCGGAAGAATTCAAGGCCCTGGGCGGTGAAAAAGTGCAATTGGTAGAAAGTCTCAACGACCATCCCAAATGGATAACCGCGTTACGACAGCTGGCAACTGCCGGCGAAGCGTTGGACGGGCAGGAACATAGAAAGCGGTAACAAGCTCATGGCTATTTTCACTACAATTGTTTTACTGATACTGGATTTTTATATTTATAAAGCCCTGCGGGCTACGTCCATCAAATGGGCTGCTACCAAGGCATTTCCCCGAATCTGGTGGGGGTACAGCGTATTGATCACCATGGGGGTTTTTGTGAGCATTTATGTGAATATCCCATTAATGCTGCGGTCCATTATCCTGGTTGCCTTTTTCATTACCTTCTGCACGAAGTCCATTTTCATGGTCGTACTACTGCTGGATGATATCCGGCGGGGAGGGATCTGGATTAAGCGGCTTGTTTTACCGGTGAAGAAAATGCCGGGACCCGGACAGCAACCGCTGGAATCCGGTGCCGTATCGGAAGCCCCGCTTCCGGAGCAGCCGGTAAAGGGGATCAAGCGCTCGGAGTTTCTGACCAAGGCGGGAATACTCATCGCCTCGGCCCCCCTGGTACCCATGGCCTGGGGTGTCATATCCGGTGCTTATGATTATCGCATCCGCCGGCAGAAACTGTATCTGCCTAACCTGCCGAAGGCTTTTCACGGAATGAAAATCGGGCAATTATCGGATATTCATTCCGGTAGTTTCTACAACAAACGCGCTGTGCTGGGTGGTGTGGAGCTGTTGTTGGCCGAGCGGCCGGACGTGATTTTCTTCACGGGCGACCTGGTGAACCACCTAGCCAATGAAATGCGCGATTATCAGGATATTTTTGCTAAGGTGCAGGCACCGCTGGGCGTTTATTCCACGCTCGGCAATCACGACTACGGTGATTATCATTTCGGTCCGGAACCCTCTGCTGCCAAGGATAGAAACCTGCTGGACCTGAAAGAGACACACGCGGTGATGGGATGGGACCTGCTGCTTAATGAAAACCGGAAACTCCGGGTGGATCAGGAAGAAATCAGCATCGTCGGTGTAGAAAACTGGGGCACGGGGCGCTTCCCCAAATACGGCCGCCTGACGGAGGCCCTGAAGGGCACCGATGACGTGCCGGTAAAACTGCTGCTATCGCACGACCCCTCGCACTGGCGTGCGGAAGTGCTGGCACACCCCGATGTCGACGCCATGTTCAGCGGGCATACCCATGGCATGCAGTTCGGCGTACGTACGCGGCACCTGCAGTGGAGCCCTGCCCAGTACATTTATAAGGAATGGGCCGGACTTTACCGGGAAGGCCACCAGCAGCTGTATGTAAATACCGGATTCGGTTTCCTGGGCTATCCGGGACGCGTAGGTATTTTACCCGAGATCACCGTATTCGAATTGATCCGTGGGGAAGCCCCTGCACGAACGTAATCCTCCTTTTTCCACGCTTGTTTTTCAGCAGTAAAGTAGCTACTTTTACCGGCCGCACCGGTGGATAGGCGACCCATGCGGAATCGGACTACCAAATCAGACTACCATGAAATACACATTACTGGCTACCCTTACCTATCTAAGTATGATCACGGCCGTTTCGGCGCAGGATCTTTCGATGTATGAAGCGAACACGCTGATTCACCGGGGCGATACGCTCCCTTACCGGATACTTTTCCCCGAAAATTACGATCCCAATGGAAGCTATCCGATACTCTTTTTCCTCCATGGAGCCGGAGAACGCGGAAATGATAATGAAAAGCAGCTCACCCATGGGGGCAAGATCTTTCTGAATGATACCATACGGCGGGATTTTCCCGCTATTGTTGTTTTTCCGCAGTGCCCCGCAGATTCTTACTGGAGTAATGTCGACACACGGGAGCAACCCAACGGCGGACGCGAGTTCTATTTCAGCACGGGAGGTAAACCAAGCACAGGTATGCGCCTGTTTTTGCGGCTGGCGCGCCAGCTGCTCAGGGACGAGGCGGTGGATCCGCAGCGTGTTTATATCGGCGGCCTGTCGATGGGTGGAATGGGCACCTACGAAGCGTTGCGGCGTAAACCCAAATGGTTCGCCGCTGCATTTGCCATCTGTGGGGGCGATAATACGGCCAATGTTGCCCGGTATGCCCATGTGCCGCTGTGGATCTTCCACGGCGAGCGCGACGACGTCGTGCCACCGATGCATTCGAGGGTGATTATCCAGGAACTTCAGCGGGAAGGGGCAAACCCCAAATATACGTTCTATCCCGAAGCAGGGCACAATAGCTGGGATGCTGCGTTTGCCGAGCCCGAACTGTTTCCCTGGCTCTTCAGCCATAGCAAGAAATAGGGCGCCGGCTGTAACAACAACAGCAAACTGTTGTCTAACCGTTATCAATTTTTTTGGGTATGTCGGTAAAAATGTCGAATCGTGAAAATGTAAAGCTGTCGCTTCAATCGATCAACAGCAACAAACTGCGTACATTCCTTACGGCCCTGATCATCGCCATCGGCATAACAGCACTGGTCGGCATCCTGACCTCCATCGACGCCATCAAAAATTCACTGACCGATTCGTTTTCGGCCATGGGTTCCAATGCGTTTAATATCCGGAACCGCGGACTGAATGTCCAGATCGGGGGGAGCGGCACGCGGCCAAAGACTTTTCCGCCCATCACTTATTACGAAGCAAAGGCCTTTAAAGACCGGTTCGATTACCCGGCGGTGGTTTCCCTGAATACGTACGCCTCGTTTGGCGCTACGGCAACCTTCCGGAGTGAACAGACAAACCCCAATATCAATGTGCTGGGTGCCGATGAGCATTACCTTGAGACGGCCGGCTATAAACTGTCCGCTGGGCGCAACTTTTCTCCCCGTGAAATTGAATTTGGCAATAACGTCGTTATCGTGGGATCAGAGATCGTTGAGCGGCTCTTTAAGAACAACGAAGAACCCCTCAACCAGCACATCAGCATCGGGAATAACCGTTATACCATTATCGGCGTGCTGGAAGACAAAGGGTCGAGTGCGGGCTTTGGCGGCGATAAAACCTGTATTATCCCGTTGATTAAAGCACGGGCGGTCATGGCCATCGGACATCCTTCCTATACCATTACCGTGATGGCCACCAACCCGCAATATATGGATGCGGCGATTGGTGAAGCCACGGCACTCTTCCGCAATATCCGCGGAGCCCGGGTAGGACAGGAAACCAATTTTGAGATTACCAAGAGTGATGCGGTGGCCCAGATATTGATTGAGAGCCTGACGTATGTGACCATCGGTGCGATAGTGATCGCATTGATTACCCTGATGGGCGCATCCATCGGCTTAATGAATATCATGCTGGTTTCCGTCACGGAACGTACCCGTGAAATCGGAATCCGCAAGGCGATTGGCGCTACGCCAACCGTGATTCGCCGACAGTTCCTCACGGAGGCGGTGGTTATCTGCCTCATGGGCGGCTTCGCAGGTATTTTCCTGGGAATACTGATCGGCAATATCCTGGCCGTGGTGATGGGAGCCAGCTTTATCGTTCCCTGGAACTGGATCATCCTGGGTGTCTGCGTCTGCGTGGGCGTGGGTATGGTATCCGGATATTACCCGGCCTCCAAAGCGTCCCGGCTCGATCCGGTGGAAGCGCTCCGGTATGAATAAAAAAACCGTCACGGAATATCCCATGACGGTTTGGCTACCGGATCCTCCGGTATATCAACTAAATTTAATCCGGTAAAGCAAACGCCATAACCGATCCTGCAGGATTTTTCTCGTCTCCTCCCACAGAAATAGCAATGTATTGTTTGCCGTTAACCTGATAGGTACTTGCATTGGCGTTGGCAACGCCCGGCAGATCAAATTCCCACAGTTTTTCTCCTGTAGCTTTGTCAAAAGCCCTGAATTTCCGGTCCATCGTACTGCCGATAAATACCAGCCCCCCTGCGGTGACGGTCGGGCCGGCTGAGCCTGCCTCTCCGGTTTCTTCCGGACCGGTCTGCAACTCGGGGTTATTTCCGATGGGCACGCTCCAGGCATATTCTCCCGTGTGCAGGTTAATCGCGTGCAACATACCCCACGGCGGTTTAATACCCGGGCGACCTTTATGATCACGGAAATGGCCGTATGCCGTCAGGTTCAGGTACCGGTCAAACGTGTCAAGCACTACGGTGTCGCTTACTGCCTGCTGATTGCTCGTAATTTCCTCCATCATCCGTGACTCCCGGCTCGGCCGCTCGCTGTTTTCCTTCTCGAAAAGGTAAGCCAGTATGGCCTGCTCTTTCGCCCGGTCATTGACGACGCTGGCGAAACCAGGCATCTTACCGCCGCCGTGTTTAATGCGGTTCAGTACGTCTGTCTCACTCATCCGGCTCTTCAGTCCCACTAACGAGGGATTACCCAATTCATCTCCGTTACGGTCGCGGCCGTGGCAGCTTACGCAATAGGTGTTGTACAACGTTTCTCCCTGACGGTATACCGACTGGTTGGATACAGCACTTTCACGTTCCACCAGTTTCATCCGCATCAGTTCAGGCGAGTCGTTTGACTTCACGTAAAATAAACCGGATGTGGCATCGTAAGCACCGCCTCCCCAGCTTGAACCGCCGCGTGATCCCGGAAACTGCATTGTACCCTGTACAGAGGGCGGCGTAAACAGCCCTTCGTACCGCAGTGAGCGGAATACCTGGAGCAGAGAATCGTGTGATTCAGGGGAATAATTTGCCAGATCATCTTCGGTAAGCAAGTGACGGGCATAGGGCGCCGGTTTCAATGGGAACGGCTGTGTGGGCCATGATTCTTCCCCTGGGATATCGGACTGGGGTACGGGCCGTTCTTCGACAGGGAAAAGCGGTTCGCCGGTTTCCCGGTCAAGCACGTACAGAAAACCTACTTTGGTGGTCTGCGCCACGGCATCTATTTTTTTGCCGTCGTGCTCCACCGTCACCAGGTTGGGGGGAGCCGGAAGGTCATAATCCCAAAGGTCGTGGTGCACGGTCTGGAAATGCCAGATGTACTCTCCGGTCCGGGCGTTCACTGCTACTACGGAATTGCCGAACAGGTTTTCCCCTTTACGGTCGGCGCCGTAGTAATCGTAGGTGGGCGAGCCGGTTGCAAAAAAGACCATGCCCCGGTTTTTGTCAAGGCTCAGGCCGCCCCAGTTGTTCGCACCGCCCACATATTTCCAGGCGTTTGCCGGCCAGGTTTCATAACCCACTTCGCCGGGTTGCGGTACCGTATGGAATGTCCATGCCAGTTCGCCGGTGCGCACGTTATAAGCGCGGACGTGGCCCGGCTCGGCGCCGTATAACTCCGACACCTCGGTGCCGAGGATCAGCAGATCTTCGAACACAATGCCGGGCGAGGTAGGAATAACGGAAATTTTATCCGGATCGCCACGCATGCCGATGTTCAGGTTTACCCTGCCGTTTTCCCCAAATGTCGAAACCGGCTCGCCGGTTAGCGCGTCGAGGGCAAATAAGCCATCGCCGCCGGTAAATAATATCCGTTTATCGGCACCGTCTTCCCAATACGTTACCCCGCGTTTTACCCCGCCGCCGCGCTCTCCGTTAAACGGGTCGAAGCTCCAGCGCTGCTCGCCTGTTGCGGCGTCCACGGCATAGAGCCGTCCCCGCGCCGACGTGGTATACATGATGTTGTTGATGACGATCGGGTTGCTTTCGCTGTTGGCTCCCCGGCTCCCCTCGGGTGCATCATCGGGGTTAAATGTCCAGGCCACCTGCAGCTGGGAAACGTTCCCCGTGTTTACCTGGTCGAGCGGCGAGTAGGCGCTGCTTTCAGCGTCTCCCTTATACACTCCCCAGTTGCGGTATACCTCCGAGCTGTTGTTGCAGCCGGCAAAAAGCAGCATCAATGACGCTGCCATCGGTAGTTTTAGCTTCATCTTCACAAATAGATCTAATTTATCGATAATAAGTCGTCAATATTAATTATTTAATTACACTTCTTACATAATCAACGAGCAAATTGTTACCTGAAGTTACGTCCAGGCTGTCCGGCAATTCCCGGAGATACCAGGTGACTTCCCATGACAACGTATCCCCCGATGAAAGTGGGGTATAGTTTCCCTGATGCTCAATTTCCACGTAACTTTTTCCCGGCTTTACATCACTGGCAAATAGCTCGATCTCCCCCTCCTTGGGCGCATTTTTCTCCAGGGGAACGTCGGGGAATTTTTTGATCAGGATCGTCCGGCCGTTGATGTGCGCCATCCAGCCTTCCGAACCATCGGTATACAGCTGCCTGTCGCCTTTCAGGGGCAAACCCGCTGCATCATAGGTAAACCAGGCAATGCCGTCGGTTACGGTGGTCAGCGGCAGCAGACCTCCCCGCATGTCGCCTTCCCCCCTGGGGAAAAAGGTGATGCCCTCCGTGTGTACACGTGTGACCTCCCACGGGGCAGCATACTGCGGTATGGGTGCCTGGTTGGTGAGCGTATAGCGCAGGATATAACGCGCAGGGTTTTCGGCGGCCGAAAATTCCTTGGTCACCACCAACCCGGTTTGCGGATCCTGCTGGCTCACCATTTTCAGCGTGTTGTCTGCGGTAATCACCTCATACGGTTTATTGTCCAGCTCGGCCGAAGGCGGCCAATGCCAGACACTTTGCGGACTCGGCCAGAATGTGGATCCCCAGTTGAAGTCATTGACCTCCGGACCGGTCAGGAAATCTTCACCGTCCAACGTCAGCGAGGTGATCCTGCCACCAATGGCAGGATCAACCGCTAACTGTTGATTTTCGAGCTGGAAAAGGTAACGTCCATCTTGCTCCTTAATCGGCACCAACGCATGGTCTGTCGATGCCCGGTCATGGCAACCCCATCCTAAACAGGGAAGCAGAAAAATCAACCGAATGAATTTCATGACCCGCTAGTTCCAGTCGTTGGCTACATCGGCAGCCAGTTCCGCATTCGAATTCCGCTCATCGATAGGAATCGGGAACAGGTAATGCTTGTCCAGGAACGGTTGCTGGCCCGGTCCGGCGGGATGCTCTGCATTCAGCACTTCTTTGGCAATGCCCCAGCGGACGAGGTCGAACCACCGCGATTGCTCACCGGCGAACTCGATCTGCCGCTCCCGCCGTAATGCCGTGCGTGCGGCATCCTGGCCAAGTCCCAACGGGTAATTCTCGGCCATGACGCTGGCCCGGTTCCGTACATCATTGATGTAACCGATACCGGTAGCCACATCCGGGCTGTTTTTCTCAATATAACACTCAGCCAGCATGAGCAGTACGTCTGCATAGCGGACTACGTGCGTGTTGATGCCGCTCATCGGCGCTTCGGTATATTGCTGGAATTCATAAGGCTGGTACTTGCGGTAACTGTTGCCGAAGAATCCGTAATCGTAATCAATCGGCCCGCCTGAACAGGCATCGCAATATTTCGTGTCACCTCCATTCTGCGCAGTGCCGTAATACGTAAGCTTAGCACGCGGGTCGATATAAGGTGCACCTGACTGCGGATTCGCATAGGTATGGGCCTCCACCAATGCATCGGATGCGACCACGTTCTGCCAGTCATTAAAGCCATATTCCTGGGCCCTTCCGGTATGGAACGTTTTACCATTCGTGCCTTCCTGGCCGCCGAACATGTAATACTGTGTATTTGATGTAGTATAGGTATGGTTTACATCAAATACGGTTTCCGGGCTGTTGATGTTATCTTCACTGAAAAGATGGTCATAGCTGGGGTCAAGCGAGTACGTGAACGGTGCGGCGGTAAGCTGTGCCAATTGCGCAATTGCCTCATCGTACTTCTTTTGAAACAGGTATGTACGGCCCAGGAATGCGATCGCAGCGCCTTTCGTGGCCCGGCCTTTTTGCTCAGGGGCATGGGCAACCGGAAGATCGGGGATAGCGGCAGTAAATTCGCTTTCTACCACTTGCCAGACGTCGGCTACCGATGACCTCGGAAACGAGTTTGACTGCGAATCCTCAAATGTCATCCGCAGTGGCACCCGCCCCCAGTTGGTGACCAGGTTAAAATACGCAAAACCCCGCAGCCAATGTGCCTCGGCTATGTATTGCCGCTTTGCGGCGGCCTCGGCTTCCGTGGCGGTTTCCCATCCCTCGATTACTTTCAGTGCCAGGTTAGCCCTGAAAACCATGCGGTATAATGACGACCATAACCCCACAATATCCTCATTGTTGTTGTTGAAACTGTAATCTGCCAACTGCAGTTCCGTACCAACCAGCGGTGAGGCACGTTCCGCATCATTGGCCAGCAGATCAAAAACAAAATACCACTCCCGTGCCATCATCCCCGTATGACTGAAAACAGCATACGTGGCCAACACAGCTTCGTTAAACTGGGTCTGTGTTTTGAAATACGACACGTCGGTATAATTATTCTCATTTTTTACGTCCAGCAAATCTTCATTACATCCGCTGGCAATCAACATACCTGCTGTGGCTAATAAAATTCCTATTTTCTTTTTCATGTTACTTCTGATTAAGATGATACCCTGACTTAAAACCCTAGCTGTACACCGAACATAAAGGTCCGCGGCTGCGGTATCTGGCCGGTGTCAATGCCTCTGCCGAAAATGAAGTCGCCGCTTCCGGTAACTTCCGGGTCATAACCTGAATAGTTGGTGAAGGTGAACAGGTTCTGCGCAGTTGCGTATATCCGCAGGCTGGAAACCACGTTACCCGTCCAGTACTTCATCCCGTCGGAAGAAAAAGTATAGCCGAGGGTAACGTTGCGGATCCGGGCAAACCCGGCATTTTCAACAAACCAGGATGACGGGCGCAGGTTCGCGGAAGTGCCCGGATTCTGGCCGATACGCGCAATATCCGTGATGTCACCATTCTGCTTCCAGCTGCTTAACACGTCCGTTTTGGCATTAAACGGAAGCGCTACCCCTTCCAGGTAATACTTGGTGCCATTGATCAGCTGCACATCAGCAACGCCCTGTAATGACGCCATAAAGTCAAACTGTTTGTAAGACAGGTTGATGTTTAACCCGTAATTCCACTTCGGAATCGGGCTGCCAAGGTAGGTTTTGTCTACTTCGGTCACTACACCGTCGCCGTTTATGTCTTTGAATATGCGGTCGCCCGGCAGCAATCCCGACTGGTACTCCGCATTGGGATCGCCGGTAACCTGTTGTGCCAATGCATTGTATTGGTCAACATCATTGCCGTCTATGGCAACGTGATCATAGATAAAGCCATAGTAGGAACCGATGGCGTAACCCACGTCAGTACGCGTCATTGCCGGTACAGAGTAGAAAGAGCCGTCCATAATGGGAACCGCACCCTGTGTGCCCAGCGAGGTTACTTGGTTTTTGTTGTACGACCCGTTGACGTTAATGGCGTACTTCCAGTTGGTTGTATTTCCCTGATAGCCCAGTGACACCTCAAAGCCGCGGTTATAGGCAGATGCGGCGTTGATCAGCTGACTGCTGCTGGCGCCTGAAACACCACCATAACCTGTCGACAATGCCAAAGGCACTTCAACCAGCAGGTCTTTATTGTTACGGTCATAATAACCAAGGCTTACCGATACGCTATTGTTAAATAAGCTCGCGTCGATGCCTGCGTCAATGGTGGTTGTTTCCTCCCATTTTAACGAAGGCGTTGCCGGTATGGCAATGGTTGCTCCATTTTGCAGGGTTTCATTGGGCCCTAACGGATATACTACACTGTTTGCCCGGCCGGTCCATACGTTAGACTGGAACGAGAATCCCGGGATATTGGAGTTACCCGTTTTTCCCCAGCTTCCACGCAGTTTCAGGTCGGAGATCCATTCGATATCCTGCATAAATGCCTCGTCGGATAGCCGCCATCCCAGTCCGACAGAAGGGAAATAACCTACCCGGTTTGCCTTGCTGAATAATGAGGTGGCATCCCGGCGACCGGTCAACGTGATAATGTAACGGTCTTTAAAGGCGTAGTTTACCCGGCCGAAGTATGAAATAAACCGGGCACCGGAGTTGGCGGATCCCGAACCGAAAGAGACGGTCTTTGCCGCCCCGATCTGATGGATCTCATCATTCGGGAAATTGCTTCCCACCAGGTTTACCGACCGGGAGACGCCGCCGTCACGGTATGAATTTCCCGCCGTTACGGTTAAACTGTGATCTTTGAAGCGTTTATCATAGGTAAAGTAGTTTTCCCAGATGTAGCTCAGGTCGTAGCCGTAGTTTTCAGAAATCTGGTTTTGGGTCACCAGCTGGTTCGCTGCATATGTGGGGTTGTAGTTGTAATATTGGCTGAAGTTGTAGACACCGCCGATTTGCGACCGGAATTTCAGGCCGTCAATGATATCGATTTCGCCGAATAATTGCAGGTAGTTGTTCAATCCGCGGTCCTTGACGTCGCGCAGGTAAGGCTGTATCAGCGGGTTCTGGCTGTCGTTGCCGTCCAGTAAGCTGGTGGCAATCCCGAATCCGCCCAGCTCATTGCTGGGATCATATACCGGAATATACGGGGGCATCCGCAGGCCGTTTACCACATTGGCGCTGACGCCGTTAATGGTTTGATGGCGGATACTCAGCGATTGGCCCAGCCGGATCCGCTGTCCTACGTGTTCCTGTAGGTTGATACGGATGTTGGCCCGTTGGAAATTGCGGTCCACAATCTGGCCGTCCTGCTTGGTATAACCTGCCGAAACATTATAGGTAATCCGCTCCGTTCCACCGCCTACATTCAGGTAATGTTCATGGATGGTGCCTGTTTTGAACATTTCATCCTGCCAGTCCGTCCGGGTAATCAGCGCATCGTCAGAGCCCACACGGGATGGAAGTACCTGTCCCTGATTAGCATACCATTCTTTGACAATGCCGGTATAGTCGGCGGCGTTCAGCATATCGAACTGTTTCCAGGGATTTGATATACCAACATATCCGTTATAGGATATTTGCGGGGCGCCGGTTTTTGGCCGGCGGGTTGTAACGATGACAACCCCGTTTGCACCCTGCGCACCATAGATGGCCACGGACGATGCATCTTTCAGCACGGTAATGTCCTGTATATCGTAAGGGCTTAACGAATTGAAGGTCCCCTGGTCACTTTGGATCCCATCGATTACGTAAAGAGGCGCCGCGTTGGTAAACGATCCGGTACCGCGGACGACGATCTGCGTACCCGATCCCGGGGCTCCGCTGTTGTTGATTACCTGTACGCCGGCAATCTTGCCCTGGATGAGCTGCGAGGTGTTGCTCACGGCCACATCGCCGAAATCTTCGGATGAGGCGACACCCACGGCGCCGATAACATCGCGCCGGCTTTGTACACCATAGCCCACTACCACGACTTCATCCAGGTCGCTTACCTGCGCCCGCATGGTGACGTTGACTGGTCCCGCACCTGATATCGCTACTTCCTGCCGTGCGTAGCCTACAATGGTAAATACGAGTGTCTGTGCATTTTCACCCAAGCTAAGCTCGTAATTCCCCTGGTTATTGGTTACGGTTCCTCCGGTCGTTTCCTTGACCGATACCGTGACACCCTGTAGCGGCTCACCCTGTTCGTTGGTCACCGTCCCGCGGATTTCCCGCTGAAGACGGACGGCAGTGGCCGTACTTCGTTCCGCCCGTGATTTCCGGTGCAGCAGCACGGTATTGTCCACAATCTGGTAGGTTAACGGCTGATTGGAAAAACAGGCATCCAGCACCCGTGCCAGCGGCGCGTTGCTGAATTGAAGGTCCACAGGTCTCGTGCCCGACAAATGGGACGAATTATAGAGGAAGTCATACCCTGTCTGTTCCCTGATTTCGTTCAGGACATCCGAAATGGAAGCCTTTTTGACATTGATTGTCACGCTCTGCGCATAGCCTATTGCACTCGCGTGCAGGAATGAAGCAGTAATCAACACGATGACAAGTTTCATGGCTAATAGTAGTCTGAATAATTGCCGCTTATAGCAGCAAAATACAATAGAAGTTTTATACATTTGACTAAATGTTTGGTTAGTAAATCGGTTTTCTGCTCAGGAAATGGATATTACAGGCCAGCCATTGCTGCCGGAAGCGCCGCGAACGCTTCTGGCTTTTTTGTGGCCAAAGCATGGTATTACTATTTCATGATGACCACCTCCTTTCCTTCTATTCTGAATTGTATGGGTGCAATCCGTTCCAGGTGATCAAAGAGCTGGGCGATGCTTTTGGACCGTTGGAACGTGCCGGTAAACCGGTCGTTGAACTGTCCTTCATACGCTACTCGCTCGATATCATACCACCTTGATACTTTGTTGATAATGCTCTCAATGCGCTCGTCATTAAATCGGAAATAACCGTTTTTCCAGGCCATGGCCGACTGGATATCTGCCTTGGACTGCCAGATACGTCCTGTCGCGCCGTCGGAAACAGCCTGTTCGCCGGGTTTCAATGCGACACGGCTGCCATCCATGGAAACATCCACTGCACCTTCCAGCAGGGTGGTTACCACCTGCGGGTCATCGGCATAGGCCGACACGTTGAAGTGGGTGCCCAGCACCGCGATGGTACTTCCGTTCGCCTCAACCTTAAAGGGTTTGGCCGCGTTGTGCGCGACTTCAAAATACGCTTCTCCGGTAAGGATTACCCGTCGTTCATCTCCGGTGAATGCCACGGGGAAACGGATGGCCGATGAAGTGTTTAGCCAAACGCGCGTCCCGTCGGGCAGAACCAGCTGGTGGGAATGCCCCTTGGGCGTACTGAATGTGTTAAACGGTACCTGCGCGTTGGTTGCCTGCATCGACCGCGTATCGTACCAGACACTGCCGTCGGCCGTTATGCGGATCGCAATTCCCACCTGGCTGGCCAGCATGCCGACCATGCTGTCGTGCAGAACCAGTGTTTCCCCATCTGCAAGCGTAAGCATGGCCTGCGTGCCATCGGGTAACAGGATGTCGTCGGATGCTGCTGCTGTGGCCGGATGTTTCGACGGGTATGCGGTGGATCTGTAGGTATAATACAACAAAAGCGCAGCGGAAATAGCAACCGTCCAGAGCGCCGCTATGCGGATCCACTGCCGGTAGGCCGGTCTTCGGGGCAGGGTAGGGGGCATCACCGCTGCTGCGCTGTGTTGCTGGATATGGGCAGCCAGCTTGTCATAAATGCGTTCCTGCCGGTCGGATCCAAACAGCGCCGTCGACTGTTCCGTTTTCAGCAGTTCGTCAACGAGTGCAGATACCTGTTCAGGATCGCTGTCTTCCAGCTGCTGCAGCAGGACCTCGCAATCGCTTTTATCGATCGTATTATTAAAATAACGGGCCAGTAATTGCCGTAGCTGATTGTTCATGTTGTTGGTTAGTTAAGCGGGTCTTTCCTCCCGCTTACAATAAGAACACCAGGGAGCACCGATAGGACTAGTGCGGCATGAAAAAAAATGAATAAGCCCAGTGCATGAGTTGCTGGCAGCAGAGTAACCCGATGAGGTAAGTATATCCGGACTGGTGCAGGGCACTTTTCAGCGTCTTTAACGCTTGGACCATGTGGTTTTTCACGGTGTTGGGGGAAACACCGAGCTGCTTGGCAATCTCTTTATGCGAAAGCCCCTCCGTGCGGCTTAGGTTGAACACCAGCCGTTGCTGTTGCGGAAGCGTGGCAATGATCTCCTGCGCCTGCCGGTCCATGTCGGCGGCAAAAAACTCTTCTTCGGTCCGGTTATGGGCCTGCTCAAGGTGATGCATCAGTTCGTCAAACAGCAACGTGGATTTCCGGATTTCCCGGATGCGGTTAAGGCACAGCCGCTTGGTAATAACATATAAGTAAAACCAGGTATTGCCAGATTCGTCCAGCCCCTCGCGGTTCAGCCATAACTTTAAAAAGACATCCTGGACGATCTCTTCACTCCACACCGGGCTCTTTAGAAAGCGGAAAGCCAACTGATATACCTGCTCACTATGGACATAATAGATTTTGCGGAAAGCAGCCTCATCGCCTCCGATTAAGTTTCGAATATCCGCTGACGTGATCCGGTGTTGCAATGTTAAGTTTGAAATTGATTAATCAATAACAAACCTAACATAAAAACAAGATAATATAAAAAAATTGTTAAAGCAGGTTGTTCAGGTCAAACGGTAAGGTACCCTTTTAGGTAATGGCCCGTATGGGAGTCGGCCTGTGCAGCCAGCGCTTCCGGCGTGCCTTCAAAAACCAGCCGCCCGCCCTGTTCGCCTCCCTCGGGTCCGATATCGATCACCCAGTCGGCGCTCTTGATCATATCCATATTGTGCTCAATAACCAGGATGCTGTTGCCCTGTGCAATAAGCGCGTCGAAAGATTTCAGCAGTTTTTTGATGTCATGGAAATGCAGCCCGGTGGTGGGCTCATCGAAAATAAACAACGTGTTTTTACTGCTGTTCCCCTTGATCAGAAAAGAAGCGAGCTTAATGCGCTGTGCCTCACCCCCGGAAAGGGTGCTGGACGACTGGCCCAATTTGACATAACCGAGGCCAACGTCGGCAAGGGGCTGTAACTTAGCCCGTATTTTTGGCTGGTCCGCGAAGAATTCCAGCGCCTCATCGACACTTAGTTCCAGCAGGTCCGCCACGTTTTTTCCGTTCCAGGTAACATCCAGCACATGCTGTTTGAAGCGTTTTCCCCCACAGGCCTCACAGGGCAATACAATATCAGCCATGAACTGCATTTCGATCTTCACTTCCCCTTCTCCCTGGCAGACGTCGCAGCGCCCTCCCTCCACATTGAAGGAAAAGGAGGCCGGCTTCAGTCCGGCAGCTTTTGCGGCGGGCTGTGCGCTATACAATGCGCGCACCTCGTCCCAGGCCTTTACGTAGGTCACCGGATTGGAGCGCGACGAACGCCCGATGGGGTTCTGGTCAACCAGTTCCACTTGCTCCACGCGCTGGATGTCGCCATCCATGCTGTCGTAACGTCCCGTCTGTTCACCCGAGTAGTTGCCGGTGGCTTTCTGCAGTGCCGGGTAGAGAATCCGCTTAACCAGCGAAGTCTTGCCCGAACCCGATACACCCGTAACCACGGTGAATACATGGAGCGGAAAACGGACATCGATGCCTTTCAGGTTATTTTCACGGGCGCCCTTCACTACGATCGCGTCGTGCCACTTCCGGCGGCTGGCCGGTACGGGAATGCGGTCCCGGCCACTGAGGTAGCGGCCGGTCAGGCTATTTTCGTCGCGGAGAATCCCTTCATAAGTGCCATTGAAGATCAGCTGGCCGCCGTGCACCCCCGCTTCGGGACCGATATCAATCAGGTAATCCGCTGCCTGCATCATCTCCTGCTCATGCTCCACAACCAGTACGGTATTGCCGACATTCCGAAGGGATTTCAGCACGCCGATGAGCCGCTGGGTATCTCTTGGATGCAGCCCGATACTCGGTTCGTCAAGTACATAAATGGACCCGACCAGTGAGCTTCCCAGCGACGTGGCCAGGTTGATGCGCTGTGACTCGCCGCCGGAGAGCGTATTTGACAGCCGGTTGAGCGTAAGATAACCCAGCCCCACATCGCTGAGGAACTGGAGCCGGTTCGTGATCTCCGCCAGCAGCCGCCTGGCAATGGCAGCCTCGTTTTCGGTTAATTCGAGTGCATGGAAAAATGCCAATGCCTGGTCAAGCGGCATCAGGACCACTTCCGATATGGATTTACCGTTGATTTTTACATAGGCGGCATCCTTGCGTAACCGTGTGCCGTTGCACTCCGGGCAATCGGTTTTCCCCCGGTAACGGGAGAGCATGACGCGGTATTGAATTTTATAGGTCTGTTCTTCCAGCTCTTCGAAGAACTGGTTTAGTCCCCTGAAATAACGGTTACCTGTCCACAGCAGCCCCTGCTGGTCCGGGGTCAGGTCGGCATAAGCCCGGTGAATCGGAAAATCAAACTTCGTGGAATGCTGGATCAGCTGCTGCAGCCATTCGCCCATTTTTTCGCCGCGCCAGGGTGCAACGGCACCATCATATACCGACCGGCTCTTGTCCGGAATCACGAGGTCCGGATCAATGCCGATAACCCGTCCATAACCCTCGCAGCGTTTGCACGCTCCATAGGGGTTGTTAAAGCTGAAAAAGTTCGGGGTAGGTTCTTCAAAGGTTATATCGTCCAGTTCAAACCGGTCGGAGAAGGCATGTACAGTCTCCAGCGCCGCTACGTAACAATCGCCCTTTCCCTCAAAAAAGGCCGTCTGTACAGAATCGGCAATCCGGTTCCGCGTATCTTCCTCGGCGTCCACGGTAATGCGGTCGATCACGATCTGCAGGTCACCTGATTTGGCTGTCGGGTTTTCCAGTGTCTCATCATCGAGCAGCGCTTCAATTTTATGTGCCTGCCCCTGATAAATGACCCGCACAAACCCTTTCTGGAGTAAAATAGCCAGTTCTTCCTTTAGCTTGCGTTTGTTGGTAGGGTGCAACGGTGCACTGACGGTAACCACGGTGCCCACGGGCAGTCCGGTGATAAAATGGGTGACCGAGGTAACGGTATCTTTCCTGACCTCTTGTCCGGATACCGGGGAATACGTTTTTCCGATACGGGCATAGAGCAGTTTGAGGTAATCGTAAATTTCGGTGGAGGTACCTACCGTAGACCGCGGGTTGCTGGTAATGACCCGCTGCTCAATGGCAATAGCCGGAGCGATGCCTTTGATGTAGTCTACCTCGGGCTTGCCCATACGCCCCATAAACTGACGCGCGTACGAGGAAAGGCTTTCGACGTAACGGCGCTGCCCTTCGGCATACAGGGTGTCAAAAGCGAGGGACGATTTGCCCGAGCCCGACATGCCTGTAATGACGACAAGTTTGTTCTTTGGAATGGCTACGTCTACATTCTTTAGGTTATGTACACGTGCGCCTTTAATAATAATATGGGTTCTGGGGTCGAGCGTCGCTACTTCATTCATACGGATAAACCACCGGTAGGGAATGTGATGTATAGGGTCCTACAGATCGCGTATACAAAAATACGGAAAGTTGCCCGCTTCTAAAAAAATTAGGATCATAACATGCCGATTCCCCGGCATAACCAGGCCGTCGTGCCGGGGAATCGGTGTTGTTATTTAATTTCCAAGCACTTCCTGGATAGGCTGTCCGATATTGCCGTTGGGCTCTTCGATACGGAGCAGCGCGGCAAGCGTGGCTGCGATGTCGGTCATGTGTGTTTCGCGGTTGGTCTGGCCATGCTTGATGCCCCAGCCCATCCACACCAGCGGGATATGGGCATCATAGGAACCCCATGTGCCGTGGGTGCCGCCGGTGGCTCCCGGCGAGCCGCTGTACCATTGCGGTTCAAGAATGATCTGGATCACGCCGCTGCGTTTGGGGTTGTACCCATTAACGATCCGCTCACGGATACGTGCGGGAATGGTGGCGTGGGCCGCTTCCTCCATGTCAATGGCGAAAGCCACACCGTCTACCCGGCGCAAAAAGTTGATTGCGGCCGTTTTGATTGCCTGCTCATCCAGTTTATTTGCACGGATGACATCGTAATTCAGGTTGGCCTGGTAGTTCATGAAGTTACGCACGATATTGTCCTGCCCGAACTCCGCGGCCAGCGCCGAATTGAGGTCTGCCAGCGTACTGCGCGTATCGAAGTAGCCCGCGTTGCCTTTTTTATCCATAAAGAACTGGGCATTGTGCGACGCACCGTGGTCGGCGGTCAGGAATACGGTATATTCTCCCTTGCCAACGTTGCTGTCCAGGTAATCAAACAGTTTTTCCAGTTCGGCATCCAGGCGCAGGTAGGTATCCTCAACCTCAATCGAATTCACCGCAAACTGGTGGCCGACATAATCGGTGGATGAAAGGCTGACCGCAAGGAAATCCGTGAAGCCACCCGGATTGCGGCCCAGCTGCTCATGGGTAATGGCAGCCTTGGCCAGGTCGAGCGTAAGGCTGTTGCCAAACGGCGTATTGCGGATGAGTCCCGGTCCGTTAGTTTTAACCAGTTCGTTCAGCTTTCTGGGGAATACCGGCCGTTCCTCGCCCCGGAACTTTCCTTCGTACCCATTGTCGTC
Source organism: Parapedobacter lycopersici (assembly GCF_024643285.1). Taxonomy (GTDB): domain Bacteria; phylum Bacteroidota; class Bacteroidia; order Sphingobacteriales; family Sphingobacteriaceae; genus Parapedobacter; species Parapedobacter lycopersici. Next base: position 86,468 of record NZ_JAMSLW010000008.1, read on the forward strand.
TTCCACGCTCTGCGTGTAGGTGTCAATGGGGTATAGCGTATTCCAGTCTTGCTGGAGGTATTTTTCGGTCAATTTCTGTGCATTGAAATCCTGCACCCATTTCGGTAATTCTTCCATGTAAAATGAGCTGGAAATCCAGTTGCCCGAACTCCCTTCAAACCAGTAAGCCGCGTTGGCAAAATGCCCGGCCGGCAAAATGCCACCGCGGTCCTTTATGGCAATGCCAATCACTTTGGACCGGAAATTCGTGGCCAGCTTAAGCTGGTCTGTAATGGTGGAAGTCAGCAGGTTTCTGGGCGACATCTTTCCCTCGTCTGCCGTGGTGCCTACCCCATGCACGTGGTCGTCCTGAGCGCAATACATTGATTGGCCGGTTTGCTGGATAATGAATTCATTGCCGGCGATGCCGTGAATGGCGGGTACGCTGCCGGTATAGACCGTGCTGTGTCCGATTGCCGTTACGGTGGGCACATAATTAATATACGTGTTCTCGCAGGTGAACCCGTCGTTAAGCAGCCGCTTGAATCCGCCGTCTCCATACCGCTCATAATACCGGTACAGGTAATCCCAGCGCATCTGGTCGACCATGATGCCGACGACCAGTTTTGGCCGGGGAATGGTTTCCTGTGCATAGGAGGAGCTAATAAAAAGAGTAAGGATAAGGATCCAGCTGGTTTTCTTAAAAAAATTCATTTGTTTCATTATTAAGCCAATAGGGATATGACTGGCTAAATTACTAAAACCATCCTGCTTTGCAAGTTATTTTACCGTGATGAATATGTGAAATAGGTTTACCGGCTTACCCGACCATCCCGTCCGCTTTGCGGACGGTCGCCAACGCACGTGCGTGGGTGGCAATAGCCGCTGCGTCGTAACCGCATATTGCCCATAGCTCGTGTTGCTCGCCATGCTCGACCACCTCATCGGGAATACCCAGCCGTACCACGGTCGCCTGGTATTGGTGGTCGGCCATAAACTCCAGTACCGCACTGCCCACACCGCCCTGCAGACAACCGTCTTCAATGGTGATGATTTTACTGTACTTGCCAAAAACTTCATGCAGCAGTGTTTCGTCCAGTGGCTTGGCAAAACGCAGGTCGTAATGTGCCGGAAAAATACCTTCCTCATTCAGCGTCACGCAGGCTTTTACTGCCTCGTTGCCGATGTGGCCGATACTCAGCAGGGCAAGCTCTTCGCCGTCACATATTTTCCGGCCTTTCCCCACTTCGACCGCACGGAGTGGACGGCGCCAATCCGGCATCACGCCCTGTCCCCTTGGATAGCGGATCACGAACGGACCCCTGCCGTCCTGCTGGGCAGTATACATCAGGTTCCGCAGCTCCTCTTCATTCATCGGAGCGGAAACCGTCAGGTTGGGAATGCACCGCATGTAAGCCATGTCGTATGCGCCGTGATGCGTGGGCCCGTCGGCTCCGGCAATACCTGCACGGTCCAGGCAAAACACCACATGCAGGTTCTGGACGGCTACATCGTGTATCACCTGGTCATATGCCCGCTGCATAAAACTGGAGTAAATATTGCAGAACGGCACCATGCCCTGCGTGGCCAGTCCAGCGGAAAAGGTAACGGCATGCTGTTCGGCTATCCCCACGTCAAATGCCCGGTTGGGCATGGCCTTCATCATGATGTTCATGGAAGAACCCGACGGCATGGCCGGGGTGATGCCCATGATTTTATCGTTTTTTTCCGCCAGTTCCACCAGCGTATGCCCGAACACGTCCTGGTATTTGGGCGCCGCGGGTTTGTCGGGTTTGGATTTTTTAATCTCCCCCGTAATCTTATCAAAAAGTCCGGGTGCATGCCAGGTGGTCTGGTCCTTTTCGGCCAGCGCGTAGCCTTTTCCCTTTACGGTGATGCAGTGCAGTAGTTTAGGACCCGGGATATCACGCAGGTCGTTCAGCGTGCGGACAAGCCGTTTGACATCGTGACCGTCTACCGGCCCGAAATAGCGGAAATTGAGTGATTCAAAAAGGTTGCTGTTTTTCAGCAGGGTACCTTTGATGCTCTTCTCAATTTTCTTGACGAGCCCGAGCGCATCCGGCCCGATTTCGGAGATCTTGGTCAGCACATGGGCAATATCGTCGCGGAATCGATTCCACGGCTTGGATGTAGTAATGTTGGTCAGGTATTCCTTGAGCGCGCCGACATTCGGATCGATTGACATGCAATTGTCGTTCAGGATGACCAGCAGGTTGGACTGTTCGATGCCGGCATGGTTCAGCGCTTCAAATGCCATGCCTGCGGTCATGGCGCCGTCGCCGATGACAGCCACATGCTGCCGGTCGGTCTCTCCTTTATAATGCGAAGCTACTGCCATGCCCAGCGCGGCGGAGATGGAGGTGGAAGAGTGACCTACCCCGAATGCATCGTACTCACTTTCGTCACGTTTCGGGAAACCGCTGAGACCCCCCAGTATCCGGTTGGTATGGAACTGTTCTCTCCTCCCGGTCAGTATTTTATGGCCGTAAGCCTGATGGCCGACATCCCATACCAGCTGGTCGTACGGCGTATTGAGGACGTAATGCAGCGCAACGGTCAGTTCTACTACCCCGAGACTCGCGGCAAAATGGCCGCCGTGTACAGATACCACATCGATAATGTACTGACGCAGTTCACGGCACAGCTCCGCCAGATCACGTTCGTTGAGCTGCTTGATGTCTGCAGGTGTGTGGATGTTTCTTAGTAGTTTTCCGGCTTCAATCTCCATATTTGCCCAGATTTGGAAAATCGGTACAAAGTAACTAATAATTATTGATACCGCGTCGTTTAAATTGTAGCTGGCAAGCAGGCGCTGTAATAATGGGAAAACAGGAAAAGGAAGGGAATGTTTGGTGATTCACCGAATAGCATACAATAGGTTATCGCCCAAATGCTTACTTTTGAACCGGCATGCAACCCGATGAAGGTTATGAAATAAAGCTTCCCCAATTTGAGGGACCCTTTGATTTGTTGTTGTTCTTTATTGAACGCGACGAATTGAATATCCACGATATTCCCATTGCCAAAATCACCACGGACTTTCTGGGTTACATCCAGCAGATGCAGGCGCTAAACATGGAACTCGCCAGTGAATTTATCGTCGTGGCAGCCACGTTGATGCGCATTAAGGCCAAAATGCTGCTGCCGCGTCCCGAGCTGGATGAAGAGGGCAATGAAATCGATCCCAAGGAGGACCTTGTCCAGAAACTCGTACTGTATAAACAATATAAGCTGGCGGCAGCGGAGCTGGAAGCCTTTGCGGAAGAACGGGCAAAATTATTCCGCCGCGGGAACCTGGCGGCCGACCTTCTCCTGGCAGCCGATCAGGCGGATATGGGCGACGAGCTGGCGACACTGGATCTGTACCGGCTGATGGTGATGTATGAGAAACTGATGTACAGCTACGGCAACCGCAGCAGGGAGGTACGGCACACGGTTGAGAAATATCCCTATACCATCGAACAGCAGAAGAAGGCCATCGCCTCCTTGTTGGAGATAAACCAGCAGCTGGATTTCAGCCTCGTCGTGAAAAACTCAGCCAATAAGGTACATTTTGTCTATAATTTCCTGGCGATCCTGGAAATGCTGCAGCAGCAGCTATTGGAGTTACAGGTGGGCCTGGGCTTTAATAATTTCTGGGTTTCCGCAAAAGAAAGGAAAGAAGCGGGCCCCTGATCCGTTTTGAAAAGGCCGGCGTCGGAGGGTCAGCCTGGTTGCAGGATGCTCAAATACTGCTTCCGGGCTATCATCCTTGCGCCGAGCGAAGCCAAATGGTCGGTATACACCTGACAATCGATCAACCGGTATCGCGCCGTTTCGCACAGGGCAATCAGCGCGGTTTTAGATGCGTTCGCACGGAGGCTGAACATGCTTTCTCCGCAGAAGACATGACCTACAGCAACGCCATATAAGCCGCCCGCGAGTTGACCTGCGTGCCAGACTTCCACGGAATGGGCATGGCCTAATTGATGTAACACAATGTAGGCTTCCTGCATTTCCCGGGTAATCCAGGTACCATCCTGCCCCGGCCGCGTGTGATTGGCGCAGTGCGCAATGACAGATCCAAAAGCTTGGTTATGGGTTACTTCAAATATCCCCGAACGGTATACTTTTCGCATGCTTTTGCTGATTTTCAGTTCTTCGGGGAAAAGAACGAAGCGCTCGTGGGGGGCGTACCATAGGATGGGTGTATCGTCGCTGTACCAGGGGAAAATCCCCTGCCGGTACGCCATCAGCAGCCGATCGGGCCGCAGGTCACCGCCTACGGCAAGCAATCCGTCCGGTTCGGCCAGTGCGGGGTCTGGAAAAGCGATGTCGTCGGTATCGAGTCGGAAAATCATTTCAGCGGTAAAGATAACGATAACGGGTCGAAACGAACGATGCGGGAATCGCTCGGAAAAGGTGTGAAACTTCTTCGGGATGAGTCCACCATGTGTCCACGGTGAGTCCACAGTGAGTCCACGTTAACGCGAAGGAATTGCGCATGCACCCCGTACCTACCCTGCACACAGGGTGTGCCCATTACGAAGCAGTCCGGTAGCGGTCTGCAGACATGGTCGGGGGAATCCGCGCAACACAGGAGTTATTCGTCGGTGTCCGGTTGCCGGGGTTCCTTGCTGATTTTATCGAACAGTTTATCCATGTGTTCCACATATTCGTTGGTGTCATCCAGAAAAAACTCCAGCTGTGGTACAATCCGAGCCTGGTTCTTAATGCGGGCACCGAGCTTATAGCGGATTTCGCCGGCATGCGATTTAATATTAATCAGGTCCTCCTTTGCGGTCTTGATATGGAGAAAGCTCAGGTATACACGGGCGATGGCCAGGTCGGGTGTTACACGCACGCGGGTGACCGTAATAAATGCGCCCGGAGCCCAGGTATTTCCTTCGCGCTGGAAAAGTTCACCCAGATCCTGCTGTATAACGCCGGCAAACCGTTGCTGCCGCTTGCTTTCTGTGCTCATGATTGCTGTTCTTTTTACGTGTAAACTGGAAGAAAGATGGCCGGTCTGGCCCGTAGGCCGATGCCGTGTTCATCGATTCCCAGCCGGTCATACAAAGGTAGTGAATTTTACAACAATTCGTTGGCGAGGTTGGCCAGTTCGCTCCGCTCGCCCCGCTGCAGGGTGACATGCGCATAGCGGGGATGGTTCTTTACATTTTCGATGAGGTAGGACAGGCCATTGCTTTCCGCATCCAGGTAGGGCGTGTCGATCTGGTAAATATCGCCGGTAAAGACAATTTTAGTGTGTTCGCCGGCCCTGGAAATAATGGTTTTGATTTCGTGGGGAGTCAGGTTCTGCGCCTCATCCACGATAAAGAAAATCTTGGTAAGGGTACGGCCGCGGATGAAGGCCAGCGGTGCAATCGCGATTTTTTCCGTAGCGATCAGCTCATCAATTTTCGCGGTCATCCGGTCATCATCGGCATACTGTTCCTTGATGAAACGGATGTTGTCCCAGATCGGCGCCAGGAACGGGTCGGTCTTGGACTTGGCATCGCCGGGCAGGAACCCGATTTCCCGGTTGCTCAGCGGAATGACGGGGCGGGTGATGTAGATCTGACGGTAGTTTTTCCGTTGTTCCAGGGCGCTGGCCAATGCCAACAGTGTCTTTCCTGTGCCCGCATTTCCCTGGATGCTGACGAGCTGGATATCGGGATTGGCGAGTGCGTGCAGGGCGAAGGCCTGCTCCGGGTTGCGCGGCTTGATCCGGAATACCGGGTCGGCGGTTACCGGAATAAGCGTGTGCGTGCGCCGGTCGTAAAATGCGTTGACCTTTTTGCGGCCGTGCATGAGGCTGTAAAACTGATTGGCCCCGGGGTGGTCCAGCGGCAATGAATCCGCGGGCACGGCGGTTTTATGCTTCAGGGTGTCGATCAATGTTTCGGGGATATTCTTCGCCGTGGTCTTTCCCGTATAAAGGGCATCCACATTTTTTATCTTGCCGGTCTCATAATCCTCAGCGGCTAGGTTCAGGGCCTTGGCCTTCAGCCGCAGGCAGATGTCTTTGGATACCAGCACAACCTGTTTGCCCGGGTTTTCCTCCATGAGCATGAGCGCGGCATTGATGATCTGATGGTCGAACTTGCTGTTGCCAAAAATCTGCTCCGCATCCAATCCTTTGGGCCTGCCCGACAGGATGACCTTGAACTTTCCCTTAACCTGGCCTTTCAGGTGGATCCACTGGTTGATCAGTTTTTTCCGGGATAGCTGATCGATCATCCGGATAAACCCACGTGCTTCAAAATTCCGGGTCTCATTCCCGCCTTTCATGTTGTCGAGTTCCTCCAGCACCTGGATGGGAATGGCCACGTCATGCTCCTGGAAGTTATTCAGTGCATTGTGGTCATAGAGGATGACGGAAGTGTCCAGTACGAAAATTTTACGGGCAGCCATTCGTTGTCATTTAAGTGTGCTGAAGGAGGCATAAAATTACAATTTAATACACTCCGGGGAGGCGTTTTTGTCATTTTTTTTAATATATCTTCCGGTATTGGGAAGAAATCCAGCGGTTTCCGAAAACTTAAATTAACCTGAAATGTTAATAAACTAAAGATGTAGTGATGTGAATAACGCGGATTGGATTGCCATTAAAAGCGTTTGAAGCCTGCCAATGGATAAAAGCAATGTGGAAAAGCAGTGGAATTAAAGTGGAAAAGGTGTGTATAAAATCAAGCATTTTTTCTTGACAGGTAAGGATGAAGTGCTTACATTAGTTATATCAAGTACGAAGTTCTTTGAATCGCCCAACAGGCATCCGCAAAATGAAAACGTAGCCGAGAGGTGAAAATTTCTGGATCGCTTACAGCAGATGATAGGTTCCGAAGCGTAAATGCTGAAGGAAGTTTGTCCGAGACAATTTTTCGAAATTGTTGACCCGTCAAATGCGAAACATTGGGATTGCACTGCAGCTATATACGCTACGGCGCATAATGGCGAAAAGCAATTGCATTTACGAATACCGTCTTTTTAGAAGGATATTGACGAAATGCCGACGAAGCACAGACGACTTGTACCTCGATTATAGCTATGGCTGTAATTAAGGTTAAAACGGAGTTTCCAAATCGAAAGAAGCGGAGCTCCGTTTTTTTATTTCACCAATTCCTGATCCCCCCGGCTGTTACCCGGCCACTTTTTACTTCTGTTATATATCAATTGACCCCCTGCTGTGCGGTTGCCATGGGCAGGTACGGGACCGGCTTGCCGGTTACCTGCAAAAAAAAGACGGCAGGAGATTTGAATCTGCCTGCCGCTCTATTAGGTTTATAATTGGTTAGTGATGGTTTCCAGATTATAGACTTGGCGGTCTTCATTTATGCTTATAATATCGAGTAACGTTGTCTTAGTCTGGCCAATGGAAAAGCAACTTGTCTGTTACATTCCCATCTGGTGAGTACAAACGTATAAATATAAATTATTATCGCAAAAGGTTTTTTGAAAAATAAGTAAGTGGACACTTACATCTGTCTTTTTGCTATATCAATTTAGCAACTCCTGCCGCTGTTTGCGGGCAACTGCCTGCTGCTGGTTCCGAATTATAAAAAAACCGCAGTTAACGGCGACGTAAGCCGCCTGGAAAAATCACGGAGATAGTGTTCCCATGCTTCGGCTGTCTTAAAATGCCCGCTTTTTTCCCAGGCAAAACCAGCATAGAAAGTGGCCTCGTTATGCACGGGGGTTGTGAAGACCAACAGGTGGCTCTGGTCCCGGGCTTCGGTTCGGTAGTCCCTGAATCCGCTGACACGCGACGGATCCATCACGATAGCCGTTCCCAGCCACGAATCGTCCATAGGCTCCCAATAGCGGAACCAGCCGGCTTTGCTATCGGCATTCACCTCGCCCTGTTTATCGTGGAGTGTTATCCCCGCCACGATATTGGGGACGGGCTTATCCGCCCGGATCCGTTCAGTCACCCTGAACAGATGGCTGCCCAGGTCAAGGCTGATCCGTTTGGTTTCCATCACGGTGCGGCCATTGGCGTCCCAGGGGGCATAAGTGAGCTCGAAAATGGTTCTTAAGGGGCCCTCTGCGATTGTTTTGGCGCGAATGAAATGGGACGACACAAATAGCGAATCATCTTCCCATATGCCGGTGCCACCCAATCCACGGCTGGCGCCCACCTGATACGGATCGTATCCTTCCCCGGTATCTATATGATAAGCGCCTTCCCGTTCCGCATTATTTTTATACCACCTGTTAATGATGGGATAGCTGACGCGCTTCAGAAAAGCATCAATGCCGCCACCCGGCGGTTTCCTGGCATTGGCAGCGGTGTCCTGCAATCCGTAAATCCGGAAGGCCACCCGGTCGTTTTCCCATGCATAGTCGTTCTGCCGCTCGGGCACGAAGCGCGAGTAAGCGGCAGGGGTATTATTGCCGGGGACAGCCGTAGCGGCGTCACCGGTGGTTTCCAAAATAAATGTTTTTGTTTCACCGGGGCCGATTGATACGAGGAATAACAGCTCGTCTGTTTCGCCATCCAGGTTATTGTCGACGGCCTGTGACCGCAGGTAGGTGCGCTGATCCGATTCCCGGGCCTGCACGTAACTGATGCTGTCCGCAGGGATAAACCGGCGGACTTCGTCCATTGGGATGCCGACAATTTCATCGACGCGGGGAATATCCAGGTGATTGGTAACCGTAAATGACTGCGAGCGCGTTGCTCCGGGCAGGCCCGCGAGTAAAAAACCAAGCAGGGCGCCCAAATGTGTTGCCGGATGTTTCATGGGATGTGTCATCATAAATCGGGATTATCGGTTAAAGTTACGCAAGAATTGGACCGCATGTCGTATTATATCGGGAAAATGACATAGAGAATTCCTATTTTTACCGTCCGTTACAGCGGGCTGCCACACGCAAAAGCAGGCAGACCGGCAGCTAAAGGCAAAAAAATGAAAATCTGGCAAAAGAATACGGATGTAAACCAATTGGTGGAAACGTTTACGGTGGGCAACGACCGCGTGCTTGACTTGCAGCTGGCTGAGGCCGACGTACTGGGGTCGCTGGCACACACCCGGATGCTTCACCGGATCGGGCTGCTGGGTGATGCCGACCTCGACGCGGTGCAGCAGGGGCTGAAGGCGATATACCGCGAAGTGAAGGCGGGCGAGTTTACCATAGACGACCATGTGGAGGACGTACACTCGCAGGTGGAGCTTCTGCTGACCAAACGCGTTGGCGACGCCGGAAAAAAAATCCATAGCGGCCGTTCACGGAACGACCAGGTGCTGGTAGACCTGAAGCTGTTTTTCCGCATGGAGATCGAGAAACTGGTGGGTAACGTGCAGGCATTGTTTACGCAGCTTATCCACCTGAGCGACACACATAAAGCCGTATTGCTGCCCGGTTATACACACCTGCAGATTGCTATGCCTTCGTCGTTCGGGCTGTGGTTCGGCGCCTATGCGGAAAGCCTGGTGGACGACCTGGAGATGATGCATGCCGCGTGGAACGTGTGCAACAAAAACCCATTGGGTTCGGCGGCAGGCTATGGTTCTTCCTTTCCGCTCGACCGTACAATGACCACGGAACTGCTGGGGTTTGCCGACTTGAATTACAACGTGGTGTATGCGCAGATGGGGCGCGGCAAGACGGAACGGCTGCTGGCCCAGGCCATGAGTGCTGTTGCGGCTACGCTGGCCAAACTGGCTATGGATGTCTGCCTGTACATGAATCAGAATTTCGGGTTCATTTCCTTTCCGGACCACCTCACAACCGGATCGAGTATCATGCCACATAAGAAAAACCCGGATGTGTTTGAGCTTGTCCGCGGGCGATGCAACAAGATCCAGGCGTTGCCCAACGAGATCGCATTGATGACGGCCAACCTGCCGTCGGGCTATCACCGTGATCTCCAGTTACTGAAGGAAAACCTGTTCCCGGCATTCCGCTCGCTGAATGAATGCCTGGAAATCACAGTATTTATGCTGGACCATATCCGGATAAATGACCGGATTCTCGATGACCCGAAATACGATTACCTGTTCAGCGTGGAGGTGGTTAATGAAGAGGTGCTCAAGGGCGTGCCCTTCCGTGAAGCATACCGGAATATCGGGCTGGCCATTGAGAACGGCACCTATAAGCCACAGAAAGCGGTAAACCATACACACGAGGGCAGCATAGGCAACCTCTGCAACGATGCGATCAGGTTGGCTTTTGACCGCGTGGCAGGATCGTTTCGTTTCGGGGAGGTGAATGCGGCCCTGGACCGCCTTATTCAGTGATGTTTTCCGTAAAATTTGTATATTTGCAGCCGCAATAATTAAATCTTATATGTAAGCAATCATTTCTTTCGGACAAAATCAGGTGGCGGGAAGCGTTTCCCTTCCATCAGTTGTTGACCCCTTCACTGGAAAGAAATTATGCTTACATTACAACACATTACCTATTTACATCCCGATAAAACGCTGCTGTTTGATGACATCAGCCTTTCGATAAATCAACGCGAGAAAGTCGCCCTCATTGGCAATAATGGCTGCGGCAAGTCGACCCTGCTCAAAATCATTGCCGGTGAACTGCAGCCCGCCGGCGGCCAGCTGGACCGGGGCGGGCCGTTGTATTATATGCCGCAGGTATTCGGGCAGTACAATGAGCTGACCGTTGCCCAGTCCCTGGGTATCGCCGACAAGTGGAATGCCCTGAACGAAATCCTCAATGGCAACGTAACAGAAGCGAACCTGGAACTGCTGGACGACGACTGGACGATCGAGGAGCGTTGCGCGGAGGCCCTGCAGCATTGGCAGCTGGGCCGGCTTGACCTCGCCGGAAAAATGGAAACGTTGAGCGGCGGCCAGAAAACGCGGGTTTTCCTCGCGGGGATTTTCATCCACCGGCCACAGCTTATCTTATTGGATGAGCCGAGCAACCACCTGGATATGGACGGAAGGCGGTTGTTATATGACTTTATCCGCAATACGTCGAGCACCCTGCTGGTGGTCAGTCACGACCGTAAATTACTGAATCTGCTGGATACGGTAATGGAATTGCACCGGAACGGGGTTACGGTGTACGGTGGAAATTACGACGCCTACGCCGAGCAGAAACAGCTGGCCAGCGAAGCGCTGAACCAGGACATCAGGAACAGGGAAAAAGCCCTGCGGAAAGCGAAGGAAAAGGAGCGGGAAACGTTGGAGCGGCAGCAGAAACTGGATGCCCGCGGAAAGCAGAAGCATGAAAAGGCGGGCGTTGCCCGGATCATGATGAACACCCTGCGCAACCACGCCGAAAGCAGCACGGCGAAAATCAAGGGTGTGCATGCCGAAAAAATCGGAAACCTTTCGCAGGAACTCCACGAGCTGCGGGCAACGGTGTCCGATACCGATAAGATGAAGATTGGGTTCGACGGCTCGGCATTGCACCGGGGCAAGCGGCTGTTTGCCGCCGAGGACGTGAATGTCAGGTATTGCGATGTTCCGCTCTGGGCCACCCCCATGACATTTCAGCTGGCCAGCGGCGAACGGGTTGTGCTGAAAGGAGCGAACGGTTCGGGCAAAACGACACTAATTAAGCTGGTCCTCGGTGATCTGGAGCCGGCATCCGGAATCGTTTACCGGGCAACCGGCCATACGGTATATGTCGATCAGGATTACTCCCTGATTGACAACCGGCTGAGTGTATACGAACAGGCACAGCGGTTTAATACCGGAGCGCTGCAGGAGCATGAAATAAAAACAAGGCTTAGCCGGTTGCTTTTTCCGGAGGAGGACTGGAATAAACCCTGTAGTGCATTAAGCGGCGGGGAAAAAATGCGGCTGACGCTCTGCTGTCTGACCATTCAGCAGCTTTCACCCGATATCATCGTGCTGGACGAGCCCACCAATAACCTGGATATCCAAAGCGTAGAGATACTGGTTTCCGCTATTAACGCCTACCAGGGAACCCTGATCGTGGTGTCACACGACGACTATTTCATCGAACAGCTCCGTACGGACCGGGTTATTGCCCTTGAAATGTAACGGAGCGGCCTTGATTTTTTAACATGTCTTAACATTTCAGCGTGAATTAAGGCATGCAATTTGATCATTTATCCGTATCATATTTAGGTTTATAATTGGTTAGTTAGAAAAGCCCTGATCCTCCCCGTTTCAGGGCTTTTCATTTTTTAATCAGTTTTTATCCCACCATACCCGCGATAAAAAGGAGTCCCCATCGGAAAGCCTGCTCACCGCCGCTGCATAGTTAGCTGAATTCAGCTCGGCCTCTTCTGCGGAATAGATTCCTCTCCGGGGGATTTCGCCATTGGTGGAACCCGGATTTGGCCCGGGGGTAAGCCTGGGGTAACCGGTGCGGCGCCACTCGGCAAATGCTTCCATGTTTCGGCCGAAGAGGTGTATCCACTTCTGAATGGCAATTTTTTCCATTTTCTGCTCGCTGGTCAGTCCGGCAAAGCCGAGTACCCCCGCCTCGTAATCAGCCGGAATAGCGGAGAGGTTATAAGGCGGTACCGCAAAAGCGGCTTTTACCCCTTCTATAAAAAAAGCATGGGCATCAGCTTCGGTGGCGCCCCATCCTAACAGCGCAGCCTCCGCCTTATAGAAACAGATATCTGAATAAGTCATGGCATAGCTCGGAATCGGCGGAAAGGTCCGACTGAACCAGGTGTCGGTATTCGGTGTGGAATAGTTTGCCCGGATCAGCTGGGAAAGCTGATCATCGGTTAATGCGACGCCGATGCCCTGGTATACCTGATTGCCGTTGATGGTTACCGGCTCGGCCAGTAAGGGCAGGCGGGGATCATCATAAGCCTTCAACTGGTCAATTAACGTATTGGCCAGGTACCTGAGATCCGAGCTGCCGGTTATCGACTGGCGGAGGATGGGATTCTGGTTTTCCGCCTGGGCATCGTTAAATGTAGGTATGGCTGCATTATCCTCGTTGGAAGCCAAAAGCCCGTAGTCGGACCCCATCGCCTCCTCAACGGTCTGTTGTGCCAGTTCCGGATTGGCATAGCGGATACGCATCCCCAGCCGAAGCTTAAGCGAATTGCCGAATTTTTTCCATTTATCAATATCGCCGTCGTAAAAAAAGTCGGATGAGCCATACGACTGGTCGCCTACGGTCAGGCTGGCCAGTGCCGCATTCAGGCGATCAATCAACGCCGGATAAATGGCTTCCTGCGGATCAAACTTCGGTGTACGGTTGATTTCCGTGTGGGACCGGGTGACTTCCGAGAAGGGAATGTCGCCGAATAGATCGGTCAGCCGCTGGTAAAGATACACTTCATAGATGGATGCAATAGCCAGTTTGCTGCGGCCGGCGGGTTCATTTTCCAAACCGGCGAGTTCTTCCCTGATCTGGATGATGTTGCGCAGTAATACATAGTGCTGTGACCAGATCAGGTTTTCCGGCCCTTCGAAATAGCGGGAAACAGGCACTACCGGCCCTCCGGCCCAATGCTGAATCCATGAACCGAATTTGTTGTTCGGCACTTCACCGGATTCCTGGAATGTGCCATCGCGCAGTATGCGGGAGAATAACAATCCCGGATCAACGGCGGTGACGGACGTTGGCGGTGTATTGATCCTTTCGAAATCCTTTGTGCACGACGATATAACGCCGGCGATCACCCCGATATAGATAAGCTTGGTTAAAAAACACGTTTTCATAATTTGTAATCTTAAAATCCTACGGATAAGTTAACGCCGAAATTGCGCATCATGGGTAGCGAGGTAGATTCGATACCGATAGACGAATTATCGACATTGAAAGCCGCCCCTTCGGGAGAAAAGCCATCTGTTTTGCGCTGGAAATAAAACAGGTTTCTTCCATAAACCCCCAATTTGGCGGATTTAACAACCTTATTCGGCAACAGCCTCGCGGGCAATTGATAAGTGAGGTTTATTTCGCGCATGGCGATGTAACTCATGTCGTTGATCATCTCCTCGGATACCATCACCTCTTTGTCGCTGGCTACCATGTTCCAGTAGTCCTGCGCCGCAACCGGCTTACTGTTTTTTACACCGCTGTTTACCCATTGCCCCGAACCGTCCTGACTGGCAACATATCCGTCGGCCACATACGTGCCGTCGCGCCCCGGAAGTGTCCTGTTTGTCGTGCCGTAGATTATCTGTTCGCGGTTAGACTGGGAAAAGATGACCCCGCCCTGGCGGATATCCACCAATGCATAGAGGCTGAATCCTTTATACCTGAAGGTATTGCCGAAACCGCCGAGCCAGTCCGGCTGTGCATTACCCAGATCGGTTTCCACACGGCCGGTTGTGCGTAACGGGAGCCCGGTATCCGGATCGATAAGCCGGTTGCCCGCTTCGTCCTTGATCCAGGCAAACTGCGTTCCGATCAGCTGTCCAAATGGTTTGCCCACTTCGGCGACCACATTAATACCCCTGTCGGTTGCCAGCAGGAATGTCTCTACTCCCGGATACAATGATTCTACCTTATTCCGGTTCCGGTTAAAGTTGAACACCGTATTCCACTCAAAACCTGATTCCGTCCGGATGGGGGTAGCGCTCAGCATAAATTCAAATCCTTTATTGCTGATTTCACCGGCGTTGATGCGGTTGCGGACGAACAGACTTGAGGGTGAAATCGGTACGTCAAGGATCTGGTTTTTCGTATTTGCCTCGTAATAGGTGAAGGACAGGGCCAGGCGGTTCCGCAGGAAGTTTACGTCGGCCCCTACTTCAACAGAGGTTGTCAGTTCATTTTTTAAATTGGGGTCGGGTATGATCTCGGTATAGGATGCCATGGGCACCCCACCGTGTGTATACTGACTTAAGCTATATGTTCCGGTTAACTGATAGGGGTTGCCCGAGCTTCCGGCCTGGGCCCACGATCCGCGGATTTTTAAATAAGATAATACATCCGATTGCCATTTGAAGGCATCCGACAGGACGAGGCTGGTGCTTACTGAAGGGTAGAAAAAGGAGTTGTTGTCCTTCGAAAGGGTGGATGACCAGTCGTTTCTTGCGGAGAAATCAACAAACCAGTAATCCCGGTAGCTGAACTGCCCGGAAAGGTAAGCTGAATTGATCTGCGATTCAATTAAATTGAACAGGTACGAGTTGGTTGTCGTGTTATTGATCACGAATAACGAGGGTACAATAAACTGGTTCCCCGTATTTCCGGTTAGCCGAAGGAAACGGCTCTGGTGGCTGCCGCCGACGTTGAAGTTCAGTTTTATGTCGTCGGACACCTCGAAATTGGATGTGGCAAGGATATCGTAGTTGTTTTCGCGGGAACGGATAATCTCTTCCCGGATATCGCCCTGTCGGTTCAGGCTTTGGTAGGTGCCGATGGGCCGGTAGCGGAACCGCTGGTCCGTATAAAAATCGGTGCCTCCTGTCGCCGTTACCGTAAGCCAGGGCGCAAATGTATACGAAAGGCGTAATAGCCCGATGAGGCGATCCCGTCTATCCTCGTTGTGGTTCTCGTTCACGGTCCAGTACGGGTTGGCGGTTGAACTGTTTGTCGCATATGTTTTCTCAAGCCCTTCGAACACATTGGAAAAACCGAGCTGCCGCTGCACTTCTTCGGCGGTCCATTTGTATTGCGACATGATGCCATTGCTCAGGCTCCGCGGCTGGCTGATCAGTAAATAGGCCGGGTTGTCGGCTGCATCGGATAGGGTCGGCCGATTTTCCGCGTTTTGAATAATGTAATTCGCTTTTAAATCGATCTGGAACTTGTCGGTTATTTTGCCCTGGGTACGTAAACTGAAATTGTTCCGGTTTAGCGTATTCGTTGGGATGTAACCATTAACATGTGTATTGGCATATGAGAAGCGATAGTTCAGCCGATCGTTACCGCCATCTACACTGAGGTTATTAATAAATTGCTTTTCAGTCTGGAAGAATGATTCGTATGTGTCGGGCTGCGGGGTAAGATTTAGGATGTTTCCGTATTGATCCTCATAAGGCTGGCCCTCCATCCGTGCACCCCAGCTTGCGCGCGCGGTACGGTCGCGACCGGCACTCATTTTGGGCATACCCTCAAGTCCTCCGGCGATGGCTTCGGCCATGGAAATGATGCTTCCATCCGCTTTGCGGAAATGGGTAAAAGTACCATTGAGCCCCTGCCCGTATTCGTTCTGGAAATCCGGCAGGATCAACGCGTTGCCTATCGCATAGTCTGTATTGTAGTTAATGCTTGTCCGTCCCGCACTTCCGGACTTCGTGGTGATCAGGATGACGCCGTTGCTGCCGCGTTGGCCGTATAGCGCGGCGGCATTCGGCCCTTTTAATATGGACATGCTTTCAATGTCATCTGGATTGATGTTGCCGATGCCATCGCCGTAATCCGTGCCGCCCCATTGACTGGCCGGCGAAAGATTTTGGTTGTCAATTGGTACGCCATCCACCACGTAAAGCGGTTGGCTGTTTCCGATGAGCGAATTGTTGCCCCGGATCACCACTTTGGCTGAACCTCCCGCACCGGAGGCGGCGCGGCTGACCCGTACGCCGGCAACTTTGCCCGATAGTGCGTTGGCCACATTCGTCTCTTTTCCCTGCATGAGTTCTTCTCCTTTGATATCGGCAACGGTATATCCCAGTGCTTTTTTACCCCGTTTGATGCCCAAAGCGGTAACGACTACTTCGTCCAGTTCCGCAGCATCCGCTTCAAGCGATATGGTGATGGCTACCTTATCGTTGGCGGCGATGCGGTAATTGGCAAGTACCTTCGGTTTGAAGCCGATAGAGCTTACGGTAATGGTATAGCCCTGCCCCTCGGGTATTTTTTCGAAGACGAATGTGCCATCATCCGCGGTTGTTGTCACCCGCTTTAAATCGGTTGCTGCATTTTCCAAGGTTACGGTGGCGGCCAGGACTGGCCGGTTCATACCATCGCGGACAACGCCGCTTATCGTGGCCGAGGTTTGCGCAGAAACTTGCTGCTGCGCGAGCGTAAGGACCATGAGGAGTCCCAGGAAACATTTTCCCCGCGTGGCTTTCAATAAGGGTACCAACCAGGTATGGGTTGGGTACTTGTTACGTGAAAAAAGGTTCATAATTTATGTTTATTTGTTGTGTAATGATTGGCTGATGATATAGCCGGTTTACCGGCCGGGCGCATCAATTTGAACGTCAATGTGATGCAGGTATTCGATTTCGTTAATGACCTTTATATAAACGGCTGTGCTTTTTGGAAACGATCCCGTATAGAATTTTTGTCGGATATCGGATTCGCGGTAGGTAATCCGGATGTTGTAATTCTGCTGTAAAATCGCAAACACATCCAGCAGGGCCAGGTTGGTAAAACTAATGCCCTGTGCGGTTTCTTCAAAATATCCTCCCCGGTCCATGTTCGTGTTTTCCCCTGGTTTTCTGACTGCGGAAAGGACTTTTAATTCGGTTCGGTTAAACACGATTTCTTCCTCGGGTTTGAGTACACTGGTAAATGGCTTATTCGTTGCAGTTTGCCGGCCTTCGACACGGATGCTGCCCTCGATCAGCGAAACCTTTGTGGCATGGGAGGATACCAGTTCGTCGACCAGGAAAACCGTGCCCAGTGCCTGCGTCGTTAACCCCGACGAGTGAACGATAAAAGGTTTGGTTTTATCTTTGGCAACTTCAAAACGGGCTTTGCCTTTCAGGCGGAACACCCGGTTAGGGGCGTCCGTGAACTGCTCTGGAAACCGTATTTCGGACTGCGGATAGAGCAGTATGACCGAACCGTCAGCCGGTTCGAGACGCATGGGCTCATTACCGGAGTTGATGTAGTATAGATTACTGATGGGTGGGTGGGACACCACGGGATTGACGTTATCGATGGTGTCGGCACCGGTGGTTAGACGGATGGGTTCTGCGACAGCATAATCGGCTTCCTTTATTACACGATCGGGACGATTCAACAGCATTCCCAGGAAAATCAGTATCGCAGCGGCGCTGGCGCCTGCCATATACAGGAACTTTCGGCGCACCTGTTTTTTGCTGTCATGCTGATGAATGGCATGAAGGAGCTTTTGCTTGATCTTTTCCTCGGGATAGGTATCGGGTACGGTATCGTCCAGGTGTTGCCATTCATCAAAGGGGAGCCACTCCGCTAATTTTTCAGGGTGCCGTTGCAGGTAGCGGCTAATGTGTGCGGCCTCTTCGGGTGTACACTGATGCTGTAAGAAACGTTCGATGTGGTCTTTGGTTATTTTCATCAGTATGGTATACGGATGAAAACACGTTATCCCCCAACCAACAGCCTAAAAAAAATCAATGACAATGCATAAAAGGGAAAGAAGTGATTTTCTTAGCGCCTTGAGGGCTAAATTAATATGGTTTTCAGCAGTTTTGGGTGAAATGAGCAACCGGCTTGCAATTTCTTTGTGTGTGAGGTTTTCAAACCGGCTCATGATAAAGACCTTGCGCCGCATTTCGGGCAGGGCGTTGATGGCGTCCTGTAACAAGCCGGACATTTCCTTCGCGTTAAGTAATTCTTCCGGGGAGGCCGTTTGACGCGCTGGGATTACGAGGGATGTACGCAGTCTTTTCCGCGCGGTTTCTGTCCGGATGAGATCGATGATTGTCGTCCGGACAATGCAGAATAACTGTCTTTCGATGTCAATTTCAGGTTTTGGCTGTTGCAGGTTCCGCCATAATTTTATGAACGCTTTTTGCACCGTTTCCTCGGCAAGATAGCTGGAGTTCGTTTTTTTCAGCGCATAAGCATACACCCGTTTATTCCATTGGTCAAATAACGAATCGAAATCAACGGATGATGATTCGGTTCTGCGTTTCATAATTCATCGGGCTTATTGGATAGGCAATATACTATTTTATCAATAGTTTACCAATCCAGCGTCCGGTCCATGGCCTTCACCACAGAAAACCGATACGTTGTTTCCGATTGGAAGGTCTCGCCGGGCAAAAGCTGGGTGCTGGGAAATTTCGGCTGGTTGGGTGAGTCGGGGAAATGCTGGGTCTCCAGGCAGAACGCACCGTATTGTCCATAAGGTTTCCCCTGTTTACCGACATCCGCTCCGTCCAGTGCATTGCCGGTGTAGAATTGCAGTCCGGGTTCATTTGTGAATACCTCGAGGCAGATACCGCTGTCAGGCGATACGATGGCGGCGGACGGCCCCGGACCGGTATTCAATACATAGGTATGGTCGTACCCCCCATGGGGTGTCAGCTGGTCATGGGGTTGTCCGATATCGCGTCCGATCGTTTTGGCCTTCCGGAAATCGAACGGTGTGTTGGCAACAGACGCCACTGCCCCGGTCGGGACCTGGGCCTGGTCCACGGGCAGGTAGTGGTCTGCATTGATCCGTGCCATATGGCCAAGTACATCCCCATTGCCTTCTCCGTTGAGGTTGAAAAAGGCATGATTGGTCAGGTTGATAACCGTTGGCTCGGTGGTCTCCGCACGGTAGCTGATGATTAGTTCATTGTTGTCGGTAAGGCGGTATTTGACACGTACGGCCAGCTTTCCCGGAAAGCCTGCTTCCCCGCTGGCCGACACATAATAAAAATCGGCCTGCTGCAGGTAGTTGACCCGGCGGTCCCATACCTGCCGGTGAAACCCGTTTTCACCTCCGTGCAGGACGTTGCGTCCGTGGTTGGGTCCAATGGTATGTGTCTGGCCGTCAAGGGTGAATTTCCCGTCTGCGATGCGGTTGGCAAAGCGGCCGATGGTAGCGCCGTGGTACTGTTCCGCTGCATCGATGTACCCCCTGATGGTGGGAAACCCAAGCACCACGTCGGTGAGCAGGCCCTCGCGGTCGGGTACCAGCAGGCTCACAATCCGGGCACCGAAGTCGGATAGTGCCACGGTAACCCCGCGGTCATTTTTCAATATCAGCAGGTGTGTGTTTTTCCCGGCAATCCGGGTGTCGAAATCGACGGCATTTGGTAGCAGATTGTGCAGCATGGCTTATCGCTTGATTAGGATAACACTGTGGTCCCTCCCGAAGGCCTGGCCAGGTAAACCTGCAGCTCTTTTCCGGTCTTTCTCCTGTAGGTGTGGGTTATGGCATAAATGACATCCGGTACTTCCCCGGCTTTTACCATATTAATGGTACAGCCACCGAAACCGCCCCCCATCATGCGGGCACCGAGGACCGCTTCGCGACCCTGCATGAGATCCACCAACAGGTCCAGTTCGTGGCAGCTTACTTCGTATTGATGCCGGAGCCCTTCATGGGTTTCGAACATGCGCTTTCCAAAGGACATCAAATCATTCTTTTTTAAGTCGTCGCACCCGTCCTGTACCCGCTGGATCTCCGAAACGACATACAGGCAGCGCTGGTACACGGTTTCGTTGACCGGTTTTACATAACGGTTCAGCTGTTCGGCCGTCGCATCGCGCAGGCTCGTCACGGCGGGGTGATGCTTCCGGATTAACGCCACGCCACGCTCACACTGTTCGCGCCGTTCATTATAGGCCGATGAGGCCAGTGAATGCTTTACCCGGGTGTCAAACAGGATGAGTTGTATGTCTGGATGGTTAAATGGAATGTATTCATGGGAAAAATCCGCGCAATCCAGTTTGATCAACTGCCGTTCCTGCCCGAACAGGCTGGCAAATTGATCCATCAGCCCGCACTTTACACCCACGAAATCGTTTTCGGCCGCCTGGGCTGCCAGTGCCATATCCAGTCTGGAGATGTCCAGCGAAAACAGTTCATTAAGGGCGAATGCCGTTGCGCATTCGAGGGCGGCGGAGGAGGAAAGGCCTGCACCCTGGGGGATGTCGCCGGCAAAGACGAGGTTGAAGCCCTGCAGGGGGTACTGTGACCGGATGAGCTGCTGCACAACACCCAGTACATAATCCGGCCACAGGAGTCCGGAACGTTCGATGCCATGCAGCGTTGTGCTGTAGGTCTGGCCCTGGTCGAGGGCATGCAGCTGGATAAGCTGGTCATCCCGTTTCCCGATTGCGGCAACGATCTGCTTGTCGATGGCCGCGGGGAGTACCCAGCCCTGATTGTAATCGGTATGTTCACCAATCAGGTTAATACGTCCCGGCGAACGGACCAGCAGCGGGTCCTCGCTGAAAAGGGAGCGATACGTCTGGTGTACCAGGTCGGGGAGGGGAGCAGCCATTGCGGTATTTATGTGTTGTCCAAAGCCAGGTTTAAATGTACGATAAAAAACGGGGCTCCGCAACCGATGTTTACATTACCGCTACATCACTTTGTGATAATGTGCTACCTTTGCGGACTATGATCATGAACTGGCAGCAATTGCTTTCGGCTAAGCGGTGGGGGTACGAATCCCGCGTGATGGGCGACCAACACGATGCGCGTTCCGAATTTCAGCGGGATTACGACCGGCTGATTTTTTCTTCGCCGTTTCGTCGCCTGCAGAACAAAACCCAGGTGTTTCCCCTGCCCGGCAGCGTATTTGTACACAACCGGCTTACCCATAGCCTGGAAGTTGCCAGTGTGGGGCGGTCGCTGGGACGGATTTTCTACAACGAGATGAAAAGGGAGCACCCGGATATCGACCGGGAGCTGCCTTATCTGCAGGAAGTGGGGAATGTCATATCGGCAGCCTGTTTATCGCATGACCTCGGAAACCCGGCGTTCGGGCATTCCGGCGAATCGGCCATCTCCAATTATTTTACCGATGGTGCAGGCCGCGTTTTTGAAGGGCAGGTTTCACCGGCGGAATGGGCCGACCTGACCCACTTTGAGGGTAATGCCAATGCACTGCGGATTCTGACGCATCCGTTCGCGGGCAAAGACGAACATGGGTTCGCCCTTACCTACAGCACGCTGGCTGCTATTATTAAATATCCATGCGCCGCCATTGACGGACACGACAAGCGGTCCCACCACCGGAAAAAGTACGGTTATTTCCAGTCGGAACGTTCCGCTTTTGAAAAGATCGCCCTGGAAACGGGACTGTTGGGCGATTCGGGTGAACAAGCGGCGTATAAACGCCACCCGTTGGTTTACCTGGTGGAGGCGGCCGATGACATCTGCTATAACATTATTGACCTTGAGGATGCACACCGGTTGGGCATTTTATCTTACGAACAGGTGGAGCAGCTGCTGTTGCCGGTGTGCGATGACCCCGCGTTGAAGGTCCGGCTGGAGAAACTCGCGGACTTTGACAGTCGGGTAAGTTTATTGCGTGCAAAAGCAATCAATACCCTGATCACTGCCTGCGCAGCCGTGTTTGTCCGGCAGCAGGATACGATTTTACGGGGGCAGTTTACTCAGCCGCTGATCGACGCCGTGGACACCGGCCTGACGGATGCCATGCAGGCCATTGAGCGGATTTCAGTCGAAAGAATATACAACGCGCCGGCGGTGGTGCAGATTGAGGTGGCAGGATATAAGGTGATGGATGGTTTACTCGATGAGTTTGTTCCGGCATACTTAAAACCGAAGCAGTCGAAATACGAAGCCAAGCTGCTGGCCCTGATGCCCCGGCAATTTCTGGCGCAGCAGCAGGATACGTATTCCCGGATCCGTTCGGTGCTCGACTTTGTTTCTGGAATGACCGATTTATATGCGGTAGAGCTTTACCGTAAAATCAAGGGCATTTCATTTCCTTCATTAGATTAATTTTTATACGTTATTGCAATCCATGACTACCTTATATGATCCGTTCCAGGAATTCCGTTTTGATCACAGCACCTGCTTTCTGAGTGGTGAGAAACTGCAGTCGGCAGACGAGGAGATTCAGGTGTTCCCAATGTGGCTGATGCGGGCATATGAACTGGAAGAGAAACCATTTAAATTACTGGACGAGCATATCAGCACTTACAAACAGTTAAAATTGCCCTGTGCCGCGGCGACCGCGGGCCGGCTGGATGAACTGGAGGAGCAGATTGAGGCGGCGTTTACGGAAGGCTATGCGGCCGTAAAGCAGCTGGAGCCGCTGCAGCTGTTCCAGTGGGCGGGGAAGCTGGTTTACGGAATTATATTCAATGAAATCCAGTCTGGCATCCGCCAGCAGCAGCTGAGCGGGGAGGTCATGAATTTTTCGCAGGTACTGGCGCATAAATTCAAAAGTCTGCATACCATGCTGCAGTCGATACGGCTGCCCATCCAGTTTGACGGTGCACTGCCTTTCAGCGTGGTGGTGACCCGCGTGGCTAATCCGGAGGACACATTCAGTTACCGCGACGAGATTAATACACTGGTTTTTTCGTTGCGGATGAAGGATTTTGGCCTTATTGTTTGCTTGCAGGACAATGGGACGAATAATAACTACCATCGTGATTACCTCAAAAAAGTAGGTGCCCATTCCCTGCACCCCATCCAGTTTGAAGAACTTTGTGCCCGTTATTTTTATTCGACCTACTTGTTCAACCGGTTGCCCGAGTATGCGGTATTGCCAACTGATGAGCGGATTTACATCGAACCCATGCCACTGATGGATATGAGCAGGAAGCCGATTTTCGATCCATGGCAGGTAAAGGTATTTGGCCAGGTGCTGGAGAATTTCTGGAAACCCTGGGGCTTTACATTGTTTGAAATCATCAAGGATCCGGAGCACCCCATGTCGTATTTACTGGATGCTGAGGAAGCATGGATTGATATGGACAAAATTGATTTGCCGAAGGGATAGCGGGGTATTCATTTGGACAGTAACCCGTTAGGTTCTCCGATTGGCCGGATCAGCCTCAGGATTGTTAAATTCTTATGTATTTCGAGTTAAAAATACTTGCACGGTTTATAGAAAAACTATATCTTTGCAGCCCGCTTGGGAGGAAGGGAATAGGGCGGCAGTACATT
>NZ_JAMSLW010000009.1 GCF_024643285.1 Parapedobacter lycopersici
ATTCCGCGTGCTCCCCGTCTCAAGCGTCCCGTCGTATACCAGCCGACTGTCCGCGTTCAGCCAAACCTTCGTCCCGTCAGGAAGAACCAGCTGCTTGCGAACACCACGCTCCGAAACAATCTCGATCTGATCCGGAACAGCATCCGCAGAATCACGCAGAAACCACCACCCAAACCCCAAAACAAGTACAAGAACAATCACCAGCACAGCCGGCCGGAAAACACCGTATCCCCGCGAAACACCCCCCTCCGAAAAATCAAGCGCCCCCGAATGACGCTCCAGGTGCCGCGAATAATAATCCCCGCCGGCGCCGGCTGTACCTCCGCCGAACTGCCAAAGCTCCCGGACAAACTCCTCGTAATAAACCCCGTCCGGGTGCGACAACAGCAGCTCCGAAAGCTCCCTGTCCTCCGAAGCACTCAGCTCTCCTGCTGCCCTGCGTGCCAGCAATGCAACGATCCTTTTCTCATCCATAAAATTTAAAAGACACCCCCTCGGCTTATAATTATAATTCGGGCCTTTGTATATATGACAATAATTAGCCGGAAATTCCCTAATGGAAATTGGTATTTTTTTATGCTGATCCATCGAATCGGCGGCACTACTGCCTGAAATGCCGATATAAAAAGGCCGCATGCAAGGAGGCTGCCTCACATTGCGGACCTTTTTTCAACCCTAACGTATAAAATAATGACAACAGCGGGAGGTACAGCGCAGCAGCTGCGCCCCCCGCAGGTAAACGGTCCTTAGCGCCGGGGACGCAGGTACTTTTCGATATCCTCTTTGCTTACCGTCAATTCGGACGGATATTCCGCAACCCAGGCCCTGAACTCGTCCTTGATCTTGTCGCTCCAGTCCCCATGAATTTCACCCGAAGGGTATTTCGACTGGCGGAGTAAAAACCGTTCGAATTCGTCGCGCAAAGCCGTCAATTCGGAAGACACGACCAGCCCGGCCACCAGGTGGGCGGGAATGAACACCACGCCGTAGTCATTGGCAAATACCACGTCGCCCGGGAATACCGTCGCCTCGCCGACACGGATTGGCGCATTGATGGAAATCGGCGTCATGTCTTTAATGTACGACGGATCGTGGCCCTTGATCCAGGCATTGAACCCTTCGGTTTCCTTCAGTTCCTGCATATCACGGATCGAACCGTCAAAGACCACGCCTTTGCCCGTTTTGCCATAGATGGCATTGCCCAGGCTCGAACCGATCAATGTACCATCCTTTACCTTACCAAAACCATCGGCCACATAAACATCGCCCTTCGTCAGGATATCAATCGGCCAGATGTTAATCCCGCCGCTCTGCGACCGGCCCTCGGCCTTTCCCTCGGCTTTTACGAGGCTGTCCAGGTCGGGCCGTGCAGGCACAAACCGGGCCGTCACCACCCGGCCGACCATCGTTTCGCCGGGATTCAGCATCAGCCAGTCTTTTGCTACCTGGTTACGGTAGCCTCTTGCGCCAAGATACCCCCAGATCTGTTCCAGTGTACATTTTTCCAGGCGTTGGAGCATGACATCCGGCACATGGGGCCGGCCATCGGCAAAACGCTCACCCTGCCATTGCGAGGTAAGCGACTGGATATATTCAGGGGAGGCGCCGACACCAGGCCGCTGCCCAAACAGGCTGCCTGAAACAAGGATTGCGGTAATCAGTAAAATGAGATTTTTCATGGGTTATATAATTTGTTAAAAAGATTGGTTTCTGCAATAATCGGCTTTTCTATTTACCTCCCGGGGCGTTATCCGACAGGGCAAATGCCACGTAGGTTCCGCCCGGTTTGAGTCCGTACTTGGTTCCACCTGCCGCAATGACCACGTATTGCGTGCCATTGACTTCGTAAGTCGCCGGGGTGGCAAAACCGCCGGCCGGCAGCCGGTACTCCCAGAGCACTTCTCCGGTACTTTTATCAAACGCCCGGAACAGCTCATCCTGCGTGGCTCCGATGAACAGCAGTCCGCCCGCCGTTACAATGGGGCCGCCGTGGTTTTCCGTACCCGTTGGCGGAATACCCTGTTCTTTCAGCTCCGGAAATTCACCCAACGGCACCTTCCATAGATATTCCCCGGTATTTAAGTCTACCGCATTGAGCGTACCCCAGGGTGGCTTTACACCGGGATACCCATCAGGCGTGCGGAACTGTACCTGCCCGTTATTCACCCAGGGTGCCACATAAGGGAAATTCGAGCTGTCGGCAGCTGCCGACAATTCATTCGCGTTATGCAAATCTACCTTTTCATCCGTGTGGAACAAATAGCTGAGTATCGCATTCTTCCGGAATTCCGGAAGGTGCTTGAACGAAGGCATCATGCCGCTGCCTGCTTCGATGACCTGCAACGCCGCTTCGCGGTCCATCCGCTTGCCGATATCAGCCAGTGCCGGATACCGGGTTCCGCTCCCTTTCAGGTCGGCCCCGTGGCACGAGGCACAGTTGGTCATGTAAAGCGCCTCGCCGCGCGCGGCCAGGGATTTTTCCCGTTCGCGGAGACTGGTAGAAAGGTCCATCATACGCAGGTCCCAGGGCATCTCATTGGAATTAACATAAAAGACACCCTCCGGATCGGCCGCTGTGCCACCCCATTCCGCACCGCCGCCGATGTGGAACACCAGGGTGCCCTCGATACTTGGCGGAATATACTTATTTCCCGAGCGGGTTTCAAGAAAACGTTTCCGCACGGCGTCATATGCCCCCGGTGTCAGGTCATTGATATCCTCCTCCTTGAAATACTGGCGGGCAAAGGGTTCGGGCTTCAGCGGATAGGGCTGCGTAGGCCAGGGTGCCTCACCGGGAACGGCTCCATCCAGCGGAACAGGACGTTCCTCCACGGGAAACAGCGGCTCCCCGGTGTCGCGGTCCAGCACATAGATCAGTCCGTCTTTAGTGGCCTGCGCCACGGCAGCTATCCGTTTTCCATCGTGGTTCACGGTAATCAGGTTCGGCGGGTTTGGAATATCCCGATCCCAGAGGTCGTGATGGATCGTCTGGAAATGCCATTTCCGTTTGCCCGTTTCGGCATCCAGCGCAAGGATACAATTGCCAAACAGGTTCTCCCCATGCCGGCCCCCGCCGTAGAAATCCGTAGCGGGTGAACCGGTACCCAGGAATACCGTGCCCCGTTGGGCGTCCAATACCATGCCCGACCAGTTGTTGGCGCCGCCCATATACTTGTAGGCGTTCTCCGGCCAGGTTTCGTACCCGTATTCCCCCGGCTGGGGGATGGTATGGAAAACCCAGCGCATTTCGCCCGTGCGGATATCAAATGCCCGCACGTGCCCGGGTAATGCATCGCCGAATTCCGACACCCGTGACCCCATAATCAGCAGGTCCTTATAAACCGCACCGGGAGTTGTCGCAATGGCCATCAACCCGCTGATATCATGGTCAAGGTTCGTGTCCAGCCCCACATACAGACTAACCCTGCCCCCCGTTCCGAAGCCTTCGACCGGTGTGCCTGTTTTCGCATCCAATGCAAACAAGGAAGACCCGGCAGTATACAGGATCCGTTCATCATCACCGTCGCGCCAGTAGCTGACGCCCCGGTTTTGGTGGTACTGCGGATCCAGGTCTTCAAAGGGATCGAACTTCCATAGCTCTTCCCCCGTGTCCGCTTTGATGGCGAAGGCTTTCAGCTGCGGCGTTGTACCGTACAATATGCCATCAACAATAATGGGTTGGCACTGGATTTCATACCCCCGTTCGGATGAATTGTTATTTTCCCCGGTATCATACGTCCAGGCCACTTCCAGATAGCCCACGTTATTTTTATTAATCTGGGTAAGCGGCGAATAGCGGTTACCTGCATTATTGCCCCCGTAAACGGGCCAGTTTTCACCTGTCTTTTCATTTCTTTGTTCGTTTGAATCGGCGCACCCCATCGCAAGCAGAACTGCGGCCGTCAGTAATTTTGAAATCCCTTTTATTAATTGCATTGCTTATTTCCCGTTTGTCTGCTAAACCCTATTTGTATCCGTCGTTCTGTTCCAGTTTTGAATTTGCACCGATGGCCGTGATCGGAATGGGCATTAGCTCATGGCCGGGCGGAATGGTAATGCCGTAATGTGTCTTTACGAATTTGGAGGCTTCTCCCTCCCCCTGCCGCCTGATGTAAAAGAACACCCCGTACTCCCCACCGAGCTCGTGACGGTACTCATTGGTTACCGCAGTCATAAAATCACCGCCCACAGGGCCGAGGTTAGCCCGGTCGCGGATGATATTATTCACGATATTCCAGGCTTCCCCTTCGTTCCCGCTTTTGAAAAGCGCCTCCGCCTTCGACAGCAGGATGCCGCCATACCGCATCAGGATCTGGTTAAATGAGCTGTACTGGTACGCATTCTGCCCGGGTTCACCGGCCCGGCCGTTGACATACGGATCCCGCCAGGTTTTAACCGAAAAGTAACCCGACCGCTGCCCGTCCTGGCCTTTCCAGGGCTTGTCAGCGGTTCCCACGGTATTGATGCCGCCATACCGGGCAATGACATTGGGGTATTCCGAGATATTGATCTTTGGATCCGGATGGGTTTCCCCCGGCCCGATTACCGTAGCCCGCCGCCGTTCATCACCTGCTTCGAAGGAAGTATAATATTTGGGATGTACATAGGAATAACCCATCGTGGTGATCTCCTCCGGCATACAGAACGCCGACAGCCACTGGGTGTCATTGGTCGGGTTATTCATGTTTGCCGATTCGATATACTGAATGGAAAAAATGACCTCCGGACCGTTTTGATTATCGAAATCATGGATGTCCATAAAATCCGGTTCCAGCTGGTAATGACCTTCCAGCATATCGAATGCATCCACGGCTTCATCGTATTGCCCGAGCCACATCAGGGCGTCGCCCAGGTAAGCATATGCCGCACCCTTTGTGGCGCGTCCCACATCTGCCAGCGCCATTTCGGATGGCCACTGCAACAGGCCTGCGGCCGTAGTCATGTCATTGACTACCGAAGTAAACACTTCTTCCTGTGTATTCCGGGGATGCCGGCCATCGTCGGTAACGAGTTCAAGCTCCAGCGGAACACCGCCGAACACGGTAGCCATGTAATAATAAAATACGCCGCGCAGAAAATACGCTTCCCCGGTTAAGCGGCCCGCCAGCTCAGCGGTAATTACGCCGTCGTTTTTCATCCGTTCCAGGATCTGTATGGCCGAATTGGCCCGGGCAATGCCCTGATAGGAACGCTCCCAGAATACACGGAGCGCGTCGAATGAGGTAGGGATCTCATAGGTAGCAAAAAAGCTGTCCGATCCCCAGTTTTGATAATCCTGGGTCAGGAAGTTCGCCTGGTACCAAATGGATTTGATCAGAAAATCGTTATTGTGGAAGGTGTCATAAATTCCCGCGACCAGTTTCAGTGCGTCCTCGGCGGTTTTAAACAACGATCCTTCGGTGGCTTCCCGGGTGTTCTGCTGCTCCAGAAAATCCTTGCCACAGCCCGTTGGCAGCAGTAAAGCAATGGCCAGTGCCAGTATGCAGATATATCGATTTATTTTTTTCATAATACTTGATATTTCACTGAATAACTACAATAAGCGGATGCATTTAAAAGCCGACATTCAGGCCCAGTGTAAAAAACTGGCTGGTGGGATAATTACCCAGGTCTACGCCGGTTGCATTCGCGTTATTCCCGCTTGCTGCCCCAATATTGCCGATTTCCGGATCCAGGCCCGAGTAATTAGTCAGCGTAAACAGGTTCTGTGCACTCACATAAATCCGCAGCCGGCTCATGCGAATGGATTTCGCAATGGTCTCGGGCAGTGTATAACCTACCTGCACGTTCTTCAGCCGGGCAAAGCTCCCGTCTTCCACATAGGCGTCCGAAACCCGGTTATTCCCGTTCTGGTCGTACGCGACCAGCCGGGGATAGGTTGTGGAATGGTTCTCCGATGTCCAGTGGTTATTGTAAAAATCTGTCCCAAAATTCTGAAGCCCCACGCCTGCGGCGGCATCAAAGTTTTCCAGGTTTCTCCGTGAATAATTTAAAATTTCATTTCCGATCGAAGCGTATACGAATACACTGAAATCAAATTGCTTATACGATCCGTCAAAGGTGATACCGCCGAAGAATTTCGGCAATGGATTACCGATAATCATGCGGTCGTCGTCGGTGATGCGCCCGTCGCCGTTCAGGTCTACGAATTTCCGGTCGCCCGGCGAAGTCGTGGACACCTGGTAATAGGCGCCCTCGCCATAGCGTTCCACGGCGGCGGCATTCAGCGCATCGATTTCCGTGCGGTCCTGGAAAATACCATCGGTCTTAAAGCCATAAAACGCCCCGATAACACCCCCAACCTGCGACAGGCTGTACTGTGTCCATTGGTTTCCCCCATAATTCCGGAAGCCGAGCTGATTTTGGTTGTACATCTGGGTAAGTCCTTCCGCATAGCTGTTGATCTTATTTTTGATGGTCGACCCGTTGATTCCGATACTCCATTTGAACGGATGCTGGTCGCTCCGGTACTGGATGGCCAGTTCCACCCCTTCGTTCTGCATTTCACCGACATTGCGCTGTGCCGCAGCGAAGCCGGTCTGTGCAGGCACATCCACATTCAGCAAGAAGTCCGACGACACCCTTTTGTAGTAGTCCGCAGTAAAATGAACATGGTTGTTAAACAGGGAAAGGTCGAGTCCGATATCCGTCTGCGTATTTTTTTCCCAGGTCAGGTTCGGGTTCGGCAATGCATCCAGCACGAGACCGGGATAGTATGCCTTATCCCGGCCGAAGACATACCCGCGGTTGTCGTTGGCCGACGGCCCCGGGGTATATGGCCCCTGATAGGCAAAGAGCGGTACATCCTGGTTACCGGCCTTACCCCAGCTCGCCCTTAACTTGAGGTCGCTGATGGCTTCCACGTCGCGGAGGAACGCTTCTTCCTTAAGCCGCCACGCAACGGACAGCGAAGGGAAAATCCCCCATTTCTGGCCGTCACCGAACCGTGAAGAGCCGTCGCGGCGTATGGTACCGGTAAAAATATACCGATCCGCAAATTTATAGGTCAGCCGGCCAAACTGGGAGGCCAGCGACCACAGTTCGGTATACCCTGTGGTCGAATTGATCACGGTCAGGTTCCCGTTGCTGCCGCTGATCACGTCGTTACTGATGGAACCGTTCCCATTGACGCCCGACATGCGGAATTTATTCTGCTGTGCGGAGATCCCGCCGACCACATCGATGTTATGCCGCCCGAACGCCTTGGTGTAGGACAGCGTATTTTCCCACAGCCATTCCGCCGTGGTACTTACGCTTTGGTCAAAACTGGATAACGGTGCATTCAGGCTGCGGTCGTGCGCGGGATTAAACGTAAGCGATGAGAAATTGCTGGTATTGACCCCGAAATTTGTCTTTGCCTTCAATCCCGGCAACAGCGTAGCTTCGAGGGCAGCCGTCGTCAACAGGTAGTTGCTCGGCCGGTCTACCTGACGCTGTTCCAGGTCGGCATACAGGTTTGTCTGGCCCGAGCCCGTCGCCTGCTGGCCCAGTGCATAATAACCATAAATGCCGTTCCCGTCCTTGATCTGATCCACACCCGGCCGGCCGGTCATCGTCGGGATCAGGAAAAGAAACGATCCCAGGTTGGCCGCACGTGCATCGCGGTTGCTGTGCGCGTACTTCACGCTTGTTGTCGCCTTCAGCCAGGTAAACGGTGTATAATCCAGGTTCAGGCCGGCATTATAGCGTTCGAAACCCGAAAACCGCACGATCCCGTCGTGTTTGAAATAACCGACGGAGAAGGCCGACTGCACCTGCGGACCGCCGCCGCGGAGGGCAAGGCTGTAATTCTGCCGCAGCCCCGTCTTGTAAAATGCATCCTGCCAGTCGATATTCCGGAATGACGATGCGGGGTTATCGATCCATTCCTGCAGCGCGTTGTACGCGTCGGTTTCCACCACCGTCTTCGCTGCGGTAACAAACTGTTCGGCCGTCATCATGCTGTAGCGTTCCGGTTCGGACTGAAAGGATGTATTGGCATCGATCGAGATTTGGACCCCGCCCTGATTGCTGCCCCGTTTTGTGGTAATGATGACCACGCCATTGGAGGCACGGTTACCGTAAATGGCCGCGGCGGAGGCATCTTTCAATACATCAATGGATTGGATGTCCGCCGGATTAATACTGGCAAGGCCGCCGGAAATCGGATAGCCATCCACCACATACAGCGGTGAGGTGTTGCCAAATGAACCCACTCCCCGGATCTGGACCGATATATTAGCCCCCGGCGAGCCGTCGTTGCTCATCACCTGCACACCCGCCGAACGGCCCTGAAGCGCCTGATCGACAGTAGTAACCGGCATTTTTTCAATGTCCTCGGCACTCACGGAACTTACCGAACCGGTAAGGTCGCTCTTTGTCGTCGTTCCGTAGCCGATGACCACCACCTCACTGAGGGCATATGCATCCTCTTCAAGCACAATGTCAATGGTCGTCTGGGCATTTACCGGAACTTCCTGCGTCAGGTAGCCCACATAAGACAGCACCAGCGTACCGTTTTCGGGCACATCAATGGCAAACTGGCCTTTGGCGTCCGTGGCAGTACCTCCGTCGATACCGGTTACCTTCACACTGACCCCGGCCAGCGGCTGTCCGTTCCCGTCACGGACCGTCCCCCGGACCGGATTCTGCCATGCGGCTTCCTCCCTGTCCAGGATCACGAACAGGCCGCTTTTCAATTCGCGGTATTGGAGTCCGCTGTTTTCCAGCAGCCGTGCCAGTACATCCAAAACGGGGGTGTTCCTGACTTCGATGCTGACCGGTTTGTCCAGTACTTCGCCCTCTTCACTGTACATCAGGCGGATTTTCCCTTTCTGTTCCAGTATCGGAAGCACCTTTTTCAATTGCATATCGTGGACGAGCAGATCGATTTTTTCTCCTTGAGAATACGTTTTTGCCGTTACGTTCCACGTTAATAACAAGGTAAGGATAACAGTGTAGTTCAATAAGTAAATCTTTCGTTTAACCAGCGTAAACAGTTGATGGTAAAGGACCGGTTGGTATAGTTCCTCTTTTTTCATAGTTTTGGTTATTATTGGTTACAGGAAATTCAGAAGGTGCGGTATGTACTTACCCCTTGAAGAATTTGGATGAGAAGTGTTCGCGCACTTCTCATTTTTAATACCGCGCCGAAATTGGCGACTATGTTTTACCGGCCTGCTTACTGATGGATTCCGCGAGTCCGCGCATATACCCGATCGCATAAAGCGTACCCAGCGTCATGTAACCGGGGCGTGTATTTTCCTCCCCGGCCATGGTAGGCACGTGATCGGGCCGGATGGTCCCCCTGAATCCGATATCGTGATAGGCCTTCATCGCTTCGTACATATCAATCTGTCCTTCATCATGGAAAGTTTCGGTAAATGCGGTACTCGGCAACACCCCACTGAGCTCCTGGACGTTTCGGAAATGGACAAAATTGATTTTGCCGTCATTTCCCCACCGCCTGATCAGGGCAGGTATATCCGCACCCATCAGGGCAAAATTGCCCTGGCACATGGTCAGTCCGCTATATTTACTCGGCACCAGGTTAAGCATCCTGTCAAAATTTTCGACCGTATTCATGATACGCGAAATACCCTGGATGCTATCTACCTGGGGATCGTCGGGATGCAGGGAGAGATTCATCCCGATTTTCTCTGCCTCCGGCACTACGGCTTTCAAGAAATATTCCAGCGTATCCCAAAGCGTTTCCTTCGATACCTCCCCATATTCCGTTAACGGCCGGTTCTTGATATCTTCATTATTGAAAGACGTTACCAG
Source organism: Parapedobacter lycopersici (assembly GCF_024643285.1). Lineage (GTDB taxonomy): Bacteria > Bacteroidota > Bacteroidia > Sphingobacteriales > Sphingobacteriaceae > Parapedobacter > Parapedobacter lycopersici. The sequence continues at coordinate 9,763 of NZ_JAMSLW010000009.1, forward strand.
CGCACCTCCCCTTCCCGGACGGTCCATGGTGGTACGCGCCCAGCTGATTACCGGCATCCAGTTATAACAGATCACATCCACGTCGCCATGCTGTTTCAGGTTCTTCATGAACGTAATGAAATGCGCAATTTCCTCATCACGCCCCGGTAGCCCCAGTTTGGTCAGTGTTCCCAGGGAAGGGGGGCCTTCCACCACCGTCCATTTCATCCCCTCCTTTTCCCATGCGGCCTTGGTCGCTGCAATGGCTTTCGGATCCCATGGATCCAGTCCGTCGATACGCTGTACGCCGGATACGGCATGCAACACATCCATTTGCCGGGCGTAAGGGACGCGGGGAGACGTAGGCCCCATCATCAGGGCAAATTTCATTCCGGCGTCCCGTTCCACTTCTTTTGCTGCCTGCCTGGTTTCTGCATCAACACAGGCAGCATGCATCCCGCCCACAGACAACGCTGCGGCAAGCGACGCGCTTGTTTTGATAAAGGTTCTTCTGTTAGCTTTCATTTTATAGGATTATGGTGGCTATTTGCTGCTGCCGTCTAGTGAACCCACGGCCTGCATCATTGCCCTGGTATAGGCCACATTGTACGCCTCCGCCGCATATCCGCCCCCGTTGGGATAAAAATCAGGCACACCTGCCGGGTGTTCTTTGTCGTAGTCCAGCGCCCGCGGATGCTCCGGATAAACACCGAACTTGTACCCCAGTTTCATGACGCCGCGCATGACCTCAAACATGTTTACCTGGCCCTCATCCATAAAGACTTCCTGGTATTTTTCATAGGGTTTTTCCACGATTACGTTACGGTAGTGCATGTGGTTGATGCGATCGCGTGATCCGAGGTATTCCAGCACTTCCAGGGGATCTTCGCCCAGCTCGCGTGACACCCCGCAGTCGTAGGTCATTCCGTTAGCCGGACTATCCACGATAGAGATCAGGCGTTTCCAGTCTTCAAACCGGGCCATGATCTGTTCGTGGCCGTGGGCAATGGGAATCGGCGGGTCATTCGGATGCAATGCCATCCGCACACCGGCTTCCTCCGCTACGGGAATCACGGCATTCAGAAAATAAGTGAGGTTATCCCACAGCATTTCGGCCGTCTGTGGTTCGGGATCGCTGGGTATGTCCGCCGCCCGGGCGTAATCGAACGCCGTAATCCCCGCCCCGCCACGGCCTTCTACCCCATAGTAACCGGCCATTAACCGATGCGCATAGAAATTATATTCCACCACGGGAAGCCCCGCCTGGCCCGCAGCCCGCAGGGAGTCCTGAATATGCTTGATTTCCTCATCGCGTCCCTCCCGGCCATAGATCGTATTGGGATGGCCGCCGATCATCATATTGATCACGGTCAGTCCCGCCGCCTTGAAACGGTCCATAATACCGCGCAGTCCCTCCACCGTCCAGGGAATCGGCGGCCCGCCCATCAACACATGGTCTACGCCCAATTGCTTTATTTTCCGCATTTCGGCCGCTGTCGCGTTCGACGAACATCCCAGGCACATCTTTGGTGCGTCAGGACCTGCAATTACCGGCCATTCGACAGGCGCACCGGCGGTGGACGCCGCGTGATCACCTGTTCCGGAAGGCGCGCAGGAGCTCAGTCCCGCTACCGACAGCGCAGCCGCCATCGATGCCCCTTTCTTGATAAATTCTCTTCGGTTGTCTTTCATTGGAATAGTTGTTTATAATTGGTAATGAAGCTGTCATGATTAATCATCATTCGCTGTGAATGTTGTAAATCACGACGGTTTCACGGCTATTGAATTTCAGTGTTCATCTTAAAAGATGGTCTTGCCTGGGCCTTGCCCAGGACAAGCCATCCCCAACTAACTAACTACTAACTAATTCTTTAATCCACGTCCCACCAAACAGGTGTCGTATATAAGTCCGGCCCCTGGTTGGCAACGGCGGCATTGTAATTTTCGGTATTCAGTGTGGCCTCATCAATCGGGTAACGCAGGCGGAGCATGTGTGTTCCGCCGGTAAAATTACCCGGGTAATTGGTTGGCACCAGGTCCGGATAACCCGTACGGCGCCAGGTAGAAAATGCTTCAAAATTATCATAATACATAAAATGCGCTAACCAGAACTGTGTATAGATCTGCTCCATCTGCGCATCAAAAGAACCGCCCGTATTCAGCGCATGCGCGGCCAGGTACGTGTCAATGGCCGATTGGGAAATCACGCTGCTTCCACCCGACAGCGTAACGACGGGGTATAAGCTGGTCGACTGCATATTGGCGGCAATGGCTTTGTTGTAGTGTTCCGCTGCGGTACCGGGGCCCCAGCCCCGCAGTGCGGCTTCGGCCAGCAGGAATTCCACCTCGGAGTAGGTCAGTATCATGGACGGCGCATCCAGACTGGCGAGGGTTGCCGTATTCGGCTCCGAAAACTCCACAAGCATATCGTTGCTGAAACCGGGAATCGCATCCGAAATCGAATTGGCATCGTACCCATTGGGCAGCCCCCGTTGTATGGCCGGGTTGGTGGTGGCCGGGAGCTTCGCGGTCTGCTGGGAAAGAATATTGCCCTCCCACAGCGTTGCATAAAATGGCAGCCGTGGGTCGTTCCCCTCCTGAAGGGCGTCAATTAATGTCTTGGCCAGCTTCACCGGGCCCTTGCCTGCATTGGACTCGGGCAGGCTTTCCCGTTTTAATTCAAAGGCGTCCCAATTCTGTGTATTGCCATTGCCTGCGGTATGGTCTACTTTGGCAATGTCGTCGTTACTGGTCATCACTCCTCCGGCGATCGCCTTTTCCACCCACTGCCGGGAGAGTGCCGGATCCACCTGGGTCAGCCGCATGCCCAGCCTTAGCATCAGCGAATAACCAAATGTTTTCCATTTACCCGTATTGCCCTCGTAAAGTACATCGTTGATTCCGAACGTCGGTTTCGATGGGTCCAGCTGGTTAATCGCGGTTTCCAGTTTAGCCAGCATATCGGGGTAAATATCCGATTGCTTGTCGTATTTGGGCTTGTGAACCTGATTGATATATCCCTGGCCGGCTTCGGTGTAAGGCACATCGCCATATATATCGGTGACCCGGTGCAGCACATAAACCCGCCAGATGCTGGCCATGGCGTGGTGGTTGACCAGCTCCGGATTTCCTTCCGTGAAGGCGATGGCCTCCTGCAGCTCGGGCAGGTGGGAGTTGTAAATCTCAAAAAAGAGATCGCCGAACTGGCCGTTTTCAAAATTCTTGTCACCGGACCAGTTGGTTCCCAGCGAGGCCATGTACTGCATGGTACCCGCAAAGTACTTGATATTGGTCCGGTTCCGGTCGTTGGTTCCCGTACCTGCCGTACGGACGATGCTGGTCGTAAACAGATTTCCGATAACCGGTTCCGTATAGGCATTCGGGTTTCGGTTCATGTCTTCAAACCCTTTGTCGCACGACGCGAGCAGCAGCACAGCTAAACTTCCCAGCATCAGCGCTGAGCTTATTTTTTTTATAGTGTATTTCATGGTCGTTTTGTTGAGCGTCATTCCTTTTTCTCGTTAGAACCTGACTGATAAATTCAACCCATAGCTGCGCACCGTCGGCAAGCCGAAGTTTTCCAGCCCCTGGGCATTTCCATTGCTGTAGCTCGATTCCGGATCGATATTCCGTGCCTTGTTCAACAGCAGAAACAGGTTGCGGGCCACAAATGAGATATTGGCTGCCTGAATGGGTGTTTTCTCCAGTAAACGGGCCGGCAGCGAATAACCCAGCGTAATGGAACGCAGCTTGATGAAATCGGCGTCGGTGACAAACTGGTCGGTCAGTGTCGACCAGATCGTCGAATAATAGGTCTGCGCGGTTACGGTGCCGGAATAGGGGTTGCCCTCCTGGTCGACCCCGGACACCTGCACGCCATTTTCCCTGACCCCGTTTTCCACCGTGCGCTTGTCCAGCCCGAACTGCGTGCCGTAAGCATTGGTAGCCGAGTAAATCGAACCGCCGAATTTTCCGTCGACCAGCACACTCATGTTAAAAGATTTGTAGCGGAAGCTATTGCTCAGCCCGAGTGTCAGCGGAGGCACACCCTGTCCTAAAATTTCCAGCGGCCCCTGAATCGGAATGCCCGTTGCGCTATTGTAAACGATTTCCCCGTTTTCGTTGCGGGCTGCCCGGTTCCCGGCGATTAATCCGAAAGGTTCACCTTCAAAATGGTAAACCCATCCATTCAGCGTCCGGGTGGTTGCACCGGGCAGGTACAGCGAGGTCAATCCATCGGCAATTTTCAGCACCGTGTTTTTATTATAGGCCATGTTTAAGGCGACATCCCAGTCAAAATTGGTCCTTTGCACCGGCGTACCCGTTAACAGCAATTCAATCCCGCGGTTTTGAATCTGCCCCACGTTCATGGCAACGCTGCCATAGCCGGATGAAATCGGTACGGACGCATTTACGATGTCATTGGTCGTCGTCCGGTCGTACACCGTCAGGTCCACGCCCAGCCGGCTATTGAAGATACGCCCCTCAACGCCGAATTCCGTGGTCGTCGACGTATAGGGCTTCAACGCGTTGGGAATGGTGCTTCCGTTGATGGTCATCAGTGTCGCACCGTTAATGTATTGCTGCGCGGAATTGCTATAGGTGAGGTCCAGCCCATAGGGGTCCGGCGCACCGCCGCCCACCTGCGCCCATGAACCCCGCAATTTCAGGAAGTTCAGCCATTCGGGGCGACTGCCCCAGGCATCCGATGCAACGAACGTCAGTCCCACCGACGGATAGAGCAAACTGTTATTGTCTGCTGCCAGCGTAGAAAACCAGTCCTGCCTTGCGGTCAGTGTCAGGTACAGGTAACCATTATAACCGATATCCGCGGAGCCGAAGAGAGAATTGATTGCCCGCTGGCTGTAATTCTGATTGAAATTCTGGGCGCTTCCGTTCCCGATGAAATACTGGAACGGCACGTTAAACTGGCCGCTGTTCAGGCCGATTCCCTGAATGGTGCTGCGCATCTGGTTACCGCCGACCAATGCATTGACCGAGAAACGGCCGAAGGTTTTATCCAGCCCCAGGATCACCTCGCCATTCACTTCCTGGCGATCGTTCTGGTTGGTCGACATCTGTCCGCGGTTATTAAAGGCAATACCGGACGGAATAATATCAAATGCATCAAAATTGAAACGGTCTATCCCCACCCGGCCCGATGCATACAGGTAATCTGTAAAATGGTAGCGGGCAACAAAAGAGCCCATGAACCGTTTACGGGTATCGCCGTTCCGCACTTTATTGATAACGAAATAGGGGTTTGTTACGTAGATATAATCACTCCAGACAAATTCGTTCCCCGTCGCCGGATCAAACCCGGGGGCCAGGGTACGCACATCAATACTGTTGGCCACCACCTGTACGCCGGTGTTCACGTTCCGGTCGAAATCGCCCGGGCGCGGGCGGTTCTTATTTTCCTGTATGCCGTACTGCGCCCGCCCCTCAAATGAGATCTTATCGGCCAGGTTGGCATTCACGCTTAAATTAAAGGTCTTCATGTTCAGGGAATTGTTGGGCACAATTCCCTTATTGTCGACATTCGCGGCCGAAAACCGGAAATTAACGGATTCATTGCCGCCCACCAGCGCCACCGTATTGCTGAACGTGCTGCCGGTATTATAGAAATTCCCTATGTTATCGGATTGGGCTACATAGGGCCGCTCCTGCCCGTCGGGTTGCATTACCATGGAACCGTCGAGCGGTGCGCCCCACGACATGCGCCCGTTGGCAATCGCCTCGGCCTGGGAGTCCGGCTTTTCGCCCCGCGTTCCGGCACCGTATTCATATTGCCAATCCAGCAGGTCGCGCGGGGTTTCGAGGGTATAGGTGGTATTGTATTCCACGCCGATCCCCTGGCGGGCCTGCCCCGACTTGGTCGTGATCAGGATCACCCCGTTGGCCGCGCGCGAGCCATAAAGCGCCGCAGCCGTACCGCCTTTCAATACGGAAATACTTTCAATATCATCCGGGTTGATGCTGGATAATCCGTCACCCCTATCGGTGCCGCCATAAGTGCCCGGCGAGCCCTGGTTTGAATTATCGATCGGGATACCGTTTACGACAATCAGCGGCTGGTTATCGCCATTCAGTGAGCCGTTACCGCGGATAACGATCCGCGTGGACCCACCTGGTCCGGTTGAGGTGCTCGTTGCATTAAGCCCTGCTACCCGGCCCGTCAGCGCATTTCCCAGGTTGATTTCCCGGGCTTTGGACAGGTCCTCTCCGGCCACCTCGGTTACCGAGTAACTCAGCGATTTCCGTTCCCGGGTAATGCCCAGCGCGGTGACGACCACCTCGCCCAGCGCCTGGGCGTCGCCCTCGAGGGTGACGGTGATCGATGCCTGTGCATTAACAGCCACTTCGCTGGTCTTATAGCCGATATACGAGAAGATAAGCGTGCCATCGGCAGGTGCCGCAATGGCAAAATTACCTGCTCCATCGGTGCTTGCCCCCCGCGTTGTTCCTTTTACCATCACGCTGACGCCCGTCAGCGGCTGTCCATCCGTATCCCGGACCACGCCGCGTACGGTAATGTCCTGCTGGACGGCCCTGTTCCTGACCACGACCAGGTTGTCATTCAGCTCACGGTATTCGAGGTTGGTGTTGGTTAGCAGCATGTCCAATACCGTCAGTACCGGGGTGTCCGTAACTTCCAGCGTAACCAATTTTTCGAGCGCGCCGCCTTCCTCGCTGTACATCAGCCGGATCTTCCCGCGCTCCTCCAGCATCGGAAAAACCAGCTTCAGCTTGACGTCCTCAACAGCCAGGTCAATCTTCTCCCCCTGGGAATAGCTCTTGGCCGTCACATTCAACGTCAATAGAAGCGTCAAAAGGACCGTTTGGTTTAACAAGAAAATAAATCGTTTAAATTGGCTAAAGAAGTGATTATAAAGAACTTGTTTGCATAGTTCTCTTTTCATAACTTTGGTTTTTATTGTTAGAAAATCGGATAAGGGTACCTTACCCAT